>CAJOHD010000027.1 GCA_905234275.1 uncultured Bacteroidales bacterium | reverse complement strand
GTCGGAGCGGAAAGCCATATTCGATGTGTATTGCACCACCAAGAGCGGAGCAAAATTCATTGTGGAGATGCAGAACGTCTTCCAACAGTTTTTCAAGGACAGGAGCGTCTATTATTCGTCTTTCCCAATCCGCGAAATGGCAAAGAGGGACAGCGAGGACGAGCATTGGAACTACGAACTGCAAAGAATCTATACCTTCGGCATTCTTAATTTTGTGTTCAAAGACGAGGATCAGGACGAGAGCAGCGACATCAAGACTGTCAACGAGTTTTCCGATGATGATTTGTTTCATGTAGTAATGCTGACCGACCTCACCACTGGCAAAGTTTTTTATAAGAAACTTGTTTATCTCTACCTCGAAATGCCAAAATTCAACAAAAAAGAGGACGAACTCGAAACTATGTACGACAAGTGGCTGTTTGTCCTTAAAAACCTCCCAAAACTTCTTGACCGTCCCAAGGAATTGCAGGAGCGGATATTCAAGAAACTATTTGAACAGGCGGAAATAGCAATGCTTGACGACAAAGAATATTCCGACTACGAGGAGAGCCTTCATAATCTTTGGGACATCACCAACGCCATGAACGATGCCGAATCAAAAGGATACGGCAAAGGGAAAGAGGCTGGTATTGCAGAAGGCGAAGCCAAAGGCCGTGCGGAAGGCGCAAGGCAACAAGCCCTTGCCATCGCCCGCAAAATGCTCGCCAAGGGAATGTCCGTTGAAGAAATTTGCGAAATGACAGCCCTCCATGCCGACGAAATCTCAGAAATATAACGCATTAAACTGGCTTATCATATCTCATTGCTCCAAAAATATAACGATGGACAAAACTTTTGAAGAACAATACAGAAGTTGCCCGATACGCAACGTCATAGCCCATTTTGGCGACAAGTGGTCGCTCGTTGTGCTGTATTCGATTGGAGCAAGCGCAACGGGCGTTCTGCGTTTTAGCGAGTTGAAAAACCTCATGACCGACTGTTCGCAAAAAATGCTCTCCGCCACGCTCAAAAATCTCGAACATCACAATCTCATCAACCGCAAGGTCTATCCCGTAGTGCCTCCCAAGGTAGAATATTCGCTTACAGAAACAGGCAAGTCGCTCATGCCAGCCCTGAAACCGCTGATAGATTGGGCTTTGGAGCATTTCAGCGATGTGGCGGGGTAAGAGGGGATTATTTTTGCAATCACAATCAATTTGTTATGGAACAAATTCGCGAGATACTTTCTTTCTCTGTCTCGACACGGAAAGCCGAGATAAGTGCGGATAGTTGGTTGGTATCAATCATATTGTTTTCAATTTGTGAGGAAAATAAATTTCCGTCACAAAAGATACATTGAAAAGGAAAATATTCGTACCTTTGCAGCGTTTTATTAATTAGATAAATCGGAATTTGAAAGCCTATTGGTGACATTCCAAAAAAGAAATTATTGTATGGCAACGATCATAAGAAAAGAAGAACGCGATTTCCAGCAGCATCCTGGAAGAATGGACGGTTGGCGTCTGATGACGGATATGTCCCGGCAGAAACGGGGACTGAATCCACAGTACTTAAACTTTGATATGCGGGAATTGCCACCGCATCAATACAATGCGGCGTATCACTTCCACCGCTTTGCTGAGGAACTATTTCTGATACTGACGGGTAGTGCCACGCTCCGCACGCCTGAAGGATTGACAGAAGTGCATCCGGGCGACATGCTTTTCTTTGAAGCCGGAGAAACAGGAGCACACCAGCTATACGATCACACCGACGAACCTTGTACATATCTTGATCTACGCTCATTTATTGGTCATGACGTTTGCGAGTACCCTGATTCCGGAAAACTTATCCTAATGCCAACGGCAGAGACCTTCTGCAAAAATGAGCAGCACGCTTACTTCGAAGGGGAACAGGGAGTGGAAACTATCTGGAATAAGCTGAGTAGGCAATAACTACTAAATTGGAATTTATGGTTATACTGATAACAGGTGCATCACATACGGGTAAAACGCTACTGGCCCAGCGGATGCTTGAAAAATACAAGTATCCTTATCTGTCTATAGACCATTTGAAAATGGGCCTTATTCGAAGCGGCAAGATAACTCTCACACCAGAAGATGATGATGCCCTCACCGAAGAACTTTGGCCTATTGTCCGTGAAATGGTGAAGACAGCGATAGAGAATCGGCAGAACCTTATAGTGGAGGGTTGTTACATCCCTTCTGATTGGCGTAACGAATTCAGTGAGCAATATTTGCAGTCAATAAGGTTTATTTGCCTTGCAATGTCGGATGCTTACATTGAAGCTCATATCTATGAGATAAGGAATCATGCCTCTACCATTGAAACGAGGTTGTACGACACAGGCTGTACAATAGAATCTCTGAAACTCGACAATCATAACTACATTGATGCATTTACTCGAAGTGGTGAGAAAATCACGATAATTGATACAGATTTTTGGCTGACAGTAAAAGACTTTATC
>CAJOHD010000026.1 GCA_905234275.1 uncultured Bacteroidales bacterium | reverse complement strand
AGCCTTCACCGTACTTAGAATCTCGGCACCACCCTCCAGCTTCAATGCGTCGCATCCGCTTTCCTTCATAATGCGTATGGCATTGACCACTCCATCATGGACTCCCGTCTGGTATGAGCCAAAAGGCATGTCGCACACTACGAGCGCACGCTTTACTCCATTAACCACCGAACGGGCATGGTATATCATCTGGTCGACGGTCATAGGCAGCGTGGTCGAGTTGCCAACCATCACATTCGAAGCCGAGTCGCCAATAAGAATGCCGTCGATACCAGCACGGTCTACGATACCGGCTGTCGTAAAATCATAGGAGGTAAGCATCGATATCTTCTCCCCCTTCTGTTTCATCTCAATAAAACGGTGCGTCGTCACCTTGCGTGTATCGCTCACTAAATATCCTGCCATATCAAATATATTTCACTATTCACTATTCACTTTTCACTATTCACTATTCCCTCTATTATCTCGAAGTCTACATATATGTAGTCGGGCGTCTGAAAGTCAGACAGTTCCTTGATGCTGTTCTCCGGATTGGTGGTGGTCAGTCCGACCACCTTCATGCCCGCGGCTCGTCCGGCACGAAGACCGTTGAAACTATCCTCGAATACAATGCATTCCTTAGGGGTTACGCCAAATCGTGCTGCTGCCTTCAGGTAGCAGTCAGGCGAAGGCTTGCTCTCCGCAAAATCCTCACTGGTTAGGATTGTATCAAAAATCAATTTGAATTCCGGATGCGCCCTATACACGCTCGCCATCTTCTGCTGGTTCGAGCTCGTCACCACCGCCGTCTTCACGCCATGCTTGATTAAATCGTCAATAAAAGCAGGAAGACCGGCTACGTACCGAAACTGCATGCTGGCTTCGAAATCGTCAAGTCTCTGCTTGACCAAAGGACGCACTGCTACCAGTTCGCCATTGAACCATCGGTCGAAAATCTGAGTAAGGGTCTGCCCCTTTATCTCGTGCTCCAATCCGGGATGCTCCGGATGGTATAATCGGCATTGCGACCCCCAGAAAACGGTGTATTGTGGTTCAGTGTCGAACACCACGCCGTCAAGGTCGAACAATGCTGCTCTTAGTTGTTGCTTCATTCTCTCTTTTATGAAATCGGGTGCAAAGTTACGAAAAGTCGAGGGCATAACAAAGAAACTCGTTTCTTTTTTTTGCCGAGACGGAGTAAATTCGCCGTCAAAGACGGCAGAGTTACGAAAAAAGCTTGTAAAAGCGAAGCGATTTTGGAAGATTAACGCAATTCGGCGCTCAATTGATATAACCTCCATGTCTATTTTAGTTTTTGAATTTTGCGTGCAAAAGTACACCATAATCTCCAGATAGGCTCATTCTGAATATTCCCTATTGTGAAATAACAATTCAGAGGAACAAAAAACCCAATGTCTGCCGAGCTTGCTCATCAGAAAGCAGACGAGCATCTTTGTGTGGCACTCCACAGAAAACTGCGTATTAGGCTACACCCTTCTAAGGAACCTAATTGGGGTATAGGAAACAGAAATCTGTGCAGAATGTTCCCGTATCAAGAGAAAAGACGACTCTTTTTCTTAATTTATGTTCTTGAATTATTGTATCCTCAATATTTTTGATTATATTTGCGCACAGAACGCTCAATGTTGGGCAAGAATAATTAAAAGCGATATGGAGATACAACGCTATAACAGGCTAAAGGCTGCGATTGAGCGAGTGCAGAGTGAAGATTGCTTCAACTTTACCGAGCGTGAGCAGGCTCGACCGCAGGTCAAGATTGTACTGGCTGAGAAAGAAAGGACTGGCATCTGGCTTTCAGAACAGATGAGCCACAGCATCAGTACCGTTTCACGCTGGATGACCAACCGCTCGGCCCTCTGGGACGCTTGCCAAAGCAAGAAGGTGCAGCCAATGTGTGGAAAATTCGACCTTGTCGCTCGCCTAAACGAGAACTCTACGAGATTGCTCGTCATCTCGATGTAGATGTGAGGAAATTATTAGTGTCGTCGAAGTAATATTATATATAATGGAAAACAATGAATTCCGCCCAAGTCAAGCTGTAAACAAAGCGTATCTGAAACAGTCTGTCGGAGAAACTGAGATTATAGGTTTCAAAGAAGCAATGCGGAAGATGCTGAAGAATGTAAATGCAAATGAAAGCGAGGAGCATAACAAAAATCTTGTGATAGAATTCCTTTCAACTGCATTTTACAAAAACACTAATGCCATTAACACTAATGGGAAAACAGATGCAGCTATATATGAATCTCCAGACTCCATCCATAGTGATAGTCTTGTACTAATTGAAGCAAAGGGCCCTGGACGCCCTGATATGGCCAAACGTGCGGAGTTGAATTGTAAAGCACTGCATGAGCTAATCCTCTACTACATTCGCCAAGAAGAAAACAAAAATAACACAAAAATCAAGCATCTTATCATTACGAATTGCTATGAATGGTTTGTATTCGATAAACTTGTTTTCTATCGTTTGTTCCTGGCCAACAAGAAGTTTGTAAAGGAGGTTATTGATGCCGACCGTGAAAATACAACGGATTACGTCTATGGACAGGTGATTCGTAAAAGGGTGGAAGAAGTAAAGCACAAGCTAAAATACTCAAGTTTCGGAAGTGCTATGCAGCCTCCCTTATTTTAACATTTAGGTTCATAAGCCTCACCATGTCCTCATCCTCATCAATGATGGCTTTAAGGAC
>CAJOHD010000025.1 GCA_905234275.1 uncultured Bacteroidales bacterium | reverse complement strand
TTGATTGAGCGAAAAGATTACGAAGTTTTTTTGCCAAATTGCATACACTGAGAGCTCACTGAGCGCTCCCGCACATACGTATAAGGGAAAACGGAAAAATGGTCGCTATAAAATGTGACCCTGAAAGTAACATTCAGGGTTGGGCGGGCTGGTAAAGAGCAAGCTCGTCCTCTGTTTATGTGTGTTTTCTCACGTTGGTCTGATGTACCATTTTCAAAATCGCTTAGACAAACTTGCCCAAGCGATTTTGGATAACTTTCATCACCTCAGCAAACTCAATTTGCTCCTCCCAATTGATCTTTTTCAGGAAGTTTTTCCACAACGAATTACGGAATTCATCATTAGAAAAAGCATCAGTAAAGAGCTGAAGATTGTCTGCAACAACAGTATCCCTGTTCTCAAAAGTGGCTCGAATTGCATCAGCAAGAGCGACATCATCAACCAAATCTGATTGGTATTTCAATATCTGATAGCAGTCAAAGAAATCCTTCATTCGGCTATTCTCCGTGTCCTTTTCCACCATCGTATGGAACTTCTCAGCCACTACAGTTTCCAGCGAATAAGCCTTAATATTGATTGGCGGAGTGGTATCAAGGAATACAGGATAATCCAAGTCAACTGGTGCTGGAACTATCACATCACCGAAACCAATATCAGCAGAAAACTGTTGCACAATCGTATCGAGATGAGCAACAATAATCACTCTTGTTCCAGGGTATTTCCGCTCTTGTGTAATCTCCGCTGTGCGGATGGAAGCAGCATCAAAGATGACGCCATCCTCTTCACATTCTATCTGACAAATCTCTGCAAATATCTCCTTCAGATGAGCAGCGTCGCGACTAATTTTCGCTGCCAGGAAGTCAATATCCTGAGTTGGTCTTCCTTTCATTCCATTATAGGCATAGAGCAGTGAACCACCCTTCAAGAAGAAGTTCTCCCTATACTTACTGACGGAAATTCTGTATATCAATCGTTCATGCAAATAGCGAACCAACAACTTCATAAAGCCGTCCTTCTCGCCATAAGTTTTCGAGATGCTCAGGAGCCTCGACCTGACCGATTTCCCTATACCAATACTCATGCTACAATACAATTTCAAGATACTTCGACAAGGTATTATATACCCTCAATTGCTTGGCATATTCACAAAGACGCGTGATATTCCGATCCTTACGTTTCAGGTATTCGTTGATAATCTCAGAGCAAACATCCAGGCCAACCTTATTCCGATATTTCACAGCATCACATACACTTCTCTCCACATCAGTTATCTTCACCCGATATCCGCAAATTTCCATTTCTTTTACACCAATATTCAAATACTCCTTCTTCCAATAGTACAAGTTTATTGGTGGAAATTCTGGGATAGTCACCTTTCGCTTGGCATCAATTGCAATGCAATATCCACTTGGAATCTGAGTCGAGAGCTGATAGTGAGACCATGCAGAATATAGACAAACGACACCACCAGGTACAATCTTCTCTACATCAATCATGGTATTTGCCAAAGCCAATTGATCGGCATATACCCCTTGACGTACTCTTACGAGTGTACCATCTTCTATAGCTTTTCTGATATGCTCATACTCTGCACGCCCAGCAACTTCATCTGTCCTGATGAAGCCTCCGTTGTTTTGTATGGATTCCACCACCTTCGCTGTCTTTATCATACACCATCAATAATTCGACGGTGCAAAGATAGTATTTTTCTCTTAAACCATCAAGAATTTATGTAAAAAGTTACGGAGAAAATCGAAATTCCCCGTAACTTTTTACAATTCTCTATCAAAAGACCCAAAATTCTTGGATAAATCAGAATAAAAACCTATCTTTCTTTGCAAGCAAAGCGACAAGGTCGAGCGGCACAGTTCAGTCCACCAAAGAAGCAATAAGTTGGATCCTGGCAAATAAACAGTTGCCTCTGTGGGCTGAAAATGCCAAAGAAGAGGACATCGGGGACTGGTCCCTGTCATACAGAAGGGCTGCGGCGACATCATAGCAGTTCCCATGTCGCCTCATGCACGCTGAGGCCATACATGTATATATAAGAAAAACGGAAAAACACCCGCACGTGTCGCACGTCCCGCACGTAAATTATTTCAACACTCTAAGGAAGTAAAAAACTGTTTCAGCAATCAGAATACCAAGAAACAAAATATTCCAGCCTGTGGAATAATTCTAAACCAGTGCTTTAGCGTCGTAAACCACTGGTTTAGCGTCGTAAATCGGTGGTTTAGGATCGTAAACCACTGGTATAGCATCAAATTCTCTCGAGAATTTAATCTAAACCCGTACTTTACAATTGTTTCACGTATTCTATTTTAAACGACAACTTGGACAACAAGGACCGCTCGACCTCTGGTCGCTTGCAAGGCAAGAACTATTTGCCTACGACGGCAACTGCCGTCTACGGAATTCAGCCGCAATACCCTGAACCGGAAGCAACCATGGGTTGCAATAAATAGTTGTCTTTGTTGTACAAGTTGTCGTTTAAGAAAAATTTTACGTGCGGGACGTGCGACACGTGCGGGCATTTTTCCGTTTTGTATATACGTATGTGCGCGATAAGTTTGCTACTGGCGGCAATTAATTAGTGCCCATTAGTGCCAATTTGTGTCTCAAGTTGCGCCGCAGACAATCATCTGGAATTCAGCCCGTTGATATTTTAGGCTTCCGCCAGCCCCTACCAAATGCTTGCACGGTACATTTATTTGTATTACCTTTGCGGCGTGATTCAGAGGCAGAGTGAGTCGTCGCTAACCGAATAGATGGATCATGCGCACCGTCTGCC
>CAJOHD010000024.1 GCA_905234275.1 uncultured Bacteroidales bacterium | reverse complement strand
GTTTCCGATGTTGGCACTGCGCAAGAGTTCCAACAGGTCAAAGCCGCTCATACCGCCCAGCATGATGTCGGTGATGATAAGGTCAAAGTCGCTTTTGCGCATTCTGTCCAACAAGTCATCCACCGTATGACAGCCTACCACCTGCACGTTCTTCTTGGCAAGCATCTCGACGGTCATCCTCAAAACGGTCACATCATCATCCACGATTGCTATGCGCAGACCTTCGGGGAGGATGGTGCTTTCCTTTATTGACTGTTGCAGTATCTCGTCATCACCCTCCACAACAGGAAGAGTGACGGTAAACAGACTGCCGAATCCTACATGACTTTCTACGTCTATTTTGCCGCCCAGAAGTTCTACAAGTGCTTTGGCGATACTCAGTCCGAGACCGAAGCCCTCCTGCGTGTCGGCATTCTCCAGACGGTTGAACGGGGCAAAGATACGCTTCATCTGCTCTTCGCTCATACCTGTGCCGGAGTCTTTCACTTTGATACCTAACGTATTGCCCTCATATTCGACGCCTATATGGATAGAGCCTTTCTTTGTGAACTTGACGGCATTCGACAGCAGATTGCTTGCTATCTGTATGATACGCTTGCGGTCACCCATCACCACGGTGTCGTCGCCCGTGAATATTCCTTCTATTGAGATATGCTTCATCTCTGCCAAAGGTTCATATTCTGTCAGCAACGACCTCAGAATGTCCTTCACCTTGAAAGGCACCATCTCCACCTCATCCTTGCCCGTGTCCAGCCGATAGTAACTCAGCAGGGAATTGAGCAAGGTCAGCATCCTGTCCGAAGACTGCCTAATGGCATCCTCATACTGCTTGCACTTCTCATCCTGGGTCGTTTCTTCTAACAGATATGCATAGCCCATGATGGATGTCAATGGTGAGTGCAAATCGTGGCTCTCCGTCAGCATCATGTTATGGCGCAGGGTTAGCAGTTCCTCATTGTACTGGTTGCTGATTTCCAACAGGTGCTTGTTCTTCAATTTCTGCTAGATGTCACGGTGCAGCAGCCAGAAGAAAAACACAGCCAGCACAAAGGCGGCAAGTCCGAAACAGACTATCATCCGCACCGTCCACCGCTGGTATTCCATTAAACGGGCGGATCCTTCCTTGCGCATCTGCGAATCTTCATCATTAAAAGCACTTGCCAGTCGGCTGATTTTTTCGTTAAGCAAGTGGTTACGCTTTACTAACGTGTCAATATGCTCAAACAATTTTTCGATTCCACGCTCTTGTGATTGTTCGATGTCTGCAGCCAACGACGAAAGAATTCTGTCAGTCTGAAGCTTGGCATGTTTGAGCGCCTTACGGTTAGCCGTATCAGTCACTTCGTCGGCTTTCTTCTTACTCTTAAAGAGTCCCATCAGTCCCACTGTGCGACGACGGTTCTCTTGTAGATTCTCGCTCACCTCGTCCATCAACCATTCGCTAGCACGGTTAGCTCGCCGAATAATCTCTGGCATACGGTTGCGCATCAGTTTGTTTACTTCACGTAGTTGTTCGAGATCGGCATGGATGGATAATAAGTATGCTTTCTTCTCGCCAACGAGATATTTGATTTCTTCGACACGTCGCATTTGTACCATGTCAGGTATAATCAGCATCATCGAGTCGAGCATTCTTAGCACGGTGGCCTCATTCAGTTCGTACTTTGCAACTTGTTCGTCACTCCATACAGCCACCTGTTTCATCTAATAAAGTCAGGTCGAACAGGTGCAAGAATGTTTCTTCTGACATTTGTCTCCTAACGATATTTTCGGTATAATGTCGATTAAGACTATTCAGATTTTTTGTCTCTAAAATAACAATTATTGCAACAATAGCAAATGTAATTATTAAAGAAATATGGGGATGTGTCAACTAGCAATCGAAATAAACTCTTAGGATAATGGACAAGACAAATGCTCACCCGTTGTGATAATTTGCCTTTGAGGCAATATATCATAATAGGCGTGAGCTATTGTTCATTATGAAGAGTAGGTTAGCTAGGCCTGATGAACATAATGGCAACAGAACACGCCTTTTTATGTTATATGGAAGATCTAAAAACAGTAGGTAATAGGCTTAGGCAAATCAGACATTTTCTTAAACTTAATCAAAATGAGGTTGCACAATCCACAAAAACTTCACAAGCTGCAATTCAAGACTTGAGCATGGCGAGGAAGTGTATGTTTCTGTTTTTATTTCCATAATAAAATATTATAGTACACATATTGATATTGGTTGTATCTTTAATCCCAACTTTGAAATCTCACCAGATTTACTTTTATCCTCACAAGACAAATCTTTCAAGGAGATATTATCTCGCAAAATTGATGCAATAAAAGAAGAATTGGACGAGGCACATACAACTGGAATTAACCATCTTGAGTTTATAAAAAAACTCATAATGGATTTTTGAGAATCCCTATTGCTCTTTTTCTTGTTCATTATTCTAATCACAGTTCATAACTTCTTGCAAAGGTACAAATAATATTCAAAAGACAAAAGTCTGGTTTGTTAAAATATATTTCAAAAAGCGTTTTGCTATTTCTGTGCATAATATCTTGTATATCAGATTATTATATTAAAAACACTTTCGTTCTTACAGAAAAAGAAACGCTTATTGTGAAAACGAAACGCAATGTTTTGCTAATTAGATAGGATATTTTACACAGGGGAGTCATATTTAGAAACGGGAAAAGGAATGTAGCGGGAAGGCAGATATATCCATTTCAACTTTCATTTTACACACCTCAAACAATTTTATTAGACAATGTCCTTTGATTATTTTCTGCTCTGTTCTCTTATATCAAACAATATTGGTATCATTTTCTGCACTATTTTAGCCTTTTTGATGTGGTTTTTGAACAATTTTTTATTTTTTTCGTCAAAATGCGCTCGAATAATGGATTTTTTTGCTAACTTTGCCCTCTAAAATATAAATAATGGCAAGAAACAAATATAATGAACTGAAAAAAGCTCGCAAGGCCAAAATGCAAAAACTCCGTTTGCAACATGCAATGTGGGGTACTATCCTTGTTGTGCTGTCGCTGATGATAGCGTATTTTGGCGACTTTATGGGAAGTCAAGCCACTGTCGGCGGATTTACTGCAAATATGCTGGCAATAGTCTCTACGACATTCAACAAAATGTCTGCAGATTTCCATGTAAAAGGAAGTACTTTTGGCTATAGCGTATTAGCATTTATTGTTGTAGGGTATATCTATGCGCAAGCTGTCCACATCGGATTGCTTAACGTAACCGATTATTGGTTGGTGTCACCAGTCGCAGTAACCATACTTCATTTGGCTTTCGTTGTACTCCTTTTTGCTTTGTCCTTTTCAAAAGGTATATTTGAATCAAGAAAAGAATTATTGTAAGAGCATATTAAAATGAATTCACTTATTATTATTATAACAGCTTTTGTATTGTTTGGTCTACAGATGTGCATTACATACAAGCGTCGTCTGCGGACAATCGGTCTATTACCCGTGGAGGCTGGCCCTACTAAAGCATCAAGGAAAAATTTCATGATTCCAGAACAAGTCCGCGTGGGAACAATGGAGATGGATACACAGTTGGATTATTTTGTTGTGGAAAACCATTGTATGGAATTGCGAGGCATTTATCCTGGCGATGTGATTGGTGTACAGAAGTTCAACGATGA
>CAJOHD010000023.1 GCA_905234275.1 uncultured Bacteroidales bacterium | reverse complement strand
GGAATGTATGCGTTGCTGATTATCCATGAGTACGAGGAGGGGTACAAGGGCAGGTTCCTTGACCTGATGGCTGGTCGGTTGCTACAAATCGACTGGCGCACACTCATACCTGGTGTAACTCATATCTCACAGGCACTGTACATCACACTTGCCTTTTCAGCCGCACTCATCTGGCCGGAGAAGTTATGGCTGACATTTGCTGTAATCATCCTCTGTATCTTCGAGGGCTTTGTGCATAACATGGGTATTGTGATCTTTCGGCTGCGCAGCGTGACACCGGGATGGTGGACGGCTATGCTGATGTGCGCATACGCTATCTGGTCTATCGTCGTCATCAATAGGGACATTGAGTATGACGGCATTCAGTGGCTTTGGGGTGTGCTTTGTTTCCTCGGGTGTTTTCTTTGCATGGAGATACTATTCCAAAGCCTGCTTGACAAGCCGATGGCGGAGAGAATCGCCTCCGTAAAACGATTCATAAAGGAGCGTTTTGGCAAAACTGGTAGTGAGTGATACAAAATCCGCAATTCAGGCAAAGGCTTGGGTTGCGGATTTTTTTTCATCCTCAAGGAACACCATTTTTGCGTTTTTCCGTACTTTTGCACCCGTTTTTCGGCGAGCGTGTCGGTAGCCGAATCATAGGGTGAATCTGTAAGAACTATGCCAGTTAGGCTTTCGTGGCTTTTTTCCTATTCCTCAAACTTGTTTTTGCCTCTCATCGCATGGCGCAAGGCGCTGACTAGTTCCTGTGACTCCTGGATAAGGTTGAGGAAAACGGTCATGCTCTCTATGTTGAGTTGCTTTGTTTGAATATCCTTAATGATTACATTACGGTAATCGGAAAGAGTGGCTTGGAGTTTTGCTGCGTCATCGCGAATTTGGCTGCTGGTTTTAGAAAGAATAGCTCGGTTAAAAATGCGTACAATCTCATCGCGTAGGGAGAAAAATTCGTTGACATATTTGATGGGAATTGGACAAAAATTATTGCCTACATGTTCCAAGCACGGTTCACCCATGCGTTTCAAACAATACACCATTTGCGCGAGGGAATTGATCGTGAGGAAGTACCATGTGCCTTTTTCCACGCTGAGTACAGGGTCTATACGGCGCATTGCAATAATTTGTTTCCTCCGTTGACGCTTAATCTCTTTTCGTTGACTCTCAAGCTGAACAACGGCATGCTTTAGCATACGGTAGTCTTCCAATAAGAAAGCCGTAGTTAATGTCTCATAATGATTTACCACAAATTGTAGGTTGTCTTTGGTGATATAGTTCACATGTTTACAAAGCATTTTCCAACATTCAGTTTTGTCGTTGGTGCGAAGGATTTCCTTAAACAACACGTCCGTTTCACTGCTCTTGTTGTTCTTTTCAAAGCGTCGGTTGCTTCGGATGATTAACACGACAACCAGCGCAATGGCTAAAAACATCGCCACGAACGAGCCAAAATGCAATACAATGGTGACGAGGAAACACAAGATGAATGCCGCGCCAGCAGTGAGAAACCATCCGCCGATGACACTCAATACGCCTGTAATTCGAAACACGGCACTTTCGCGGCTCCATGCACGGTCGGCAAGTGAGGTTCCCATGGCCACCATAAAGGTGACGTATGTCGTGGAGAGCGGCAGTTTCATGTTGGTACCAAGAGCAACAAGAAGTCCTGCGAGAACAAGATTGACGGCTGCGCGAATCTGGTCGAATGCTGCATCATTAGGTAATACTGCTTCGTCGGCATTAAAGCGCGAGTCAATCCATTTCTTAATGCGATTGGGTATCAATGCAGCAACAGCTGTCGCTATTTTTTTGTTTGTGCGCACCAAGGCACGGGCGACACCACTTGAGCCAAACATCTCGTCGCCCTCATCTTGACGGGATAGGTCAACTGAAGTTTTCACCACATTTTGTGCCTTCTTTGAGAGCACCAATGAGAGCACCATGATTATGCCTGCAATGACCAGATAGATTGTGGGAGTGTGCGCCGTGTCCATCAGCGATTTCATCATAAACGACGAAGCATCGCCCGAACCGTTGGCCACATAGTCATTGTAGGCATCAAGACCAGTTAGGGGCACACCTACGAAGTTCACCAAGTCGTTGCCAGCAAATGCCATGGCTAACGCAAAGGTGCCCAGTAGCACCACAAATTTCAGAACAGGCAGTTTAAAGGCACTCAAAATCGTCAAGATGATGGAGAAGATAGCGAAACCACCTCCCAAGATCAGCCATGTGTTCTCATCGATGTACGATTTCACCACTGGTGTCATAATGTTTGAACCTTTCAACCCGTTGATGAGTAGGAACCAAACAATGCTCGTCACGGCAATGCCTCCGAAGATGCCGATTTTGAGCGAAGAACCCAGGCGGTTTCCCATATTGCCAGTTTGATCGGTGGTAACGCCATTCACACGGTAGGTGAAGGTGAACACCAGACGCGCCACCCACTGCACCAATGTACCGAGGACAAACGCGATGGCTACTGAAAGGAAGATGCCAAAGATAACCGAGATGGCCTTTTCCGTGTTGAGCAGGTCGCCCAACGAAAGCAAGGTGCCATCGATTGCTGTTGCGCCTTTGGCAATCTGTAGCAATGCGATGGCGAAGGCTCCACCCAACAATTCAAACACCATAGAAACGGTGGTTGATGTCGGCATGCCAAGCGTGTTGAATATGTCGAGCAACACTACATCTGTCACCATCACGGCCAGAAACACGCACATCACATCGTAGAACGAGAAGTATTGTGGAGTCATGATGCCATGCCTAGCTACGTCCATCATGCCGTTGCTCATGGCGGCACCAGCAAATACGCCAATAGCCGCAACAATTACAATCGTTTTGTGTCTCGCCACTTTGGCGCCGATGGCAGAGTTCAGGAAGTTCACAGCGTCGTTGCTCACGCCCACCACAAGGTCGAAAACGGCAAGGATAATAAGGAATACCACTATTCCGAAAAATAGAATGTTCATGTGTTTGGTGTTTTACAGTTTGTCCGTCGATGCAGCAATAATCTCCAAGTATATAAGCACAAAGGTTAATGCGAGTAGTATTACAAATACCAGCCAATCGACAAACTTGCTTTTGTTATTATCTTTGTTCACAATGTCTGTTTTTCGAATACGTGGCAAAGGAACACACTTGTAGTTACAGGCGTGTTGCGGTTGTATTACAAAAGCATTGCAATGTTATCCTCGAAGCGTAAACTTAACAGTCAGTCCGCCGCCAGGCGTGGGTAGCGCCGTGATGGTTCCGCCGTGGGCGACAACGGTGTTTTTAACGATGGCCAGGCCGAGACCTGTGCCGCCGAGTTTGCGAGATCGGCCTTTGTCGACGCGATAGAAACGTTCAAAAAGATAAGGGAGATGTTGTGGCGGAACCCCTACGCCGTTGTCGGCAACGGAAAACTCGCCGTTATCGTAGGTGATGAGAATTCGAGTGGCTCCTATGGCGTAGGCAAGGGCATTGTCCACAAGGTTGCGAAATAGGCTGTAAATCAAACTCTCTGGTTCGGCAAAAGGTGAAGAAATGATGATGGGCTCAATGCCTTTGTTCTTTAATTGCAAAGTAGTATCTTCCAATACATTGTGAATAATCGGAACAACATCAATGACATTATTGTATTCTTTGTTTATGGAAAGACTTGTTGGCATTTCATCCAAACGAGTCAGTTGCGACATGTCCATGAGCAATTTGCTCATGCGCTCGCTTTGGGCATAGCAGCGTTCCAGAAAATGCTGACGTTTGTCCTGCGGCATATCGGGATGGTCAAGGATGCTCTCCAAATAGCCGTGTATGCTGGCGGCAGGGGTTTTCAGCTCGTGGGCAGCATTTTGGGTGAGCTGGCGTTTGAGGCGGAGCTTGTCCTCCTCGCTATGGCGCAGTTTCCAGTATAAGGTAATGATAGTGTGGGAAATCTCGCCCAATTCATCATCCGGCAACCGCCGTTCCAACTCGTGGTCAAGTTCCTTGCCTTCCTCTGCTTTTATCGCAAACTCCCGCAGATGACCGATGTGTCGGCTGATTCGGCGCGTGTTCAAATAGAGTGCAATGGCCAACAATAAGGTCAGCGCAATGGTGAAATAGATAAAGGTGTTGTCTGCTTTTAACGATTCCGTCAGTTCGGCGGAATAGGGAACGGCTGAACGGACAACCAAGTCACCAAACCGAGTGGCAGAATAGAAATAGGTTTCGTGGGTGGATTCGGAAGTCCGCTTGATGTCATACCCGTTGCCTTGAGCCAAAGCCTCTTCAGATGGTTGGGCAGTGAGTCAATCCCTTGATAATTGTTGTCCTGAAGCACCAGTCCGTTGGTGTCAATAATGGTCACACGCATCTTATCAATGCTATGGGATTGGGTGTAGGACTCAAAAAGGCTGTCGCAAAGGATGCCTTGCTTACCCAAAGACTGCATCAACTCATAATTGTACATTTGCAAACGTGAGTGCAGTATGTCTATTTTGTATTCTTTTTCGCGTTGGTATTGGTACACACTGAAACAAACGGCAAACAGCAGGAAAATGCCGCCAATGCTGAAGAACAGGTTCTTCTGAAACGATTTACTTTTCCTCAAAGCAGTAGCCATAGCCAATTCGTGTTTTTATTTGTTTGCCATAGCGGCCAATCTTCTTTCTGAGACGCGTGATGTTGACATCCACGGTGCGGTCAAGCACATACACATCTTGCGGCCAACATTGCGTAAGCAACTCCTCGCGCGAAAATACCTTGTCGGGGTTACGGAGAAAGAACGACAGCAATTCAAACTCCAATTTGGTAAGCGCCAATTCCTCGCCGTCGAGTGTGGCCGTTTTGGTGTCTAAATCGATGATGATGGCTTCGTAACAAAGTTTATTGTAAGCAGCATCCCTTTGATGAGTTTGGGAATTAGACCTCCTCAGCACCGCTTTTACTCTTGCCTTCACCTCTTTCATGCTCAACGGCTTGGTAATATAATCGTCGGCACCGATGTTAAGCCCTTTGACCGTGTTGTCCTCATCGTCGAGAGCCGTGATAAAAATAATGGGGATCCTTGCCGTTGCAGGATTTTCCTTTATCTTTCGCGCCATTTGGAACCCCGACATTTCGCCCATCATCACATCCAAGAGAATCAGAGCATATTCTTGCAAAGGAAGCTTGAGTGCCTCTTCGGCGGAATTGGTTGTCACGACCTCGTATCCCTCGGTTTCAAGGTTAAATTGCAGTATCTCGCAGAGATCCGACTCGTCATCTACAACAAGAATCTTCATAAATTCATTGGTTTAGTAAGCTTTAGAAAAAGTACCAATCGAGCACAAAGATACAGCTTTTCATTGAAGCCACAGGACGAGGATGTTACAATGTTATTACAATTTCAACATCGGGTATTGCAAGGCTGGTTCATCAGGCGTTCCAAAGCCTCGCTGCATAAGGTGTCTAATTGCAGTTAAAAGACATTTTTTCGTCTAGAGAGGAACATCCTTTCTTCAATTTTTCGTACTTTTGCACCCGAATTCGGTGAGCGTGTCGGTAGCCGAATCATAGGGTGAATCTGTAAGAACTATGCCAGTTGGACACATGTTTAATTGAATAGATTCTTACGGCTATAATGCAGGGATAAATATGAAAAGAGTATTTGTTTTAATGGCAGTCGTGGCTTTATGCTTGGCTGCTTGCGCCCAAAGGAAAGACGGCGACAAGAGTTTTGACGACAAAAAGCCGCAAAACGGCAACGGGATGATGGTGAACAAAGACACGGATTCCGTCTATACCGCATTGAAAAACGAGTCTTTCGACAAGTTCGAGCAATTCATTTATGAAGATTCCGAAACGGGTAAGACGATGCAGTACAACCTGTTTGTCCCCGATGCTTACGACGGCAAGCAAAGCTATCCATTGGTACTTTTCATGGCCGATGCCAGCA
>CAJOHD010000022.1 GCA_905234275.1 uncultured Bacteroidales bacterium | reverse complement strand
ACGATGATATCGATGTCAGGGCTGTCGTAATAATTTCTGAGGCCTCGCTCAAACTCTTCTATTTCCTGAACCTCATCAATGAGGATATAGATGTGTTTCCCTGGCTCCTTATGTTCCTCCACATAGTTGACCAAGTCTTTGTAGTTCTGAATGAAGTCGAAGGAAGTCTTTTCTTTGTCGATGTAGATGACGCACGCATCTTCAAGTTGCTTTTTCCTTTGGACGAGTTCTTTCATGACATAGCTCTTGCCGACTAAGAATGCCTTTCCCGAGAAACTTTTCTACTTTTGAGTAGTAATTGGGCCTTGAAACCAGTTCCATACCATAACGCTTTTTCTGCGCAAAAATAGTAAATTTTTGTTGATTACAATGAACAAAATGAAAAATTTTCAAATTTTGTTCATTATGATGAACGATTTTGTCAAAATACAAGTTGGAAAAGCCTCAACAATTTATTCTTCATCTTTTGCATTAGGCACTGCAAAAATGACCGTCAACACGCCGATGGCACCGACGATGGGCACAATGATGCGAGCCACCGAGCCTTTAGGGATAAAGACAAAAGTGGAAAGCAACACCATCGCCACCATGATCCCACAAGCACCGGCTTTTTGCGCAATGGTCATACCGCCACGACGGCGATAACTGCGGATGTAAGTCCCTAACCACGACTGCAAAAGCCACTCCTGTAGCCGCGGCGAAGACCGGTAGAAGAGCCATGAGGCCAGCAGCAGGCCTGGCACTACTACCCCCAATGCGCCAAGTCCCACACAAATCAGGCCTAAGACTATGTAAATCATGCGTTTCATTCGAATGCCTTGGCTTATTTCAACACCTTCAGGACCTGCTTCCGAGAAGCCATTCCATCCATCAGCCTCGTGATATGGTCAACTAAAAACTCCAGTGACTCCTCTGGGGTACGGTCGGTGTGGAGCGTGGTGAAGTCTTCGAACAGCGACTCTGGCGTGCAGAAATACGACACTTGCCAGCCGTTGTAAACCTGCTCGGGACCTCGATACACCCGTTCGATGGCTCCCGTGACGACACGACACTGTTGCATCAGTTTACCTACGGCCGCATCGGCTTGACCTTTTTTCACGCCAAGCAAGGCGCGGACCTCCTTGATGGTGATGCTGCCTTGCTTTTCGAGATAAGCCATAATTTGTTCGCCGTTTTTGTCGGGTGTCGTTGTGGCGCGGCGGAAGTTCATCAATTCGCGGTAAAAAGGAATGGTTGCGAAGGCGGCTTTTCCTCCGCAAAGGAACTTCCCGTAGGCAATGCCACCGTTTTGCAGGCAGTCGATCTTCCAGTCCCATGGCCCGAGCGAGTCCTCCTCGCCGTCAAACCAAAACCCAGGCTGTGTGAGTTCCTTGATGGAATAGCCCGGGATGGCGCTGGTGAAAAACGGCACGATTCCAAGCTCGCAAATGGCTCGTTCCATCGTCTCTGGACTGGATATTTGGTAGTTTAAGACCATGAGCAGAATTGTTTAGATACGATTTTCGGGGCTGTCAGCAGTCAGCCATCAGCTTTCAGCCTCGTTACTACCAAGCTGATAGCTGACGGCTGAAAGCTGATAGCCATTTACGCTTTATTGAACTTCTCCTTCTTTTCTGAATTTTACTGCTTTGATGTACATGTTCGATTAAGTTTAGTTTCATTTTAGGTGACAAAGATACAAAAATCCGCAATTCGGGCTATGCCCCAATTACGGATTTTTGCGATGAAAAACAATTCAACTTTTTCAATTTTATCGGAATTTTCCCCGATTAATTTGGAAATAAAATTACTATTGAAAATTATTGCGTATTTTTGCAAAAATTTTCAATAGCAAATGAAGGAAGTACAGAGAACTGATTATATCCAATGGCTTGATCGGAAAAGAGGCAATGGTTTGGTAAAAATCATTACTGGTGTGCGTCGATGCGGCAAGTCGTATTTATTGTTCACACTTTTCAAAAGGCATTTGGTTGAACAAGGAATAGACGAAGATCATATCGTAGCCTTGGCTTTGGATGATTTTACAAACAGACAATACCAAGATGCTGACACTTTGTACAAATATGTTAAGTCGAAAATCACGGACGATGACCAATATTATGTCTTGTTGGATGAGATTCAACTTGTGACCGGTTTTGAGGCCGTGTTGAATGGCTTTTTGCATATCCCCAATATTGATATTTATGTAACGGGTAGTAACTCCAAGTTTCTTTCATCGGATATTGTGACCGAGTTTCGCGGGCGCGGTGACGAGATTAGGGTTTATCCGTTCAGTTTTGCCGAAGTGCATGAGATTTTTGAAGGAGACAAACATCGAGCATGGTCTGCTTACTGCCGTTATGGAGGGATGCCTCTCGTATGGGCAGCCTCAACCAACCAAGACAGAGAACAGTATTTAAAAAACCTATTTGAACAAGTTTATATTTCGGACATTATCAACCGTCATGACTTGCGCGGAAAATCCGAAATTGGTTACATTGTCAATATTCTTGCCTCATCAGTCGGTTCTCTGACAAACCCATTACGCTTGACCAATACATTCAAATCTGAATTGGGACTCAGCATTTCGCAAAACACAGTGAATTCGTACATTGAGTATCTTGTGGATTCATTTCTGATTGAGAAAGTCAATCGGTACGATGTCAAAGGGCTGCGGTATATCTCTTCTCCTTTGAAGTATTATTTTACAGATGTGGGGTTGCGTAACGCAAGGCTGAATTTCCGCCAGCAAGACGACTCTCATATCATGGAGAATATAATATACAATGAGTTGCTTCGTCGAAGATTTAGTGTCGATGTAGGTTGTGTTACAGTCAATGTAAAGGCAGAGGATGGAAAAATGGTGAGAAAACAGTTGGAGGTGGATTTTATTGCTAACAGCGGAGACAAACGATACTACATCCAGTCGGCATTCGATGTGCCTACTACAGAGAAGCGTGAACAAGAAGAACGCTCCCTTCTCAACATCAATGACTCTTTCAAGAAAATCATCGTTCAGCAGTCCATAGTCGAACCATGGCATAGTCAACAGGGGGTGCTTTACATTGGAATTGAGGATTTTCTGCTAAATGCCGAAAGCATGGATTTGTAAAAGCCTTTGCGCCGTCGCTGAAATGACCATCGCGTCAGAGGTGATTTTGGGGATGGTGAGGTGAAAATGGATTATTGTTTTGATGTTATCTTTTTCATACTTTTTTCCATTTTTTCCACAAAAACAGTCACCCCGAGCCTTTTAATGCCAATTGTCTATAAGGTTTTGAACTTTTTTGTTCAACATTTTCCAAAGTTTGTCTATCTTTGCCCTCATCAACCCAAAAAGAACAAACCAACACAGAAGATAACTGATTATATAACATATTGATATAAAGCGTTTTGCCTAGTCAACATATTAATGAACAACCCGATAACGACATATAGAAACGACTTTGAGGCCATATACAAAATCATTACCCTCCATCGTGACCGAGTGGTGCAGCAAATCAATGGAGATACGGTAATGATGGTATGGGAAGTAGGTGGGTTTGTTTCTGGCAAACTGAAAACTTCGACTTGGGGCAGCGGCGTTGTCCGTCAGTTGGCGGAGTATATCCACACACAAGACCCCACGGTGAGAGGTTGGAGCTATCGCACCATTTATAAGATGGTTCAGTTTTATGAAACTTATTCATCTCAGGCCTTTATCGAGCTGATTGGCCATGTTAAGCCTCAACAAATTGTTCCGTTTGAAATGGCGCAAATTCCCAATCGTCAAATTGTGACAATCCAATCGGCACAAATACAAACCAATCCAATTATGCCAATCCAATTGGCACAAATTCCAACTATTTTGTTTTCAACAGGTTGGAGCAATCATCAGCTCATAATGAACTATTGCAAGACTGATGAGCAACGGTTGTTTTACATGCTGTATGCGGGTCGTGAGCGTTTGGAGTACAAGGAATTGGATCGCGCCATCAAAACCAATACAATGTCAGCTATATTAGGCAGCCGCGATGTTCAGTCACAAATGCTGCAAGCCCAGTATCCCCAGGCACCGCTATTGTTCAAAGATCGTATCAGTTTGGACATGTTGGGGTTGCCGGTAAGTTACAAGGAAACCAAGCTCCGAAAGAGTATTGTCAATCACATGAAAGACTTCATCTTGGAGTTGGGAAAAGACTTCCTGTTTATTGATGAAGAGCATCGGCTTGCGGTGGGTGGCAAGACTTTTAAGGTTGACTTATTGTTCTACCACCGTCTGCTGCAATGTATGGTCGCCATTGAGTTGAAAACCACGGAGTTTCAGCCCAAAGACCTTGGGCAGTTAGAGTTCTATTTAGAGGCTTTAGATCAGGAGGAGCGTCGTTCCAATGAGAATCCCAGTATCGGCATCCTGTTGTGCAAGGAGGCTAATATGGAAGTGGTACGTTTTGCGTTGAACAGGAGTATGTCGCCCACCATGGTGGCGCAATACAAAGAACAGTTACAGGTGGGAGGTGTGATACAACGCAGCTTGGTGGAGTTTTGCAAACTAATTGGAGAAAAGAAATAATCCCGTACCTTTGAGGTACGTTACAACAAGAAATATCAAAAAGTAATTGATTAAAAAATAGCTTAATAGAAGATAACTGATTAAATAACATATTGATATAAAGCGTTTTTGCTTTTCAAGCGGATGGAAATCTGGACAATTCCCATATGCTGCACAAGAAAGCGGAAATGCTCACGGTATATCCGTGGGCTTTCTTGTTTGCAGCATAGGCAGTCCAGAGCCTCCATCCAGACAGAAGTTCACGGATTCTTTTTGTGACCCATCGGAAGGGCGAAGCGCTCAAAACGCCAAGCCATAATGAGTACCAAGTTCTTCAATAATACCGAGACGAGGCTGATGGACAAATTCCACGGCATCGCCTCTGCCATGGCCAACTTCGACATCTTTCATGCCGTGGTTGGCTATTTTCGTTCCAGCGGCTACTTCAAACTGCGCAAGGAATTG
>CAJOHD010000021.1 GCA_905234275.1 uncultured Bacteroidales bacterium | reverse complement strand
ATTGAGAATGGCATTTCTCAAACCTATGTCAGAAAAATAATACTTTGAAAGCGTGTTGATATACTTTTTGCCTTTGATATCATAGCGAATGGCCTTGTTTACAAGGAATGATTCCAACAGATAGCCAGGAGATACGATTTGCCACACCTGCGGATTCCCGTAACCACTTTGACGAGGCCGTTCTGACGGCTTTCTATCAGCTGTTGAAGATATCTGTCTCTTTTAATTTCCACCATCTCATTCCTAAATTATGCCATTATTGGCAATTATTGGTAATGCAAAAGTAATAAATAATAACAATCGGCCAACTGTTTACGACTAAAAAATGCCAATAATGGCGATTTTTAGTTCAAAAACTTAAAACCAGGTTACGACAACGCTCCCAGTATAAGGGTGAAAAAGGAGTTGGGAAAACTGAAAATGGAGTTGGAAGAGAGAGTGTTTAAGCAGTATTTTAACGCAATCTTTTATCACTTCCTTTTAATATATACTTGTGCAGCATTATACAAAGATGTATCACCATATTTCTTTAAAAACCGAACTCTTACCCTTCTTCCATACACCAAGAATCCCGATTTATCCAAATTGTTTATCATTTCAGAAAAAATGAACTCCATTTTAGTTACTTCTATCGGCTCTAAATCCAAAGACAAATCCATAAAATCTGAAATCTCTTGCCAAACACCTCCAATAAGTTCAGCTTCTTCCATATTTCTTATTTCGTCATTGTATTTGTATATGCCAACTGCTCCATTCCCAATAATTGACACCAATTCAGTTCCATTCCGTATAAGCGATAATACAACAACCTTTTCATTGGCCAAACTTTGGCGAACCCATCTTTCATGTTCCTTTTTGATTTCGGTAAGCTTTTCAACTGTGTATATATTAAAATTGGCAGGATCGTCTATCTCTTTATGGTGGTTTCTACAAAGTAAAATGATGTTTTCATAAGAGTCGTAATCACAATAATTCTCTATATGTCGAGGCCCATTAGGTTGAGAACTGACTATGTGACACTCTTCTCCAATATTGAAATCAGCCTTATCGATGCAACTAAAGAACTCTTTACGGCAAATTGCACATCTGTTACCAGATTTTGCCCACAAGTCTTTTCGTACTTTATCAGAAATGCTCATATTGATTTTTTTTGCAAAGATACGAGTTTTGTATTTAAGCAACAGATTATTTTCAACAGGAATAAACAAGGACACGGTAGGTGTCCTAAATTTGAGATTCTTTATTTTTATTATTCTTTTCTTTCTGATATTCAACCCATTTTGACTTTATATAGGGATGTTTTACATATAATATGTTAGACCCATATGTTGGAGGAATGTAGAAATCCTTCAGCGACCATAATGGTTCTTTTTTTATTTCAATCAACCTACTAATTTTTTCTTTCCAAATGTCATTACGGTATCCAAATGAAGCAATTAGCATTGTTGCGAACCCTAATGTAGCATTAATTGCATTTTTTAGATTTGCTTCCTTGAAGTATTTTATTCTATTGTGTTTTACATTATTATAAGCTTTATACCAAATTAGTGATTTTGAAGAATCGTCAGGAGTCCAGTTTCCAAATGGCGACCTGCTACCAATTCCTGTAATATTTCGGAATGATAGTGTATATTCTGATAGGTTCATCGGAATAATGAGATGCCTATAATGATTCATTGTCGGTTGTTCTTCATTAAAACCTCCATCCAATAATGCAGCTTTCATAAGAGAATCCACTTCTGTACAAGAAAGTATAAGTACATTACGAATGGCGTTGCCAAATGATTTCAAATTGTCTTCTTCTGGACTAACCACCTTAAATATATCGTGAAGTTCATCCAAGATTAATTCGAGTTGTCGAATATAGTCATTATAATCTCGTAAGTTTTCTATTACAGGATCTACGTAATAGTCAGGCGATATATCATTCAGTGGATTAAGGTTGTGGATATTAGAAAACAACGGAGTATATAGCGGTCTATAAATATTTCCATACCTTTCCCCACAATTCAGATTCATCCTTGTCAATGTAACACGATCGTCCGGCATCTTATTGCAATCTGGAACCATTTCGATTAGCTTTATTTTTATGTCGGACCCATCAGAAAACTCTAATTCCGTTTTTTCACAATAGCAGCAACTCTCACCTATAGTTACACGTTCTATTTCGTTCCCTGTTATTCTTGCCAAATAATTATAGAACCATAGATGGTACTTTATCCCTGTATTGTCAGTCGTAATTATAAATGTACTTGTTTCCATATAAATATAACTAAACTCTATTTTATCACTCTGCCCCTAATCATTAATTCTCGTTTAGGGGTATCTCTATACCACGCCATAAAAGCGTGCATATTGGTGCGTTCTCTTCGTTTATCTTCCTCTGATGCAAATTGTGCTTCTTCGATATCAGTGTCATATAGTTCAGTTATATAATCAACACTTTTGTCCAAAGTTGATTCCTTTATAGGAATAGGATACCCCATCGCATCTACTAAAGCAAAACAAAAGAACTCAACCCATTCTGGGTAGTTCATAAATATTCGTATCTTCTTTACTCGCTTGCTAATAAATGATGAACCATACTGTTCAAGCAAGGACAAGAACAAATCTGCTATGGTCTTTATATCTTTTTTCATAGTCCTTTTTTCAAAAACGTATTAGGCTGCCATTTATTTTGCAGATTGCTCAATCACCTCAATTTCCTCATCCGTGAGATTATAGAGTTTGTAAACCAATCTATCTATTTCTCGCTCCAAAGCAAAGGTGTCAGTTTGAGGATTTGCCTTTTTGGCAGCCAGTATTTTGTCCACAATTTTGATAATGGGTAGTTGTGAAGAGAAATCTTTAGGTATTGGTATCGAATCAAGTTCGTATCCACCTATCGTTGGTAATTGGTATTTCCTATGGTACCAAAAATTTACCACTCTTGAATTTAGTAATCCACATAAATACTTCAATGAGTATCTCTTGTCGATAGACTCATACCTTGACACATTGACCGTATCAAGGAAATAGTTTTGCCCATCATCATATGCCACTGAAAGTTGCATACCTATTCGTTGCATTACAAGTTTCTCCGGGACTTCAAAAAAAGATTTTGTGTGAGGAAGACAACCAACTTTTTCTTTCATCAAGTCAGGACGATACCAAATATATTCACCTACCCATTCGAACGAATAAGGACGAATATTACGACCTCTAAATACTTGCTTATAGTCACTGTCTAAGCAATTAAATCCAATGAAACGTTTATCGTTGCTTGTTTTAATCCCTCGGGAAAACTTTATAATACTCCCCAGCGTTATACAATCTTTCTCAATTGATTTTAATAGCTCTTTATCGAGCAAATTGGATTCAGTGTCAATTGACAAATCCGTATTATTAAACACTTCTTGTGAACTAATGTTATAGAGCAGCCTGAAATCTTCTTGATATACTTCAAACGTATAATTGTTTTTGTATCGGGAGGACATGAGCAGGATCATCGGTTTAACCGTTGCATCGAACGTGCCATAGTTCAAATTGACAATCTGTAAAACCGAATGTTCTTTGAATATTATTTCACGTAACTTTTTAAAACTATCTGTAGCCTTCCATGTAACTGGAACAATAAATGAAACGATTCCTGAAGAAGACAGTTTAAAAGATCTTTCTATAAAGTATGCGTACAAGTCACATTTATTACGTGTTGAACGAAATGATTTTTGCAACAACTCTCTGTACTCATTGGGTTTAATATTGGCAATATTGACATACGGCGGATTCCCAATCACAATATCAAACCCACCCTTGTCAAAGATGTCCTTAAACCAAGTGTGCCAAAGGAAGAAGTCTTGGTTGGCGGAGGGGTCGAGTTGTTCCAACTTGGCGAGGAAGGTCGGGGTGCCGCCAACGCTTTCGCGGATGAGGGTCTTCACCTCGGCGTTGATGGCGTGGCGCATTGTGGCTTTCTTTTGATGGTCGGTGACGGAGAAGTATTCGCGTAACAGGCGTTGCAGGTTCTTTTGGCTCAAATCGCTGTCGAGGCCTATCACATACTGCGTGGAGGTGGATGGACGGCCCACAGTCTTGCCCGCGATGCGACTGAGGTCGAAGCCGCCATAACTCTCAATCAGGCTGTTGCCTTGCATGAACTTGTAGTCGAAGTTGGGTAAAGGCTCCGCCTTTTCGCTGTCCACCACGATGCTCAGCCAAAAGCGCAAACGGGCGATGTCGATGGCACCACGCTCGATGTCCACACCATAGATGTTGTTTTCGATAATCTCCTTTTTCAGTTGCAGGCGCGACATTTGCGACCCTAAAGCTTCGCGGCAACGCCACAACTCATTCAGCAAGCCCATGGGGAATGCGCCTGAACCAATGGCGGGGTCGCAAATTTTCACCTCGCGGAGGGCTTTTGAGAGGGTATCGCGACAAGTTTCCAACTCAGGCTGCATCTCGTGGCTTTCCACAAAGGCACGAACAACACCATCAGCAACATCGGGCAGTTTGGATGCGAGATGGGCTATCAGCGACTCCTTGCACATATAGCGCACAATCTCCTTGGGCGTGTAGAAGGCGCCTTTGGCCTTGTTGTCCTCCAAAAGGCTCTCAAAGATCCAATCTCGGCATCGTCGGGGTCGTTCTCGTCGACGGTGAAGTTGTAGGAAGCCAAGAAAGCGAAGAGATTGCTGAAGATGGATTCGGGCAGAACAATCCTCAGGTTGTCAACGTCATCGCGTTCAAACAGACCTCCATTGAGGTAAGGGATGTTCGCCCATTTTACTACCAAACTTTGTTGCCAGCCATTCCTGCTGAAAACTTGCTCGCGTTTGGCGGGTTCGGTGTTGAGAATGCCAAAGAAAAGCGGCTCACTTTCCAAATAGTCGCTCCTGCGGGTGCTTTGGCTGAAAGTGTTGAGCATGAAGTTGGTATCGCCACAAAGCCAGCCTTTCTTTTGCAGGAAATGCAGAAAGACGATGCGCCCCATCAGTTTCTTCACATAATCGTGATAGACGGCTCCCGTCTTTCCTTGTCGGGCTAACTCAGCCACAATGCGGTCGTAGTGGATGTGATACTCGTCAAAGAATTCGTCACTGAGCGCATCGACGGAGAAAGCTTCGCGCAAGTCATTTAAGACAAACCTTCCTCTTTTGGCGTAAATGGTATCAAGCCGCTCCAAAGGTGTCTTATACTGCCCCTGCTCTTCGCCTAAGATGTACGAGAACCGTTTTGCGTTGGTGACACCTTCTTTCATGTCGCAGATGTACGACAAACGCCAGTGGCTTTCGTCGGCAAAAACGGCAATGGCGGCATCGACATCGTATTTCAGGTAAGGAGCAATCATCTTGCGCAACCCAACACGCTTGCGGCGCACATCGCTGCCTTGGGCAACACGGGTGTAGAAAAAGCCGAGTTCACGACCGTCGGCATCGGTTTGGCGACCTATGTAATAACTGTTGTCACCATCAGCTGTGGTATCAAGCAATTCGGGACGGGTGGAAATATCGTTGCAACCAAAAACGTTGTGGACTATTTCGTTGCAGTAGGTTGGGTAATCGAACTTCGCTTGGAAGATTTGTCGTATGATGGAGGTATTCATGTTTTTGAGTGTTAAATGAAAGTTTCGGAAAGAATGATGTCGGCAGTGGTGAGTGCCACTTGCTTGGTGGCAGTTGAGGTTTCTGGCTGGCTGTAGCGTTTGTCCAACTCCTCAAGTTGTTCCAGGATTTTTATGGTTGGCAAAGGCTCTTTCTTCTGCTTTTTTGAAATGCGGTTCAAGGCATCGGCCAGTTGGTTATAGGTTCCGCGTTCCACAATCTGTTTCAAGCGGTCAACGGTATGGCGACCTTCATCATCGAACAAGGGGCGTATTTCGCGCAAGAAAGCGGCGGCTTTCTTGGCATCATTGTCTTTGCTACCGATTTTGAGCTTTTCTTCTTGAGCCTCGCTCTGCTGGTCGAGGGAGTATTGCGCCAAAGCTTTCTGTACCTGCTCATAGTGGAGTTGCAAGCCATCTCCAAAGGGTACGGCTTTTTCATCTGCTTCTGCATGGAAGAGGTCGGCAGCTTCGAGAAAAGAGAGTTCCCGGGTGGTTTTACCCACGAGGTAATAGGCTTTCTTTTGAGGCGAGGACAGGTATGATACGGTACATGGTAGCGTCTCTCCGAGACGCATTTCGACCGAGGCTTCGGTAGCCCCACACTGCGTTCCTTGTGTGGGGTTATTGAGATTGAGTCTCTCCGAGACTCTCGCGCAACGGCTCTTTGGAGGCAACTGCTTGATTTTACGGTATAGTGCGGAATTGGTGTCGTGAAGTGCACGTACTTCGCTCAGCAGTTCCAGGCTGCGGTCGGTTTCGTCTCGGACATCGGCATTGAAGAGTTTGAACTCATGCACCATTTCATCATGTGAAAAGATTCTTGTGTCTTCGCCAAGGGCGGAATGGAAGCTCTGCAATTTGATGAGGGAGTTTTTCTTCAGGCTGATGATGGCATCACCTGGGTCGGAAGGATAGAACATATAGTTGTGAATCGCGTTGGCGGTGGATCCGATACGGTTCACACGGCCGATGCGTTGCATCAGACGCGTTGCGTTCCACGGACTGTCGTAGTTGACAATCACATTGGCCCGATGCAGGTTGACGCCCTCGGCCAACACATCGGAAGTGATGATGATGTTATAGTCGTTATGCCATTCTTTCTTATACTTTGCGTCAAAGTTGGCTTTGATAGTGTCGCGCAGACGGTTGCGACTTTTGGCGCAAACGGCAAGAATGTCATTGCGATTCAAGCGTTGTTTCAACTCCTTTTCCAAATAATTGACGGTATCCACACTTTCGCTGAACACCACAAGCTTGCCGCCAGGGTTCTTCTTCTTGTCGAACAATTCGCCTTGTAACATAGTGATGAAGAGTTCCAGTTTGGGGTCGGATTTCACTTTCTCCCATCGCTTGCACAATTTGTCCAATACCTCGGCATCGTATTCCAACATGGGCAGGAAATCAGGCAGGAAGTCGGCGGCGTGGAAAAGAATCTCTTTTTGGTCGAGTCCCTTGCCGATGGCCAGTTCAATGATTTCGTCCAACTCCATGCCGTCAGCTTGCAGCTTTTTCACATTCAAATCGGGTGCGATGATGACCTTGTCTTCCTCGAACATCTTAATCATTCCTTTAGTGGCATCAAGCAGGGTGTGAAGCGATTTCTTGAAAGCATCGAAACTACTTTCCAAGCGTTTGACCATGTGTGTCTGATAGATGGAGGCCAACGAATCGGCCATGTGCTTTGCCATTTTCCCAGAAGTAAC
>CAJOHD010000020.1 GCA_905234275.1 uncultured Bacteroidales bacterium | reverse complement strand
CCTTGTCTGTTCTATCTCTTTCTCGGATTGGTCTTTCTGTAATCTCAATTCAACTTCATGCCGCTCCATCATCTCCTCCATCTTCTGCTGATGCTTCCGTTCGGCTTCCTCCAACAAACGCTCGGTTTCTGCCTGCTGTCTTTTCAGTTCTTCCTCATGGCTTCGCTGGGCCGCTTCCATTTGCTGCATAGCCTCAGCCTGTTTGGCCTTCATCTCCTGTTCATGCTGCGAATCTTTTGTCTTCAAAGCTTCCTCGTGCTTCTTTACCGTCTCTTCCAAGGTCTTTTCCGCCTCCGTCTGCCATAGTCTGAGCTCCTTTTCGTGCTCTTGCTCCGTCTCACCAAGCATCCTGTCCGCTTCCTCTTGTTGCTTCTTTAGTTGTTTTTTGTTTCTCAATATCAGCACAAAGTAAACAACCAATACGACAACAATAATGGGAATAATGATTCTCATGGCTTTCTTTATTGCCTTTTCTCGTTCAATCTCAGCCAGTCTTTCCTGCTTTTTATTCTGGTAATTCTTGAACATGGCTTCAAGTTTCGAGACTAAAGCTTTAGTTTCTCCATCCGTTTTCTTATGGTTAGCCAAAAACCGCATGCATTCATCCGATTTTGCTTTATCTCCAAGATGATTATAATCGACGAGCAAATATTCCGCAGCACGTATTTGTAAAGACACATCATCCTTGTTTTCAAAAACAGGTTCTAAATAGTATATGGCAGAATCGAAGGATCGCTCAACAGTAAAAATACCTCCTATTGTCAATAAACGGGTTAGTGTCTCCTTCTCACTGTTCGCATAGTCAAGCATCTTCTTTATTGTTGTTATGGAAGCATCTGCCTCCAATCCTACCTGATAATCGCAAAGTGCTTTTGTGGAAACAACATCTCGATATACAAGGTTATTAATATCAGATAACCCTTCAATGGCCTGCCCATAATACCTTCTTGCAATATCCTTTTCACCCATCTTGTCATATTGTTTCCCGATGTGATAATAAGCATTCGGAATCTCCTTAGACAAAGAAAGCTCGTTTTGGCAGTATGACAAGGCCTTCTCACCGCAAGAAAGTGCAGGTTCCATCATAAACTGCGCCGAAAAAAGCTCCAAAAGCCTATTATAAGTATAGAACATAAGCACAGCGTTTTTCCCCTTCTGTACTTTGTCACCAAAATGCTCTTCCATTATTTCCAAAGCATTCAGATATTCCTCGCAAGCCCTAACCACATCACCATTCTCATAAAAGCCCGCACCATTAATATAATGTGCCCGCGCATCCAAAAACACATTCCGTTCCCGTAGGGACGCACCGCGTGTGTCCACTTTGCGCCCGTCCGTCTTATATCCATCCGCCACCACAATAGAATCAAAATAATCCACCGCCCTCTGCACGTCATCCCTATTGCTTTGCTTCTTATAGTTCTTGTAAAGCAACTCCGCGACCAGCACCTTGCAATAGTGCCCATTAAACTCATCCAAACTATCCGCCTCCGCGCTCCCCGCAAACTCAAGCATCACCGTCAAAGCACTATCCGGCTGCCGCCACATCAAACTATCAATCCCCTCCAGTGGCCGTGAGGCCGTCCCCCTCTGAGAGGGGGTGCCCGTCAGGGCGGGGGAGTCTCCTCCCTCTCCTCCAGGAGAGGGTCGGGGTGAGGTCGTGTGAGGCTTACACCCCACCATCACCGCCATCAAAACAATCCCTATATAACCAATCAGTTTCACGCCCGCAAAATTAGTCAAAATCCATCAAACTCAATCAAAAATTATCCTTCTCTCTATGGAAATCAGGGGAAACCCCATGCTTTCTGACAATTTGTCAGCGGAAACGCGCCATTTGCACATTTTCGCTAATTGGCATTTTTGTTGCGATGAAAAATAGAAAAAACAAAGATTTGAAATAAAGTTCCAGAATAAACAACAAAACTAATGATTGAAAAAGTTGAGAAGAAACTAAAAATGGACGATTACGACCTTGAGGCTGTCTTTACGCCGACAGTCATCAACCTTTTAATTGCCGCATTCTTTATCATCTGTACACTCAAAAACACACTACTGACAGCGGAATCAACCATTTGGTGGCAGACCGCTGCTGTCATTGTCACCCCCATTGCCGTGGAGGTGATATTGTTCAGGTTTTTCATGCAAGCATTCCGCGAGTCATCCAAACTATTTGAGTCACTCCTTTACCGAAAAGATCGACTCAACTTCCCCACCACCTCAATGCTGTTGCTTGGCGATAATAGCATCAGTCAGCTACAAAAGAAACGCATACGACAAGTGCTCAAGTCAAAATATAATATCAACCTTCTCTCCAAAACCAAAGAAGAAGCCAATGAGATGGAAGCCCGCAGAACGGCCAAGGATGCCGTTGCGCTAATACGCAAAGAAGTGGCCGACAGCGGCGATACCATGACACGCCGCAAACTGAAACGCTATGGCACATTCCGCAACTTTCTTGGCGGTGCCTTGTATTGCCTCCCCATTTGTCTCGTATGCTGGATTGTTAGCCTCTGTCTCAACGGTTCCAGTATATTGGCCCTGTCAATTGCTTTAACCATATACATAGTGTATTCTATAGTGAATTTCTTTCTTGTCAAGAACGCCGCTGTCGAATATGCTGAAAGTCTTATAACAACCTTTGATAAAAACAATTACGATGAAGCATAGTATGAAATTTTACCCCGTAGGCAACGGGGACTGCTGCCTTGTAAACATCGGCAGCCCGACTAAGAAAATGATGTTCGACTGTAATTTCCGCCAAAAGGCTGAAAACGAGGATGACGAAATGTTTGACGTTCTGGGCGATCTGATCAACCATGAACTCACCAAAAAATACGGATTGCCTTTTCTGGATGCATTCCTGCTTACCCATCCTGACCAGGACCACTGCCGTGGCTTTGGTGACAAGTTCTTCCTTGGAGACCCTGACTCCATCAACGATAGCGACAAGAAAAAAGGCAAAATTCTCATCGGCGAGCTTTGGTACTCACCTCGTGTTTTTGAAGAATACACCATCGATTTAAGCGATGATGCTAAAGCATTCAAAAAAGAGGCGGCTCGACGGATGGAACTCTACAAGGCCAACAAAAAGAAAGCCGACCACGAAGGCAACCGTATCCGCATTATTGGATGGACGGACAACAAAGATCTTGAAGGTCTCGAAGACCGCATCACGGTCCCTGGGAACTTGATTTCAGAAGTGAACGGTTCCAAATGCAATTACTTCGAAATGTTTATCCACGCCCCGTTCAAGAAAGACATCGAGAACGCCGACCGCAATGAAACCAGCATTGTCTCACAATTAAGGTTCAAATCCGATAAGAAGGATGCTCCTATTGCTCGGGCTTTCCTCGCTGGTGATGCCGAATGGCACGTATGGGACACTATCATGACCGTGAACAAGAAAGACGATTTTCTGAAATGGGACTTATTGGAGGCACCTCACCATTGTAGCTATACTTTCTTTGCCGATGACAGGGAAGACGAACCCAATCAAGCCTCACTTGATTTCTTGGACAAGAGAGAAGAAGGGGCATTTGTGGTCTCATCCTCAAAAGTTATCAAGCAGAATTCCGACAACCCACCCTGCCAGAAAGCAAAGAACCGCTATGTAGAGCGAGTTGGCAAAGACAATTTCTTCTGTACCAGTGGTGACTCGGAAAATGAGACCGACAAACCTCTTGTGTTTGTCATAGAAGACGGCGCCATTGCCCTTTCTGACGACAAGAAGAAAGAATCGGATTCAAAGGCTACCATTGCCAAAGAAACGAAACCCCATTATTATGGACAACGTTTCTGAACAATACTCAAGCATTGACAAAACCACACTCGGAGCATTGGCCAAGGAGATAGATTCCTTGGCCGAAATCTTCGAGAATAGTTATCGCCTAGTGGAGTTGGATGGCAACACCCTTGGTGTTTGCGGCGATATTCTTACCTACGCCAACACAAAGTCACCTCTCCACCGCGTAGAGCCTGTGGTGATTGGTGTCAGCAAAACCAATTGGCAAACTAAAACACCTTTTGTATTTCCTGACAGAATAAACTTCCCCTTTGAAAAATTCCCGCATGTCAACTATAAGGCCAAAAGTCTTCCATCCACACTCTGCTTGGCTCGCGAGAATATAGATGACTGGTATGCCGAACACACACTAAAAGACTACGTGAACCTGGTGGCTCAATGGCTGCGTGACGCAGCCAAAGGCAAATTAATGAAACTGAACGAAGACGACGAGTTTGAGCCCCAGCGCAACCACAAAGCGGATTGCCTCCTGATGCGCATCTCCTATATGGACCCCATATTAGACTATAAGGAAGAATCCGAATGCTATTTTTATTCCATTCATGTCAGCGAGGAGATGTCCGAAATTGCATACGGAAACGAACAGCACGAAAAACTAGCTGAAAACGCTGTGGGAGTGCGTCTATTTGCCGGCAAGGACCATGTTGACGACACCTGGTACACCCACTATCCCACTACACTTGGTGAACTCTACCAGCTGATTCAAGACAAGAGTTACCCCTTTGAACTCAACAACCTGAAGTCAGTTTTAGACTCAACCAAGAAATATGTTTATTTTCAACTTGCTTTGCTCCGTCCCAAAAAGATTATAGGCAAAAACACACGCATCAATTATCTTTGCTTCCGTGCTAACGCACAAGATGTAATTAACGACAACACAAACGCACCTGTTGACGAAGTGTGCATTATTGATTTTACCGATTATCTCACCGCACATTATATTTCCAAAACTCCTAGTTCAATCTGGACCAAGAATATTACCTTATTGGGATGCGGTGCTGTAGGAAGTAAAATAGCCTATCATCTCCACCGCAGCGGCTTATGCAACATCGACCTAATTGACATTGACCATTTCCTTCCGCACAATGTTTGTCGTCATGCCTTGGCAGCCTACCATCCTGGCAAATCATATAAAAATAAGGCCAACGCTTTGAAAAGCTCTCTTGTTGAGATGTTTCACGGAATGCCACATGAAGGCATCAAAGCATTTAGCCACGACGCACTTACTTATCTTCAGGCCAAAGACCTTAACGAGATTGACCTTATCATTGATGCCACGGCCTCAGTAAGAGTGATGTATGGCATCGATAGCACAACGCTACCCGAGAAGACCCGCCTAGTAAGAGTAGCCCTGTCAGAAGGCGGCGACGTAGGGGTGACCTACTTGAACATTGACAATACGCAACCCCTTGCCGACTACTATATGGAGATTCTTCGTGCCGCACTTAGAGACGAGCAGATATACGAATGGCTTTCAAACGAAAAGAAGAACTCTACCGAAAATATCCGCATAGGAGAGGGTTGCCACTCGAATACCATGCGCATAAGCGACGACACCATTTCTGCCCATGCCGCCCTGATGTCATCGGCCATACGCCATATATATGAGGATAAACAGACGAACCGTGTTCTTCTTTCCTTTGCACATCGTGATTTTCCAGGCAGCATGCAGACCTGCGAATTACCCGTCAACAAATATATTCAGTTCACGTGTGCCAACGCTAATGAATGGCAAGTGCGTATTCCTGAAGATTTGCTCAAAGAAATCCGCATCAAGACCAAAGCAAAGGGCAAGAACGAAACCGGAGGTTATCTCTTTGGCCACATCGATCACAAACGTAAGACCATTTATGCTCTATCACATTTCATGCCCACTGATTCACATGGTTCGAAAAACGGTTTCAAATTAGGCACCAGTGGTCTAAAAGACCACAAAAAGTTCATTGCCCAACGCTGCATTGGTCAGATGGAATACATAGGCGACTGGCATTCACATCCGGAAACCACTCTTGATATGTCAGCCATTGATATTGCCACGTGTCAAGAAAGAGTCGTTCGCGAACTGCCACATGGTATCGGTGTTTGTGTGATTACAAAGGCAACCCAAACAAAGTTTTTTCTCATTGACCCACAAGAAAAACCTTTAGTTAATTATATCTTGGTTAGTTAACGCCTCAAAAAATAATTGTAATATCTATTTCTATCTCATCGCACACGCCTTGTACCAATAAAAGAATGCCTCTGCATTCGATTTCTTCAGTTTGTTCAGTTTGTTGTATTCCGTTTGTCCAATCTGCCATTCCTTGATTTGCATTGGGTTGGAATAACGCTCAAACTCCAAAACTCCTTTCTTGATCAACGCCGAAAGATATGCGGCTTTTGAGGCACAAACAATCGCCTTGTCAATCTGATACGACTCCGAAAAGATGAATCCGTTCACTCTTTTGATGCCCGCCATCAACTCGTCAAACTCGCCTTTGCCCTGCATACCACGAGTGCTGACACACAGTGCAGTCTGAAAAATATCCTTTAAGACATCTATTATCGTAAGGTTGTCACCTTCTCTGTAGCGCAATTCATTATCTGCAATCTTCCCAAAAGTACTTGTAACGACTTTCAAGTCGTCTAACAAATCAAACAGGCATGCCACGTCATATAGTTGTTTGTTGATTTCCATACCCATACCGTTGCCATTCTTTAAGTAAGGAATACCCGTCGTGTTTGGTGCAAATGCAGTCAGCTTGTCACCCAGCAGGTCGTTGGCACTGGGCATCATTACCATGATCGAAGGTCCTCCCATCGGCAGAAATTTCGATGTAATTTCCACCTGCTTGATGTCAGCATACGGCACCTGCTCCGTGAGAATGTCCAATAACACACAATCCTCTTCGTTCGCTGTGCGGTGTATGGGCTTGTAATAGAACTTGTAATGCATCTTCGGCACCTTGGTCTCACCAAGACGTTCTTGCAGCTCTACACGAAGGAAACCTTGCTTCTGGGCAACGGCTTCCAGTGTTTTCGTCAGATGAGCGGGAACATCCGGCATAATGATGTCAATGTCGATAGACATTCTCTTGCTTGATTTTGTCAGCAACATGAGGGAAGTGCCGCCTTTGAATACAAACGGCAGTCCTGCCGAGGCCAGTCCTTCAAGCAAAACAAATGCCCTAATGGTTTTCTCAACCAAAGTCTTGTCCGCCTTGCGGTTTGCCTTGGAAACTTTCTCTATCCAGTTAATGTCAATTGCGTTATAGTCAATCATGATTTAGCTTTTCTATAAATTCTTCAATTTCAGGTTTTTTGCCACGTCTTGCAGCATATCTCACCAGTTTTGTCATATTAATGGAGTATTGGCTGAAGACATTTTGGTAAACATGAACCAACTCGTTCCCTTGGTAGGCTTTGAAAAGACGCTTGTCGCAGAAAAGATCCACCAAAATCATCTCAAGCGAAAGAACTATCACCCCATCAATGGTTTCGGTCGGCGCTTCCGAAACCATATTTTTTACTACAATAGGCTTGTTATCGTTCTGATACAAGTAGTTATCAATTACATCATCAGTTGGGTTGTAGTATGTGCTTTTATTCTTCTCTAACAGGAAATGAAATACCGATTCGGCAGCATCTTTTTCAACGGAAACCACATAAAAGCTTTGAGCAGTCAGATGCTGGGAGAAATTGTTGATCATGGCTGAATCCCAAAGACAGAACTCGGCAAACGGAAACTGTTTGCTGATAGTCTTGGCCAGTTTTTGAAGCCTTGCATCCACGGTAGGCCTATACGAACGTTTTTCCCCAATCTTGAAGACACCTTTCGATACGCGGGTTATCACGCCGTCTTTCACCAACTCATACACGCGCCAGTTGATGGTTGAGTCCTTCAAGTCAGGTTCCGATTTGCGAAACCAAGCCGCAATATCAGAGGTCTTAAATAGCCCTATTGGCTTGAAATGATTGATGATTTCCTCGTTTTGCGTCATTCTTTCCATAGCTGTTTTATTCGACTGCAAAAATACAAATTTTTGGCAATATCCGAAAATATTGCCAATTATTTGAAGAAACTTTCCCATCCCATTCTTATGATTTGACAATGGGTTTTTGCGAAAACTTTTCAACATAGTTACGAACAATTTCGGGTGAATATGGCTGGTCTGTCCTGATGATGGCGA
>CAJOHD010000019.1 GCA_905234275.1 uncultured Bacteroidales bacterium | reverse complement strand
CGTCATCTGCGTTGGCTCGACGGAGAACAACGACCAAGTCAGCGCCTTCTCTTCGCGCGGGCCGACCACTTGGGCCGATGTGCCTGAATACGCCGACTATCCATATACCGCTGGCGATGCCACGCAAATCGGCCTTATCAAGCCCGATGTGAGCGCCCCTGGAGGCAACGTGGTATCGTTGGACTGGACCAATATTGAAGGATATAAGGCCGACCTCGGCACCTCGTTTGCGGCCCCTGCCGTGACGGGCACCATCGCCTTGATGCTTTCCAAGAACCCTGACCTCACGCCTGCACAAATCGACGAGATCCTTGAAACCACTGCCGTGAACCCTATCGGCTACAAGAATAATGACATCGGCTCAGGTCGCATTGATGCCTTGGCTGCCATTTTGGCCATGGATGGCTGTGGCCCCGTCGCCAACCTCGACTATACGATTGAGAACGACATCGTTACCCTTACTTGGGAAGGCGATGCCGAGAGCTACCTCGTCTTTGTGGATGGCGAAGAAATCGGTTCAACGACCGAGCCTCACTTCGACATTGAACTTGAGGACGGCGACCACGAGTTGTGCGTTGCCCCATCCGAATGTCCAACCCAAAAATCATGCGTTTCCTTGGCCTTCCTAGGCGTTGGCGAGAACAAGCTCCAAGCCGGTGTGTATCCCAACCCAAGTGCAGGTGGTTTTATGGTAGAGTGCGAAGGCATGACTGAAGTCAACGTCTATGCCATGGACGGAAAATTAGTGAAGCAAATCTCCTCCGCCAACGGAACGTGCAGCATTGACGGGCTCAGCGATGGCATTTACCTGTTGAAGATCGCAACGGAAAACGGAACATTGAACCAAAGAATTGTAAAACACTGAAAACCATGAAGAAAACCATTTTTATGATTACACTGGCTTTGGCTTATATGTTTGCGCAAGCCCAAGTCATCGACCCGCTTTTGCAGGAAGAGATGAACCGCCGCACCGACAGCGAGATGATTGAAATCACCGTTTTGATGAAATCACGCTGCGATAGGAACACGTTGAGCCAACGCGCCTCGGCTTTGCCCACCCGCGCCGAGCGTAGGGCGTTTGTCGTCGACGAACTGAAGCGCTTCACCGAAGCATCGCAACGCGACTTGAAATTGGCTCTTGCCGAAATGCAGCAAAAGGGTGAAGTCACTGCACCGCGCACCCTTTGGATGTCGAACAGCCTTTATTTTTCGGCCACGAAAGAAACCGTTTTGGCTTTGGCCAAGCGCGACGACATTGCCCACATCGGTTACAACATCGAGCGGAAATGGATTGAGGACGACGAAAAGCCAACATCAGCCAACGAAACCCGCGAAATCACGCCCAACATATTGAAAGTCAATGCCGACAAGGTTTGGGAATTAGGCTATACAGGGAAAGATATCGTGGTTTCAATCATTGATGCAGGCGTCAATTACAACCATTTGGATTTGGTCGACCACCTTTGGGACGGCGGCGAGGCGTTTCCTCATCACGGCTACGATGTGCGCAACGACGATGACGACCCAATGGACGACATGGGACACGGCACGCACTGTGCAGGTACCGTGGCTGGAGACGGCACGGCAGGCTCGCAAACAGGTGTGGCTCCCGATGCGCAAATCATGTGCATCAAGAGCGTGAACGCCGACGGAACAGGCGGCGCGGTGAAGTTGGCCGAAGGCATGGAATGGTCGGTGGAGCATGGCTGCGACATCATCAGCATGTCGATGGGCTTGGTGCACCCGAGTGTCACCGAAAGGGAACTTTTCCGCCGCACCTGCGTTTCCATCTTGGACGCTGGCGTGTCGAGTTTCATTTGCGCTGGCAACGAAGGCTTTGCCTTGGACCAATACCCCATTCCCCAGAATGTACGCATCCCTGGCAGCTGTCCCCCTCCCTATTTGGATCCCGACCAAATGGCCAATCCCGGTGAGTTGAGTAGCGCCATCGTGGTTGGGTCGGTTGACGACAACGACCAAGCCTCGTTCTTCACCGCCAACGGTCCATGCACATGGCAGGACACCGAGTTTGGCGACTACGCCTTCAATCCCGGCATCGGCCTCATCCGTCCCGACGTGTGCGCTCCAGGTGAGAGCATCAAGTCGCTGAACTACACCTCCAACATGGGCTACAAGTCGATGACCGGCACCTCGCAGGCTACCCCGTGCGTGGCAGGCATTGCCGCGCTGATGCTGAGCAAGAACCCCGAGCTGTCGCCCGCCGACATTTGCCGCATCCTTGAAGAGACCTCCGTGAAACTCACGCCCACAAAGAGCAACCTCACGGGCGTTGGGCGCGTGGATGCTTTGGCAGCAGTGAATGCGGTGGAAGCAGGCGATGGCGTAAACGAGAACAAGTTTGAAGCCAACGTCTATCCCAACCCTGCCACCGACATCGTCACCATCGAATGCGATGGAGTGAAGCAAGTAAAAATCTTCGGTTTAGACGGTTCGTTGTTGAAAAACATTGAAACAAGCAACACGACAATCCAAATCGACGATTTGGCGAGTGGTGTTTATTTGCTTAGGATTGAGACGGACAAGGGTTGTATAGTGAAACAGATTGCCAAAATGTAGCCTTATGCGAACATAAAAAACGACAAAGGCAGCTTTTGCAAACCGAAAGAAGCCCTGACAATCCAAAACTGCCAGGGCTTCTTTGTACAAAAGCAATTCGGAGAATTACTCACTAACTTCCTTCGCCATAGCTCTGAAATTCACCAAGTCTTCCTCGATGAAGTTCTTCACGTAGACGCTCTTGCCGATGACGTCTTCATCGAACGGCTGTGGCGCAGCGTGAAGCAGGAGTACGTGTACCTGAGCCCTTGCGAAACGGGCGACGAGCTATGGCGTGCGCTTCTACAACGACGAGAGGCCTCACCAGAGCCTTGGATACAAGACACCTGCGAGCCGCTATCTCCTCCAAAAAGAGGCGGCTTGACGCATAAAGAGAAAAAACACTATCGAATGAGAAACAATTTGTATATTTGCAACGCTAACCCGCAAACGAAAACCACCTTAATCTCACATATCTGTGGTTCAAACTTCGGGACGCATTATACCATGTCTTAATACTTTTAAAAGATTTCAAAAATAATGTTGAATTCTATGGCTGCAAAATTACGCCATAATTCCTTCTCTGTCAAGGAATGAATTGTAAAATTATTTTCACAAAAATTATTAAACTATTAAGCTGTTAAGCTAATAAGCTACTAAGCTACTAAGCTAAAAAAATGAAATGTTAAAAAATTTTAACAATTTATTTCTTTTTTGTATATTTGCAGCTTTGACAGTGTCATGAGCATGGAATTACCTAAGCAGTTCGACAATATCAATAGTCGTGTTATAGACGACCTCAAAGTCTCTTTGCGTAAAGGCTCTAAAGTGGCTGTTGCAGCTGCTTCGTTTTCAATTTATGCATTCGAGGCCCTTAAGAATGAACTTGAAGATGTAGACGAGCTACGCTTTATTTTTACTTCACCGACATTTATCAAACCAGAGATTGGTAAGAAAGAAAAACGTGAGTTTTTTATCCCGAAACTGAATCGTGAGCGAAACCTTTATGGCTCGGAATATGAAATCCGACTGAGAAACCAGCTTTCGCAAAAAGCTATTGCAAAGGAATGCGGCGAGTGGATTCGCAAAAAAGTTCGTTTCAAAACCAATGTTACCGAGGGTAATGTTTACACTCAAGCCACTGTCATAAATAAGGATGACGAGCAAAGCTATATTCCGTTTAACGACTTTACGACCAGTACGTTAGGAATTGAAAAAGGTGCCGACGTTTGCACAAATATCATACGTCTGGGCTATCCGATGACCACTAAGTTTGTGGCTGATTTCGATAAAATGTGGCAGAATCAGGAACAGTTTAAGGATGTGACTGATGCTGTACTTGAAAATATCGAGAATGTCTATCGTGAGAATCCCCCGGAGTTTATATATTTTGTAACATTGTACAATATCTTCAACGAGTTTCTTGAGGATATATCTGAGGACGTTTTGCCCAATGAAGCTACAGGCTTCAAAGACAGCTGTATATGGAACAAACTTTACGATTTCCAAAAAGACGCAGCGCTGGCCATAATCAACAAACTTGAAAAGTATAACGGTTGCATTCTTGCTGACAGCGTTGGTTTGGGTAAAACCTTTACGGCTCTTGCAGTTATAAAGTATTATGAGACTAGAAATAAAAATGTTCTGGTGCTCTGCCCGAAGAAGCTGTGCGATAACTGGATGACTTATCGCAACAATTACATCAACAATCCTATTGCAGCCGATAGATTGGGCTATACTGTTTTGTTTCACTCCGACCTATCTCGCGACGGCGGCCAGTCGAACGGCATTGATTTGGACAAGATAAACTGGGGTAATTTCGACCTTGTGGTGATTGATGAATCGCATAACTTCCGCAATGGCGGAAAGCTTACACGCGACGACGATGACGACAATCCTCGTGAGAATCGTTACCTTCGCCTGATGAACCAGGTGATTCGTACAGGAGTGAAAACCAAGGTTCTGATGCTTTCAGCTACACCTGTCAACAACCGTTTCAACGATTTGAAGAACCAGCTGCAGCTGGCTTATGAGGGCGAAGCTGAGCGCATCGACACTTTACTTAACACGAGTTCATCTATCGATGATATTTTCCGTAATGCGCAGAAAGCCTATAACCATTGGGCAAAACTGCCTAATGCCGAGCGTACTACTGACAGACTTCTCTCCATGCTGAGCTTTGATTTCTTTGAAGTGCTTGATTCTGTGACAATAGCCCGAAGCCGCAAGCATGTTGAGGCTTATTACAATACAGAAGCCGTTGGAAAATTCCCGAAAAGGCTTCAGCCGTTATCACGCCGTCCGTCGCTTACCGACCTTCCATCAGCAATAAATTATAATGAGATTTTTGCCCAGCTGCAAAAGCTTAATCTTGCAATTTACACGCCTTCCGCGTTTATTCTGCCCTCCAAAATCAAGGATTATGCACTTGATACCGAAACTCATGGGTCTGGACTAACATTAGTCGGTCGTGAAATGGGTATTCGCCGATTGATGTGCATTTTGATGCTGAAGCGACTGGAAAGCTCCGTCAATTCGTTCCGACTTACTTTGGGTCGCTTGCTAAAGCTTATTGCAACGACTATAGATAAGATTGACAAGCATGAGATGTTTATCGATGTCGAAGATGTCGAAGGCTATGATTTGGATATCGATGATTCGGAAAACGACGCTTTTATCGGCACAAAAAAGAACAAGATTGCTCTTGAAGATATCGACTATATAAGCTGGCGCCAGTATCTTGCAAAAGATAAGGAAGAACTTGAGCTTACACAGCTGATGCTCAATGATATAACTCCAGAACATGACAGTAAGCTTATCCAGTTAAAAGATGACCTTCGCGAAAAGTTCGCCCATCCTATCAATGGCGACAATAAGAAAGTGTTAATCTTTACCGCTTTCTCTGATACAGCTGTTTATCTATATGATAATCTGGCAAATACTATCAAACAGAAATATGGTATGGATGTCGCTTTGGTAACTGGTGACGTGGAAGCTCGAAGCACTCTGAAACTTAAGGAAAAGCATGACTTTAACAAAGTGCTGACGCTTTTTTCGCCAATTTCAAAAGAGAAAGCGGCGATATATCCAAATATAAATGAGGAAATTCAGGTGCTTATCGCGACCGACTGTATCTCTGAAGGCCAGAACCTGCAGGATTGCGACTATTTGATAAACTATGATATTCACTGGAATCCGGTTCGCATTATCCAGCGTTTCGGACGTATTGACCGTATCGGCTCAAAGAATGAGGCTATCCAACTGATGAACTATTGGCCTGATATGACGCTCGACGAATACATCGACCTTAAGGGTAGAGTGGAGGCAAGGATGAAAGTTTCAGTGCTGACTTCCACGGGAGACGATAATCCTATTTCTCCAGAGGAAAAAGGCGACCTTGAATATCGTAAAGCCCAACTCAAAAAGCTTCAGGAAGAGGTTGTTGATATTGAGGAGATGAACAACGGCGTTTCCATCATGGACTTGGGATTAAACGAATTCCGTTTGGATTTGCTGGAGTATATGAAAACCCACGAAGATGTTGAGCATACGCCATACGGGCTTCATACTGTGGTGGAACACAATGAGTTCACCGAGCCGGGTGTGATATATGTGTTGAAAAACCGCAACAAAGGCGTGAATATCGACAAAAAGAACAGACTGCACCCATTCTATATTGTTTATGTCCGCAACGATGGTTCTGTCGTCATTAACCATCTGGCACCTAAAGAGTTGCTCGATAAGTTCCGCAGTTTGTGCAAAGGCAAGAATATGCCGCAAACAACTCTTTGCCATGCTTTCAACAAAGAGACCCGCGACGGGCAGAAAATGACGCAGTACTCGAAGCTGCTGGGCGATGCTATTGGGAGCATCATCAATGTTAAAGAGGAGAGCGATCTGGATTCATTCCTTGAAGGCGCGCAAGGTTCGCTCTTTACCAAAGAAATAACAGGTCTCGACGACTTCGAGCTTATTTGTTTCCTCGTAGTAAAATAGATTGCTTATGCTGGGACTTCCGAAATCTACCGAACTGTCACAAGCCCTTCCCAAGGCTCGCATCTATGCTAAGTTTGAGTTGAGCTCAACACAGAAAGAGCGCTTCGATGAGGATGTGTCGAGGATGACAATTGTGAATGTGATTTCGGAGCGAACAGTGCCGGCACTTCATGCTGGTGAAAAGGTTGAGTCGATATATGTGCTTGAGGTTCAGCTCAAAAAGAAAGACTACGACCTGAAAAACATACAGCTGCTGTCGAAACTGATACCTCAGAAATTGTTGTTTCTGTTGAGATATAATGATGAGACGCAGCTCGCCATATTCCACACCAAACTTTTGATGAGCGACTGGGGTGCGGAACCAGAGATAACGGTATCAGGCTTGGATTTGGATGATGTGTGGGACAACATAGTAAAAACAGTTGGCACTATCGAAGTTGAGGAAGGCAACACTCTCGTTGAGCAGATTGCCATTGATGATGAGAAGAAGAAAAAACTAAAACAAATTGAACTGCTTGAAAAGAAGTTGAGGGTGGAAAAGCAGCTCAGAAAGAAGTACGAGATTTATCAACAGATTCAAGAGTTGAAGAAATAATTTACAAATAAATGCAAAAAAATGTTGCGTATATAAAAATAAATATTATTTTTGCAGCATAAAATGCTAAATATAATGTAGATATGGTTTCGTTAAATAAAATTACAATTAAAGGGTTTAGAAACATTGATGTTTTTTCGATCAACTTGGAAAACATTACTTCACTATTGGCACCAAATAATTATGGAAAAAGTAATGCCCTGGCTGCGATTACATTTGGTTTTCAGTTCGTTAAAGGCCTACCAAAGACAAAGTTGATGTTAATGGGGAATCAGTCATGTATATCCATTAATAAAGGAATTGCAGGGAAACCATTTGTCTTTGAAGAGGAGGGGACGATTGATGAGAATACTGATTTTATTTATGGATTTAGTTTTGATTGGAAAAGAAATAGGAACAATTATAAAGAAAAGAATTCTGACGGATGTATATTAACGGAGTATTTAAAAATTAAGAATAGAAATGGTGAAAAACCAAAGTATACAACTTTGATTAATAGAACTGCAGGAAATAAAGTTAAATATAAACCTAGTCAAACAGGTAGATGTGATAAGGATTTATTGATAGAATCTAATGAGTTAGCATTGAATAAATTATATAATTATGACGATTTATTCTATCATCATTATCTTGAAGCTATTAAATCTATTAGAGTTAGGGGTGTTGATACACTTTCAGATCCAGAAGAGAATTTTGCTCCTAGATTGATGCTAGATGATAATGGAAAGCAAACATTGATGCTGGGCTCGGATTTAGCACGTTATCTGTATGATTTAAAACAAAAGGATAAAGATGCTTATGAATTTTTGATTTCTGCAACAACTAATCTAATTCCTACAATAGAAACAATTGATCCTGTTGCAATTAATAAACTTGATTTGGAGATTGACAAAGATGCACCATTCGAATTGCCTGATCAATATGATGTTGTGGTTAAAGAAAAATACAATAACCAACAAACAAGATTTCAATATCTATCAACTGGTAGTATGAAGTTGTTGAATTTGCTAACCAAGGTGATTAAAGCGCAAAAAGATGGTGTCCAATTGTTGCTGGTGGAGGAATTGGAAAATTCAATACATCCAAGATTGTTGCAGAGTTTACTTTCAACAATTGGCGATTTATTGGGTGAGACCAAATTGTTATTTACTAGTCATTCGCCAAATTTAGCAAAATATTTGTCTGCTCCACAATTATATGTTGGTTTGCCGTCTGAAAAAGGTTATGTGGATTTTCGAACATTAAAAACTACAAAAGTTTCACATGCTCTTAAGATTGCTGCTGCTGGTGAAATGTCTTTGGGTGAGTACTTGTTTGATTTGATGCTGGATATGGAATGTGATCCCGAATTGATTTCTGAGTTCTTTACAAAAAGTTAAGGAGGAGGGGTCATGACTAAGAAAAAAGCAAAAATCAAGCCTGAATGTATTAAAGTCATTTTTGTGGAAGGTGATGCTGATGAAATTGTATTTGAGAAATTAATTGATTATTATCGCAGTAACGGCTTTAAAAAGCAGATAAAGATAATCAATACTCATGGATTCCCCGATGAAAAAGAGATGCGGAAACACTTGGAAACGATAAGACGATGCTCTAAGACACCTGTTATGTTTGACACCGTCGTTTGTGAATATGATACTGATGTTTTTGTAAAGAATAGTAAACAAAAACCAGATTGGAAAATGGTAGAAGCCAATTTAAAACGATTGTTTGAAGTGATACATTTTTGCCGAATTCAAGCTAATACAAGCATTGAGGATTGGATGTTGGATGATTTAGAAGGATTGTTAAAAGCATTGTGTTTGCCTTTGAATACCCAACTTAAAGGACAATATGGGCAGGATAAGATGAAAGCATTATTCCGTAGAAAGAATATTATGTATGACAGGTATAAAGGCAGAGAAAAAATAAAACCGTTTTTGGATAAACTCGACGTAGCAAAAATACGAGAGGCGAGAAAGAAAGAACTGAAAGGGCTAGAGAAATTGTTGGGTATTGATATTTGAATAATAACTAAAAAACAAATATAATATGGACTTAAAAGAATTTACAAAAGAGACACTCGTACAGATTGTACAAGGTGTTGAAGCAGCAAATAATGAATTATCGGAAAAACATGCACATGTTACATCTCATGCAATGAAGAATTCTGCTGGAGGGGTGCTGCTTGATGATAGATATACTAATGCGATTGAAGTTGAATTTGATGTTGCTGTAACGGCTACAGAAACTGGTGGCACTAAAGGTGGTGGAGGAATCAAGGTTGCTCAGATTTTTCATGGAGGTATTGAAACCAGTAAAAATACAGAAAACCAGTCAATAAGCAGAGTTCGCTATTCTCTGCCACTCGTGTTAAATGAGGAAAAATCTGATACATATAAATATGTATAAATGCATATCTTGGATATTGTTAGTTTTGTAAACAAAACAATAAAATGGAAAAACTTCACATGCAAACCCACAACATCGTGGACGAAAACATAAAGAAGATAGCCGAACTCTTCCCGAACTGCCTCACCGAGCGCCTCGACGAGAACGGGAAGCCAGAAGCGGCGATTGACTTCGACCAGCTCCGGCAGGAACTCTCGAAGGACATCGTGGAAGGCCCCGAGGAACGCTACCAGTTCACCTGGCCCGACAAGCGCAACGCCATCCGCCTGGCCAACGCGCCGACCACCGACACGCTGCGCCCCTGCCGCGAGGAAAGCGTGGACTTCGACAACACGCAGAACCTCTACATTGAGGGCGACAACCTTGAAGTGCTGAAACTGCTGCGCGAGAACTATCTCGGCAAGGTGAAGATGATCTATATTGACCCGCCCTACAACACGGGCAACGACTTCGTGTATAACGACGACTTCGCCCAGACCGCCGGCGACTATGTCCACAACAGCGGACAGGAGGACGAGGAGGGCAACCGCCTCGTGGCCAACACCGAGAGCAACGGCCGCTTCCACACCGACTGGCTCAACATGATTTATCCCCGCCTGAAAGTGGCGAAGGACTTGCTGAGTGAGGACGGGGTGATATTTATAAGTATTGACGATAAAGAAGCCGCAAATTTAATTAAGGTAACAAATGAGATATTCGGTGAGCATAATTTTGTTGGCAATATTATTTGGCAATCTCGTACATCGATTTCAAATGATGATGAGATTTCGACAAATCACAATCATACATTAGTTTATTCAAAGAATAGAGAGACTCTGGCATTTGGGGGTGATGATATTGATATTGAGGACTATGTTAATCCTGATAATGATCCTCGCGGTCCATGGAAATTGGTGCCCATTGATGCCAATCATGTTGGTGGTGATACAAGTTATCCAATAACAAATCCCAAAACGGGAATAGATTACTACCCGCCTAATGGAAGAATTTGGTGCTATAATAGGGAAACCATGAATAAACTCATGGCAGATGGAAGGATTAAGTTTGGATTAAATGATGATTCTTCTCCAAAACGAAAACTCTTTTACAATGAAAGAATGGAAAAGGGTGATACTAAGACACCAAGTTCTATTTTACTTGATGCTGGTACAACTAAAACAGGTACTACAGAAATAATGGATTTGTTTGAAGGCCGTAAAGTTTTTGATTATCCCAAACCAACTACACTTGTTCAACGATTATTAAAATATGGATGGGTGAAGGATGGGGATATTGTAATAGACTTCTTTTCTGGTTCAGCGACATCTCAACATGCAATTTTCAATTATGAAATAGAAAAAGTGGTCGCTTGTAAAGCCATCTTGGTACAATATCCTGAAAATCTCGATGAAACAATAAAGAAGGCAAGTAATGATGCAAAGAAAACCATAAAGGAGGCAATTGACTTTTTAGATAGTATAGGAAAACCTCATTATTTGACAGAAATCGGCAAGGAACGCATCCGTCGTGCAGGGAAACAAATTTTATGTGATTTGCAATCAAAATGTGATTCTTTACAGAGAAGTATAGATCAGTTGTTGTCCGCCCGCCCAGATACAACGGCACAACTAATGTTGTTGGATCAACAAAAAGAGATTGCCGAGAAAATATATAGGGAGCAAATTCTTCCTAAACAGAAAGAGTTAGAGGAATTGGAAGAACGAATGGAACGACTTGATTTTGGTTTCCGTGTGCTGAAGCTCGACAGCTCCAACATGCAGGATGTGTATTACTCGCCTGAGCAGTTCAACGAGAGCCTGCTCTTCGAGGACAACATCAAGCACGACCGCACCGACGAGGATCTGCTTTTCCAAGCCATGATAGAGCTGGGCATCGAGCTTTCGGCAAAGATAGAGAAACGAGAAATCGCCGACAAGACCGTCTGGAGCGTCGCCGACAACTACCTCATGGCCTGCTTCGACACGGATGTGAACGAGACCACCATCACCGAAATCGCCCGCCAAAAACCATACTACTTCGTCATGCGCGACAGCAGCCTCGCCACGGATAATGTAGCGGACAACTTTGAGCAGATTTGGGAGGAATATAGTAAGGAGACGATTAGGAGGATTATATAATGGAAATGAATTTGTCGTTTATATCGGACTCAATGGATGTGGGAATAAAGAACTATACAGAACGTAAGTTTGAATACGACAAATGGATAGTGTCTGATAAGTATGTTTTGAATGAAAAACAGCCTCATTTATCCAAGTATTCGATAGTTGTCACTTCTCCTAATATTGGAACAGAAGAAGAACTGAATGATTATAGAATTAAAGGGGAAAAGGTGGTGAACAGAATAACGCAATTTATCCCATTCTGTGGATTACCTACTCTCAATTGTCCAAAATCTATGAGTTCATGTAGAGACATCTCCTATATTGATTACCAAAAGGCACCTAAAGGTTGGAAAATGAATTATAATGAGATGATAGAAATATTTAGGGCTCCCCAAAAAACAAAGCACACATTTACTGTTTCTGTTGAAGGTTTTAGGCCTTATTCTATTATGGATAGTTCTCCTTTAGGAGACTTGAATACACTAATGAACAACTATGATTTGT
>CAJOHD010000018.1 GCA_905234275.1 uncultured Bacteroidales bacterium | reverse complement strand
GCCGCGCTTGAGCATCTCTATCTTCGCCTCTTCGGATATTGGAGCACTATTGATAGCCTTTTCCATTTCGGGCGTGATGGATTCTTCAAGTTCGTTAAGGGTCATGTCAACGATGTTAAAGTCGCTTGCCTTCAGCAGTTGGAGCAGGAATCGCTTTTTCTTGCCATCCTTGTCATTCCTGAGTTCGCTTTTCACATCGAACGACAAAGAATTCCTTGGACTCAAAACGGCATGTAAGCCAGAATAGAAAAACTCAAACACATCATTAAGTTTTGAAGCACGAGCGTTCGACTGTCCGAAGGCGGCCATTACCGTACAGTTGTTGGTGGTATTTCCAGTGATAGCGCGCTGATCGGCTTTTTTTATTCCAGCGTTGTTGCCAAAGGTCACTTCCGTATGGTCGGACTCCGGTTGATAGACACGTTTGTAAAGTGAGGCAGGGCGAGCACTGGTATATACAAGCAGCGACTCTTCGTAAATCCGCTTACTATCGAATTCAAGATGTAGGATATACTTTTCTCCTTTTACCCAGAATGTCATCTGCATGTGCGAATGTTCCCCTTCGCTGTGTTTGTCGAGCAGGAAATCTTCGATTCAGGTTTGTCGATCATGACGCTGCGGAAGAACGACAGGGCCTGGAGCAAGGTGGTCTTACCGCTGGCATTGCTACCATACACGATGCCCACCTTCAGCAGCCCAACTCCATCTGCCACTTCATGGACATATTGCCCACGCATATTGTCGTCATTGGTAGGCACAAAACTGATGGACTGCCGTTCCCTGATGCTATGGAAATTTTGTACTTGAAACTCCTGAATCATGGTTGCCTTTGTTTAACAATAAGAAATTTGGTGCAAAGATATAAAATAAAAACCGAAAAACAATATATAAATCGTGTTTTTGTGAAAAAATCACGAAATTCACATATAAATAGATGTTTTTGATTGTGAAAATAGAGATAATCGGCGATATATAGGGCCTGTTCTCAAAATTCCCACCCACGCTGGACATTAACAAAATAAAACAATGGGCGGTGAGTCGCAAATTCAGCACAACAGTCTTCATCCTCTCGCCAATTCTTCAAATCCAATGTTTATAATCCAGATGAACAGCCAGACTATTGTTCATACTTGTCACCGGCAACAAACCTTGTTTGCAATTAGGGAGCGATTTACTGTTCTTCTTTCATAACAATCCCCTGTTCTTTCAGCAATTCTTTTTCACAATCAACAATCGCTTTATTTCTGGCTTCAACAAACTTATCCTTCTGACCGCTGATAAACAACATCAACATCTCCTTGGTCAGCACAAATCTATCAAGTTCCTGGTCTGAATAATTGTCATTGAAATAGAAGCAATTGGAAAGAATAGTTTTATCATCGGGCAAAAGCTCTGGGAAATAATTGGCCGCATCCTTACCCCCAATCCGAATATATCCCATATAGTTCATCGTAATAATAGGGACTTGTTTTTGGGCATGATGGATAATGGAAAGCATCATGAAATTAGCTTTGGCGGAATTGATAGTGAACTTATCATCGCCAAAACCTTTCATCTCTATTGGCTCATAATCAATAGCCGTGCTTTTACGTCCTTTTATAAAATCCTCGAAACGGCGAAAAACAGAACGTACATTTGACAACGAACTATTTTGGAAAGTTTGGCAATACGAAGTGTAATAGAACCACTTCTTCAACTCTTTGATTTCATCTTCAGATGGGTTCTTTTTCTCTTTAAAGAACCATGTCAGAGCGACCAACTGTTTTTTGTATGGAAGAATATCGGAAGAAAGCACCAAGCAGTCATTGTAAAGGAAAACTACAGCCCTAATGATTGTATCAGTTATCTCGGCCAAATTGGTTGTGAAATCAACACTCTCCAAATCATTCATTTTCGCGTTGTAGAAATCTTTTGATGACCAACGATAGAAACAATTCAGGATATCGTCAGAAGACAATTTGTCAAATGAGTATTGAGACAATTTGCTTAAGATTTCCTCGATTTCATCCGACAAAAGGATGCCTTCGGCTCCTTTGTACGATACGGCTTGCAACATCGAAGCCTTTGATATCTTTGTTCCTTTCGAATTGATTCGTGAAAACACCACTCCAGCTTCCTCTAAGGTGCAGTTGTTCAACATAATTTCTCCCGTCTCATAACTCTGCAAAACGGCATTCATTCGTTGAGCAGTCTCAACATATTTCTTGGCTTTTTCCTCACCCAGAGAATCTCTAATAGTCTGCAACCGTGTCAACATGGTAAAAGTGTCATAAATGTCCGAAATCAGTAAAACCTCTATTCTATCTTTTTTCGAATACTCAAAGGATTTAGTCTCCAGATTGTAACTAAGTTTGAAACAACTGTCTTTATCTTCCCTGTTTGAAACACAACCAAAGAAGGTCGTCAGCCGTTGCCTACCATCCAGCACATAATACTCTGGTGTCGGTTCATCTTTTATCTCATCCGTAAGAATATCCTTTGTCTTTGGATAATACTCTTTCGGCTGCCACAACATGATAGTTCCAATCGGATAGCCCTTAGCAATGCTGTCAAAAAGGTCAAGAATCTGCTCCGGTTTCCAAACATAGTCTCTTTGAAAAACAGGTATGCCATATTTTCCATCTTCAATCTTTGAACAAATCTCGCGTAAATACTCGCGATCCGGCTTAATTGAAATTCCCGACATATTATATGATTTTTACAAGTTTAAGCAAAAATAATTGTATCTCTGACAACAATTCTCCATTAACCAAAAACTTTTTTGAAGCAATCATGTCATAATCAGATCTACTCATATGTTCCGCAACAGACGACAATAAAGGTTTGTCATATCCAGGAGCCGATGATTTATCTATCTCAAAATAATCCCTCTGATTCGACACTGTTGGGAAGCCAGATACATCTACATTTTCCTTTATATAACAATCATCTGTAAAATAGTTCTCTATTTCTCTTTTATACCACATGTGCCAATAATAGTGACTTTGGTTCAAAGTGTAAATATCACTATTGGAAACCGTGGTGTTATCCTTGTTGCATAATAATCTGAATAAACCATTTTTTTGGGAATCAAAAGATATTTCATCGTTAGTATCCCTGTCAAAAACAACACATGATTTTTCCGCAAATACATTCTTGTAATCGTTCTGTTCTTGGTACTTAATCATGGCAACCATTGTTGAACAACCACCGCAATGCAAATCAGTAAGATAGGATTTGATTCGTGCCTTGATCAGTAATTGGAAAACATTGCCATATTTCCTGTCACGCTCAAAGACACCCATCATCTTCTTGTACACATCCCATTCATATGGGCCGTTCTCCACCAGCACCCTACTCTCTTTGCTGACCATCCTATCCAAATCTTCCAATGAATAATGAGTACCATCAACAAGAATAGTTGTCAAGTACTTTCGTAACTCAGCAGTAATGCTAAAACCCTTGTATTTTGTAAAGCACTCCGTTTGTGTAGTACTAGCATTGGTTTGGATGCAGTTCTTAATCAATGCAAGAGTATTTCCATCACAGTCAATAAAGTGCCCTTTCTCCATCATCTTGCAGCACAAATCAGACAGAGCCGCCCCTTGTAGGGTCGTTGCATAATTATGGTCGATCTTGAAAATCATCTCTTGTTGTTCATTATTTCCGCCATCAAATCAAAACTCTCGCTAAATACGCCGGTAGGCCATGACGACAATTCTCCGTTTTCATCAACAGTGATCGGCTCCAAATAGGCGGCTTCTCCATCGTGGTTTACATAATAGATGATGACATCATCAACATTGAAATCCGATTGGGGGTCGGAAACCAGTTTACGAAGACCCAACAGGAAATTCTCCGAGTGCGTTTCTATCAAGTACTTCCTTCCCGTTGTCTTTGCGGATTCAGCAAGCCGATAGGCAACATTGGCATGTGCAGCAGGATGGAGATGCAGAACAGGCTGTTCAATGACCTCAACGTCTCCTCCCTTCGGCATAAAAGACTGGGTTATGACAGGCAACACTTGACATAGGCCAAAACCAACGTCAGCAACATTCACCTCTGCACCATCTCTAACAACCATTAGCGCATAAGTACCTGGAGCCGTCATTTTGAACGCAAGCTTTTGCCCTTCCATGTTGTCCTCCATCCATTTTGAAACATTGGAGAACAACCCATCTTCTTGAAGATAAGAATTCAAGAGGATGCTGTAGGTGTTGTCGCCCTTCAATCCAACCGACTCTATTTTGCCATAGCCCTCAAACTCTATGGTTCTTTTGGATTCAATTCGGATGGGGCCCAGATAATCGACTTTGAATTTGAATTGAGCAGGGTCAAGGTTGAGTTGACGAAGAATGTTGTAATGTATCAATCCATTGAATGTCGCTTTTTCTGAAATCTTTCTTTCGAAAAAAGGAAAACCTTGTCCCCCTGCCTGATAATGATATACCATTAGTTTCCCATCAAGCATTAGATAGCTAGCCCCAACAACATTATTGTCTTCATAATACACTTTGAACTCCAAATCGGTGGTTGAACCATTGTGGAACAAGTCTTCAAACCGACTTCCAAGGGTAATATCGTTGTTCTTCAAAAGCAACGGAGTGTCAAGTTCACCTGATGTCGCATTTTCCAATAAGGGTAACAACTTACACAACGAAGTTTTTCCACTGCTGTTTTTGCCAATCAATAAAGTGATAGGACGCAATTCCAATGTGTTCACTTCGTTTCCGAATGCTTTGTAGTTTTTTATCTCTATCTTTGAAATCATAACAAATCCGATTTAATCGACAAAAATAGTTTATTTTTCTCAATTGTGTAAAACGTCATTAAAATACAGTCCATTTATTCCAACATATTCTCCGGGTTAGTCCCTACAGTGAAAGGCTCAAAGCCCCACCATACCTGATTGTAATCATTGTCGTTTCTCATCTCTACTGCGTATTGCTCATCGTCTATTGAATTGAACGAGACAGCGTGACAACTGATATACAAGGTTTTTGCGAACAACGGCCCGAATAAATGCCCGCAAAGGACCACGTTCTCATCAGTCTGTTGGGTCATGACTGCAACAAACGGCTTGTTCTCTTTTAAGCATCTCACCATGTCGTCATTTACATCTACTTTAGGTATGGTATAGGATAATGTCCCGTTCCCATCATGAGTAATCACAGGCTCTTTCGAGATGGCACTTACCAATTTGATGGACTCTTGGTATCTCCTAAAACTATAGCTCTCGTATTTGTCAAAACAAACATTCAATCCCAATTCGATCTTCTTGAGGTTCTTATAATAATCTAGACAATTGGAATAAATGGTCTTGTTTTTTTCATCCTCTAAGCCATTCAAATCTATTGGATTCATCCCACTGACATGAACTCTCAATGTTCCTCCCTCGCTAACGCATCGCATCGCAGTCATCCATTGAATAGCAAGATCATTGTCGGAATAATTGTCTTTTAATTCTACAATAAAACCGCCATTCTTCAAACTACTCTGTTCATTCTCAAACCGATAGGAGACCTTCATATAAAACGCCTCACAATCCACTTGCATAATAAACTCCAGAGGAGCGTTTTTATAAATAATGCAAGTCGTCTTTTTTATGAATTCGCACTTAGGTACCGTAATTGTGACATCATGCTGAGAATTAACGGGATATACCAATAACTTTTGAAGGCCATCTCCGTTAGAAAAGCTGATTCCTCCAATGGAAAAATTGAAATTTTTAATTTCAGACGCGGGAATCTCAAGATGAGGCAAGTCTCCCTGCTTCGTTACGACACCCTGCTTCTCAAAATCAATATCCCTTAATTGGTTTGCATACCTTTCTGGAAGCATAAAATGGCATTTTGAAGCCAGCGGATTGCCATCCAAGGATTGAACATCCAAGACACGGTTCTTCCCATCACCATGACTAATCGTTGGTGTCATGTTGTGTTGTTTGAAAAACTCGATGTTTTCCTTGGTTTGGATATCATTCTCCAAATCACCTTTTGCATTCTGCTCCAAATAATCGAACAATGCCGTCAAAAACTCCTCGGCCGTTCCCTGCACATACTCCACTCCGTGCTTCTTCAAACGCCCCGAATCTCTTTTGCTCATATTGGGCACAACGATAAAATGTTCTCTTCGATTATTGCTCAGATGCTTTTCCACATCAAACAACGACTCCAACACATTTGAATCCTTCAGGCTATACCCCAAGAACAAAAAGTTCCTGGTGACAAATTCCGTTTTTAATAAATCCCAGAGATACTTGTCAGGCGCACCTCCTACGAACTTATTGTAGTCTGATTGCGTAATGATGATGTCGTCTTTAGCCTCAAAATCACCATGGATTTTGAATACAGCAACTTTATTTTCATCAAGATAAGCTGCGTCTTTACTATGCCTGATTACTTGGCAATGTTTAGGGCAATAGGTGTCTTCAAGCAAGGAATCATAGTTCGTGGTGAAAATACGCTTGATATGGGGTATTTTTGCCAGAAGTTCATGATCCGTCAAATCTTTTCTGTTGAACGAGAACTTTTGTTCCAAAATGGTATTCAACTCATTCCTGCTACCCCCACATACTTCTTTTACGTATTTCTCAGTGATTTCGTCCAAGCCTTGGTCCCGTAAAGCATCTTGTTCATCAGCTGGAAAATCTTCAATGAATGCCTCTTTCAATTGAGTCACACTTGGCGCGCCAGCTTTTATTGAAAAACCAGCACCGACGAAAAGGGTTAGTTTCCCTTTTTGAATGAACTTGAATATCCTCTCAAACTTTCCCATATTCTATTCTTTTTCTCCAAACATCTTCTAAAAATGCGTCCAAGCTCTCCTATAGTCCTCCATGCGGTTGTACTTGGTGAGCAACGCGTAGCAGGTGACCTTGGGGCCACAGTACAACTTGCTGCTATTGATGATATGCTCGTATGTCTCGCCTACCTGCATGAATCTAATTTCAGCCGTCAAAAATACAAAAAAATTGGCTTTGCCAATCAACAATCAATCAAACAACTTCATAGTTATAGCATATCACTATTTCTCGCAAGAGATAACTATGCATTTATAAGCGTCAGCAAGCGCATTCTCAAAATCCCCACCCACGCCGGACATCAACCAAGCAAAACAATGGGCGGTAAGTCGCCTTTTTCCCATCCTTTTCCTTTTATATCAATTTTTTCCCTATCTTTGCCCCTGCCTTTCGCCCTAAAAAGCGCAAGACAAGACATATTGCTGAATAAGATATCGTATCTTATAACTGAGGTTTAAAGCTAAAAACTGGCCAAGTTTATCACGAGAACTTCAGGAAAGAGGTACGCTGTATAGCGTATCCTCTCCTGGATGTATCTCGTGAGGGTTTTAACCGGCCAGTTTGCCCTGCTTTATAACTGAAAGGATTGGATGCGCTTCTTTTGTTCAGCTGCCTAACAGATTCAATTAGATTAAAACTGGCCGGTTTATGAACAATCTAATCCAAGCATCTGTCAGCCATCGTTGTACCCAACATAGGAGAATACAACGATGAGCGGACGCATTGATAAATCAGAGCTTATCGCCAAGCTCCAGCAACTCGAAGGCCTCACCGACGAGGAAAAGAGTAACCTGATAGGGCTGCTTCGGCAGCATAAGAAATACGGCCTTGTTTGGGAAGACAAACAAGAGGACGTGGAGGAACGCCTGCGCGAGCAGCTTCCCGTGCTGACCGAGGTAAAGGAGCGCCGCATCATCTCTGATGCTCCTGATGCTCCCAACCATATCCTCATCGAGGGCGACAACCTCGAAGCCCTAACAGCCCTCAGCTACACCCACGAAGGCAAGATTGATGTTATCTACATCGATCCGCCTTACAACACGGGCAACAAGGATTTCGTCTATAACGATGCCTATGTTGACACTGAGGATGCCTACCGTCATTCCAAATGGCTCTCCTTCATGAACAAGAGGCTTCGTATTGCTAAACGACTGCTCTCCGATAATGGTGTGATTTTTATCTCTATCGATGACAATGAACAAGCTCAGCTAAAGCTTTTGTGTGATGAAATACTAAATTCATCAAATCTTATTGGAATAATAACGAGAGCAACAGGAACTACTACAGGTCAAGATACAGGAAGTCTTGGGAAAGCATGTGATTACATTTTGGCATATTCGAAAATGGCTAATTATCAAATTGGTGGTATTCCATTAACCGACAAAGATTTGAGCAGATATGATATGCATGATGAGAAGGGAGCTTTTTCAATTCTGCAATTAAGGAGGACTGGAGGTGAAGACAGGCGAGAAGATAGACCTACTATGTTTTTCCCAATAATCGCACCTGACGGCACAGAAGTTTATCCGTATGGTCCAAGTGGATATGAAAGCAGATGGAGAGTTGGCCCTGACAAAGTAAAGAAGATGCGTGAGGATAATATGCTGTATTTCAAACAAGACAATACAGGAAAATGGAAAGTATATTATAAATTCTATGCTGAAGGAAAAACAAAAAGGCCATCAAATCTTTGGACTGACATAGACGGAAATAAAAAAGCTCAAATAGAGTTGAAAAGTGTTGTTGGTGATGTAAAATTTGAAACTCCTAAGCCCATTCAGTTAATTAGTCGAATTCTAGAACTTACCACTAATATTAATTCCATAATCCTCGACTTTTTCGCTGGAAGTGGTACAACTCTCCTTGCTACAATGCAACTCAACGCTGAGGACGGTGGTCATCGTCAATGCATTCTCGTTACCAACAACGAGAACAGTATTTGCGAAAAAGTTACCTACGAGCGCAACCGCCGTGTCATTCAAGGCTATACCACGCCTAAAGGACAAGAAATGGAAGGTTTCCACGACAACAACCTACGTTACTACCGCACTGATTTTATTCCTCGTGAGCGCACCCAACGCAACATGCGTGCCTTAGTTAATGCGGCCACAGACCTGCTTTGTGTAAAGGAAGATCTTTACGAGGAGAAATCTATGCTCGGCACATTGAAGCTGAAGCCCCAACTGGCCCGCTACTTCAGCGATGGCCAGAAGCACATGCTCGTCGTTTACCGCGAAGAAGTTGTCTATGAATTGGTGGAAGCCATCAAGACTTTAGAGTTTGGAAGATCTAAATTGAAAATCTATATTTTCTCACCAGACCGTTATGCTTTCGACGACGATTTCTATGAAGTCCAGGACAAAGTGCAGCTTGTGGCACTCCCAGCCGCCATCTACGATGCCTATCAACGCGTTTTACCAAAGCAGAAGGAACGACTGTTGGACGAAGCAGCGGATAAACTCTCGCCGAAACAGGAAGGCTCAGCTATATCCATTGATTTCGAGGAAGGAGGTGAACAATGAAAGACCTTAAATACCAACAGAAGGCCATCCGTGAGTTGGTGGAAAAGACCATCGAACTGCTCAGCTTCGGTGGGCAGCGGCGCCCCCTCATTTTCAAAGCACCTACAGGCTCTGGCAAAACCGTCATGGCTTCGCAAATGTTGGCCTCTCTCTCCGAAGAATTGCAATCGCGTGGCGATTGCCCCTTCAAGCAGGTGGCTTACATTTGGATTGCACCCAACAAGTTGCACGAACAAAGCTACTTCAAATTGAAAGACAGCTTTGCTGAAACCCGTCAGCTTCGCGCCATGCTCTACGACGAAATTGACCAAGCCGATGGATACATCCATCCGGGTGAGATTCTTTTCGTCAACTGGGAAAGCATCAACAAGGAAAAGAACATCATTGTTCGTGAAAGTGAACAAAATCTTTCACTCTACGAAATCACACGTCGCACCCAAGACGAACAGGGTATCCCCATCATTGTTATCATCGACGAGGAACACTTGTTTTGGTCAAAGACGGCTGACCAATCCAAGAAAGTGCTGGAGCGCATCAATCCCAAGGTGGAAATCCGTATTTCTGCCACGCCGAAGACACCGAGCAATTACATCGTCAACATCCCTCGCGAAGCGGTAGTAAAAGAAGAGATGATCAAGAAGCAGGTCATCTTGAATCCCAACATTGCACAAGGCTACAGCGACGACCGCGAACTAAACCAGCACCTCATCAGTTGTGCCTTGGAGAAGCGCAACCGCTTGGCACAAGCCTATCAGGAACTGGGTGTAAACATCAATCCTTTACTGTTGATTCAGCTGCCCAACGACACTTCGCTCAGCATGACGGAAGAAGACAACAGGATTGCCGACCAGGTGAAGACCTATCTGAAGGCCGTCAAGGGTATCGATACCGACAATGGCAAACTCGCCATTTGGCTCTCCGGCGAAAAAGCCAACCTCGCCAATCTCGAGCAGCCCGACAACCTGGCACAAGTCTTGCTTTTCAAGCAAGCCATTGCCTTGGGCTGGGACTGCCCACGTGCCGCCGTGTTACTCATCTTCCGCAAGTTACAGAGCGATACCTTCACCATTCAGACCGTCGGGCGCATTCTGCGAATGCCTGAACAGAAGTTCTACACAAACAACATGCTCAACGTCGGCTATGTCTATACCGACATCAGCAAAGACCGCATTCAGATTGTAGCTGAGGATATGGACTACCTCAGCACCGACACAATTCAAGCCATCAGACGCGAGAACCTTAACAACATTGAACTCGTTTCCTACTATAGCGAGCGCAAGAGTAGCGACCGTAACCGTCTCGGACCCGACTTCAAGAAAGTGCTCATCGATACTTTCACCGACAATTGGCTGCTGACCTACCAACCGTTGTTGTTCTCGTTTGAGGAGTTTGAAGGTGAAGAACCTACAAGGGAAGAAGGCTATGATGGTGCTACTTCCGTATGCTCCCGTAACCGTGAAATCGCAAAGTCTCATATCCGTTTCGATGTCAGCACCATCAATGTGGAAATCCCCTCTGATGTGGTCTTCCAAAACGAGCTGGGCATCATTGATGTAGGTGAAAAACGCAAATTCGCTCGTACCGCTGGCGAAATCCACAGCATCTATATAGCCTATTGTCGTTCCCATCTGGGCAAGTTCGAGAAGACACACAGTACCGATGTCCTGGCCAGCTACTTGCTTTCGGCAATGGAGGATTTGTTTGAGGTTTTTGAAACCGATGCCGAAAAGGTCATTTTATACCATTCCAACAAGCCCAAGTTCTCAGACATCATTGCAAAGGCGCTCAATCGCTACGAACGCATTCTGCAAGCTCGTCAACGCCAA
>CAJOHD010000017.1 GCA_905234275.1 uncultured Bacteroidales bacterium | reverse complement strand
AGGCCGTGGCCTTCGGGCTGCGGCTTTTTTGTCTGCCAAAGATCAGTCCCAATTCATGATGAAGATACCTTTCCAAAATACCCATCAATGGGGATATCATAGTCTCGGAAATGGCCGTTACTTTGCAGCAGATTTTTGTCATACTGTACAAGGATGAATTTTGAGTTAGTTTTCCAGATGCGGGGACGCAGGCACTGTTCCCGCATCTTTTTTGTGCAAACCCAAAATCATCTCGTCATGGAAGTGACAGAAAGAAACCGTTGAACCAACGCGTCGAAAGGATAAAGTCCGTCAGCATTAGAGCTCAGACCTTTAAGATGGATAGGAAAAACCATTGGCGGGTTTTCCAAATCCAGCAAGGTCATGTTGCGCAGTTGCTCGGTGCTTTGGTATACCAGGTTGAGTGCGACAAAAGAACGTCCCTCAGTGTCTTCCCATCTTTCAATGACCAGTTTGCAACCGATAGGAGTCTTTTTCTCGATGGTTTCTGGCAGGCTATAGTTTTCTGCGTCCAGTGAGGCCAGCACACTGCCAATGTTGGAGTCGTGGCCGCAGAGGAAGGTAAACTTCCTCCCGTCGTGCTGAAGCTCTTCGAGCATTGTCCGTAAGAGCGGGCGGGCCACTTGGCGTGCCACCACGGGTGCGGTGAACAGCACGTCGCCGTACCAATCCTTGATGGCCGAGATGCTCTCCCAGTCTTCCCAAGTCAGTGTATGGCCGAAGGCGGCCTTCACCGCGTCGGGTTCCTCATAGTATTGCAAGATGAGGGCGTCGGCAGCCTGACAAGCTAATCGCAACGAGCCACCCATGCCCGGCTCGCAGTATTTGACGAGATAGACATGTGCGTCGTCGGTACGGAAATGGCAGGTGTCGCCTTCAAGGCAGGCCTTGCTTTGGTCCATGTCGAGCACACGCTCCAGCACCTTGTAGTTTTCCGTCATCCTCTCCCCTATTCCAAGCATTCCTTTCTCGCCGCCCATGGCCGTGATCTGCTGTTGGGCAAGAGCTTTGAAGGCCTCGCTGTCGTCGGTGATCTGTGGCGCAAATACGGAATCCATCCTACCCAGTTCGCAATGGTGCTCTATGCGGACATTGGCCACAGGCAGCATCCCCGAGGAGAAATACTGTGCCGTGGCGATGGTACGCTGCAGTGAGTTGGCATAGAATCGCATGGTGCCCTCGGCAGGAATCTCGTTTTCTCGCATCAGCCCCTCACTCACGAGCCATTTTCGGAAATACTGCCCCATCATCGTTTCGAGCGCGCCGCCACGCAGCGATAGCTCGCTCGGAGCCGACGACCACTGATACCATTCATGAGGCGTGATGCGCTGCAACGTGGAGCGTCTCCCTGAGAGAGGTGAGCGGATGTTGTGGCGGCTCAGCACCACGACTTGTTTGAGTGTGTATCGCTCCCTGAAATCGTCGGTGCGGTTGACTTGGGCGAATGCCGTAAGCGACACGCCTAGCAAAAGGAAAAACAGGAGGGTTTTAGATGCTTTGCACATAAACTATGTTTGCAGCAAAAGTACATTATTTGAAGTCAGCAAAGAGCTTGGTCAGCTGCTTCGTCAGGCTTTCACGGTCGAGTGGATTGTATTCGTAACGTCTGGGTCTTTTTCCATACCATACCACTTGTCCCGTCTGGTTATCGAAAACCAGCGCGAACACACCATTAACGTAGGCTTCTGTATCTTTCGAGAAGTCCACACTGTTATTAAAGATGAAATCCGCTATCTTCATGCCGATTTCAATTCCCTCCTCCAATGCATACTGGCGTGCATTCTTGGAATAACCCACGTCGGTGATAAGCAGACCATAGCGACAGCCACTCTCGCGGACCGCATCGCGAATCTCGTTGGGGACCACCAGCTTTTGGGCGGAAGTTGCTGAAAGATCAACCAGATTGTACATCCATGAGCCCAGTTTGGACTTCCGATTGGCAGCGTCAAAATCCACCGAGACGGTCTTTTGTATCGGCATCCCAAGCGAGTTCACGACATCGGTAACAAGCAGCTGGTTGAAGCGGGAGGCATCCGGGAGGTAATCGGTGGTAAAGTCAGCCACCGCATCAGTAATATAAGAATACGGTTCAACCAAAGCAATCGGACGGAGGTCAGAGGCATTGCTTGAGAAAAACTTTGAAGTCCCGCACGACGCAAAGAGCATCGGGACGGCAATCAGCAGGAAAAGAAAGCGCTTTTTCATTTTAGTTGTAGTTTAAGTTGTCGATTAATTGAATTGTTTGGAAAGGACAAAAATAGTAAAAAACACAGTACTTTTGCAGCCAAATCGATTCAAAACGCATATTATTCTCGTTTCTGTGTAACAAAATCACCTCTATTTACGTATTACAACATAAGTGTACTAATGAAAACGCACCAAAAGACATAGGACGAAGGACGAAAGACAAAGGACAGAGGACGAAAGACATAAGACCATGGATAAAACCACAAGTCCTAAGTCCCAAGTCCTACGTCCTATGTCCCGAAGTCAACAAATTTGCCACTTAATTCTAAACAAATACTTATGAAAACTAAACTACTCTTTTCTATTGCTGTCTCTTTGCTGGTAATGGCATCCATGTCGGCTGCGGCCCAAGAAATAGATTTAACGGACTTCACCCTGTCACGTCACGATTTTGCGGATACCGTCAAGGTCGAGATTGTCAAAGGGGCAGTGATTGTTCCGGTGGAAATTAATGGGGAAACCAAACGTATGATGTTCGACACGAGCGCGGAGTTTGGGTTTTGGATTGCGGGCGATGAGGCTTGGATGCAGCCTTCAGGCGATAACATCACAATTACCGATTCCCAAAACACGAGTCATGAGATCCCTATCTATAGGGCTCCGTCGATGACGATAGGCTCCACCACCATCGAGGGTTATCCCATCATCGCGCAAGAAGAAATGAACGAAATCATATGCGGAAGGTTTGAGGGCGGTTTGGGCTTCAACCTCGTCGCCAAAGGCCTGTCGTTCAAGCTCGACACGAAAGACAGTCTGCTGATCATGACCGACCGCAAACGCTTCTTCGCCAAAGAGGAAAAAGGACAGCCCACACTAAAATATAGGGAAGACGACGTGCCCAGGGTGATGGTGGAATTCCCCTTCACTCGTGTCAAGATGCTCTTTGATACAGGATGGTTAGGAGGATGGTTCGACTTCCCTGAGTATTGGTTGAACCGCTGGTCGAAAAATGACAAGAAGATGCGAGAAATCGTCGATGGGCTAACGGTGCAGAGAGACACCTCGGTTGTTGCACAATCTGGCTTCTTTGGCCGTTCCGCAGATACCATCACCTATAGGACGCTTCTCCTACCCACTGTGAAGTTCGACGACCTTACGTTCAAAGATGTGTGGATGTCGACCGACTCCCATAGCACAAAAACAGGTTCGGCTTTGTTGAAACGCAACTCGCTGATTATCGATGCGCAAAAGAAACGCCTTGTGCTTCTCCCGCACGATGGAAACCTTGAGCAAGTGGTGAAAAACGAAGGAGATGGCATTAGTTTTATCACAGCATCTGAAAACGATAGCCTTGGGGCGGTACAGGCCGTGGTACAAAAAGGATCGAAAGCCTATCGAAAGGGTATCCGAACAGGTGACTATTTGGTCATCGCCAATGGGACTCCCATTACAGACATATGCTCATACGTCTCATTATCGAATAAAGAGAAAGTGACAAGCACGGTGTTCCGCACACCAGAAGGCGTGGAAAAAGAGATAGATTGGCTCAATGGCGACACATTCCCTCTCACCAAAAAGGGAGCACACTATGTATTCAACGCCAGCATCAACGGCAAAGCGGATGCCACGATACTGTTGGAATCAGGCATACCTGCCCTACTGGTCGATTCGGCCTACGTCTTCAGCAGTGGCATTCTGTCGGACATGGATCTGACCGTCACTGACAAGGAGAAACTGAACCTCGGCGGCCGTGTTTATAAGATCTCCCATAAGGCAAATGGAACGGTGCGGATAGGTAACAACACCTCCTATACCGGTGAAGTGTTTGTGCTGGCAAATTACGACTACGGACCTTATGAAGCGGCCGTGCCGGTGATGTACCTGCACAACGACCTTGACGGAGGCAGCCGCATCGTCAATCTCGACCTCGGCAACCACAGCCTCCGGATGCTGAACAGGGCATCGCTTAACGATAAAAAGAAGACGTATTCAGAGGGCAAGATGAACACCGAAACCTATATGGGACTGCCCGCCATCGAGACCAGCGTGACCCTTGACGACGGGATAAAACCAAGAACACTCAGCGGCAATTTCATGATCGATTTTGGCAATCCGGAATTGCTGTTCCTCTTCCATCAGGCCGAAAAAGTCCAAAAGTTCCTTACCGACAATGACGATTTGGAACTGCGGGATGCCATCGCTCCGAATGGCGAGGTGGTGGGACAATTTATTCTCACAAAACAATGCCGGCTTTTTGGCATCACTTTCCCTGACGCGGTGGTTGTGATTACCAAAAACCTGCCTTTGTTTACAACACCTGGCAATATCGGTCTGAAATTCTTCGAAAAAACCGATGCCGTATTCGATTTCGACCAGTCTGTTGTTTATATGAAAGGGAAATAGTAGACGTAATCAGAACTTCGTAGGCCACTATATAGCGTTATTCCAAATGCTCCTCCAAAAACTCCGCAGCATCGGCCACACAGCCAGTACATGAGCGGAGGACGACACCCGTACCGACACCCTTGAGCATCTTGCATTGGGTGGCACCGTTGCGTTGCTGGAATTGGGTCATGATTTGCCTCATGGCTTTTCTCGCCTTTGCCTTGTCTTTGGTGGCAAGCCCCAATACAATACCTGCCCCGACGAGTGCGCCGCAGGTGCCTTCCATGTTGCCCATGCCCGAGCCGAAGGCGTTGCCCAAGTTACGGCTTGTTTCTTCATCGATTCCAATTAGGTCAGCGTAAGTGCAAATGATGGCTTGGGCGCAGTTGTGTGTGCCGTTTTCTAGTTTTTCTGCTGCTATGTGTTTTCTGGTTTCCATGATTTCTCTTTTTTTTGCAAAGGTACTCTTTTTTCTGTGTATTTTTGCAAAGTGCTTTATTTAAACAACCAATAAAAACAAAGGTCTAATGGACGACAAAACTTCCTTCCGCCCGATGCGGCGGTTCAAACAACAGATGACCGACGAGGCATGCATTGCCCTGCTCCAGAAGGCGCCACGCGGAGTGCTCGCCGTATTAGGTGATGGCGGCTATCCCTACACTGTGCCGCTCGACTTCGTGTATGACGACGGCAAGATCTATTTCCACTGCGCCAAAGAGGGACATAAATTGGATGCCATAAGGGCCTGCGACAAGGTCTCGTTCTGCGTCCTCAGCGAAGGCGTGAAAGAACCCGACAGCTGGTGGTATCATTTCGAAAGCGTGGTTTGTTTCGGCAGGATGCACATCGTGGAAAACCCCGCCTGCAAGAACGCCTTTTTACGCCTGCTGGGTGCCAAATATTTCCCACAAAGCTATGATATAGATGCTGATATGGCTCAGGATGCCCCCAATGCCTTTGTACTCGAACTGCAAATCGAGCACATGACTGGCAAGCGGGTTAGAGAAAAATAGAGCAGTGGACAACATTTATAATATATGAAGCCATCCAATCTGCCGATGCCATCATCATCGGTGCTGGCGCAGGCCTTTCTACCTCGATTTCGTGAACGGTCACCAACATGGCAAAATCCTGTATTGGAACCTCGGCATCGGGAGCAACACCTCGACCAGCATCAAACTGCCGTTCATGCAGATGACCTACAAGAACCCTGAAGCGACCTATGCCACCATCAACCTCGGCGAGGTGTTCACTGTGGAGCAAATCTTGACAGAACATCCTGATTGCAGCGTCAAACAAGTGGTTTTCAATGTTTTTAAGGATATTGACTGGGATATTTATCAACGACTTCTATTATAATTTGGAAAATTCATCAATTTGAGTAAAGCCTTGAATTGTGGATTATTTTGTACCTTTGCACAATCACAAAAGACGACCCAACATGGCAAGCAACACCGACTTCGTTCAATACATCGCCGACCAATGTGCTGGTGCAGGCAAAATTACGGTGAAAAAGATGTTCGGCGACTACGGCATCTACTGCTACGGCATCATTTTCGGCCTCATTTGTGACAACCGTTTCTACTTGAAGCCAACCGACGCGGCCCGCTCGTTGCTGCGCAGCGTCGAGATGCGGCCGCCATACGACGGCGCAAAAGACTATTTCTTCATCGAAGAAGTGGATGACCGCGATTATCTATCCGAACTTATTCGAGTGACTTGCGAGGAACTACCGATGACGAAACCGAAACGGGAAAAATGAATCTCAAAATTGAATCTTATGCCCAATCCCACCAACAAACAAGAACTTGTGGCCGCTATGACCGACGGCTATGTCAAACTGAACGAGCAAATGGCAAAGATGAGCGAGGAAGCAATTACTGCACCTTTCGACTTCGACGCCGACCCGAAGAAATGCGGTGTGCGCTGGCAATACGACCGCTGCCTCCGCGACCTGCTGATTCATCTCTACGAGTGGCAGGTGCTGATGCGCGAGTTTGTGAAAAACATCCGCGAAGGCAACCCTCGTGACTACCTGCCTGACGAATACCGCAAGAACTACCACGAGATGGACAAGATGCTGGTGGAGAAGCATCAAAACACGCCTTTGGAGGAAGCCAAGCGCCTACTGCAAGCGACCCATGAGGAGATGCTCCGCCTCGCCGAGAGCTTCACCGAAGAGGAACTCTTCACCAAAGGCTACTACAAAAACACCTACACCACCGACATGGCTGCCTACTTCGTGAGCGTCACTTCAAGCCCTTATGGGCAAGCAGTGAAATTATTGAAGACGCATCAGAAAAACCTAAAGAAATGACATGAGCACAGCAACACCATTCGAATTCGATGCCATCATCATCCAAAACGAGGACATGGATGCCGCATACGTAGAGGTGCCTTTCGACATCAAGGCGCTCTTTGGCAAAGGTCGGTTGGCGGTCCATGCCACCTTCGACAGCGTGCCATACGACGGGCAAATCGTCAAGATGGGAACGCCTTGCTTCATCATCGGCCTGCGGAAGGACATCCGCAAACAGATTGGCAAGAGTTTTGGCGACATGGTGCATGTGACGTTTTGCGAACGATATTAACACGACTATATGACCAACTTGGAAAAATGTAACGCAGGAATAGAGTACTCGTATGCCGACGAGGAGCTGATTGCCCTCAAGACCGAGGCCATTCGGCAGTGCGAGATCTTCAACGCCATCGACGGGCGCGACTACATGGCGCAGTACCGTCACCTGCAGCAGATGCTTGGCGCTGTGGGCGAGCGTGTGTGGATTGCCAAGACTTTCAACTGTGACCGTGGCAAAAACATCTTCATCGGCGACGACTTCACCGGCAACCACAACCTCACCATCCTCGACATCCGCGAGGTCTATATCGGCAACCATGTGATGATTGGGCCAAACACGCTGATTACCACCGTAGGGCATCCCCTATCGCCCAAAGGTCGCAGGGAGTATCACGCCTTGGCCAAACCCGTGCACATAGGCAACGACGTGTGGATTGGCGGCAACGTCACTATCCTGCCTGGCGTAACCATCGGCAACAACGTGGTCGTGGCGGCCGGAGCTGTGATCAACAAAGATGTTCCTGATAACACTTTAGTGGGCGGTGTGCCTGCGAGGGTTATTAAGACGATTGAGGATGATGTTTGAAATACTCAACGTAAGCATCCTATCAGACAATCTCGGTCACATGGCGAAGATGCTTCGCAGCAGCACAACAAAGTGACTTTGTTTATATCAATCTCCGCAGTTTCATTTCAAAGAAACACTTCTTGGTTGCTGTAATATCCGCCATGGCATCATGAGCATCTTCAAAATCGCAGCCGAATAGTTTTCTATGAAGTTCAATCAGTTTTGGCCATTTATACCCATAAACGCCAGGTATTTTACAATAGTCTGTAGCCGCTACCATTGTATCAAGACTTCTCGCAGTGCTTACAGTATCAGCAATTCCTAATCTATACAACTCCGCTCCAACCACTTTTTGGTCGAATGAAATATTATGGCCGACAAAGCACTTGATTCCTTCTGCATCTTTCAGGAATGATTGAAGCACCTGCTTAAGCGGTTTACCCTCGCGCAAAGCAACTTCAGTGGTTATGCCATGAACACGGGAAGCATCTGTTGGAATAACATATCCTTCAGGTTTAATGATTTCATTCCCTGAAGAGATTTCGTTGCCGGATTCATCAGTCAGTATCCAACCTAATTGCACCAACCTTGGCCAATTCCTTGTATTACTTGCTGGAGCATTGTAATCTTTGGGAACGCCTGTTGTTTCTGTGTCGAAGAATAGATAGTATGGTTTGATTAACAATCTCTCATGTGAATCATGCTGTATTACATAATGATTATTGGTCTCTACAAGCAATCTATGTAACTTAAATGGTAATAATGACTCAAACTTGCTTCTGGATCCCACAGGAATACGAATCTCTTTAAGTCTATCGCACCATCTAAAAACGTCATCTCCAATGTGTGTTATTGTTTCTGGCAAAGATACGGAGAAAAGATTATCACACATTGAAAAAGCTTCATTACCAATACAATGAACACCTGAAGGGATTATTATGTCTGTTAGACTTTTACACATGGAAAACGCACCTTCTCCAATATTTGTTATTGTTCCTTGAAAATAGATCTTTGACAAATTCGAGCAAGCCCCAAACATCTGTTTGCGAATCTCTTTTAATCCAGGTGGCAATTTAATTTCCGTAAGGTTACGGCAAGCAAAAAACGCTCTACTTCCTATATGAACAAGACTTGATGGAAAAGATATTGAGGAAAGGTTAAAACAATGTTCAAATGCGCTTTCACCAATATAAACTAAACCTTCCTGAAGAATAACCCTTTTTAATTCACGACACCCAAAGAAAGCTTGGTCCCCAATGTGAGTAATGCTATTGGGCAAAACTGCTTCTGATATGGAACAACGTTCAATACCAGCACTAATATTAAACGCATTGTCTTTGATGACTTGACATCCATTTTTTATTTGGTATTCTTTAATCATCAAATTAGAACATTGTATCAAACTCACACCATTAGTACCATAATAAACATTCTGTTCGTCATAAAATCCATCAACATAATCATCCTTAGATACTTTAGTTGATATAGTTTTACTCTCCTGTACCTTTTCTTGTATTCTTTTCGTTTTTTCAATCGCACTGGCATCTCCAAGTTGTGCGGCGATGTAATACAGGTTTATGGCATCTTCTAAATTGTAGTTTTTGCTTTTGCCATCCTCATAAGATGAGGCTAGTGACAAGATGGCCTGAATGTCTTTGCGTCTGTGATTCTTTTTCAACCATTTTAGTGCTTCATTATAATCTTTATCCACGCCATACCCTTGTATATAACACCATGCAAGGTTAATCTGGGCAAGAGCGAACCCTTGCTCTGCGGCTTTTTTATACCATTTAACAGCTAATATACAGTCTTTTTCCACTCCCGAGCCTATAGAATAACAAAAACCTAAAGCATATTTAGCGTGAGCATTATCCTGGTCCACTGCTTTTTTTATCCAATAAAGACCTTGCTCATAATTCCTTTCCACTCCTATACCTTCCACATAACAAGTTCCTAATCGTACTTGTGCAGCATCATCGCCTTGCTCTGCGGCTTTTATAAACCAATACACTGCTTTTTTTAAATCTTTCTTAATGCCGTTTCCATCATAATATCTATATGCTAATTGGGTTTGTGATGATGATTTACCAGTTTTGGCCAACCTTAATAAATCAACTATTTCCGTCGGTAACAACTCAAAATCATTTTCTTTTATGTTGAGTATATAGTCTCTATCACATTCATTTACTTGGTATAATAAAAAGTAAAGTTTGTTCTCATCCTCTGTGCTGACAAACAATAAATTCTGTTCTCCTTTACGAACTTCCAGGTTAAAGTATTTGCCAGGCATGGCAATGCCTTTTTCCTCATCGAAGAGGAACACTTTACAATCCACTTCGGTTGTGATATGTAATACTGATGTTGCCATTGATTTCTTTATCATTTACACTATTTAGCTATTGTCAATCATTATCAAAAAACAATCACATCTTCTTTCAAGTAATCTTTTAACTCCTGTCCAATATAGTGCGTTTGGTAATCATTTAATGTCTTTTTAACATCCTGCCAATGATATCTATTACCAAATTCGTTATCTATCTGTGCAATGATTTGGTCTAAATAAGTAAGAATGATTGTTGTCTGCCCAATTATTTTGTTCAATACGTTATTTACATTTGGACAATCTGAAGTAACAGCATTGTATTTTCCTTGAATTATCATGTTTTTTTTGTCTTCATGAAATGCGACCCTAAAAAATAGAAAATTTGTGAGTATGTTTTTTGTTGCTAAATACTTCTCAACTTTAAACTGGGTAAAAATATCTTTTACCTTATTGTTCCTAAACGGTTCATAGTCTATTGCGTTTATTTGGTCGGTTAACATAATTGCATAGTCGCTAGATGATTGAATCAGATTGTCTGCTACCACATCATGACTTTGAATCGCTCTCAAACAATTACTTCTGATGATTAGGAATTGCCCATATAGATTGGCAAAATATGCAAATAATGTGTTTTCAGCCATTGTTTTCAATTGGCGATACCGAATAAGTTCGCATGTTAAGACAATCACAAGACTAGCAAAAGCTCCACTGGCTACCGCAAACAAGAAATTATTTGATAACCATCTTGAGTTAGCTGAGACAAAATTGTTCTCCAAATTTATGGATATTAGATAGGTCAAAATCAAAACCCCCACCAATATCCATAGTAACCATTTAGTTGTATTTTTACTAGTACTCATATTACATTGTTTTGCTGTTGTTTTCAAATAATTTAACTCTAATCTAACTTCTTTTTCATTCCCTCAACCCCATAATAATCCAACACATAAACTGGAAACGCACTTAACACTGCCACTTTTGGACATTTGTGGTTGATGTGTTTCTCCAATTGTTTCGAGAAAATGGTGTTTTGTGTCTCCAACTTGGTGGGCAGGTCGAAAACATCATTTACCAGATAATTCATTTTGGACAGATGCGCACGAATGAGTTCTTGCCAGACTTCCTTCGTGTATTTGTTAAGATTGACCAGTTGCGGGAGACAGTCTGCTGCCGAAACAGTCTTGTAATGAGGTTCATTCATACAGGCTTCCACATCCATACAATCGTCCTTGTACGGACAATTGGAGCGTTTGCATTTGACGGTAAGATTCTTGAAACTCTCCATGTCCTTGTAATGGCGAATGGCCTCCAACATAGGATAACTGACATAGAGCAGCCCGTTTTCAGTTTCATTGTTGAAGAATTTAAGCATCTCCATGAGTTTGTTATCGTCAGCCAATGTTGAGTGTGCGTCATAGTCAAAAAACAAGTAAATGTATGCAAAACTATCGCGGGTGTAGTCGCGCAAGAGTTCTGCGTTTTCCTTGCTGCGCTCTTTGAGGAGATTCACCATATCGAAAGCAAATTCCTCGGCTTTCAATTGCTTGTACAACTGGTAAATCTCGGCATCATAGACACATTTCACCGAAATCCTTTTGCCAAGGAAATGCTGCTCCAGCTTGTCCACATATTTGGATTCAGCCCGAACACCCTCAAACACGAACGCATTGGCTCTATAGATTTTCTCGATGTTATGCCCAAACCTCAACTCTTTCTCGGTGCAAGCCTGAAGCGGCTTGATTTTGTTGTTTTGCAGAATGAAGTTGCAATCGGGACGCAAGAGGTCATTTGTCATCAAATAGGTGTTGTGGGAAGAAGTGAAGACCTGACAATCCATGTTAAATAGGAGCTTGCACACTTCAAAGGACAACTTGAAATGATAGAAAGCGTCGAATTCGTCAATAAAGACAAACGAAGCAGCCGACATCCGCTTGATCCACACATAGAGCAATTCCAAGGCTTTTGTCCCTGTCGAAGCGATGGACAAGAAAGGTGTTGTGTTGCCTTCTATTTCGCAAAACAAGATCTTGTCACCTTCTTTGGGAGCAGCAAACTTGAATTCCTGTTCGCTCACCTTCGCCAAGAACTGGGAGAAATCCTCGACATAGTTGTTTTGAATAATAAATTCCTCCAAACCAAAGCTGGAAGTTTCAAGGCCGATAAACTCACGACTGTCCAAATTTTTGAACCACAGCATGGAATTGACAAACAGCATCAACTTGACAATATAATGCTCTTGCGGCAAAGGATAGGAAGCCGTGATGAAGTTGATGACAGAAACGCTGTTCACATTCTGCTTGAAATTCTCTTTGACCGTGCTGTCAATCTTGAATTGTTTGTCATCAATCTCGAAAAAAGCGGCATCTTTCTTGAATACCAATTTGTGATTGACCACTAACGATTCCGCGATAAGTAGTCCAACCGAGTTCTTTGAATACTGGTATTCCAAAAAATCATCGCCAAACTTAAAAACATACTCAAATTCGACCGGAGCTTGGGGATTGCCTGCATACACGAAGTTGGAATAATAATCGGTCTTTTTCCATTTCGAGGAAAGATGATTCTCTATGTCAAAGATAGCCAAAGCAAAGTTTGACTTCCCCGACCCATTGGGACCATAGACAATACCGTTCTTGATAATGCCATCTTTTATGGCGTTTTTGTTGAACTCATAATTGCTTGGATGCGACAAGTCCCATTCTATTCTTTCAGCAAATCCTCGAAAGTTTTTTACGGCAAATTTGACTAACATGACACTTTTGATTTGAATTACGGTGCAAATATAGACAAATTTTCTTAATTACCGTAAGTTTTTTACGGAATAATTTGTTTTTTTTTTCGTTTTGACGGAATTCCCTATCTTTGCATTTTCACAAATAACACATCATAAGTAGATGAGCAAATTTAGTTTACATAATAGACTGCGAGACTGCAAGACTCCGAGACTGCGGGACATCGAGTCGAACAAATACTCGAAGTCCCGTGTCCCGAAGTCAAAGAATAATGCAGTTTAATTTTGAACAGTTACTTAAATGAAAAAAATCATCATCATCGACGGAGGCCCGCGTGCCACTTTCAACACGGCCTCAATGCTCAAGAAAATCGCTGAAGGAGCCGGTTCCGTCAGCAAAGAAATCGAAGTGAAGACCATACGCCTCTATGCCCTCGACTACAAAGGTTGCATGTCGTGCATGGCCTGCAAAATCAAGGGCAAGGCCTCGAATGTATGTAAGTTCAAGGATGCCTTGACTCCTATCTTGGAAGAGATTGCTCAAGCT
>CAJOHD010000016.1 GCA_905234275.1 uncultured Bacteroidales bacterium | reverse complement strand
GACCGTTTGGCTTATGATGTTGAGATCCTCGTCAAATCTGATGAATGCAATCTCTTTTTGAATAAAGTCATTCATCGTATTGCCCTCATAAAGTGTCGCAACGGCCAGAATTTCGTTTTCATTCTCCGGATGGCGGAAAAGACCGCAGTATATCAGGTTCTTGCCGTTTATCTGAAAAACAAGTTGTTTGAGCACTTCACCCTCCGATGACAGGCTGGCAAGCATCTCATTATAAATATCACTTCCAACCTTGACATTAAAGCTTATAACATAACCATGGCCTGGTGTCTCCACCACATATTTCCCCTCGCGTTTAATGCCATCATCAGAACGAATGAAAGTTTCGAAATAGTTCTGCGAAAAGCCACTAATTGTGATAATAAGACCAAGAAATAAAGATAATAGTTTTTTCATAGTGATTAATTTTTTTTTGCAAAGATAAAAAAATCATTTATCAATCATCAAAACCGACCAGCGTACAACCTACTTTGGCGAATTCCGCATACAAAATTGTTTCATAACCGTCCATGTACCTAACCAAAGTGAGCACCCTTTCCGCTAATCCCTGTTGCGACTTCCATTCTGTAATTTTGGCAATAATATTATCTCTATAATAACGCATATCATCTGGAGTCAGACAACTGGATTCGTAAGTACCATGTATTAATCCATAATGACCGTTGGGGCTATTTGTATCAGCCCAAGCACTGGCATATATATACTCGATGTCATCATTATAAAAGAACATTCTGTAACCAGCTCCACAATCTTGAAGCAGTATTTGAGTATTTGCAATCTGTTGTAATCTGTCGGTGGCATCCATGCCAATATTCTGTCCCCAATACGGACCACATTTTCCTTCATCGTTGAAAGGATGCCAATAGTCTGTACTATCAATATCTATTCCGAAACCAATAGGTTGAGGTCCGTAAATATTAACACGTGTGACAATTGTGGCATCATCACCGTCTTTGCTGCTTTCTTCAATTCTGCTAAAGATGGAATAAACAGTCTTATTATCGCCTTCAATAGACGCAAGCTTATCCTTGATCTGTTTTCTGTTTGACTCGTAGAGGGCATTAATATCCGATAAATAGACATTACCTTCCATTACAGGTATTTCAGCTTCGATTGTAAAGCGTTCCATATTGGCAGAATAATTGCTTGCGTCACACATCTTGAAGTTCTCGTAGTTGCTTAGGTTTCTTATAGCTTCTTCAAGAGGCATGGTCTCACCACCTTTTGTTGACGATTTCATCTTCTCGCCAAAAAGAATCATTTCCTTGTCCATGTCTGACAATTCGGGAGTGTTAAGTTCAGGAATGTTGTTTACGACTTCATTTTTCTTGTTACATGCCTCAAATGTGATTACTCCTGCTGCTGCAATTAGTAATGTTGCCACTGTGGCAACGATTTTAAAGTTCTTTCTCATGATTTTTAATTTTTTGTTAATAATGTTTTAATTAATGTTTAGTTGTCCTTTATAAATACCATCGCTTGTCGTAATGGTCAAAACATAGCTTCCGGGTGTTGAGATTGTCACCTCGGCATATCCTGGAGTGCTCGGGCAATAGGCTGACGACACAATGGCTCCTGAAGATGTCTCAACCGTTATGTCAGCGGCTCCACAGTCAGAACTAAACGTTATCTCTAATGTGTTACCATTTAATTCAACAGAAATATCTGCTGGTTGAAATCTTGGATCACTAGAAGCTCCTGTTTTGTTTATTTGAATAGGAATTCCATCTAAAGCAAATGATTGTGAAAATATCATACCAAATAATAAGAAGAAAAACAGCTTTTTCATACCGTATTTTTTAAATTTAACATTTTTTGTTTCATTTGATTTCGAAATCCATTCACAAAAATATGCTGAAAATTTCCCGATTTTACAACTTTTCTATTACAAATTATTACACATTTTTGCGTGTTCAGTTGAAAACACAGGGGGTTCAGAAAGAGTTATGAAGGCTTTTTGTGACGAAATCCGCTATTTGGGGACGAAAAATTTGATTATGGTTTTAAAAAATCTTGTTATTTTTGCAAAATGAAAATAAGAATCGTCATATTTTACGCTTTTTCATCACTATTGTGCCTGTTTGCGCATTCATGCAAACGGTTTTCACTTTATACGGAAAACGAAACGCCATTACATTACACGGTGTTGCAGACAATAAATGACACCATGACATGCTGCCCCGATGTGGCTCTAAATATATTAATAGGTGTCTCCGACACCATTGACGAACAGCAACTTCCAAAACCAGATTATTACGAATATCAGATACTGATTGCCGAAGCACTTTATAAAAACATTTTTTCGCAAACCAACGATTCCGCCATTATTGAATCGGTTAAGTTTTATGACAGCCTTGCCAACATATATCCCCAAAATGTTGATGTGCTTTTCCAAAAATCACGAGCGCATTATTACAAGGCTGTTGGTGAAACCGAGAAAGGTAATGTTAAAAGTGCTTGTGAAGAATATATTGTTTCTTTGAAAACTATTGATAAGATTACGAAAAAGGACCGAAATTATAATATGGAATATTTTAACGGACTAATATATAATAGATTAGCAAGAATTTATTACGATTTCACCAATGATTGCGCTTTAAAGTTATACATTAAGGCATATGAAAGTTATATAAAGTGCCATTCATATTTTTCTGCTGCATTAAACTGTTATAGTATCGCAAAATTATTGTCATCAGACAATAAATATGATGAATCCGAGATATATCTAACAAAAGCTGATTCATTAGTAACTTGCGATTCTGTTGTTGATGAATTTGCCCAAAAAATGCTTTTAGATGATATTGCTATGGCAAGAGCTCTGAATCTATGTAATACGAAAAACAAATGCCATGATGCTCTATATATCATAAAAGAACTTTATAAGCATTCTGAAAGCATTGATATAAAATTTATAAGAAGTGCTGTTCTAGCCGAAATGTATTATCAAAACAATATTATTGATTCTGCCTTGTATTATTATGAGAGGGCGTTTGAAAACAACCATTATGCAAAAATGACAGCTGCAAGTCGTATCGTTGAGATTTCTAAAATCACGGGCGACAACGACAGGATTGCATATTATGCCCCATATCTTGCCGAAGAGACCTCCAAAGAGCTTGATCTTGCACCACTTAAAGCCGAGTTGGTGGCGATGTATGAACAATATGAGGAAGAAAAACATAAGGAGGAAATAAGAGTATTGTGGCTGAAAATCATAATGGCTTTGGTTTTGTCGATAATAGGGCTGGTTGTTGTGTTTCATATCATGTCAATAATCAGAAGAAGAAAACATACTCATGAAATAAATAGGAAAAACCTGTATATTGACAGCCTTCAAGGTAAGATAAAAAAGACCAAAGCCGAGAATAAAAGTGCACAAGAGAGCATAAAATCACTTGAAAAACAGCTGTCTGACAACAAGAATATACAAGTAAGCGAACCTGTTTCGTTTGCTGAGCGTATGAATAACATAAAATCAGATGAGTTGTGCAAAAAACTACTAGCAATAACTCAAATGCACATAAAAACGACAATAAAATATCCAGATTTGGTGTTGAGTGACAACGAAAAACTGCATATTGTAGAGTTGTTCGACAAGGAACTTGATGGTGCAATACATAATGTTATTGTTCAAAATCCTCGTCTGAGAAAATCTGATGAGATACTGTTCTGCCTTACACTCATCGGATTGGATGAAAAGCGAATTGCTGCGGTCACGGGTACCATGTATCATAACGTTTTCGTGCGCTCACAGAAATGCCTCGAAATACTTGGCGGCGATGGAGATTTGGAAACTGCTGTTCGTTCAGCTGTCATCGTCATTTAAAATAAGATTCCTCACTCCGCTGCGCTACGTTCGGAATGACAACCATAATTATTAATCATTGTGGCGCGGCACAACGAAACTAATAATTCTGTAGTTGCCGTCAAGCCGCGCCATGTTGTTTCTATTGATATTTCGTTGTCATTCCGAGCCGCAAGGCGAGGAATCTCGTTTTATCGTTTCACAATTCGCTCCGACCACTCCTTTCCGTCGCTCATTCTCAGTTTCAGCATATAAACGCCTGAGTTGAGGCTGGAGATGTCGATTGTCGCTTGTAGAGACGTTCCATGGCATGTCTCTACAAGGCGGCCGTCCAAAGTGTAGATTTCCGCCGCACGGCAGTTGACATCGGGTGAGAACTCAATGTAAACGTTGTCTTTTGCCGGATTCGGATAGCAGAAATATGGTCTGGCGATGGATTCGGCGTTCTCGCCTATGGCATCATAGCCGTTTTCGTCGACTTTGAGAACATATGACAACAAATCGTAAACCTGCATGTCTTTATTATAAACACCAGTGATGATGCAGCCGCCTTCTTCTGTGGCCTTAATCACATTGACATCGTAGAAACTGCCGTCACCGCCGTAATACCTGCGCCATTGCAGATTCATTTCTTTGTCGAACTTGCTGAGAGTTATCGTGGATGGGGCAATACTTGATACGGAAGGATTATGTGAATGGTCATTTATCCCCATAACACCACAATGGAATATGGCATCATCTGTAATGCTTATAGCAACATCTCTCGCTGGAAGTCTTGTCGATTGGTAATCTATGCCGCCTGGCGCATTTTCATCATATGTTGCGATATCCCATATATCTGTATTTAACACGTTAAGGCTGTCATCTAATGAAGCGAGGTAATGGAACCAACCATGTTTACCACCCAAATGCTTTAAAAACAATGCATATGATGTGATCAGGGTAACAGAATCGTTTAGGTTTTCAACAAACCCTTCAAGTGCGTAATAATACGTGGTGTCAACCAGGTTCACCCCCTGATTCATGGTTTCCCTTAAAGTTAGGTGCGCAAGCTTGCCTATCCTTGTAAGGTTAAATGCCGAGTCCACCTCATAATAATAGTCGCCACCCTTGTTGGATTCATATAATATCATGCCAAAACTCCTGTCTGATTTCATATTTGCTGAACAATTTATAAGATGACCGGCACCGCTTGACGTCAGGTCAAACTCCTTCTGCGCCAGCAACTCACCTTCTGCCGTGAATCGTGCGAACAAATTGCAATATCCGGTTGTTTTCTGGCAATGTGCCACCATGGTGACTGTTCCATCAGCATCCAACAGCAATCTCGGTTGGGGGTGGATTCCGTCTGCTGACAAATGCACATACTGACCGTTTGGCTTATGATGTTGAGATCCTCGTCAAATCTGATGAATGCAATCTCTTTTTGAATAAAGTCATTCATCGTATTGCCCTCATAAAGTGTCGCGATAGCCAGGATTTCATTTTCATTCTCCGGATGTCGGTAGAGACCGAAGTATTTCAGGTTTTTGCCGTCAATCTGAAAAACGAGTTGTTTAACCACTTCGCCTTCTGGTGACAGACAGGCAATCATCTCATTATTAAGCGTTTCCTTGGCATTAAAACTTATAATATAACCATGATTTGTTGTCTCCACTACATGTTTACCTTCGCGTAAAATACCATCATCAGAACGAACGAAAGTTTCGAAATAGTTCTGCGACATGCCTGACAGAGCTATAATCAAGCCCAGTAAAAGAAATGATAGTTTTTTCATACTTTTGTGATTTAAATATTTGACACAAAAATACTTTTAAAATAAAGCTATCCGAACAGTCGTCCGAACTATTTGTTTTTAAAAACGGTGTATGTTATTAAAAATCAATAATGTATAAAACTTGGTATCCGAATTTTTATAGTTAATATCCTAATAATTATAGTTCTGTCGCATTGATTTTCTTTCGTGTTTTGTTTCTCAATTTATCGACAACACTAATGCTGATTCCGAGCAAATCGGCTTCTTCCTGACGCGAAACATTAAAAAATGAGAGTATATAGTCTTTTTTCTCATCATCGTTTAAATCAGGATATTTTTGAGCTATCGTTTCACGAAGTTCAGGGTATAGTTTGTCAACAACACCCATCATGGCATCCCAACTGTCCTTTTTATCGAAAACATGGAGCTTCAATTCATTAATCAACGCCTTATCTGACTTGTTTTTGTCAAAAATTGCCAATTTTATCATGGTCATTTCTTCTTTATTCCATGCCTCGAATAGCATTTTGACGTTTTCCTGATTCATTTTTTCAGTGCTATTGTATTTTTCCGCCAAATCCTTGTTAATCAACATATAGTGGAGCAATTTGGCTTTGTTTTCAGCGTCAATCTTGTTTTTCTTCGCCAGTTTTTTTTGTGAAATCAATAATGCAATCAGAATAATTACTGTTATGAAAGAAATAATTATTATAACACGTTGCTTGTTAGCCACTTTTTTATTCATGGCGTTTTGAACCATCTCATAATCATATTTTTCCTGGATTTCCATCACATTCTTTTGCGCAGACTCTTGGTTATCAATATAAAACAGTGTCTCGTGTTTTCTTACGTATGAAAATGCTTTCTCATAATCCCCCTGACATTCATAAAAATGTGCCAATCTGTTATATACCATCATATTAAAACCTTTGTGTACTTTTAAAGTATCAAGTTTTTGTTCCGTAACAGAAAAATAATATGCCGCAGAATCATTATATCCACATTTGAAAAAGGCATTTGCTAAATCAAAATAATTACTAGCGTCAATAAGAGATGCTTTTTTTGCATAGTCTAATGCTTCTTTATATTTTCCTTGTTGACGATAAATAATCGTATAATTATGCATTGCCCAATTATAGGCACTTTGCGAATCAGCCATTTCGGCGAATTTAACTGCTTTTTGCAAACAAATATCCGCTTGGTCATATTCTTTTACAATGCAATAAAACATCGCACATGTACTTTGTGCTTTAGAACGTTTCTCATAATGATTGCCATAATATGAATCGGCTTTTTTCAGCATATCTATTGCATGGTAGATTGTCACAGTATCGCCTAATGTAATATCAGTATTCAAAAAGACCCATGCCATCCTGTGAAGTGCTACTGCTAAAGTTAATGAATCACCTGACAATCCAGCATAATGCTCAGATTTCTTCAGATAGTCTGTTGCTTGCTGCCATTCGCCCTCTGCAGTTAGATTATATCCTACCAATAGAGCTGCTCTTGCCGTTTTTTGATAGTCTTTCATTTTGGCAAAATATGCTACTGATTCGGTCAGATCATCAGGGGTGTTTTCGGCTGCATAAAGCAATTCAAAGGGTTCTTGCTTATACAAGGCTTCAGTGGAATCCAATGCTTTGTTCATCCGTTCGTCATACTGTTTGTTAAAACCAATATTACATGACGAAAGAATAATAAGATTGGCGAGAATTATAAATATGTATTTTTTCATAGTGAAAATGATAATTATAATCTGCAAAGATATGAAAAAAATCAAAAAAACTCATCAATAATCTCATCATCCAAAACTCTGAAATCCCCGGCTTTCACAACCTTGCCGTCCTCAATGAAAACATAAAGCGGGAACTTGCCAAAGGTTATCGACATAAATTTGGGAGCCGGTATCTTCCAGTGCTCGTAATCGGAAGTGCCAGTTAATTCTATGAATCTGCCAATTGCCTCATCGCTGCCGCCAATGATAAATTTTATCCTGTCATGCGGAATGCCATGCCGGTCGACCATCAAAGTGAGCTTCTCGGCTCCGATGCGACAGTATTTGCATCCAGCGAGCGCATAATTAATAAGGTATCGGCCGTGCTGGAGGTTAACAAACGTCGAGTCGTTCATACTTTCGTAAAACGCCACGGTGTTTACGTTTTCCTTTTCGGAATAAATCTTGTTGTAAATCACGTCCATCGGGAGCAAAACGAAAGAAATGACCAGCGAAACCACTATAGTTGAAGCGACAAGCCATTTCTTCAAAACCGGTTTGTAATCGTGGCTTTCTTCATTTTTGATAAAGAAAAGCAGCGCTATCGTGATGATATTTTTAAGGATAGACTGTATCGGGTTGAGCTCTATCAAATCTCCGAAACAGTGGCAGTTGCTGTCGTTTCGAAATATTGCTGCGTAGACTAAAAACAAGGTGAATCCAACCATCATCAGCATGGTGAGCCACCAGATTTGCTTGAAACAAATCTTCAAAATGAGGCTTATTCCTATCAACAACTCGATGAAAATCAATAATCTGGAGAAAAATGTGGTCCAAGTGTAACTGAAAAGACCGAAGCTGTAGATGTAAACCTCGAAGTTGTCGATCGACAATAATTTCAATACGGCTGTGCCGATGAAAAATGCACCGAGCAACAGCCGTATTGAAAGTCGTAAAACGCCAGAACTACTGAGGTTTGACATTTTCTTTCAAAGAGTTAGAGATAATCTTCTTGATTTCGGCAATCTTCTCCTCCTTGTAGTCGCGCTTCTCTGGCTTGAACATGTTCTTATGTTTGCTTCTTCTGACTTTGAACTTCATGTTGTCGAAGTCAGGACCTTTTATTTCAACGCCAAGTCGGTTGAGAATCGGTGGACTGAGCACCGCGATGTTGTAGTCGTAGCTCATGTCGAGGTTGTGGCGTCCGTAAAGCATGGCTGAATATTTATCCATCGTGACAGCGAAAGGATAAACGTCGATTTCGTTCTTAAACACGGTAAACTGCACATCGAGACTGTCTATCTTGTTGTCGGTGTTCTTGCTGAACATCAGCAGTCGTTTTATCTTGTCGAAAGTCTCGCTGTCGAGCACCACGAGGTCTTGTCCTTCGATGCTGCAGGCGGCTTTAAGTGTTGAATATTTCGGTGTGTAGTCCGACTTCAGGTTCGTTTCGGCTGCGAAATGGAACTCAGCGTTGCCTGCAAACGACTTCAGCATCGGGACGATGGTGTCGAGGTCAGGAATCATCTTGATCATCTCGGCAATGTCGATGTTAAGCAGATGGAAGTCGAAACCTGCGTATAGATGGTTCTTGCGTTTCGATTTGTATAATGCTGTGAGCTGCATCACCGCTGCGTCGCTGGTGAAACCCATCTCTTCCAACACGAGGATGCCGTCTTTTATAGTGAGGTCGCCTCCCACGTTACGGATATTCATCTCTCCAGCGACAGCGTTGCTTATCAATGTGTGAAGTATGAAATCAACACCGTAAGGCACCATGAACGGGTTGTCTTCAGCGCCTTCGGCTGCGCTTTCTGTTGAAGCGGCTTCTTGTACCTCTTCTTCACCGCCCATGCCGTTGAAGATATCCATGAGTTGGTTTACGTCGGTGTAGCTTGATGTGAAGTTGAACTCACCCTTGAGCAATTCATCATTTTTAAAATGCTCGTACAGGTTGGTCAGCGTGCCGTCAAGTCTGAAGTCGGAGTTACCAAGCTGAATCTGGCTGTTGTTAACCTTCAGACCCTCGTCGGTGTAGTTCATGTCAATGGTAGGGATGTACACCTGCTCGCTGAGGTCTTGCATTGCAAAAACAGCATTGCTCAGGTCGAGGTCGAGGTTCGGATCCCATTGCAGGAAGATGTCTTCCTCTGTTTCATCATAGTCGGCATTTGCATCAAGCGCCAATGCCTCTGTGGCGAAAAACATCTCATCGCCCATGGAGAAAACCAGCGAGTCGCTGCTATACACTGCCGCGTATGATGTCCTTCCGTCGTTGGCTGAAGGCAGCATATAAGCACTACCTAATGCATTGTTGGAATGCAAGATGATGTCTTCGTATACGAGGTCGATCTTGTTGAAGTCGAAGTCAGCAATGGTTGCCATGATAGCAGTGCTGTCGAGCACGTTCGATACCTGCGCGTCGATGTCGAAATTGTTGAGCGAAGCCGTCATCATGTTGGTGATGTCGGCATTGAGGTCGCTGCCCTTGAGTTTTACGTGTGCCAAGCCGTCACGCAACGAGTTGGATTTTGGGTTAGGCAACACAAAATTGATGTTCAAATCGGATGACTTGAGATTTATTGTGTCGGCATACTGTATGTCCAAATTGTTGCATCTTATCTTGCCGTTGAGTTTGGTGTTCATCAGGTCGAGCTCGCTAAACTGGTCGACACTGCCTTTCATGTCGATGTCGGCTTTGATGACGCCTTGAGCTATAAGTTCTTCAGGCATGAATGACTTTACATCGTCGAAATCCACGTCGGCCTTGATGCTGAGGTTGCAAAGCATCTTGTCGAGAACGTCGCGGATGGTGCCGTTAGCCGCCACTATGGTGTTGTTCATCCTTGCACGAAAGGATTTGATGTTCACGTCAGATTTTCCGTTGAGGTCGAGGTCGGTGTGAAGAGTGGTGTTCACACCTGTGAGGGGAAAGGGCAGCTCTTCGGGCATCTCAAAGTAGCCGTCTGCGAGCGTCACGTCGGCTTTGATCAAGGGCATCTGGTTTTCACTGTAGGTGCCTTCCACATGCGAGTCGAGAATCAGCTTGCCGTTGATTTTTATACCTTCAAGCAAGTCTTTCTTCAGCCATTCCGGTAAAAGACGAATGATGTCGTCGATGATCATCGCGTTGGTGTGGAGGTCCATGTTGAGCGAGATGTCGTCTTTCATTGTGGCTTCACCTATGAACTCAATCTTGATGTCGTTGAGTTTAATCTCTGACTTATCGAATTTAGCATGACTTGCGTTAAGATCAAATTCGAGCGGTATGTCAAGGTCGATGCTGGCGTTGTCGGCGTATGTCTCGTTGTCCATCACTGCCGATGCGCCGTCAGCCTTAACGTTGACGTTACCTTTGATGTGCTCGTAGTTGTTGATGTCGCCGTTGTAGCTCAAGCCAAAGCTGTTGACGCTTGCCATGATGTTGTCTTCGCCGAGCATGAGTAATGCCAAGGCGCCTGTGCCCAGATTGACGTTGGCGTTGATGTCATCGCCCTTCATCTTGATTTCTCCGTTCAGGGTGATGTCTTTTATTGCGGCATCCATGTTGGTGGTGTCGTCGTTGATGATAGCTCTTAAGCTGTTGATTGCCAAGCTGATATCTCCATCGATGATGTCGTCTCTCACCATGCCTTTGGCTTTCATGCCGAGTCCGTTGATGGTGGCTTCGGTGTTAGCTCCCAGATCGGTGTATTTGATGTTGATGTTGCTGAGTTTCAGCTTGTTGAGGTCGATAGAGTAGGAGCTCTCGTCATCATCTTCCGCCTCGTTCGGCTCCGCCTCACTCGGCGGGAAGATATCAAAGTTAGTATTCCCTTCAGTGTCGAAAAACGCGTTGACGACACCGCCGTTGAGCTGACAGCTGTTCACCACAATCTCGTCGCTGAACAGAATCTTCTTCAGATTCACTGACAACAGACATTCGTCTATTGCTGCGAGTGTGTCGGTGGTCCAACCTTTCGTAGGGTTGATGAGCACAAGGTCGTCTATTTCAAGCCCCACGTCAGGAAACGTCTTGAACAAGGTGACGTCCACCTTGCCGATATTATACTCGCAAGTGATGAAATCCGATGCGTATTTGTTGACCAGTGAGGTCAGGCGTTTCGGACTCAGCACCAGATAAAGTGCTATAATTATTGCGATGATAACCACGCCCAATATCGAAGCGAGGCTTATCCATGTGACCTTGTATGCCTTTTTCATCCCTTTATCTTTTTATCTCTTATCTGTTATCTGTTATCTGTTCTCTCAATTGACCTTGGTCAATGTATATTCAGCTCTCCAACCGTCGTTGTTGTATTTCAATGTCGTTTCATTCAAAATAAGAATGTTACAATATTGAGGTATCACACCGGCTCCTGATTGGTATGTAATAATCTGTGTAAGCTTGTTGTTTGAGTCAAAGCTCCATGTGAAGGTGTCGGCTTCGTCTTCCTGGACGTCGTCGGCTGGGTCCCACATGTGACCTGTTCCGTTGGCGTCATAAACCTCAAAATGACCGCCGTCAGCTGTTTTCCAACGTCCGACAATCAATTCAGAATAAGTTTTTGAGTTGTCCTCATCTTTTTTCTTTGAGCACGACACAGTGAACAATGTCACAATGAACGCCGCAACTAATAACAATAAAACACTTTTTTTCATTTCTTTAAACTTTTAAACTGTAAACGGTAAACTGTAAACGGTAAACGGTAAACTAAAGCGCAGCGATCATTTCAATCTCTACCATCACCTCTTTTGGAAGTGTTCTAACTGCAAAAGCGGCTCTCGCTGGAGGGTCCTGCTTGAAATATTTACCATACACAGCGTTCATGGCGCCGAAGTTGGCGATGTCGCTGAGATAGCATGTCGATTTCACCACATTGTCGAAGGTGCATCCTGCCTCTTTGAGGATAGCCTCGAGGTTTTTCATCACCTGTTCTGTCTGCTCGGTGATGCCTCCATCAACGACGTTGCCTGTTGCTGGGTTTACCGGCATCTGACCTGAGATAAATAAGAATCCGTTTGCTGCAATGGCCTGGCTGTAAGGTCCGATTGCGCCTGGAGCGTTGTTTGTTGCAATAGCTTTTTTCATTTTAACCATGTTTTAAAATTATTCATTCTTTCTGTTACTTTTCTGATGTAGTTCTGCGTTTCCGGCATGAGGTTTTTCTCGAAATACTTGAAGAGCTGGTCGTACGACATCGCATTGATTTGCGGTATCGCCTTGCCGATCTTGGTGTCGCCTCTCAAAGCCTTCGCCACGTTGCCTGCTCCCGTGTTATATGATGCGATAACGCACAGGTTCTGACTGTCTTTGTCGGTGACGTTGGTGTAATATCTCTTCTTCAGAAGATAGAGGTAATGCACACCCATCTCGATGTTGTTTTCTGGCTCGTAGAGGTAGTTGCCCGTAGGAGCTGAGAATGGTTTCTTGAGACTCTGTGCGCAGTCGGCGCCTGCTGTTCTCGGGACGATTTGCATCAGGCCGTATGCTGGCACGTATGACTTTGCCTTCGGGTTGAACGACGACTCGGTCTGCATGATGGCGTATGCCAATGCCGGGTCGACATCCCACTTCTGGCAGTATTTCTGAATCTCTTGCTTATATTGCTCAGCACGTGTGCGGATGTGGTCAGGAGCGAGTTCCAGTTTGATTGTCACCACCTGACGCTCAACGTTGTCGTCGCCTTTGATGGTCTTCACCTCAGGTTTCACGTTCTCCACTATCTCTTTCACGTCCTCATCGAGGTTTTTCTCTGTCACCACCTCGCCTTTAGGTGTCACCACCTGGTTTTCGAGCACCGGCTTCTCCTGCAGAGGCTTAGCCTTCTCGACCTCTGAGTCGTAGTCCTTGGTCTTTCCTTTGTTTGTCAACAAAAACTTAAGCTTCTTCTCGAGTTCTTTGTTGTCCACTTTCTCGCCTTTTTCCTGGATTATTTCGATGGTAGCCTCGCCGCTTTCAAAGTCCACGGTGCTTCTCGACTTGCCGTCGTCTGCATATTCAACCCAGTCGGTCTGTGTACTCTCCTTGACGTTGTTTTTGCCCCATTTCTGGGCTCTCTCTTTCACAAATTTGGCGTATGCGGCCTGCTCGGCTTTCACATAGTCTTCATATTCCTTCTGCATCCTGGCGATGCCTTCGTCCTGGTTTTTCTTCATCTGCTGCATCTTCTCCTTCTGCTCCCGCTGATATCTTTCAAAATCCGTCTCCACCTGGGCGAAGCAGCCGAAACAACTGAAAACCAATGCAATCAATAATATTCTTTTCATATCTTTAAAGATTAATTTCCGCAAAAATACTAATTTTTTTAAAATCATCCAAATTTTTATATCATCCAAAACTTTGTTTCCGTCATTTCGAGCTTGTCGAGAAATCCTCTATTTACGTAAACAATCGAATAATTCCGTTAATCGAAGATTTTTTCACCTTGGTGAAAGCTTTCGCTTCGCTCAGGTCTCCATTCCGCTCCGCTCCAGTCGAAATGACGGTGGAGTGTTAATAATTATCACGATAATCCTTCTTCTTCGTCAACTTCAAATCCTGCAACGCCGACGCCTTCACGTTAATCTGGAAGTTCCACGACTTATACGTTCCGTAAGGGATAACGTTGAATCGCATCTCCCAGCAGTGCAGGTCGCGATAGACGGTTAACGAGGTGTATGTTATCTTATGCGACTCGAAGTCCCAACCCGTTTGTGCCGATACTTTCCATTTAGGCGAAAGCGTTATCTCGCCACTGAGTCCGAGGGTCTGCACCGTCGTTCGGTTGTCGTTCAATATCCAGTTTATATACGATAAGTTGTTGGTTAGACGCAGGTTATAGCTCAGCGACAGCGACCAGCTTGTCGACCAGTCGATATATCCGTCAGGGTTGTTGCGTATGTCGTTAAGCTCTTCCTCCGAGGCGTTAGGCGACGATATCAGCGGCCTGTCGTCAGTGGCTTTGTTTTTGTTCTTTTTCTTGCCGAAGGTCTTGTCGTTGATGGTGTAGCTCGCACTGAAGTTCCATGCTACACTCTTCTTTCTGAAAAGCCTCTTGTTGACATCCCACTCATATTTGTTGAGTTGCTTGGTGCCTGTCGAATCCAAAACGTACGGGTCCCACATACTTGCATATTGAATGGTGAAGTTCTTGAAGAGCGTCGTACGTCCGCTGATGTTAAGATACGACCAGTTCAATGAGTCCTTTGCGATATCGTAATTGCCTGACAATGTGAGGTTGTCGATAAGCACAATCTTCTTCAAACCTGTCACAGTGTCTTTTCTTGAAGGCACCTTCATCTCGAGGTTGTTGCTGAAACTGTAAGTGATTCGTCCTGAACGCTGTCCGGGTGCCGTGCCGTAGATACCACCTTGGTTGTAGGCATATTTCTGCTCCACGCCGTTACCGTCAATATAGCTTGAGTAATAACCCCAGAAACTGTTGCTGTAGTCAGGGTTGTAGGAGAAGCCCACCGTTGGGGTGAACACATGTCGGATAGCTTTAACCGGACCTTTTTTGAACCTTAGCATTCCATAAACCTTGGTGGTCACGTTGCTCGACACATCGTATGTAAATATGTTGCTGAAATGCGGGATGGTGTCGGTTTTCACATGTCCTGTGCCGACAGTGTCCCACACCCAGTCTTTCTCGTAATATTGGAGATACATCTTATCGTTGAGGTTCACCGATGTGGTCCAAGTGAAGTGCTTGAACAGCTTGATAGGCAGGTTGATAGGCACGCGGTGCTGCATGCCGTTTTGCATTTTGTCGAGCCATCCGTCTTTGAAGAAGAGACTGTCGGGCATGCTGATAGTGTTTCTGGCATTGGCTGTATAGCTGAGATTTAACTCGCTGTACCAGCGTTTTTTGCCTCCTCCGATGTTTTTCAAAGGATAGATGCGGTTCATCGAGAACGTTAATTCCGGCACGGTGAGTGTCATCTGGTGTGTCAATGTGTTCTGACTGTGACTGCCGTTCACGGTGAGGTAGAACTTGTTGGCGAAGCTCGTCTGATAGGCGATACTCGACTGGAAGGTGTTGCTCAAATACTCGGTCGTCGAAATGGCGTTGTATTTGTTGTAGTTGCTACTCACGATATAGACGTCGGCTGAGAACGACGACTTCGGTCTCGCTTTCGGGTCTTGTTTGTGCACCCATCTGATCTTGAAGTCGGTGCTCTCGGTATAGTCGGCCGAGCCTTCCACACCCACCTTGTTGATAGCGTAGCTTGCTGCCAATGAGCCGCTGAACTTATATCTGCTGACGTATCTGAATGTAGGCTTCACCGCCCAGCTGCCTCGGGTATAGATATCGCCTATGAGCTGCAAGTCCATGTGCTTGTTGATAGCCCAATAATAACCTCCGTTTTCCAAATAATAACCGCGGTTTGCCGAGTTACCGAACGAAGGGATGATGAAACCTGAAGTCTGTCCCTTTGAGTTAGGTATCAAGGCAAAAGGAATGGCGATAGGGATTGGAGTCTCTTCGAGCTTGAAATACAACGTCTTAGCCACAATCTTATCGTCAGGAATGACAATAGCCTTGTTGAAATGAAACTCATAGTGAGGATGCTCGCGATTGCTGCAAGTGGTGAACGAGCCCGACCTGATGTTGATCTTTCCATCGTCCATCTTCTTGATTTTGTCGCCGTGCAGATAGTTCTGATTGTCTTCGGTAAACACCTTTCTGATGATACCTTTCTTGGTGTCGAAATTGAACGACATCTCATCTGAATAGTATTTCTGACCGGCTTGCGTGAAGATAGGCTTGCCGACGATTCTTCCGGTGGAATCAGGCATTCCCTTTGCAAAGACAGTGTGATTCTCGAAGTCAAACTCGATATAATCAGCCTGAATCTCTATGTCGTCGTATTTTATGACTGCACCGCCAAAATAGTAAATCTTGTTGTTTTTGAAATCCTGTATGGTTGAGTCGTTACAGCTTCGGTCGATCTGAGCGTCAAGATTGCTCTGACCCCTGCCTATGAACGAAAAAACCATCATGCAGAAGAAAAAAACAACAAAAAATCGATATGTTGGCCTTGTGTACAAGATTTTTATCTAATTTTGTAAAAAATTCAAAACAATTCAAACTGCAAAGATACGATTTTTTATGAACGGCAGACTTATATTTTTTATTATATTAATAGGTTTTTTGCTTTCAGCACCTGCGATTCATGCCCAAAATGCTAAGATTCAGACCGTTGTGATTGATGCGGGTCATGGGGGCAAGGATGCGGGAGCCGTTGGAAAGAAGTCGAAAGAGAAGGAGATAACCCTCGCAGTGGCTAAGAAAACAGGCGAATATATCAAGAAAAAATACCCCGATGTGAAGGTTGTTTACACCCGTACCACCGATGTCTTTGTGGAGTTGATGGAACGCGCCCGTATAGCTAACCGTAACAATGCCGATATCTTTATCTCAATACATTGTAACTCAGTGGCTAACTCGCCTAAGACGGGTGGTGTTGAGACGTTTATCATGGGCGACCACCGCAACAGTGCCAACCTGGCAGTCGCTAAACGCGAAAACGCTTCAATTCTCTATGAAAGCAACGTGGAGGAGAACTACGGTGGCTTCGACCCAAACAGCACCGAAGCATATATCGCCTTCAGCTTCATACAGAGTGAGTTCAAACAGCGTTCGCTTGAATTGGCGGAACTCGTTCAGAATGAGCTTGTTAACAAGGCGAAACGGCACGATAGGGGAGTGCAGCAGGCAGGATTTCTGGTGCTTTACAAGACCGCAATGCCTTCCATACTGATTGAGCTCGGTTTTATCTCAAATCCTACCGAGGAGGCTTATATGATGTCGAAAGAAGGCCAAGACGTGCTGGCTTCTGCAATCTATCGTGCTTTTTGCGCCTACAAGACAAACTATGAGAAAGAGTCTGTCGATCTTCAGCAGGAGGTGTCGGAAATGCCGCAACAGACCGAAAAACCTGCTATCGACAAAAACGTCGGCATCGTTTACAAGGTGCAGTTCACCACCAAAAACCGCCCTGTCGACAACCCTTCGTCTGTTTATAAAAACCTGAGAGATGTCGATTATTACGAGCACAACGGTATGTACAAATACACGGCAGGCTGCTTTGCCACCAAATCCGAAGCCGACGCCTACCTCAAAGAGGTCATCTCGAAAGGCTACGACGGCGCTTTCGTGGTGAAGTTCGAAAACGGAGTGAGGAAATAATTTTTTCGTTAAAATTCTCATGTATTAAAAAAAATATTTATCTTTGCACTGCGTAAAAATACGCAATGCACTGCGTAAAATGTAAAATTATGTATAAAAGAATTGAATATCAAACGATTAAGACTAGGCTTGAAGAGCCCAAACGGTTTATTCAAGTTGTGATGGGACCACGTCAAGTGGGAAAATCGACGGTGGTACGTCAAGTTTTGACCGATTTGGAAAAACCATATCAATTGTTTTCGGCTGACAACGTGCCGGCAACAAATTCTGCATGGGTGTCAGACTGTTGGGCTGCAACCAGAACCCTTATGGAAATCAAGGGTTATAAAAGTATCATCCTTGTTATTGACGAGATACAAAAAATATCAAATTGGAGCGAAGTAGTTAAGAAAGAATGGGACGATGATGTTTTTCACAATCGCCAGATAAAGGTTCTTCTGCTTGGAAGCAGTCGTGTGTTGTTGGAAAAAGGGCTTTCCGAATCGCTTGCGGGACGTTTTGAAGAAATACGTATGACGCATTGGAGCTATTCTGAAATGAAAGAGTGTTTCGGTTATTCTCTTGACCAGTATGTTTTTTACGGAGGCTATCCCGGTGCGGCTGTGCTGATTAATGACGAGGAACGTTATCAGCAATATATCCAATCTTCAATAATCGACGCTACAATAAATAAAGATATCCTAATGGATACTCCTGTCGGGAAACCAGCCTTGTTAAAGCAAACGTTTGAACTCGGTGCAGCTTATTCAGGGCAGATTCTTTCGTTAAACAAGATGGTTGGCTCGCTTCAGGATGCTGGTAATACAGCGACATTATCGGGTTATCTCAATCTTCTTAACGAATGCGGATTGCTTTGCGGACTGCAGAAATATAGTATCGATACAGCACGTCGTAAAGCAAGTATTCCGAAACTGCAGGTCTATAACAACGCATTGAAAACGGTGTTTACTCCATTAACATTTGACCAAGCTATCCTTGACCGAAAAGAATGGGGCCGTATTTTTGAATCTGCAATAGGCACTTATATTGTGAGTCAGGCTTTTGTTAAACGGTTTGAAGTTTATTATTGGCGCGAGCGTAATGACGAAGTTGATTTCATTTTAAGAAAAAAAGACTCTGTCGTTGCAATTGAGGTTAAAAGCAATACTGCAAAAAGCACTTTGGGCTTAAACAAATTCAAAGAATTGTTCAAGCCCAAAACTGCGTTTGTTGTCGGTGACGGCGGTATCAGTGCCGAAGAATTCCTTTCAATGGATTTGAATAAATTGTTTTAAACAATTATTCCTTGACGATTCGTTCCGAAAATTCCTTGCCGTCTGCCATCCTGATTTTTACGATATAAACTCCCATAGGAAGGCTTGAGATGTCAATGGTGCTGAGGTTGTTTGTTTGCGATTTGACAAGTCGGCCGTCTAAAGAATAAATATCTATAGCAGTGCATATGGAATTATCAGAAAGCTCAATATAGATGTAGTCGGATACTGGATTGGGGTAAATAGCAATTGTATTATTTACATTGTTTGCGTCAATTGAATAAAAATTGTAGTAATACCAGCTTAAAATAGGATAGCCATAGTTGTAATAACCGTTTAAATCCATCATAAAAGGACCATCTCCGTCATTCAAAAGATCAACAAACTGCTGTGTCTTCATTTCGCTGTCTGTTTTAATTACACCATAGTTGTTACTGCTTTCGACAGAGTTGCGATAGTAGCTGTTATTAACATCAATCTGCATGGATTCATCCGCAAATCCAACTATTCCACCTATAAAGGATGGTTCATCTTTTCCACTCACATCAATGTCAGACACACTGTAACTATTATAATAACAAACTAATCAAGTAATATAATCTTTTCATAACACATACCATTATCAGTAGTAACCAAAATGAAATTAATTCCTTGTCCACATTTATTATAGACAATTATTTGCCATTTGTTGTCATCAATAATATTTTTACTTATTTCTATAGTCTTGCCAAACAGGTTTGTTATTGTCACATTTTTTATATGTGATGAAGTTTCTATTGTTATGATATCGTTGCTTTTAATGATGCTCGGATATATAGAAACACTTTTATGCTCTATTTCCTCTACTTCCCAAATGTTTGGAAAACAATTGTTGTTGGAACCATATACCTGTACGCCGTCTTTATATTCACAAAGCAGCCATATAAATGCTGCAGATGCATCTTCTCCTATTCCATACATATCTGATAATGGTTCCTGCCATAATGGAAACATACTTGGGAATATACCCTCTTTAAAATATATATCATAATATCCATTATGTAATCTCATAGTTTTAATCCCATTATTATAATTCACTTGAGAGACTACCATAGTGTCTTCTAATAAACACCAATCAGGATATACTATTTTATCGCCCTCTTCCAGGCTCATATCACATATCAGTTTTTCTGCCTCTCCCATTCCAAAATAATCTCTATAATATCTATACAGACGGCCAGTTTGACGTTCTTCTCTTAAAAACAGTGTGTCTAATCTTGGAAACAGATAATGATATGATGGTTGAAATACTGCCTCTAACGGTTTTGGTGTACTATAATAATATTGATTGCCATTAATAGTAACTGTATCTCTAGTATAAATTACTCCAGACAGCACAAGATATAAATCCGCGCTATAGCATGGGGCATGCTCTATATTAATAACTGTCGAATCATTACCAAAATATGACAAATACAGATCTTTTGTTGATTTGCTGTCGTCTTGTGCTTGTGCAAATCCGGCCTCAATAAAAAGAAGCAAAACAAGTAAAGTGTTTTTGATAGTAATTGTTTTCATGGCTATAAGATTTTAACAATAATACTGCTGCAAAGTTAAAAATTATATTTTAATAATCCAAACATCTTATAAAAAAATAAAATACAATGGGATTCCTCACCCCTTCGGGGTTCGGAATGACAAGTGGCGGCGGCATTAATGCCACCGCCATCATTTTACTATTCCTTCACGATTCTCTCCGAAAATTCCTTGCCGTCTTTAGTTCTCATCTTTATCATGTAAACGCCTGAAGCGAGGCTTGAGATGTCGATTTTAGCTTCGTCGGCATCGCATTTCTCCGAAATGATGGTTTGTCCCATGATGTTGACGATTTCCACCTGTGCCAGATTCTTTTCAGATACCGTAATAGTATAATTTGTCGGATTCGGATATACGGAAACTTGATTGTCATTCATTTCCTCTACATCACTAACATATTGGAAACAGTCATTGTTAAAACCATAAACCTGCTCACCATCTTTGTATTCACATAATAATGTCGATCTTCTTGAGGATCCACATTCACCAACACTATTTATATCAAATTGTTCTTGCCATAATGGAAATTCATCAGGGAAAATACCCTCTCTAAATATAGGAGAACCACCAGATAAAAATATGCGTTTTTTCCCATTGTTATATTCTACTCGACTTACAGCGACGTCGTGTTCACCCAAACAGTCATAAAGAATAACAAATCTATCTCCTTCTTCCAATGACATGTCACTAATTAGTTTTTCCGCTTCCCCCATTCCAAAATAATCTCTGTAATATCTGTACAAACGTCCTGTTTCACGTTCTTCGCGTAAAAATAAAGTGTCAACTCTTGGAAATAAATAATGAGGCTCAGGACTGCTAATATAATCTAAAGATTTAGGAGTACTAAATAAATATAACTTGTCATTAATTCTAATAGTATCACGGTTATAGATTATTCCGACAATTGTCCAAGCTAAGTCTCCGCTGCAACACGGAACATAGGATATGTTTATACTTGTCGAATCATTACCAAAATATGATAGATACAAGTCTTTTGCAGATTTACTGTTGTCTTGTGCCTGTGCAAATCCGGCCTCAATAAAAAGAAGCAAAACAAGTAAGAAGTTTTTTAAAGCAAGTTTTTTCATGGCATTATTGTTTTAGGTTGTTATACATCTGCAAAGATAGTATTTTTAAAGCAAACCACAATATATTTCAAAACTTAATCTGTTACATCAAACTCCCCATAGTATTCATCATCATCGGAGAAAGTGATAACTACCACATAATGTCCAACCGTTGGAATGTAATATAGGTATCCTGCCGGGGTTTCACTATGGTCAATTTCCAATGTGACCCCTGTTGCATCGGTTATTTTTATCTCAACATGCCCTAAATTGCTTAGGAAGTTAATGGTTAGATTGTGACCGTCAATGGAAGCGGAAATAGAATTGCTTCGATCGGAACCTTTATTACTAATTTTATTAATGACAATAGGGTTTCCCCCATCCTTTGTTGTTGTAAGCTCACTATTTGCGAGACCGAATGCTGCCGGCAGGATGATCCCGAGCAGCAACACAATACATTTGATTTTGTTCATCATTGTTTTTATTTTATTCTGCACAAAATTACAGACACAATAAAAACAAACAAGAAAATTATGGTGGTAATTGGTGGTAAATGGAAATAAACTATTGTAAATTAGATGCTTTTACAGGCTCGCGAGGTTATACAAAGACTCTGTAATGTTGTTTTTCGATTTTAATATGGTTCTTATTTTTCGATTTCGACGACATACGTTGGAATATTCTTTTTGCATCAGGGCAGATACGTCGGCATCTTTCAACCCGAGAAGATATAGACAGCAATAGTCGATGTCGTCGTTTGTAAGCTCGGGAAACTTATCTTTGAGTCTGATTGTGAAATTATCGTAATGAAGATTCACCGCTGCACGAAGCTCTATAAGCTGCTCGTTGCCTAGGGCATAATCTTTATAATTTATGTAATCTATCTTCGACTTGAATTGCTGCTCTTTTACTCTATCCAAGATCGTTTGACATATTTGCTCGTCGGTAAACTGTTTAACCTCAACTTTCATCTTGATTTCAGAAAGCGAATTCTCTGTCCTTTCTAAAGCTTCCTTATGTTGGGCAATGTGTTTTTTACCCAATTTTCGCATTACTATAAATACAGTTACAACTAATAATAAAGCAATTGGTATGGTTGTTAAAGCCGTACGCTTCTTGGCGATATGTTTTTCGCGCTGAAACTTTTTGTTTTCTTGGTGTTTTAAGTGTTGCTGGTACAACTCGTTAACATTTGACGTTTTGGCTTTTTGATTATACTCTTTCATCGTATTGTCGGCCAAAACTTTTGATAACCGATTTGATGTGATAGTGTCGCCTTGGTTTCGATATATTTCCCGCAAATATTCGGCTGCTTGCATTTTCGACAATAAGTCATCATTGTCATTATATACTTTTTCGAGATATATCAGAGCCGAATCATACCGTATTTCTTCATAATAAATGTATCCGATAGTAAGATAACGTGTTAGTTTTTCATCATAATTATCAGCTTTATTGGCCATTAATTTCAAACTATCCAATGCGATATCAGGATCTTCCCCCGAATAATAATCAAGTAGTTTTAAAGATGAGACAATGTCTCTATATCGTGAATTATCATAATTTGGCAACGATTGCAATGCCTGTTTGTAATAATATGATGCGCTGTCATTGATATCAATTTCATGGAACTGCTTCCCAATTATAAAGAAGCAGTTTGCAAGACCGTATTTTGATGTAGGTTCAATGCGGCAGTAGAACAGTGTTTTTCTGCCACAATCTATTGCCGGTGCCACCATAAATTGAGCAGAAAACAAATCACTAAGTCTTCCATATGTTAACGCCATAAACTTAGCCTTGTAACCGACCAGCTGTTTCTCATCAAAATGGTCTTCCATTATTTCTAAGGTATGCAAATATTCCTTGCACGCCTCTCAACAACGCTGTCGTTTTCATAGAATCCTACGCCGTTCATGTAGTGCGAACGCGCGGAAAACATTGCGATGTCGTCATTGTTGGGATAATGAATTGCGAGGCTGTCGAAATAGTGCATCGCATCCTGTAGAGACGTTTACTGAAACGTCTCATTTTTATATCGGTTTAATTGCGGATTATAGGTTTTGTATAGAGCTTCGGCGAGGAGTAACGATTGGTAGTTGTCGTTAAATTTGTA
>CAJOHD010000015.1 GCA_905234275.1 uncultured Bacteroidales bacterium | reverse complement strand
TTCATTCAAAAAATCATATTCTAAAACATCAACACATTTAACAAATTCCCACAAAACCTCATCGGCCAATTCAGTATTATTATTTGCTTCCTTAAGAATCATTCGAAATACGTCTAATTGTTCTCGTTTCGCTTTTATGCGGTTTACTTCTGAAAGAAAATCGGATGCACTTGAATGTGTATTAGCCCAATTAAAAAGTGTTTTCAGATGATTTCTATCATTTTTTGTCAAACCTCCGCTAACAACAATTAGTTTGTCTTTCTCCTTATTAAATGAAGTGTTATTAAAATCTTTCCAAAAAGCAGTCAACACTTCTTTCCATAATGCTGATTTTAAAGTAAATGCTATTTCATGTTTAATTTGAATCAACAAACGACGCTCCTCATTTGCGGATTTAGCAACAACCATCAAATCATCAGTTTCAAAGCCTCGGTTTGTTACTTGTAATGCAATTTCAGATATTGTACTTGATGGCACACAGGGAACATCGCCACCCACCAACATAGTGACGAGAAATGCCGTTTGAACATTTTGTTCAAAATTAGTACCGCCACCACCCTTTTGAAAAACACTTCCTATTTCTGACATGTTTTTATAACGTTATCTCCCCTCCCATCAGCCTCGGCAACAATCCGTCACGAGTCTGGATGAGGGTTTGGATTTGCTTTTGATTGTTTCTTATCTTGTAAAACAATGGTTCAACCTTATTGTTATAATTACGAATTGTCTCTATATCCACATTTGGACACGAGAATGAAAAAATCGACTTGGGGTCTATTCTTTGGTGACTCCCACTGGTGCCTCCAACACCAGAAGCAATTTCATCATAGTTTTCTTTATTCGTCAACCAACCATACAAGAAATATAAGTATTCGGGATTAGAAGGTTTGACTATCTGAAATTCAGTTGAACAAATAGCATTGTCGGGCACATCATCAAGCATTAACCATACTCGTTTATCCTTATGCGGATTGAGTTTTGAGAACAAGATACAATTCGACGGCACCAAATATTTGTTACTTTGTATGTTTTCTCCTGTTTCTGTCGTTGGCTTCTTTCCATCATCAAATGCAGGAATACTATAATGCTGAAAAACATTATTTGGATGCTTTTGTGGATTTATGGAATCCTTACAATGCTTGGCGAAATCAACGATAGTTCCTTCCTCCCACTCCTCCTTGGCCTCCACCACAAACCACTGCCTGAACAGCGTCTCCGCCATCTGCTCCAAGGTGGCGTTCTCGCGGTGCAGAAGGTCTATCTTGTCGTCGAGGGAAGAGAGGATAGAGGCGATGCGGTGTTGGGTGGAAACGTTAGGTATTGAAACGGGTAGTTCGTGTATGTGATTTCTATTCAGTGAAGGGACTGCGCTTCCTGTATTCAGTTGAGTAAAATCAAAGGTTTTCAGCAAATAATACATAAACTTTGCATCATTTCCTTTGAAATCAATAATATATAGTACAGTATTGTGTGCCCAATAAGCATTAGGATAATAATGTGGAATACCAATATTACCACTTCGACCAATTGTAACCCCAGGACCTTCCTTCGTAAATTGATTATGATACCCGATTATTCCATTGGAACCAGCAACAGGAAAATCGCCATCAATCATTTTATCTTTTGGCAAGTCGTGTCCTCTTTGAAAAGTGACAATTTCTCCCAACTTATATTCTTTCCACTCGGTCATAAATTCTTCAATTGTAGTTTTAGTTGTTCTATTTCGGCTTCAAGCATTCTTCTTTGAATAATTGCATCGTTTGTTGCCATATTCCTCATAAGCATTTCAGTGGATTTCAGTTGAGCCTCTTTGTTTTCAATGAGATTCTTAAGACGCTTTATTTCGCTATCCTTGGCATATTTATAGGAACGCTTTGCAACCACATACGCAGCAATGGCAACAACAAGAGTCGCAACAGATATTATAATTATTATGTATTCTTTCCAGTCAGACATGGTATTTATTTTTTTGGCCCTTTTCTGGCCCTTTTTAATACATTGATTATCAGTGATTTATTCATATTTTTACTCGTTTTTTCCCGCTTTTTCTCATTTTTTTGGCCCTTTTTTGGCCCTTTTTATTTGTCAGTTTATCTCACCTCTTTTTTTCAACTCCTCAATACCTATCATTAAAGCTTTTGACATTATTTGAGAATTCTTAATATAGTCTTCACTTACAGAATAAACAGTTCCTGAACCTGTACCTTCTTTTGATAAAATCCCTTTCTCTACAAATAAATCAATAATATTCCTAACCTGCTTTCTTGACATGTGAGAATCTAATATACTCACAAAATCTTTCATCTTAGCCGTTTTGAACGTGTTAAAATGCGCCATAATTACCGGTAAGGCTTGTGTGGCATTCCAATCTTCCCTTTTGGAATACTCCCCTTCCTTTCCACAGAACTCATAATAACTTTTCGACAGTATGTAATAAGTCCCTCTTGTTTTTCCTCGCTTTTCAATAAGTCCTCGTTCCTGGAGAGCTTTCAGCATTTCTTTATCGACTTTATTTGATTTGCCTTCTCTGATATAATTCAAAGCCATCACTTCGAATACAGATAATTTTTCATCTTCTGGTAAATCCCTTTGCTCTGAATCAAGAAACAAGGCAAAGGCCTTATCTTTAATGACTGCCGAAAGATGAAGTTCTACCCTGAACGGATCGCTATGCGAATAATCAGGTTCATCTTTCCCTTCAGAAAGAGTGTTTTTGTATATCTTATCAACACCTTGTCCCGAACGCTCAACAATACCTGTTTTGGCAAGTACATCTGCAAGCAACCTGTTTCTTGGAGTGCTTTGTACTCGCAATAGATTCTCTATTGTAACACCAAGTGGAAATCCTCCTGTATTCATTATTATCATCTTCTGAGGAAATTGCTTGATGACAGTTTCACTGGTACGCCTGTAATCTCTGTGTGCTATGGCATTATTAACAGCTTCACGAATAACTTCTTCATTGAAATAAGGGATATTGAAGATATATGAGTTCTCATTTACATCAATTTTATCATTTCTTAAATCAATATCGTGCCATAGCAAATCTATCATTTTATAAAAAGGTTGCCCATAAACCTGCCTGTTTGTATAAGGAACCAATGATTCCGATTTTCTAAATTCCAAGATGACTGAGGCTTGAGGTAATCTTTGATTTAAAACTTCCTGTTTACCTACAAGAATTAATGCAGCATTAGTAACTTTTTCTCCTTTTATGAGATTCAAATCGCTTAATACTTGTTTATCAGGTAAAGTCAGAAAATCCGAATTCTTCTGTTTTATGGCATATTTTTGCTTCAATATACGAATCGCTTCAATATCAAGATCGTCAATTGTAATTCCATCACAAATATCTGCAGAGAAATCAGGTTCGTGTTCTTGAAGTATGCTAAATATCATTTCATCAGACATTGGCTTTAATTCCTCGCCAACTCGCATGAGCGCAACATCCTCGAATCGGAACAATTTTCCTACAGGGCGAGGAGGAATTTCTATCACAAGTACACGACCTTTTTTATTCACCTCGTCTTCATACAGCTCATATATGACAGGACGGATTTGAGTATCTCTGTAAATATCGCTTTCCAAATCTCCAATATGTCCCTCGCTTTGCTTTGTACCCACAACCTTATGTGGATAAGCATCTTCCATGCCTAAAACAAGATGTCCACCTCCTTCATTACACAAAGCAGTAACATAACCAAGGATACATTTCCTCCGTTCACTAGGTTTTACGCGACTGCCTCCGTCGTAAGCAAAGTTTCCTTGTTCAGCTTTCTTGAACTCAACCTTGTCTTCCGATTCCTTGAACCGTTTTAATTGTTCTATCGTTAATCTATTCATACTCAATCCATTTTTATTCTCTCCAAATTTTCCAAAATCACTTTGTTCAATCGTTCCTCTTCCTTCAGTTGTTCCTCAAATTCAGCTTTCAATGTGGTGAAACGCTCAACAAAGTTAAAGTCGTCCTCCTCTTCTGGTAAGCCGACATAACGACCAGGCGTAAGCACATAGTCCAGTTCCGCCACACGGCTAACGGGCACAGAAGCACAGAAGCCTGCAATATCTTGGTAATCGGTGGATTCTTCTCTCCACAAATGATAAGTCCGTGCAATTTCTTGAATATCTTCTTCTGAGAGTTCGCGGGTGCGGCGATTGATGAGGTGACCTTTGTTGCGGGCATCAATAAACAATATTTCGTCAGCGCGTTTGCTGCGGTTGCGTGTCACAAACCACAGGCAGGCGGGAATCTGGGTGTTCAGAAACAACTTGGCTGGAAGGTTCACAATGCAGGCGATAAGACCTTTGTCAATCAGAGCCTTGCGGATGTCGCCCTCGCCGCCCGTTTTTGAAGTTAGCGAGCCTTTGGCCAGTACAAAACCAGCTTGTCCGCTCGGGGCAAGGTGGTATATAAAGTGCTGTATCCAAGCGAAGTTGGCATTGCCTGCAGGTGGCACTCCATACTGCCAACGTGCATCGTTGCGGAGTTGGTCGCCACTCCAGTCGCTGTCGTTAAACGGCGGATTTGCCATCACAAAATCAGCCTTTACATCACGGTGCGCATCGTTGAGGAAAGAACCTTCAGTGTTCCATTTTACCTGAGAAGCATCAATACCACGAATGGCAAGGTTCATCTTACAAAGCCGCCAGGTGGTCTGATTGCTTTCCTGTCCATAAATAGAAATATTCTCTATCCGCCCCTGATGTTCTTTCACAAACTTCTCGCTCTGCACAAACATGCCACCCGAACCGCAACATGGGTCAAGCACACGTCCTTTGTACGGCTCCAACATATTGACCAACAGTTCCACAACACTGCGCGGCGTGTAGAATTGTCCACCCTTCTTGCCTTCTGCCAAGGCGAACTCACCAAGGAAATACTCAAACACATGACCTAACAAATCTGCGCTTTTGGTGCTGGTATTTTGCAAAGTGGAGTTTCCTATCAGGTCAATCAATTCACCCAAACTCGTCGGGTCAAGTTCCGATCTGGAATATACCTTTGGTAAAATGCCTTTTAGTGTTTTGTTTTCATGCTCAATAGCATCCATTGCATCATCAATGTACTTTCCAATAAGTGGATTCTTAGCAACCGAAACCAGATACGACCAACGGGCATTGGCTGGCACATAGAACACGTTTTCTGCCATATATTCCTCACGGTCTTCAGGGTCGGCTCCATCAGCTTGCTGCTTCACCAACTCATTATACAAACTTTCAAATGAGATGGATATGTATCTCAAAAAGATGAGTCCCAGCACAACATCCTTATATTTAGCTGCATCAATATTCTTACGTAATTTGTCGGCAGCCTTCCAAAGTTGCTTTTCCAATGGTTCTTCCTGTATTTCCTTTACTTTTGCCATTTTAAAAATCTTTTATGATGCAAATATAATAAATTTTCCTCAATTTAACTTCACCTTATAATAATTAATTAAAAAAGCCGTAGGTAAATCCCACGGCTTTTTTTCTTTAATATTAAGTGTCTTATCACTATTCTGCTGTCTCCTCAACCACCTCCACCTCAGCCTTCTGGCAGCAGCTCTTGAACGGTCTCATGTCTTTAGGTAAGATGAAATACACCGCCACACAGAGGCAGATGAGCAAGAACAGCCATCTCAGCATCTTCTTCCACCATGGAGCCTTCATTGTGAACGGGTCTTTAGTCTTGACAATCGGATACTTGGCAATGCCTGTCAATGTGGCACCAAACTTGGTGTTCACAAGGATTCTCTGGTTCAATGCCCAGCCGTTGGCATTCAAAACAGGCGCGAGGTTACGTTTGCGTAACTTCAGCCATGCCATAATCATAGCAGGACCAGAGATGATGAGGATGATTGCTGCGAACATTATCACCCAGTGATACCAGTGAAGTCCGAGCCATGCGAATAATCCGCCGATAGCAGATGCCACCAAGCCTAAAGCTAAGCCTATAGCAGCGAAGATACCAGCGAACTTGGCAATGTCGAACGGTGGCTTCACCTCTGCTTTCTGACCGTCGGCAGGAAGGTTAGCGTTGTCAATCTTCGAGTTGGCATCAGCCATCACCTTGGCGTCTTTCTCAGCGGCACGTTTGTTGATCATGTCTTCAACCGACCTTGCCATCTTGCGGTAAGGCGACCAAAATGCCTGACGGATACTGATAGGATTCTCTATGATCTTGGTCACTGTAGCGTTCCAGCCGAGACCGTCTCTATCATAGAACACAGCGTGTTTGCCAACCATGATAGCACCGACGTCGCCGTCAGTAACCACAGCTGCGATTGTCATGCTACCCGGCTTGCTCTTGCAGGTGCAGTCGCAATACAAAATGTACATATTGCTCAACGGAGCCATAGTGCCCTGTGCGCCCATGTCGTTCACCTTGACGCAGAGGTCGCAGGCGCGCTCGTCGATATACAGCGTTCCGGCTTGGAAGATAGCTCTCTTCTCAGGTGAATAGAAATCGCTGAATGTCACGAAGTTGGTCAGCAGGGTGTAGAAGTCTCTGTAGAGATGCAACAGCTTATCGACCTGGTCGATGGCGTTCGACTTGGCTTCAAGAGCCTTATCCTGTGCGATGAGGTCGAGCAAGGCGTCTTTCTTGTTCTCTTCGAGTATGGTCTTTGCTGTGTCGTAGCCCAGACCTTCGACGGCGGCACCAGCCTTAGCACCCATCCAAGCGTTGTACGCGTTGAATTTAGCCATTATGCCGGCCCATTGTTCCTCGGTGAGGTATTCTGCCTTTTTGAATTCTTTGTCGATTACAAGAGCCTTTAACGCAGCCATAGCGCCAGCCCATGCCGGGTTGACTTCCTTGCCTAATGGCAACTTGTGCTCGGCGTTGACGCGTGCCAAAGGATATGTGGCGATTTCGTCGGTGCTTGCAGCGAGGTTGTTACCGCTGATTTCGCCAATCTTAGCTGATGAGACATCCAAAACCGAAGCGCTGTCGGCGTTAAACGATGCGAGTTTGCAGCGCATGAAGAAGTCGTCGATCTTATCCTTCACTGCCATGCAAGCTGCCAATACCGCCGCGGTGTCGTCACCATATGGGAAAACGTTGTCTTTGTCAGCGTCACCAGCTTCTTTCCAAGCTTTGAAGTCGGCCAAAGCGGTGTAGAAAGCCTCTATCTTGTCGGTGTCGATGCCTGGGTCGCCGCTTCTGTCGGTGACGCTGCCCATGCAGTCGATAACGGTCTTGATCAATGCCTTCACAGCCTCGTCGTCAGCTGAGTTCTCGGTGATGATGCCGTCGCCGTTGAAACGTGTCTTGGCGAAGATTGCGATGCTGTCAGAGACGTCGGCTACTGAAATCTCGTTTTTCTCAAGTCCAAGATTCTCAAGGATTTGCTTCGAGGTCTCAAGCAGATGCGCGCCTTCTTCGTCGTTGGTGTTAAACGCCGAGAACGGGATGAAAGCTTCGCGTTTCAATAGTAATTCCGGGTCGTTGATGACCTTTGTGAGCCATTTCGATGCAGCCACAATCTCTTCGATGTGGATCTTGCCGTCACCGTTGGTGTCGAGCATCGTCATGGTCTTCTCGTCAATTTCCAATCCTTTCAGCGGGCAGCTCAAGGCCGTCCAGAGTTTTCTGTCAAGCTCATCCAAATGCAGGATGTCCTGTCCCGACTCGATGTTCACTCTTGTGACACCACCGACGGTCGAAAACTTCCAATCGTAATTGCCATTTGATTTCATAACTAATTAACTTTTACAAATTCATAATTTATATAATTTCCCACATTTAAAATCGTGTAATATGCATCGAGAGCATAGTCTTCAAGCGCATCGACCCTCAGATAAACCACGTCCTTGAACGTCGTCAGGTCGCGCGAATGCGAATGCCCCTGCAGCACCATCGAAACATCGTATTTATCGAATAAATCAAGCAAATCGTAGGTCTCCTCAAGATTGAAATTGCTGGTGTGACCTTGCGAACTGTCTTTCTTGAAGAAATGAGTGTGCGTAAACACCAAGATATGCCTATATCCCTGATTTTGCTTGTCTTTCAAAACGTTTTCGAGCCATCTGCGCTGGTCATAGCCAAGCGTACCGTTACCCGAATCTATTGAAATATACAAATCCTTAAATCCGCTAACAGTCTGAACTTCAAACCAATACGTCGATGAGCCGAATCTTGAGAAAAAATCCTTCCATTGGTCGAAATACAGATCATGGTTGCCCACGGTGTAATAAATCTTACGTCCAGCATCGCTGACTGGCTTAACATGCTCGTCGAAAAGGTCGAAATGACCAGTAGCATTGATGAGGTCGCCGAGACATAAAGCAAACGGCGCCGCCACCGAATCGGCAAGATAATCAGATACAAAACGGTCGAGATTGTTGGTAGAAAAGTCGACGTGTATGTCGCTCATCACATAAACCTCATAGTCATCAGGGACGCCAGTTATCTTATCGTAGCCATGCTCATCATTGTACTCCATCGACTGGGCAAAACGCTCATCCGGCGACTCGTTGAAAGTCATGAAAAGCCCAAGAATATCGATGTTTTTTGTACAGGAAGTAAATAAAAATATCAAAATGACGGAAGCCGTCATTTCGACCGACCGCAGGGAGCGGAGAAATCTCATCCAATTATATTTTGTATTTTCTTTCATTTGATTTTCTTTTTATTTTGTCGGAGATTTCTCCATTCCGCTTCGCTCCAGTCGAAATGACACCCCAACTCTCATTGTAGCTTCATAAAACTTGATTGTCCCATGAAACTGCCCCGCAGGCTGCAGCATGCCTTCTGCCACAGCGCTCCACCTATCCTTGAAATCCCAGCGTCCGCCCATACTGAACATCGGCTCCCACATGCGTTCATACTCATAATCGTTGTAGTTCGCCATAGTCAGGTTTATATCCCATTTATGATCAAAACCCATAATGCTGTATGTGAACTTATACAACAGGTTAAACGGCTCGGTAACCGGACTGTCGGTTGAATGCCAGTCACGGGCCAATGCATCCATCGTGCGTGAAAACATTCCCATCTGCACAGAAAAATGACGCATCTTATATCCTACACTGCCGGCATATACAACCTCATAGACGTCATATTGCGGAAAGACACGCGTATGTATAGTGCCGTCAACGAAAACATAGCCTCTATCACATACCTTGAAAGCCTGACTTCCTGTCAATCCCAACGAAAAAGTCTTTTCAGTAAGAGCCTCGATATTCATCGTGAAATCGGTATTGTCAATATGCATCACACCTTTCAGGTCGGTGCCGCCATACCATTGATAGGTGGTGTTATAGCCAACAAGTCCCATAGCCATAAAATCGGCGGAGATATTGTGTTTCTTGACCTCTTGAGCATTTACGAAGATGGTCGAGAGCAGACAAAGCAGCAGAAAAATATGGCGTTTTCCGGACATTTTTTGTCAATCAATTATTATCATCGCAAATTTATAAAAAAAACTTCCTTATTTCACATTAAATTTTTTAGTATTTTTGCTACCTAAAAATTTTGGACATGAAAGATTTGAAAGAATACGTACGTTCCATACCAGATTTTCCAAAGCCAGGGATTATCTTCCGTGATATAACCACATTAATCAACGACGCCGATGGCTTCCAACAGTCTATAGACGACATGTGCGAAAAGGTGAACGACATTGATTTTGATGTCATTGCCGGTGCTGAAGCCCGCGGATTCATCTTTGGCGCTGCCATGGCTTATAAGATGCACAAGCCCCTTGTTCTGATTCGTAAAAAAGGAAAACTGCCAACCAGAGTCATCACCCAAGAATATGACCTTGAGTACGGCACAGGCACTTTGGAAATGCATATCGACAGCTTCAAACCAGGCGCAAAAGTGCTCATCGTCGACGACCTTCTGGCTACCGGCGGCACCACCAAGGCAATCACAAAACTGGTGGAAAAGGTAGGCGGCGTGGTGGCTGGCATCAGCGTACTTATAGAGCTTGTCGACCTGAAAGGACGAGAGCGTCTGACCGACTACCCTATCTTCAGTTCAATATCATTTGAAGGAGAATAATAATGTACGCGCTTTTTAAGAAAGAGATAAACAACTTCCTAAGCTCCCTCATCGGAATAATGGTGGTGGTGGTGTTTCTCCTCATCACCGGACTCTTCCTGTGGGTGTTTCACAGCGATTTTAACATCATGTCGTATGGCTACGCGAGCCTCGACAGCCTTTTCATCATCGCCCCGTGGGTGTTTCTGTTCCTCGTACCTGCAGTCACGATGCGCTTCTTCGCTGAAGAGAAACGCACCGGCACCATAGAGATGCTGCTCACAAAACCTTTGTCCGACTGGCAAATCGTGGGCGCAAAATACCTCGCAGGAGTGGCTTTGGTGCTCCTCGCTCTCATCCCGACACTGATTTATTACATCTCTGTTTCACGCCTCGCAATGCCTGTCGGCAACGTCGACCACGGCGGCATCTGGGGCTCTTACATCGGACTGTTTTTCCTCAGCGCGGCATTCGTCTCAATCGGCGTGTTCTGCAGCTCAGTGACTAATAATCAGATACTTGCGTTCATACTCTCGGTGTTCCTCTGCGGATTTCTCTACATCGGATTTGAATTCATCTACTCGCTTTCACTTTTCGGAAAAATCGATTTGTTTATCCAACAATTAGGCATGGCGGCGCATTACAGCTCAATGAGCCGCGGTGTCATCGATACCCGTGATTTGATATATTTTCTTAGCGTTATAGTGTTGTTCTTAAGCCTGACAAAACTTACTTTGTCGAGCAGAAAATGGTAGGAGGGCTTATGGAAAACAAAAGAAAAAATATCAAGAGAAACGAGATCGCATCTTTGTTTATCATATTGATAATCATCGTATTGGTAAACATTATCGGCTCATTCATTTACACCCGTTTCGACCTCACATCCGAGAAACGCTACACCCTTTCCGACACCTCGAAAGACATCTTGAGAAACCTCGACGACTATGTCTATTTCCGAGTCTATCTCGAAGGTGAGTTCCCAGCAGGCTTCAAAAAGCTCCGCAAAGAGACAAAAGAGATGCTTGACGAGTTCCGTGCCTACTCCAAATTCATTGATTATGAATTTATTAACCCTTCGGAAAGCAACGATCAGGCTGAACGTCAAGAGACATATAAGATTCTTTGGCAAAGCGGTTTGAATTATTATACCGAGACGGTACAGACTAACACAGGCATCCAGCAAATCCTGATTTGGCCTGGAATTATTATGAGTTACCGCGACAACGAGAAAGCCATCGACCTCCTTTCCGGACAATCGGGACAAAGTCAGGAGACAGTACTCAACAACTCGGCGCAAGACCTTGAATATAAGCTCATTAGCGCGATAAAAGAGATCTCGACAACGATGAAACCTACCATCGCCTTCGTTGACGGTCACGGTGAGCTGGCAGACCTCGAGGTCTATGACATAGCAAACACCCTCTCAAAGAAATATATCATCAAGAGAGCAACGCTCAACGAGCAGCTTAACTCGTTGATGAAGAGAGACTTGGATCGCGACAGCAACATCATCATCAAGCCTGCTTACGATGCCATCATCTTGGCAAAACCTACCGAGTCGTTCTCTGAAAAAGACAAGTTCATCCTCGACCAGTACATCATGTACGGCGGTAAGGTGATGTGGCTTCTCGATGCTGTCAATGCCTCAATGGACAGCCTGCAGAGTGCTGAGTCAACGATGGGATTAGCTTTGAACCTAAACCTCGACGACCAGCTGTTCAAATACGGCATCAAACTCAACAAGAACCTGCTCCTCGCCTATCCTTGCGCACAAATCGGGCTGGTGACAGGACAAGGCAACAACCTGCAGAGCACTCTTCTGCCATGGTATTATTTCCCGTTGCTCAGCCAGGCTTCCGAGCATCCTATCGTGAGAAACCTCGAAGCTGTGAAAGCCGACTTCGTAAGCTCTTTGGAGCCGACGACATCAGCTCCTGAGATACAAAAGGTGCCTCTTCTGAAAACATCAGATTACACTAAGGTTTCCAGCGCCCCAGTCTATATCTCTTTGGATATCTTGAACGAGCGCCCGAACGCGAGCATGTTCCCGCAAAAAGGCATGACAACGGCATATCTCCTCAACGGAAAATTCACCTCTCTCTATGAAAACCGCATGCCGGCATCGTTAACCGAAGCCAAGGAGATAGGTTTCAAAGAGGAAAGCGTTCCTACCTCTATGATCGTCATCGCCGACGGCGATATCATCCGCAACCAGCTGGCACAGCTCGACTATGCGAAGAAAAACAACAAACGCATCGGCTCGCCGCTGCCATTAGGCTACGACCAATACACTAACATCACATACGGCAACAAGCAGTTTATCGAGAATGCCGTCACGTATCTCCTTGAAGGCGAAGGACTTATCAACATCCGCTCACGTGAGCTGAAGATTCGACTCCTCGACATGAACAAGGTCAACGGCAACCCGATAATGTGGCAGATTATCAATGTGGTTTTGCCAAGTGCCATTATGATAGTTTTAGGAATTGTTTTAGCAATTTTAAGAAAAAAGAAATTTACAAAATGAAAAAGAAAAATATCATTTTAGTAGTCATTGTTGCGATTCTGGTAATAATCGCCGGCATCCTCATCGGCAATAACCGCTACCTCAGCTCATTACGCAGTGATGCATCCGATTTCACCGTTTATGACACTGCCTCCGTCACCAAGCTCTTTTTCGCCGATAAGAGCGGCAATCAAGTCGTTTTGGCACGCGATGGCAAGGCATGGACTGTCAACAACGAATATCGTGCCAACCAAAGTTTAGTCAACGAGATGCTTTACACCCTCACTCGTATGAGAATTAAAATGCCGGTATCTATCAAGAAGACCGAAAACACTATCTCACAGATGGCTACGACAAACACCAAAGTCGAGGTGTATCAGATGCTTCCGCGCATCAACCTGTTCAACAAAGTGAAACTGTTCTATCACGAGAAATGCAGCAAGGTGTTTTATGTTGGCGGCGTCACTCAAGACAATATCGGCACTTACGTCCTCAAAGAAGGCGGCGACAAAGTGTATGTCGCTCATCTGCCGATGCTCAACGGCTCCATCAGCTCACGTTTTTCAGCGAATCCTACCGACTGGCGCACCCATGTCATCTTTAACTCAAAACTCAACGACATTGAATCTGTAAAGCTCGAGATCAACGACGACCCTGACAACGGCTTCATCATTAAAGAAACCGAGCGTTATCAGTACACTATGAACCGTCTCAACGGCGAGCCTGTCGAGTTTAGCGACAACAAAGTTTTAAACCTGCTCACATCATTCAGCGACGTTCGCTTTGAAGCATTCCTTAATGATATCGATCCTGCGCGCCGTGACTCCATCATCAACTCGCCTTTCCAGCAACGACTGACACTCACGACGAAAGACGGCATCAGCCGCAGTGTTACGACATTCCGCATGCGCGCCAATGCCGATCAGTACGCTTATAGTGAAGAAGATCTCAACAATTTCCACGATATGATCAACGACCCTGATCACAAATACGCTCTCCTCAGCGAAGGCAACGAATTTGTGCTTATCCAGGATTTCGTCTTCGGGAAATTATTAAAACCTGCAGATTTCTATAGTAAAGACTACAAAGACGAAATACCGCAGGTTTATTACAAGGAACTTGAGACTGTTGAAAGCCGCTAGCGGCTTTCAACAAATTCCCAGTTGATAATCGACCAGAATTCATTAACGTAGTTGGCACGTAAATTCTGGTAATCCAGATAATAAGCATGTTCCCAAACATCGCACACCAGCAGTGGCTTCAGGCCTTCTGTCAATGGTGTCTGCGCGTTTGATGTCTGCATTATCGAGAGTTTGCCGTCTTTATCAGCGACGAGCCATGCCCATCCTGAGCCGAACAATGTAACGCAAGCGTTGACGAACTTCTCCTTGAAAGCGTCGAAGCTGCCAAAGTCACGCACGATGGCATCTAGGAGTTTGCCAGTCGGAGCGGTCTTCTTCGGAGCTGGTGTCATGCAGTTCCAGTAGAATGTGTGGTTCCACACCTGTGCTGCGTTGTTAAACATGCCGCCCTGCGAGGTCTTCACAATCTTCTCAAGGCTCTTGCCCTCAAACGGAGTGCCCGCGATGAGCTTGTTCAAATTGTTCACATAGCCGTTGTGATGCTTGCCATAGTGAAACTCTAATGTCTTCTGTGAGATATGCGGCTCCAGCGCATTCATCTCATACGGTAATTTTGGTAATTCAATCATAATCTTCAATTTTAATATTAACATTCTTATTCCAGTACGGACAAGGCATGCCTTGTCCCTACAGGGATTTTCCGATTTCAAGCCCGAGATTATACAACTTCTCGATATCCTCTTCTCTAATCGGCGCTCCCTTCACCTCCACCGGCTCGCCCACGATGTTCCATTTGCAAGCCTCGGCGTTCTCTTTCAACGTCTTCAAGCCTCCGCCGCTCCACGATGCACCGCCAAACAGACCGAACACCTTGTTCTGTGGCTTGTATTCACCGATTTCATGAAGGAGTCCTACCATATTCGGGAAGATGCTTCCATAATGTGAGCATGCTCCTAATATAACGCCTTTGTACTGCCAAATATTGCTGAAAATGAACGATAATTCTGTCTTCGACACATCGTAAACCTTAATCTCTTTTACGCCAGCTTCTGCCACTCCACGAGCTACTATGTCAGCCATTCTGCCAGTGTTGCCGTACATTGAGCCATAAACGATAACCACGCCTTCTTTGCTCTGCTGAGCGCTCCAGGCGGTATATCTGTCGATGACCCACTGCAGGTTGCTTCTCCAAATCAAACCATGTGAAGGAGCAATCATCTTGATGTCGAGAGTCTGCACCTTCTGGATAGCCTTTGTCGCCATCATCGCCACCTTTCCGACGATGTTAGCATAGTAACGGCGCATGTCGTCTTCATAGAAATCGAGGTTCACCTCATCGTCGAAGATGCCGCCATTCAAGGCGCCGAATCCGCCGAAAGCATCATTAGAGAAGATAATTTTCGAGGTCTGTTCGTATGTCGCCATCGACTCCGGCCAGTGGCACATCGGAACCATGAAGAACTGCAGCGTATGCTCGCCAAGGCTCAATGTCTCGCCTTCAGCCACAATCTTCTTATTCGCAATCTCACCGTAGAAGTTCTCCAAAGGTGCGAATGTCTTGGCGTTTCCGACCACTGTCACCTCAGGCCATTCTCTCAATACAGCACCCACTGATCCACTATGGTCAGGCTCGTCGTGGTTCACGATGAGATAATCGACTTTACGGTCACCCAAGATACGCTTGACCTGGAAAATATACTGCGCCATAAACTCAGGCTCCACCGGGTCAATCAACGCAACCTTATCATCTACAATAAGATACGAGTTATATGACACGCCATTCGGCAGCTCCATGTGGTTCTCAAACATCTCCGTCTTGCGGTCATTCACTCCCACATAATAAATATTCTCTGCTAATTTTATATTCATATTAAATAATTTTGATTCAATTTTATCATTGTATCCCGTACGGATAACGCATGCGTTATCCGTACTACCAGATTCTCCTCACGTCGGCTCCTGATATTCAAATTCTTCTTTCCCATGTTTGCACAGCGGGCAAACGATATCATCCGGCAGATTCTCACCTTCATAAACCCAGCCGCACACCTTGCACACCCAGCAGCCTTTCGTCACCTTTTTCTTAGGTTTGATATTTTTCTGATAATAATCGTAAGTCACTGAGTCTTTGTCGTTTACCTGCACTGCGTCGAGCACGTCGGCGATAAACATCGTATGCGTGCCGAGGTCTATCGTCTTCACCACCCTGCAGGCAAAGTAAGCGTTGATAAACTTAGGCAGATACAGCACGTGGTTCACGGCGCGCAGCTCCTGCTCGCAGTCCGCGAATTTGTTTACGTTCCTTCCCGACTGAAAACCGAAGTGTTCGAACACCTTAAACGGTGTCTCCGTCGTCAACACATTGACATTAAACACGCACGAGTCAAGAATGAGGTCGTGCGTGTAGTTGTTTTTGTTAACGACAATCGACAAACGCAGCGGATCGCTTGTCACCTGCTCCACCGTGTTGATGATGCAGCCGTTGTCGATGTTGTCGTAGTTCGTCGTCAGGACATAAAGACCGTATCCAATCTTTGATAACGATTTCGTGTCCATACTTGATAACTATAAACTGACTAACTGAACAACTGATCAACTACTTCATTTCAAAGTGTTCTTTTCCAACGCCACAAAGCGGGCATGACCAGCTTTCAGGTAATTTGTCGAATGGTGTTCCTGGAGCGATGCCGTTTTCCGGATCGCCAACCGCCGGGTCATACTCATAACCGCAGACGTCACATACGTATTTTGCCATAGTTTTTATGTTTTATGTTAGTTTAAATCGTTGTTTCTTCTTAAATACTGCAATCTCTCGAAGACCTTCACATCTGCTGCGGCGCTGCATTTGCCCTTGAAATCGCAGATATTGTTGAAGTTATGCTTGGTCATCCAATTTTCGAGACCTTTCACCATATCTGCAACGTAATTCACACCCTTACGATACAAAACGCTGCACACCTGCACCGATTCGGCGCCTGCAAGTATCTGACGCACAACGTCTTCAGCTGAATGAACGCCTGTTGAAGCTGAGAGGTCGCAAGGTATCTCCTGAGCTGTAAGCAACGATATCCATCTCAAGGTGTCGCTGTTCTCTTCTTCCACCGAAAGTGCTGAACCAGGGACAATTTTCATGTGCTCGATGTCGATTGTCGGGTTGTAGAAACGGTTGAAAAGCACCAAGCCTGCTGCGCCTGCCATCGACAGACGGAATGCCAAATTGCCAATATTTGTGAAATGACTTCCAAGCTTCACCGATACAGGGATTGTCACTGTTTTCTTAACCTCGTTAAAGATGTTAACCACCTCATCTTCAATGTTTTTCGACGGCACATCTTTATCGAAAGGCGACACAGCGATGTTAAGCTCGAGAGCGTCGGCACCGGCATCCTGAAGCTCTTTTGCAAAGCTCATCCACTCACCTTTGTCGGCACAGTTGATACTCGCAATAATCGGGATATCCACGGTTTTCTTAGCTTCACGGATAAGATTTTCGTAAATTGCGATCTCATTTCCGCGAAGGAAAGTCTTCATATAAAGGTCCGCCTCCGGACTTGAGTTATAGATATCTGTATAGCCTTCTTCCTTTTTAATATCGGAAAGAATCTGCTCCTCGAAGAGCGATTTCAACACCACCGCGCCGGCACCTGCCTTTGCGCAATTCACAATACCGTCAACGGTTCCCGTAAAAGTGGAACTTCCAACAATAATAGGATTTTTAAGCTTTAATCCAAGATATTTTGTCGTTAAATCCATAGTTTTAAAATTTCAATTCACAAAGATATAAAGAATTTGAAAATATTAAGCCTTTGTTGAAAAAATTATTTCTTTACAAATTCCGCTCCGCATTTGTGAGGACAGACACCTCCAGCCTCGAGTTTTTTCCAGTGCTGCGTGCTGATGTTGAATTCCTTGCCGCATTTTGGGCATTTGTATTTTTTCTGATATTCTATCTGAAGGTCGGTAAGCTCTTCGTTGAGATTGTCGTTCGACGAGCTCTTGCCAATCATCAGGATATTTATAAGACCAGTGATGGCACCGCCCACCGACACCACCGTGATTCTCATCGTAGGGTCGCCTTTCGGATTCAAGGCTATGATAGCACCTATCAAAGTCGGGAGGAACGACACTAAACGCAACGGCAGCTGCGACTTCACTGTCGATTTCTTCTTTGCCTCCGCCACTTTGTTTTGGTACTCGATATAAACCTGTTTCACCTCCTCAAACTCTTTGGAGAAGTCGGTGCGGGCTTTCTTTTCAGCGTCGCGGCACGAGCTGAATATCTTTTTGAGGTCGAGTTGGTAGCACTCGTTGTTCTCGTTGTCGCCGTTGCCGCCGAGCCAAACAATGTCGTCTTCTTTCAACTTGGTCTTTGCCACACGTTTCCCGTTGATGTATGTGCCATTCGATGACTCGTTGTCCTCTATGGTCACCACGCCGTCACGCCACGCCAGCGTGGCGTGACGGCGGCTCACTTTCTTGCACGATGAAGGCACCTTGAGCACACTCGAGCCTTCAACCTCACGCCCTATCTTGATTTCTATATCCATAGCAAATGTTATTTGTCAAAAAAATATTAATTATTATTGTATTTCAACCGATTTCGTTTCTTTGATAGTTCTTATTTCCTCTCTTCCGTCATTGGCTTTGACCTTTACATCGTAAAACTCGAAAACATCGCCTGGATGCGCCCTATTTATAGCCTCTTTTAGCTCGTCTGTATATTTTGGACCTGTAACGTAAAGGTTTTTTAAACTTCCAGAAGCTGTTTTAAATCTTACAGAATATGACACTATTGCATAAGAAACACCTTCAATAAGACAATGTTTCAGCATTGGCAAAATTCGCCCTCCTGCAAGAAAAGCGTTTTTTGATATCCTGCCATTGTATTCGTTTGTAATACTTATTTCAGGCAACGGCAATTCCTCCAATCGAAGCTTTTTGCTGCCTAACAACGCACCCTTTGAGCTCACGCTTACGACCACTTCCTTTGCATCACTGTCAACATGCAGCATATAGTAATTATCACGAAGATCTTTGACCGTAGCTCCTTTTGCCGTAACAGTAAGTGCTCCGTCAACATTGCTTGAAACTATAATCGGATTGTCATAACCATAATACACTACATTATTCTTGGTTTTAGTCGTAACCACCTGCACCTCATGCTTCGGTTTTGCCGATTCTTCAGCTTTTTTCTTTGCCTTGGCATCAGCCTCAGCTTTGGCTTTTGCATCAGCTTCGGCTTTTGCTTGAGCTTTTGCGTTCTCTTCTTTGGCAATGCTGTCTGTCACAAAATTATCAACATAGCTTTTTGCTGCATCATAATACTTACCTTTAGCTCCATAATTCTCAATATAATTGCGATAGTCGGACACTGTATTGCATTGCATGTAGCTCTCTTCCTCCATTTTTTCTTTGTTATTGCCAGAACCGCCGATTGTAACTATAATACCGACAACAACCGCAATTAAAACTACAGAAATCAACAGCACTGCTTTACTCTTTTTCTTTGGCTTTTCACCCTTATGTTCCTCTTTATCCCCCTCTATTCCTCCTTTATCTGTTATCTTTTTCTCTGTTATCTTCTTCTCCTGCTTCACTTCAGCTCCCGCAACTATAGTTTCCTCATCGTCAGGTTCAGGTTCTGTCGGGATATTTTTCAGCGGTTTTTCAACTGTTTCGACAGGTATTACAGCTTCAAAATATCTCAAATCAGGACGTTTTGCAGGGTCTTTTTCCAAATATGGTGTCAGAAAACCACGCCAGTTGTCGGGTAGCTCGCTCAAGTCAAGCGGATGATATACAATTTGTTCGCTAATCTCAAAATCGCTGCTCGTATCACTGTCGTATGGTCTCTTTCCGGTGATGAGATGCACAAATGTCACC
>CAJOHD010000014.1 GCA_905234275.1 uncultured Bacteroidales bacterium | reverse complement strand
GTCATCGACCAAAAAATTGCCGTCGCTCATCTCAATGATGTTATAGCACTGGTGAAGGTTCCCGTCGTTTCCGTCGTGATACCAAACATTGAAGTTCTGGGCTGATGCCGCTAATGTGAGCATTAAAATTGCGATTGTTGTAAATAACTTTTTCATAGCTGTAAAATTAGTTAATAAATATTGTTTTTGCAAATTTCAAGATAAAACACAACAAATGGCTGGAATATCACCGGAATTAATTTGGAAATTTATTGGAATCATATTTTTGACTTAGATTATGTAGTATTTTTGCAAAAAAATTGATATGAACGACACTATCAAACCAGCTATTGTTTTTCATTTACAGGAACCGATAGAGAGTATTACCGCTACAAGAGACACCGTAACAGGAACATTTTATTATCAATTGCAAATTGAAGAGCAGAAAAGCCCCACAACGCAAAAATTATTGGTTAATGGAATAATTGCGCTTGTTATTATTTTGTGCCTGTGGTTATTTACACGAAAGAGATATTCAAAGAAAACCTCGTCTTATAATCAGTTTAAGCAAACCGACATTTACAAGCTGATGCACGAAAAAGGTTATTATTCGGCGAACAAAAAGCCTGTCTTTGAAGCTGTTAACGAGCAGGAAATCAACGAGTTGTGCGAAACGGTTATGCAAATTTTCGCTTCATTTTCCGATTTTTTGAAGAATTCTGATTTGAATGAGAAAGATCTGCAGTTCTGCTGTTTGGTGAAATCTCGCTTATCCACGTTAGAATTGTCGGAGATATATTGCGTTTCGCAAAGTGCCATCTTCAAAAGGAAACAGAAAATCAAGGAATTACTGGGATTTAAGTCTGACAAAAGGACTTTGGATTCGATTTTTGAGGGGTTTTAATGAATTATCTCAATTTCAAATTGATTCCAATCTTGTGTGTTATTCAATAATTCGTTGTAGTGACAGATGTTTTTGGCGGTTATTTTTTCGCCGTTGACTGAGGTGATGATGTCGCCAAATCTCAGAGTGTTTTTATCATCAACGATGCGGCTGACAATCATAAGACCATCGTTTGTCGCGAGAACCTTGTATGGTTGATCTATATTAAACTTGTTTTCTTCGACATCACGAGGTTTATAATACAACACATTTTTTACACGATCATAGAACCAGTCGAATCGTTGGATAAACTGCATGCCCATGTTACCAACCACAATATCAGAAAGATACATAACCGTGGCTTTGAAATCTTCGTCACCGAGAGTAACTGTCTCATCTGGTCTTACAATCATCTCGCCAGCCTCTGCTATTCCTGATGTAGCAACGCCAAATGCTCCTTCCAGAATTATATCGCCATCACGCTTTTGTACTTTTTTGCCTTTGTTTTGTAATAATATGTATTTATTGTTGCCTGTGTCGAAAAGGCATTTGTATTCCACTCCTCCAATAATCGGATAGACATATAAAACGTTTTGCTTCCAAGAAAAGCCGCATTTCATTGGTTTATAACCGGTCATATTAAATGATGTATCGTCATTGTATTTGTAATAAGATATTTTCTGATCTGTAAAACTCAAACTCATTTTAGAATTCGTGAATTGAAAGGCGAAAATGGCATCGTTTCCAAGTACGGGATAATCGGATATTGCATTTCCGCAAGGGTTGTCGTAATTTACGCAAATGTCGAGTTTTAATGTATTATGGAAATAATAGAATTGAACGTTGACGGTGTCCATTTTTGCATAGACTATGGATTTTTTATGCGCACTTTGTAATTTCAACTTAGAGTAGTCGTCGGTTTTTTCCGAAAGATTATGAAAATATGTCAAACCTTGACTGTCGCCAGTGTCCAGCAAAACAGTATCTGGTTCGCCGTTGATTGTTGCTTGAGCCAACATCCTATTATTTTTTACCACGAAATTTATAGGTTCGTTATTACTTATGGAGCTTGTATAAGTGCTTTTAACTTTTTTAAAGTTTCGCAATTGGAATGACATAGCGCCACAACTTGACAGTAATATTGTTGATATTATGAATGCTACTGTTATGATTATCAAATGTCTTCTCATAATGTTGAATGTTTTTGATTGGCTATTTATGCCAATTTATTTTATTCTCACCCTAGGATCAACATGTGCCTTACTTTGTTCTATTTCGTGATAAGTTCTTTATACGTGATAAGTTCTTAATACCAGCCCAAACGGATGCTATAAGCACGATTGTCAGGATGGATATGATTTCCAGTAAGACATCGTATTCAACGCTATAATACTTAAGCAATCGACTGAACAAGAAGCCTACAAGAACGCCAACACCGCTCATCAGGGCAATTTCAAGATATTTTTTCATAGTTGTAAAATTGTTAATGAATATTGTTTTGCAAAATTAAAAATTTAATACGACAAATGGCTGGAATATCACTGGAATTTTGTTGGAAAAATGCTGTGCGGAGCTACGCTCCGCACAGCGAAAAATGAGAGTAAATTGAACCTGTGAAAAATTATTTCACAACAATCTTTTCTGAAAATTCTTTTCCGTCGTTCATTCGCACTTTAATCAGGTATAAACCTGGGATGAGATTGGCGAGGTTTATTGTTTCAAAATTATCATTTTGTGATTTCAATAATCGTCCGTAGATGGAATAGATTGAGACGGATTGGCATTCTATATTGTCCGATAAACTTATACTTATAATATCTTTTGCTGGATTAGGATAAACCACAAATCCTTTATTTGCAATCGTTTCATCGACAGAATGCCATTGATTGTAAACAGCATCGCAGTCGGTGTCGTCTTCTTTATAAAGAAGGATATCATCGTTCCAGTAGCAGCGGATGCCTTCAACTTCGAAATCGCCTTTGTTTTCGAGCAATTGCTCTGGGAAAAAGCTGGTGAGATGTCCTATGCCGCATACTACAGTACCACTGAAAACATCGTTTGCGTCGCTGATTATCATGGCTTTGAACCAACGTGCGTCTTTCACAAGATATCCAACCTCGTCGACATGAACAGTTACGCTGTTATTACCTGCAGTGATGGTCCATTCGTCACCGACATTTGCACCGAAATCGTAAAGAACAGTAAACTCCTGAAGAGTTTTGTTCCACCAATAAACCTTGTTGTTTTCCTCATAGATGTATTCGTGTGTTGTCTGGTTTGTGCGCAAATCGTAGAGTGTGTTTGTCTTCACGATGACCTTTACCTTATCATCGTTGATTGTCGAATCGTTTTCATGGACAAGATGCTGATAAGAAATCGTGCCGTTAGAATGGGTTATTTCATAATACCATTCATCACCGACCAATTGATAATCAGACTCACCATCCATTTCGATAATCGGGTAGCCGTCGTTGATGCCTGTCACATCTTCGAGCCAAGTGCATTGTCCCAGCGAGCCTGCATTAAGAGCCTCGAGCAAGTCAGTGGTTCCATATTGTGGCTCGTTGAGCACCCAGCTTGTAGGCGTTGAGCCTTGAGTGAATGCGCAAGAGCCAGGCAGATTCGGATGTTCCTGCATTTCTTCATTGCCGCAAGCAGGATAACCGTTGCCATCGAGCCAGAAACAATTGTAATAGTTTTCATCAGGATGGAATGTATATCCGACGATATTGGCATAACCATAATCTGTTTCAGGCACACCCGACAAATCAGGAGGAGTGATGTTTCCCGTGCTGTAAACATTGAATGCGCTTGAAATTGCATTATGTTCATCCACTCCTGTTATACCGCCAATATAAGCCTCTTGGAAATCACAAGTGCTGGAATTAATTGCCGAAAGATTGCCACGGTTAAAGCTGTTTGAAATCGCACCGCCTGTTCCTGTGATACCTCCTACAAATGTAGAGCCAAAACCCTCGTCGCCTGTAAGATGACCTGTAATTGAAGCATAGTTGGCACATTTATTTATAATACCCAATTGTGCACGACCAACGATACCTCCTGCTGTAGTGGCAATAATTTCAGCGCTTTCATGGTTCACGCATTCCTCAACCACACAATTTACTAACGGAATATTTATTGATATTGGTTTTGAAATTCCTACTATTCCGCCACAATCGCAATCTACTTCGCCTTCTATCACACCATAATTTTCACATTTTTTGTAAACAATGTCACCATGACTATATCCTGTAATTCCACCACCATAGTCAAATGTTATGACATTACTATAATTTACACAATTTTCAATCAAGGAGGAAGCATTGGCATTAACCTGACAATACCCGGCAATTCCTCCTGCCATCATATTGGCCTCAACATGACCATCAGCATTGCAGTTGGAAATATTAGTGTTCATTGCATAACCAACAACAGCACCTGAACTGTATCCATCTGTCAAATAGACGTCAGAAACAATCACATTTTTAATGATGGCATCTTCAGTACAGCCAAACAAACCTGTACATTGATAAACTTCTGATGCAATGCAATAAAGGTTGCTGACAGTATGATCATTGCCATCGAAAACACCTGTAAATGCAGCATATTGTGTACCATTGATTCTATACCCCATTGGTGTCCAGTTGATATTGTCACCTTCACCATTCAGGCAGATATCTTCGGTAAGGATATAGCAGGCGTTGCCGCCAGTACCGTCGTTGGTCTGCTGCGCGAGAAGCGCCAGCTGTTGCGGTGTCGCAATCTGATAAGGGTTTTCCAATGTGCCGTCGCCACCGTTGTATGATTCGGCGACAGTGCCATCCCAGCAAGGGACCTGAGCTCCGCAAAACATTGCGAAAGCGAGAAAAATTGATAATAAGATGTTCTTTTTCATGATATTTAATTTTTAAATTTATACTGCATTTACAATTTCTTCAAATGTTCTGTTATCATCCACAAGGTTCATTTTCATTTGTTTGATGCGCGTTTTTCGTTTGTAATAAGAATCGGTTTGCGTGTCGAGCAAGATGGAAATCACCTGGTTGGAGAATCCGTTTTTCGAGAGGCAGCAGATGCGCACGTCCCATTTGCCGAGCTTCTGGTAAAGCGACAGCAAGCGTTGCGAGAATCCGTCATAAACCAGGTCGGTAAGGCTGATGAAATCCGCCCAGTCGTCGTCGCTGAGGTTGAAATTCAGCGAGTCGGCTGTGACGTGCTCGCTCAAGCCCTGCGCCGTGACGAAAACCTTGTTTCTCGACATGATTTTGTTGGTCATCAGCAGTTCTTTCTGCGATAGCGTCTGGTGGTCACGGCGCAGTTCGTCGTTGGTGCGGATGAGGTTCTCCATGTCGCTCACCAGCTCGTGAATACGGTTCTGGTCACGCTCCACCTGACTCTTGAAGCGCTCCATCTCGATTTTGTTGTCGCTGATTCTTTTCCTGACAATCAACAGGATAACAAGCGCGACACTAAGCGTGACAGCGATAATGAGATAGAGTTTGAAGCTCTTGGTGCGATGCAGGGTTTCCATTTCGCTTTTCTGGGCCTTGAGCTCATATTCCGCCCTGATGCGCAAGATGTTCTCGTTGTTGTTCTCCTTCTCAACGAGTTTCATGTATTCCAGAAAACGCTCCTCGTACTTCATCGCCATCTTAATGTTTTTCTCGTTAAGAGCGATGCCGTAAAGCGTCTGATAGACCGACATCTTTATTCCCGCTCTTTCGCTTCGCAGGGCTTTTTCGAGATACACCTTCGCCACGTCGTTTTTGTTGATGTAGTAATAAAGGATTCCGAGGGTCATGTTTGCAATGTCAAGGTCGTTACCATCCAATCCGCCATCCATGGCATGATGAACGCATTCAATCGCCTTTGGATAGTTGCCGATTTCCATGTAATAGTCGCGCCCGATTTCGAGATACAGGTCGTTCACCATCACCGTATCCATTAACAAGGTGGCGACATGGAAAGCCGAGTCATAGTAAGCCTTCGTCTGCGCAAACAATCCCAGTGATTTTGTAACTCGCCCGCAGTTGCGCCACGCGGTCATCATTCCAACGGAGTCGTGGATTTGCTTGAAATCAGCAATAGCGGCGCGGTGCATTGTGAGCGCCTCCTCGAACAGCTGATGTTTGTTGTACATTGCGCCGAGGTTATCTTTGATGTTGGCTGTCAAAGCAACATCATCACCGTTTTCAGCCAACGGCAGTGCCTGAAGGAAACACTCGGCAGCCTCCTCCGACAGTCGTTCAGCGCGAAGCTGCACACCTCTTTCATAAAGCGCGCGAGCCTGCCGCTGACGTTTCGCCTGCGAGTCGCATGAGGTCATCAGACCGCCGAGCGCGACCGCAAACCAGATTAAAAATACAGTTTTTGTTTTCATAAGCATTAATTTTACTTTTGCAAAAACATCGATGTTTGACGAAGCAAAATTATGCAAAAACGAAACTTGTCAAGAGGTTTCGGAAGGGACTGAAAATTTTGTCCCTATCATTCGGGGTTTCAATAATTAGTTTTATTGATAATCAATGATTTAAATATAATGACATGGATTTTTTGTCCATACATTAAATGGTCATTTTTTCATCGTTTTTATAAAATCTGTGATTTTTTGGAAGGCTTCTTTTGGCTCATCCACATCCAAACACAGCGTTTCCATTGGACATAATCCGTCACCTGTGCGGTTTACTATGCGGTCGACTTTTTTGTCGTAAAAACAAGCGATATTGTATTTTTCAAACACTTTGATTGCAGGTTCTGAGATTATCAAAGTGTGAACCTCCTTGATTTCACCTAAAACCATGAGGAGTGCCGCTGCTTTTCCGATGACTTTATCGGCAACGGAAGCGCCTTTCAGGAAGCCTTTTTTTTCCGTCAAAAGATGAAGAAGAGGTTTTACACCCCGCTCCTGCGAAGTGAAAACCTCTCCGTTTGAAACCACCGCAATAGTGCTCACAGAGGAAAGCAGTGATAATTTGGCTTGATCTAACGGTAACATACAATGAAACTGTCATTTCGACTGGAGCGAAGCGGAATGGAGAAATCTCCTATAATTAAGCAGTTACTCTTTTTGCAGGAGATTTCTCGACTACACTTCGTTGCGCTCGAAATGACGATGCTATTTAATGTATTTCACAAAGAAATAACCGCCAATCCATTGGATAAGCATTCCCGGGATTCCGAGGCGGAAATCAGCGAAGCCGGCCATGAATGAGCCTTCGATGAGCCATTCGACCATGCAGCCGAAGATTTGGTATGCCAAAACCACCAAAAGAATTGTCCAAAGCGATACTTTCTTTGTCTTTTCAGCCACCCAAGCCGCTGAAACAGCGAGGAAAATCGACTTGATTAGGATGCTTGGAACAACTGCCGCTGGAGGCATTCCAAAAAGCAGACTGTTGATGATTGGCGACAAAACAGCTGTCATCAATCCGACCTTCATGCCGTATTTGTATGAGGCAATCAATGTGAAGAAATAGATTGGCAGGAAGATATGACCGCCGTTCGGGATGAGGTGGCAAAGCTGTGGCAGAATGATGTTGCCAGCCACGAACAATGTCGCGAACAAATAAGTCTTAACCTGGTCAAAATCAAGGTTATAGAGCTTTACTGATGATGTATTTTCCATAGTGATTATTTGTTTAACCATTGTTTAATTTTATCCATTTTCATGTAGTCGATGTTGTCAACAATCCACTCGCGCATTGCCTTGCCCGGCTCGGTCTGCTGCGGATAGCTAATGTAGTCGAGCTCTATGTTGAGTGCCTGCGACACCTTCAGTGCCATCACTGACCAAAGCACGCCTATGTCTCCAACAACCGGGATTGACTTCTCGAGACGTGAGAATGCCGACATCTCCATTCTGAATGGGATTTTCGACATTTTCGTCTTCGGCAGACCCTTGTCGATAGCAGCCTGGACGTCGCCTGATTTCTTATCGAGATCCCAAGCTTTCTTGAGATTTTCGTCGAGGTCGAAACGAATCAAAGTTTTGTCTTTGAGGCTGTAGGTAGGGTAGCCGTTCCAGCTTGCCCAGATACCGTGACCGGTGTATGTCTCGAACGGACCGTCGTGAATCTCCTGTGTCAACGCCACTGCCGATTCGATGATGACGTCGGCTGAGCCTAACATCTTTGAGATGCGGAACGTTCTGTCGCTCACCGGGATACTGTCGGCGATGCTGATGCCGACCTGACCTCCGCCTATAAGCTGCGGCACGCTCACGAGCACCGGGACGTTGTTACGGACGCCCGCTCCGAGCATGGTGCGCTCATCGCAGCCCCAGCCCACGACTTCCTCAAACGGAACGTGTTTTGTGTGCGCGATCTCCATGATGCTCGCTGCAAATGTCTCGTTTCTGAGACCCATCGGGTAAGCCATGTTAGCAGCCGCCTTGATGATGACGGTGCCTTCTTTCTCATTGCAACGCTGCACCAAAGCGTCGTCTATAATCATCTCTTTTTTGAGGTCAGCCCATTGAGCGTCAGTGAGTTCGGTGAGCTCGAAGATATCGCCACGAGGCATTTTGTCGAAGTCGAGGAACTCCTCGCCAACATCGTGGATGTTGATACGTTTCACCTTATCGAGAACGCCGCCCATCTCGTGAGAGACGACAGCCGAACTCGTTGTAACTCCGTCGATTAAGCCTTTGTTGATGAACTCGGCAATCAATGTGGTGACGCCTTCGTGGATGTTAGGACCAGAGCCTGTCACAACCACCACTTTGCCGCCTCTGCGCTTGGCTTCGACTATCTTTTCGATTGCAATATCGAGGTAATGCCTTGTCTCTTCCGGCAAAGCCTCGTACAGACCTTCTATAAAATCTTTTTCGATTTTCATAATTATTTTTTTTATTTTGCAAACGCATGCGTTTGCCTCTACGGGATTCTTAACATCCCGTTGCGACAAGGCATGTCGTTTAATTCGATTTTGACCAAGTATCTTTCAATCCCACGGTTCTGTTAAACACCAGATGTTCCGGCGTGCTGTCTTTGTCGACGGTGAAATATCCTATTCTCTGGAACTGGAAATGGTCGAGTGGTTTCGCTTCGGCGAGATATTTCTCGACGTAGCATTCTGTCCTGATTTCCAATGAGTTAGGATTCATCATCTTACGCATTGCCTCGATTGGAGTGTTGCCTTCATCCTGCAAGCGTGCCAGCTCGTCGCGTGGGTTTTCAACATTCCAAAGACGGTCGTAAAGTCTGACCTCCGCCTTGATGCAGTGTGCCTGACTGACCCAGTGGATGGTACCTTTCACCTTGCGGTTCGCTTCTGGCATTCCGCTGCGTGTCATCGGGTCGTATTCAGCGTAAACCTCAACAACTTCGCCGTTTTCGTCTTTCTTGCAGCCGGTGCATTTCACGATGTAGGCGTTTTTGAGACGCACTTCCTTACCTGGAGTGAGGCGGAAATATTTGTTCGGAGGGCATTCCATGAAGTCTTCCTTCTCAATCCACAGCTCGCGGCTAAACTCAATCATGTGGCTGCCCGCTGCTTCATCTTCAGGGTTGTTGATAGCCTCAAGTTCCTCGGTCTGACCTTCAGGATAGTTGGTAATCACGAGCTTAACGGGATTTACGACGGCTGCCACACGTGTAGCGCGGGCGTTGAGGTCTTCACGGATTGAGCTCTCGAGCAACGCGAAGTCATTAAGAGCGTCGTATGTTGTGTAACCAATCTTATCGATGAATTTATGGATGGATTCAGGAGTGTATCCACGGCGACGGAAACCGCAAATCGTAGGCATTCGCGGGTCGTCCCAGCCGTTTACGACGCCTTCTTTCACCAAGATAAGCAGGTTACGCTTGCTCATCAGGGTGTAGTTGAGGTTCAGCTTGTTGAACTCTGTCTGACGCGGACGGTTGTCATCCATGTTGTCGCCTTCGCCACGAATCTCTTTCAGCCAGTCGACAAACAAATCGTAAAGCGGACGGTGCACCACAAATTCCAATGTGCAAAGTGAGTGTGTCACACCCTCGAAGTAGTCGCTCTGACCGTGAGCGAAGTCGTACATCGGGTAGGCGTTCCATTTTGTGCCTGTGCGATGATGCGGTGTCTTCACCACGCGGTAGATGATAGGGTCGCGGAAGTGCATGTTAGGGTTCGCCATGTCAATCTTTGCGCGAAGCACCATCTTTCCTTCTTCAATCTCGCCAGAATTCATCTTGTTGAACAATTCCAAAGACTCCTCAACTGGGCGGTTACGGTACGGACTCTCGGTGCCAGGCTGTGTAGGAGTGCCTTTCTGTGCTGCAATCTCCTCCGACGATTGCTCGTCGATATATGCCTTGCCGCGTTTTATCAATTCGATAGCAAAATCCCAAAGTTGCTGGAAATAATCGGAAGCATAATATTCGTTACCCCATTGATAACCAAGCCATTGGATGTCTTCCTTGATGGCATCCACATATTCCATATTCTCCTTGGTAGGGTTGGTGTCGTCGAAACGCAGGTTGCAAACACCGCCGTAGTTCTTGGCGATGCCGAAGTCCAGGCAGATAGCTTTGGCGTGACCGATGTGGAGATAGCCGTTAGGCTCCGGAGGGAAACGTGTCTGTACTCGCTTGGCGTTCTTGCCGTTTCGTAAATCTTCCTCAACTTTCGCTTCAATGAAATTCAGCGATTTCTTTTCTTCTTTTTCAGCTTCTTCAGAATTCATTGTCTTAAATTTTAACTTTCTCTTGTCATTTCGACTGTAGCGGAGCGGAATGGAGAAATCCTTTTTTTAATAGGTTTTTGTTAAGGGAGGATTTCTCGACTACATTTCACTTCGTTACATTTCGCTCGAAATGACGAACGAAACATTAATAAGCCGCAAAAATAATTATTTTTGGAAAATTTTCATACATTTTTTTAATTTTTTGTAATTTTACACCCTGTTTTAACATTAAATACATAAAAAAACATGAATTACTTGGACATTATCATCGGTATCATATTGATTCTCTTTGCGATTGTCGGACTTCGAAACGGCATCATCAGAGAAGCGTTCTCACTTGCGGCTTTCATCGGTGGCATTTACGGCGCCATCAAGCTTTCCGATATGGTTGGTAAATGGCTCGGAAACATCATCAATGTAAGTCCTGAATGGATGGCTGTGATTTCTTTCATATTGGTTTTCATCGCTTTAGCGTTGTTGATCAATTGGTTAGGAAATATGTTGGCAAATCTGATTGAGTCGATAAGACTTGGTTTTATCGATAAACTTGGAGGAGTTGTATTTGGCATTGCCAAAGGTTTTCTGCTTGTCGGAGTGTTGATTTTGCTTCTCGATTTCTTTGGAATTAAAGATGTTGTAGACGATGAAACTCGCGAAGGATCAAAGCTTTACAAAAATTCTGAGAAGGTTGCCGCTTGGATTTACGACAACAAAGACGGTTGGATCAACAAGATTGATGAAGAGTACAAAAAAATCGAGAAAAAGTTCAAAAAAGATGATGTTGACGACATCGTTGATGATGTCATTTAATCGCTAAAACGTTATGAAAAAAGTAGCAGTTATTCTTGCCGGATGTGGCACCATGGACGGATCGGAAATCAACGAGACCGTGACATTATTACTGGCTCTCGACCAGCATAATATTGAATATCAAGCATTTGCGCCAGATGAAAATCAATTTGAAGTTTGCAACCATGTGACAGGACAGCGCACAAACGAAAAGCGCAACATGATGGTTGAAGCAGCTCGTATCGTGCGTGGAAAAATATTGCCATTAAGCAGATTTAATGCTAACGATTTCGATGCTTTGCTGTTCCCTGGTGGCAGTGGAGCTGCAAAAAACATCTTCACTTACGCCCATGACGGCATAAATTTTAAGGTCAATAAAGAAGTTGAGAAAGCCATCAAAGACATCCACGCTCAAGGTAAGCCGATAGGAGCAATGTGCATCGCCCCATTGATGGTTGCTAAAGTCCTCGGAAACGTCAACGTTACAATGGGAAGCGGCAATTGTCGCCAAGCAAAAGAACTCCCAATTATAGGCTGCAAACACACCGAAACCACTCATGGTGGAGTTGCTATTGACAAAGAAAACAAAATTTATTCAACTCCATGCTTCATGCTCGACGCAACATTAAAAGATGTTTATCAAGGGGCGTGGAATCTGGTTGAAGCAATGATTACTTCCATTTAACATTTGTAAACAACCCCGAAAACGCTGTAAACACAACGTAAAACGGATAAATGAACTCCAACGGGAACATCCAGCGGAGGAGTTTATGCTGTTTCATAAAATGTGTGATTCGGCGTAAAATCGGCAAGTCGATGAGGGTTTTCATGATGACGTAAAGCACGAAGAAAACCCAGAAAACCGGCATGAAAAAGCCTGCCACAAAGAAGAAAACGATGCTGAGATTGAATAGCAAAACGATGAGCGCCGTGGCGATGATTTTCCAGTTTGTATAAGCCTTAGTTTTTGAAGCCCAACGTTTCCTTTGACGGAAAAACGCCTTCAGATTAGGCATCGTAGATGTCTTCACAATCGCCTCATTGTCAAGTAAAAACTTTACCGATTGACTTCCATAATGTTTAATGAATTGCTCCATCAGGAACATGTCGTCGCCTGAAGCGATTTTCATGTCGGTACGATATTTTTCAACATCAAGAGCCGACTTGCGGTCGTACATCATATTAGCCCCGTTGCACATCACCGGCATCCCGATGGCTGCTGAACCTGCAGTGCTCGCGATAAGACTCAGATGTTCAAGCACTTGCAACTTTTCAAACAAAGTGTTAGCTGGTGCCAAAAGCACCGGGCCGAGTAACATTTTCAGGTCGTTTTTCGCAAAATAATTGACCATCACTTCTATCCAACGCTGTGGTAACTCGCAGTCGGCATCAGTGACCATAACCAGTTCATTTTCAGCAGCATGCAAAGCTTGCGAAATGGCTTGCTTCTTGCCGGAACCGGTTGCTTTTAGCAATTTTAAGTTCATTTCAGGATGGAGAACTCGGAAGTTCTCGGAGACATTAAAGGTCTCGTCAACCGAATGGTCGTCAACAAGAATTACCTCAAATTTTTCTTTACTAAATGTTTGATTATAAAGAGATTGGAGTAGTTTTTCGATGTTTGAACCTTCGTTTCTTGCCGCAATAAGAACGGAAACACCCGTCATTTCGAGCGAAGTCGAGAAATCCTTTTTTAACGTTTCATTGTTTGCAGGAGATTTCTCCATTCCGCTACGCTCCAGTCGAAATGACGAGAGCCCATACGTGAACGCCCCGATGCAAATCAAATACAACGCGGCGAATATCATTATGATATTCAATAAGATATGGATTGTCTCAAGACTCATAACTGCTCCTTATAAATTTCAATTTCCTGATGAAAAACAGTCCGACGACCGCCGGAATCGCCAGATTATACAGCCAAAGCATGGTGCTCGCCGAAAACACCATCATCGTAAACGATGTGCTGATGCCTTTGATACCCAGCCATGCCTCAAAAACAGAGATGCAAACGCCGCCGCGTACCGCAATTTCAGTGATTGTGATATACGGTATCACCGTCATCAAAAGGTATGTAATCATTATTGGAATCATCGCCTCGAAATAGTTGAGCGGCACGTCGAAAGCCCATATCAGCAGCACGAATTGGAACGAATACACCACATATTTTCCAACGGCTATAAGCAAAATCACAGCCAAATCTTTTGTGGAATAACCGCCGAAAATCTCCATATATTTCTCTGCCTGCGGACGCCATTTCTTCGGAATCAACCGCTGAAGATGCCTCAAAATATGGATATTGAAATACAATAAATATCCTAAAACAATGATAATCAATGATAAAACAAGCACATAATAGTTTTCTTGCGCAAAGAAAATCCACGCGATGCAGCCAAGACTCACTGTGACCAGCATCTGCGCGATGTTTCCAACAAAAGTGAGCATCGCCGCCTTGATTCTGTTGCCTTTTTCAAGTATGAAAATGCGCCCTAGGAAGTCGCCGGTGCGGTTCGGAAACATCATTCCTGCAGTGATTCCTGTGAAAATTGCCGTATAAGCCTTCCTAAATGGAACTCTTTCTACCGGAAGTATCGATTTTTGCCATTTTCGGGTCTCAAACGCCATATTGACAGGCATCAAAACGAACGCCAAGACCATCAGAAGCACATTTTTTGTGGATGAGAACGACGTTTTCACCGAGTCCCACATCTCTGTAAGGTCTTGATTCTTAATGATTTTCACATAGAGAATCCAACATCCGGCAAGGACAATGAGAATTTTTATCGCCATCTCAGCGATTTTCATTATTTTTGCGTTATGGGAATTAGCACTCATTTCGACTGCAAAGATAATAAATTTTGAAAACTGATAGAATAATATTGGGTATCGACCCTGGAACGATGGTGATGGGTTATGGTCTCATCCTTCAAAGAGGGAAGGAGTTGAGCATGATTCGTATGGGTGTTTTGAAACTCAGTAAGCTTGAAAATCAAGCACTTAAGCTTCGTAAAATCTTTGAGCGCGTTCTCGAAATCATCGATGAATATCATCCTGACGAGCTTGCTATCGAGGCTCCTTTCTTCGGAAAAAACGTGCAGTCAATGTTGAAGTTGGGTCGAGCTCAAGGTGTCGCAATGGCAGCCGCATTATATCGTGACATCCCGATTTTTGAGTATTCTCCGCGTAAAATCAAACAGTCGATAACAGGAAACGGAGCCGCATCAAAGGAACAAGTAGCCGCAATGGTGCAAAAACTTTGCAATTTCACCGAACATCCTGATTATCTTGACGCTACCGACGCAATGGCTGCTGCTGTTTGCCACAGTTTCCAAAACCAACTGAACATAGTTGGAGGCACTAGTGAATCGAAACTTCCAAAAATCCCGAAAGGAAAGAAATCTTTTAACAGTTGGGAAGCGTTTTTACAACAGAATCCTGAGAAGAAACTATAACATACAGGAGATTTATTCACCAAATGTGAATGCTTTCGCTTCGCTCAGGTCTCCGCTTCGGTCGAAATGACGATTGTCATTCTTTATCTTTTCTGTATTTTCTGAGCTCATCAAGATATCCTGCTGTGATAACACCAGTCGGCAGAGCTATTATAGCAACACCAAGGATTGATGATATTATGGTAATGATTTTACCGACATCGGAAACAGGGTAGATATCGCCATATCCGATGGTGGTTAAAGTGGTGGTCGACCAATACAAAGCGTCTAAAAACGATTCGAAAACCAAACTTCCATCAGGCAGTTCACGATACATTTCAACGTTGTACATTATTAAAGCTGTCGCAAAGATATAAAACATCGCAATTGCCAACACTGTAAGCAAAACTACGCGTTCTTTCTTCAAAACATAAAGTAGTGTCCAAATACGCTTCATATAACGTATCAGACGTATAATCCTGACAAGCATGAACACGCGTATCACTCGCAAAGCCTTCAACGATCTGTGTAAGAGTCCTAAAGCCGGCAAAATTGACAGCAAATCAATTATAGCGATAACAGTGAATGGATATGTAACAAAGGCAACCCATTTCTTTTTTTCAGGATACTTGATGTCGGCCGTTATCCAGCGTAAAATATAATCGATGATGAATGCAGAGACAGAAATTTTTTCAAACAGATAAAACATGATCGACTCACCTCTGTACATAAGCGGAATAAGGCTTATGACTATCATCAAAAACATGAAAATGTCGTATAGATGACTTATAAAAGGAGTGTTTTTGTCGTAGCTTGGCTCAATGATTGAAAGTAATTTCTCTCTGTTCATATTACATCAATTTTTGATAAAACTGCCACCATCTGTCGGGTAATTCATTCCTCATCGCCATATCATAATCTGATTTCGAACATGGAATAAAGTGTCCGGATATTTCCATCCACCATTTTCCAGTTGCTTTATGGCAAAGGAAGATGAGTTCATCGTAGTCCTCCAACCGCACGATGTATTTGGTGAAATCGTCACGGTTTTCATCGGTAGGAGTGTCGTTTTGTCTTAACGAGAAGCCCTCCATGAAATACCAGATCATCTCAGCTAAGTTGTTGGCACTCTGATAGTTGATATCGTATTGAGGATTGTAATTGAAAAATCCTATTGAGGTAAGTTTCTGGTTCAATCCTGCGTAACGAGCCATCTTGCAACCATCTTCACTACTCAATCCGTTTGGCGAGCTGCGTTTCACACCGGGCACATCGGCTGCACAGAAAGCAGCAGCGTCGATGGTGATGATATCGGCACTTCTTAATAAAGGCTCTGTCAATTCGGCACGATTTTTTATTGTTCCCAAACGATAGATATCGAACAAAAGCTGTTTCATCAGACTAATATTCTCATTATCAATGTAATACGTCTGATAACCGATATTTGTGTAGTTGAACAGATAGTTTGGTTTATGAAGGATGATATGACTCAGATACGACTCTGAATTGATGCTTTCTCCTTCTTCACCGATATCAAAACGTGGGTCTACCGCAGTGATATTCACCAACTTACCAGTGTTTTCGTAAACCTGATAAATAGGATATGTCAAATCCTGACTTCCACCCAAGATAATTGGCACGATATGATGCTTCAAAAGCGTCAGAAACACCTCGCTCAGCGCATAGTAGGTGTCCTCAACCCTCAAACCTGACTTCACATTGCCGAGGTCGACAATGTTCAAATCGGGCCAATGGTTAAACAAAGGATATAAGGCATGTCGAATAGCATCCGGAGCAGCCTTACATCCTTCATTGTCAACGGCATAGCGTTCTTCCTCAACTCCAAGGATAGCCACTTGAAAACCTTCCAAATTCGGAAAATCTTCTTCTTTTTTAAAGATTGTAATAGTGTTGCCAAGCTGTTTTTTATGTGTCAGATGGCAGTTTTCAACTACTTCTTCCTTAACGGGATTGAGATAAGCGCTAATGTCCATTTTTATTTCTTTGGAGAAATTTTCTTTCTGATGATTTCGTGAAGTTCGGCTACGTTCACGCGGATCTGCTCCATGGTGTCGCGGTCGCGGACTGTCACTGTGTTGTCTTCAAGTGTCTGATTATCAACGGTAACGCAGAGAGGTGTACCGATAGCATCCTGACGGCGATAACGTTTTCCGATAGAGTCTTTCTCTTCGTACTGGCACATGAAGTCGTACTGCAGGCTGTCCATAATCTCGCGAGCCTTCTCCGGAAGTCCGTCTTTCTTAACGAGAGGCAAGATAGCCACTTTGTAAGGTGCGAGAATTGGAGGCAGCTTCATCACAACACGCTCGCTGCCGTCTTCGAGTTTCTCCTCAGTGTAGGCGTAGCTGAACATCGCGAGGAACATACGGTCCAAACCGATTGATGTCTCGATGACGTATGGAGTGTAGCTCTCGTTGGTCTCCGGGTCGAAGTATTGCAGCTTCTTACCTGAGAACTCGGCGTGACGGCTGAGGTCGTAGTCAGTGCGGCTGTGAACGCCTTCCAATTCTTTGAAACCGAATGGGAAGTTAAACTCGATATCGGTTGCAGCGTTTGCATAGTGAGCGAGTTTCTCGTGGTCGTGGAAACGATAGTTTTCAGCTGGGATACCCAGTGAGAGGTGCCAGTTCAGACGCTCTTCCTTCCATTTCTTGAACCATTCCATCTCGGTACCAGGACGTACGAAGAACTGCATCTCCATCTGTTCGAACTCTCTCATACGGAAGATGAACTGACGGGCGACGATTTCGTTACGGAATGCCTTACCTGTCTGGGCAATACCGAACGGAATCTTCATTCTGCCGGTCTTCTGCACGTTGAGGTAGTTCACGAAGATACCTTGTGCAGTCTCAGGACGCAGATAAATGGTGTTTGCGCCTTCTGCCAGCGAGCCGATCTGTGTAGCAAACATCAAATTGAACTGACGGACGTCTGTCCAGTTGCGTGTTCCGCTGATTGGGCACACGATGCCGAGGTCTTCGATAAGTTTCTTGATGTCGGCGAGGTCGTTCTTCTCCATCGCGCCATAAAGACGGTGACTAATGGTCTCGATTTCCTTCTTCCACTCAAGGACGCGGGCGTTTGTGGTGACAAACTGTTCCTTGTTGAAGGCATCGCCGAAACGTTTCTGGGCTTTTTCAACTTCTTTGTTGATTTTTTCCTCGATTTTCGCCATATAATCTTCAACCAAAACGTCGGCGCGATAACGTTTCTTGCTGTCTTTGTTGTCGATCATCGGGTCGTTGAAAGCATCAACGTGACCTGAAGCCTTCCACACTGTCGGGTGCATGAAGATAGCAGCGTCGAGACCTACGATGTTCTCGTGCATCTGCACCATGGCTTTCCACCAGTATTCTCTGATGTTTTTCTTCAGTTCGACACCATTCTGACCGTAATCGTAAACGGCAGCCAGTCCGTCGTAAATATCACTTGAAGGGAAAATGAAGCCGTATTCCTTCGCGTGAGATGTTATCTTTTTAAAGAATTCTTCTTGATTCATAATTGTTTATATTACAGGAGATTTCTCCGCTTCACTTCGTTTCGGTCGAAATGACGGTAAAAATCATTTATTACAAAATAAGCATTGCGTCGCCGTAGGTGAAGAAATTGTATTTCTCTGCGACGGCTTCTTTATAAGCTTTCATTAAGAAATCGTAACCGGCAAATGCAGCCACTTCCATCATCATCGGTGATTTCGGTAGGTGGAAGTTGGTGATGAGCGCGTCGGCAGTGTTGAAATCGTAAGGCGGGAAGATGAACTTGTTAGTCCAGCCTTTCAGCGGTTTCAGTTTTCCGGTGATGCTTACCACAGTCTCCATAACCTTCAAAGTGGTTGTTCCGACTGCAAACACCTTATGTTTAGCCTCTTTTGTCGCGTTGATAAGGTCGCAAGTCTCTTGTGTGATTTCAATTTCTTCAGAGTCGGTCTTGTGTTTGGTCAAATCCTCTACTTCGATATCGCGGAAGTTTCCCATGCCAGTGTGCAATGTCACTTCAGCGAAATTCACATCCTGAAGTTCCATCCGTTTCATCAAGATCTTGCTGAAATGCATACCTGCGGTAGGAGCGGCGACTGAGCCTTCCTGTGTTGCGTAAACTGTCTGGTAGTTGAACTCGTCGTCCGGCTCGACAGGACGCTGAATCACTTTCGGGAGTGGAGTCTCACCAAGTCCCATGATGACTTTCTTGAACTCGTCGTGCGGACCATCGAACAAGAAACGTAATGTACGTCCACGTGAAGTGGTGTTGTCGATAACCTCAGCCACGAGGTCGTCATTCGGACCGAAATACAGTTTGTTGCCGATACGGATCTTACGGGCTGGGTCAACGAGGACATCCCACAGACGGCTTTCAGGGTCGAGCTCACGAAGCAGCATCACCTCGATTTTTGCGCCGGTCTTCTCTTTCTCGCCATAGAGACGGGCTGGGAAAACACGTGAGTTGTTGATTACGAACAAATCGCCGGCATTGCAATAGCTGAGAATGTCGCGGAATGTTTTGTGCTCAATAGTCTGAGTGTCGCGGTGCAGAACCATCATGCGGGCGTCTTCGCGCTCCTTAGGCGGATACATGGCGATGAGGTCGTGCGGTAAATTGAACTTAAACTGTGATAGTTTCATTTCAAATATTATTTAATTTTTTCAATTTTTCGAAAAAGGAATGCAAATATACAACAAAATGAAAATTTTGTCAAGAAAAAAGTTATAAAACGTTGTGTTACAACGTTTTAGTTTAAAGTTTAAAGTTTAGAGTTTAAAGTCAGTTATTAAGTGTAAAGTTAATTAGGTAATAGTAAATCGCCGGGTTTAATCCAATTTAACTTTCTGAAAAAGAGTCCGAACAGCCATGTTAAAACTGCTGGAAGTACGAAGCAGATGAGCAAAATGCCCCACCACATTTGTGAGCCGCCGTCGGGCATCGCCGAGATCACACCGAGAGGTCCGACCAAGCCGCAGGTTCCCATGCCAGAACCGATCGGTACGTTTTCAAGACGGAACACGCATGTCGCCAACGGACCGGTGATAGCAGCGGTAAGTGTTGGAGGTATCCATGTCAGCGGATGCTTTAAAATGTTCGGCATCTGAAGCATCGAGGTACCAAGACCTTGTGAGATGAGTCCGCCCCAGCGGTTTTCCTTGAAGCTCATGACGGCAAAACCCACCATCTGAGCGCAACAACCTGCAGTAGCTGCACCTCCCGCGATTCCTGAAAGTCCGATGGCGATACAGATTGCAGCACTTGAAATAGGCAATGTTAACGCCATTCCGATGCTGACCGAAACGATAATTCCCATTGCGAAAGGATGCAGATTGGTAGCATACATGATGAAGTCGCCAAAGGCGGTCATAAAACGACTGATACCAGGACCGACAAACATCGCAAGCAAAATTCCTGAAATGATTGTAACAGAAGGAGTTACCAAAATATCGACCTGTGTTTCTTTAGAAACCATCTTACCGAGTTCGGTGCTGATAACCACTGCAACCAGCACTCCAACCGGGCCGCCAAGGGTGTTTCCGGCCACTCCGACTGCCACAGCGCTGAACATCACCAAAGCCGGAGCATGCAGAGCGTAGGCGATAGCCACTCCCATAGCCGGACCTGCAGCAATTTTGCAGTATTTCGCAAACTCCACAAACATCGGTATATTCAAACGGTTTCCGATGGTGTCGAAAATCGTACCTATTAATAATGACGCGAACAAACCGAGCGCCATCGCACCAAGTGCATCAAGCAAATATGCCTTCGCCGAAACATCGACGTTTTTTCTTTTCAAAAATGACTTAAAGTTGCTCATTATATGATGGTAAAAGACGCTGCAAAATTACGAAAAAAACAAATGATAATTCTTTTAAAATTTTTATGAAATTTTTGTATAAATTAAGGAATTTTTTGTATATTTGCATAAATATTGTTCATATCATATAATGATATATTATTATAATTAACAATATTTTAAAAAAGAAATATAAGGAATTTTTAAGGAAAAAATAAGGAAATTATGATAAAAGTAACATTGACAAACGAAATGCTTAAAAGAATACTCTCAATTGAAGAGTGCAGACAACATTTCGGCTCATACAGGATGCCGATTTCTTTGAGCAACAAACTTCGTAAAAGTTCAAAGAAGAAGAGTTCCTACGCATCGACGCGAATCGAGGGAAACCCACTCACCGAAAGTCAATCCGACGAGGTGATAGAGGCGAAAAACCGTCATTTTTTGAAGCCGGAACAGGAGGTGAGAAACTATTTTGCGGCATTGGAATTGTCGGAAAAGTTTTTGAAAGAGCATAAATCGTTTTCAATGGGGTTAATCTTGGCGTTGCAAAAGCAGATTGTGATGGGGGAGAGTCGCGATAAAGTCGGTCTGCGAGGGCCCATGCCGCCAGGGGTTTTGTTTGCCGTTTATGACGATAAAACACGTCGTCCCGAATATATCCCACCGATGTGGAATGAGGTGCGGCATCTGCTTGACGAATTGATTTTGTATGTCAACAACTCCGATGATCATCCTTTGATTAAGGCCGCAGTGGTTCATTATCAAATGGTTACGATACATCCGTTTGAAGACGGTAACGGTCGTACCGCACGAATTCTTTCGGATTATATCCTCGATTATTATGATTTTGGGTTTAATCAGATTGGCTCGCTCGAGGAATATTTTGCATATGATGTTGACGAATATTACGCTTCTCTGCAGATGGACCTTCCGCCTTTGTATTATGACGGCCGCGACAATCCTCCACATCCCGAAATATGGGTTCATTATTTTTTGAGGATGGTCGAGCTTCACGCGAAAAAAGTTGTTGAACTGGCATCGGCTTCGGTAAAGGAACAGTATGAGGCTTCGCTGTCATTTTTAAATAAGAAAGAAAAAGCATTTTTACAGTATCTTACTGATAATCATATAGATAGTTTCACTCAGTCGGAAATGGCATCAGTCATGAAAGTTACAAATCACACCATCACAAACTGGTGTGCCTCGCTCGCCAAAAATGGTTTTTTGACTCCAGTTTTGGTAAAACAAAGAATCCGGTCGTATAAGGTAAATAAATGAAAACTTTTTGTAGTTTGTCACAAATTGTCTTCCTTAAACGTCTATTAATTGATTTGATTGAAAGATGTATTCCGAGTTTGAATTGACATATCGAAGTAACTATCAGCGGTTGTTCAGGATTGCGGCGAAAATGCTTCGCGATTCCGATGCCGCCCGCGATGTGGTTCACGATGTTTTTATGGCGTATTATTTCGTTTTAGACGACAAAAAAGTCATAAAAGATGCGAAAAACTGGCTCATCAGATGCACAATTAATAAAGGTGTCGATTTTTTGAGAAAAAACAAGAAAATCATCTCTGATGAAACTGTTACAAAACAAGATAAGACGCCACAAAATATTGACAGTCAGATAGATTTAATGAGTTTATCGAATCTGATTTCAAAACTCGACGGCAAAGACCAATCGTTGGTAGTGCTTTACAGCGAAGGCTATTCCTACAAGGAAATAGCTGAAATTACAGGCTTGAACTTCAATTCAGTCGGGAAAACTTTATCAAGAATTTTTGAAAAACTAAGGAGGGATTATGAAACACTTTGATGAAATAACGATTCAGAAATATATCGACAATGAGTTTTCTCCAGAAGAAAGAAACGAGGTTGAAATGCATATTGAAACATGTGAAGAATGCAAAAAACAAGTTGAAATTCAGCGTGTTTTTGCTGAAAATATCAAGAAATCACTTGACGAATTCGTTCCAGATAATGTAGAAATTCCAGAATTCAAGATTTCTTATCAACCAAAGAAAACGAAAACTTTAAGAATAGTTTTAATTTCTTCTCTTTCAACGGCTTGCGCGATTCTGTTGGCATTTTTCATCATTAGAGGCATAACTAAAAAGTCTGAACAAAATGACATATACGACATTTATGACTTCATTACCATAGAGGAGTACGACGCCAACAAACCGATGACCGAACAGATGTTTACATATATGGATAACAACATTTAAATATAATGATTATGAAAAAACTATTTTTAATTCTAACATTAGCATTTGCATCATATATCGTTGATGCACAGACAATTAACCTTGTAAAGGACGACTCTTACGCCGTCAAAGACGATTTTTTTGATGCATTAGGGCAAGCCGGCACCTTGTATAACGTCAAAAAACTGACAGTTTTCGACGACGGCACAGCGATGATCAGCCACACTAACGAAAACCGCTATTCATTGTTCGATGAAAACGGCAAACATTTGAAAGACATTGAGATATATTACGAAGATGGCAAGAAGAAACCATTCAATCTGCAGCCTGTTTTCGGAAAAATCAACAACCTGTATTTCACAGGAAGCAACAGCAATGGAATAATTTATTTCTTTAATGATAATGGTTTGATTGTCAATGAAATAACCATTGATTGCTCTGTTTATAACATGATTCCGTTGGATGATAATCATATTGCTTTTTACGGAGGCACATCGTGGAGAACTAAATGGAGAGATTTTGTTGCAATATTAGATATTAACACCGGCAAGTATAAAATTATCTTCGACTATTATGAAGATACACCTAGCAAAAACGATGATTATTATATCTATGCGAAAGCTCATGTGAATAAAAGACCTGAAATCTTCAAAGTTAATGATAATCTTATAGTTGCAATTCCACAAGAAGGTGTTTTAAAAGTTTTTGACTTTGCCGGAAACAAAGTTTCAGAGCATAAACTTGACTGGAAACCGAAGACATTGTCGGTTGAAGAACAGAAGAAAATTCAAGCTAAAGCAATCGCAAAATACAAGCAAGAAGCAGCGGATGCTGAGCATAATATTTACTTTAACGATTTTATTCTAAGACTTGAAAATGGAATGGATCATATTACTCAGCCATTGTCATTATCGGAATTCACATTGGCAATGAAATGCAATGGCGACAATATCATATTCTTTGAATATGCCGAAGAATCTGGTCAAAATTCATTCCATACCTATTCAGTCGGACAACATAAAACCATATCTCAAAACACTTTCCAATGCTCTGATTTCGACCTTTCAATAACAAAGAACAAGTTCGTTATCCACAATGGCTATGTATATGGAATCCAGAATGTTAAAGGTTCAGAAGATAAACTGAGATTAGTGAGGTTTGAAATGAAATAAAAACGTCAATTGTTTATAAAACACTATGTAGAGACGCGCCATGGCACGTCTCTACGTTTATCCAGTTTTTCAGTTCTTCAACTCGTTTTTGATATTTCTCAAGCTGGCTTTCAACGAAATCGTCGCTGTATTTTCTATCGCAGAAGCCGTTGCCGCGGGCGACGTATTCATCATCGTAGAGAGATCCTAAGACATCTTCATAGTTCTCAACATATTGTTGATTTTCAGCCAAAAGACGTTTTAAGTCGTCCAAATCGGCTTCAAAAGAGTCGCCAGAGGAAAAAATATAGCGTTTTTTCATTAAAAATCACCGTTTTGAGTGCGCAAAATTACAAAATTTTAACCTGATTTTGCTGATATTTTCAATCTTTTTTGAAAAAAATGTAAAATTTTTTTGTCTATATGTAAAATATTCTTTACTTTTGCGGCGTTAAACTTTTGAATTAAATGTTCAACCTTTAAAAATTAAAGTACTATGAAAAAGAATTATTTGTTTCCGAACAGCTTCAAACCTGTCGGAGTGGCGCTTACCACAATTGCATTAATTGCATTAATCATCTGGGTTTGTTTGGAAACCGGCCCGGAATTCAAAATGCCCGCATTGATAAACGGGGATTTATTCAGTGAAGGCAAGTATTTCTGCATGGCAGACTGCGGTTTGCTCACATTTATCATCCCAGTTCTTATCACCGGACTCATCTTTATCGGATTTTCAAAAGAAAAAATCGAGGATGAGTTTGTGAAAAGCATTCGGGAACAATGTCTTGTTTGGGCAACTTATTGTGCAGCTATCTTATTGGTTATCTTCACATTAACCATATATAGCCTGTCTTATCTGTATGCCATCTACTCTATTTTCCCATTGTTTTTGATTCTTTTCATCATCAAATTTAGAATTGAGCTGTACAAAGCCAACAAAGAAGGAGGTGCCCAATGAAAAACCGTTTGAAAATAGCGCGTGCCGAGCTCGACATCACGCAGGAAGAGCTTGCAAAACGCATAGGAGTGAGTCGTCAGACCATAAACGCGGTGGAATCAGCACGATATGTGCCTTCTACTGTGCTGGCACTGAAAATGGCGCAGGTTTTTGGGAAGAGCGTGGAAGAGATTTTTATGCTCGAAGATGAAGATTAGAATTTTAAGTTATTCTATCACAACTTCGTATAGTCTTTTATTCCTCGATACATCGTTGGCATAGAGGAAATACGCTTTGCCGTTGTAGATTCGGAGGTTTTCGATGAAAGGAAAACCTCCAAACACTGCAACGGTTTCTGCTGTTCCGTTTTCGATGTTGATTTTCTTCAAAGTGGTAATGCCGTCGTCGATAAAAATTGTGTAAAACTTGCCCGTTGCCCAATCCATAATCACTTTCTTGTCCCATTTCTTGATGACGCGCATGTCGCCACGCCAATGACGGTATTTGTGACAAGTCAGTGGATATTCTGCGACAATTTCTCCTAAGTTATTGTATACGAATGTCTTATCATCATCAAAAGAGAAAAGATAAACCTTATTGTCGTAGGCAAAAACCGGGTCGTAAGTAGGTTTAGGATCCAAAAATCCGGCCGAGCGGTAAAACGTGCCAAATCGAGGGTTGAGCAGGTTTATCATCAAATCACGGTTCTCTTCGTTGACGCAGTGATGCAGCTCGTGAGCTTGCTGGTCGCCGCCGATATTAAAGTAATAATAATAAATCTCTTGTCCGAAGAAAACATATCGTCCGCCGATGAGGAGACTGTCGGTGGCACACGCTATATTCTTGAAAATATTAACAAAACGGCTGGTCGGAGTGCGATACATCAGTTCCATTTCGAAGACGTAGTCTCTCACGGTTTTATGCCCAATCTGCCATACATCCTCATCCGAAACGAGTTGCATCTCGCCATAAACGTCTTTGTAGATATTGTAATAATCCGGACTGACTTTCAGCTCTGTGAGGGTGTCGCAGGCGAAGTTAAGATGCAGCAAAGAGTTGTTACGGCGGCGGCGCGCAAGAATATAAATACCCTTCTCGTTGATTTCGAAATCCATCACGCTGACCACCTTATTATTATAAGCGACATGAGGCGTGCTACCGTAAATCTCCACCTCGGGCAATGACTTCTCGTCGAATTTCACTTTCAAGACAATTCTCTTATTAAGATCAAGAGAATCAATGATATAAGTGGCACTCGTAAACGAAAGATGGCGGGTATATATAGTATCGCCGGGTTGCGATTTGGTCAGCGTAAACTGTCCGTCGCCATTGGTGAGGGTTAAAAAAGTCGAGTCGATAGAGTAAATGCCCACATCGCGAACAGGTTTGTTGCGTTCATCGAGCACGAGGCCTTTGATAAGAGTGTTTTGTGCGGAAGCGCTATAATGCGATAGGATTAATATGACTAAATAAACCAAAAAAAGTATAAGTCTTTTCATGAGATTAAGTTTGGTTCCACAAAATTATAACAATAATAGTTTTATGTCAATACCTAAAACCCTAAAATGAATAATAAAATTCCTAAAATGTTTGGTGTGGCTTTCAGAATATGCCTTCCCATTATATATTTTTAGAATATCTTTCCCGCCTACACACTCACAATTGGAACGGGAACACGGTGTTGATGCAGGAACCAAAAGACGAAACATTGTTTTGAGCAGATACCATCAAGCCGCGGTTTTAATAATGATTTCCCCACTGGAGGAATTGGGGGATTATGGGAAAATTGGGGAAATAAAAAATGAGAGTTATGTTATAGGTTGTTAATTTTTCAAAATTAAAGCTATTCTATCACAACTTCGTATAGTCTTTTGTTTCTTGAGACATCATTGGCGTAAAGGAAATATGCTTTGCCGTTGTAGATTCGGAGGTTTTCGATGAAAGGAAAACCTCCGAAAACAGCAGTGGTTTCAGCTGTTCCTGTAGCGATGTCGATTTTCTTTAGAGTAGTAATGCCATCGCTTAAAAAAACAGCGTAGAATGCATTGTTTTGGGCGTCCATAAGCACTTTTTTGTTCCAGCCGTCGACCAAACGGATTTTATTGCCCCAACTTTTGCGTTTGTGGAATGTAAGAGGAAACGAGTTGAGTTTCTGGGCGCAGTTGTCGTAAAGATTGATGATGTTGTCTTCGAAATTGAACACGAAAATCTCGTTGTTCATATTGAAAACAGGATCGTAAATGGGCTTCAAGAACAGCGACTGCGCCTCCCCTTTCAGTCCCATTGGACCGAACATGCGGATGTTGAACATCAAGTCACATCCCTCTTCCCAACGAATGTGCTCGAGAAGAGTTGTATCAACTTTTCCGTCGCAACCTCCGATATCGAAATAATAGAGTTCCTGGTTTCCGTTGGCATATAAATGTGTGATTATCACCTTATCGGTGGCGGCTGAAACGTGTTTGTGAATGTAGTCGAACTGGTCTTTCCGGATGCCCATCATCAATGCAATGCCAGCGATTTCGTCGCCTCGTTTCATGGTGCCGACCCAGTAAACAGAGTCTTGGCTGACCACATGAATCTGATTGTAAACATCTTTATAAAGCTTATCGAATTTTCTAGGCAGATTTATTTCAGCTATGGTGTCAAAATCAAACGAGAGATGCAGCAGAGAGTAGTTCCTGATGCGATGTGCGAGGATGTAAATTCCCATGTCGTTGATTTCGAAATCGGCAATGCTCACCACCTTATTATTATAAGCGATGTGAGGGATGTTTTTGGCGGTGATTGTGGCTTCGGGAAGGGAGCGACTGAAGGCGATATTTTCCTGAGATGACGCAGAAATTGGTGATAGGACAAATAGGGCTAATAGGACGAATGGGATTAATAGGATTCGGTACGCTGCGCGTAGAAATCTTTCAAAATCATTATAAAAATCTTTCAAAATATTCTTTTTCATATTAATAGACCTTTGTTCTTTGTATGAAACTGTATTGTTTTTCAGCGTTGAAATAGGTGCAATATGAAATATTATCGTTGATTTTCAATACGTTGGGATATATAAAACCAGATGCTTTTTTAAGATTGCCAAATGAAGCATTATCGAGATCGAGTAATGAAAAATAACTTATACCATCCTTGACAAAAAGTCCATAAATGCTTTTAGAAACCTTGTCTTCAAGAACATTGTTGGTAAAATATTTTGCATTATCCCCAAGTGTGATTGTCTTTTCGCTTAAAAGATTGAAGTTTTTGTCAAAAGACAAAAGTTTCATTTCATCCAAATAAACGAAATACAAGATATTGTCTTTATCAAAAACGCTGATGTTCAATGGCTTGGCGTCGAGTTTAATATATTGGTTGATATATACAAAACAGCGCGTTCGCCAGCCGCAAGGAGCTTCGACCGAGAAAGGGCATTCGGGTTCAGGCAGGATGCTCATAAGGTTGCCATCCCAAAAGCCGAGATTAATCAAATCTTCGTTTTCATCAGAAAATGCATGGTAAAGCGAGATTATTTCAGCGAACAAAGCAGCCGCAGCTTTATAGCCTTCTTCATCAATAAAACGATGAATTTGATGACGCTCAACAACTGAATCGTCAGGATTTATATAGAAATACCCGATGCTTTTGTTATGATCACGACGAGCATAATAATTATTGATAATCAATGGCTTGTCTTTAAAAATAAAGCAGTTGCCGAACTTTCGTACGCCAACTCGCAGTTTCTCTTCGAAGTCTTTTCTCGAAAAATTAGCCACCTTTTCGATAGAATAGTCATCGTTGAACCTAATCTGCTGGCAATAATGCTCGCCTACAAGGATATAATTGCTGAAGAAATCTACACAAATCTCATTATAAAGGCTGTCGAACTTGATATTAGAAACGTTATTCCCCTCATTATCAATTACTTTCAGTTCTGATTTCGATTTCTTGTTTTCAAGGATTAGAGTTTTATCATCTATGAAAGAAATATCCACGATAGTAACACCTGATTTGCTGCGATAGAAGTATTTGGAAGCTGATATTTCTGCCGACGGCAAGTCATAACTGATTGGTCGCATTTTGAAATTTATCGAAGCTTCCCCATTATGAAAATCATTGGAATTCAATGATATAATTGTATCAGCATATCCGACACAGGTAAAACGCAACGTTACATCTGCTGAGAAAACCTTGAGTTGGAAATCGCCATTTTTGTTGGAGGAAGCGCCGAGGAAAGTGGTGGTTTCGGTGATGTTTACATCTTTGGCTGCGACGTTGCCGGAAATGACATAGTTTTGAGCAGTAGCAGCAATTGGAGATAGGACAAATAGGGCTAATGTGACAAATAGGATGACTTTCATAATTACCTTCTCCATATTAATAAAGTTTTGTTTTTTCGATAAATGAGACTTCAGTGTTGCCGGAATCTCTACGCTTTTTCAGAGAATATAGATTTCCTTTATAGATGATCATCTTTTGGCTTAGATAGTTATTAGCGTTGATTTTGGGGGTGGTTTTGCCGGTTTTGATGTCAATTACGTTCAGAGTTGTGCCGAAGATGGTGTAGAATGTACCCCAGGCGCGGTCCTGATAAATAGTGTGACGCCAATAGTTTTGTTTTTCAGGATAAGATATTTCGCAACTATTAAGCAGATTCATAGTCTCATCATAAGCCTCAATTCTGCAGTTAAGATGATCGAAATAGTAAAGAGTATCAGCCACTTTCGCAAGATAACAGTTTTTTGTGTGATACCACGCATTTTTTATAAAAACTTCCCAATCCTCGACAGACGGGCTGTGACAAATATTATCAACAACATGCATATGTGCTTCATGCCACTTAAGTTCTCGCTGAACTTCACGAAACGATTTTGAGTCGTCACTAAAAAACAAATCCTCCTTTTTCTTGGTTGACAAATTGATTCTGTAAAATCTCGAAACATATCCATCAAGTTTTAATTCATTGAGATACAAATATTTATCGGTAATGAAAATGACATTGTCCATGACTGTTTTGTAATATTGTTTTTCATTTGGAAAGTCGATAATAAAATCATTTTCAATTTCAACGATCTGATAAACCGAGTCCTGGCCCATTATCTGGCAGTGATTCATGCAATCGAGGATAATATGCTCTGGCTCAATATGTTTCGGTAAAAATATAGTGTCAATTGGCTCATAAAACAAATCGGTAATTAGAACGCGATAATCAGTGTTTATGCCAAATTTCTTTTGCAGGATGAAGAATTTGTTGTCATTAACCTCGAAATCGAGCATCACGAAATTTGGTTTGCTACGGAAATAGGTTACTTTTTCGGCGGTGACATAAACAGCGTCGAGCGTTATAGCTTTTGCACATGTATCCTGCTGCGCGGACATGGTTAAGCCGCACAGCAGGGAAAAAATGAGAGTTATAATTGAATTTTTCATTGTTCAATTACTTGTGTCGCCCGATGTTGCTCTTTGATGTAAAATATCGCATCGAATGACTTTACCCATTTGCCGATTTTGTTGTGATAGCCGAGAAGGATGCTGTGGAACGGAATATCTTCAAACTCGGGATGACTACCGAAATCAAGATAGCCGTAGTTGATGCCGCGCTGCAGCAAGGCGAATTCAACCGAAGTGGAATCGGGCTGAATAGGATAGCTTTCGTCTTGATAAAAATACCCCACTTCACCGCCACCAGATGTGAAAGCAATGGAATAAACCTGATTCGGGAACATGTTCGCAAGATGCTCGCCCAACAAAGTGTATCTGTCATACAAGTCGGGATTCGGTTCCTTGCCGTATTTTATTTGTGAAATATCCTTCGCCCCATGGAAATTGGCTGCCCAGATGATAATTTTCTTTTCAGGATGATGATTTATATACCACGCAACATTATCTGCCATTTGTCGGTCACGAATTATAATGCTACAATCGATACATGAATCGCAGGTGTTAGAAAATCCGCATTTTGCCAGATTTGAGAACGACAACATATTGTCAATCAATAGCAAAACGGCATCTTTGTTGAATGAGACATTTTCATTGTTCAGCTTATCTTTCATTGCCAGCAACGAACTGTCATAATATTGATAATCAAGATCTTGAATGACAGGATCGTTGTATTGAGGCATTTCCCTATCAATATCAAGCAATTTGTTCCAGTTATAATCAAAAAGATTCTGTTTCATTGTCGAATCTGAATAAAACAGATTTTTCAGATATGCTATCTGGAAGTAATTGCAGTATGATGGATTGACATCCATGCCGTAAAAATCGATTTGGTGTTTGTTCATCGCATCAACCAGTTTAGATGCTTCTTCCGTGTGACTCCACAAAGGATTCCATGAACTACCAACATTCAGCCACGAAGTGTTAATTATCAGCACTGGCAGTTCTTCATTCAGAATTGCGCCGTCAAAGGGATTCATTCCTTCAAGAATTAAGGTGTAATCGCCAATAGAATCCAAATATCTGACAATTTCCGATTTTATTTCAAAAGTACGGCCGTCGCCATGACCGCATTCACCGAGGATGATGATTTGTTTGTCTTTAGTAAGATTTGCTATTGTCTCAAAGCTTTCTGAATAATCATTGTAACCGGTGAATTTGTCGGAAATTTTAGACTCGACTGGTTTATTATTGCAGCAGGCTAATAGGACTATTAGGACAAATGGGACTAATAGGATGAATACTTTTGTTTTCATGGGATTTTGTTTTTCTCACTTCAAAATTATAGCAAAAAATCGGATGAAAAGCAAGAGGAAATTTGAAATACAGATTTTTGTTGGTAGCAAATTCCACTAAACAAGTGATAATAAATATTTTAGTAAAATGAGATATACAGATTTTTTATCTGATTTGGGACGAAATCAGGTCAAAATCAACTTTCTTTTTGAGGTTGGAGCGGTACTTCATCACTGTGTTTTCGCTCAAGTTCAGAATAACGGCTTCTTCTTTTATGCGGAAGTTTAACAAAGTCAAAATCAAGATATTCTTTTCGGTTTCGGAAAGATTCGGATAAGCTAAATAGATCTTATTCAGAAAATCTATATAAACTAACTTAAACTCATTGATAATCAATGGTAATGAATTATTACTCTTTTCTTTGAAGATTGATTTCACCCGATTCTGCAATGCTTCATACTGCTGGCGTTTACTATTTTCATAATCCGTTTGCAAACGCTGTTTCTCCTCTTGAAGCTTTTGATTTTCAATGGTTCTCTTCTTGTTTCTCAATTTTACGATAATGAAAACCACCAATAAAATTATTGCAACGGCTATTGTAACATATATAATAGCCTGCTTGCTGTTTTGATGTTGCACTCTTTCCTGATGACGAGTCAGATAATCCTGAAACATTGAGTTGAGCGTAGAGACGCGAGCCATGCTGACACGCTCGTTTGACGGTTTTTCGATGAGATATTTAGCAAATCCAGTCATTTTGAGCGTGTCGCCTTGATTCTCATAAATCTCATAAATAAACTCAGCCACAAAGGATTTCATAGCATCATTAATGCCAGTGTCAAATGCTTTTTGAAAATACACCAAAGCAGAATCGACAGGTCCGGCTTCCTGATAAATCAACCCAATGTTGACATATCGCCAATCGCGATTCGACTCCGAACATTGCGAAGCCAGTCGTTTCAATTCAACTATTCCGTGTTCAAAGTCAGAGCCTGATGTGCAGTCAAGCATCGCAAGATAAAATAGTACTTTGGGGTATAACACATCTGTCGTGTCAGGCAAAAAACGTAGGGCTTCATTATAATAATATCTGGCGGTGTCATACTTTTGCAGTTTGTCATATTGGAAGCCAATATCTTGAAGCAAATAAGAACGTGTCAAAGGGTTAGTTTCGCTATAATCATTGTATCTCAATGCGTTTTCATAACATACGATAGCCGGTTCCTGCATATACTGTTCTGAAAACAAGTCGCCCAAACGGCAATGAATAAGCATCATGAAACGGGGATGCGGCGGTGTTGGAATATGCTCATCCATGATATCCAAAACGTGCAGATACTCTCCCAAAGCTTCGATAATACTGTCGTTTGCCGAAAGCCCCACGCCGTTCATGTAATGTGCGCGAGCCGAAAGCCAATAATCGGTGGTGTCGAAATAATCGACCGCTTTCAGCAGACGCTTTCTGTTTGATTGCGGATATCCACCCTTAAACAACGCTTCAGATACAAGCAAATTGAAATAATGTTTGTTAAACGCATCGGCGCTGTCAATGTTGTAGTTTGCCCAAAATCTTGACAATTCACGGGTTGCGCTGTCGGGTTGAAGCCACATGAGATTGTCGATGCGAAGAAGCTTCGGAGAAATGTTATAAGGTTTGTCGGCATACCATGGTTTTGGGTTGCTTGTGCAGTGAGCGAGGACAAGCAAGGAAAACGAGATTGATAGTATAAGATAAAGTTTCTTCACATGGCAAAGGTATAAAATTTTTCAACGCATCAAACGGCTAATTTTTATAATTTTGCAACATCAAAAAGATGACTTTCAATGAAAAAACGCTATACTTTTTCTTCTGGTGATTCTTTTGAAGCTGATTTGGACGATTTGAAACGGTTGCTTGCCGAAAATCAACAATATGTTGAAAACTATGAAGATGTTTTAGGCTCGCTTTACGACGACGAATACGTCGCCCGTGGCAATGGCTTCTGCGACCGCAAATACAGCGACGATTTCGTTGAAAGCCAGCTCGAAAAATACCAAAAACGCGTTAAAGAATTAAAAAACTGGATAAAATCACACTCCTGATTCCTTCGTGATCCCTTCGTGATTCCTTCGTGAAACCATCGTGAATTGTACGTGAATGAACCTGAAAATCAGAATGACAAACGATGGTAGACGGTAGATTGCAGATGTTTTGCATTTTTAAATATGGTGTTTTTTGAAAAAAATGCTGTGCGGAGCCAATTGGCTCCGCACAGCGTCTCCCTTATTTCACAACAATCTTTTCTGAAAATTCTTTTCCGTCGCTCATTCGCACTTTGATTAGGTATAAACCTGGTGTGAGGTTGGCGATGTTGATGGTTGA
>CAJOHD010000013.1 GCA_905234275.1 uncultured Bacteroidales bacterium | reverse complement strand
GAACTCGCAACCTCCATCTCTGTCGATTGCGGATGCAAAAGTACACCAATTTTTTACACGCGCAACACTTTTTGCAAAAAAATTTTAAATTATTTTTTTGACGCTGATTATCAGTGCTTTGTGAGGTAATTTTTTCCGGACAAGGCGGAAATCGGACTGCGAAACTGCGTTTCAAAGGTCCTTTTTCCAGCCCTGTCCTACAAAATTTTACGCCACACTTACGCCAAAATGACAAAAACTGATTAATTTCGACCAGTTTTTATGTTGCCGGAAACTTTAAGACCATACAAAAAATCAGGCCGCAATTTCTCTTCGAAAATCCGAAGGACTGATTTTTGTATGGTCTTTAAACAAAAAAAAAGAGGCATCGTCTTCGATGTCTCTTTTTTGCGGTGCCGAACGGGCTCGAACCGTCGACCTCCTGCGTGACAGGCAGGCATTCTAACCAAACTGAACTACGGCACCAGCTTTGTTTTGAACGGTGCAAAGATACGACGATTTTTATTACACACAACATTTTTTTCAAAAAAATTTAAAAATTTTTATCACGGCAGCACAATTATATGATTTTCAATTTATTACATTTGCAAAACAAAAGCTCTAGCATTTTTTACATCATAATACTTCTGCCCTATCTCATCAGCTTTTTCAATAATCTTCTTACGCAAATAATCGGGGACACTGCTGTCAATTACAAGTAAATCAATAACATAGCTATTCAATAGCATCTCCAAGTCAACGTTATTGCGACCATATATGATAAAATAATCCAGACATGGTCTAAATGGCAATTTTACGCCAAAAGTCGAATTTTTATCAAAAAACGCAATTATTTTACCACCAAACGACAGCAAGTTTTTATTCTTCCTAATGTAAGAATTTTCAAATAACATGTCATCAATAGACAACGAAACGCCATTGGAATATACTCCTTCCTTAATTAAGTTGTTCTCAATGCTGAAAGTAGCAATAGAAGGGTTGTTGAAAATCATAGTGTCACAAAGAGAGACATGTTCGTTACCACAAACAAAATCAATAACTGTGTTTCTATTCATAGAATAAACCGTAAAACTCATCTGATCGCGCTGCATTACTGCTCGTGTAAACTGTGAAACACTGAAAATCAATAAGATAGAGAGCATACTAAATAGCAATACTTTCTTTTTATGCTCTATCACCATCATAAGCAACATAAGCGAAACAATAAGGCATGCAAATTCCAAACTATTGATATACAATCCTTTAATTATAGACAATGGCATACTTTCAACACATGAAACAACATTATTCATTGCAAAAATCATCCATTTCACACAAAAAGCCACACCTATATTAATATAAGGTATAAAGGAAACGAGTAGCATCACCATGCCTCCGATAATGACAACACTTGAGATTGGCCCCATGAAGAGGTTGCTGAGCCAGAAATATGTCGGAAACTGATGAAAATAGTAGATTGAGAATGGTGCTGTGGCAAGTTGTGCCGCCAAAGTCACCGATGTCAGCTCCCAGATTTTGTCTAAAAGCTTTGATTTAACATATATCAAGTTATAAATCGGCTTTTGAAGCGTCACAATACCTATCACAGCGCAATATGAAAGTAAAAAACCCACATTGAACAAGTTTGCCGGATCGATGCAAAGTAGCAGAAATGCCGAAGCTGCCAAACTGTTCAGCAAAACACCATTTCTTTTTATCATATCGCCTACAATCACAAACGAAAGCATGATGGTGGAACGTAATATAGAAGGTGCCAAGCCTGCAAGCAACGCATAACACCATATAAGGAACAACAACAGCGACTGTTTCAGAATATTATGCCATGGTTTTCGCTTATCAAGAAAGCCAAGTAAATATGAAAAGACCATAAAAACAACTCCCACATGCATTCCCGACACACAAAGAATGTGCATTGAGCCGGCTGCAACATATTTCTGACGCAACTCAGCAGGCAAGGTGTCGTCATAACCGAGCAAGATGGCAGCTGCAACAGCATACTCGTCACCCGTAACGCCCAGTTTTTGCATTGTTGCGAGCAAATAATCTCTCATTTGGTATGATAAAGCATAAATCGGGTTCGCACGATTCTCTTCAAGTTTTTCCCAAGTATCGTTTTTCAGATAAACCTGTCGCAAAATTCCTTTCCTAAACAAATACTTCTGATAATCGAATTGTTCAGGATTCATTGGTGGCTCTACAAGTTTGGGCGGTTCATGAAACACTATCACGTCACCATATTTCAGGCTCAGCGAGCGCTCATTTTTCTCAAAATAAGCCATCACCAATCCTTGGTCAGACTGCATGTCCGCTATCACTTTCACAGATTTCTCCTTCTCCGTCGGACATTCCATCAATCTGAAAACCCAAACATCGCTATCTTCATCCAAATCATCATTACGAATATGAACTATTGCGACACCTATTAATATAAGGTGCAGATTCAGAATCACGCCGAAGACCCAGCGATATTTGTAATCTTTGACACCGGAGGCTATCACAAACAATACAATACAAAGAAAAACAACGGCAATCAGAACGATATTTACCTCAATTTCCGACAAGTCCAAATATGAAAACGACAGCCAGATGCCCAAAGTAAACGGCATCAGCAAACGTATAAACGGATATTTGAACCAATTTGTCATTCTTACATGTTTTTTCGGCATGCAAGTTAAACAAAAAATCCGGGGTCAAAAAATTTTCCCCGGATAATTTTCCGTCTTTTTTCTGCAATTTATGTTAAAAATTCATGCCAAATGTTAAAGTTTTTTAACAAATCTGTTAATCTTTTTTAACATACGATATGATTGTTTCCGCAGCCCTATCGGATGCGCCGGCATTGCCAAGCACATATTTAAGCTCTTCGTAATCTTCCAGCAGTTTTTTCTGGCGTTTTGAGCTATTCAACAGCGACTGGAGCTCATCTCTAATACTGTTTGCTGTCATATCGCCTTGTATTAACTCCTTGACTACCAATCGGTCCATGATAAGATTCACGAGACAGATATATTTGACTTTTGCCAGTTGTCGAGCTATCAGATACGATATTTTATTTGCTTTATAGCACACCACTTCCGGCACATCGAGCAATGCCGTTTCTAATGTTGCTGTTCCTGATGTAACAATAGCGGCGCTTGACAATTGCAGCAGTTGATATGTACGATTCAGCACCAGTCTGACGTTAGACTTCTCCCCTATTATTTTTTTGTAATAACTAACAGGCAACGAAGGTGCGCATGCTATAACAAATTGATAATTAGGGAACATTTTCACCACATCCAGCATAACCGTCAGCATTCTGCTCACTTCCTGCTTACGGCTTCCAGGCAACAAGGCGATCAGCTCTTTCTTTGGATTCAAACGATTTGCCTTATAGAATTTGTTCTTATCAACAGGCTCCACTTTTGCAATCTCATCGAGTAATGGATGTCCAACAAATTGACAATCAACGTCATAGTTATCGTAAAATTTCTTCTCGAAAGGTAAGATGCACAGCATTTTATCGACCACTTTTTTAATGGTGTAGACACGGCGGCGTTTCCATGCCCAAACCTGTGGAGAAATATAATAAAACACCTTGTAGCCCTTCTTTTTCGCCCATTTAGCGACTTTCAAGTTGAATCCGGGATAATCGATTAAAATTAAAGTGTCGGGGTTAAACTCTGTAATATCTTTTTTACAAAAGTTAAAATTTTTTAAGATCGTGTTTAAATTCATTAACACTTCGACGAAGCCCATAAACGCCAAATCGTGGTAATTTTTCACCACATTCGCTCCATTTCGACGCATTTTTTCACCGCCCCAAGCCCTAATCTTTGCACCTGGGTCTTTCTGACGTATCGAAGCCACGAGATTGGAGCCGTGCAAATCGCCGGAAGCCTCACCTGCTATTATGTAATACTTCATTTCTCAAAACTTTTTAGTTTGTCCATGACGTCATACGCCGTCCAGTCGTAATGTGTAGGCACGATTGACGCATAGTTGTGTTTCAATGCATAGACATCAGTGTCGGTACCATCGTCTTCAACAATAAACTCGCCGCCAATCCAGAAATAATCGCGTCCGTGCGGGTCTTTCCGCTTGTCGAAAATCTCTTGCCAGCGTGCTTTCGCCTGACGACATATCTTCACGCCTTTTATTGGGTTTTCCTCTGTGGCTTTCGGGAAATTGACATTCAGACAAACGCCTTTCGGAAGACCTTCTTTCAGAACTTTTTTCGTTATGTCAAGAATATAATTGTCAAGATTGTCGAAATTTGCATTCGGTGAATAATCTTCAAGACTGAAGCCGATTGCCGGAATGCCGTCCATGCAAGCCTCGACGACGGCAGCCATTGTGCCTGAATAGACTACGTTAGTAGAAGCATTCGAGCCGTGGTTTATTCCCGAAACCAAAAGGTCGGGATACTCATCCAAAATCATCTGAAAGCCCACCTTAGCACAATCGACCGGACAGCCATTCAAAACATACATCTCAAAATTATCTGATGTCTCTAACTTTCTGAGTCTCAATGGTTCATGTATTGTCATCGAGTGACCTTGAGCCGACTTCACCTGCTCAGTCGAGACCACAACAACCCTACCCAACTGACTCATCAGATTTGCCAGTTTTATCAAGCCTTTCGCCAAATATCCATCATCATTCGTTACTAAAATCGTCGGTTTTCTTTCCATCTAAAAATCTTTTAAAACTTTATACAATTTCTGCGTAGGCAGACCCATTACATTAAAATACGAGCCTTCAACATTGCTCACGCCACAATAGCCTATCCACTCCTGAACACCATAAGCGCCAGCCTTATCGTATGGTTTGAAATTATCAACATAATAATCAATCTCATGATTATCAAGCGATTCGAATGTAACTTTTGAAACCACTGAGAAGGTTTTCGTCTTCTCTTTGGTGTGGACTGTAACGCCAGTAACCACCTTATGCACCTTGCCTGAAAGCTCATTTATCATCCTGACAGCATCAGCTCTGTCTTTAGGCTTACCCAAAATCTCATTTTCGACAATCACGACAGTGTCGGCGGTGATAACCATATAATTATCAGGCAGTTCCGAATCTGCAAAAGCTTTAGCCTTCTTCAAACTCAAAAACGGAGCAACATCAATCGAAGGCAAACGAGAAGGATAACTTTCCTCTACTTCCTTTGTTAAAATCATGAAATCAACGCCAATGCCTTTCAAAAGCTCTTGCCGACGAGGCGATTTCGATGCCAAAACGATATTATATTTCTTTAAATTATCTAACATTATTTTATAAAAAACATTGATAATACTCCAACTAACATACTGAGTTTCAAGCACATCGACTGAAGACGAAATTGTTTTTCCGTTCTAAGCGATTTATCAAAAATCAGACTACTAAGATTATTTACTATCATGACAATCACAAAAAATCCTGATGCATAATAAAGCATGTAATATGTGATTTCCATTCCCAATTTTTCTAAATAATAGGCTGCACCCCATATCATCCAACAAGCTATAAAGCTTAACACTAACACAATAATTTGAGCGGTATTCATACCCCAAGCAATCGGAATTGTGCGGCAATTCGAGCGACCATCACCCACCACATCCTCCATATCTTTAACGATTTCACGAATCAAAGTCATCAAAAAGGCAAACGCAGTGTAAATCAGGACGATATGCAGCGAAAATTGCATCAAAGGTCGCAAAGTCATCAGCAAAAGCTCATGTTTTGAGATGTACAGCATCTGGAAAATCCAAGGCAAAAACACAGCAAAAGCCACTGATATTGAAACGATTAGATTTCCAATGACCAATTCTTTTTTATATCTTTGTGAATAGGTATATAAAAGGCACGCCAAGAGAACCATAAAAGCGAAAATCGTTAAGAAACTCGTTCCCAATGCCATTATACTTCCCACTAAAGCACATGCTAAACCTATGATTGTCAACACGATATAAAAAAGTTTGCATTGTCTTTCTGTAAAAATCTTGCCTACGATAAGCTTCTCGGGCTTATTCACCACATCGATATCCTTATCAAAAATATCGTTGATAACGTAACCGCCAGCCTGTATCAGCACCATCGAGATGACCATTAACGTAAACATCAGCGTGCTACTCATACGCATAACGCAATGATACACAAGGCACATCGTCAATGCAGTGATGAGCAGATTCGGCCATCGCACCAATTTGAAAAAAGCACCGATTTTATTCATTACCACAAATGATTTTCAAAATCTTTCATCCAGTTATCCTGCACCTTGAGCACCTGCTCTATGATGTCGCGCACAGCGCCTTTACCGCCTTCTTTGTTGCTGATATACACGCTGATCTGTTTGATTTCCTCAGAGGCATCTGCTGGGCACACAGGCACTCCAACCATCTGCATCACAGGGTAGTCAGGCATATCGTCGCCCATGTAAACAATCTGTTCTTTTTTGAGGTTTTTCTCCTTCATATATTCCGCTAACTTAATGATTTTGTTAGGGATATGAGTAAAAACATCCTTCACCCCAAGCATTCTCATTCGCTGTGTCATCGAGTCGGCGTAACCACCTGAAATGACAGCCACGTTATATCCCAGACGCACCGCAAGCTGCAAGGCAAAACCGTCCTTCACATTAGTTGCGCGCAATCCTTCTCCATTTGGCATCATTATGACATCACCTTGTGTCATAACTCCATCATAATCAAAGATAAAGGTAGTTACATCTTTTAATAACTCTTTATAATTTTTCATTTTTCTGATATTTTTCAATGATATAATCGGTCAAAATCATGTAAATCGCGAGTTCATCGGGGTTGTCACCAAGCATTTTTTCGTGCTCTCCGATAGTCGCAAAATCACCGCGACGTGCAGGACCTGTGAGCGCTTTCTCAGGAGATATTTCAAACGATTTTTTAATCATCTCCATCACCAAAGGACGCATCAGATCCAAAGATAAGCCATTCTCTTTCAGCAACTTATCACCTATTCCCAACATCACATTGGTGAAATTTGAAACGTAAACAGCAGCCAGATGAATCGCTTTGCGCTGCTCGTCATCACAAAACTCGACTTTATTGGAAAACCGTTTGGCAAACTGGCTCAACATCTCAACGTCATCAGGCGAATTGGCATATATTAATAAAGGTATTTCTTCGAATGAAATCTCACGAGTTTTACTCATCGTCTGCAGCGGATAAAACACTCCAAATCGCATGCTCCTGTTTAGCAATTCAGCGGACTTTGTTCCTGATGTATGAACCACAAGTCCTTTATATTCAACAAGATGCGTCGCCACTTCAGAAATCGCATCGTCATTCACTGAAATGATGGCCAAATCCGATTCCAAAACTTTTTCATAACTTGAAACGACATCAACACCCAAATCCTCATGAACTTTTTGAGCCTTTTCAGCATTTCTTACAAAGACACAATACGGCTCTATCCCTTTGTTTTTCAGTAATTTACAAAGAGTATAGGCTACATTACCCGCCCCGATAATTGCTATTTTACCAAATTGCAGCATAAATCTATTTCAAGCTACGAAATTACAAAAAATTTCAGAACCATAAAAAACAAAATAAATTTTTCATTGCAGATTGAAATTTTTGCAATATTTTTGCGTTTACATTGTTAATTAGAAAAAGATATAAAAATCACAATAATATGATTGAGACAGACATTCGCGAATTAAACGAAAAGATTCAGAGAGAGAGTCAGTTTATCGACTTAATCAACATGGAAATGAGCAAGGTCATCGTTGGTCAGAAACACATGACAGAGCGTTTGCTCATCGGTTTGTTGTCGAACGGTCACATTCTTTTGGAAGGTGTCCCTGGTTTGGCTAAGACTTTGGCAATCAAGACATTGGCAAGTATCGTCGATGCTGATTTCAGCCGTATCCAGTTCACCCCGGACCTTTTGCCAGCCGACCTCGTTGGAACAATGATTTACAGTCAGAAGACAGAGGAATTCATGGTGAAGAAGGGCCCAGTGTTTGCAAACTTTGTGTTGGCGGATGAGATCAACCGTTCACCAGCGAAGGTTCAGAGTGCATTGCTCGAGGCTATGCAGGAGCATCAGGTGACAATCGGCGAGAACACTTTCGCATTGCCGGACCCGTTCCTTGTTATGGCAACACAGAACCCTATCGAGCAAGAAGGAACTTATCCGCTTCCGGAAGCACAGGTCGACCGTTTCATGTTGAAAGTCGTCATCGATTATCCGAAAAAAGAAGAGGAAAAAGTCATTCTGCGTCAGAATATCAACAAGGAATATCCTGAGATTCATAAGGTTACATCAACAAAAGACATCTTAAACGCAAGAAAAGTCTGCCGTGAGGTTTATCTCGACGAGAAGATTGAGAACTACATCACCGACATCGTTTTCGCTTCACGTTTCCCAGAAGAGTTCAAACTGAAGAAATTCGCCGGAATGATCAGCTACGGTGGATCTCCGCGTGCTTCTATCAACCTCGCTTTAGCAGCAAAGGCTTACGCTTTCATCAAACGTCGTGGTTACGTCATCCCTGAGGATGTGCGCGCCGTCGCCCCGGATGTGATGCGTCACCGTATCGGCTTGACCTACGAGGCAGAAGCAGAAAATATCACAACAGAAGATATCATCAATGAGATTTTGAATATTGTTGAGGTGCCGTAATGGAAGCAACAGATTTATTTAAGAAAGTCAGGAAAATCGAGATAAAGACACGCGGACTGACCAACCACATCTTTTCCGGTCAGTATCACAGCGCGTTCAAAGGTCGAGGTATGACATTCAGCGAAGTGCGCGAATATCAGTATGGTGACGATATCCGCAACATCGACTGGAATGTCACAGCTCGATTCCATAAGCCTTTTGTCAAGATTTTCGAAGAGGAACGTGAGATGACGGTGATGTTGCTCATCGACGTGTCGGGCTCCAACGACTTTGGCTCAGTCGATGCCACAAAACGTGACATCACAGCGGAACTCGCAGCAGTGCTGGCGTTCTCGGCGATTCAGAACAACGATAAAGTCGGCGTGATTTTCTTCAGCGACCAGATCGAGAAGTTCATCCCGCCAAAGAAAGGCTCCAGCCATATCCTGCGCATCATCCGCGAAATCGTGACTTTCACGCCACAACACAAAGGCACCGACATCGGCGAAGGATTGAAATTCCTGACAAGCGCCATCAAAAAGCGCACCACTGCATTCTTGATTTCCGACTTCGTGACAAGCAAGCCATTCGAACAGGAAATGAGAATAGCCGCAAGAAAACACGACCTTATCTCATTGAGAATCACTGATAAACGCGAGCTCATCATACCAAAAATCGGCTTGGTGAAGTTCCGCGACAACGAGACTGACAAAGAAATGTGGGTCGATACTTCGACAAACACTTGGAATCAGGCTTATCAGAAATTTGTACAGCATGAGACCACGAAACTTAGCAAGACTTTCGCCAACAATGGTGTGGATAACACATTGATTTACACCGACGAAGACTATGTCAAGCCTCTTATGCAACTTTTTAAAAGGAGAGAAGCAAGAAGATGAAGAAACTTTGTTTCATATTGTTGTTCTGCATGATGTCGTTCCTCGGCATACAGTGCGACGCACAGGTCACATTCCTAAGAGGAAGAACCGACGCCGACACCATCGTTGTGGGACAACCATTTGATTATCAACTGTCTTTGACAATTCCAAAAGACTATTTCGTCGAGTGGAAACAGTTTGGCGATACCTTAAGCAAATCGATAGATGTTATCAACGTTGAAGACGTCAAAACCACAGCTATAAACAATAGCGACAACGTGATTATGACGCAAAACCTCACGTTGACATCGTTCGACACAGGTTACGTTTATGTCCCTGAGATTGCTATCACATACAGCAAAAGTCTTCAGGACAGCATCCGTTACACACTCCGCACCGACGAGAAAGAGCTTTATGTGACAACTGTCGCGGTAGATACAACTGAAGCATTCCGCCCAATCAAAGGCGTTATGCGCCAAGGGTTTACAGCAAAAGAAGTGTTTCCATGGGTAGTCCTTGCTATCATAATAGCCGGCGTGGTTTATCTTATCATCTATCTTAAAAAACACAAGAAAACGAAAGAAGTCGTTGTCGAAGAGAAGAAAAAACCGACGATTCCAGCAATTATCACAGCTCGCGCAAAGCTTGCCGAGATGAAGGACAATGAGGTTTGGAACACTCCCAAGACCAAGGATTACTACACCGACCTCACAGATATCGCCAGAGAATATCTCGAAGGTCAGTTTGAGATTGACGCTATCGAGATGACGACAGACGAGATCATGGAAGCTGTCAACCAATTGAACCTCAGCAACTTGACTAAATCAAAGCTACAAGATACACTGACCACAGCCGACCTTGTGAAATTCGCCAAAGCTAATCCTTCAGCCGAGCAAAACAAGCAGTCGTTCAGCGATATCAACAGCTTTGTTGAGGACAGTTACATTTATTTCCAGGAAGAAGAGAAAAAGAAAGAGGAGGAAAGTAAATGAGCGGATTAGAATTTGCATCGTCGTATTTTCTTTATGGATTGATAATCATTCCATTACTGGTGGTTTGGTATATCTTTTCAGGCAGAAAAAACCAGGCTTATGTAAAGTTCAGCGACACCAGTTTCTTCAACGGCATGCCAAGAAGTTGGAGAATCTACGCGCGACATATACTTTTTGTCATCGATATGTGTGCTTTAGCGTTGTTAATCATAGCGTTAGCACGTCCACAGAGCAGTTCGAAAAGTCAGAAAATCAACGTGGAAGGCATCGATATAGTGCTCACGATCGACTTGTCGAGCAGTATGCTTGCGCAAGACCTCAAACCCGACCGTTTGGAGGCAGCGAAAAACATCAGCGCTGACTTCGTGAAGGGACGTCCAGAAGACCGTATGGGTTTGGTCGTCTTTGCCAGTGAGACATTCACACAAGTGCCTTTAACGACTGACCATGGCATGCTTTTAAACATGATGAAGGATCTGAAATGCGGCATGCTGGAAGACGGTACTGCTATCGGTGACGGTCTCGCATCATCAGTGAGCCGCCTTAAAGACAGCGAAGCCATCTCCAAAGTGGTGATTTTGCTCACCGACGGTGACAATAACGCCGGCTCCATCGACCCGGCGACAGCAGCTGAAATGGCTAAACTTTTCGGCATCAGAGTGTACACCATCGGCGTAGGAACAAGAGGCACAGCGCCTTATCCGGTGCAGACACCTTTCGGAGGCATCCAATACCAGCAGATTCCAGTGACCATCAACGAGCCGCTTCTGCAACAGATTGCCGACGAGACAGGTGGAAAATACTACCGCGCCACATCCAACGAGAAACTGGAACAAATCTATGACGAAATCGACCAACTGGAACGCTCGAAAATCGAAATCAACGAATTCACTCGCGTTCATGAAGAATTTTTACCATTCGTCTTGATAGGTTTGGCATTATTATTGTTGGGATTTATTTTGAAGAACACTGTGTTTAAAACATTAACGGATTAAGAAATATCATGGAAAGCAACATATTAAGATTTGAAAACCCACAGTATCTGTACTGGTTGCTGATAATTCCAGTTCTGGTGGCCATTTATGTCCTGATCCGTTTGTGGAACAAGCGACAGTTCGGACGATTCGCCAACGTCAAGTTGAGAGGATACCTCGTCCCGATGTTTTCATCAGCAAGAGCCAACACGAAATTTATCATTTTCAACCTGATAATTGCCCTATTAATAATAGGTGCGGCTAATCTGCAGTCAGGCTCAAAAATGGAGAAGGTTAAACGTGAAGGCATCGACCTCTTCCTTTGCGTCGATATTTCCAATTCGATGCATGCTGAAGATATAGCACCTAACCGTCTGGAACGCTCAAAACAAGCCATCAGCAAGCTCATTTCCAAGCTTGGAGGCGACAGAATAGGCATCATCGTATTTGCAGGCAACGCCTACGTGCAACTGCCAATCACCACTGACTATTCCGCCGCTAAGATGTTCCTGTCGACAGTAGATACCGACCTCATCCCGACACAAGGCACTGAGATTGGAAGAGCTATCGAGCTGGCAATCAAGAGCTTCGGAGAAAACGAGCACAACAAAGCCATCGTTATCATCTCCGACGGTGAAGACCACGAAAACGGCGACGCAGTGAAAGCGGCACAAGAAGCCGCCAAACACGGAATCAAGATTTACACCATAGGCATGGGTCTCGATGAAGGCGCCCCTATCCCACTCTACAACAAATACGGCAAAAAAACCGGCTACAAAAAGGACAAAGACGGCAACATCATCATCACAAAACTCGATGATAATATCTTGCGCCAGATTGCCGAGATTGGCGACGGACTCTACGTCAGAGCCAGCAATTCAAATGTAGGACTTGACAAGATTTATGAAGACATCAACAAAACTGAGAAATCAGAGATAGAATCAAACGTTTTCACCGACTACGAAGACCAGTTCCAATGGTTTGTCGGCGCTGCGATATTATTGTTGATAATCGAAATTCTCCTTTCATCAGGAAAGAAAGAATGGGAATCAAAATTCAACTTATTTGAACCTCAAAAAGAAAACTAAGATGAAGACAACCATAAAGACCGGCATTGCATTGATCTTCTTGATGTTCTGCATCGCAGCAAGCGCGCAGACCAAAGAGAGTTTCATCCGTAAAGGCAACCGGAACTTCAATAAAGGCAACTATGTCCAAGCTGAGAAAGACTACAAGAGCTCTCTTGACAATAAATATAATGACAAGGCGCAGTTCAACCTCGGTGACGCATACTATAATCAGAAGAATTACACAGAAGCGACAAGCAGTTTCAAGAGCGTGATCGACCGAAACGTGCCTAAAAACGTGGAAGCCGACGCATATTACAACCTCGGCAACAGCCTGATGGAGCAGCAACAATATGCAGAAGCCTTCAACGCTTATAAAAACTGCCTGAAAATCAATCCGAACGACGAAGATGCGAGATATAATCTTGAATATGCCCGCCAGAAGATGATTATGCAGCAGCAACAACAGCAGAATCAGGATAAGAAGGATAATCAGGATAATAAGGATAAAAAGGATAATCAGGATCAGCAGCAACAGCAGCAAAACCAGAATCAGGAGGAGCAGCAGCAAGGTCAGCAGCAGGAGCAACAAGAGCAACAACAGCAGCAGCAACAACAGCAACAGGAACAGCAGATGTCGAAAGAAGATGCTGAAAGAATGCTGCAAGCCCTTGAAAATCAAGAGAAAGAGACAATGGACAAGATGAATGAGGCGAAGGCTGCGAAGATGCAGAAGAGGAAGATTCAAAAAGATTGGTAATTTTAGTGTAGAGTTTAGAGTGTAGAGTTTAGAGTAGTTTGATAGTTTAAAGTTTAAAAGTATAAATGAAGAAGATTGGTTTTTTAATAGTGTGTTTGATGACGGCGTTCTTGTTGAGGGCGCAGGACAATGTGAGTTTCAAGGTGATTTGCAAGAAACAGGTCGTTGTCGGGGAACAGTTTCAGGTCTCGTATGAACTTAACGGCGACGGCACTAATTTCGAAGCCCCGAATTTCAACAATTTTGAGATTGTCGGAGGACCGTTTTCGTCGTCAAGTTCAAGCGTGCAGATTGTCAACGGCTCTGTCACCAGAACCAACACGCACACTTATTCATTTTATTTGAGAGCCATCAAAGAAGGAAAATACACGATTCCTGCCGCCACAATTACTGTAAACAAACAGAAAGTGAAGAGCACAACGGCAGATATTGAAGTCGTAAAAGACAACTCTGTCGTTTCAGGCAGCAGTGCTTCGGGTGGAGCGGCAACCAACACAAAAGACGTGTTTCTTGAGGCTGTCCCGAACAAATTGTCGACATATCTCGGTGAACAAATCATCCTAACCTACAAGATTTACTACACCATCCCGATTTCCAACCTCAGCATCTCGAAAGCCCCATCTTATTCAGGATTCTGGACTAAAGACATAACCGAGAACAACGGCGTGCTGCAGCAGTCGTCAATAATGCGCAACGGTCAGGAATATCATGTCGCAACGATTCAGGAAATCGTGCTTATACCACAAAAGACTGGCACTTTGACCATCGACCCGCTCGACATCACCTGCATAGCGCAGATCCGTCAGGAACGTCAGCAACCAAAGGGCTACGACCCGTTTGAAAACTTCTTCGGCGACATCATGGGTTCGTCTTACACCAATGTGAAGAAAGAAATGAAGTCGCAACCTATCAACATTGAAGTAAAAGCATTGCCAACCAAAGATAAGCCGGAAAGTTTCAAAGGAGCAGTCGGACAGTTCACTTTCACCTCGAAAATTGACAAAACCGAGATGAAATCCAACGACGCCTTCACCGTGACATATACCGTCACGGGAAAAGGCAACATCGAACTTCTCGACATCCCGCGACCGGTTTTTCCAGCCGATTTTGAGGTTTATGACCCTAAAATCACCTCAAACGTAAAGAACAACTCATTCGGACTCAGCGGAAGCAAAAAGGCTGAATATGTTGTCATTCCAAGGGTTTCGGGAGATTTCACCTTGAATCCTACCGAGTTCTCGTATTTCGACCCGTCGAAAAACAAATACGTCACTCTGGAGTCGGAAAAATACGAACTTAAAGTGGAAAGAAGCGCCAACGAAGGCAGCAGCGGAATCATATACGCCGGCGGTCAGGAGGCTATAAAAGTTGTCGGCAGCGACATCCGCCACATCATGACGATAGGCGACCTGCACAAAGAAGGCACACTGCTTTTCGGCTCGCTATTGTATTTCATCATCTTGATTGCGATGATTGCCGTATTTGCAGTCGCACTCATTATCTACAAGAGAATCAACAAGTTCAACCAAAATCAGGTGCTTGTCAGAAATAAAAAAGCCACAAAAATCGCGAAAAAACGTCTGCAGAACGCCTACAGTTATCTCAAGATTAAAGACCAGAATCATTTCTACGAGGAGCTGTCGCAGGCTTTGTGGGGCTACATTTCCGACAAGCTGAACATTGCACGCTCACAGCTTTCGATGGATACAGTGAAAGAAACAATGACAGGCAAGAACGTCCCTGAAGACATTGTGAATCAATTTATTGATCTGTTAAATAGCTGTGAATACGCTCGATTTGCCCCAGGTGATCCTGGTAAGAAGATGGAAGATTTATATCAGAAAGGAATTGAAGTTATTACGAAAGCTGAGAAAAATCTCTAATTAAAGTGGAGAGTTTAGAGTGTAGAGTTTAGAGTAGTTTTAAAGTTTAAAGTTAAAGAGTATTAAAGTTTAAAAATTAGACGATGAAAAAGATATATTTGGTGATGGTTGTGATGATGGCTGCGTTGGGATTGAAGGCGCAAGTCATTCAGGAACAAGAGTTTGCAAAGGCAAATTTCTATTATAACGAGAGCCGTTACGACACTGCGTTGGTGATTTATGAGAGAATCATGGAAGAAGGATACCTGTCAGCACCTTTATTATATAATATAGGCAACACCTATTTCAAGATGAGGAACTATCCGATGGCTATTCTCAATTATGAGAAAGCTTTGAAACTTGAGCCTAACAACGATGAAATCAAGCAAAATCTGGCGATAGCGAATGCTCTCATCACCGACAAGATTGAGCCTGTGCCGGTATTCTTCATGACAAAATGGTGGAGAAACACCGGAAATCTGCTTTCGGCCAACGGCTGGGCAAAGGTATCGTTAGAGCTTTTCGGCATATTGTTATTGCTGTTGTTCTTCTATTTTACGACACGTTCCAGAGGCATAAGGAAAACCACATTCTTCGCAGGATTATTGGTGCTGGTGGTGTTCATCTGCAGTCTGGTTTTCGCTTCACAGAAGCACAAATACATCAACGAGCACAACGAGGCTATTGTTATGACGCCAACCATCACGGTAAAAAGCTCCCCATCATCATCAGGTGTTGACCTCTTTGTACTACATGAAGGAACAAAAGTCGAGATACTCGACAACGCCGACAAATGGGATAAGATAAAAATCGCCGACGGCAGTGTGGGTTGGATGCCTTCTTCTTCTACAATAAAATACTAATTTTCACGTCTTAAACATTGAAAATGTGTAGCTTAGTGTTTTAGGAGAAAAAATATTTAAAATTTTTCCTAAAATATTTTGTGGGGTTCAAAAAAATGTTGTATTTTTGAACCCTAAAAATAGTGTATTTACATATTGAAATTAATGTCTAAATTACGTGATATGAAAAAAAGATTTTTACCGTTAAGTATGCTTTTGATAACCATGGTGTTAGCTCAAGCAAGTATCGTGGCTAACGCTGCCGGAAACCAGGGAAAATACACTCCTAGGACTGGCTCAAAAGCTACAATTTCTTCATTCATGAAGAGCATTCGCGCAAATCAAGAGACCGGTTTGATCGACCCAGCACTGTTAATTCAGGGTCAGAAAGCTGCTCAAACATCATCCAGAGACGTTGACTTGACTTGGAAGTATGCAGGTCCGGACAACTTTGGCGGATTGACAAGAGCTATCGTTTACAACAATGATGGCACTGTTATTATCGGAACAATGGGTGGTGATCTTTACAAGACAACCAATGGTGGTATCACATTCCAGAGAATCACCAACTTAAGCCTCCCTATCAGCTGCATGGTTAAGAACTCAGCTGGTGACATTTTTATTGGCACAGGTGAAGGTCGCGAGGCTCAGCTCCTCAACGGCTTGTCAGTCCTCAACTACGATGCAAGTTTCATCGGAAGAGGTATTTACAAAATGGCTGCAGGAACTACAACACCTGAACTTCTTGCTTCAACAACTCCTACCGCAACTAACGGCTGGGGCTATGTGAACGAGTTAGCATTCACCAACGGCAAGATTTACGCTGCTACAGCTGCCGGTATCATGGTCAGCGAAAACAATGGTGAAAGCTGGACCAATGTTAAAGAAGGTAACTTCAGAAGCGTTAAGGCAAACAACAACGGTGATGTTCTCGCCGCTGACGATGCCAACGTCTATCTCTCAAAAGGTGGCAGCACATTCAACAACGTCACTGACGACATTGCAGCAAACACAAATCCTAAAATCATTGCAATGTCTCCAACAGATGCCAACTATATGTATATTGCTTACTTAGGAGGCACACTTGGCGACTACACAACAGGCAACATCTACTTCACAAAAGACGGCGGTGAAACCTGGGAGATTGCAATGGCTGGAACAAGTCTTTATGCAATATTCGACAGCAATGCCAACAACGAAGGCTTCATGATTGTTTACCCTAACAACCCAAGAAGACTCCTCATCGGCTCAGACAACCTCTGGTCATTTGAAGATAAAACAGGACAGGGTGTGAACAGCTACAGACCACAGAGAGTTTCTGAATATTTCACAACAGAATATAGCAACATTTATGTCCACATGGGCATCCAGACAATTGCTTTCAACCCATCAAATCCTGGCATTTTCTTCGTCGGAACAAATGGTGGCGTTTTCAAAGGCACTTATTCACAAAGCACCTATACCTACACAGGCAGCAACCGTTACTTCATCACAGACGATGAGCACTGCTCAACAGCACGTATGATGAGCGTCGGCGTTGGCGGTATGAATAACGGACCAGTTATTGGCGGCAGCCTTGATCATGGAACAATAACTTTATCAGGTATTGACTATGTAAACAACGCCACAACAGGTGCAGTAATCTTCCCACATCCTACAAACAACGGATATGCATCAAGCTATTATGACGAAACATATGCTGGCGGTCCATGCGCTGTTTCGACAATTGACGCTTATATCCAGTTCGTTTCAGCAACAGGAAACCTTTCAACACCTATCTACAGAACACAGACTGGCGGTGTTGACTATGACGGTAACTTCCAAGGTGGTGGAGATAGTCCGGTTATCACAAACGCAAACGCATTCAGAACACCATTCGCATTCTATGAGAACTACAATGACGAAAACAACCCTGTTGATTCATTGTTCGCTCCTATCAGACGCATCAAACACGTTGGCGATTTGGTTTATGCATACAGTGAGCAGGCAGGTTATCCTGTTGACTACTACATCAAAGCATCTGATGCAACTCATACAGATGAACAAGGAAATCCTTGCTGCTTGCCAGGCGACACTATTCGTGGCATTCACGATCCACTCAGCTCATTGTATGTTGTCGGCGTTGAAGGCAAACTTTATATGACAAGAGACGCTCTCATCTTCAACAAAGCTACAGGATGGAATCTGATCAGCACTCTTGAAGGCATCCCGACAGTTGTTGCTATCAGCGGTGACGGTGACATGGCAATGGTTGGTACAGCAGAAGGCAACCTCTACAAAGTTACAGGTCTTGCCAACGCTTACACAGCAGCACAGGCTAGCGTCGATTCAACAGCATGCGTTGTCACATTCAGCCAACTCACAGGCTTCAGCGGACAGGCTATCACAGGCATTTCAATCGACCCATCTAACAAAAATAATGTTCTTGTTTCTTTAGGAAACTATGGCAACACAGCATACGCTTACCGTTCAACAAACGGCGGCACATCATTCGAGTCAGTACAGGGCAACCTTCCACAGGTTCCTGCTTACTCATGCTTGATTGAAAAGAACTCTGGTTTGTTAATGGTTGGTACAGAAAATGGTCTCTACGTCTCAGAAAACGGTTCAGCATGGAATAAGTCGGGCGATGCAGCTTGCCCGGTGATGGATCTTAAACAAGCAGTTGTTAAGAACCATGAGGCTAAGGTTGACACTCTGTACGACGAGGCTGGCACTATCACATTGGTGTTATACCCTGGTGTTTACAATGAAGGTATGGTTTACGCTGCAACATACGGTGCAGGTATCGTTTCATGCAACAACTTCGCTCTTATCCAAGGTGGCGACGAACCAGGAGATGACAATAACACTACAGTTGCCGAGACAGAAACATTGAATGTTTATCCTAACCCGGTTAGAGATCAAGCTCAGTTCGACATTAAGCTTGACAACAACTCATCCGTCAGCTACGTGATTTACGACCTCACAGGTCATGTAATCACTGAAAACAGCCTCGGAACATACGTAAAAGGCACACATACTTTGAACGTCAACACAAGCGATTTGCCAACAGGTTCATACATCATCCGTATAACCACAGGTGACAAGACCGAAACTGGCAAGTTCTTAGTATACTAATAACGGAAAAATCACAGAAAAAGGCTCCCAAATGGGAGCCTTTTTTTATTAAAAACAAAAATTTTTAATAAATGTTTTCGCGTTGGTACTGCTGATATTCGCCGTAGGCCGGACAAGTCTTCAACGATGACTTACAGGCCGTGAGCAAGACTCCAAGAGTGAACACTATCACCAACAAAACTGCTATTTTCTTCATATTTAGTATTATTAATTTCCGTTTACAAAGAAACGATTTTTTTTCTAATTTTGTACACGAAAACAAATAAAAATTTTCATCATGGGTGAAATCAAGAAGCCAGACATCGAAAAAGGATGGTATGACGCTCTGCGACAAGAGTTTGAGTCGTCGTATTTCGCCGGCATCAAGACGTTTCTGATAGAGGAAAAACGCCAATATGTGGTCTATCCGCCGTCACCGTTGATATTTAACGCGTTCAACCGCACGCCTTTCGACAAGGTGAAGGTGGTAATTTTGGGTCAGGACCCATATCACGGCATCGGGCAGGCACATGGCTTGGCGTTCTCAGTTCCTAACGGCATACAGCCGCCACCGAGTCTGCAGAACATCTTCAAGGAGCTGCACACCGACATCGGGATGCCTATCCCACGCAACGGCAACCTCGAGAAATGGGCGGACGAAGGAGTCTTGCTTCTCAACGCATCACTCACGGTAAGAGCAAACATGGCGGCATCGCACGCTAAAATAGGCTGGCAGCAGTTTACCGATGCGGCAATACGAGCGCTTTCAGAGAAGAAAGAACACTTGGTGTTTATGCTCTGGGGCAACTACGCCATCGCCAAAGAAGGGCTCATCGACCACAGCAAGCACCTTATCTTAAAAACCGTGCACCCTTCCCCACTCTCTGCAAGCCGTGGATTCTTCGGATGCCGACATTTTTCACAAGCAAATCAATACCTTATTAATAATAATATAGCACCAATAAAATGGGACGTCATTATTTAAAGTTGAGAGTTGAGAGTGTAGAGTTTAGAGTAGTTTAATAGTTTATAAGTTTATAAGTTTAAAGATGAAAGAGAAGTTGGTATTTGCTAGTCATAACAAAAATAAAATAGCGGAGATTAGAAATATTTTAAAGAATTACGATGTTGTTGGTTTGAGAGATATCGGATGTGAGACCGATATTGTTGAAGATGCCGACGATTTGCAGGGCAACGCCAAGATCAAGGCTGATTTCGTGACCAACAATTATCATTTGAACTGTTTTGCCGACGACACCGGACTGGAAGTCGAGGCATTGAACGGTGCTCCGGGCGTATACTCTGCAAGATATGCCGGCGAAGGCTGCTCGTATCACGACAACGTGGTGAAGCTCTTGGAAGCGATGAAGGGCATCACAAACAGAAAAGCCCGTTTCAGAACCGTTATAGCGTTGAATCTCAACGGAAAACAATACTTTTTTGAAGGCATCGTCAATGGTAAGATTCTTGAAGAGGAGCATGGTGAAGGCGGCTTCGGCTACGACCCCATCTTCCAACCTGACGGGTACGAAGAAACCTTTGCGGAGATGCCAATGGAAGTAAAAAACCAGATATCGCACAGAGGAAGAGCCGTTCAAAAACTCGTGGAATTTTTGAATATGTAAAATATTTTTTGTATCTTTGCAAATTGGATTAATCTTTAAGACTGCAAAAAATGAAAAAAACGTTGTTTCTGATATTTGCATTATTACTGGCAGTAGCAGTAAAAGCTCAAGATTTCAAGAGTTTATATCGTTTTGATAAAATAAATAACACCCTCACGCTTGACATGACTAAAATCAGTTTGTTTGAGCAAAGGGTGCATTTGATTTATCTTTTGAATAACGATAATCGTTTTATTGTTTCGATAAGCGAAGACGATGGCGTTTTCGTCATCAAACGCAATCCTGACAGCTATGATTTTAACCTTGAGAGCACTTTTAACGACTTTTACAGCAAAGAGACAGCGGCGTTCAACAGCATGTCGAAGGATGAGATAGGCGAATCATACAGCGAATGGAAATCGTCATTGCCAAATGGTTTTATGTCATCTATGATGATGGATGTTTATATCAGAGACAGACAGAACAACATGTGTGCAACGGCTGACCCGTTCTGTACTGACAATGGAATGTATCAGTTCCCTGCAGGCGTGAATGCCGGCAGCGGTGAATCAGGTCCTAATTACAACTGTTTGACAACCAGACCTAATCCAGCTTGGTATTATATGAGGATGTCGAATTCGGGCGGAATGACAATTTATATGTACAGCACCCCTAGCGAAGACATCGACTTCTGTTGTTGGGGACCTTTTGACGACCCTGTCACACCTTGTCCGAATGGATTAACCGGCGCAAAAGTTGTCAGTTGCAGTTATTCACCAAATCCTACAGAAAACTGCCAGATACCTAACAATGCACAGAGTGGACAATATTATATCCTTGTTATCACCAATTTCTCAAATCACCCTTGCAATATCAATTTCAGCAAGACTGCAGGTAGCGGTACCACCGACTGTTCTATCTTGGAGCCTTTCCTTACAGCGAGCAGCCCATGTGTGGGCAGCACATTAGTGCTGGAAGCCAATGTCATTGAGGGTGCTCAATACAATTGGACTGGTCCCGACAACCAGACACATAACGGAAGAACATGGACGCGAAACAACGCCACGCTCAACATGGCTGGAGTATATAGCTGTCATGTGGTGGCTGGTGCACAAAGTGGTACTGAGACCATCAATGTTTTTGTGCTTCCTAACGTTACTTCGGTAAACTTTACCAACACGGAAGCTGTTGCAGGTCAGGCGATGCAGTTTACCGGCACTGAGGCAACAAACCCAGCGGGACACAACTCAGAAATAACAGTCAGATCGTGGAATTTCGGCGACGGAGGCACTGGTACGGGCGCCAATCCATCACATACATATGCAAATCCAGGAGATTATCAGGTGACATACACGGTAGCCATCACTGGAGGCAACGACGGAGAATGCAGTAATAGTAAGACTAAGACTGTCCAGGTCAGAAATGAGTTTAATGCCACAGTGACCAGCGATGGAACCAGCTTCTGCGACGGTGACGCCACCCCTAACCTCACGGCAACAGCCTCTGGCGGATATGGCGACTACACCTACTCATGGACATCGTCACCAACATGCCTTATTGATTATCCTAATTCAGCGAACACAACGGCGCATCCTGCAGTTGGAAATACAACTTTCACATGTACGATATCTGATGGGCACAGCACTCTCACAAAATCAGTGACAGTCACTGTCAATGCCATTCCTGACGTCACAATCACCGGACCGAACCCGCCGCATGTGAATTATAATGCATCAACCACACTATCGGTACCTCAGCTGTCGGGAGCAACATACGAATGGAGCTCTGAGCCGGCTAACTTGATACAATCGGGACAAGGCACTAATCAAATCACGACAAAGAATCTAGTTGAGCCGACAACATTCTATGTAACCGTCAGCAAAAACGGCTGTTCCGACTCAAACAGCATAACATTGGCCGTCGGTGACGCTTTATTCGGCAACGTAGTAGTAGTCGGTCAGGCAGAGCTATGTTCAGGCGAGACAACGTCTTTGATGGTTAATCCTTCCGGAGGAACAGAGCAATACAGCTATAATTGGCAGCCAGCAAACATGATTGAAGGCTCAAATAACACACAGACTATCACAACCAAAGCGTTGACATCTTCTTTATCGTACACTTGTACTATAACCGACACCGACAATCACACCTACACCGCCACTTCTCCAACGGTTATTGTAAATCCGATTCCGGAAGCAACGGCATATATCGAAGAAGGAGGCGTAACTTATAAGACATATAACATCCTTGCCGGACACCATGTCATTTTAAACATGAACAACATCCCTGGTGCCACATATTCATGGGAACCAGCCGAATTGATTCATAGTTTAAACGGTGCTACAGCGCAAACTTATCCACTAACTGTAGGTACCGTTGAATTCACTGCAACAGTTACAACATCTAGCGGATGCTCGAATCAAGACAATGTTACCGTGATTGTACATCCATCATTGGACAACAGCAGTATTGCTTCCTCAGATTATGTGACATGTGAGGATTTGGCAGTCACTTTAACAGCAAATCCTGACGGTGGAACAGGCGATTATTCGTATTATTGGGTACCGAATACAGGAGGAGTTTATTCAAATGCGTATACACAAACAACGACAGTCTACCCGAATAGTTCCAATCATTCATACAGGTGCATTATTGTTGACAATGGTATTGACGACACAGAAAACAACTGGATAGAAAAGAGCATCAACATTGGTATACATGAAAAGCCAAGTGTTAACAGCACTTTAATCGGACAAGACTACGTGTTGCCTGGCATCGATTACATGCCTTACATTTATGAATACAACATTAGGGTATCAAGTTTGCAGGGCTATGGTATTCTTGAAGGCAATTATACCACGACATGGGAGATTTTCAGTTATTATGAAACTCCGAATCATATTCCTGGTACAGATGCCGAGTCGACATGGCAAGTATATCCTGATGAGATTGACAAAAACAAAGCATATGTTGCCGTTGATGAACATGGCAATGGCCTCTTACAGTGCACAATTACAACAGAATGCGGTTCAACTACGTCAACAAGATTCATCTATACAGAGGGATATAACCAAGGTGAATCAATAGATGAAATAAACTACGACAAGATGGTAAGCGTGTTCCCTAACCCGTCAAACGGAGAGGTTTATATTGGATTCAACGAACAAATCGTTTCGGAAGATATAGTTATCAGCATATATAACTATAACGGCATGCTTATTGACCAATTGAAAGGAAACAGCGACACCAACGTGACACATTATTCGATGAAGGATATGTCAAACGGTCTGTATATTATAAAAATAACCGGTAACGATTTCGTAGTAACGAAGAAATTCGTACTCAACAAGTAAGGGAGATACTATTTCCAGCCCCAGCAGGAATCGTGCAGTCTGTTGAATTTCAATGGTATGCCGATGCTGAACATCACCTCAACGCCTCTGTTTCTGCGGCTGTCATTTTTTACATGATATGCGATGCTATCGACATAAGTCGATTCAGTGGCGCCGTTGGTGTTCAAGAATCCGAGATTAAAGCTTCCATCAAGTTTCAAAACCAGTGTAAACACCTGGAAATGAATGTTATATCTCAATCCGGCACCCATTGCAAGGCTGATATCAAACGAACTCATCGCATCTGAATTCGAGATATCGACAGAGGTATTATATTCAGGATTATCAGAGAATGTCTTTGAAAACTCGCCGCCATAGCAAAAGCCAAAGTCAGGAGCCACAAACAGATAAGGAGTTAGCAAATTAGTAGGATGGATATAATATATAATAGGTATTCTGACATCCAAATAGTTAGCTTTTATCTGGTCAACCTCTGGCATATCGCCTCTGAATTTAAAAGATTTCTTAAAACCTCTTTCAACCATCATGACTTCACCGCTGATTGCCCAGTGTCTCAACTTCTTGACAGGATATTCGATATAGACACCAAATCCAGGATTCAGCACTATGTCATTAGACAGCTTATTGTAATTATCATAAGCAAAATGCATATAATAATCTGTCAATCCGCCTTTGATACCGATTGTAGGAACGACTCCCCTATCGCGTTTATGTTTGACATTTCCGAAGCTATAGTCGACCTGAGCTGAAAGATTCCAACTCAAAGCGATAAAAAACAATATTGTCAATAGTTTCTTCATGTCAGATTATTTTGCTTTTCTTTCTGCCAAATCAGCATGGTAATGTTCATAACCGCCTTCATTATAAAGACCATAAAACAGATTTTCAAAAACACGGCCTTTTATAACACTCCAAGTATCAATATTTTTTATACCCTCCTCTGCGATTGTGCCTTTGATTATGTTTCCACGATAATATGTCACCACTCCGGCTTCTTCACTATTCTCAAAACAAATCATAAAATCTTTTTTATTTTCAGAATACACATTACCATAGACATAGGCATCACATTCATACCAGTCTTTATAATAATTATTCTTCTTAAAGGCGATCTTAATTTTAGCCTTTGCATTTACTTGCTCCTCAACAATGAGATACATCGTCTTATTAGCAGGATAAACTTGAGGCAGCACAGGCACATACTGATGAGTCATTTGATTATAATATTCATAATAACCATCAACAAACGAGCCGTACATCTCATATTCCCCAACCAAATCAGGAGGGAAACGGCCTTCTGTCAGATCTTGATTGATTTCGCTCGGGAAATACTGTTCAGGATAGATCTGGTAACAAGTCTTCATATCGCTCTCATCGCCGACAAAAGCTAATGTGTCGTGGTTTGCTTTTGAGCAACCAAGCAGGAATATCATCATTCCCAAAACTATGCTTAATATGGCGTTTGAGCGTTTCGACATCGTTATTTCAGGTTGTTTTTAAGAATCTCGATAGCCTTGTCGATGCCTGCGGCGTTTTTACCACCAGCTGTTGCGAGTGTTTTCTGTCCGCCGCCGCCGCCCTGGATTTCTTTGGCTGCCGTGCGCACGATGGCGGCGGCGTCCAGGTTCATGCTGTCGACCAGGCTCTGAGGCAACATCACACAGAGAGCAGGTTTTTCTTCAAACACACCACCCATGATGACAACCACCTCAGCGTCGATGTCTTTCATAGCTGTAGCGACGTTGCGCATCTGGTTCATGTCGGCATCGATACGAGCGACAACAAGTTTCTGACCGTTCCATTCGGTTGCGCAGTTGTAAGCATTCTTAGCATCGCTCACTGCCTGTGCCATCATCATAGCCTCGATCTTCTTCTGAAGCATGGTGTTTTGTGCCGAGAGGTTCTCAACAGCCTTCACCACGTCGCCTGACGACTTAACGAGACCCTTTATTTTATTTAATGTATCAATTTGATTATCAAGATAATCGATTACCGCTTCACCAGTGATTGCCTCTATACGGCGCACGCCTGCGGCGATAGCGCTTTCGGTTAAAATCTTGAAAGCTCCGATGCGGCCTGTCGATGCGATGTGAGTGCCACCGCACAACTCGCAAGAATAGCCTTCGCCGAATTTCACGACGCGTACCTTGTCGCCGTACTTCTCGCCAAACAATGCCATCGCGCCCATGTTACGAGCCTCATCGATAGGGACATCGACAGCGGTCTGGTTAGGTAAATCTTCTCTAATCTTCTGATTGACAATGGTTTCAACCTTACGAATTTCTTCGTCGGTCATCTTTGCGAAGTGACTGAAGTCGAAACGCAGACGCTCATCGTCGACCATTGAACCTTTCTGCTCTACGTGTGTTCCGAGAACTTGTCTCAAGGCTGCGTGCATCAAGTGAGTTGCAGTATGGTTAGCCTCGATCTTCAGACGACGTTCCACATCGACTTTAGCAGTAAACACTGCCTCTGGCTGCTGCGGAAGGGTGTCGGTGATGTGAATGCTCAGGTCGTTCTCTTTCACGGTGTTGACCACGTGCAATGTCTCGTTTTCCGAAACCAAAACGCCTTTGTCGCCAACCTGACCGCCCATCTCAGCGTAGAACGGAGTCTTGTCGAGGACGATCTCGAAATGTTTCTTGCCTTTCGCTACCACCTCTCTGAATTTCAATATCTTAGCCTCACATTCCATCTCGGTATAGCCGACGAAAGTGGTAGGTTTGTCTTCATGAATCAGCTCAACCCAGTCGCCCGACATCTTCTCAGCTGCCTTGCGCGAACGGTCTTTCTGTTCCTTGAGGTTGTTGTTAAAGCCTTCCATATCGACTTCGAGGCCTTTTTCCTCAGCCATGAGGTTTGTCAAATCGACAGGGAAACCGTAAGTGTCGAACAACTCGAAAGCAAAAGCGCCGTCGATGAGTTTTGCACCTTTATTTTGCTCGACATAATTCTCGAAACGCTTGATACCCAATGCCAAAGTACGCAAGAACGAGGCTTCCTCTTCATAAATAACCTTTGAAACAAGCATCTCTTGTGCCTTGATTTCAGGATACTGCTCGCCCATCTCTCGGACGAGGACTGGCAACAGTTTATATACGAACGGTTCGGTAAACTTCAAGAATGTGTAGCCATAACGCACAGCGCGACGGAGGATACGGCGAATGACGTAGCCTGCTCCGTTGTTAGACGGCAGCTGACCGTCGGTGATGGCGAAGCTGACAGCACGGAGGTGGTCAGCGACGACGCGCATGGCGATATCTGATTTCTCGTTTTCGCCATATTTTATTCCTGATAGCTGCGAAATCTCATTGATGATTGGAGTGAAGACGTCGGTGTCGTAGTTCGACTTCTTGCTTTGCATCACGCGGACAAGACGTTCGAAGCCCATACCTGTGTCGACGTGCTTTGCCGGTAGGTCAACGAGGCTACCGTTAGCGAGGCGGTTGTACTGCATAAACACGAGGTTCCAGATTTCAATCACTTCCGGGTCGTCTTTGTTGACGAGGTCGCGACCGTTGATTTTCTTACGAGCCTCTTCGTCGCGGATGTCGATATGAATCTCCGAGCACGGTCCGCATGGTCCGGTCTCACCCATCTCCCAGAAGTTATCTTTCTTCGAGCCGTAGATGATTCTCGACTCGTCGACGTGTTCTTTCCAAAACTCGTAAGCCTCATTATCAGGAGCCATTCCGTCTTTCTCATCACCACCAAACACTGTGACATACAACTTATCCTTGTCAATCTTCATCACTTCTGTGAGGAACTCCCAGCCCCAAGCGATTGCTTCTTTCTTGAAATAATCGCCAAACGACCAGTTGCCCATCATCTCGAACATGGTGTGATGGTATGTGTCGCGTCCGACTTCCTCAAGGTCGTTATGCTTTCCGGAGACGCGCAGACATTTCTGAATATCGCATACACGCGGTGCTTTACGAGGGTTGTTGCCCAAGAAAACATCCTTAAACTGGTTCATGCCGGCGTTGGTAAACATCAATGTCGGGTCATTCTTTACGACTATAGGTGCGGAAGGCACTACAAGGTGCTGTTTCGACTGAAAAAACTCCAAAAAACTCTTACGAATTTCGCTTGCTTTCATCATCAAATCAATTTTTCTTTAAAAAAGTTTGCAAATTTAAGAAAAAATTGTTAATTTTGCATGTTAAAAACGTAATTTTTTCGTTTTAAGTATATTTAAAAGGAAATAATGGCGAAAAAAAAGTTTATATATAATCCGCAAACACTTGATTATGAAGAATATAAGCCTTCGACATCAAAACGTATCAGAGGCATACTTTTCTTTTTGATCACTGCTGGAATACTCGGATATGTAGTCATGACGCTTATAAATCACGCTGTCGGAACGCCAAAAGAGCGTATGCAGGCGCGTGAACTTGAGTTCATGAAGCTCCAATACGACATTATCAACGACAAGATTGTGACTATCGATGAGCTTCTTGCCGAGATGCAAGACCGCGACGACAATATCTACAGAATGATTTTCGAGGCTGATCCGATTCCGACATCGGTCAGAAAGGCCGGATATGGCGGCACAAACCGTTATGATGCGTTAAACGGCTATGAAAATTCAGCTATCGTAAAGGAAACAACGAAAAAGATAGACGTTATAGAGAGCCAGCTCAACGTACAGGCAAAATCGTTCGATGATGTTTCTGAAATGGCCCGTAACAAAGCCAATATGCTGAGCTGCATACCGGCAATCATGCCAGTGAAAGACGTTGATATCTATAGGATTTCCTCACATTACGGCTACAGGACCGACCCGTTCTACAAAGTCCAGAAGCTACATAGTGGAATAGATTTCGCCGGACCTATCGGAACACATATCTACTGCACCGGCGACGGCGTGGTTGAAAAAGTCCAGTTGGGTAACACCGGATATGGAAACAATATCATCGTCAACCACGGATACGGATATAAAACACGTTATGCCCACATTAACAAGTCGTACGTAAAAGTCGGGCAGAAGGTGAAACGTGGTGAATATATTGCAGACATGGGCAACAGCGGTAAGTCAACGGCTCCGCATCTGCATTACGAAGTGATTAAAAACGACAAAGCTATAAATCCTGTCAATTTCTTCTTCAATGACCTTACGCCTGAGGAGTACGACAAGATTATCGAATTATCGGAAAAACCTTCAATGACAATGGATTAACATCATGGAAGTCAAGAAGTTATATTATAAAATAGGTGAAGTGGCGAAGATGTTTGATGTCCCCACCTCTACCATACGTTATTGGGAAAGCGAATTTGACGTGTTGCGTCCGCGCAAGAGCACCAAAGGAAACCGTATGTTTACAGAACGCGACATGCGGTATCTGCAGATCATCTACCAGCTGGTGAAGGTGAAAGGCTACACCATCCAAGGTGCGAAAGACGCCATGAAGACCAAATTCGACAGCCTTGAGAAAAACGCCATGATGATAAGAACCCTTGATGATGCGAAGAGGTTCTTACTTGACCTTGACAAGAAGTTAGCAGAGAAACAGAAAGCATTATAATATTCACGTCATTTCGAGCGAAACGAAGTGAAGTCGAGAAATCTCCGACAATTGATACAGATTCATTTGTCGGAGATTTCTCCATTACGTTCCATTTCATTACACTCCAGTCGAAATGACGGGATTGTTAGAATGTCTTATCTTTCATTAAATAATTCTGAACATAATCGAAAACACCGTCTTCGAGGCTGGTGAACGGTTTGTTGTATCCTGCCTTGCGCAGTTTTTCCATGTTTGCCTCGGTGAAATACTGGTATTTGTCGCGGATGTCGAGCGGAGTGTCGATGAACTTGATATTCACTTCTTTTCCCATTGCCTTGAAGGTGTTCGAAGCGAGGTCGTAGAACGAACGGGCGTGACCAGTGCCGAGATTATACAAGCCGCTTTCAGGACGTTTCTCTATCAAGAAAAGTATGACCGAAGCGATATCTTTCACATAGATAAAGTCTCTCAGCTGCTGACCGTCTTTGAAATCAGGACGATGTGAGCGGAACAGTTTCACTTCACCGCATTCCTGAATCTGATGGAATGAATGCAGGATCACTGATGCCATTCGACCCTTGTGATATTCGTTAGGACCATAGACGTTGAAGAACTTCAGTCCAGCCCAGAACGGAGGGCACTTCGTCTGCTTCAGAATCCATTTGTCGATTTCATTCTTCGAGCGACCGTAAGGGTTGAGAGGTTGGAGTTTTTCGACGATATCATGGCTATCGACGTAACCCAGTTCGCCGCCACCGTAGGTGGCGGCGGACGATGCGTATACGAGAGGTATCTGATACTCGGTGCAGAGCGTCCACAGCTGCTCAGTATAGTTCACGTTAAGCTCAACAAACACATTCCAGTCGAATTCCGTAGTGTCGGTGCGGGCACCGAGGTGCACTATAAAGTCAACCTTATCATGATTGAGTTTCAACCAGTTATGAAATTCTTTTCTATCGAGAAGAAGCTGATATTTCTTGTTGATATAGTTTCTTTCTTTTTGTTTCTTTGAGAAGTCGTCGACGAGGACGAGATCGTTTCTGCCCCGTTCGTTGAGACATCCAGCCACTACGCTGGCGATGAATCCTGCTGCACCTGTAATTACTATCATGATATTTTAATTTTCTTCTGTTCTAGTTTTTAAATAATTTCTCCATTTTGCGAGCACTGCCTGCATATCTTGCGGCAGCTCCGAATCGAAATACAGCTCCTTCCCTGTCATCGGATGCACGAAGCCGAGCACTTTGGCATGCAGACAATGACGCGGTATCTCGCTGAAGCAGTTGTCAATAAACTGACGGTATTTCGAGAATGTTGTCCCTTTCAGAATCCTGTCGCCACCATAAAGTGCATCGTTGAACAACGGATGTCCCGAATACTGCATGTGCACGCGAATCTGATGTGTACGACCAGTCTCGAGGCGGCATTCAACCAAAGTGACATAGTTGAAACGTTCCAAAACCTTATAATGTGTCACTGCATCTTTTCCTTGGCTTCCATCAGGATACACTGCCATTGCGACACGGTCGCGCATTGAGCGTCCAATATTGCCTTCTATAGTGCCTTCGTCTTCAGCGAAATCGCCCCAAACGAGTGCCTGATAGCGACGAGTTATCGAGTGCTCATAAAACTGTGCCGCAAGCACCGTCTGCGCTGTCTCGTTTTTCGCCACAATCATCAGTCCGGTGGTGTCCTTGTCGATGCGATGCACCAGATATCCGAAGCCGTTCTCCACTTTCGAGCCGTTTTCCTTGAAATGATATGCTAATGCATTGAGCAATGTCCCATCAAAATTACCGTGACCGGGATGCACCACCAAACCAGCCTGCTTGTTCACTACAATGACATCATCGTCTTCATAGACCACTTGAAGCGGGATGTTTTCAGGTGTGATAACGACCTCACGAGGCGGATAGGCCAACACTACTGTCACCACATCCAACGGTTTCACCTTATAGTTGGATTTCACCGGCTTGTCGTTGACCAAGATGCTTCCTGCCTTTGCTGCATTCTGCACACGGTTACGCGAAACATTTTCCAGTCGGTTTTGCAGGAATTTGTCGACACGCGTGAGAGCCTGACCTTTGTCGGCCACAATACGGAAATGCTCGAAAAGCTCGGTACTTTCCTCTGTGTTATCTCCAAGAACGCCAACAAAATCCTCCGACATGGCAATAACTATTTAGAAATCAATAATTTAGTTGTCTCGTGCGCACCATTATCCTTCACTACCTGCAACATATAAACGCCATTCTTCAAATCATTGACATCCATTTCATTGCAATTAAATGCCTGTTTGACGACTCTTCCTGCCAAGTCGAAAATGACAATCTCACGATAATCCATCTGATCGTTACCCGAGATTCTCACCACATCGTTTGCCGGATTTGGGTAAAGCACGATTTTACCATTGTCCGAATCGCCAGTATTTACAACTAAATCAGGATTTTTGCCCATTATAGGACGAAGCATGATCGATCCGCTGAACGAGCTGTTTTTCCAGCCTGCGCCTACATCATAAAAGTTATATTGACGGCTGTCTAATGACGAGTCAAATCCGATATTTATTGATTTTGAATAATGCTGACGAATTCCGACATAGAAAACGGAATTCACCTTCACAACCTTATCGAAAGAATATTCCGAGAAGGCATACATAACGCTATCGTTCCATATAGGACGTTGATTCTTAAGAGAATATATCTCCGAACCAGGTTTGCCGTTATTATCTCTCCACACCACGATATCGAAGAAATTGTAATTCGCATCGTTGAAAGTGCGGTTAAACAGCATGCGGACGCCTCTCAAAGTGTCGAGTGTAGTGACTTTAAACTGCACCGCGAAATAAGTGTCACTTGGGACAAGACCGTAGCCTTTTTCTGGAGTGCCGTCATCGTAAGAGAAATAATTACCAAACACCTGCTGATGCTCCAAGACATCACCTGCCACTTCGCCACTATGCTCATCAACCACTTCTATTGTGTGACGAATAGTGAATGACGTTGTGTCGCCAGGCAAATTGTAAGGATAGATAAAATTGCCCATCACGACTGAATCCCTCATCACTCCCACATTCGAATACTGATTGATAATAAACGGATTAGATGAATATGAATAGCTCCAATCGGAATTATTATCTTCTACATCGCAAGAATAACGCACCTCGTGAGCATTCACATCCATATTTGTGAGATACATATCAAAAATATTGTTGATCTCATTTATCGGATTTTCTCTATAATGCTTATAAGGCATTGTCCTGTAACGCTTTAGGAAAGATGGAGAATTATGAGTAAAGTTCACCGTCAGATAATTGTCGTTATCCTTGCTGCGATTCATATCGAGATACACAAAATCAATACTCCACTGGTCCACATTGCTCCTATCGTTAGGATACATTTGGGTTGGCAGCGTTCCGTAGTTGAAGAAAAGCACGCGGAAATCCTCTTTGAAGAAGCAAGTGTCGGTAATAGGAATCATCACCTTTTTAAAATATTGATTTTCATCGAGAGAATCGATGAATGTTTCAAACTCCATACCATCAGATGCCCACATCTGCTTCCAGGCTGTCTTTCGCAGGGTGACATAATTTTGAAGCACCGTGTCAAACACTACTTCATCATAGCCATAGCCGAACTGAAGTACGAGAGAGTCGTTGTGCTCAGGACTGTCGCCGAAACCACCGGGCTGGTAGTAGAAGCTGAAATAAAGCGAGTCGGCAGGTGTAAGTGCATGACCATCAACGCTGTCGAGACGAATCTTCACAGAAAGAAGCGAATCGGCATAGAACGGATTGCTGCTGCCTCTTGAATAAACTTTTCCATACTTATCAAGGACATCCAGCGTGGCAGCCCTAAAATTCACTGGCATTTTCGGGAAACCTGAGCTCACAGAGACATTTCCATTCTGCCATCTTGATGCATCGGGATAGACTCCTTCGTTGGTAAAATCATCGAAGAAAGGCAATGTAGCTGTAACCTCGTCTCTCAATTTCAGCGATTCCTGTTGAGGAATACCGCCATTGAAGCCAGTGAGATATTCCTGGGCATTGCCGCTCATCAGGAATGAAACGGCAACCAATATCGTTAAAACAATTCTTTTACTCATCATAGAAATAAGTTGTATTTATTTCATTATCAACGTCTTCCGAATCATCAAAGTCAAAAATCAACTCATCGGGCTCAGGTCTCTGATATCTCATCTTCATATCAAGAGCACGCTGCGCCGGGTCATAAGAAAACGTCCTATTTTTCAATATATAATTAAAACTGTCAATCACGTATTTTATGGTGTCGGCACTATATTTTTTTATTCTCCAGACCTCAGCGATAGAGTCACGGCGGAATTTTTCGTACTTATACCATTCAAAATCAAAGTTTTTGATCGATCTGTACCAAACGTTCACCGTTGAGCCGAGCGGAACCAAAGTTTCGAGTGAATATTCAGGCTCCATACGTGACACGTAAAGATCTTCAATCTCGTCATTATCAATAAATATCTCCATCCCGATATTCAATGATGCCATGTTGATTTTATCCTTGGCATCTTCAACGCTAACGCCAACCAAATCAGGCAGATTGGTCATTCTGGAGCCATTTCCGAGACCCACCACAAGTGTCACTGCCGAGCCTTTCACCACATCGTCGTTAGGATTAATGACATTGTCTTTTATTTTCTGTTCGATGACTGCATTTCTTGCAAAATAATCGACAAATTCGAGTTTATCGACCTTCAAACCGACCATATTTAGGCTCACCATCGCCTGACGGAGCGAAAGATTACGCAAGTTAGGCATCTTCACTATCTCAGGTGCGATATTGGTGCGGATGATATAAACGTTTCTTCCTTTCTTCACGTTCTGACCAGCGGCAGGATCCTGTTGATACACAGCGCCTTCCGGAAAGTCTTTAACATAAATACTGTCAAGAAGTATAAATGTAAGCTCATCTTGATAAACCTCCAAAGCCTCATCATAATTCATTCCGACCATGTCAGGAACCGGAAATTCCTCACCATGACGAGTGAACTTATCGAGCTTCTTGAAAGTGTAAAAAAGCGCGCCGACAACCAGCAACAGCATGATTATCAAGCTGATATAGAACCATTTATCTCTCAAAAAACGAAAAGCTTTCTTTTTTTTACTTTTTTCGTTCATAATAACGTCGTTTTTTGTAATTTTGAACTCGCAAAGATAACGAAAATAATTGAATTTAAGTTTATTTGACATGAAAAAAATAGCAATAGTCTGTGGCGGTTACTCTGGTGAATATGAAATTTCCATCAGCAGCGCGAAAGTTGTGAAGAAGCATCTCGATCCTAAAAAATATGAGGCTTATGTCATTGTTATTCTGAAAGATAGGTGGTATCATCTTGAAGACGACGGCACCGAGACCGATGTCGACAAGAACGATTTCTCGATAAAAGTTGGTGGCAAAAAGATTGTTTTCGACGCTGTTTTCAACGCCATCCACGGTGTTCCAGGTGAGGACGGACAGCTGCTCGGTTATTTCGATATGCTTGGAATTCCTTACACTTCATCGAATTTCACAACATCAGCTTTGACATTCCACAAAGAGTTTTGCAAAAAGATAGCGGCTGCGGCAGGTGCCAACGTCTCCCCTTCCATCATTATTAATAAAGGTGACAGCTATGATGCCAAACAAATCATCAAAACGCTGGGACTGCCTTTATTTGTTAAGCCTACGCGCAACGGTTCTTCTGTAGGAGTGAGCAAGGTGAAAGCTGAAGAAGACTTTGAGAAAGCCGTCGAATACGCCCTAAGCGCCGGCGATCAGGTGATGTGCGAGAAATTTGTGAAAGGACGCGAGTTGGCTTGCACCGTCATGGAAGTCAAAGGGAAAACAATGGTGTTCCCAATCACCGAAATCGTCAGCAAAAACGACTTCTTCGATTACGAAGCCAAATATACTGCAGGAAAATCTGATGAAATCACTCCAGCGGAGTTGGACGAGGTTTCAGAAATTGAGGTCAAGGCGACGTCGGCGATGCTTTATGACAAGTTCGAGTGCAAAGGCTTTGCCCGTTTCGACTATATCATGACGCCTAAACAATTGGTTTTCATCGAGGTGAACATCGTGCCAGGCATGTCGGAGGCATCAATAATGCCAAAACAAGCAGCCTGCATGGGAATCACCCTCGACAAGCTGTTTGGTTTGGCATTAGAGAATATTCTTGACTAAACTGTCAGGATGTCTTTCTGCTTGAGTTCGTAAAGATCATCAATCTTCTTCACGAATTTGTCTGTCAGCTTCTGGATTTCTTCCTGGAGCTGCTTCACTTCGTCTTCAGAAACGCCTTCTTTTTCAAGCTTCTTGGCGTCGTCGTTTGAGTTACGACGGATGTTACGGATACCGACTTTAGCTTCTTCAGCGGCGGTCTTAGCACGTTTTGCAAGATCTTTACGACGTTCCTCTGTCAATGGCGGAACCAAAATTCTCAGGAAATCACCCTCGTTTTTCGGGTTGAAGCCGAGGTTAGCCGCCTGGATAGCCTTATCGATTGCACTGATGGCGCTCTTGTCGAACGGCATAACGATAATCTGACGAGGATCAGGGGTGCCGATATTTGCTGTCTGCTCAATCGGGACGAGTGTTCCATAATATTCAACCTTGACACCCTGAAGCATCATCGGGCTTGCCTTGCCAGCTCTGATTTTCTGAAATTCTGACTCGAGGTGTTTGACGGCACCTTCCATCGATTCAGTAGTTTCATCCAAAATAAATTGAGATTCTTCTGTCATATTCTTTAAAATTTTCGCTACAAAAATACAATTTTTTTTATTTCGTCACTATAGTGCCTATTTTTTCACCATTGAGAACCTTAGTGAGGTTGCCTTTGGTATTCATGTCGAATACGAGCATCGGCATGTTGTTTTCCTTGCACATAGTAAACGCTGTGAGATCCATCACCTTGAGGTTTTTCTGGTATGCCTCATCGTAAGTGATTGATTCATATTTCTTTGCATTAGGATCTTTTTCCGGATCGGCGGTATAGATGCCATCAACGCGGGTACCTTTGAGGATGATGTCGGCTTTTACCTCGACGGCGCGCAGTGCTGAGCCTGTGTCGGTTGTGAAGAATGGGTTGCCTGTACCGCCACCGATGACGACGACGTAGCCTTCTTCAAGCAATTTGATAGCTTTTGCCGAACTCATCGAATCGGCGATACGGTCGATGTAAAGTCCAGATAATAAAGCGGCTTTCACGCCTTTTGCCTGCAATGTCGATTGTATTGCCATGCTATTGATGACAGTTGCCAACATTCCCATGTAGTCGCCTTGGATGCGGTCCATGCCTTTTGAAGCGCCCTGTAAGCCACGGAAGATGTTGCCTCCACCGATGACGATGGCGATCTGAGCGCCGGCTTTCACTGCTGCCGCAATCTCTTCTGCATAATCATCAAGTCGTTGAGGGTCAATGCCATACTGTTGATTTCCCATCAAAGCTTCACCACTAAGTTTAAGTAATACTCTTTTGTACTTCATAATATATTTCTTTAAATCTTAAATTCTAATACCAGAAACCGACGTTGATAAATCCGACAGGAGTCGAGTTGATGTTCGAGCCCATCAGGCTCACCTCCACCGGTCCCACCATGCTGTCAACACCGAAGGTCACGCCGCCACCAGCGACAAAACTGTCTTTGTCGAACCACAAATCATAGGTGTTATTGATAAATCCACCGTCTAAATTTAATGTCAAATATAATTTCTTATAAAAATTCCACTGCCACGCCATCTTGCCCATAGCCACATAATCGACAACTTTATCAGTAAAATCAAGACCTGTAAACGCTATGATATTGTCGAAATACTTCATCTTCGACTGTCCTCCGACGAAAAACTTATAAAACACAGGTATCTCCGAAGTACCGACTTTATAGCCAGCCTCCAAACCTAATTTCAAAGCTGATTTTCGTCCGATTGACGAGGATTTTATGATGTTTCCGTGAAGGACGACTGAATTTTGCCAGCCATTGGAGCTTAATGTTCCGTCATCGTTAACACCTTCAAAAAACAACCATTTCCCTGTGATGTCGATTTTCCAACCGCGACGCGCGAAACTTGGAGCATCTTCATTCTTATAAAAATAGTTGAGATACATATAAGAATAAAAATGATAGTCGCTCCTCAGCTGATTGTCGCCCACGAAGTCTTTCATGTGCACATAATCGGCCGCGGCACCCAAGCGGAACTGCTGTTTTACGTTGGGTATCAGCTGCATATAGATATCGAGGTTGTTATCCTGAATACTATAAGAGTTGGTCATCTGCTTGTCGTCATATTGGTCAATTTCAACAGAATAAACGCTCAAATCGGTGCCAAAACGGAAATATTTACCCATCTGAGTGTTGAGACGCCCTTTGACGTATGGGTTTTCAGCGATATTGACATCAAGTCCGATAGTCGAACGGTCAATTTTCTTTATCACATTATTAAATGTGAAGTTAACCAACGCGCCAATGCCGTAGTTGTTATCGTAGTGGATAGCCACCGACATCGACTTGTTTGCCACCTCGTCGCAATGCACAGTGAGGATGTAGCCTCCAGGCGCATCGGAGATGTCATACCAAAGATTGTCGTAATAGCCAGAAATCTTCAGCTTCAGTATCAAATTCTCAACATCGTCGAGCTTGACTTTAGCAGGAAACTCCTTTGTGTAGAGCCTTGCGAAGCTGTTTCTATGTCTCTCCGGAATACCATCGGCTTTAATTTGCACGATCGTCAGTTCATCGATAGGTTGAACATGAGGTCTCTCGATCTTGAAAGACCCAAGTTTTTGAAGCGAATCGGCAAGACGCTGGAACTGCGGGTAAAACTTATCGGCTGCATCCTGTCCGAACTGAATGATAGAATCGAAATCGTTGAACGACAGCATGTCGCGGCCATGAAGATTAGGCTTTATGTAGATATTGCAATGGCTTCGTGCATAGAGGCTCTCTTCGAGCGATGAGAGGTTCATCAGACTGGTGAACAGCTGCAAGGAGTTATCGATCTGCGATGCCGGTATCGACTCGTCTTCAAGGTCGATGCCGATGATGATGTCGGCACCATGTTCTTTCATGTTGCGCACCGGGAAGTTGTTGACCATGCCTCCGTCGATGAGCAGTCTTCCATCGATCGTCACAGGTTGAAACAGGAATGGTATCGACATACTCGCGCGCACAGAGCGTGACAGGTCGCCTGAGTTCATCTCATACTGACAGGCATGTTCCACATCGGTGGCAATGCAATAAAACGGCACCGATAAATCTTTGTAGTCACGAATGTCGTGAGCCGGAAGCATAAGTCGTGACAGCAACAGGTTAACGTAAACGCCCTCCACAAACGACGACTTCACCTTCATTTTGCCATCCGCTATCGGGAACGTGGCGAGATAACGACGCTCATCCATTCGTTTGTCGATAGGCATCAGATCTTCAGAAAACTTATCGTAAAGCACCTGGTTCCAGTCCTGCTCACGCACCATTTTCTCAATCATGTCAGGGTCGTAGCCAACAGCGTAGAGTGCGCCGATTATCGAGCCGATGCTGGTGCCTCCGATAAAATCGATAGGAACTCCGGCTTCATCCATAGCCTTCAATATCCTGATTTGCGCAAAGCCCTTGGCGCCGCCCCCGCAAAGCACCACGCCCACCTTAGGACGTCTTGTCAGACTGTCTTCCAAAACCTTCGCTTGAATATCAGACACGAAGACCGTCATGATGAGTAGAAACATCATGGCGACTTTTCCGATATTTAAGCGTTTTTCTTTCATCTTCAATTATTTAGAACCAGTAGCCAAAGTTAACAAACAAGGTCCATTCTTTCATAACATTAGATTTCGAAAGTTGCAATTCGATAGGACCAAGCAGCGTCTTAACACCTAAAGTAAGACCAGCACCCATTATGAAATTATCTGGAATAAACCATGTATCAAGATCGTTTGATGCCAAATCCACCAAAGTATTGATATATCCCGCAATAGCTTCTTCAGGGTCCATAGCATCCCAGTCTGTGTATAAGATATCAAAGATATTCTTGAAATAACCTGCATCACAACTGGCGATAGCATAGAAGTTCTTATAGAAATTCCACTGCCACGCTGCTCTTGCGTAAGCGGCAAATTCAGTATAGACTGTCAAAAACGGCAATCCGGTAAACGACAATATATTATCGACATAATACATTTTCGACTGTCCGCCTATGAAGAACGTGTTTTCGTCAGACAGTGCCACATCACCCAGACGTGCCGCGCCAACGGCTCCAAGTCGGAAAGCATGGCGTTGACCTATAGGGAACGACTTCCTGATGTCTGCCTGGACACAAAATGACGGTTGTTCCTCGCTACTGCTGAACACGCCGTCATACATGATACATTTACCTATCGCGTTGATATTCCATCCTTTACGTGGGAAATCAGTCTGGTCTTCATTATTGAAGAAATACTGTGCATAAAACTTCGGATACAGCTCGTGCTTATAAAAATCCGGTTCAATTATATCGCTATACGACTTATCTTTCACCATTGTATAGTCCATTCTGAAACCTAACTTGAATGTCTGAGTCACAGATGGAACAATCTGTAGGAACAAATCACCTGTGTTTTGCTGCACTTTCATCGCACCTAAGATAGTGCCCTTATATGTTAAAAGATCGGCTTTCAGATTGATAGCAGAGAGTTCAAAACAACCTCTGAGCATCTTAGTGTAGCGATGAGTTATATTTCCTCTAAAATATGGGTTATCCGACACGTTCACATCGACATTGAAATCGTAGCGCTTGGTACGGGCGTTCATATTCAGAAGAACTCCAATGCCATAGTTATTGTCGTAATGCGCACCAATGGAAAAATTGAGGGATGTCCTTTGTTTGCAATGCAGCTTCAAGATATTTCCTTCTGGACTGTCAACAAGCTCATACCAAACGTTAGAATAATAACCCTGGGAATAAATCTTGACGATAATCGTTTCGATTTCGTCGATAAGAAACTCATGAGGAAACTCATCTCCGAATTCCGACTTCAGCAACCTTGTATTATACTCATCAAGACCTTCAACATCTACGCTGGCAATTGTCACTTGGTCAACTGGCTGAGTATGATGGCGTTCCACATCGAAATGGTAAATTGCCTGAAGAGAATCAGCGAGATGTTTGAGCTCAGGGAACTTCTCTCGAGCGCCATCTTCTCCGCATTTGATAATCGGACTGAAGTCGTTGAACGACATCATGTTAGCCTTTCCGATATCAGGTCTGATCAAGATATTACATTCTTCACGAGCCTTGTTGCTTTCGTCCTGCGACACCACAGAAATAAGGCGTTCGAGCACTTTTAGGGAGTTGTCAAGCACATCGGGGTCGGATTGTACGATCTCCAGGTCAACGCCGATGATGATGTCGACACCTTTGTCGCGCACATTTCTCACCGGGAAGTTGTTTGTGAGACCGCCGTCGCAAAGCAGATATCCGTCATAATCAATAGGTTCGAACAGGAACGGGATTGACATGGAAGAACGTATCGACTGAGCGAGTGAGCCGCTTGTGAATTCGACAGGGTCGGCAGTGATCATATCGGTCGCGATGCACAAGAACGGCACCGGCAGCTTGCTGAAGTCACGCTCTTTGTAGGCAGGCATCACTAATCGGGTCAGCAGCATGTTGACGTACATACCGTCAATCATAGACCTTTTCAGTTTAAACTTGCCGTTTTTATAAGGCACCGTCAACAGATAATGGCGTTCGTTGATACGCTTCTCGAGAGGCATAAACTTACGTGGGATCTGGTCTTTGATGATGAGGTCCCAGTTCTGCTCGGTGCAGAGTTTCTGCATCATATCTGGGTCGTAGCCCACAGCGTACAGACCGCCGATGATTGAGCCCATGCTCGTTCCGGCGATGTAGTCGATAGGGATGCCGGCTTCTTCAATGACACGCAGAGCTCCGATGTGCGCGAAACCTTTGGCGCCACCGCCGCTCAACACCACGCCGACCTTCGGTCGGCTCGGGGCAAATTTGGTGCTGTCAGCATTTTGAGCTTTTGCTGAAAACAGCAAAACGATGCAAATCGTCGCAAAAATGATTCTTTTTATCATTCTTCCAATTTTCCGTGACAATTCTTATATTTCTTACCTGATCCGCAAGGACATGGGTCGTTTCTTCCGACTTTCTTCTCGACGTGGATCGGCTGCGTCACCTGGTTTTCCTGGGTGTTGCTATGTGCCTGTGACAACAGGTCGGTGCGCTGCTCCTTGAGCTTGCTTCTGTCGATAGCTCTCGCCTTGTGCTCGCGGATGTTACCCTGCTGCTGCACCGGAAGGTCAGACTTCATCAGGAACGAGATGACCTCACGGTTGATCTTCAAAATCATCTCCTTGAACAGGTTGAACGACTCGAATTTATAGATGAGCAATGGGTCTTTCTGTTCGTACTGGGCGTTCTGCACTGACTGCTTCAAGTCGTCGAGTTCGCGCAGGTGCTCTTTCCAAGCATCGTCGATCATGCCGAGGGTGATACTCTTCTCGAGTGACAATGAAATCTCACGAACGCCGTTCTGCACTGCCTTCTCGATGTTAACCACCACATTCATACCCTTCTTACCATCGGTGAACGGGATAAGGATGTTCTTATAGCCAGGCTGTTTCTCGTAGATATCCTTGATGATAGGCAAGGTCTTCTCGCCCACCACCTGTGTCTTCTTATTATACGACTCGAGTGCTTTTTCGAACAAGTCATCAGCAAGATTCTCTAACTTGCCATGTTTGAATTGATCTTCGTCGAACGGCACCTCAATACCCATATTTGAGAGGACATCCATCTTCAGACCTTCATAGTCGTCGTTGGCTTTGTTTTGCTCGATCAGCGATTCGCCAAGGTCGTACATCATATTGTTGATGTCGATTTGCAGACGCTCGCCGAACAAGGCGTGACGGCGTTTCTCGTAGATAGCCTCACGTTGCGAGTTCATAACATCGTCATATTCAAGAAGATGTTTACGCACGCCGAAGTGGTTCTCCTCGACTTTCTTCTGAGCCTTCTCAATCTGCTTGGTGATCATAGAGTGCTGGATGACCTCGCCTTCCTTCATGCCAAGACGGTCCATGAGCGGTGCGATACGCTCGGAGCCGAACATACGCATGAGGTCGTCTTCCAACGAGACGAAGAACTGTGAACTTCCCGGGTCACCTTGACGGCCGGCACGTCCACGGAGCTGACGGTCAACACGACGCGACTCGTGACGCTCAGTGCCGATGATGGCGAGACCGCCGGCTTCTTTAACACCAGGTCCGAGCTTGATATCGGTACCACGACCAGCCATGTTGGTTGCGATGGTCACTGTGCCTGCAACACCAGCGTCTTTAACGATCTGAGCCTCCTTGAAGTGTAACTTAGCATTCAACACGTTGTGTTTGATGTTCTTACGTGTCAGCATGCGGCTCAACAACTCAGATATCTCGACAGAAGTTGTACCTACCAACACAGGTCTGCCCTGCTTCACGAGCTCCTCAATCTGCTCTATGACGGCGTTATATTTCTCACGTTTGGTCTTGTAAATCAAGTCTTCCTTATCATCACGGGCAATCGGCTTGTTAGTAGGGATGACGACGACATCGAGTTTGTAAATATCCCAGAACTCGCCAGCCTCAGTCTCAGCGGTACCGGTCATACCTGCGAGCTTGTGATACATACGGAAGTAGTTCTGCAAGGTGATGGTAGCGTAAGTCTGTGTTGCAGCTTCGACATCCACGTTTTCCTTAGCCTCCACAGCCTGATGCAAACCATCTGACCAGCGGCGGCCTTCCATGATACGGCCTGTCTGCTCGTCAACGATTTTAACTTTATTGTCGATGATGACGTAGTCGACGTCTTTCTCAAACAAAGTATATGCTTTCAGCAGTTGCTGCACGGTATGCAGACGCTCTGATTTTTCTGAGAACACTCGCAGGATCTCGGTCTTCTTGAGCACCTTCTCATCTTCGCTCAAACCTGATTTCTCGAGTTCAGCAATCTCAGAACCGACATCCGGGATGATGAAGAATGACGGGTCGTTGTAAGCTTTTGCAAGTTGTTCGGAACCTTTATCTGTCAAAACGACGGTGTTCAGCTTCTCGTCGATGACGAAATAAAGCTCATCGTCGATGATATGCATGTTTTTGCTCTGTTCCTGCATGTAGAAGCCTTCGGTCTTGAGCAGCAACGACTTCATACCCTCTTCTGAGAGGAATTTGATGAGAGCCGTGTTCTTCGGGAGTCCGTGGAATGCGCGGAAGAGCTGGTCGGCACCGTGAGATCTCTCTTCATCGGTGGCGTTAGGGTTGGTCAATATCTTCTTAGCTTCAGCGAGGCATTGTGTCACGAGGCGTTTCTGGGCTTCATAGAGGTTCACGACGTCTGGCTTGAGCTGCACAAACTCCTGGTCGTCGCCACGTGGCGTAGGACCGCTGATAATCAAAGGAGTACGGGCATCGTCGATCAACACGGAGTCAACCTCGTCGACGATGGCATAGTGATGTTTGCGCTGGACGAGTTCTTCAGGGTTGCCTGTCATGTTGTCACGCAGGTAGTCGAAGCCGAACTCGTTGTTGGTGCCGTAAGTGATATCGGCGTTGTAGGCGGCGCGACGTTCTGCCGAGTTAGGCTGGTGCTTGTCGATGCAGTCGCATGTCAAGCCGAGGAAGTTATACAGAGTGCCCATCCACTCGGAGTCACGTTTTGCCAAGTAATCGTTGACGGTCACGACATGGACGCCACGACCTGCGAGAGCGTTGAGGTAAACTGGCAAGGTAGCCACAAGGGTCTTACCTTCACCGGTCGCCATCTCAGCGATTTTACCCTGGTGCAGCACAATACCGCCGATGATCTGGACGTCGTAGTGCACCATGTCCCAAGTGACCATGTTACCGCCCGCCATCCAGCTGTTGTTGTAGCGCACCTTGTCGCCTTCGATGTTGATATGCTCAAATTTAGCAGCAAGCTCACGATCCAAATCGGTAGCCGTCGCCTCCACTATCTCATTCTCTTTGAAGCGCTTAGCCGTCTCTTTCATCACTGCAAAAGCCTCAGGCAGGATGTCGTTCAACGCCTCCTCGATCTTCTCCAGCACCTGTTTCTCAAGCTTGTCGACCTGCTCATAGATGTTGTTTTTCTCTTCCAAATCCATGTCAGGGTTGCTCTCCACGGTCGCCTTCAGCTCAGCAATCTTAGCCTCTTCAGCAGCAATATGATTTTGGATATATTCCTTAAACTCAACGGTTTTATGACGCAGGCTGTCGATGTCAAGATCCTTTATTTTCTCGTATGCTTCGAGCGTTTTCTGCAATAATGGCTGCAACGCCTTGTTGTCACGCGTTGATTTATTTCCAAAAAGTTTAGATAAAAATCCCATTTCTTAATAATTTATTCATGAATAAAATTGTCCAATATACACCTATCAAAAACTATGCAAAAATAATAAAATTTTACAAATATTTACTAATTCTTCTCACATGATAGTCCAAATACTGCTCTGGTGACGGCGCCGGAGCCATTCCGATGCGGTTTTTACGCTTCAGGATGACGTATGCCGGAAATGTTTTGACATGATAATCTTCCAGAAGCAAAATGTCATCTCCCAAATTTAACAAACGCCACTTATATCCTTGTTTTTCAAACAGTTGCACATAGTCATCATACGTCTCTTTTGTTGCAATTGTTACCACCTGAATGGTGTCGCCCCACTGTTTTTGAAAGTCGTTTAAAGTTGCAAATTCGTGTTCGTTCAGCGGAGAATAGCGGTCGACGAACTGCAGAAGCACCATATCATCTTGATAATCAGCGAGTTGAGCAAAATACGGAGCTTGCGAATCATAGGAAAGTTCATTGATTTGTGTGGTCATATTCTTTGCTACGACTCTGTTTTTCAATGACTTAGATGATTTTTCAATGTTTCCCAGAGAATTCAGAATCTGGTTTTTATTCTGCGGATTTGCATAATACGCTTTTCTCAGATTCATCATCTCGACAAGTTCGCCAATCTGCCAATTTCGTGACAAAAAGTCATCATTTCTGACATTTGTCTTAAACAGCTCCGCGAGAACATCCATATAAGCCTCCAGCGAATACAGAACTTCTTGATTATCAAAATATTCCGACTTTGTTTTTGCTGGATTGGCAGTCATCAGAACCGCCGCTTTACGATATTTTACGAAATTTTGGGTGTAATCATTATTGATTTTCCCGACGTTTGCAACTAATTGATTGTCAAGAGTATCGAGAAGACTCATCTTCCTTCCACGATATATCTTGTTAAAGTTTTCGTACAGAAAATCATCGATAAACGATTGAGTGGCAATGTATTGCGAATAAAATCCGTCGTCATCGATGGAGTTTATCTTCAAAACCGGCTGTTCTTTTTCAAAAAACGAGCCTTCGCCTTGAGCAGGAATAATGATCTCCAAATTATATTTCCCATTAGGTTTCAATATGATATCGACGCGTTCAAGGTTGATGGCTATTTGCGCAGGAGTTATCTCTTTTATCTCGGCTTGCAATGTAAATTTTCCGTCTTTATCTGATTGTGTTTCAGCGACTTTCGTCTGATGGCGGGTCAGCATCTCGTCGTAAGTGAGAAGTCGCACCAAGGCATTCGGGATGTTGGTTTTACCAACTATCGAGACGTTTTGACCAAGCATGAAAATCGGGCAAAGAAACGCCAGAATCAGACCGAGGAGGCGTTTATTTTTCATAAAATCCTGATTTTTCGGGGATGAAGCCTTTCAAATCGGCGCCATTTTTAATCAAATCGCGCACCACTGTTGATGAGACGCAACGCAAGTTCGGGTCGGAAAGCAGGAATATCGTCTCGACCTCGGGATTCAGCTTTTTGTTAGCCTCCGCGATGATGCTTTCGTACTCGAAATCGGTGGTGTTACGCAGTCCACGGATGATGAAGCCGGCGTTCATCTTCTTGCAGAAATCAACCGTAAGTCCTTCATAGCTAACGACTTTCACCTTTGGATATTCAGCAAAAGTGTTCTCAATCCACTTGATTCTGTCTTCAAGCGGAAAAGCGCTTTTTTTATCTATATTGACGCCTATCGCGATGATAATCTGGTCGAAAAGAGGCATTGCCTTCAGCACAATGTCCTCATGACCGCGAGTGATAGGGTCGAACGAACCTGCGAAAACTCCTATTCTCATTTTTGTAAATTTGCACCTAATTAATAACGTGCAAATTTACAAAAAATTCTTAAAAAGATTTCTTTTTTTTCTTTGCTACAGCGTAGCCTGCGCCGAGAGCGGTAAGAACCAGCAAGCCTGAGCCTACAGGGACTGGAGCATTGATGTCGCCGCTGAGAACACCGATAGTAGCATCATAAGGAATTTGTGGCAATCCGCCAATAATTCTATATTCATCCCAAAACGTATTGTTGGACTCGCTAAAGAAATTGTCAACCTGTGCGTTGGCGCCAACCGCCATCATTATCACGAATGCTATTGCGAATAATATCTTTTTCATCTTATATATCCTTTCTCTTTTTGTCATTTCGACCGAAGTGGAGAAATCTCATCCTCTTTGTCGGAGATTTCTCCCTTTCGCTTCGCTCCAGTCGAAATGACGTGTTGAAGATTATCTTACAACAATTTTTTGACTCATACCGTCTAATCTGAAAATGTAAACGCCATGCGGCATCGTATTGATAACCTGCACGCCATTGATGTGCTGATTTGCGACCATGCGTCCCATCACGTCGAAAACCTGAAGTTCACCTTCGCCACTGACGATGATATCGTTGCCGTTTTGATAGGCAAAGGTCGAGTTTTCAGAGTTCTCGGAATATTCTAACTTCACTATGAAGCGCGCCTCGCTGTCGCTCGGCGCTCCAATGAAACTATACTCGCCTTCCGCCAGCATATCCACATCTTTGCCAGTAAGTCTGTCGATCAAGTGCAAATATTTGAAGTCGCCTTCAGGCTTGCAGCTGATAGTGTAGCTTCCCATTGCCTTAGCCTTGAAGTTGAGCGGGAACACCTTAGTGTTGTCGCTCATCGTGGCGATTGCCAGATTTTCGCCGTTTTTCGGGATGTAAAGCATCGGCGGTTTGCTTCAGATGTGGCTTGTACAAGAATTGCCTCACCTACACCAATTATCGTTTCGTCATCGGTGCATGCAGCCCATTGACCGTTGTTCGAGAGTTTATAGAAACCTGTCTCAAGATAGGTGTTAGAGATATATGCATCTGCAGCATTACCTTTTTTAATGTTATGCGTATAAGGGTTTCCGATAAGGTTGAAGCCCTTCAATGCCGCATAATCACCAGTGATATCGGTATATGACAAAAGGTAATTCTTATTACTGAGATATCCGTAAGATATGATACCGGTATATGCAATCTTTTGGTCGGCCGCGTTACGGTAAAGGAATCCGCGCCCTCTTTCCATCAATTGGAATCCGGCAGCGTCATGCGCTTTCTTGTTTTGCCATTTATGATCCGGTTCGTCATATCTGAACATGTCGTATGCGTTTTCAGTGAGGTTCTTGATCGTGTTAGTATATGCTGCGTAATAATTATATGGGCTGGTAAAAAGGTTGTTGTACACTGGCGATGAAAGCAGATATCAGTTGGTTTGTGCCGCTCCGTCAGCTGCGCTGATGTTTTTTTCGACGGTCACCAGCAGTTCCATTGATCGGCCCGGGTTAACATAAAGCTGACCGCCGTCCTTGATAGCGATGCTGCCTCCAGCAGCTTCCATTATATCTTTAGCCTGTGCCAAATAACCTTTTGGAATAGCCACCTTTCTGCGCAATGTGACATAGTCGTTACTGCCCGGAATAGACTTGTCAAGCCAGTTATCCGCCACATTCCAGTCGCCTTTTTTCACAAATACCTTGTCGCAATGGAATAGCAATTTCCCGGACATAGCAGCTAAGTCTTCAGGGGTCCAATATTTTTCATAATATTTAATCCCGTTTGCGTCTTCGTAGAATCTCTTAAAAACTATATCGCCTTTATAGCCACTTGTGCTGACCTTAGCTCCACGAAGAAAAACATTTGCACTATAACCGCCTAATTGAGTATTGCTGTCAATAGTTTCCACTCTACCGCTGTTCAAAGAAATATTGCAAGTATGTTAGTAATGACCAATCGGGATGACACCGGAAGTGTTTGCAACTCTCAGCAAGCCAGTGCCAGCACTCTGTCCCCAAACTATCAGTTGATAGTTGTCAGCGGCAAATGTAATATATGAAGCAGTTCCATCATTAAGATCCAGTGTCCTGTAGTCACAAAGGATAATGTTTACATTATCACCGTTGATGGTGATATTCTTTAGGGGACTTCTAATTATTTCTTCCTGATTAACAGCTTCTTATGAGCTAAAATCCGCTGAAAACGACACCCGAAATCCCCGTTTCGGTCAACTTGCGACAGATGAACTTTTTATGGTGAAAATTTCTCGCAACCCATTGTCATTCAAAGAATTATTTGTATATTTGCCGCAAATTAGAAAGGACAATGAATCAGACCAAACCAACATACAAACAGCAAGGTAACGTCGGGCTTTTCGACAGCGACGAGACAATGGAGAATCTCAATGCGATGGGCAACCCTTTGGACAAACTCTCAAAAGCGGTTGATTTTGAGATGTTTAGAGACACTTTGGAGAGGGGGCTCTATAAGGAGAAGTTCACCAAGGTGGGTGCGAAACCGTATGACTACATGCTGATGTTCAAGATCGTGGTGCTGCAGCGGATTTACCATCTCAGCGACCCGCAGGCGGAATACCAGATTCGCGACAGGCTCTCGTTCCGCGACTTCCTCGGACTGACCAGCGGCGACAAGGTGCCCGACGAGAAAACAATATGGGCTTTCAAGGAGGAATTGACAAAGAAAGGTCTTTTGGGGCAATTGTTCAATGAATTCTACGCTTTTCTGAAGGAGAACAACCTGATCTTGCATGAGGGCACCATGATAGACGGGAGCTTCGTGGAGGCACCGCGCCAGCACAACACACGCGAAGAGAACAAAATAATCAAGAAAGACAGGGGCGGCGAGTTGTGGAATCCGGAAGAGGGCGACACCGAGGAGGAGAAGAGGCGCAAGGCCAACAAGAAAAGGCAGAAAGACACGGATGCCCGGTGGGTGAAGAAGGGCGGCGAGAAGCATTACGGATACAAGAACCACACCAAGGTGGACAAGGGGAGCAAGTTCATCAAGAAAGGGGTGACCACCAATGCGTCCGTCCATGATTCCAAACCGGTGAAAGAGCTTGTGGATGAGGTGGTCGGCTTTGCGCGGAACGCGGCCTACAACACCCTGACAAACCTGGTCTACAACCTGTGCCGGTACGAGCAAGTAATGCGTCTTGGAATGAATTGATTAACCAACTAAAAATCAAATAGTTGAATCAACTAAAACAAAAAAAATATCAACAAACTGCAACCTTTTGGTTTTCTTGTGTACTATGAATAGATAAATGAATTAATTTTGCAGCGTTGTTTGCTTATCTTGATGTTTAACGGACTTCGCACCAAGGTCGGCGGCAACGCGAAGAAGTAAAAAATAGAAGTCCCCTTTACAAAAATGAAGAAATCACTGTTTTTACTCATCGCTGCCATGCTTGCCATGCCTGCGATGTTCGCTCAACCCAAGAATGTGGCGCGTGAGTGCGT
>CAJOHD010000012.1 GCA_905234275.1 uncultured Bacteroidales bacterium | reverse complement strand
GTCGAAATGACATTAACATTATTAGCGCAGAGTCGGCATCATGCTGCATCAGGCTGTCGATGCGCAAAAGGGTGTCGGAAATGGCAAAAGGCAACGGCTCGACAACAGGCTCCGGCTCCGGTTTGTTGCAAGAAACAACCAGAGTCAATAACAAAGACATTATGCCCCAACATCTTTTCACATTGCAAAAATAATAAAAAAAGTTAACAATTGGTACCCACCAATTGCTAACTTTTAAACTATTAAGCTAATGGCTAATAGCTAATGGCTAATAAACCTTCAGCTTATCTCCCGTCTGGTCGATAATAGCCTTGTAGAACTCATCGCTGTATCTCGGCTGTTCCACCTTTGGAGCGTAGTATTTATAACCCTCAGGAATTGCACGGGCTGTCTTCACGTTGCCGTCCATATATTTCATAAAGAGATACTGATAGAACACTTTCCAGTCGGCGCAAAGCTTGGTTGCCTCGGTATTTGAATACTTGGTGAGGAACTTCACTGCCTCTTCAGGGTCTTTAGCATAGATCTCAGCAGCCTTGGTGTTGATGTTCTGCACTGATTTCACCCAGCCTTGCTCATATTCTGCCTGTTTTGCCTCTATTTCAGGATGTATGTAGTCGTATTTGGTATAAGCCCAGTTAGAAACCTGGTTGAATATCCAGAATCCTGCCGTCTCCGACCATTCCATCATCGAGCCGTTGCCGACGCGATAGCAGAGCGGGATCTCTGTCATACATGTGTACATCGGGCAATACACGGTGCTTGCTGCATCATCGACGCCCCACCAGATGATACCGCCAATCTCAGGGATGCTGTTGGCATTGCTCTGTGATACGAACGAGAAGCCTGTCTGCTGTGTTGCAGTGGTTCTCTCGTGCTGATATGCCACGCCGTCGACTTCAAAACCCATTGGACGCCAACGATATGGGCTGTGGAATGGACCTGCTCCGAGGTCGAGAGCCATGTCGAGTTCTGTGCCCTCGAGATGGTCGCGCATGAAGCTCATCATATCGAGTACCGACACTTTCTTGTTAGGCTTCACCCAAAGAGGCATCTTGTTGCTTGGGAAGTTCTCCACTGTCTGTGCCTCGCCTTTCACGTATGGCTTGGCACGCATGATGTTGCGGCCTGTAGCATAGTCCCAGTAAGCATCCATGCCGTCAGTCACCTTGTTGAACATAGCCCACACGCGCATCTCGCAGCCACGGGCAGCACCGAAATCGACAGGAGCGTACACGTCTGAGAATGAGAAGTCTTCGTCTTTGCCTACATAAAGTTTGTTTTTCTTTGCGAACGAAATCACATCTTCTGAATAGATGCAGTCGATGTTCATATCGGTCATGAACTTCTTGAAGTCCTTTGATGTGCAAGATGTCTTGTTTTTCTTTGCAAGAGGGAAGGTGGTGATACGAGCCTGGTTGGCGTGACCGCAGACATATCCGTCAGGGATGCGGCGTGCTACCCACACCATGCCTTTCTCGAACTTGCCCTTGCCAATCATTTCCATAATCCAGACCTCTTCGGTGTCGGCGATTGAGAATGACTCGCCTTCGCTGATATAGCCATATTTTGCTGTGAGTTCAGCGATGTTACGGATGGCTTCGCGAGCTGTCTTGCAGCGCTGCAATGAGATGTAAATCAAGGTGCCGTAGTCCATCAAGCCTTCGCCTTCCCAGAGGCATTCCAGACCGCCGTAAGTGGTCTCGCCAATGGCTAACTGATATTCGTTCATGTTGCCGACAACATTATATGTGTGGCTCACTTCCGGAATCTGTCCGAGATAACGACCGCTGTCCCAGTCATAAAGGTCACGCATGGCACCCTCTGGATAATCAGCTGCCGGATAATGATACAACTCACCGTAAAGCACATGAGAATCAGCGGCATACGAAATCATAGTCGAGCCGTCAACCGATGCTCCCTTGGTGACGAGGAAGTTGGTGCACGCACTTACCTTCGACATTCCGAGAAGGCAAATAATTGCTAATAATGTCAATAATTTTTTCATAGTTATTTATTTAAAATGTTAATAATTTGCTGTTCGTCAATACTGATCTGACGTTTTAAGGCTTCAAAATTATCAAATTTTTTGTCATCTCTAACAAAATCCACGAATCTTATTTTTATTTCTTTGTCATAAAGATCTCCGTCGAAGCTAATGATATAAGTCTCAATGCTTTGCGGACGATTGTCGTGCATTGTCGGGCGCTTCCCGATATATGTCATTGCTGGATATGATTTCCCGTCGATTTCCGCAAAAGTGGCGTAAACACCTTGTTTTTCAATGAGTTGGAACTCTTCCGCCACCTCGATATTAGCCGTAGGATAGCCCATTTTATGTCCAACTTGTTGACCATGAACGACTTTGCCGGTGTATGAAAACTCATATCCAAGAAGCATATTGGCATGTTTTATGTCGCCGTTTTCCAAAAAATGACGAATCTTAGTGGAGCTAACAGCCTCATTATCAACGTCTTGTTCCTGGATTTTTTCCACTTTGAAATGATATTGGCTGCCGAGTTCATAAAGCATACCGAAATCGCCTGTGCGACCTTTTCCAAAATGGTGGTCGTAGCCGATAATCAGCACTGCCGGGTGGATGTTTTTTACGAGGTAATCCTTTATGAAATCCTCCGACGGGATGGCTGCAAATTCTTTGGTGAAATTTATAATGATAAGATTATCAATGCCTAACGCTTCAAGATGACGTATTTTTTCCTCTTGAGTGGAGATAAAACGGATGCCCGAATCATGGCTCAGCACCTGTCGCGGATGCGGGTAAAACGTCACCACCACGCTCTCGCCACCAAGTGCTTTGGCGCGGTTCACCATGTTTCTCAGTATCTCCTGATGTCCACGATGCACCCCGTCAAACGTCCCGATGGTAACAACCGCATTCGGAACTTTTATATAATCTTCTATATTATAAAATACTTTCAACTCTAAACTTTAAAACTACTCTAAACTCTACACTCTAAACTCTACACTCTTAATTAAATATTCTGCAATCTGCACTGCATTCGTTGCTGCACCTTTTCTGATATTGTCGCTCACAACCCAGAAATTAAAGCCGTTGGCGATGCTGTTGTCTCTTCTCATTCTTCCAACAAAGACCTCATCATGGTCGTATGCCATCAAAGGTGTCGGATAGAGGTTCTCACTCGGATTGTCAGCAACTATAACGCCTGGTGTGTTTTCCAAAATTTTTCTTATCTCTTGAACATCATAAGGTTGAGAAAACTCGACATTCACCGACTCAGAATGGCCTCCGTAAGCTGGAACACGTGCCACTGTTGCTGAAACAGCGATATTTGAATGCAAAATCTTGTTTGTTTCAAAAATGAGTTTTTCCTCTTCTGTGGTGTTGCCGTCTTCCAGGAAATTGCCTCCGTGAGGGATGATATTCTCGTGGATTGGGTGAGGATATGCCGGGTTTTCAGCTTTCTCGCCACGTTGCTCGCAATGCAGCTGGTTCAATCCTTTGATGCCGCTGCCGCTCACTGATTGATATGTCGAAACCACAATGCGTTTGATGCCATAACGGCGGTGCATCGGGGCAAGTGCCATCACCAATCCTATTGTCGAGCAGTTTGGATTGGCAATGATATGAGTATCAGCTGTTATGTCGCTTGCGTTGATTTCCGGAACCACCAACGGAATGCCAACTTTTTTGCGCCAAGCGGAGCTGTTATCAACGACGTAAGTGCCTTTTTCGGCAAAAAGCGGGGCGTATTTCAGTGAAGCATCAGCACCTGCTGAGAAAATCGCGATGTCAGGACGTTTTTCAATCGCCTCTTCAACAGAAACCAAGGTGTGTTCTTTGCCTTTAAAAAGCGTCTTTTTTCCGATGGAACGCTCTGATGCTGCTACGATTAGCTCATCAATCGGCAGATTTCTCTCCGCCAAAACCTGAAGCATCTTCTGCCCGACGAGTCCTGTTGCTCCGATAACCGCTACTTTCATTGTTTACCTCCCAAAATGTTAAAAAATTTTAACAATTATACCCTTATATGTTAACTTTTATTAAGATTTGTCCCTTTTTTACGAAAGTTAAGTTAAATTGTGTTAAAAACGATTTTCGTAAAAACTTTTTGCTATACTTTTGCGCAAAAGTACATAAAAAAACGCTAACATTTGTAGTTATGGATGCAAAAATGTTAAAGAATCTGATATACCTAATATTAATAGTGCCATTTTATGGTCTTGCCCAGGTCACTGACGACTTCTCGGATGGTGATTTTACTGTCAATCCTATGTGGGTTGGGACGGAATCGTTGTTCGTGGTCAACAGCAACAAACAGTTGCAGCTGAATGCAGAAGAAGCTGGTGAGGCATGGCTTTTTTGCGAAGAAGAGGTGTCGAATGGCGTTGAAAACGGCGAATATGAATGGCGTTTCTGGTTACGGGAAGCATTTTCGCCTTCTGGCAACAATTTCAGCGATGTGTATCTTTGTGACAGGTATTTTGTCAGGTTTGGAGAGGCGGGGAGTAACGATGTTGTTGATTTACAACGTGTTGATGGCAGCGAAAATGTCAGCGTTTGTCGTGGCACCGACACCTTTATCGCATCATCATTCTCCGCTTTTTTCAAGGTGACGCGCGATTCAAATGGAAACTGGAAAGTCTTTGTCGATAAAGAAGGTAACGGCGACTATCATCTTGAAACTCAAGGTGTTGACAACACTTACGAGCCTGCCGGAAACTTTGGAATTAAGACAAAATACAGTGGCAGCAACTCGAAAAAAGTCTATCTCGACGATGTTTATGCCGGTCCGTTGATTGTAGATAGCGAAGCGCCTTGTCTTAACGAGATTATAGTGTTGAAATATAATAAGTTAGAACTGGATTTTAACGAACCTGTTGACGCAGTTTATGCTCTTTCTGCCGAAAATTATCATCTTGATAATCAGATAGGTATGCCAATGTATGCCGAATACAACGGAAGCAACCGCTCATCATTGATACTTTCATTCTCAAAAACAATACAGGAAGGAGTTAATTATACGTTGACAATCAAAAAAATACAAGATGTTTCAGGAAATTTGTCGGAAGATATCAGTTTCAGTTTCATCTTTTATAATCTTCATGAAAATGACGTTGTGATAAACGAAATCATGGCTGATCCAGAACCGAGTGTAGGCCTTCCACCTTATGAATATGTGGAATTGTATAACACAACAGATCATGACATAAACTTGCAAGATTGGACTTTTGTCATCGGAAGTAGCGAAAAGACAATAACTCAGGATATTACAATAGAAGCTAAAGGTTTCATAATATTATGTAAGGAAGAATCAGTTCCTTTTTTATCGGAATATGGTGATTGTGTGGGTTTTACATCATTCTCGATACCCAATTCTGGTTCTTTGTTTTCTTTATATGGGTTTCATAAATTTTTGGTTTTTGAGTTAAATTTTAACAAATCTTGGTATCGAGACAACGAAAAATCCGATGGCGGATGGTCATTGGAGCAAATCGACCCACACTCACCATGTTTGGAGGCCGCAAACTGGCGTGCGAGCTGCGACATAAGCGGCGGAACACCCGGTGCGGAAAACTCTGTCGTTGGAGAATTAACAATAGCACCCGACATTGATTATGTGAACGTGCTCTCTTCAAATAGCATAGAGGTGGTATTTAACCAAAAAATGGATTCGCTTTCATTAGTAAATACTGATAATTACACTATTCTTGAGTTTAACGAACATCCATACTTTGTTCAACCGTCCAAAGACAAGAAAAGCGCAACTTTGCTCTTTCAACAGGAAGTTATTTTCCACAAGTTTCATAAAATTTTGGTTTTTGGTTCAAATTGTTCCGGAGTGCCGGTCTTGGATGGCTGCAGTTACGTTTTTGGCATCCCGGAAGAGGCGGCAGGTGGAGATGTGGTCATAAATGAAATACTTTTTGACCCCATCAGCCCCGCCGCTGATTATGTGGAGATTTACAACAAGTCAGATAAAGCATTTAATATCAATAGATTACAACTTGGAGTCGTGAAATCGTCTTTTCCTAATCCGCCTGACACCACCCTGAAGACGATATGTTCAGAAGGGCGACAGCTGATGCCTGGTTCTTATCTGTTGCTGACCACAACGCCCGATGTCATCGGCTATCAATATGAGTGCCCGACCGATAGATTCATCACCATGCAAAGCTTTCCTTCTTATCCCAACGGCGGGGCGACGGTACTTTTGTGTTTTGATGACCAAATCATCGATTGCATGAGTTATTCCGAAGATTCGCACTATCCTTTGCTGACAGAAACAAAAGGCGTAGCTCTCGAAAGAGTTAGTCCCGACATAAGTTCTTGGGATTCAGAGAATTGGCACTCGGCAGCTGCTCCTTTGTACGGCACTCCAGGCTACCAAAACTCTGTTTTCATCGAAAACACATCGGAAGAAGCTGACATAGAGATTTCTCCGCCCGTTTTTTCTCCCGACGGCGACGGCTTTGATGACATAACAACGATAAATCTTTCATGTCTTCAAAATGATTTTACAGCAAAAATCATCATTTTTGACTCACACGGAATGTTTGTTAGGGACCTTGTCAACTGCCAAAACATAGCTTCGCAAAGCTGTTTTGTGTGGAATGGCTTGGATGAAAACGGGAAAATAGTCCCATCGGGGATTTATGTTGTTTTTACAGAAGTGTTTGATACACAAGGAAATATAAAAAGATTCAAGAAGGCTGTTGTTGTCGCTGAAAAATAAAACAAAAGAAAAAAGCATGGGGAATTAAAAAATATTTGTACTTTTGTCATTTTAGAAAAGTACAGATATATGGTGTTTTTTCACGGCGCATTGATGGGCTTGACCTTAGCTACAATCTTCGGATTCGGCCCTGCCTTCTTTTTGTTGATCCAAACGAGCATCAGCAAGGGTTTTAAGACAGCCCTGCTGTTCGATTTGGGTGTGCTGTTGAGCGACATCATCGTAGTCATCCTGATGATGCTTACATCCATACAGCTTACCCTTGATGACAGCGCCAACATGGTGGTTGCAGGTATCACCGCAGGAGTGATAATCATAGGCTTCGGAATCTTCACTTATTTCAGCAAACCCGAGAAAATAGTGGCTCGTTCAGAAAAGAAAAGCGCCGAACTTGAAGAGATGGAGAAAAAATTCGAGAAGATCGACCAGCATCTTGACAAAATCGACGAGAAACTCGATATAAAACACGAAGGTCCGAGATGGTATATATTCTTGTCTAAAGGATTCGTAATGAATGTGTTCAACCCGTTTATTTGGGTCTTTTGGATGACAACGGTAGCTACGGTGTCTGGCTCAGAGATTTATAATGGCAACGATAGTTTGGTGGCTTTGTTTTTCTTGGGAACCTTTGCCACAGTGTTTGCCATCGACATCATGAAAATTCTCGGTTCATACTCCTTAAAACGTTTCTTCACCGAAAAACGAATGAAAATACTCAATCAAGGTACTGGAATTGTCCTTGCCCTTTGCGGTTTAATACTGATAATCAGAGTAATTTTCTTCAGATAGAATCCGTCATTTCGACTGAACATCGAACGAAGTGAGGTGGTAATGGAGAAATCCTTTTTGAGGATTATCATTATGTTTTTACGAGTATTAATGTTTTCATTAATGGAGGATTTATTCGCCTTGACGAATGCTTTCGCAAGCTCAGGTCTCGACTCCATTTCATTTCGCTCGATATGACGATTAGAATTTAATATCCTTTACATTAAGTTGCAGCGTAGTCTTTCCTTGCCAGAAGTTTTCCTCAATGTAATAGCACATTGTGAATGGTTCCTTTTCGTGGATGCGTTCATATAAATCGCCTTTTTGGAATGCTATTCCAGAGAACACGAAGTCGGTGTTGCCTTGCTGCATCACGCTGAGTTTCAGGTGCTTACGGTTGCCGACAGCGCGTGAGAAACCTGCGTCGACCACGTTCTTTGTGAGGAACACAGGCGAGAGGTTACCTGGTCCGAAAGGCGCAAACTGTTTGAGGATGCGCACAAACTTTGGAGTGATATTTGTGAAGTCCATCTCGATATCGACGTTCAGCTCTGGTGTCAAATCGTCTTCTTCGAGGTGTTCTGAAACATATTTCTCAAAACGTTCTGAGAACTCCTGTAAATGCTCAGGTTTCAGCGATAATCCCGCTGCATATTTATGTCCGCCGAAATGTTCAAGGATATCAGAACATGAGTCGATGGCGTCGTAAATGTCGAAATTCTTTATCGAGCGAGCCGAACCGGTGATGAGGTTGCCTGAACGAGTCAGCACTATGGTCGGACGGTAATATGAGTCGGTGAGTCGTGACGCGACGATACCGATGACGCCTTTATGCCAGTTTTCGTTGAAAATAACAGTGCTCTTGGCATTGCGCATCTTCTCGTCGGCATCGATCATCTGCAGTGCTTCCTCTGTGATGGCGTTGTCAAGCTCGCGGCGCTGTACGTTGAGGTCGTTGATACCTGTGGCAAGACGCTCAGCATGGTCGTATTTTGTTGCAATAAGCAGTCTGACCGAGTCGCTGGCTTTCTCCAGACGACCTGCGGCATTGATACGTGGACCTATCAAGAACACCAAATCGCTGATAGTCATCTCTCTTTCGAGTGCGTTCTCCTGTTCTTTCTCTGTAGCAGGAGCTTCTTTGCGACGTCCTATGTTTGCCTGGCGCAACACTGCTTCAATACCCGGACGAGGATTTTTGTTAAGCCGCTTCAAGCCGAAATATGCCAAAACACGATTTTCACCGGTGATAGGAACTATATCGGCTGCGATGCTAACTGCAACATAGTCAAGAAGTTCGTAAACTTCTTCTATAGGTTTGTTAAGGCGCATCGACAATGCTGTTATGAGTTTGAAACCTACTCCGCAGCCCGAAAGTTCCTTGTAAGGATATTCACAGTCAGGGCGTTTCGAGTCGAGCACGGCGACGGCATTAGGAATCACCTCGTCAGGACGGTGATGGTCGCAGATTATGAAATCGACACCGCGCTGGTTGGCATACTCAATCTTTTCCACAGCCTTGATGCCGCAGTCGAGAACTATGACCAGCCCGAAGCCATTATCAGCGGCATAGTCAATGCCTTTATATGAAATTCCATATCCCTCTTCATAACGATCAGGGATGTAGAACTCGATTTTCTTTTTGTTGACGAAATTCTTTAAATACGTGTAAATCAAGGCGACAGCGGTGGTTCCATCAACATCGTAATCACCGTAAATGAGGATTTTTTCACCATCATTGATAGCTTTTTGAAGCCTGTCAACAGCCTTGTCCATATCTTTCATCAAAAACGGATCATGAAGCTGTGACAACGATGGTCTGAAAAAGTTCTTCGCCTCTTCAAAGTTGGTAATGCCACGCTGAATTAACAATTCAGCCAAAATCTCGTCGATGCCCAGCGACTCCGACAAGCTTTTAACTAATTGTTTATCTGCATCTTTTGCTATAATCCAGCGCGTTTCCACTTAAAAACAAAATTTAACCTGCAAAATTACGAAAAAAATTTCAATTTTACAAATATTTTTTATAAAAATTTTTTATTACATTTGCAGTTTGAAACATTACCCGATTATGGCAAATAAAAAAATCAAAAGTGCTTTAATATCAGTATTTTACAAAACTGATCTCGATAAAATTGTCGCCTTGTTGAAAAAGAACGACGTTCAGATTTATGCAACAGGCGGCACTCTCGATTTTATAAAAAAACTCGATGATTCTGTGCGCTCTGTCGAGTCGCTTACAGGATATCCTTCAATCCTTGGCGGACGTGTGAAGACTCTGCATCCTAAAGTGTTCGGTGGCATACTCGGTCGCCTCGATAACGACACCGACCTCGCCGAGATGAAACAGTATGAGATCCCGGCTCTCGACCTCGTCATCGTCGACCTCTATCCGTTTGAAGAGACAGTGAAAAACACCAACGACGAAGCGCAAATCATTGAAAAGATTGACATCGGCGGCATCTCGCTCATCCGCGCCGGCGCGAAAAACTTCAAAGACTGCCTCATCGTGCCTTCATCAAATTACTATAAGGAATTCATGGAGATGTACGAAAAACAAGACGGTTGCACATCGTTGGACGACAGAAAACGCTTTGCGAAATACGCATTCGCGACAAGTTCACATTATGACACAGCCATTTTTAACTGGTTCGCAGGCGAGACAGTCACTCCGTTGAGATACGGCGAAAACCCTCACCAACAGGCGGTTTTCAACGGAAATCTTGATGAAGTCTTTGAAAAACTGCATGGTAAAGATCTGTCGTACAACAACTTACTCGACCTTGACGCAGGTTTGAACCTCATCCGTGAGTTTGATGAGCCTACATTTGCGATTTTAAAGCATAACAACCCTTGTGGAATAGCTTCAAGACCTTCAATATCAGAGGCTTACGATGCAGCATTGGCTGGCGACCCTGTCTCGGCATTCGGTGGTGTGTTTGTCAGCAACCGCCCAATCGACGTGAAGACAGCAGAAGAGATGAACAAGATGTTCTTCGAGGTGTGCGTGGCGCCTGAATATGAAAATGGCGTGCTCGACATCCTTTTCTCAAAGAAAAACCGTATAGTATTGAAGCTGAAATCAAATAAATTCCCTGCAAAGGTTTATAAATCAGCACTTAACGGTATTTTGGAACAGGAGCGCGACCTTCACAATGAAACAAAAGACGATTTTAAGCCTGTTACAGAGAAACTTATTGATAATCAAGATGTTGATGATTTGATTTTTGCTAATAAGATAGTGAAACACAGTCGTTCAAACGCTATCGTTTTGGCGAAAAACAAACAACTCTATGCTTCAGGTATCGGCCAGACATCACGTGTCGACTCGCTGCGTCAGGCAATAGCAAAAGCTAAGAGCTTCAACTTCGACCTTAACGGCGCAGTGTTGGCATCAGACGCTTTCTTCCCGTTCTCCGACTGCGTGGAGATTGCAAGCGAAGCCGGCATTAAGTCGATTATTCAGCCTGGCGGCTCAGTGCGCGACCAAGAGTCAATCGACGCATGTAACAAACTCGGAATCGCTATGGTTTTCACAGGATACAGACATTTTAAACATTAAAAAATTAATAACATGGGATTGTTTTCATTATTTGATAAGGAACTGGCAATTGACCTCGGTACTGCTAATACCATCATCATGTACAACGACAAAGTGGTGGTTGATGAGCCGTCAATTGTTGCAATACAACGTGACACACAGCAAATCATGGCAGTGGGCAAACGCGCTATGATGATGCACGGAAAAACTCACGATAACATCAAGACTATCAGACCTTTGCGTGACGGTGTCATCGCCGACTTCCAGGCTGCGGAATATATGTTGAGAGAGATGATCAAGATGATCAATTTCCATCATTCATTGTTCCCGCCAGCGTTGAAGATGGTCATCTGCATCCCTTCAGGTATCACCGAAGTGGAGGAGAGGGCTGTTAAAGACAGTGCCGAACAGGCTGGCGCTAAAGAAGTCCGACTGATTCACGAGCCTATGGCCGCTGCTATCGGTATCGGCATCGACGTGCTCGAACCTATGGGCAACATGATCGTCGACATCGGAGGCGGTACCTCAGAAATCGCTGTCATCGCTCTCGGCGGTATCGTCACAAACAAGTCAATCCGTATCGCAGGCGACGATTTCACAGACGAAATTGTGGAATATATGCGTAAGGAACACAATCTTAACGTTGGTGAACGCACCGCCGAACTTATCAAAATCGAGGTCGGCTCAGCTATTCAGGATCTTGACAATCCACCTGAGGACTATGCTGTGCACGGACGCGATATGCTCACTGGTATTCCGAAGGAAATCAGCGTGAACTATAAGGAAATCGCACATTGCCTCGATAAGAGCGTGTCGAAAATCGAGACAGCAGTGCTTAACACTCTCGAGACAACACCTCCTGAGCTTTCAGCTGATATCTATCGTACTGGTATCTATCTCACAGGTGGTGGCGCTTTGTTGAGAGGCCTCGACAAACGTCTGCACGACAGAACCCAGCTGCCAATACATGTGGCTGACGACCCGTTGCGCGCTGTGGCTCGCGGTACAGGCATCGCACTCAAGAACTTCGACGGTTTCCCATTCCTGATAAAGTAATCGGGGAATGTATAACTTATTCATTTTCATAAAGAAATATAATGCAGTAATACTTTTTATTCTGCTGGAAGTGTTGTGCATAATCATGATTGTGCAAAGCCTGCCTTATCAGAATAGAAAGATGGTCAACCTGTCGAATAATATCGCTGGAGGAATCAGCAGAACGACCTCCAACTGGTATGATTATCTGCATCTTAAAAGTGAAAATGAAGCTCTTGTAGAACAAAACGCATTGCTGCTCAGTAGGTTAGCATGCGACGAAGCGGAAGCTGACACAGCCTATTACGATGACATTTTTACTTATATCCCGGCTCATGTCATCAACAACAGCATCTATGAGATGAATAACTTTATCCTTATCGACAAAGGTAAAGTGGATGGCATCGAGCCTGAAATGGGCGTGATTTGTGATAAAGGCGTTGTCGGCAAGGTTCTCAATGTGAGCAACCATTACTCTTCAGTAATGAGTTTGTTGAATTCATATTCAGTGGTAAGCTGTAGATTTGTTGATAATCAATATGTTGCAAATGTTGTGTGGGATAATGAAAGCTATCGTTTCGGCATCGTGAAAGATATCCCGTCACACCTTATTATTAATGTCGGCGACACCTTGGTGACCAGCGGATTCTCAAATTCATTCCCGGCTGACATCATGGTTGGCACTATTGAGGAAAACCTGAGCAACAATAACGAGATGTTCAGCACGGCAAAACTGAAGTTTTCAACAAATTTCAGCACCTTGCGCCATGTTTATATAGTGAAAAACAATTATAGGGCAGAAATTGATTCGTTATGTATAACACGTTGATACGCAATATAATACGATTTGTTGTCCTGGTTATCATGCAGGTCTTGGTTTTCGATAACATCCGTTTCGGAAGCTATATACATCCGTATGTTTACGTGCTCTTCGTGATGCTTCTGCCTTTTAATTTCACCAAAGCCCGTCTGCTTATCGACGGATTTCTCATCGGCATGGCGGTCGATATTTTCAGCGGAACACCAGGCCTGAATGCTGCGGCGACGGTGTTTATGGCATTTATGAGGCCTTATATCATAGGATTAACAACACGTCAAAGCGATATCGAAGGCAAAAACTTCCCTACAGTGACCGAAATGGGACTGCAATGGTTCGCCATCTACGGAATATTGCTGCTTCTGTTGCATAATCTGGTTCTTTTCTGGCTGGAAGCATTCAGTATCAAGCTGTTCGGACTGATATTGTTAGAGACGCTGCTAAGTTCAATAGTCTCGCTGTTAATCATTCTTTTGATAATCTATCTTTTTAAACCTATTAAAAAATAAATATGATGAAAAAATTATTGATTGCAATTATGGTCATGATGACTGTTACATCATGCAACTCATTCAAAATCAATGTTAATCTTGAAAATTCAAACGGAAAAACAGTTTATCTTCAGAGATATGACGGCGATAAGATGAATAATATGGACTCGGTTGTCGCAAAAGACAACAAAGCTGTTTTTAAAGTTAAGAAAAATGAAAACCTTGACGCTTTGTGCATTATGATTAATGGCTGGAGACGCCCTCTGACGTTCTTCGCTGATAATCAGGATGTTACAATTACGGGTGACTATCAGAATTATAACGGAATCAATGTTTTAGCTTCGGAAAGTCAGGAAAAGCTTAACAAATTTATGGCTGAAGTTAATAATATTGAAGACGAGCAGGAAATCTATTATTATGTTCTTGATTTCGCGAAGCAAAACATTGATAATCCGATAGCTCCGTATGCAGTTTATCGTTATAAATGGGCTTTCTCTCTTAATGATTTGGAGAATCTTTACGAAGCGATGCCTGCTGATATGCATAGTACTTACAAAGACCTTGTTGTAGGTTATATCAAAGGCCTTCAGCTTACTGAAGTTGGCATGCCTTATCTCGATTTTACTCAGAAAGATGTCAATGGAGAAGATTTCACTCTGTCGAGCGTTATCGGCAAGTCGAAGATTGTCATTTTAGATTTTTGGGCATCATGGTGTCCTGATTGCCGCAAAGAGAATCCTGGTCTTGTTGCAGCATATAACGAATTCAAAAACAAGGGCTTAGATATTGTAAGCGTGTCGTTCGACACCAATGAAGAAGCTTGGAAAAAAGCTATTGCCGACGATAATCTTTCATGGAAAAACCATGTGTCAGACCTCAAGGGTTGGAGCAATGCCACCGCAGATTTATATACCATTGCCTACATTCCGCAGAACATTATCATTGATGCAGACGGCATCATCATAAAGAAAAACGTGCCAGCTGAGAGACTAAAAGAACTCCTGTCATCGTTACTGAATTGATTTATTGCTGTTTTTATGCAGCAAAAAGATAAACAATTGCGTTCTATTAACGTCATTTCGACTGAAGCGTAGCGGAATGGAGAAATCTCCTGAAATTAAATAAGATTCCTCCACTTCCTTCGGTCGGTCGGAATGACAAAAACAAAAAAATGTCAAAAAATTTTAAAAAAAATATTGACATAATAATTTTTTTACTATTTTTGCAGTGTCTTAGATACGTAGTACACTATGATAAAACTTGAAAATATAAACAAGACTTATTTCGGAGCGCAGCCGCTGCACGTGCTGAAGGGCATTAACCTGAATGTGGAGGAAGGCGAGCTGGTGTCGATTATGGGAGCCTCCGGTTCGGGAAAGTCCACCTTATTAAATATAATAGGTATCCTCGACAACTACGATGAAGGCAACTATTACCTTGCCGGAAAACTTGTCAAGAATCTTTCTGAAAACCAGGCAGCAGAGTTCCGTAACAAGCTTATCGGCTTCATTTTCCAGTCGTTTAACCTGATTCCGTTTAAGACAGCTCTCGAAAATGTGGCACTGCCTCTGTTTTATCAGGGTGTGAATCGTAAGAAACGCAACATGATGGCAATGGAATATCTCGAGCGTTTCGGCTTGAAAGACTGGGCTGATCATTATCCGAATGAACTCTCTGGAGGTCAGAAACAGCGTGTTTCCATTGCAAGAGCCCTTGTCACCTCGCCGAAACTCATCCTCGCCGATGAGCCGACCGGCGCTTTGGACAGCAAGACTTCTGCTGAAGTGATGCAGATTCTGCGCGAGGTGAACGCCACAGGCATCACCATGGTGATTGTAACCCACGAACGCGGAATCGCCAACCTTACAAAGAAAATCGTCCATCTGAAAGACGGTATCATTGAATCGATAGAAGAAAACGACCCCGATAAAATGGATTTCACAAAAGAGATAAAATAAAATGTTCAACAGGGATTTTTGGTCGGAGATTTTCATGGCCCTCAGGCGTAACAAACTGAGGACGGTGCTCACGGGATTCGCCATCTCGTGGGGTATCTTCATGCTGATAATCCTGCTTTCAGCCGGCAACGGACTGAAAAACGGTGTCACAAGCAACTTCGCCGACCGAATCAAAAACACATATACAATATGGTCGAGCTCAACCGAACTTCCTTACAAAGGACACAAAGCCGGTCGCTTTATCATGTTGACTAACAAAGATATACAACTCCTTGAATCGTTATACCAGGTCGAAGAGGTGTCGCCTACAGTGTCAAAAGGCGGCACCCTTATCTTCGGCGAAAAGTCGAGAACGATAGGTTTGGACGGAGTGAAACCTATATTTAAGAGTATTGAAGGCATAAAGATTCTGGAAGGTCGTTTCATCAACGAAAACGACATGAAAAACAAGACGAAAGTTGTTGTTATCGACGTGGATTCCAACGATGAGCTTTTACGCACTACAGGCGAAACTACTTTAATAGGTAAGACTGTGTTTATCAACGGGTTAAGTTTCACTGTGGTGGGGGTCTGCAAGGCTCAAATGTGGGGTGAACGCGGTCTTGCATATGCTCCTTACACCACTCTTCAGGCACTGTATAATGAAAATGAATATTATCAGATAACCTTCACCACAAAAGGTCTTAATACCAAAGAGGAAAATGAGGCTTTCGCCAAGGAATTAAGAAAAAAAATTGCCGCCTTGCATGAGTTTTCACCTGAAGACAAACGAGGTGTGTGGATTGACAGCGAGATGGTCAATTCATTGGAAACCTTAAGGATTTTCAACACTATCAATATCTTCATCTGGGTTATCGGTATCGCTATGTTGATATCTGGAGTTGTAGGTGTGAGCAACATCATGCGAATCACAGTGAAAGAGCGGACCAACGAGATAGGAATACGCAAAGCTTTAGGTGCGAAACCTCGATCAATACTTCTCTCGATAGTGATGGAATCTCTTGTAATCACTACTATCTTCGGATATATCGGCATGATTTGTGGCATCGGTGTGACGGAAGTTATCAGCTCGATTATGGAATCGTCAGGAGGACTGGGTGACGGCAACGGAATGTCGGTGTTCGTCGATCCGACAGTGGATATGAGTATAGTGTTAATGGCGACATTGGTGTTGATAGTAAGCGGTGTGGCTGCAGGATTCGCACCAGCATGGAATTCAGTGAAAGTAAAACCAATAGAGGCTATGAACTACAGATAATAACTGTCATTTCGACTGTAGCGAAGCGGAATGGAGAAATCTTCTTTTTCCGATGACATGTGTAAAAGAGGATTTCTCGACAAGCTCGAAATGACGAAAATGATTGAATATGTTCGACGTAGATAATATAAACGAGATTTGGCAGACTATTGCCCGCAACAAGACCAGAAGTCTCTTGACAGCTTTCGGTGTGTTCTGGGGTATCTTCATCCTGGTGATTCTGCTGGCCTGCGGTAATGGTTTTGACAACGGTATCCGCAGTAATGTTCAGGGTTTCGCCACTAACTCGACGTTTTTGATTCCTACTTACACCACCGAAGCGTATAAAGGTTATCAGAAAGGACGTAATTGGGATTTTAATATGTCGGACCTTGAGGCTATCAAACAGAAAATCAAGGGAATAGAAATGATTTCGCCTATTTCGAGCGTGTATACATACAACGGCGAAAATAACGTGTTTTATGGCATCAAAGGCGGCAATTTCGGCATGAAAGGAGTGCTGCCTAATTACAATGATATCGACAGAGGAAAGATTATTTACGGTCGTTTTATCAATGAAACGGATATAGCAGAAGCGAGAAAAGTGTGCGTTATTGGTAAAAAAGTATACGAGGACGTGATCGGTGCCGACAAGAATCCTTTGGGTTTGATGATAAAAGCCAACGGTATCTATTATCAGGTGGTGGGAGTAATTGACCCTTATAATTCCAATGTCAATGTTGGCGGCTCAATGAACGAAACAGTTGTTTTGCCGCTTACAACCATGCAGATAGCTTATCACACGGGCAACAAATTCGATTTTCTTGTGTTTACCACAGCTAAAGGCTATGTTACCAAGGATTTACAGGAAGAAGTGAAAAACTTGCTCCGCGAGCGTCACGATATAGCTCCTACCGACGAAGGTGCTTTTATGTGCTTCGATTTTGAACAATTGTTCAATATGTTTGAGTATCTGTTTTTGGGAATTAAGATATTGATTTGGATTGTCGGTATCGGTACCTTGCTTTCAGGTGTTGTCGGTGTGAGTAACATCATGCTGGTAACCATCAAGGAGAGAACCCGTGAAATCGGTGTGCGACGTGCACTTGGTGCAAAACCTGGTTTGATAATCCGTCAGGTGATGGCCGAAAGTCTGTTGCTGACAATTTTAGCAGGTATTGTGGGACTTGTAATAGGTGTGGCGATAATGTCGGTAGTGGCAGGATTTGTTGGCAATACGCCTTCAGAAGATGTGATGTTCCTCGATCCGCAAATCGGGTTTGGAGCAGCAATTGCAGCAACAATAATAATAGTGTTGTCGGGTTTGCTATCAGGAGTTTTACCAGCCACCCGCGCAATTCAGATTAAAGCTATCGATGCAATTAGAGAGGAATGAGGTTCCTCGCCTCTTACGAGGCTCGGAATGACAAGGGGAAAAGAGAACAAAATAGCGCGGCATATATATACATACTAATTTGTAGGAACAAACAAGCCGCGCCACAATAAAACAAAAAAAAGAAAAATATTAAAATTGTAAAAATATGAAAAAAGTATTTAAAGCATTGTTTTTCATTGCGTTAATCGCAGCAGTGGTGTGGACGTTCGTCTATCTTTTCAAGAAATCACAACCACAGGAAAAAGTATATGAAACGGTGGAAGCTTCTATCGGGACTGTTGAGAAAAAGACAGTGATCACAGGTCAAATCAACCCGCGCGATGAGGTGTCGATCAAGCCGCAGGTGTCCGGTATTATCAGCAAAATCTACAAAGAAGCCGGTCAGATGGTGAAAAAAGACGAGGTTATTGCCGTTGTGAAAATTATTCCTGATGTGGCAAACCTCACCGCCACCGAGTCACAGGTGAAACTGGCTAAACTCAATTTCGATAATGTGGAAAAGACATTTAACCGTCAGAAAGCATTGAAAGATAAGGGTTTGATAGCTGCCGAGGAGTTTGAGAAATCGCAACTGGAATATGAGCAGGCTAAAGAAAACTACAACAACGCTCTCGATCAGCTCAACATCGTGAAGGAAGGTATCTCGAAAAACGCGTCAGAATATACAAATACTTCAATAAAATCTACCATTAACGGTATGATTCTCGATATCCCGGTGAAAGTTGGAAACAGCGTTATCAACTCTAACACCTTCAACGACGGAACCACCATTGCCACTGTCGCCGATATGCACGACATGATTTTTGAAGGCAAGATGGATGAGACCGAAGTCGGACGTATCACAGAGGGTATGCCTATGCAGATCACAATAGGCGCAATGAACGATAAGAAGTTTGACGCAGTGTTGGAATATATAGCACCTAAAGGCACTTCCGAAAACGGCGCAGTGTTTTTCCAGATGAAAGCCCGACTGATAATTCCTGACGACGTTTATCTGCGTGCAGGCTACAGTGCTAACGGTGAAATCATTATTGAGCAAGTTGTCGATGCTGTTACAGTGCCCGAAAGCTGCATAGTTTATAGCAACGACAGTACCTTTGTTTATAAAGATGACGTAAAAACTCCTGTTGTCACAGGACTCTCCGATGGTGTTAACATCGTAATTGTAGAAGGCCTCAACGCTGGAGATATAATAAGAGGAAACGAAATATACAATTGAGATTCCTCACTTCGTTCGGAATGACAAACCGTTACTTACACCTTAAGATAGTTGTCATTCCGAGCACGAAGTGCGAGGAAACTCATAAAATAAAAATACAATACTATATGAAAAAGTTAATCATTGTAATTTCAATAATAACATTATCTCTTGCAAGTCAGGCCCAAAAAGTCTGGACCCTCGACGAGTGTGTGGACTATGCAATGGAGCATAATGTTCAGATATTGCAAAGCCTCGTAAGTCAGAGTAATGCCGAATATCAATATAAGAAGACAAAGAGCGGTTGGCTCCCTACAGTATCAGCCGACGCTTCACAGAGCTTCGGATTCGGACAGTCACCATCCGCTTACGGTGTTTACGTGTCGGACAACTCCTCTTCGACATCGTTTGGAATATCAGCAGGAATGCCGCTTTTCAATGGTTTGAGTCTTTACAATCAGACAAAATCAAGCGCACTTTCTCTCGATGCTGCGAAAAAAGACGTTGAAGCTGTGAAGTACGACCTGAAGCTTCTCATCATGTCGTATTACATGCAAGTGGTTTACAACAAGGAGCTTAAAACTATTGCTGAAAAGCAGCTCGCACTCACCGAGGAACAGCACTCAAAAACACAACAACTATATGAATTAGGTAAGGTGGCTGAATCAAATGTTTATGAGAGTGCAGCTCAGGTGGCTACTGCTAAATCATCGTTGGTGCAAGCCGATAATGCCTTGATGCTCAGCATATTGGATATAGTTCAGGCTCTCGAACTGGAGACTGTCGAAGGTTTCGATGTGGTGTCGCCCGAGATTTACGCTCCAGTTGAATCGCTCATATTACCTTCGCAGGAGTCAACCTACAATTTCGCATTGGAGCATCAGCCGAAAATGGAGGCTGCCTATATGCGTCTTGAAAAGACTTATTACGACGTAAAAGCCACAAAATCAGCGTGGTATCCGTCGCTGAGCCTCTTTGCGGGTTACTCAACCGGCTATTATAATTACTATTCCTCAGAACGCGAGACGCTGCCATTCTGGGATCAGTTCAGCAATAACGGCAGAACGAGTTTCGGGGTAAGACTCAGTGTCCCGATTTTCAATGCCATGCAAACAAAATATAATGTTAAGATGTCGAAGCTTTCCATTGAGAATCAGGAACTTGCGATAAGCAATTCAAAGAAGGAACTGAAAAAGGTGATACAGCAGGAATTCTATAATGCAATAGCTGCCGAACAGAAATACAAGGCTGCCGACGAGACTTATCATGCCGCCCAATTGGCTTATCAGTTCTCAAGCGAGAGCTATGATGCCGGAAAAGCCACTCTTTTAGAGCTTAACGAAAGCAAAAACCGCCTCTTCAAATCGGAAAGCGAAATGCTTCAGGCGAAATATGAATATTTATATAGATTGCAAGTATTGGAATTCTATAATCAATAATATATGATTATTCAAATATCTAAAATTTTTTGTGAAAGTATGCAGCAAAATGCATACTTTTGCGTTTTAGAAGAAAAATGATCATAAAAAAGTTATAAAAATGAAGAAACATTTACTTATTGCAGCTTTCATGCTGTTAGCAACATCAAGCGTTTTCGCACAAGAGAAAACAACTGTCATTATTAAGGATAACGGTGACAGCAAAGAAAAGATCACCATTGTTGAAAAAATCTTCCACAATCCGAAAATTGTCGACCCATTGCCGGGCATTTACTATTCTTATGAGAATATGTTCACAGGCACTTTTGGTCCTGAGGCAAATATCCCGCTCCGCTCTTCATCATTTGAATGGGGTTTGTACGGAACAACACCTATTGTCGCCACAAATCACTTTGGCATTTCAACAGGTCTTGGTATCAGCAACGCCTATAACTATCTGACACACGATATGGTGTTGGCGATGGATAATGAGAATAATGCTTATTTGGAACCATTGATCACCTATTCATCAGTTGAAGGTCACGGTCCGGCCAACAATTATGCTCACAGAAGCTTCATCCGTTATTGGAGTTTACGTCTTCCTGTGATGTTTGAACTTCAGTGGAAGGTTAACAACACACCATTGGCAGTTGCAGCAGGTGCTGAACTTGAATGGCGTTTCGGCATGCGTTCGTTCGCAAGATACGGTGGCGCAAAACACACCATCACCGACAACCTCAACAGCAACCCTGTCGGATTCAACGTATTGTTCTCACTCATTATGGACGATACTGTTATCTTCTTCAGATCAGGTTTGACAGACATGTTCAGTGTTAAGGACTGTGGCGATATCTACCAGATGTCACTCGGTTTCGGATTTAATTTTGACTAAAAAATAATCTCGTGACGAAAAAATGTTTATTTTTGCCACATGGTAGAAAATGAACATTTTGAAAATCAGAAGCACGAATGGGAATCTGCATTGCAGGTAACTGGCACTGACCAGCCTGCAGTGCAGGTTAACCCTAAAGCTTTGGAGCGTCTGATGGCTGGCCGTCAGAAGCTTCTCCCTTTGAAAGAATACGTCGACGGTATCCTTGCCGGCGATATAACCATATTAAGCAAGGCGATAACCCTTGTTGAGAGTTCTTTGCCCGCTCACCAAAAATTAGCACAAGAAATCATTGCTGAGTGCATTCCGCATAGCGGCAAAGCGCTTCGTTTAGGAATTACTGGCGTTCCCGGTGCCGGAAAGAGCACATTTATCGAGGCTCTCGGCATGGAGTTATGCCGTCAGAACAAACGAATCGCGGTCCTCGCTATCGACCCGAGCTCACAGCGTTCCAAAGGCTCGATTTTGGGCGACAAGACACGAATGGAAGAGCTCTCCCAGCAACGTAACGCATATATCCGACCGTCAGCATCTGCTGGCACTTTAGGCGGTGTAGCCCGCAAGACACGCGAGGCTATCATACTGTGCGAAGCTGCAGGATTCGACACTATTTTGGTCGAGACTGTGGGTGTCGGTCAGAGTGAGACAGCCGTCTATTCAATGGTCGACTACTTCCTTTTGGTGCTTATCGGAGGTGCCGGCGACGAGCTTCAGGGCATCAAACGCGGCATCATGGAGATGGCCGACGGAATAGTAGTAAACAAAGCCGATGGCGACAATGTGAACCGTGCAAACAGAGCCGCCGCCGAGATACGCAACGCCGTTCATCTTTTCCCGCCTTCAGAGTCGGGTCAGCCGGTAAATGTGATGACATGTTCAGCAATGACGCATTTCAATGTGCCTGAGGTTTGGAATATGGTGCTCACACATGTCGAAAACATAAGAAAATCAGGATATCTCGATGAAAAACGCGCCCGCCAGGATGTCCAGATGATGCTCGATACCATCGAAAACACGCTGAAATCGAATTTTTATGAAAACGAGAAAATCAAAAACTGGCTCGGTGTTGTTGAAAAAAATGTTCAAGACAAAAAGATTAGCGCCTACGAAGGAGCCCGCCGTCTGCTTGAAATATACAAGGTTCACTAGTATTTTGTTCGTCCCGACACGAACAATCACGAATGTTTCACGAACGTTTCACGTACAATTCACGAATGATTCACGAACGATTCAGGTAGGAGACAGGTAGGAGACAGGTAGGAGACAGATAGGAGTCAGATAGGAGTCAGGTAGGAGACTCCTGTTGAAATGTTGAAAAAATGTTGAAAAAATTGTTGTCCGAATAATTATTTGTCTTATCTTTGCCAGTCCAAATCACATTGTAAAATTAATTTAAAAAAATATAACATTTTGCAATTTTAATCATGGACGCAAGAATTCAAATGAATCCAAATTCGCTGGTTAGCTATCTGCAGAAACCAGCGGCAGAGTTTACAAAGCTGGACATCATCCGCTATTGCGAGGAAAACAACGTGGAATTTATCAACTTCCATTACTGCGGATGGGACGGTCGACTCAAAACCCTCAACTTCGTCATTCACAGCCTCGAGCATCTCGACAGCATCCTCTCAGCAGGAGAACGCGTCGACGGCTCAAGCCTCTTCCCATTCATCGAGGCAGGAAAATCTGACCTTTATGTGATGCCGAAGTTCAGAACAGCCTTCCGTAACCCGTTTACAGAAATTCCTACGGTTGACATCCTTTGCTCGTTCTACAACCGTGACGGAGAACCATTCGAGAGCTCACCGGAATACATCCTCCACAAAGCTCATACAGTGTTCCAGAAGACCACAGGCCTCAAGATGGAAACCATGGGCGAGCTTGAATATTATATCATAGCCGACGATGAGGAAGTGTACGAAGTGCCAGATCAGCGTGGCTATCACGAGAGCGCTCCGTTCAACAAATTCACCGACTACCGTGTTGAAGCCATGCGCCTCATAGCACAAGCAGGCGGCTTGATCAAATACGGTCACTCAGAGGTGGGTAACTTCACCAAAGACGGCAAGATTTATGAACAGAATGAGATAGAATTTTTACCAACCAACATCGAAGACGCAGCCGACCAACTCGTTGTGGCTAAATGGATTATGCGTCAGTTGGCATACCAATACGGAGTCACCATCACATTCGCTCCGAAGATCACTGTGGGCAAAGCCGGAAGCGGATTGCACGTACACTGCAAATTCACCAAGAACGGCAAGTCTGTCATGGTGAAAAACGGCGAACTCACCGACTATGCCAAGAAAGCTATCGCCGGCTACATGATGGCAGGTACATCTTTGCCAGCATTCGGCAATCCTAACCCATTGTCATTCTTGAGATTAGTGCCTCATCAGGAAGCCCCGACATCGCTCTGCTGGTCGTTCTCAAACCGTAGCGCTTTGGTGCGTGTTCCTCTCGGCTGGATCAACAACGGAAAAGACATGCTCGCCGACGCCAACCCTGTCGAAAAGCCTTCAAACCGCGACTTCAGCGACAAGCAGACCTTCGAGTGGCGCGCTTCTGACGGTTGCGCTGACCTCTATCTGCTTATGGCAGCACTGTGCGCAGCGGCACGTTACGGTATGGAAAATCCCGATTCACTCAAAGTTGCAGAAAAAACTTACGTCGGTCTCGGCGTCAACATTCATGACGACAAGAACAAGAAAGTTGCCGATGCACTCGAGCAGCTTCCTGACTCATGCGTGAGAGCCGCCGAAGAGCTCGAAAAAGATCGTGCCATCTACACGGCAAAGGGAGTATTTTCTGACAATATCATCGATTACCTCATCAAATATCTGAAGAATTTCAACGATGCAAATCTGCGCGCTGAACTCGGAAACGACGAGGAAAAAATCATGAAACTCGTGAAAGCAAATATCCACGTAGGATAAAAAATTTGCAGGTCTGTTGATAAAAAAATGAAAAAAATGCACGCGCGTATTTAAAAAGTGCGTATATTTGCGAGTTAAAAAGGTGAAAAATTAGGTTTGAAATTAAAACTTAAAAATAGACAATTAACAATTTTATTAACAAAATCATTAAATTATGAGTAAAAAACTTATTCTCTTTTTGATGGTGCTCTTGTTCGGAAGCACAAGCTTCTTAAGAGCAGATGAGGTCACAATCGGTGATCCTACATCAACAACAACGAGTACGTATTTACCAACTTATTCGTTGTACAACTACTCATTGACACAGCAGATTTACACTGCTGATGAAATTGGTATGGCCGGTACCATCAGTGACGTAGCAATGTGGCTGAAGAACAGCTCAAGCTATGCTCGTAACTTCAACATCTACATGAAGGAAGTGAGCGAAAGCACTTTTGCAAACAACAGCGCTTGGGTGAGCATTACAGATGCCGACTTGGTTGCCACTTACACTTTGGCAAATGGCATTTCAGACCCAGTCGAAACAACATTTACTCTCACAACTCCTTTCGAGTATTCAGGTAATGGCAACCTGCTTATTTGCGTACAGGATGTGACAGGTTCATGGAGCAGCGGTGCAGCTAGTGTCGTTATGACTGCTACCAACCAAGCTATCTATGCTTATCGTGATGCTTCATTGTATGATCCATCAAATCCAGGTGTGACAGGTACTCTTCCAACAAACAAAAGCGTTGTGAGACTTCACATCGAATCAGCTCCAACACCTCCAACACCTCCAACACCAACAGGAGAGCTTACTATCACTCCTAATCCATTCACAATGGGCTACAGACCAGTTAACGGTTGGATGGAACCATTAGCAGTTAGAATTTACAACGGTGGCGAGCCTGTGACTATCACAGCAAGCCTCAGCAACACAGCTGGTGTCAACGCATTCGTAATGAGCCAGAACATCGACAATGTTGCTCTCGCTACAGAAGAAGAAGTTGATTTCACAATTGACATCAACCACAGTGCAGCTGCTGGTGAATACACAGAAGAATTCACAATGTTCTCAGTTACAAACAGCAGAGACATCACAACAATTCCTGTGACAGCAACATTCTATCAGGCTGGTGAAGCTGATATCGTTGAGACAGCTTATAACTTTGGCAACAACTTAGTTGGTGACTTCTCGCACACTCCAGCTAACCTCCATCCAAACTACTTTGGATATCAGGATATGCTTGTTAATGACGCTGTTTACAGATTCAAACTTACAAAAGATTCTAAATTCTCTGTAACAGGTGGCGAATTCATTGGTATCTACCACAAGATGAATGATTTCCACCCAACATTAGCTGTTGAACCTGTTGTTTACTCATTGACAGGTGCAATTACCGAAGCAACACTCCTCGCAGGTGAGTACTACATGATCGTTGCAGGTGATGCAATCACAACAGTTGAAGGTACAGTCGAGCAGATGCCAGCTCCATCAGCTCTTACAGCTTTGTTGCCAGAAGATGGCGCAACAGACGTTAATGCTCCTGTGACACTCACATGGGAAGGCGGTGAGAATGCTGCTGAATATCAAGTTCTCTTCGGCACATCACCAGTTAACATGGATGTTGTTTTGGATTGGACAATCGTTGACGCAAACTATGGTTCATACACCATCGCTAACGTTCTGGCAAACACACAGTATTTCTGGCAGATCAAAGCTAGAAACACAAACGGCACAGTCCAGACAGTTCGTCGTGGTTTCACAACAACTTTGACCGCTCCTAACACAGTGACAGCTTCAGAAGAGGAAATCTTCGTTGACGGTAGCACCTTAATTAAATGGAAACACAGCACAGGCACAATGGGTGACCTTCCAGAGACACAGATCGGTTCAGGTACAGCAACAAGCCCATACTTGCCAACTTACAACCTCTATAACTACTCATTAACAGAGCAGATCTACACTGGTGAAGAAATCGGTGAAGCAGGTTACATCAACAGCATTTCATTCCACCCAGTTGGAGCTATCACACGTAACCTCAAGATCTACATGGCTAACACAGACAAGACCAGCTTCACAAGCGGTTCAGACTGGGTTGCTATGGAAGCCGACAACCTCGTGTTTGAAGGCAATGTCGAAATGGTTGCTAACACATGGGTTACAATCAACCTTAACGAACCATTCGAGTTCGACGGTTCTAACCTCATCATCGCTGTTACAGACCACACTGGCACATGGACATCATCAATCCAGTACAGCACATTCGATGCAACATCTCAGGCTATCAACGTTTACCAGGATTCAGCTCCTTACAGCGCAACAGCTCCAGCTGGCTCAGGTACAGTGAGAGCTTTCAAGAACCAGATCATCATCAACAAGGATGGTGCTAAGGGTAACACAATGAACCGTGGTTTCCTCGGCTACAATGTGTACTACGGCGATGTTAAAGCTAACACAAGCCTCATTTCAGAGAAACAGTTCTTACTCGAGAACCTCCCATACAATGTTGAGCCAGGTCACGATATCAATGTGACAGCAGTTTATGACGAAGGCGAATCAGGTCACTCAACACCAATCGTTACAGTGAAAGTTTCTGGCTATGCAACATTGACAGGTACTGTCACTACACTTGCAACAACACAGGCTGCAAGCGTTCCAGTTGCTGGCGCAACAGTTAAATTCACCGGTAAAGATGAATTCAACAACGATGTTATCTTCGAAACAACAACCAACAGCAATGGTGTTTACTCAGTGATAGTGAAAGCCGGTACATATAATAGAGGTGTAGCAACACTCGACGGTATGGAACCAGCTTACATGGAAGCTCCTGTAACAGTTGCTTACGAAGGCACAGAGACAGTTAACTTCACAATCCATGAGGAATACAAACCAGTTTTGAGCGTTTACGCAGAAGAAATTGATCCATCATTGGCTAAGGTTCAGTGGTCACTCAACACAGCTATCAGCGGTGGTGGTGTTGGCGGCAACGGCGACGAATTCACAGTGAACTTCGATAACAGCGCAATTCCAGCTGGTTGGACAATGATTGACGCTAACAACGACGGTTACAACTGGGTACTTGGCTCAGCTATCGGTGGTGTTTACTTAGTATCAGGCGCAAGCTTGGCAGGTTCAGGCCACAACTCATCAGCTGACATGATTTGCTCAGGTTCATACAGCAATGCAACCAACCAGGCTATCACACCTGATAACTACCTCGTTACACCTCAGGTGATGCTTGTCCCAGGTTCAACATTCAGCTTCTGGGCATGCGCACAGGATGCCAGCTACGCAGCTGAGCACTACGGTGTGTTCGTTGCTGACAACCCAACAGGTCCTTGGACAATGGTTCAGGAATGGACTATGACAGCTAAGGGTGAAGGTACAATGGGCATCGGCCGCGACGGTCAGACAAGAGCACAGGGCAACTGGTATCAGAAGTCAGTCGACCTCAGCGCTTTCGCAGGTCAGAAGTACATCGCTATCCGTCACTTCAACTGCAACGACCAGTTCATCCTCGATGTTGATGATATCGAACTCTCAGTAAGCAGCAAAGATCGTAGCGTTGAGACATACGCAGTCTATAGAAAAGCTATCTTGAAAGAAGAAGCTATCGTCCCAGCTGACTCAGTGTACTTCGGCAACACAACAGATACACTCTATGCTGACTTCGACTGGAACAACCAGCTCCCAGGTCTCTATCAGTATGGCGTTTCAGCAATCTATCCTTCAGCAGCTAAGGGCAACCGCAGCGACGAACTCACAGTTTATGAAGGAACAACAACTAACAACCACGTTCCAATGTACGTGTTCTACTTCGACGATTGGACAAGATCACAGTTTGTTATCCCTGCAGCTGACCTCGCAGACGTTGCCGGTGGTACAATCACAGCTCTGAAGTTCTACACAACAGCATCCAACATCCCTTACACAACAGTTTCTCCATTTGACTTCTTCGTGAAAGAAGTTGACTACACAGAAATTTCAGCTTACGAAGCAAAAGAGAGCTGCGAGATCGTTTACTCAGGTACAGGCGACTTCGTTGCAGAAGGTGATGGTGGTATGATCACAATCACATTCAATACACCTTATTCATATAATGGTGGTAACCTCCTCATCGGTTGCGAAAACACATCTGACAGTGGTTACAAGAACATTTACTTCTACGGTACAACAGTATCAGGCGCTTCAATCTCTGGTTCAAACGGCAGCAGCACAGCAGCAGCTACTGTAAATCAGCAGAACTTCATCCCTATGACAACTATTGTCTATGAAGCTGGCAGCGGCGGTGGTGGCAACGACAACCCTGTGACACCTATCACATGGTCAAATATCCTTCCAAAGGATATGGAGACAACAGTCACTGTTAACGCTCTCATGGCAGCAGGTACACCAGAAGGTGCAACATTGATCATGACTAACGGATTCGAGAACCTTGCAATTGAAGGCGAATTCGATGAAACAGGTACACTCGTATTCGAAGGCTTCCGTAAAGGTGACTGGGTCGTTACTGTTGACCTCGTTGGTTACACATCAGATATCGTTGATGAAGAAATCAGCATCTGGGACGAAACAACAATCAATGCTAACTTGACAGAAATCTACAAGCCAGTTGACGATGTTTCAGTATCAGTGACAGGTTTCGCAACATGGACAGACATTGTTCCTGCTGACAGAATGCCAGAGAAATACTTCGTACAGTTGAACGGTGTTTACTATGCTGAAACAACTGACAACTTCATGCAGATAGATGAAGAAATTCTCGACCTCGACGAAACATACACATTTGGTGTAGCAGTTGTTTACTCAACAGGTATGAGTAACTACGTAACAACAACCTTCACATACCTTGGTTGCGAAGGCGTTGCAACACAGGTTGAAGACCTTGCAGTTGACTCAGCATACTGCCAGCAGCACTTGTTCGATGTTGCTCTCGTTTGGAACGGTGGCACACCAACCCCAACACCTCCAACACCTCCAACAGGTACCGACTTCAACTTCGATGATGGTACATTCATGGGCTGGACAACAATCGACGCTAACAACGACGGTTACAACTGGGTAATGGGTTCACAGATCGGTGGTGTTTACTTAGTATCAGGCGCAAGCTTGGCAGGTTCAGGCCACAACTCATCAACCGACTTAGTCTGCTCAGGTTCATACAGCAATGCAACCAACCAGGCTATCACACCTGATAACTACCTCGTATCACCAGCTAAGGGTGCTTACACAGGCATCAGCTTCTGGGCATGCGCACAGGATGCAAGCTACGCAGCTGAACACTACGGTGTTGCAGTTTCAACAGCAGGTAACACAAGCGCATCAGACTTCACAATCGTTGATGAATGGACAATGACAGCTAAGGGCGACGGCGCTATGAGCATCGGCCGCGACGGTCAGACAAGAGCACAGGGTAGCTGGTATCAGAAGACAGTTGACCTCAGCGCATACGCAGGCCAGGAAATCTGGATTGCTATCCGCCACTTCAACTGCAACGACCAGTTCATCCTCAATGTTGACGATATCACATTAGGTACCCCAGATAAGAACGCAACAGCTGAAACATGCGGCGTAGCATATCCATCAGTCACTTCAAGAGCTCAGTGGGATCTCCTCAAAGACTTCAACGGCACATCAGGCTATCAGTATGGTGTTGCAACAGATGGTCAGTTCATCTACACAAGCTCATGGAGCGCAAGCTCAACATCAATGTTCTACAAGTATGACATGGACGGTAACTTCGTTGAAGAGTTCAACGTATCAGGCTGCGGTCAGATCCGTGACCTCACATACGACGGACAGTACTTCTATGGTGTTGCTAACTCAAGCGTAATCTACTGCGTTGACCTTGCTAACCACACATTGGTTGGTCAGACAACATCAGCTTACGGTGCAATGCGTTGCTGCTCATACGATTCAGAACGCGACGGCTTCTGGGTTGTCGGTAACTGGTCAGGTAACTTGACATTGGTTGACCGTACAGGTGCTATCGTATTCACAGGTCCAGCTCCAACAAGCGCATCAGGTGTTGCTTACTACAAAGATAACGATGGTATTGAGCACGTTCTCTGCTTCAACAATGCTGACAATGGTGTTTACGACTATAACATCACAACCAACGTAATGGGTGGCCAGGTGTTCAACTACAACAACGCTCCTGGTACAGGTAGCGGTAGCTCAGGCGGTTGCCATGTTGCTAACTACGGCGACAAGCTCGCATTCTACGGCGACATCCAGGCAAGTCCACAATACATCGCTATCTATGAACTTGGTGAAGCACAGGGCGGTGGCGGCCAGATCACATCAGACCTCACACCTAACAAGTTCAACATCATGGTCGACGGTGAAATCGTTGGTGCAACAAGCAACAACTCATTCATCTGGACAGTTGAAGATGGTGACTATAGCGAGCACGAATACACAGTGTTCTATGTTGACGCTCTCTATGGTGTGTCATGCGAACAGACAGTTGTTTACGCAGTTGAAAATATCGGTGTCAACGAGACAGACGAAGTTGTCAACTCAATCTATCCTAACCCAACAAGCGGCGACCTCCACATCAACGCTACAGCTTTGACACGCATCAGCATTGTCAACACAATGGGTCAGGTTGTCTACGAACAGAATGTTAGCGGCAATGAGGCTGTGATCGACATGGCTAAGTTCGAAGCTGGCGTTTACATGGTCAATATCTTTACTGAAAACGGTTCAAGCGTCAAACGCGTGACAGTTGTCAAGTAATAGAACACCTATTAATAATAATAAGGAACGTCACCCTAAAAAGTGACGCTCCTTATTGGAGTTAAAATGAAAAATTGAGAAAATTAACATAATTATTAACTAAATTTTTCTATCATGAAAAAAGTATTTTTATTCTTAACGATGCTTTTGTTTGCCTTCACAGGTACAATGAAAGCCCAGTCGTTGACCGTACATGATGGAACGGCCACAAACGGTTACGTTCCTGTTTACGGTTACTATGCCGATGCCTACAACAAGTGCGAGATGGTTTATCCAGCCACCGAGTTGGGCGAGATGGCAGGCGGCATGATTAATGGCATGACGTTCTATGCAACACAGTCAAGCGTTTCTTGGGGTTCAGCTCAATTCCAAGTTTTCGTTGCTGAAGTTGAAAATGCTACAATCAGCGCATTTGCCGGTCCTGGCACAGTTGTCTATGAAGGCAGCTTGAGCATTTCAGGCGGTGAAATGGTTGTTACATTCAACGCACCTTACGCTTATGCTGGTGGTAACTTGCTCGTTGGTGTTTATCAGACATCTACAGGCAGCTATGTCACATCAACATGGAAAGGTGAGACAGTAACAGGCGCTTCAGGTTCAGGTTACAACTACGGCAGCCTTGCTAGCTGCTCATTTAGCCAGAAGAACTTCTTGCCTAAGACCACATTCGACTATGTCCCTGGTGGTGGCGGTGGAGCACTCACAACAACTCCAGACGTTCTCGACCTCGGTTATCGTCCGAATGGCGCTTGGATGGCTCCATACGTGTTCACAATCAATGGCACAGGTACAACAGTCAATGCATTGGATTTCAGCGGAAACTACTTCACATACAATGCTGAACTTCCTGCAACACTCACTGTAGCACATCCACTTGAGGTTACTTTGACAACAGGTGAAGCTGAAGAAGGTCCAGTCAACAGCACAATGACAGTTCTCTTTGGCGGCAACAGAGACGCACAGCAGTTCAATGTTACAGCAAATGCTTACAACCCAGTTAATGGTGATGTTTATGAGAAAGCTACAGTTGTCTCATCATTCCCATACAATGCAACAGCTCCTGCAAGCATCTACAAGAACTATGCTCTCCCAACAGAGACAGAAGGTGCTGACGCTGTTTACAAAATGACTTTTGCTAACGACGTATTGCTCACAGCCGGTACAACAGGTGCTGACGGCGTTGTAGCTCTCTATACAGAGGACTTCAACGGCGAAGGTGGCCCAATGGCTGACAACAACTATGAGTACAATGGCCCAACAATCAACCCAGGCCCACTGAGCATGTGGTTCAACTACGCTTACACAGGCAGCAACACATTCTTCGGAACATCAGCAGGTGGTGGCATGATCTTCGGTTACAGAATCACTCCTGAAATGCTTCAGGAACTCGGTCTTGGCAACTGCGCTATCACAACAGTTGAAGCAGCAGCCCGTGAAGGTTCATACTATGACCTCATGATTTTGAAGGGTGGCGACACACCTGACGTAAACAACATGGTTTACTATCAGGAATTTGATGCTTATACACCATATTATTTCTTCGATGTCAATCTCGATGAACCACAGTTCTTAGGTGATGACGAGAATATCTGGGTTATGTTCTATACTGACAGCCCGTATGCAGCATACTGCGGTAAACAGCCAGTTGATGCAGATAACAGCAAGATTTGGTACACAACCAACCTTTCAACATGGTACAGCAACACAACTTACACTCCTGTGATCTACACTCGTTTCTTAGAGTTGCCTACAGGTCGTGAAGTTACAGTGAACCTCGCTGACATGACTATCAGAGAGAGAAAACCAGCAGCTGGTCAGATTGCAGAAGCTGAAGGTTTGGCAATGGGTACTCCAAAAGCACAGCTCAAACAGAACAACAACCGTGTTGTTGTTGAGAACGACAACATTGAAGATATGTATGTCAAAGCTGGTACATACTACCTGGTTGCAGCTTCAACTGACACTGAATTCCCAGTTGCAATTGAAACAGCTGAAGTTCCAGCTCCTGAGCAGGCAGTTATTCTCTATCCATACGATGGTGAAACAAATGTTGAGGCTCCATACCTCGCAGAGTGGGTGCTCGGTGACTACACAGAAGAGATGCAGGTTTTGGTTGGTACACAGTATCCTCCACAAACAGCATTGATCGACTGGACAGACTATCTCGTCGAGTCAACATTCATCATGGATCTCGAGCCTAACCAGAGCTACTTCATGCAGGTGAACGAGCGTAACTCAGCTGGTACAACAATGGGTGAAATCGTTGCTTTCACAACACCTATCGATGCAGTTGAAGGTTTTGCAGTTGCAGACGCTGAACTCTATCCAGGCGATGCAGCAATGTTCTCATGGACAGCTAACGCACGTACATTGAAAGGTTACAACCTCTATCAGGACGGTGTGAAGGTTAACGAAGCACCTATCACAGAAAACTCATACGCTGTTGAAGGTCTTGAATACAACATGAACGGTTATGACTTCCAGGTGTCAGCAGTTTATGACGCTGGTGAGTCAGCATTGTCAGATGCTATCACCGTTTACATGACAGGCTTCGGTTCAGTTACCGGTCATGCTTATGACCTCGATGTTGAGCATCCAATCGCTGGTGCCACTATCATGGCTATTGGTGTTGATGAGTACGAAAACATTCAGGAGTTTGAATTCACAACAGATGAGACCGGTATGTATGAAGGCGAAATCCTCGCTGGTTTATATGCTGTCGGTATCGTTACTGAAGGTTATGAAAATGAAGCTGTTGTTGCCTTTATTGAATACAATGCGTTGACAGAAGCTGAAGACATCATCACACACGAATTCTACTATCCACTCGGTCAGATCACAGCTACTGAGGAAGAAGACGACGTGTTAGTTGAATGGTCATGGGATCCTGCAGAGATGATCGTTGACTTCGAAACAGGCGACTTCTCACAGGCAGAATTCACATTGCCAGCACAGTATCCATGGGCTATCACAACAGTTAACCCATACGAAGGTACATACTGCATGAAGTCAACATGCGAAGGCCAGGCAAGTGCATCTTCAATCATCGAGGCAACCGTTGAGGTTCCATTCGAGGAAGCAAAGATGGGATTCTGGGTAAGAACATCTTCAGAAGCTAACTACGATAAGTTCCACTTCTACATTGACGGCGTTGAAAAAGGTCAGGCACTTAGCGGCCAGAACCCATACGCTTACAAAGAGTACTCAGTTGAAGCTGGTGTTCACACATACAAGTGGGAATACACAAAGGATTCATCAGTCAACAGCAACGACGACTGTATCTATGTTGATAACATCTGCATGTACAGAAAAGATGAACCTATCCCTCCAACACCAGGTGCAACAACATACACATTCGACAACAGCACAATGGAAGGCTGGACAACAATCGACGCTAACAACGACGGTTATGATTGGGTCCTCGGTTCAGAAATCGGTGGCGTGTACTTAGTATCAGGCGCAAGCTTGGCAGGTTCAGGTCACGATGAATCAGCTGACATGGTCTGCTCAGGTTCATACAGCAATGCAACAAACTCAGCTATCACTCCAGATAACTACCTCGTTGCTCCTGCACAGATCAACGTACAGGCTGGTGCTTCTATCTCATTCTTCGCATGCGCACAGGATGCAAGCTTTGCAGCTGAACACTTCGGCGTTGCAGTTTCAACAACAACAGCAACAGCTAGCGCATTCACAATGGTTCAGGAATGGACTATGACAGCAAAGAATTCAGATGGTGCAGAAACAAATTCAGCAATTCGTGGTACAAGAGCACAGGGCAGCTGGTACAACTACAATGTTGACCTCAGCTCATACGCTGGCCAGACAATCTGGGTTGCTATCCGTCACTTCAACTGCAACGACCAGTTCATTTTGAACGTTGACGATATCACAGTCTATGATGGTTCAGCAAAGACAGCTCCACGTGGCGATCGTTCATTCGTAAGCTACAACCTCTATCGTCGTAACAACGTTGATGCAGCTTCAGTTGCAGATCCAGAACTCATCGCTGAAGGTATCGACGGTGAAACATACGAATATGTTGACAATGATTGGACAACATTGCCTTACGGTGAATGGCAGTGGGGTATCGCAGCTACATATGATGGCTATGCACCAGTTCCAAATAGAAACCGTGAGACAGCTACATTCGGCTTCGAAGGTGGCTTAGAAGGCTGGACAGGCATCGTCGTCAACACAGACGGTGGCGAGTGGATCCACAGTGATGACAACCTCGGTGGTTATGACTACACAGAGCTCGCACACACTGGCACAGGCTTTGCAATGTGCTACTCATATGTTGACTATGTTGGCGCATACGATACAGACGCATATCTCGTATCACCTCAGAAGTACAGTGTTGATGCTAACTCATCAATTTCATTCTGGGCAGACAACGCTAACGACGATTATCCAGAGAGTTTCTCAGTTTGCGTTTCAACAGCTGCTAACCCAACAGCATCAGACTTCACACAAGTTTGGTCAGGTGGTGCTAAGGGTACAGGCAACGGTGGCGCAGCAGTCCGTCGTTCAGACAACCGTTATGAGAACTGGCGTTCACACGAGATCAGCTTGGCAGCTTACGCAGGTCAGGAGATCTGGATTGCATTCCACGATGTGAACTACGACGAATATGAGATTTGGATTGACGACGTAACAATCACTTACGCAGGTTCAGCTCCAGTTCCTCCAACACCAGGTCCAACAGGCGACGGCATTTCAGAGATCCTCTGGTCAAATATGATCGAGAAGGATATGGAAGCTACATTGACCTTCGAAGTTAATTTGAACAACGGTCAGTCAGCAGAAGGCGCAGCAATCACAATTGTTGGTGCTAATAATGAGTACGCAGGTACAGCTGATGAACAAGGTTTGGCAGAAATCGTGGTTCGCAAGGGTGACACCTACGACATCACAGTTGCTTTGGAAGGCTACACAGCATGGCATCCAACAGGCAACCCAATCTTTGTTGAAGATGATATTAACTATGAGCTCTTGCTCAATGAAGTCATCGCTCCAGCTGAAGACTTCTACGTATCACCTACAGGTTGGGCAATGTGGGAAGGCGCAACAGGTGGTGTTACACCAACACCTCCAACACCTCCAACAGGAATCTTGTTTGAAGACGACTTTGAAGATGGCGCTATCACCAACTGGACAACAGTTGACGCTGATGGCGACGGTGACACATGGCAGAATGCTACACCAGCTTCATACGGCATCGGTGACGCTCACAGTGGCACCAACTGCGCAAGCTCATGGTCATGGAACAACGTATCAATTGATCCAGACAACTGGATGATTTCTCCAATGGTTGAAGGTGCAACAAATATCCAGTACTATGTTGCTACAAATACCGCATATCCGGATCACTATGGTGTTTATGCTTCATCAACAGGCACAAATACAAGCGACTTCACATTGGTATTTGAAGAGACAGCCGGTTCAAAGGGTGGCAATGGTGTTAAGAGTTCAATGACTCAGGGCAGCTCACGTGAAATGAGTGCTTGGATGGAGAAGAACATCGAACTCCCAGCAGGTACCAAATATGTTGCATTCCGTCACTGGAACAGCTACGACATGAACTACTTGTTCATTGACGATGTTACAATTGAAGGTGCTGGCAGAGGTGATCGCGCTCCATTGAGCTACAAGATGATGCTCGACGGTGAATACGTTGGTGAGACATACTATCCATTCTATCAATTCGATGTTGAAGGTATGGAAGAAGGTGAAACACACATCGGTGGTGTTGCTCCTCTCTATGCATCAGGTATGGGTGATTGGACATACTACACATGGACATACAAACCATGCGAGAACTTCAATGACGTTACAGAGTTCACAAGCACAGTCAACGAAAACACAGTTACACTCAACTGGACATTGCCAGGCGGTCAGCCAGTTCCTCCAACACCAGGTGAGGGTCAGTGGTACTACTATGACAATGGTAGCAACGACAACAACATTGGTGCTAGCGGTCCATTCTACTGGGCAATTATGTTCCCAGCTGGTTCATACACTGGCGACTATGTAACAAAGGTTGCTACATACGATGCAGGTAACGCAGGTTATGCATTCACAGGTACAGCTACTATCTACCAGGGTGGCACAACAGCTCCTGGCACAGCAGTCGGTACAGTGAACGTTGCTACAACAGGTGCTACACCAGGCTTCGTTGAATACGAATTTGCAGAGCCAGTTAACATTGACGATTCACAGAACCTCTGGGTTGTGTTCTACAATGCAACATGCACATCATACTGCGCAGCAGCTTACATGGAGTCAGGCGCTGGTGATGTTAACGCACGTTGGGTCTCTCTCGACGGTTCAAGCTGGATGGATCTTGCAACAGCCGGTGTTCCTGGTTATGGTTGGATGCTCCGCGTTTACGTAGCAGAAGGTGCTAAGGGTGAAGTCCACGAGATTTCAGTTCCTACACAGTCATGCAACAACGCTGGTGTTCTCTCAGCAATGCCAGTACGTAACAACCGCAACATGTGGGATCTCGAATATGAATTCGACGCTACATCAGGCTATCAGTATGGTGTCGCTTCAGACGGTGAATACATCTACACAAGCTCATGGTCAGCAAGTTCAACATCAATGTTCTACAAGTATGACATGCAGGGCAACTTCATTGAGGAATTCAACGTTTCAGGTAGCGGTCAGTGCCGTGGTTTGACATACGACGGTCAGTACTTCTACGGTGTTGCTAACAGCAGCACAATCTACTGCCTCGACCTTGCAAGCCACACATTGGTTGGTACAACATCATCAGCTTACGGTGCAATGCGTGCTATTACTTACGATCCAGAGCGTGATGGTTTCTGGGTAGTCGGTAACTGGTCAGGCAACTTGACATTAGTTGACCGTACAGGTGCTATCGTGACATCAGGTGTCGCTCCAACAAGCGCATCAGATTGTGCATACTACAAGGATCCACAGGGTGTTGAACACGTCTACTGCTTCAACAATGGTACAAACGATGTTGACGATTACAACATTGCAACTAACACCATCACATCAGCAGTGTTCAACTTCAACTCTAACCCAGCAGTTACAGGTAGTTCAGGTGGTTGCTTCGTTGGTGCATACAACGGCAAGACTTGCTTCTTCGGTGACATCCAGCAGAGCCCACAGCACATTGCTATCTATGAACTCGACGCTGAAGGTCCAACACCTCCTCCAACACCAGTTGAGGGCGTTCTCGGCGCTATCCTCTATCGTGACGGTGAAATGATCGAGGTGTTCGATTACAACACAACAACCTTCACAGAAGAGTTAGAGTCAGGTACATACGAGTACACCATCAGAGTTATCTACGATGGTGAACCAGATGTAACATACTATGCAATGTCATGCGGTGAGACTGAAGAGGTTACAATTACTATCGGTGTCAACGAGACAGAAGAAGTTGTCAACTCAATCTATCCTAACCCAACAAGCGGTGAACTCTACATCAATGCTGAAGCAATGAAGCAGGTGACAGTTTACAATGCAATGGGTCAGATGGTTCTTGATCAAGAAGTCAGCGGCGACAACATGGTCCTCAACATGGGTCAGTTCGAGTCAGGCGTCTACATGGTCAAGGTTACAACTGAGACAGGTAGCAGCGTGAAGAGAATCAACGTTGTTAAATAAGACTTTAGTCGTTAGACTTTAGACATTAGTAGAGACGTCATTATGGCGTCTCTACTTTTTTTGTATATTTGCATCATGAAAATTTTGATTTGCGATAATATTGAGGAGCTGGGCGAGGATTTCGTTGAGAGATGCAAGGAGATTCTGCCGGAGTGGAGGAAGGAGCAGATGCTGAAGATTAAGCATTTGAGGGGAAGGGTACAGTGTGCGGTGGGATATTTAATGGTTTATCAAGCCTTGAATGAGGTTCCTTGCTGCGCTCGGAATGACAGGTGGAGGTATAATGAGCATGGGAAGCCGTATTTTGAGGGGAGAGATGATTTGTTTTTCAGCATAAGCCATTGCGGGAGTGCGGTGGCGGTGGCGGTTGATGATGAGGAAGTGGGAGTGGATATTGAGGAGGTGAAGAGATACAGAGAACACTTGGTGAATTATGTTTTGAATGAGGAGGAGGTTCCTCGCTGCGCTCGGAATGACAATAGGGCTGAGGCGTTTATTGAGATTTGGACGAAGAAGGAGGCGGTGTTTAAGTTGTTGGGGACGGGGATAACGCATGAGATTAAGGATGTTTTGAAAAATAATAGCGGAATTTATGTTGTCAGCAAAAAAGTTGGGGAGAGGTATTTGAGTGTGGCGACGAGGAAAGTGATTGATAATGAAGATGTTATAATTGAGTTTGCGAATATTGAGAAAATTTGTGATATAAATCATTGATAGACAATCAGATAGAGAGAATTGTTAAAATTTATTAACATTTCAGAGGGGGTAAAAGTGAGATATAGCCGATTGTAAAATATTGATAATAAAGGTTTTAAGTAGTGTGTTGAAAGATTAGTCGTTTTTCGTACGACTAATCTTTTTTGTTGGTTGTAAATTTGTGATGTATTAACAATTAAAAAAGATTGATTATGGGAACATTGAGGAATTCGGTTCATTTGATTGGACGGCCGGGTGCGGATCCGGAGATTAAGAAATTTGGTGACAAGAAGTCGGCGAGATTTACGTTGGCTACGAACGAGAAGCATTACAACGACAAGAACGAGCTCATTACGGAGACGGAGTGGCACAACATTGTGGCTTGGGGTAGAACAGCCGAGACGGTGGAGAAAATCGTCAGAAAGGGCCGTTTAATGGCTTTAGAGGGCAAATTACAGACGAGACAGTATGAGGACAAGGACAAGAACAAACGTTATTTTACGGAGATTGTAATGGACGAATTCATGCTTATCGATAAGATGAGCAATGAAGAGGATCAGAAGAACGAAGCGGAATAGTATTCATGGGAGGGGCCTGCCGCTATGGGACACTCGTCCCATTAGGATATATTTTGTTTTACGATGATGCTCATAAATTTTGATTCATACATAACAGGTCGGAGAGGTCCCTTCATGAATAAAAATTCGGTGGTGTTGAAAAAAAGACTATCTTTGTTGTTCGAAACAAACACTGAAAACGATGAAGATAGTCTTTTTGGAGCCGTTGGGATTGACGGTTGAAGCCATTGAGAAGGCTTGTGACAATTTGAAGAAGCAGGGGCATGAGGTTGTGATGTATCCTGACCGCAAGCCTGAGTTGAACATTGAGCGTGCTGCGGGAGCGGATGTTGTGGTTGAGAGCAACATGCCGTTGCGCAAGGACTTTTTGGATGCGTGTCCGAACCTTAAGATGCTTTCGATAGCATTTACGGGTCTCGACCATATCGATATGGACGAATGCAAGCGTCGTGGTATCGTGGTGATGAACGCTGCAGGTTATTCTACCGAGGCTGTGGCGGAGGAGACGATTTGCATGATGATAGGATTGTATCGTCATGTGATTGAGAACGACAGGATCACACGCAGCTGTAAGGGCCCTTCGATGGCGCCTGGAAGAGAGATCGCGGGAAAGACCGTGGGCATTATCGGTATGGGAGCCATCGGACAGAGGACTGCCGCGCTGGCACAAGCATTCGGGTGCAAGGTGATTGCCTGGAACCGCACACCGAAGCAGGTGCAGGGGGTGACGTTTGTCGACAAGGAGACGCTGCTTAAAGAATCAGACATCGTTGCATTGCATATCGCATTGAACAACGAGACTCGTAATTTCTTGACTGCCAAGGATTTCGCGATGATGAAGCCTTCAGCTGTTGTTGTCAATGCCGCAAGAGGTCCTGTGGTGAACACCAATGACCTTGCCGAGGCGTTGAAGAAGGGCGTTATTGCAGGAGCCGCATTGGATGTGTATGATGGTGAGCCGCCATTGAGCGAAGACAATCCTATTTTAACGGCACCAAATACAATGCTTTTACCTCATATAGGATTTGCAACAAAAGAAGCATTTCTTTTGAGGTTGGGAATTGTAGTTAAAAACGTTGAGAAATTTGTATGAGGTTCCTCGCTACGCTCGGAATGACAGTGGCTATTTTGTGATGACAATGCCTAAATCTCGATTGATTCGGGTGCGGATTTCGTCGAGTTTTTTCTTCTTTTGAAGGAGAATGAGTTGTTCGTCGGGGTCGGTGCTTGATTGCAGCTCTTTGACGATGGCGGTGCGGCGATCTTCGATGACCATGTCTTTGAAGCGGAGAATTGACATTAAAACGGTCTTTTTCAGGACGTCTTCCTCTGTTTTCACCACTATGCGGTGACGTTTCCAGTCGTCGAGTTTATATTGTGTGCTCAAGAGGTCGGCGGCGAGCACTGCCACATCTTGATCTTCGCTTGACGTAAAGCTTTGTGCTGTCGGTAGGTTGCCGGTGTCGAGTCCGCGGTCGAAGGCGTCGAAAATCTTCTTGTGAATAGGGTCGCGGAAGAGCAGACCGTCGTTTTTGAGATCGTCGACGATGAGCGAGGCTATTGTTGTGGTATAGATGACATCGTTGTCATTCTCGTCTTTGCCTTCAATATCAAGGGTTTCGCCGCCGTGGACGAGAAGCAGCTTAACCAGTTCCTGCTCTTGGAAGAAGCCTATTGGCGTGGAATCCTCTGGCTGCTGCTGGGGCTGATAGGACGTAGAGGACTGAGAGGACTCATAAGTCTTATATTCCTGATAAGACAGCTGAGAGTCGAGTTTTGGATCGAGACCAAGCTGCTTACGATATTTTGCTCTCAGAATCTTGTTGACCTCGTTGGTGAGCGTTTGCTCGGACATTTCGAGGGTGCGGCTGCACTCCTTGATATATGTTGAGCGATAAATCGGGTCGGGGATGACGGCGATGGTCTCAACTATGTCTTTGATTACCGTGGCGCGTTTGATAGGGTCGTTTTGGGCATCCTTCAGTAGGAGGTTAGTCTTGAAACCTATGAAGTCGCGGGCGTTGTCTTCGAGATATTTTGTGACAACTTCGATAGGATTGTTCTGCACGAAGCTGTCTGGGTCATCTTCAGGAGGCAGCACCACGATGCGGACGTTCATGCCTTCTTCGAGAATCATGTTGGTGCCACGGAGAGCGGCGTGAATGCCGGCAGCGTCGCCGTCGTAGAGCATGGTGATGTTCTTCGTATAACGGCTTATCATGCGGATTTGCTCGGTCGTGAGAGATGTTCCGGAGCTTGCCACCACATTTTCGATGCCAGCTTGATGCATGCTCAAAACATCGGCATAACCTTCAACGAGGATGCAGTTGTCGAGTCGAGATATTTCATTTCTGGCAAAGAAGATGCCATAAAGCGTCTGACTTTTATTGTAAATCTCTGATTCAGGAGAGTTTACGTATTTCGCTTTAGTCTTTTCCTTTGTGAGGATACGTCCACCGAATCCGATGACCTTGCCTGTGAGGTTATGAATCGGGAAGATGACACGGCCTTGGTAGCGGTCGTAGAGACGGTTTTCGTAGCTTCCCGTGAGACCGACTTTTATCAACAAATCCTTGTCATAGCCATGCTGCATTGCATATTCCGTGAAAGCCGAGCCACTGTTAGGGCAGTAGCCGAGTTGGAAGCGGTTGATGATGGCATCGCGGAAGCCGCGTTCGTGGAAGTAGGCGAGGCCGACAGACTGACCTTCGTCGGAGGTCATCATGATGTTGGAGAAATACTCTTGCGCGAAGCTGTTGATGTTGAACATGCGCTCGCGTTCGTTTTGAGCCGCCAGTTCTTCAGGTGTCTGCTCGCGTTCCTCAATCTTGATTCCATATTTCTTTGCGAGATAGCGGAGAGCTTCAGGGTAAGAATAATGCTCGTGTTCCATGATGAAACGCACTGAGTCGCCAGCTTTTCCGCAGCCGAAGCATTTGAAGATATTTCTGGCAGGGTTGACGTTGAACGATGGCGTTTTTTCTTTGTGGAACGGGCATATTCCGATGAGGTTGGAGCCTCGTTTGCGGAGCGTGACGAACTCACCAACCACGTCTTCGATGCGTGCTGTCTCGATGATCTGATTTATGGTCTCGCGTGGAATCATATTGCCCAGATTAGAAGTCCGCTGATTATTATGATACCTGACACCACAAGGTCGATGAGGCAAAATCCCATGATATCCTTGGCGTTAAGCTTCGCTATAGCGAGAGCCGGGAGTGCCCAGAAAGGCTGTATGAGGTTGGTCCATGCGTCGCCCCATGCTATCGCCATTCCAGTGAGGCCGTGATCGACGTTGAGTGCTTCGCCGGCAGCGAACATGATAGGAGCTTGTATCGCCCAGTGACCGCCGCCTGATGGCACGAACATATTCAAGATGGCCGCACAAAGGAAGGTGTATATTGGATAAGTCGTTGACGTTGAGATGTTTATAAACGCTTCACTGACCACTGTGCCGAGGCAGATTCCTGACTCGCCCACACCGGTGATGATGCCCATGATACCTGCGTAGAACGGGAACTGAAGCAGGATACCTGCAGCGCCGCTGACAGATTTTGCGAATGAGCGTACGTAGGCGATAGGTGTTTTATGCAAGACGATGCCGAGGAATAGGAACAGCAGGATTACCGAGCCGAGGTCGAAGGATTTGTGCTTGAAAAATAGGCTGATTATCAAGAATGACAGGCCTAATAAGGCTAATAAGGCGGATAGGAGGCGGCTGTTTTCCAATTTCATGGCAGGTGTTTTATGAGACGCATTCTCATTAGACGCATGACCATGCGTCTCTACAGCGTCGTCCTGCAATAAGGCAGGGTCGATGGCGACGATGCCGGTCTTGGGGTGCATCAAGGAGTTGATCACCACCAATGCGATGGTGACGATTACCACCATGATGATGTTATGTGGGTCGAGGATGGTGTTTGTGATAGGAATCACTGAGGTTATGACGCCGTTGGTGTCTTTCACGAGTTCGTTGACATCAGATGCCATTTTCAGTGGGATGGAGCCTGATATGCCGGCGTGCCATACCACAAAGCCGCTGTATGCCGAGGCGATGAGTAAGCGATAATCGACACCTTGGAGCTTTTTCGCTATCTCTTTTGCGAAGATGGCGCCTACGATGAGTCCGAAACCCCAGTTGAGCCAGCATGCCACGGCCGAGATGCCTGTGACGAGAGCTATCGCGCCTGCCGGTGTTTTCGGCATTGAAGCAAGCTTGCTGATGCCTTTTTTGATGAGCGGAGCTGCTGCTAAAGTTGCGCCTGTCACCAAAACCAAAGCCATCTGCATCGAAAAGCCAAGGAGGTTCCACACGCCACCGCCCCAGTTGACGACTACTTCTGTAATGCTCTGGTGGCAGACCGGCATGGCGATCAAAATCGCCACAAACGTAAGAATAATTGCAAAAATAAACGGCTCAGGCAGATATTTCTGCATGAAACCGACACATCCGTCAATTATTTTACGAAAGATTTTCATTCTACAACTATTTTACTTGTGTCTGTCAATCCGTCAGCATTTGTTATCTTTAGGAAATAAAAGCCTTTCGGAAGATTTTCAATGTTGATGACATGCTCGCTGAAGCAGTCGTTCACGGAAATGCTTTCTGAAAAGACGATTTGTCCTAAAGTATTGTATAGCAATATATTAGCTTTTCCCAGATTATCTTGGTAAAATCTTAAATTTATCTCTGATGAGGCAGGATTTGGGAAGATATCGTAGCTTAACTTATTGTCAGCCAGCTCATTGACGTCGAGATGGTCGGAATAGATAAGCTCCATTGTCACCGGGATGTGGTCGGAGTTACGGTAGAGCGCGTCGGCTACAGCCTGTGAAACTGCATGATTTGCAGGGTTGTTGATACTGTTGTTGAAGCGTAAGCCGTCGTTGCCGAGGGCGTTGTAGCTACCTCCGACGTAACGTATGCCGTCTCTGCCGCCGTAGATGTTTTCCGACATCAGGATGAAATCGAAGCGATCGTCCATGCCGCCTGATGAATGGCAGTTGCTGTCGTTGTTTTTATGCGTTGACTGGGTGTGATAATCCGCATAGGCGGAATTGTTGTTCCAACCTCCGACTCCGTAGGGGTAAAGCGGGTCGATGAAATAACACGACGGATATGTTGTCTGGTTTGTAAGCGTCTGATAAGCAGGCTCTGCCGATGTGTAAAGATTAAAATCGCCCATAATCAGGATATTGCTTTCGCGATAGTTGAGATCGATATAACGCATGATGTTTTCAGCCATCGTTTTGCGTTTTGTCTCGTTGTCGGAGCCTGTTCCAGCCTTGAGGTGAGCGATCACGCAGGTGAGGACAATATGTCCGGAAGCGTCGTTTTTGAATCTGAAGTCATAAACGTCGACGTCGCGGGTGTAGGTCTGTGCTGTATGATGTCCTGCAAACGTGAGTTTCGAGGAGTTGTAAAATATACAGTTTGTGAGTGATGAGTTGGCTGAATTTGATCCAGCGCTCGTCATCCAGTAATTTACGCCGTTGATATTCAGGTTGTTACTCAGAAATTCAGTTGGAAGCGAGGTGCTGCGTCCCATCTCGCAAACCGTTAAAATATCAGGATAATAAGCGGTCAAAATTGTGCGGATGTAACCGTTTTTATCGTTGATATTGTTGTTTGTCGTGGTGCAATAGCTGGTGTTGTTACCATAGTTTAAAAGGTTATACTGCATCACTTTCAGGGTATCGGGCTGACCTGAAAGGGATAATCCCATTAGGATAAATGGGATAAAAAGGATAAGATGGATAAGACCTTTTTTCATGGTAATAACACTTAGACGATACTATTCGATACGTTTGAGCATGCTTATCTCTGCGCTGGTGAGGAAGCGCCAGTGGCCGCGTGGCAGGTTCTGTTTTGTGAGACCTGCGAGCATTACGCGGTCGAGCTTAATCACTTCATAGCCAAGGCTTTCGAAGATACGACGTACGATGTGGTTGCGTCCTGAATGGATTTCCACGCCCACTTCACGCATTGTCGGGTCGTCGGTGACATAGTCGATTTTGTCGACCTCGATAGGACCGTCTTCGAGCATGAGGCCTTTTTGGATTTTCTCGAAATCGCTTTCGGTCAGAGGCTTGTTGAGTGTGACGTGATACAGCTTCTTGACGTTATGGCTCGGGTGAGTGAGTGTCTTGGCGAGTTCGCCGTCGTTGGTGAGCAGCAGCAGACCGATGGTGTTACGGTCGAGGCGGCCGACAGGGTAGATACGTTCCTGGCATGCGCCTTCGACGAGGTCCATGACGGTGTGGCGCTCGTAAGGGTCGTCAGATGTTGTGATGACGCCTTTAGGCTTGTTTAACAAGACATAACGAAGTTTTTCGCGGTTGAGTGTCTGTCCGCCGTACACCACTTTGTCGGTTGTCTTGACTTTTGTGCCGAGTTCGGTGACCACTTCGCCGTTCACTGTCACAGCGCCAGCGAGGATGAGGTCGTCGGCTTCGCGGCGTGAGCAGATGCCTGAGTCGGCGAGGTATTTGTTGAGGCGGATCTCGCCTGTCGCGCGTGGACGGTCGATCTCCGGGTCTTTCTCTCTTCTGTAGCCACGGCGTCCGCCTCTTGCCGGACGTTCTTCGTCGCGGTCAAATTTCTTTGCAAATGGCTTTTTGTCGCCAAAAGGCTTTCTTGAGCCGCGTTCTTCGCGTTCGTCACGGTTAAAACTTCTGCGACCAAATGGTTTTCTGTCTTCTCTTTCGTCGTCATTGTTTTTTCTTGAAAAACCGCGTCTTGCCGGTTTCTCATCATCAAATTTCTTGCCGAAAGGCTTTTTGTCGCCACGGCTGAATGGCTTCTTTTCGTCACGATCGTCACGACCGAATGATCTTTTTGGACTTCTCTCGTCATCACGACGACCGAAGCTTCTTTTTTCGCCGAAAGGTTTTCTTTCATGGCGTTCTTCATCGCCGTCACGGCGAGCTTTTTCTCTTGCAAACTGCTCTAATCTCTCGTCACTGAATCTTCTGACTTCGGCAGTTTTTCTTCTGGCAACGTGCTGACGTTTGCCGTTTCTTTCTTCGTTATTCATTGTTAAAAAATAATTATTAAATATTTGGGCTGCAAAATTACAAAATTTCAAGGCACAAAGTATTAAAAAATTAACAAGTTATCAACAATTGAGATTCCTCGCCTTTCAGGCTCGGAATGACAAATCAATAAACGGGATAATCAGGCGCGGCTTGATGGTTGACGAAAATGACTCAGTTCTGGCATGCCGCGCCACAATAGACCAATAAAAATGTTGTCATTCCAAATTTTTTTATATCTTTGCGCCATTAATTTTAATTAAAGTTAAAAAAATGAAAAAATTATCATTCTTACTGATTTTATTTGTGACTGCATTTTTTGCGCAGGCACAGATTGCTTCCAATATTTATTGGGTACAGTTTACAGACAAGGCCAATTCACCTTATTCCATTGACAATCCTGAGGAGTTCTTGAGCCAGAGGGCTTTAGAGCGTCGTGCGAGACTCAATATCGAAATCGACGAGTACGACATCCCTGTTAATCCTCAGTATTTGCAGGCTGTTGCTGATTGCGGCGCACAGCTTCTTAATCCTTCAAAATGGTTGAACGGCGTGTCGGTTTACACCACAAGTCAGAGCGTTGTTGACGCTATCAACGCGTTGGAGTTTGTCGAGGTGGTGAGAAACTGCCCGAATTATCCTGAAGCTCAGCGTGACAAGGAGATTTGGATGGAAAATGAGTTGAAGGCATCGGGAAATCCTGTTATGTCAAGAGGTTATTACGGTGGTGCTGAGACTCAGGTTTATCAGTTGAGAGTCAACGAGTTGCATGATATGGGATATGACGGAACAGGTGTTCACATCGCAGTGTTGGACGGCGGTTTTGTAGGCACTCCTGATCATGTTTGTTTTGATGCGATGCGCAACGAAGGCCGTTTGCTTGGCGTACGTGACTTTGTATATGGTTCAGAAACAGTGTATTCGCAGAGCACGCACGGCACTTCATGCTTGAGCACCATGGCAGCTTATGATCCGAACAATATGGTTGGAACAGCTCCAAAAGCTTCGTATTATCTTTTCCACACAGAGGATGGTAACGGTGAGAACATCGTTGAGGAATACAACTGGGTGTCAGGCGCTGAATTAGCTGACAGTCTTGGTGTTGACATCTGCTCGACATCGTTGGGATATATCGATTTCGACATGCCTCAGTGGGATCATCATTTCCCGGATTATGACGGACACACTGCTCCTATGACCATTGGCGCTGAGATTGCAGCAAGCCGTGGCATTATCTGCACCAACTCGGCAGGCAACGAAGGTGGCGGCACATGCACCTTGGGAATCCCAGCGGACGCTGAGCATATTATCACTGTTGGCGCTGTTGATGACCAGGGTGATCGCGCATCATTCAGCTCGGTCGGACCAACTTACGACGGTCGCATCAAGCCGGATGTGATGGCAATGGGACAAGGCACATACGTCGCCTCCGGTTATTCAGGTTGGATGCCATATTACAATGGCGACGGAACCTCGTTCTCGAACCCAGTGTTGGCTGGCGCTGTGGCTTGTCTGCGTCAGGCTCGCCCGAATGCTTCAGTGCAGGAGATTTGCGACGCTTTGAGAGCTGCAGGCAACAATGCAAACAATCCGAACAACTACAATGGCTACGGCATCCCTGATTTCGTGGCAGCACTCGGAATGCTTGATGTTGCAGAGGTTTCAGCTGATGACAATGGTATTGTAAGTGTGTTTCCGAACCCAAGCAAAGGAAATGTTAATGTGACATTAAAAGATGGTTATGATAGGGCCAATATGACGGTATACGACAATATAGGTCGTATAATCATTAACACCGTCAATACTAATGAGTTAGAAGCTGCTTTGAATAATTTGAGTTCAGGAGTTTATACTGTTAATGTGGTTTCGGAAAACGGCAGCCAGACGATAAAGGTCGTTTTGACGAAATAGATTTTTCAGTTTAAATATCTGACAAGGTGGGTCGAGAGGCTCACCTTTTTTTGTAATTATTTGAAAATTATTGAAATTATTTGTTTTTGTAAAAAATAATCCATATCTTTGCATTTTTGAAATATGATAATAAAAAATTACTACTATGAACGACGAAACTGTTATTAACAACGAATCTACCAATCAGAAACTTGAAACGCCTCAAACTTCAAAAAATACAGTTAAAGCAGAAGATAAAAAAGTGGTGAAAAAAGAAGAAAAACCTCAGAAAAAAGCAGGAAAATTCGCTGCGATTCTTGCCGCACGTATGGCAGGAGGCGCCATTGGAGTGTTGATACCAAAGATGGTTTTCCCTCAAACATCAGAAATTACTGAATTGGAAGACCTTCCAGATGAGAATCCAGAGGAAATAATTGAAAATAATGAGGAGGTGATTGAGGAAAACGAAGAGGTTATTGAAGATAATGAAGCTGTTGAGGAAGTTGAAGAAATTGAAGAAGTTGATGAAGTTGCAGATGATTCAGGAGAGTTGGGTGTCGCTTCAGGTGTCGATGATTCGATGAGTTTCAACCAAGCATTTGCCGCTGCACGTCATGAGCTAGGCGCTGGTGGAGTTTTTGTCTGGCACGGTCATACTTACGGAACATATTACGCTGAAGAATGGAGTGCCATGTCGGATGAGGAAAAACAAGACTTTTGGAACAGTGTTAACGAGACGACATCAGAGATTAATGACGAAATAGAAGAAATTGCCGACGAGCAGCCGCCTCTCGAAGATGATTTGGCAGATGTTGATGAAAATGCGGATACTGAAGAAAATGAGGAATCGGAAGAAGAAGCTGAAGAAGTTGATGATGTTGAGGAAGTTGAGATTGACGATAATGCCGAAACTGATGAGGACGAAGAAGCCATTATTGATGATGTTGAGGAAGTTGAAGATGTTGAAGAAGTTGAGATTAACGAAGATGCCGAAGCTGATGAAGAGGAAGATGCCCTTATTGATGATGTTGAGAACGAAGAAGAGGTTGAACTCAATGAGGACGAGCTGGAACTGAATGAGGATGAAGAGCTTAACATCGATAATGACGAGGAAGTTGAACTTAACGAAGACGAAGTTGAGATAGATGTTGATAACGACCCTGGATTTGATATAGATCCTGACGAATTAGATCCAGGTATTGATATAGAAGAAGATGTTGATGTTGAAACTCAAGATTTTGAAGATGTTGAAGAGAATTTCATTGATGCAAACCCGGACATTGACGAGTTTGCCGACAGTGAGATCGACCCTGACATCCCGATTGACAACAACATGGATATGAATGAGTTCGTATAAAATTTGAAATATGGCTAAGACTATAAAAATTTCTGTCACCTGTCCGCAATGCTCGACAAAATTAGCGGTTCCGATAACTGAAAACGACCTTGGAACGAAAAAAACGGCAGCTTGTCCTAAATGCAAGAAAAAATTTGCCATCCCGATTTCGGAAAAGTTGGCTTCGAAATTTGTTAGCGAATCGACATCAATTGGAGACGACCTTGAAGAGGAAAGAACCCTGTTTATCGAAGTCATTCCGGATGAAATGACTGAGTATCAGAGCTTTGAACTGACTTCAGATTATTATACCATCGGTAGAAAGAACAATAGTGGTCCGGAACATCGTCCGGATGTGGAGGTTGTGACCACCGACAAGAAGATGAGCCGCAAGCATGCCGCCATCAGGAAAAAAGGCAAAGTCGGCTTCACTTTGATTGATTTGGGCAGCAAAAACGGTGTCATCCTCAATGGCGAGAAGATGGATCCAGACGAGGAGATGTATCTGAGCGACGGCGACACTTTCTGCATAGGTGACACGTATTTCCGCGTGAATCTGGCAGAGCGTTCAGAAGAAAAAGACAGTCCACACGAAAATACAGATCTTACACGATAGTTATGGAAGGTAAAGTTATCAACGGATTTGAGCTTAAGAGTAAGCTCGGTATCGGCGGCATGGCCGAGGTTTGGTACGCCGAGAACAAAATTGGCAAGAAGGCTGCGGTGAAGATGCTGCTGCCTAAACTTTGCGGCGATGAGAACGTGACATCGCGTTTCCTCACCGAGGCGAAG
>CAJOHD010000011.1 GCA_905234275.1 uncultured Bacteroidales bacterium | reverse complement strand
AAAGAAAAGGACGGGGGATGTCCTGTTGTTATTAATAAATCAAAAAACACAGAATTCGACCGAAGCAGTTCCATTTCAGCTTCCATTGACGGTCACACTCTGACAATTGTTTTCACGGAGAACTTGGGACAGGTTTCCATCGAAGTATCGTATGCATCTGGCAACGAGGTCGAAACCACCTCTATTTATACTCCGTCTGGAGTAATCATCTACATCCCATACAGCGGAAGTTATATCGTAACATTCACTTTACCGAATGGCGATGAGTATTACGGGGAGTTTGAGGTGACAGAATGAAGAAAAGAATCATTCTATTAATTACTATTTTAGTTGTGGCTTCAGCAACCACCATGGCTCAGTGTGTACAATGTGATGAAGATGAGACCCCAATGGGTATTAATGCGAGCAGATTGGGGACAGAAACTGTTGCCACTGGTCATTCTGCTTTTGCATCAGGCATCAATACCACAGCATCAGGAAACTATACTACTGCATTGGGAGCCGATTCTTATGCCTCGGGGGCTTATGCGGTAGCCATTGGTAAAAACGTTCATTCACAAAATACATCGTTCTCATTTGGTAGGGACATAACTGCCACTGGAAGCAACTCTATTATAATCGGCAGTGGTTATAATTCTAATGCTGTATTAACCAATAACATTTCGGAAAGCATTATGTTTGGTGTTAACAGTAGCACCCCTGCTATGATAATACGCCAAAAATCCATTAATGATGTTCCTGCTTTTATTGGGATTGGAACAACCGACCCCAAACACGAGTTTCATGTAAACGGCAATACAATGATAAGCGGTTCTAACAAAGCTTTGCTTTTTGCGACATCAGAATCTTCTACATATGGTAATTTTGGCATAAGATATACAGGCTCAGGGTTGAATTTTTACAAGCCAAACGAAGGTTCGCCCACAAACAATCTACTATTTATCAAAGACAACGGGAATATTGGTATTGGCAAAAGCAATCCAACATCTAAACTTGATGTTTCTGGTTCTATTCAATCAACAGTTCTACAATCAGAGTCACTTAATATATCGGGGGATGTTAATTTCCGGGGGTTGGCTGGAAGTTCAACAAAAATCTTAACAATAGACGATAACGGTGATTTGTTGTCTGCAGATTATTCAACAATTCAAGACAACATGGGAAATCACACTGCCATCCAGAACGTTAATCTTAATGGTAACAAACTTGTTGGCGGAGCTTCTGGAAATGGCGGCATATTCGTTGCAGGCAACGGCAATGTGCGTATTGGTACAGGAACAATGAATCCGACAAAAGCCCTTGAAGTAAACGGAACCATACGTTCAAAGGAAGTCATTGTTGAGATTGTTAATTGGTCTGATTTCGTTTTCGACAAAGATTACAATCTAATGTCGTTAAAAGATACAGAGAGTTTTATCAAACAAAACGGACATCTGCCAAATGTGCCATCGGCATCAGAAGTGGAATCGAATGGCATACAGCTCGGTGAGATGAACGCCATATTACTGCAAAAGATTGAGGAACTATCGCTGTATGTTATTGAATTACAGAAACAAATAGATGAATTGAAAGGAGATAATTAATGAGAGCCAAATTAATAATCATTGTGTTGGCAATAATATCGTTGTTTTGTTCATGCAAACATAAATGCTATGAAGTTGTCAAACCGTCAAATCTCAAGCCAATAGACTGGAATGGTTGGAATGACGCTTATACGGTCGGTTACACTTTTTACGACAACGAAGAAAATGTATGTTATGATTATGACGGCGATACGATACTGTGCTATGGACATATTGCACAATACTTGTATGATGACTATACGTCGTTAAAACCATATAATATATACTTGGAATCCGGTCATATGCAACAGGGCGTTCACATTGATTTTGGTTTTCTATATGATCAAAACAGCAGCGAAAGAGATTCTCTTATAAATTTGTTAAACAGTTCAAATTATTCTGACACATGCTTCGTTAAAGGCGTTTTTAAAGTCTCTTACCACCATATTATAACTACAGCGAAGAATTGTAAGTATTCTTATCCCGGCATTACCGTTTGCCGAATTGAAGATATATGGTTTAAACGTTAACTTATATGAAAAAAACACTAATATATATAATACTGATTTTGTTGTCTGTAATCGGCAGAGCCCAACAACAGGTGTCAATATCCACAGCGAAAACAGCTGCGATTAATACTATGAGATATAATAGGCATATTTATACCGAAGCCGATATTGACACCGTAAATCTTTATGTATCAGGATTGGATACACTCCTTTATGAAGTAAAGTTTAATGACAATCACAGCGTTCTTTTATCAGGAAGTAAAGCTTGCCAGCCAATACTCGGATACAATTTCTCTTATGATGATGAAACAACCCTTGACAAATTTGACGAGATTCCTCCTGGACTTCAGTTTATGATACAGGAATATATCAACCAAATTGAATTGTGTTTTGACAACGACACCATCACACTGTGGCATGCCTTAGATTGGGAACAATTGATGAGTAACAATAAATATGTGAACGAAGTATATGATGTTGTTGGACCATTAATCGAAACCGAATGGGGCCAGGCTGAATCCAATAATTGTGGATACATTGATAATAATGCTTATAACTATTACATATACTCCACCTGTGGAAACAACAATCATTGCTACGCAGGGTGTACTGCAGTGGCAATGGCACAAATAATGAACTATTGGAAACATCCCGTCTATCATCCTTGGTACGGTCCCAACCAATTTGATTGGTGCAATATGCCCAATTGGCTATGTACGAACAGTCCCAATTACGAAAAAGAAAGAGAAGCTGTAGCAAGGCTAATGCAAAAGTGTGGACAGATGATAAATATGCATTATTGTATAAGTGGATGCGAGTCTTTTGCTTTGCCATCTAAAGTAAGAAAAGCATTAGTTGAAAACTATCAATACAGTTCAGACGCCGATTTCCAATTGAAGGCGAGCCATAACATAAATACTTGGATTGGCAGAATGAAAAACAACCTCAATCATGAATGGCCAATTTTATATGCAGGCGGATCATTAAGTGACGGAGGTCACTCATTTGTATGCGACGGATATCGAAGTGACAACACTTTTCATTTTAACTGGGGATGGAATGGACACTGGAATACATACTGGTTGACCGTTAATAGTTTATCTGTTGGAGGAGATAGTTTTAATTCATTACAACAAGCTGTTTTTTATATCTATCCTGCTAATAATGACAACTATTGTCATATTTCATCATCATTAGAGAATTATTTTGGATTGTATCGTTTATTAGATACAGTATCAACAGCCGCTCCAAAAATATTCGACACCCTTGTGAGCGTAAACCGTTCTTCTACATTAAATCCTAAATATAGAACTGTTGCTAATGGCCAAAACATTGAATATGTTGCACATAAAAAAGTCAAATTAATAGATGGTTTTCATGCTGAAGAAGGCTCGCATTTCAGTGCATACATTGATGAGTGTGAGAAATGTGAAGAGGAAGATTTAGGAGTACACCGCAACGACGACAAAGAATCATTTGTGCAAACTGAGCCTGCACAGACCATCGCAGACAAAGTTTATATCATCCCTAACCCCAATAACGGTTCTTTCCACTTATTATTATCCAATAATGAAGACGAGATAACTGGTATCAAGGTTTTTGATACTATGGGCAAAATAATTTATTCGAACAACCATTTTAATGGTGGCGAAATTGTTTTGCCCAATGTGAAACAAGGCTTGTATTATATCGTCGTTACGTTAAAAAACAAAACAATAACAGAAAAGATTATAATTCAATAATTCTTTAATACACAATTAATTATGAATAAACTATTATCAATCACCATTTCAGCGGCATTGCTGGCGTCATTAACCGCAACAATTTTCGTTTCCTGCAAGAAAGATTTGCATGAGATAGCACAAGGGAACAGTCAAATTACAAAAAAGACCGAGGCACAACAGGTTTATGAAAAAATCATGAAATTCCATGAAGCTCGCGAGGCTTATCATGGCGATGCCAAAACCGACAACGGCTATGTTTCGCCATCTGAAGCACGCAGCATTCTCGACGGTGCCATCAACTATGAGTTTTCGTGTGTGAACCGATATCTTGAGGATACCGAGCTCGACACTTTGCGCTATGATGCACCACAAACAAACTCGGAAGGCAATATTGCTATAAATGATTTGATTGACATTTACGATAGTTTTGCATTAAGTATAGAGAATGACAAAAACTCCGTGAATTACTTCATGATTAATTACCCGCAAAATAATATAAGGAACGAAGATGTCGAAATCATTTTCACAAGAGGTGTTCCTGGGAATACTGAACCTATTCCTGATTTGGATTATTTCGCTGAAGGTGAAAACTGGATTTGGGGCATGGACAATGGTAAATGTGATGGTTCCTATAGATTAAGCGACGCCGCACAAGAACTGACTAACAAAAGCAACGCAATGCTTTCAAACATGACAAGGGATGATAATGACACCGTGAACCCTAATATACTTACATATGAAATAGATTATGAAATAAAAACTTACGATTCCCTGCAAAGCATTGTGAACGGTGTTGATTACTGGCTCTTCCATGCCGAGAATGTAATGGATTATATTGTCCCTTCTTATTGCATTACATATGATTATTTGAATTTATACTTACGGAATATATACGGTGCTGTAATTAATCATCATGGTTGTTATCATTACTCTATCAGATATCACTCTCCGATTAGAAATATACTTATTGGCGAAAAGGCTGTTATAAGTGGCACTTCAACCAATCCTGCTTACTATAATATTTCTCACAAAGCAGCGTTATTATTCTATAAAACAGGATTACCAGATTGATATGATTATGAAAAAACTCTCCACAATCATCGCCTTGCTGCTCATATTAAGCGGCAAGGCTCTCGCACAATATGAATTCGAATACGTTTTCGATTCTATTCAAAATGAATCGCCTTGTGTTTTGTTTAATGATATTATTGAACTTGATAACGGCGATTTCTTCATCTCGGGAATAGATATGGCTAAAGCCGGGGCTGTTTATTTTTGCAGATTTTCACCTGATGGCGAGCTGATTAATGAGAAAAGATTTGGAGAACTTATTCTGCATGATTATCATGGCTTCGGCGCGGACGATTGTCGTGTCTTGACAAATGACCATGGTGGCTTTTATATGTTTTATACATATAATCCGATATTAAACCCAACACTATTGGGTCATGATCCAAATACATTTGACTCCAAACTTGTGATGAGTGAATTAAACGCCGATTTCGACATATTATATTCAAAAGAGATGACCTTCTCCATAGACACCGTTGATTGGCAGAGTTTGCTGTCCCAACCGACAGCCTACTATCCTCGTATTTTAGTTGGCACTGTTATTGAAAATGAGGGGAGTGGTTTTGTTTTATGCTGTGAAAAGCTTACGACACATCAGCCTTACAACATGCATCTTCCAAACCATGGAAAAGACTCGACTATCTTTTTAAAAACCGACTATGAGTTTAATGTGTTGAAAAACGTAAGTTATGGACACGAAAGATGTAATAGATTTAGACATAAAAACCATCTGATATATGATGCGGAATACGATAAATATCTTTATTATACAAGTATTGAACATATCGGTTTTTACGTCTCGCATTTTGATTCAGATTTTAATTTTGTTGAAGAAAAAACATTGGCTGGCACGACTGGAACTGGAGCTCATTGCATGGTGTTAAGGGATAATGTTTGTGATATGGATGGGCTTACATTGAAACGGACAACTTCGCATACAACAATAATTGGTGCGGGAACAACTCAACATCATTTGATAAACAACAATATAATACAATACTATGCGGCTTCGTGTCTTGAAGTTGACGACAACGCTCATCTTGTCGACAGCATGGTTTTTGCACATTCTGACATTAATGAACCTCGCAAAAGGACAAGTGTGCCCATGGGATGTTCTGTCGATTGGACTGAAGAAAACAGGATTTTCTTTGGCGCCACGCCAAGTGCCGTTATTTGTACAGTTTATTTCTTTAACGAATTCCAATATTTTATTTTACGTGTCCTTGACAGAAACTTAAACACGCAACATGAAGTGTATTATGACATGGGCAAAGACAGCACAGCACTTTGGATAAACACATTAAAAGCCACAAGGGATGGCGGTTGTATCATTGCTGGACACTTCAGAAACTATGTTGAGAACCCCAACGACAACTATCCTCGTGCTTTCCATAGCGTGGTTAAGAAATTTCCACCAGAGTCATTCAACGGCATCGAGGAGGCCCACGACAACGGACTCAAAGTGGCTTTCGCATATCCAAATCCAGGAAACAATCAATTGAATATCCGCACAACTTTGCCAAACGCTCATGTCGAGGTATATGGTATCAATGGAAAACTTATTTGTAATCAGGAGATTACAGATATTATTACTTCTATAAATGCCGAGAATTGGCCTGCAGGAATCTATATATGGAAAGTGGTTTCTGATGGTAAAGATGCTGAAAAAGGTAAATGGGTAAAATAGTTTTTTGTCCAACTTTCAGGGTTCAGGTCAACGGCTCGATGATGGAATGGTCGGAGACGGCAGGATTCTGGATCTTCAGCCAGGTTTCAAACTTCGCATACACCAAATACGACTACATCCATCCTGAAATCGAGGCAACCAAGCTTTGCGCCGACTGGAAGGTGTTCTACCAGTACCTCTTTATGAAATATATGGACGGCAACGTGAAGACTGCCCGTGCAATTCCTGAGGGTTATAAATACTATGCTCCAAAAGTGGAACAGCCGAAATACAGCGAAGAGTTCTACAAGGCTATTATTGACCAGACTGGAGATAAGCTGAAGGTTTATTAAAGTAAAAAAGACATGGACAACATGTCTTTGAAGAATGTCTAATCGATTGATTTTCAAAATTGATTAGACATTTTTCTTTTTATCACATGGACAAACCCAGATTTGGGCTTTCATACCTCTTGACAAAGAAAAATTTTGTATATTTTTGCAATGTATGAAAGCAAAACTCACATATCAAATTATTCTTGCGATGGCGTTCATTGTCGTCATGACTTCATGCGAATCGCAAACGAGACGGGAACAACGTGCGCACGCTTTATATGAACAAGGTGTGCAGTTGCGTTCGCAACGTCTGTCCGAGGAGGCTACGGAATGTTTCCTCAAGGCATTATCATTGATGGATAACGTTGAGACGCACGGCCGTGCGTCTCTGCAATTGCGCGCTAACATTAAAGACAATCTTGGCTCGATGTACAACAAACACCAGATGTTTGAAGACGCCTTGAATATGCACCGTGAAGCTGTCAACGACTTCAAACAGATTAACGACTCCGTCGGGATGATGACAGCATGGCGCAACTGCGGTCGTGCCGCAAAATCTCTCGGATGGTATGCCCAGACCAAGCAATTTTACGACAATGCCTTCCAAATCGCCACCTTATTAAATAATAAAGAGATGATGTGCGATATCTATCTCGAAATCGGGCGCGATTATTACATGGAAATTGGCGATTATTCACAAGCTATTGATTTTGTTGGCAAAGCTATTGATGGCGGCTTGCAGGGCAATGATTTGGATGTCGCCAACATGACACTCGGAATCCTTTATTATTACATCGACGAAAACGACAATGCGAAACCTTATCTCGAGCAGGCTTTGCAAAGCGACAGGGCTGGAATAAGGATGTCGGTTTACCAAACACTCTATGGCATTGCTCTCAATGAGGAAAACCTTGAGATGGCGATGGAATACGAACAGCTTTTCCTTGAAAATATGGCCCTTGCCGAAAGGGAACACAACAACGAGAACATCCAACGGATAAAATCGGAAAGCGAGCTGACGGCGCAGAAAAACGAGCTTGAGACCCTGCATCGCACCAAGAGCCTGAAACTCTATCTGATTATTGCAGTCGTTTTGCTTGGAAGTCTCACTATCTTACTGATTGTCAGGAAAAGAGTGACAGATAACAAGATAAAATCACTTGAAAAGGAGCTCCAGATGCGCGACAAGGTGATGCTCAGCAGCAGTGTTTTTACTACGGCCAAGAAACTCGGCGAGCACCTCACTGCCGATGCGCTTAACTTCGACCTCAGCGATGCCGACTGGGACGACTTCATCAGCATGACAGACTTGGTTTACGACGGTTTTTCTAAAAAGCTTCTCGCGAAGTTTCCTAAACTCACCCGAAACGACGTGCGCATCTGCTGCCTTACGAAAAACGGCTTCTCCAACCAGGTGATTTCGGTTTTGCTCGAAACGCAACTTGAATCATATTACAAACGTAAAATGCGAATCAAACAGACGAAAATGGAACTCGCAGACGATAACAGAACATTTGAAGAAATAATTAGTGAAATTTAAAACCTTAACACCATGAAAAAACATTTTATTCTAACAGTTTTTCTTGCTTTCGCACTCTTTTGCGGAGCACAAACCCCTTGCTGGGACGGAACAATCGCATCTTCTTACAACGGCGGTGACGGAACACCTGAAAATCCTTATCAGATTGCCAATGCAGAACAACTGGCACTTCTTGCGCAGCAGACCAACAACGGCACTGGAGGCAATGTATCTTATATCCTTACAAACGATATTAATCTTGCGGACTGTAATGGCGGCTTTAATGAATGGGTATCAATCGGAAACACAATAGTTACTGAGACAGACACCATATTCCGCTATTTTTCAGGTCATTTCGATGGAAATGGGAAAATGGTTTCTAATCTGTATCAACATCAGGGAGAGTATTTCAAAGGTTTGTTTGGCTGCACAAACAGGGCTGAAATAAAAAATACAAATCTTTCCTTAGTGAATATTGATAATGAATCGGAATATGCCGGTGCATTGGTGGCTTATGCAGGATTGACCGACATTTCCAATTGTAATGTTTCAGAAAGTATTATTAAATCAACAACAGGCATAGCAGGTGGCGTTGTCGGCTTCGCTGGAATAACTTTCGGAATGAATGGTCAAATTGAAGATGTTTCAAATATTTCATCTTGTCATATTTTGGATGTAAATATTGACGGTTATTGGTTTACTGGTGGCATTGTTGGAAGGGTTAATGCCTATGGTAATTTGACAAATACGAAGGTGATGGTTCGTGATTATGCTCAATACTCAATTGTTGATTGCAGCAATAATGTTATTTGCTATGTTCATGGTGAGAAAAGAGTTGGTGGAATTGTTGGCATGATATGTTTTGGCACAATTGATGGTTGCGAAAATAATTGTAGTTTATCAGGAGGTGGTAATACTGGTGGAATTTGTGGTGCTGCAGGTTACTATGCAATCATTAATAATTGTTTGAATAACGAAACCGGGGTTGTTTCAGGAGAAAGCCACAATGGCGGTATTGTTGGAAGTGCTGTAATTAGTGAAATAAATTCATGTCGTAATAAAGCTACAGGGTCAGGTTATACGTTTGGTGGAATATGCGGAAAAGCATCAGATGATTTTATTAAAGATTGTGTTAACGAGGCATCATTTGGCGAGGGAATTAGTTTTTGTGGTGGAATAGTTGCACAAGCAGCATATGGTGTATACTCGGGATGTGTAAATTATGGGAATATATCAGGAGACTATATAGTTGGTGGCTTGATCGGTATGCTTGGTTATGATTATGTTGGTGGATGTGCTAATTATGGCAATGTGACCGGAGGAGAATATACAGGTGGTCTTGTAGGATTATCATATGGGTATATAGCCAATTCTTATAATCGAGGTAGTGTCAGCGCAGCAAACATACAGCATACGAGTGGTAATTTTGGTGTCGGTGGTATAGCCGGAAGAGCAAGTTCGCGTCATATATACAATGTGTATAATACAGGTGCTGTCTTTAATTCAGATGATCCGCAAAATGTGTACGCTGATTATGGAAATATCGTTGGATGGGGTGATGGCTCTAATAACGTTTATCTCAACTGCTATTGGCTTGATGACGATAACATGCCTGCAAATGGATATCATAATATGCCTAATCTACCAGGCTCATCGTCTTTCTATCAAGGTGCTACGCCTACCAGTTGGATACTCAACGAAGCTCAATATGGTACAACTGACATGATCGAGGCATTAAACGCAGGCTCAGAAGTTGTTGCAAGTATAGGTTTCTTTTCTCATATGCCATTAATTAGTTCATGGAGTGAGGATATTGAGGGGATTAACGATGGTTATCCTGTTGTATCATCATATCCGAAATATCCTCTGTTAGGTTCTGAATGGTATTACGGAATTCTCAACAATGATGGAAATGAATCATATCAGTATTTGTCATGTGTTGGTGATACTGTGATTAACCATAAGAAAGTGAAAATTATCGTCAAGACCAATACATTATACGATAAAAGTATAAGGCAATCGCGTGAATATATTTATGAATATAACGGTTGCGTATATTGGTGGCATGATCCGCAACAAGATTCCACGATGCTTTATAATTTCGCCGCCAACGTTGGTGATGAATGGACAATAAATGTAGGAACAAATTCAATAACTATGCATGTTGATGAGGTTGGTCTTGTCGAATACAACGATCAAGTGTTTCGTTCACTGACTATAAGTGATGAAAATGATATTTTCAGCGGAACTATTGTTTGCTCTGTTGGCCATATTACTAGCTTCTTCCCTGAACGATTACTTGAAAACAAAGATAGTTTCGAGATGGCAGGTATTAGGTGCTATTGGGAAAAAGGTGAAATAATATATCAGGATGGCGATGTTGATTGCGATGAGATTTATAGTCAGTGGCATTTTGGTGTAGATGAGATTGTCCCAGACAACGGATTAGATGTTTATCCTAACCCTTCACAGGGTATTCTATATGTAAAATCTGGTCTGATAAATTCGGAATACCTTATTGTAAATATGATGGGTCAAACTGTTGCTTCCGGTATAATAGTTTCCGACAATCAACAAATTGACATATCGAATCTCCCCAATGGCGTTTATTTATTAAAAGCAAGTTTCGTTGACGGTTCAAAGGCTGCAACACGCATTGTTAAACAATAAACAGCATGAAAAGACTATATACATTTGTTATATCGTTGCTTTGTGGAATATTGGCAGTGAACGCCCAAGAGACGTTCATTGCTAATAATTTGGTATATTCCGTCAACGATGATGGCGTTTCGGCGACGGTCACCGGACATGTTGACGGCACAGAGGCAACAGGCTCCATTGTTATCCCCGACTTCGTGTCAAACAATGGAAACGACTATCCGGTCACTCGCATCGGAGAGAATGCTTTCGCTAATACCCATAGCCTTCATGGAACACTAACCATTGGCAACAATGTGACTGAAATAGGATATGCCGCCTTCGTCAAATGCGACAGTTTGTCAGGCAATTTGAATATCCCTAATTCTGTCGTTATAATAAATGCTCATGCTTTCAACGGTTGCCATGGCTTTACAGGTTCTTTGACCATTCCTCCTTCGGTTACTAAAATCTATGGATGCGCTTTCGAGTTTTGTATTGGATTCGATGGAACTCTGACAATTCCTAATTCCGTAGACTTCATAGGCTCGCATGCTTTTGAGTTTTGTTCCAATTTCACAAAAGCTGTGTCACTGGCAGAAGAGCCTCCAACTTTAGGATACGATAACAACAACACTACTATTTTTCAATTTGATGGATTCGGCTGCTCGACTCTCATCGTCCCTTGCGGAAGCAAAACCAAATATGAAAACTCGCCATGGCATGACAGTTTTGGCGGTTTTTCAACGTTTATAGAAGACTGCGAAAATGTTCTGGAAATGAATGATAATCCTATACCTGTTGCGATAGACATTTTCTCATTAGACGGCCGACTTGTCAAATCGCAAAAAAACAACTTCAGCACTATCGACATCTCAAGCCTTCCTATGGGAGTTTATATCGTAAAAATCAAAATGGCAGACGGCAAAGAATTTTCAGAAAAGATCATTAAAGAGTAATCTTTAAAACCAAGCAAAAAATCAGGCCTTCGGCTTTTTTCGGTAAGAGACAAAATTTTAATTATCTCACATCGTTATAAACTAAATTATATTCAGTTTATGATGAAACGTTGTTTATTGATAGTCGCATTGTTGCTTTCATTAGCATCTAACGCCCAACAAGAAAAACGTAATAACGCAGTTTTTTTAGGTTTTGGTTCTTGTACAATAACACAAGATAAATCATACCCGATAAAAGACTTGAGTCCAACGATAGACGTGGTCTATAACCGTTTTCTTGATGATGGATTTATGGTTGGTGCTGGCTACTATTTCAAAAATATCAATCATTATATTTATGAATTAAACGGCAATGATAATATACCTTGCACAGAAGGAAATCATTCATTGATGTTGTCTTTGGGTTATAAATTTAATATCTCTGCATTCAATATCACTCCATATATCGCTGCTGGTGTTGGATTTGCAAGATATAAATTATCTGAAGATTATGATTTTTATAAAACAAAATATGATACTTTTTTGATGCTTAGTCCAGGAGTAAGATTGGGGTATGAGATCAGCAGATGGATGGTGTTTGCATCATATAATTTCAATTATTATAAAACCAATACAAAAGTTGATTTAGATTCCGCTTTTGAATTAATACTACCTAACAAACAAGAATATCATAGTTTTAATATTGGATTAGGCTATATGTTTTAAAGTAAATCCTCTATTATTTTTTCTATCCCGACTCCTTCAGCTTGTGCGGTGTAGTTGCGAACTAGGCGGTGTCGGAGTACCGGCACCGCTACTTTTTTCACGTCTTCGATGTCGGGTGAGAACTTGCCGCTCATCAGGGCGTTGGCTTTGGCACCGATTATGAGATACTGCGAAGCACGAGGACCAGCACTTAATGATTGTTAAAACGATGTAGGGGCAAATCATTATTTGCCCTTTTTTTGTATATTGTTGTTATTGAATGATTTTTATTATATTTGCATCGTGAAAAGGGTTTTTGTCATATCGGTGATATTGTTTTCGGTTCTGCTTCCCGCAAGCGAGAAGCAGCAAAAACCTGTTGCCGAACAGCAGTTGCCTTTCACGTTTGACGATAATCTCTTACAGATTGATAGTTTGATGCAAACCGACGCTGATTCGGCGTTGATGAGCCTCACGTCATTTCGACCGACCGAAGGGAGCGGAGAAATCTCCTCCACATTCAACGCCAACTATCAATCTCTCCTAATTTCCGAGGCTCTTTTCAAAACCAACAATCCGCATGCGCCTATACAAACCGCTGTGCGGTTTTTCGACAGTCTTTACGCCTGTTATCCGAACAACGACGCCTTCGCCATGCTTTCGGCCCGTTCGCATTACATGAACGGAGTGGGTTTTTATGAAAACGACAGCGTTGTCGATGCCTGCAAGGAATATCTAACGACGTTGGATATTATGGAAAACCATTTTGAGGAGAAGGACCTCGTGGGATATAAGGCGAAGTTTATGGCGTTAACGTATGGAAGATTAGGCGAGTTGTTCTCAGATCAAATTATGCCAGAACAGACTATATATTGTTATAAAAAAGCGTTACATTATTGTAAAATCAAATCAACGTCCAAATACGGTGTTTCGATATTCTTATACAAACTGGGAGTAGAATATGATGTTCTGAAACAGGCGGATACAGCATTATACTATTATAATTTGGCTAAGGAAAATTTGTCTGACAGTAATACTCGGATTTATCGTGATATAGTTGCCAGCACCTCATTGCTATTGTATAGTTTGGATAAAAACGGCGACTCTATTTTTCCGCATTTAAAACGTATTATAGCTCAAACCGATAACGAGGACGAAGTTGTAACACGCTATATTTCTGTGGGCTACATTTATTATAAAGAGAAGGCATACGACTCCGCCATGTATTATTTTGAAAAGGTTTTTTATAAGAAAAAAGATTTCTTGTCAAAATGTGCTCCTGCCGAGTATTTGCGCAACATTTATTTATATTTGGGCGATACTGTAAAATCTTATGAGTATTCTGCTTATCTTGCCGACAACACTTCTCAACAATACGACAATTATGTAAATATATCACGGCTGGCTTCTCTTTTCCAAAATTATTTTTATAAAGGACAAAACGATGTAACTCATAGTAAGAGAATTGTTATAATATTATGCACATTATTTGTATTGGGAATAGCAATTTTTGTATATATAAGATTAAGAACCAACAAACTTTTATTGGAAAGCCACAATAGTGCCCAGAAAAAACGTGAATCTCTTTTGAGCGAACCCGTTTGTAAAGATATTTTTTCAATGGTTGGCCAGCTTAACCTATCTGCGCGTGACAATTATTACAAATACAACATATCATTATCAGATGACATTATAACGGACCTTCACTCAGCAGTATTGAAATACAGTGAAAACTTTGATGCTGTTTTATTTAGCAAATGTTCCGATCTCAACAACAACGACCTTTTAATCTGTTATTTGTTATTACTCGGATTGAACGAAAAACAGATCGCAACGTTGAGACATCGGACATATTATGCAATAAAAAAGCAGGTTAGAAAAGTTGAAAAACAATTAGATATCAAGGACAATCTATCTGATTATATTATTTCGATATTATATACTTAACGGCAACACTTGCTCTTAAAATTCCAACATTTTTCCAACACATAACTAAAATTGTCGACTATTTAATGTTATAAATTTGCATGTTGACAATTATAACATTAATACGATGACAAAAATTAAAACAATTATTGTGCTGTTTGGCCTTGTGCTTTCAACACTATTTGGCAGTGCAAACTGCTTACAGAAATGTATTGAGGACAATACACCTATAAGTATTATAAAGACTTCCGGCCAAAGCGGCGTTGACCGGTCTTCATCCATTGCCGCGTCCATCAAAGACCACTATTTAACCATTAATTTCCTCACCGACATCGGGCATGTTTGGATCAAAGTAACCGATGCCTCGGGGATGACGTTGGACCTTGAATACTCTGAAACCCCGACTGGTTATATGTATTACATCCCGTCGGCAGGACACTACGTGGTCGTTTTCACCTTTACAGATGGTGATGAATATTATGGTGAGTTTGATGTAACAGATTAAGATTAGAAATTTTTTATGGTTTTCTATAAAAAATACTATCTTTGCAGATGTATAACAACCTAAAACAATAATGCCATGAAAACAACTTTATCAAAAAACAAACTATTTTTACTGATACTACTTGCATGCTGTGTATTTGCTAAAGCCCAAAACAATTGGACTTTTCCGATGATTTTTACTATAGGCTCGGGAATATCTGATACTGTATGGTTTATACAAGATGATAATGCCACTTTAGGTGTTGATGAAGAGTTTGGAGAGGGGCAATTTGAAATAAACCCTGATGTTTTTCAGGTATATTTTGTTTTGGAGAATGGCATGCTCTCAAAAGTGATTGCGATTCCATTTACTACAGATTTCACAAATATACTTGTACATGCCACCACTTGGGATTTTCCCATAACAGTTAGCTGGGATAAGGAGTTGTTTAATACCATTGTCGGAAATTATCCACCTATAACGCATGCTACATTGGAAAACCTCTATAGTGGAGACCACGATTTGGAGGGTAATTTGATATATGATTATTATGGTTGGTTCATATTAAATATAAATTCTACAGGTCCCCAACCACCATACGATGAACATGATGAACAAAATTGGTCATGGTTCAATGCATTATATGCAGGATGTTATTTCCCAATGAAAGTAAATTTGTTGAGACAACACAATAGTATTATTGAGACTATTGGTGAATCCTTATCATTAGATGTTTACCCGAATCCGGCAAAAGACAATACTTATCTGTCGTTGATGTCCACTCAGCAACAAAATATTGAAATTTTGCTTAAAGATTTATCTGGTAAAATAGTAAAAAAGATGTTTAATGGCACTGTTTCTCAAGGGGAACAAACCATGTTTTTAGAAACAAATGATATGCCTAGTGGATGTTATATATTGGAAGTTTTATCTGCTGAAAAACACCAACACATTAAAATCATAATAACAGAATAATATGAAAGAGGTTTTATTATTAGTTTTTTGTGTATTATCTTCACTATGTAATGCCCAATACTTAATAGACGAATGCATCAATGAAGATGTTTTGCCAACAAACACCCATAATAGAGATGATATAACATATGACAGCAGATATGGATGTGATTTTTCACCTAATGGCACCTTACGTGTATTACTTATATTTGCAGAAATCGAATACGATTTACATCCTAACATGGACCCTAAACCCAATGGAACTACTGCATGGCCTAAGGGAGAATATCCCATATGGTGTGATCAATTGTTTGATAATGAGATTATTAACAATCAATGTTGTGGTTCTGTTACCAAATATTATAGAGAAGCTTCTTTTGATAACTATACTATCTTAGGCGATTATTTGATCAAAGGTAATAACAATAACAGTATATTTAAAATTAAAGAGAGTGATGGTTATACATATACAGCAGCTACTGGCAATATCGCTGAAACTATTTTATTCAATAAAATCAATCAAGAAATGGCAACTGGTCCTATTACAGCACATGGTTATAACAGTATTAGTTATTTTGATAACTGGACAAAAACGGGCTATGGTGAGGTAAAGATAACACCCAGTATTGATAATCCTCGCAAATTTGATTGTATTGTTGTAATATGGAGAAATAGAATTAAAAATGAGAAAATCATGAATAACACTGGATATGTTGGAAGCACAAATATGGATTTATTTGGTTATGGCGTGGATTTTTGTATTAATGTTGGCACATTAGAGCGGATTCCCACAACAATTATTAGACACGAATATGCGCATGGATTACTTGGGAGCAATAATTTTCATACAGCTGGTGGAGGAAAACAATTGGATTATTTTATACCCTTTATTGGAGGATGGGGGATGCTTGGTTTAAGTGGCAGTTCCTTGCAATGTTGTAATGGCTGGGATAGACAGAGGTTAGGCTGGAAATCCGCATATAATACATATGACATTTCTGCAAGAGCTGCAGATGGAATCACAGAAGTTAATGGGGATATAGATATTAATACATGTAATGGTATTTATGTTTTACGTGATTTTATGACAACTGGTGATGCTTTGAGAATAAAACTGCCATTTATTGATGAAGAAAAAGAGTATCCAGAATGGATTTGGTTGGAAAATCATGCTGGCAGATATTACAATAATAGTATGTTTGATGTTTGGCACTATGAATTAGATTATGATTGTATTGATAGTTTTCCTGGAGGATTAATGGCATATATCCAAATTGATAAAAACATAAGAGTGTCAGATGATTATCTGGATGTTTACGGAGGTTTTGGTGGCTACACTAGACCTCTTGCCGCCAATGGTTTTTATGAAAGATCATATGAATCTAATTCAACATTCAATTATTGTGTACAATGGGAAGAAACACATGCATTCATAAAAAACCAGCCAAATCCATTAACAGGAGGAGGTGATGAAGAAAAGTATGCTTATAACTGTAATGATGATGAAGTTTTGACCTATGATGATCAGATGAACAATTTTGTTGAAAAAATAGGCAATAATTACCATTATCATTTATATGCAATGGGTAAAAACTCACATATATTTAAGTTGGATAGTATCAATAAAATTGGAATATCAACAAATCCATCTACAGCTACCATGGTAAATATGGTCAGCTATGAAGAACCTTATCTTGATAATAAAAACGTAAGAGCCAATTATTTAAATGGCATATCTATAGAAATAATAGAAGAAAACACTGCCAATGGCAATATTAAAGTTAAAATCCGTTTTGATGATGTTGATATTGATAACGATGTCCGCTGGTGCTCTGACAGCATAGTGTTAAACGAAATACCAACAACGTCAGGCTATTCACTTAATGTCAAACCCGGAAAAACTTTATTACTTGCACAAGGCTTAACAGCCACAAGAATGACCGATCCGATAACGTTTAACGATCAGAAAGTTTTTGCCTCGCCAACAACTTTCACCATCAAACCAGACGTGAGTATTCATCTTGATACAACAGCAAGAATAGTACTCGATTCGTTATCCAATTCAAAGATTCATTTCAGCGAGCGCTCGTCTTGTATGGTCGAAAACAATGCCGCTATTGTGGTAAAAAGCGGCACTATTTTCCAAATGGACGACTGCTCGTCACTTAACATACGGGGAAATGGTTTGTTGATAGTGAGAGATAGTGCTGAACTGCGCATATCAAATCATGCCTATATCAATGCCAATGGAGCGCAAAACATAATAATGGGCAATAATGTTATAATTCCCGATGGATACGCAAATCCATTGGCACTGATTGAGCCTGCAATTGACGATATACAGATCAACAGCTTAACGGTATGGAACGGATATAACAGAGTGGTTAGGGGCATTATAAAAGTAAACGATGGCGCAACGTTGAGAATCGAATCATCGTTCCTGCGTTTCAAAGACGAAACTTGCGGTATAATTGTAGACAGAGGTGGAAAGCTGATAGTCGATGGGTCAACACTTACGACATTGTGCCATAATACCGACTATCTGTGGAAAGGCATTGAAGTTTGGGGTAACAGCAATCAGCATCAATTCCCTCTAGGTAATGGACAATTTCTACAAGGGTTTTTGCGATTGCAAAATGGCGCTACAATTGAAAACGCCAAATGTGCGGTCACGTTGGATAGGCCAGGCAGTAAAAGCCATTCAGGTGGCATCATACAGGCCACTGATGCTGTCTTCCGTAATAATGCAGTGTCGCTTGTTGCCCCTCCATACACCAATCACCACCCTGTTAGCGGTGTAGAAGTGGATTATTATGGCAATTTCACAAATTGCTCTTTTATAATAGACGATGATTATTGTGGAAGTGAAACTTTCAGCAAACACATCAATATCTCCGGTGTTAATGGCGTTGCTTTTCAAGGTTGCGACTTTTCGGTGATTCCGACTGTTACAGGTGTGTCTCAAGAATGCATGGGCATATACGCAAATGATGCCGGATTTAATGTAACGGCGTTTTGTGAGGAAGGATACCCCACACCATGTCCCGATTCCGGTTTGAACCGCAGTACTTTTACTAATTTTAACAATGGCATATATTCATCGAGTTCAGGCAACAACACACATTCGTTTTTAGTTGAAAACTCTATCTTCATCAACAATACGATAGGAATATTTGCAGATAACACCGGTTTTGCCACAATAGTGGGCAATGAGTTTGACATTAAAAATCGAGATGATTGTAATTATGGTATCTATGCTAACAATATAACAGATTTTTGCATTGAAGAAAACTCGTTTACAAACATTCTTGACAATACGGGGTCTGACTTATATGGTATAGGGATTTTTAATTCAGAGAGTATTAATGACATTTATTTGAATTCGTTTGACAATCTTACCTGTGGCAATTTAGCTTTTGGAGTTAATCATGTTCCCTATGGCAATAATCGGTTTGACGGTTTAACATATAATTGTAATGACAATTTCGGTAATGATATCGATTTCTGTGTGCTAAAAGATCACGGCACTGGCGGCATCGACACCATACAGGGTTCTGCGACATCACCGGCCGGTAACACCTTCACTGGTAGTGTTTATCATTTTTATAACGATGACGATTATTATATAAAATACCACCATAATTCAATTAACGATAACGAGACGCCTGATTTGACGAAAATCAAACATATAGTTTTACAACCCACAACATACTCAAACAATTGCAATTCACACTATGGAGGAGGTGGTGGTAATGTGACAAAATCACCGGAAGAAATAACTGAATTGGCAAAAATATACCAAACTACCGATGATCCCCGTGAACGCTATTCAGCTGCCGGTGATATTGTACGAAGCTATTTGCACGACAGTATGGTCGATTATTCGGAATTACGAACATGGTTGGGCAATATGAATACCATTTATGCTGATCGTATGACCATTGCCTCTTTCATTCATGAAGGCGACTTTGACAACGCCTTTAAACTCGCCGACGCCCTGCCGACCATATATGGGCTACAAGGAAGCTATTTGTCAGACCACAACGATTATATTAGCCTGCTGAATCTATACCAAAGCCTGTATAATTCAAACCGTGATATTACCGATATGACAAGCACTGAATTATCTATGGTGGAAAGTATTGCCGAAAATGGCGTGGGTAACTCGAAATCACTGGCCAAGGCCATAGTAAGAGAGTATTTTGGGCGTGACTATAATACGTTTGATTGTCCCACTTTACCAGGACAAAATATAAGGAGTGAAACCACTCCTATCAATCAGACGACTGAATATGATGATTTTAACGTGAGTGTGAATCCGAGTCCTGCTACGACTTGGGCAACATTTGAGTATCATTTGCCGAGCAAAACGTCAAAATCAACAATAACAATTGTCAACCAATTGGGTATCAATGTTTTAGAAACAAGCATCGACGGCAATAAAGGAGCTAAAACCCTTGACCTTAGCAATTTGACAATAGGTGTTTATACTTATGTTGTAAGATGCGGCGATTATGTGAAAACAGGTAAGTTGGTGATAACTAAATGATAACGTTTTGAAAACAACGTAGAGACGTTTCTCGAAACGTCGCAGCAAACAACAATCGACATTTCAAAACTCAACGCCGGAATGTACATCATGAAAATCAAGATGGCAGACGGCAAGAAATATGAGGAAAGAATTGTGAAGAAATAAACCGTTATTCCGAAAGATTTCTAATAATCTCCTCAATGCCGATACCTTCAGCTTGAGCGGTGTAGTTGCGAACAAGGCGGTGTCGGAGAACTGGCACCGCTACTTTTTTCACGTCTTCGATGTCGGGTGAGAACTTGCCACTCATCAAGGCGTTGGCTTTGGCACCGATGATGAGATACTGCGAAGCACGAGGGCCCGCACCCCAGCTTAAGTATTTATTTGCCAACTCGCTGCCACGCTCGGTGTTTGGACGGGTCTTGGAAACGAGATTTACTGCGTATTCATAGACGTTGTCAGGCACTGGCACGCGACGCACCAACTGCTGGAAATACAAAATCTCCTCAGCGTTCATCACAGCCTCCACCTTAGTATTAATAGCGGCAGTGGTGTTTTTCACAACAGCGATTTCTTCTTCGTATGACGGATAATCGAGCATGAGGTTGAACATGAAACGGTCAAGCTGCGCCTCAGGAAGTGGATAGGTGCCTTCCTGCTCGATAGGATTCTGCGTGGCAAGCACGAAAAATGGCTCACTCAGCTTGTATGTCTTGCCCGAAACAGTGACGTTCTTCTCCTGCATCGCCTCAAGCAAGGCAGCCTGAGTCTTCGGAGGCGTACGGTTGATCTCGTCAGCGAGGATAATGTTAGCAAACACTGGGCCTTTCACGAACTTAAACTGACGCGACTCGTCTAAAATCTCGGTACCGATGATATCGCTCGGCATCAAATCAGGAGTGAACTGGATACGGTTGAAGCTCAAGCCCAAAGCTTGTCCTATAGTGTTGATTAACAACGTCTTTGCAAGTCCGGGAACACCCACCAGGAGCACGTGACCCTGACAGAAAATCGACAAAATGGTATCGTGAATCACCTCGTTTTGTCCGATGATGACCTTGCCTATCTCTTTCTTCAGTGATTCGTATTTATTTACAAGGGCTTTAGCGCCTTCAACGTCATTCGAAAACATAGTTATCAGTTATCAGTTGTCAGTTATTTTAACTGTCAATTATTCTCTTAGATTCCAGTCAAATTTAAAATCGCAGTCTTTATAGTCGTCGCAGATTTTCACGTAGGCTTTGCTCGACTTCGCGTCAATCCATTTGTTTATTGCATCTTGACGCAGTTTCTGCATAGTCCATTGCTGTATCAAGGCGTAGTCATCTTTCAGATTCGCCCTGTGCGGCATTGTTTTCTTCTTGATTATCAACAACCTATATGCGTCTTTGTCGTTTTTCGTCTTCATCGGGACAGGGTCGCTCACCTCACCCACTTGCAGACGGTTTATCACCACCGACACCTGCTGGTCGAGTTCTTCGGCAGCAAACAAAGTGCCTCCTGTGTTAGGGTTAATGAGGTATCCGCCGTTCGTCTTGTCGTCCTCGTCGCTGTGAATCCTGACCGCTTCGTCGAACGTGATACTATCTTGTCTGATTTTCTCGGCTATGTATTCCAGTTCGTTATAAGCGGTTTGCAGTGCTTCTGGCGACACTTTCACGGTAAGAAGGATGTGGCGCACGTTGATATAATCGCCGCGGCGTTCGATGAGCTGTATGATATGGTAGCCGTATTCTGTTTCAACCACTTCCGATATCTCACCGTCTTTCAAAGCGAAGGCTGCCGCTTCAAATTCGGGCACCAACTCGCCTCTGCCTTGGAAACCGAGCTCACCGCCTTTTTTAGCCGAGCCAGGGTCTTCGGAATAAAGCAACGCCATGGTTGAGAAACGCTCGCCTTTCAAGATACGGTTGCGAAGTCCGTAAAGACGCTCTTTCACTGCCAGTTTCTCGTCGAGGGTGATTGGCGGTTTCTTAACAAGCTCAGCAATCTCGTATTGCGCGCTGACCATCGGGATGGAGTCCTTCGGGATGTTGTAGTAAAACTCGCGCACATCGCTTGGAGTGGCATTGACACCTTCCACTATCTTGCGCTGCACTTCCTCCATCAACTGCTTCTCCTTCAGCATCTCACGAAGGTCGTTTTTGATTTCCTTTATATCCTTGTCGTAATACTTCTCAAGCTTCTCCTGTGAGCCAATCTGGCTAATGTAATAACGGATATATCTGTCAACTTCGCTGTCAATCTGCTCATCGGTGACGGTAATACTGTCAAGTTCTGCCTGGTTGAGCATCAGCTTGCGGAAGAGCATGTCCTCGAGAATCTCGCAACGTATTGAAGAAGCGCTTCCTTTGATACCGCCCTGAAGCCTGAATTGCATATACTGATCCTCAATATCCGACTGCATGATGATATTGTTGCCCACAACCGCCACAATCTTGTCGATAACCTGCGACTGCTGAGCGTATATCGTTGACGAACAAATAGTTACAATGGCAAATACAGCAAAAAACCTTCTTAGCTTCATCATTTTCATTTTAATAGATTACAAAAACACGTTCTTTAACCGCTTTGTTATAAAGACTGTTATTCATCTTCTCCAACAGGGCTTTCTTCCTGATATTCAATATGATAGACCTGACAGCATCTTTATTCATATCAAAGAGGGCATTGTCGTTGACGTACTTTTCAATCTCTTCATCAGAAACTACAGTGTCGAGATTTTGTGAAATCAAAAGTGACTCATATTTATAGATTATCAATGAGTTACGATAATCTTCAATCTCTTTCAGACAGTCAAGTTCTGATTTTTCAAGATTGTTTTCAGCTTGACGGATTAGCAGCTGGCGACGAATCCAGTTGTCGATAAACGCTTTTGTTCTGACAAGGCTGTCGTTGACGCTAATCCCATCATACAGAATGTCTTGCAAATCGGATTGATACAAAACCTTATCGTAAATGGTGGCGACGACTTTATCGTTTTTGCCATTACTCGAGTTCTGGCATGAAACCAAGCCCAGAACCAGCATCAATCCGATTGCAAACTTAATTTTCATAACATTTCTCGACCTTTTCCAAGATCTTCTCGTTGACCGTCACCGGGTATTTTGCCTTCAGCTCGTTCAGCCATTCTTCTTCGAGTTTTGCCTGATATGCTGAAATTATCACACCTCTTGCCTCTCTGTAGGTCTTAGGCTCCGGCTCGCGCACTTCCAAAATCTTTATGATTTTCGTTGTGTTGTCAACTGTTGACGGCACCACGCGCACTGTTCCTGCCACCCATTCTGTCTCGTCGATATCGACGTTGTCGCCTTTCTGGAAATAAGGTGATTTGACCGTCACGCCCTTCAAACTCTCGGCTTTCACGATAGCTCTGATGCTGTCGAAGCTCAAATCCTGACGTGCAATCTCTTCTGCTCTTGCGACATTATCGGCGTTATTCACGTTAATGATAATGGTTTTCACGCGATCGCCCCACATATAGTCGTTCTTGTTTTCCTCATAGAAAGTCCTTATGCCGGCTGTGTCGATTTCCGCTTTCTTCCAAACGACCTTATCCATCAGATCGAAGAGAAGGATGCCGTCGTGATATTCCTGAACGAGAAGTTTGAAGTCAGGATATTTCTCTTCAAGATGTGCGTCTTCATAAGCAAACACTGACTCTTTCACAAACTCATCATAAAGCTGGTAGGCGTATGCCATCTCCGACATGAAAGGCTGTTTTGACTCATTTTTCTTGATATATTCGATGAAATCAGAAATCTTATATTCCTTTTTCATCAGCTTGAAGAGGGTCTTGTTTGTGTCAACACCTTCAGCCACAACATAGTTGCCTTCTTTCAAAGTGCTGTCGATGGTGGCGATGAAAGCGTCTTTCACCTTGGTGTTTTCTTTGAATTTGTTCTCTTTCTTGAGACGTTTCAGCACAGCTTCGTCGCTAACTTTAGCGCGTGCGTCTTTTTCAACACGTTTTGTGATGTTTTCTTTCTCATCTTCAAAGCTCTTCACTCCTGATTTTCCAACAAGTTTGATGATATGATAGCCGTAGCTTGTCTTCACCGGCTCAGAAAACTCATTGACATCCAGTTCTTTTACAGCTGCGATAAACTCAGGAACGATTTGATTCACCTTGAAAGGAGTGAGCATTCCGCCGTGCTGGACGCTGCCTTTGTCGTCGGAATATTTCTTCACCATGAGATCCCAGTTTTTACCGTCTTTGTCGATCTCATTGTAGATATTGTAAGCCTTAGCTCTCACAAGAGAATCGGTCTTTTCCGGGTCTTTCTCATCGACGATGAGGAAGATGTGAGCAGCTTTGATTGTGCCGCATGCCGGAGTTTTTGAGTTTACTTTGATGATATGATAGCCGAAATCCGAGCGCACTGGCATTGAAAGCTCACCTTCTTTGGTGTTGTATGCGCCGCTTTCAAACGGATAAACCATATCGAAAACAGTGAAATAGCCAAGATTTCCGCGGTTTCCTTTGTAGAAACGGCCATTCACGGTGGTGTCACGTGCTGAAGGATCGTTTGATGCCTCAAATGCCACATCGCCAAAGTCCTCGCCTTTGAGAATACGTTTGCGAAGCTCCAAAGCTTTGTTGTAAGCCTTGAGAGTGTCGGCAGGAGTAGCATTGGTGTGGATGTCACATCTGATAAGGATATGCGATGCGTTGACATCCCACTGCATGCGTTCGTAAGCCTCTTCAACGAGTTTTTCTGTAGCTGCTTCGTTTGAGAAATAAGGCTTTGCAAGCTGCTTGCGATAGCCGTCATATTCTTTGATGAATTTCGGCAGTGTATCCATCTTAAGGCTTTCAGCCTCAGTGACTTTCAATTTGAAATTGATAAACATGTCAAGATATTCATCGACGTCTTTCTTGTCGATAACCTCGCTTTTCACGTTGTTTTTCTCATAGACCTCCATAAACTCTCCTGCAGAGATGTTTTTGTCGCCTATGGTCACTAAAGTCTTTGATTTCCAACCCTGTGCAAAGAGAAGGGCTGGAGTCATTACTGCTAAAAGAACTAATAATTTTTTCATATTAACTATTTTATATTTTGTCTTTTTGAGTTTCCTCGCACTTCGTGCTCGGAATGACAACATTCTTTATTTTTTTATGGCGCGGCTTGAAAGCTCCTGCTAATTATTAAGAATCATTATGCCGCGCCTTATTGTTCCCTTTATTTTCTTGTCATTCCGAACGAAGCGTCAGCGTAGTGAGGAATCTCGAAATGACGTTTAAAAAACGCTAAACCACGTGAATTATTATGCCTTACGGCTATAATTCGGTGATTCCTGCGTGATTGTGATGTCATGCGGATGGCTCTCGTTCATGCCCGATGCAGTGATCTTGATGAAACGAGCGTTATGCAGCTCTTCGATGGTGTGTGAGCCGGTGTAGCCCATACCAGCGCGGAGACCGCCGACCATCTGATAGACAACTTCCGAGAGGCTTCCTTTGTAAGGAACGCGACCGACGATGCCTTCCGGAACGAGTTTCTTGATGTCGTCTTCCATATCCTGGAAGTAACGGTCTTTCGAGCCGTGCTGCATAGCCTCGAGTGAGCCCATGCCACGATATGTCTTGTATTTACGGCCTTCAAAGATGATGGTGTCGCCTGGTGATTCGTTGACGCCTGCAAACAGCGAGCCTGCCATGATGGTTGATGCGCCTGCTGCGATAGCCTTCACGATGTCGCCAGTGTAACGGATGCCACCGTCAGCGATGACAGGGATGCCGCTGCCTTTAAGAGCTTCTGAAACATTGTAAACAGCGGTCAACTGCGGAACGCCGATACCAGCGATGATACGAGTGGTGCAGATTGAACCTGGTCCGATACCGACTTTGATGGCGTCGACATCGAGTTTTGCGAGGTCTTTAGCTGCCTCGGCTGTGGCGATGTTACCGATGACGAGGTCGATGTTAGGGAATGCCTTACGGAGCTCTTTTGTGACGTTGAACACGTTCTTTGAGTGACCGTGTGCCGTGTCGACGACGATGGCGTCTACGCCAGCGTCGACGAGAGCTTGAGCGCGTTCCATGGTGTTGTAGGTGATACCCACAGCGGCAGCTACTCTCAAGCGACCGTGCTCGTCTTTCGAAGCGTTAGGACGAGCCTTGATTTTTATGATATCTTTGTATGTGATAAGTCCGATGAGGTGGTTGTGCTTGTCGACGACCGGCAGCTTCTCGATTTTATGCTCCTGAAGGATGTCGGCAGCTGTTGCGAAGTCGGTGAACTCTGTTGTTGTGATGAGGTTTTCTTTTGTCATCACTTCCGAGATCGGACGGTCGGTCTTGCGCTCGAAGCGGAGGTCACGGTTGGTGACGATGCCCACGAGCACGTTGTCGTCGTTCACAACCGGGATGCCACCGATATGATAGTCGTTCATGATTTTGAGAGCATCGCGGACGAGAGCGCCTTCCTTGATGGTCACCGGGTTGATAATCATGCCGTTTTCAGCGCGTTTCACCTTGGTGACTTCAGCGGCCTGCTGCTCGATGGTCATGTTTTTATGCAACACACCGATGCCGCCTTCCTGAGCGATAGCGATAGCCATCGGAGCCTCGGTGACGGTGTCCATACCTGCAGTAACGATAGGGATATTAAGCCTGATGCGGCGTGAGAAGTTGGTTCTCAAATCGGCGTCGCGAGGGATGATGTCGCTGTATGCCGGAATCAATAAAACGTCGTCGTAAGTTAAGCCTTCTTCGACAAATTTTTCATTTTTTGACATAATATGCAGTTTTAATTATTATTCTTATAATTAATCTGCAAAAATACAAAAAACTTAGGAAAGTAACGTTAAAATTTTAAGAATTTTAGATTAGAACTTCAAACTCAGTGTAAGTCCAACACCATAATTGTAATTAAATTGTGGAGTCTTGGTCTCTATCATAGACGGCGCAAGGCTTAGTTTATAGGTTCCATGCTGTCTGTTGTATTCGTCGGCGACCCAGCTCATCCTGCCTTTTCCGGCTGATTTGTTGATGATCAAAGCCAACAAACCTACGTCGGCCAAAACTCCCAATCCTGCACCAAGCAAAACATGGAAATCGTTTTGGACTGTCAATCCTTCAGAGAAGAAATATACCGACGCAATGAAAGCACCGCCAAACAAAAAGGCGTTCCAATCGCCATTGCGAATCTGGTTTCTTGCGCTGATATATGTATTGTAGTTCTCTTCCCCAACAAGAGCAAAGACTTCCTCGTCAGACAATGTATGTCCGTCCAAGACGAGGGTGCGGCCGACTCTTTTCATGAAATTATGCGGCGTCTCGATAATAGTATAGTCCTCAATGTCACCATTTTGATATTTGATTTGAGCGACTAAGTTTTTGTCGATAGTATAAACCGGACCGTCAACGTTTGACCATTTCTTATATTCCACCTCCGTCGTCGTGATTTTTGTCACCTTACTATCGATGGTTGTACCGTCTATTTTCACAATAATATCCTGGGCATCAGCGATTTTCACAAAGCCCAAAGCTATGATAATCAATAATAAACCTTTTATTTTCATTGTAATAAGTTTTAAATTGTTGTTATCTTTAAACTGATTGCAAAATTAAACATTTTATTTAAATGACGAATTTTCTATGAAAATATTATATTTTTCTTGAAAATTGTTACCTTTGCATCATGATAACACCGATTTTTTTAACAAAAGGCTCGAAGATAGCGTTCGTGGCACCGGCAAGGAAGATTGGTCGCGACGAGATTGCCGCTGCCGTGAAATGGACTGAAGAAAAAGGCTTTGTTGCCGTTTACGACGACCGCTTATTCGCTGAATATCACCAACTTGCAGGTGATGACGACTTCCGTGCAGGCGTGCTGCAAGATTATCTCGACAGAGATGATATCGATGCCATTTTCTGCGTGAGAGGCGGCTATGGAACCATCCGCATTGTCGATAAACTCGACTTCACAAAATTCGCAAAACACCCGAAATGGATTGTCGGATACAGCGATGTCACAGTGCTGCATGCAAAGATGCAACAGCTTGGTTATCAGAGCATTCACGGGACGATGCCAATAAATTTTCCAAATAATACACCGGAGGCATTGGAATCATTGTACGAGGCGTTAACCAACCCGTCATTTCGAGCGGAACGAAGTGTAGTCGAGAAATCCTCTAATAACGTAAACAATCAAATTATTACAAAAAACAAGGATTTCTCCATTCCGCTACGCTTCAGTCGAAATGACGTGGTGGTTGGCGGAAATCTCTCTGTCCTCTATTCCATGTTGGGTTCCGACCTTTTCCAAGAGACAGATGGCAAGATTTTATTTATAGAGGATCTGGACGAATACCTTTATCATATCGACCGCATGATGATGGGACTGAAACGTGCAGGAAAACTTGCTAATTTGAAGGCTTTGCTGGTTGGAGCGTTCAGCGACATGCACGACAACACCATCCCGTTTGGCATGACCGCCAAAGAAATCATTTTCGAGAAAGTGAAAGAGTACGGATACCCAGTGATTTGGGACTATCCGGCGGGTCATATTGATAACAATTGCGCAATAATATTTGGATAATGTAATCGTTAGTCTTTAGTTTTTAGTCTTTAGTAACTAAAGTCTAACGACTAATGACTAATGACTAATGACTAAAACAATTCCTTGAATAGCTGCCCAATTGTGGCAATTGGCACCACTTTTATTTTGTATTTGCTGGTGTCGAGTCCTTTGACACTGTATTTCGAGACAAAGATCTTATCGAAACCAAGTTTGTCGGCCTCTGCGATGCGTGCCTCCACCCTGTTGACAGCACGAACCTCGCCAGAGAGTCCCACCTCAGCTGCAAAAGCGCATCTACCGTCGATGGCGACATCTTCGCTCGATGACAAAACAGCTGCCACAACTGCCAAATCCATTGCCGGGTCATCAACACGAAGACCGCCGGCGATGTTCAAAAACACATCTTTGGCGCCGAGACGGAACCCGGCACGTTTTTCGAGCACTGCCAGAAGCATGTTCAGCCTCCTGATGTCGAAACCAGTACTCGACCTCTGAGGTGTGCCGTATGCTGCCGAACTTACCAGAGCCTGCGTCTCGACGAGCATAGGGCGCATACCCTCAACCATAGCCGCGATGGCGATGCCGCTGACCGATGTCTCTCGTTGCGAAAGCAAGATTTCACTCGGGTTCTTGACCTCGCGCAGACCTTCGGCATTCATCTCAAAAATACCGAGTTCGGATGACGAGCCGAAACGGTTTTTCACCGTCCTTAAGATGCGGAAGCCATAATGTCTGTCGCCTTCAAACTGCAAAACTGTATCGACGATATGCTCCAAAATCTTCGGTCCTGCGATGGTGCCGTCTTTGGTGATATGTCCGATCAGAAACACCGGCACATGGAATGTCTTCGCTATCTTGTTCATCTCCGCCGCCGTCTCACGAATCTGGCTGATGCTGCCTGCCGTTGCCTCCACTGACGGCGACTCCAACGTCTGCACCGAGTCGATAATCATGATGTCGGGCTGCACATCCTTAAAATGTTTTAAAATCTGCTGTGTGTCGGTCTCATTGAGAATCAGGCAGTTATCGTTCTTTATACCGATTCTGTCGGCACGCATTTTTATTTGCTGCTGGCTCTCCTCACCCGACACATAAAGCACTTTCTTATTGATTCGCAACGCCATCTGAAGCAGCAGCGTCGACTTTCCGATACCAGGCTCACCACCAAGCAATACCAATGAACCTGGAACGAGACCGCCACCGAGCACACGGTTCAACTCTTCGTAACCCAAATCGAAACGCTCCTCTTGTGCGCTTGTGACGTCACGAATTGGAGTCGGCTTGCTTTTAAAACTTTGTAAATCAACATCTTTTGAAACGGACTTGCTGTCTTTTCCAGTCACAACCGTTTCTTCTACATAGCTGTTCCACGCTCCGCATCCCGGGCAATGGCCTATCCATTTCGGCGATTCATTGCCACATTCTTTACAAAAAAACACTGTCTTAACTTTCGTCATAATAATGATTTTTAATTATCTGCAAAGATATAAAATATTTTTGTATTTTTGCGCCATATAATCTATATGAAATGAACAAAATAGTATTGATAACAGGCGCAACGAGTGGTATCGGTCTCAGCTGCGCGAGAAAATTCGCTGAAAATGGCGACAAACTTATTCTAACAGGACGTAACGAGCAGCGTCTTGAAGAGATTCGCAAAGAACTGACAGCCAAAGGAACCAAAGTACTGACACTGGTCTTCGACGTGCGCGACCGCGCAAAAGCCACTGAAATCATCAACAACCTGCCTAACGAATGGAAAGAAATCGATGTGTTGGTTAACAACGCCGGTCTCGCCCTGGGCCTCGACCCTGAGTACGATGGCAGCTTCGACGATTGGGAGACTATGATTGACACCAACATCAAGGGTTTGTTGACCATGACACGCCTCATTGTTCCTGGCATGGTGGAGCGTAACCGCGGTCATGTCATCAACGTGGGCTCGGTGGCAGGCGACGCAGCATACGCCAACGGCAATGTTTATTGTGCCACAAAGTCAGCGGTGAAGACCCTCTCTGACGGTCTGCGTCTCGACGTGGCAAGCACCGACGTACGCGTGACAAACCTCAAGCCGGGACTGGTGGAGACAAACTTCAGCAACGTTCGTTTCCATGGCGACACCGAGCGCGCAGCCAACGTCTATAAAGGCATCGACCCGCTTACAGGTGACGACATAGCCGACGTGGCAGTTTATGCCGCCAATGCACCAAAACATGTGCAGATTGCCGAGGTGCTCATCCTCGCCACACATCAGGGCAGCGGCAGCGTCATAGTGAGAAAGTAATAAAGTTAAATAATAAAATTGTCAAGTTATGAATAAACGTTATTTTTTGATATGTTCAGCGCTGCTTTTAGCCTGTTGCATATTAACTTCTTGTAAAGAGGAAAAGGCTCCGGCTCCTCAGGTGAAATGGGAGACCAAGGTGTTGCAACCTGAGTCGAAAGTGTACAACATGTCGTTCCCTGCCACAACTTCAGGAACTACCGAGATCAAGGTTTATCCGCAGGTGGAAGGCATCATCACAGCGAAGAAATTCACCACAGGTACCAAGGTTAACAAAGACCAGACTGTGTACATTATCGATCCAACTGAATACCAGCTCAGCGTTAAAGCTGCTGAGGCAAACTTGAGTGTGGCTAAGGCCCGTTTGGAGACCACAAAACTCCAATATGAGTCGAATCAGGAACTTTACAATAAGAAGATCATCAGCGACTATGTGCTGAAGACCAGTTTGAACGATTACAACTCAGCCAAGGCATCGGTGCTTCAAGCTGAAGCCCAGCTTAACATTGCGAGAACCAACCTCGGCTATTGCAACGTCACAGCACCTGTCGATGGTTATGTCGACGCCAACGGCTTTGATGAGGGCGACATGGCAACACGTTCAAATTACCTCTGCACCGTCAGTGACAACAGCCTTGTTGATGCCGACTTCTCATTCACTGAGACACAGTTGCTGGATATGATTAAAAGATTCAAACTGCGCATCGGCAGAAAAGGTATGGAAGGTCCTAACGGCAAGTTTATCGGCGACGCCATGCCTCATTTGCAAATTAAACTCAAAGACGGCTCGATATATAAAAATGAAGGTGTGGTGACAAAGATTGAAGCTATTGTCAACCCAACAACAGGAACAGTGCTTTGCACAGGAGAGTTTGCAAATCCTGACGGTGTGCTTCGCTCGGGCATGTCGGCTAACGTTATCATCCCTATTACGATGGACAGCGTTTTGTGCGTGCCTCAGACAGCAGCAGTGCGTCTGCAGGACCAGATGATGTTCTATCGCATAAAAGACGACGGAACAGTTGAAGGCATTATCTGCAAGGTATTCCCTTCAAACGACGGTAAAGAATATTACATCACCGAAGGTCTTAACGCAGGCGATGAAGTCGTAACCAACGGTGTTCGCAAATTGTCTAACGGTACTAAAGTGAGATAAAAATGGCTATCAAACAGAAATATTTTGTTAAGCACTGGGTGGCTGCTCTTGCCGTCGCCGTGCTTATCTGTCTTGTCGGTACGGTGAGTATCTTCTCACTGCCAATCGAGCAATATCCTGACATCGCGCCTCCTGAGGTTATTATCCAGGCCACTTATAGCGGTGCTGACGCAGGATCTGTCATGAAATCAGTCATCATGCCTATCGAGGAGCAGGTGAACGGTGTGGAAGACATGATGTATATCACTTCAACAGCACGTTCAAACGGTACCGCTGAAATCGACGTCTACTTCAAACAAGGCACCGACCCTGACATGGCAACTGTTAACACGCAGAACCGTGTGAACCAGGCTTTGGGTCTGTTGCCATCAGACGTGACCACGCAAGGTGTTACCGTTACAAAGAGTGTTAACTCCATCCTTCAGATTCGAAGCTTGGAGAGCACCGATGATAAGTTTGATGAGAAGTTCATCATCAACTTCTTGGATATCAATGTGATACCACAGGTGAGCCGTGTCACTGGCGTGGGACGTACACAGCTTATCGGTGATAAGTATGGTGTGCGTATTTGGATAAAACCGGATGTCATGGGAATGTATGGCATCACACCATCTGAAATCATCAACGCCATCAACGAGCAGAACCTCGTGTCGCCAGTCGGTAGAATCGAGAGCACGGTCAACAAGATCGATATCGAATACCACGGACTGCTCGACGATATGAGCCAGTTTGAGGAAATCATAGTACGCGGCACCAACGACGGTAACATAGTGCGTTTGAAAGACGTTGCCACCATAGAACTTGGTAGAAAAGCCTACGACTATCGTTCAAACGTCGAAGGACATCCGGGAGCTATGTTTATCGTCAACCAGTCGCCTGGCGCCAACGCCACCGCGGTCAATGCTGAAATCAACAAGGTTATTGCCGAGATCTCAAAGACATTGCCTGCAGGCTTGGAGTTCAAGCTTATGGAGACATCCGACGACTTCCTCTTCGCTTCAATGCACAGCGTCGTTGAGACCCTCATCGTCGCTATCATCTTGGTCGTCCTCATCGTTTATCTGTTCTTACAGGATTTCAAGGCTACGTTGGTCCCGACAGTGTCAATCATCGTTTCGTTGATCGGTACTTTCGCCATCGTGAAGGCGATGGGATTCTCTCTTAACTTGCTGACGCTATTCGCGTTGGTGCTTGCCATCGGTACTGTCGTGGACGACGCCATCGTGGTTGTTGAAGAGGTTATGGCGAAGTTGGAGACAGGAAAATATAAGTCGGCAGCAACCGCTACCACAGTGGCTCTCAACGAAGTGACAGCAGCTGTTATCTCAACAACGAGTGTATTTATGGCGGTGTTTATCCCTGTGACCTTCATGTCGGGAACTTCAGGCACATTCTTCAAGCAGTTCGGTACCATCATGGCTGGTTCGGTGGGTATTTCCTGCCTTTCAGCTTTGACTATCTGCCCTGCACTCTGCGCTATCTTGTTTAAACCTAAAACTGAAGACGGTAAAGAGAGAAAAGGTCTCAACTATTATGTTAAGAAAGGATATGACGCCGCATACGGTGCTTTGTTAAACAAGTATATCAAAGGTGTCAGCAAATTCATCAAACGTCCTATTTTCTCTTGGATTCTGTTGATTGCTTTCGGTTGCGGTATGGTATGGCTCATGAAGACAGCCCAGCAGGACCTCGTTCCACAGGAAGACCAAGGCTTCCTTATGGTTGACGTTACATTGGCATCAGGAACTTATCTTAACGAGACACAGGATGCTGCTGAAAAACTTGAGGATTACATCAGCAAACTTGATGATGTCGAGTTGGTGGGTGCTATGACAGGTTTCTCCATGATGAACGGTGGTGCCGGTACCAACTATGCAACAATATTGGTTCGTCTGAAAAACTGGGATGAGCGTGAATTTTACAGCATAGCCGACGTGCAGAAGCAAATCTACGTATGGGCTATGGTAAACATGCCTGAAGCTGACATCACACCTTACCAGATGCCTCAGATTCCTGGCTACGGTACAGGTTCAATGATGGAGCTTAACCTCCAGGACCGCTCGGGAACTGGCGACGACACTACATTCTATTCTTTGTCGACACAATTTACCGAGAAGTTGAGAGAACGTCCAGAAATTCAAACAGCTATAGCATCATATTCAGACGACTATCCTAAATACAATCTGACAGTTGATGTGGCTGCTTGTAAACGCAGAGGCATCTCGCCTAAGACTGTTATCCAGACTATCGGTACCAACCTTGCAGGTTCGTATATCGGCAATTACATCCAATACGGTAAGGTCTATCAGATACTCGTGGAAGCCGGCGACTCCTATCGTATGGAGGCTAGCACTCTTAACAACATATTTGTACAGATTGACGGTGAAATGACACCTGTTTCGGAGTTTGTGACCCTGACTCCTACTATGGGTTCTTCGCAGGAACGCAGATTTAACCTTTTCACTGGTTATAATATGAACGTCATGCCTGCCTCAGGATATACATCGGCTCACGTTCGTAATGCTGTCGATGAATTGATGGCAGAGGTCTTCCCTGACGGATATGGCTATGAATATGGTGGTATGGCACGTGAGGAAGCTGAAACAGCCCAGTCGAACGACACGGTCATCATCTATGCAATCGCAGTGTTGATTGTTTACCTCATCCTCGCTTGTCTGTATAACTCAGTGTTCATCCCATTCGCGGTGTTGCTGTCAATCCCGTTCGGTATCTTCGGCGCATATCTCGCTGTCCGTCCGCTTGAGTCAATAATGAGTGTCGGCGTCAACGTGTATGTGCAAACGGGTGTTATCATGTTGATGGGTTTGGTGGCGAAGACCGCTATCCTCATCACTGAGTTCGCTGTTCAGAAACGTCAGGAGGGCATGTCGATTTACGACGCCGCTGTCGGTGCTTGTAGAGACCGTCTGCGTCCTATCTTGATGACCGTTTTGACCATGATCATCGGTATGATCCCGCTTATCGTGGAAGGCGGTGCAGGTGCTGTGGGTAATAAGTCATTGTCAATCGCTGTTGTGGGCGGTATGACGATAGGTATCATCGCCATCTTGTTCGTCACACCGGCATTGTACATGGTGTTCCAGAAAGTTCATGAACGAGTTACCCCGGATAATAATGATGAAGAAGACTAATTTAAATAAGAAAGGTGTATCTATGAAAAGGTATATAATTGTTTTATTAGTCGGGATGCTGGTTTTACCAAGCTGCTCCCTTTATAAGAAATATGAATCGGATGCCACCGTCGATGAAAAAGCGATGGGTGATATCGTCGATTCACAAGACACTACTTCTATCGGTGATCTGAACTGGCGCGACGTCTTCACCGACCCGTTGCTACAACAGCTCATCGACACAGCGTTGGCTAAAAACACCGACATGCGCACAACACAGCTCACCATCGAGCAGGCTCAGAACTCATTGAAAGCTGCTAAATGGGGCTATGCTCCAACGTTTGCATTCGCTCCACAGGCAACGTTCACCTATCAAGGTGGAAACAACAGTAATAGCGTTCTCATTCCTGTTACGGCAAGCTGGCAGTTAGGAGTTTTCGGTCAAACTAGAAGTCAAATCAGAAAGTCGAAATCGCAACTTGCATACTATCAGGATTACAGACAGGCTGTGCAAGTCAGTTTGGCAGCCAATGTGGCTAACATCTACTATGCTTTGGTGATGCTTGACCATGAGCTGGAGCTGGCAAAGTATTTCGAAGGACTTTATGAAGAGTCGTATAACTCCACTCAAGCCTTGTATCAGGCTGGTATTTATACAAGTCCGGCAGTCTACCAGATGGAAGCTTCGTTAGAAGAGGTTCGCATTGAGATTGTTGACTTGGAGAACAGCATTATCGCAACCGAAGCATCACTTTGTCTGTTGCTCGCAGAGCCTCCGCATCCGATAGAGCGTGCTAAATTTGAAGATTTCCAGATGCCAGAGCAGATTCATATCGGTATGCCAGCGCGCTTGCTCGACGCTCGTCCGGATGTCCGCATGGCAGAACGTAACATGGAGATTGCCTACTATAGCACACAACAGGCAAGACAGGACTTCTATCCTAACATCACAATCGGTGGTTTGGTTGGCTATACAGGCACTGTCGACGCTCTTGACTTTATCGCACAGGCAGTGGGTGAACTGACACAGCCTATCTTCCAAGGCGGACAGCTCAGGGCTCAGGTCCGTAATGCTAAGAAAGAGCAGGAAAAGGCGGAGTTGGAGTTTGTGCAGGCACTTTACAACGCAGGTAGTGAGGTTTACACATACCTTCACGACTGTGAGACAGCCGCAAAGAAAGCCGAACTCATTGAGCTTCGCGTCAACGCATTGAAGGAAGCGTTTAATGCCACTTCCGACTTGATGGACAACGGCAGCACCACCTACCTCGAGGTGTTGACAGCCCAAGAGTCGTTGCTCTCGGCAGAGTTCACGATGGTGCAGAATCAATATGAGATGATTCAGTCGCTAATCAACTTATACTCCTCGTTAGGAGGATTTGATACGAAGTAAAAAAATAGAGTCGATTTAAATCGACTCTATTTTTTTATACTGACACACCTGCAATTTCCCGTCGCCATCGCGTAGGTGCATGCCGTTTCCTTGGCAGTAGCGCCAGACCTTGCATTTGGCACATTCATCTTTTTTCATCCATTTGCGGTCGCGGTAAAGCTGATATTTGTTTTGCCAGACATCCCAGAAGCTGTCGTGGTAGATATTGCCTTGGTGGTAGTCGCTGCGTATGCTGAGACAGCCCGAGATGGAGCCGTCGGCAAGGATTGAAGCGATGTTGATGCCTGCGCTGCATGAGTAATAATGGTTGCGCACCTCGCCCTCGTACTTGCCGAGGAAGCCGTCGCAGCCGTAGTCGGCACGGATCTTGCCTTCGAGACGGGTTTGTTTGATAAACTCGAGCATCTCGACAAACTGAGCGTTGCTTAACTGCAAATCTGGTTCATCTTTTGCACGCCCAAAAGGAAATACTGTAAACAATCGCCAGCGTTTGATGCCAAGTGAGATAATATAGTCTCTAAACTCAGGCAGATATTTTATGGTTCGTTGGTTTACGCAAGTTATAACATCCCATGTCAATTCGGGATGCTGTTTCATAGCCTCTACAGCCACGAGCACATTTTTGTAACTCGACGGATTGCCACGCATCCAGTTATGGTCTTCTTCGAAGCCGTCAAAGCTCACGGCTATGGATTTCAGTCCGTTTTCAACAAATTCGTTGAGTTTTTCGGGTGTTAGCAACATGCCGTTTGTCACCATACCCCACACGAAGCCGCGTTTCGATATTTCCAGTCCGCATTGAGCCAGATCGCGGCGCATCATAGGCTCGCCACCCGTTGTGATGACCATCGTCTTGGATGGGTCCTGGTACTGTTTTATCTCGTCTAAAACCTTCAGAAAATCGTTGAGAGGCATGTCGTTCTGCTCGGAAAGCATACGACAGTCGCTGCCACAATGACGACAGTTGAGGTTACACCTCAATGTACATTCCCAAAAAAGCTGATGTAGTTCATGCTCTTCAATCCGCTGTTTCAACACGGCGCGATTGAGTTCGAGCATAAAGAATTTACTTAGGCTCATCTTCGCCTAACAGATTGTTGATAGAATCGAGTTGGTGACGAAGTCGACGTGTCTCGGCACCATAAGCCTGGATGATCTCAGGGGAGCCATAAACAGAAGCGCCTTCGCGACGTTGAAGAATCTGCTGAATGGAATCGCGTTCTTTGACGAGCTGTGCTCTCTCGGCCTTTGTCAAGCCTTTATGTGTGGCGCAAGCACCTAAAAATGCAAGTCCAGCAAGGACTCCAATCCAAATTGTACGACCAAATTTTTTCATAATTCGAATTATTACGCTGCAAAGATATTAAAAAAGTTTAAAGTTTAGAGTTTAAAGTTTAAAGTTTTTTTGATTTTTGTAAACATTTTGCTAATTTTGCCAAAATTTTATTTTTGATGACAAAAAAGTTTTCGATAGTCATATTTTTATTTGCAGCTATTTCGGTGCAAAGTCAGTCTGTCAGTGAACTGATCGACCTGGGTAAAGGGTATATCCATAAGACAGAAAACATTGATACCAATTATGTTTACCAGTTTCCTCCACGTTTCTCTTTTGCCCTAACCAGCAAGCTTCAGATGGTTGGTTTTTTTGCTTATTCCGATTTTAAAATGTTTGACGTAATTCCTGCTTCATCAGTGAGTTATCTGGGTGAAAGTCTGTATAAAAAAGTAGGTTTTGAGGTTGGTTATGGCGGTACAAGTTTTGGTTACGATGTTGAAATTGGCAGGCACAGTGCCGAGAAAAGACGTGCATTGTCATTTGGCATGCAAAACCTCAGATGGGGAGGCCGAATCAGCTATTTTGGCATTAAAAACTATATCATCAGCGACGTAACTGTCGGAGAGCCTGGCGATGAATATTATATCGAAGAACTTGAAAAATCTACAGGATTAGGTAATTTGCGCAATCTTTCGCTTGACGGATATTGGGTTTTCAACCACAGACGTTTTGCCTATACTGCCACCAACGTTATGAATGTGGTGCAAAAACACACCTCCGGTTCAGTAATGCTTACATCCCGTTTCATGTGGAGCGACCTTGACACCAAGGAAGACATGACCGGTCTTTTTGAGTCGTATTCCGCAATACAGTTTGCCATTGGCGGTGGATATTCCGCCAATATTGTGCTTTGGAACCGCGATGAGGTAAATAATGACGACCGCACTGTTCGCAACCTGACATTCAACATCACCGTTATTCCAGTTCTTTCTTTGGTAAACTACATGGAGACAAGAGCTTATGCTTTAGATATAAACTTTGCTGATTCAACAGAAACTCAGACCTTGAAAAAATCGGACGTATGGTGTTATCCATCACCAAACATTATGGGAAGCACTGCACTCAGCTTGACATGGGGACGTTTTTATTTCACCACGCAGTTAGTTGTGAATATGTTTTATTTTACCAGCTCGAACGCAGTCAACAAAGGAAAATTTGATGCTCCAAATATCCATATAGAGGGTTATGACGGCGATGTCATCACCGACTTGCAAATATACGGAATCCTTTATAATTGGACGCTTTCAGGGAAGCTGTTTTATCGATTTTGATAATACTGCTTCATCTCATCACGATATTTCTGTGCTATCTCGAAAGCCAATGCCACTCCGTTGTTGGTTGGCTCTGCGCTGAAACTGCCTAAACGCTCACGCCACCACTGACCTTCATATTTGCAGATGCGATCGTGATAGGCACGCTCATCAAAGTCCTCACCTGCAGCGATGGCAGCGTCCATATCTTTGAAGAACTCTTTCCAGCGGTAGGCATAATATGTCTCGGTGAGTCCTGCCCATGCTCGGCTGGCATATTCGTTCAACAAGGCGTCTTCCTCGCCCCAAGTGGTGATGATGTTACGTGCGTTGCTCTCGAAATAATCCTTCTCTTCCTCAGTGTTTCCAATGGCTCTTGCATCTTTTATCCACTTTCCGACGAGGAAAGCTGGCTCTGAAGCAAGGATGGCATCGGTGTCGTCGAGAATAGAAACCATGGTCTTCTCAAGCTGCTGCATCTTAGCAAAATCGTTGTCTTTATAAGCCTTTACGTAGTCGATGTAGAGGTCGCTGAAGTAGTTGCCCAGCATCTGGCGAGTGACATTGACAATGTCGAAATGGCGAGTGCGGGTGTCGCAATCAGATGCCAAAAGATTGTCAAGCACTTCAAGAAGTACCAGATTGTTGTATTTATAAGTCGGTGCAATGTAATATTGTCTGTATTCCTTGATGTTTCCGGTGGTCGGGCGCTGGTTGATGCGCACACATTGACCAGGTGACGACACTTTATTATATACGCTGTCGGCAAGGAGTTCCCAAGCTATGCGCATATGCTCATCATATTTTCCGGCACGCTGGTCGGCGAGGCATTCCACCCAAGCTTTCACGTCTTTTGTGAGCGGGTCGTCCCACGCCTTCTCAAACACATATTCATACATAAACGGGTTGCAGTCGAAGCCCTCGAGAGTAGATCCGATGCCCACGAAGTTATCGCCACCTTTCACAAAAGCGCGTTCGATGCGGGCGTTGACAGTATCCAAATTACCGGCAAGCATTGAGTTACCACCGAAGTTGCCGAGGTAGCACCAGATATAAGGCACGCCATAATAAGCGTTGGTGCGCTCCCATACCGGCTGGCGTTCGCAATAATAATCGAGCATGATGTGGCGGTCGATAGGCATTGAAGTGATATATGCCTCGATGCGGTTATCAACCTCCCAATACTGACGCTCGTTCCAGAAGAGCCAAGCCATCTCGAGCCATTTTGCATCAGGGTCGGCTGCTTCGAGCGACTCATAAACCTGACGGCTGACACGGGCGAGGTATTCAGGCTCCCAGCTTGGTGGGATGAGTTCGTTGAAGATGTCGATACCATAGATATGATCGGTGCCGTAAAACTCGGTCTGTTTGGCGATAAATTTCTTCTGTATCTCGGTGTAAAGCGGGTCGAGCGGGTCGAGGAACTTGCACCAGCAGGTGCTGTCGAAGCCAGCCCAATCGCCCAATGATGCTAACGGCGCATCAGGATAGATACGGGTAATGCATGGTGGCACATGACCTGCAAAACCTGGTAAAACCGGTTTCATGTTGAGTTCACGTTCACGAGTCACAATCTGTTTCTGCAACGCTTTTTGATTATCAAGCCACACCATCGGCAATGGTCCGCCCCAACGGTCGATATTCTGCATGCGGTGCCATGGAAGATGAGCCGGACCTGTGAAATAGCTGCGAATCTCCTCGTCTGTCAAGCCGAAATCACGCCACACTTCATACCAAACCGACTCCTGTCCGGTGATTGCAAGCGGCAGGTTGATGCCGTTGAGCGCCATCCAGTCGATGAAATGCTCCCATTGTGACCAGCCCCACCACGGCATGGTGTAGCCGAAAGTACAGTAATTCAAGAAGAAACGGTCGGGAACACGGGCGTTGAGACGCACTTTTTCATCAACTTGAGGCATCTGACGAGGAATCTCGAGTTTTTCGGTCTCAAACCATGAATATTGGGCCTTGCAATAATATTTAAGGTAATGATTTAATCCCACTGCCATGCTGTTGGCGTTGTTGCCTCGAATCACGAGGTCCTTGCCCATGGTTTCAATCTCGAAACAGTCAATAGTGTCGTTAATTCGTTGAAGCACAATATGTTTCGAATATTCAGGCACTACACGCTCAACCAATCCGCGCATAGCGACACATTCCGAATCGGTTTCTTTTTTCCCGCAGGAAAAACACAAAATAACGCTTGCAATAGCAATGAGATACAGTTTTTTCATGATTTTAAGTCTTATTATTTCTTATACAAACTTGGTGCCAAATATTTTGCTTTTACCATCTTTTTTTCAATAGGTTTATTTTTGACAAATCTGTAACAATCTTCGGGAGTTGTTGCGTATTCTTTTAAAGAGTCCAGTGTTGTGTCAACTGTATTTTTCCAATATTCATAGTCTCCTTTTTTAATAACAACCTCATTCAAATAAGCCCATTTCATCTTTCCATAATACTGTTCACACTCATCTTTGATTGTGGTAAACCACATAGTATATGGATTGTCTGGGTTCTCTATAATTGTACTATCATTAAAACGCTCATAAAAGTGGTCAAGTTTGTAACGAATAGTTCTTGCGCAAAGCTCATCAATATCGAATAGCGTTTGTTGGATTTCTAAACCCAACGAATCGGGTTTTATAATTACAGATTGAGGTTTCTCAAAAGCAGGTGCTATGTAAAGTTTTTCGTGATATTGACCTGGTTTATATTTCCCTTTAGTAACATCTACAGCATAAAACAATCCGTAAGCACCAACAACACAATACCCATAATCACCACATTCTTTTATTGAGGATAAAGGTACATCTCTAACATCACGTTGAAAGTCGGCAGTGGTCAGTTTTCTGTCAGGCTGCCAAAAGATGTGTGTCTTGGTCTCTGTTTGATAATCTTTGTTTTGAGAATAACCTGTAATGTTGATTATCAATATAAAAAATAGTAATATAGATTTTTTCATAACTGTAATTTTTTGCAAATATAAAAAATCTTTAAACTTTAAACTTTAAACTTTTTTGTATTTTTGCAGCCGAAATCAAGGGGTGCTCCTTAGAGGGCTGAGATGATACCCTATAACCTGATCCGGGTAATGCCGGCGTAGGGATGGATACTTCTAATTTTCCCCTTCACATTTATTATTAACTAAAAGTTCAAAAAATGAAAAGAATTTTTATTTGTATCGCTGCGCTATTATTTGCAGCAAATGTGAATGCGCAGAATGAAATCGTTTTTGACACCACAAACCTACAGATGCTTGAAGAAGTGGTGGTCAGCGGTGTGAAAGTGCAGAAAAACGCACCTTTCGCTGTGACAGACATCAAAAAGACAGAGCTTGAAGAGTTTTCCAACACCGGAAAAGAGCTCCCGTTCCTGTTTTCAAAGACCCCGGGCATTATCTCGTGGAGCGAGAACGGCGTGGGAACAGGTACAAGCTACATGCGTATCCGCGGTGCAGGTGACTCACGAATCAACGTGACGCTCGACGGTGTGCCGCTCAACTCACCGGAAGACCAGTGTGTGTTTTGGGCTAACATGAACAGCTACGGCTCGCTGCTTGGTGGCGTACAGATCCAACGTGGTGTAGGTTCATCAACCAATGGCGACGGTGCCTTCGGAGGTACCATCACTTTGATGTCGGCATCACCTTCTACTCGTCCAAGCGCTGAGGTCACAGGCTCTTACGGCTCGTTCAACACGCTTAACTTCGGTGTTAAAGCTTCAACAGGTCTTCTCTGGAATCACCTTATCATAGACGGTGCCTACCACGAGACAAGCACTGACGGTTTTCTTGATGGAACATCAGGACGCAGTGGAAGTTACTATGGCGGTGCCACCTGGATGGGCAACAACTTCGTGATTCGTTACAAAAACATCGGAAACTTTGAGAATACCGGTCAAGCTTGGAACGGCGTTGTCGCAGGTAATGACAACTATTCACTTATGGACGGCTGCTACGACGATGGATCTTGGACTTATTCAGTAAACACCGGCATCCATACTTACGAAGATATGTATAACGTCGGTTTAGGACAGTTTAACAACCTTTACGAACGACTTGTAACCGATGAGAACGGACTGTTTGTGAAAGACGAGAACGGCAACTACAAGACCGAACGTTACAAACTCAACGACGGCAGCTATTGGGATAAGACTACCGACAACTTCTGGCAGGACCATAACATCCTTTCAGCCGCTTGGGAAATCAACGAACACTGGGCAACAACAGCAACATTGCATTACACCTATGGCTACGGTTTCTACGATGAGTTCCGCTACAACAACAAACTCTCGAAATTCGGTATGACATATTATTATCCTGATGGAACTCAGGTGAAAAGAACCGATTTTGTACGTAAAAAAGGACTTTCCCAGAACACTTACGGAGGTCTCTGGTATACCAACTATAAAAACGACAGATGGAACGTTATCGGAGGTATAGCTCTGCAGAACTTCACCGGTAACCACTTCGGATATGTGACTTACATAGCAAACACTGATGTTGCAAATTATTATCTTGCCGACGGCGATTATAAATACTATGATTCAGATGCCGATAAATTAGACGGAAACGTGTTTGCAAAAGCCACTTTCAATATTACTGACAATTGGAGTGTTTTCGGCGATTTGCAATATCGTCATGTAAACTACAACACAACAGGTATCAACGACAAGTTCTACGAAGAAAACAGTGGATATTACAACCAACCGCTTGATATTCATGAGAAATACGATTTCTTCAACCCAAAAGGCGGTTTGTCGTGGACTATGGGCAATCATGAAGCCTTCGCCTCAGTGGCTGTTAGTCACCGTGAACCTGAACGTAACAACTTCACCGACAACGGCTCATATCCTTTCCCAAAACCAGAACAACTTATTGATTATGAATTGGGTTATAACTACGGTTCAAACATCTGGAAGGCTGGTGCAAACCTTTATTACATGGATTACAATAACCAGTTTGTGCAGACTGGAGAAGTCAGCGATATTGGTGAAGCGTTAACTACCAACATTAAGAAATCATATCGTATGGGTGTTGAACTTCATGCCGGTGTCAACGCCACAAAATGGCTTGCTATCGAGGCTAACGCAGCCTTCAGTCAAAATAAAATAAAAGACTTTGATGAAGTCGTCGAAGACTGGGACAACGGCTCGCAGACAATTCATTACGACAACTCCACTTTGGCATTCTCACCATCAACAATACTTAACGGTTTCGTGACATTCCACCATAAAGGCATCGCCTTGATATGGCACACCAACTACGTCTCGAGAATGTATCTCGACAACACTGAAAACCTCGACCGTTCATTGCCAGGCTACTCGACATCAAACGTCAGTGTCAGTTATACTTTAAAACCGAAGAGTTTTGTGAAAGAGGCTATTTTCAAAGTCAATTTCAACAACATCTTCAACAAACGCTATGCTGCCAGCGGCTGGGTCTACTCGGCAATCTACGAGAGCGCAGGCCACACCAACGACAACCGTTACTACCAGATTGGTTTTATGCCGATGGCTGGCTTCACAGTAATGGGTAACTTAACACTTAAATTCTAACAATATGGAATTCATCGCCAAACACTGGCTCGATATCGTCACCACAGTCCTTGGACTTGCTTATATTCTTTTCGAATATCGAGCCAGCGTTTGGATGTGGCTGGTAGGCTTCATGATGCAGGCACTCGGCATCGTACTTTATTACCAAAAAGGACTCTATGCCGACTGCGGAATGGAGTTTTATTACCTCGCAATGACCGTTTACGGTTACTGGAAATGGGTGCACGGTTCTTCCGAGAAAAAAGAACTTCCAATACGTCATTTTCCAAAGAAACTGATACTGCCTTGGTTAGGAATAATAGCTGCTGTATGGTTTATAATCTATTTGATTCTCGTCAACTTCACCAACAGCAACGTTCCTGTTGCCGACAGCTTCACCACAGCCTTGAGCATCATCGGAATATGGGCCTTGGCTCACAAATATCTCGAACAATGGTTCATCTGGATCGCCGTCGACGTGGTCACTTGCGCACTCTATTTCTATAAGGAAATACCTTTCAAAGCAAGCCTTTACGCACTTTACGTTGTGATAGCTGTTTTGGGATATATTAAATGGAAAAAACTTATTAACGTCATTTCGACTGAAACGAAATGAAATGGAGTGAAATGGAGAAATCCTTATCTAACGTAAACTATTTAATGATTTCGTTAAACAAGGATTTCTCGACTTCGCTCGAAATGACGAGTGTATGTTTATTTCTTTATGATTTTCTTCGTTACCACATTTCCGTTCTGCATAAAAAGTCGAATCATGTAAATTCCTGATTCCAAATTATTTACACGGATTTCGTCCACATTTTTCCATACGGATTTTTCAGTGTAAACGAGTCGTCCCATCATGTCGTACACCTCATAACGGACAACTTCCTCATTCAAATCATCGATTTCCGGAACATCCAAAACACTATGCACTGTAATGGTCTCTGAAGCTGACCAACAACCGTCGCTATAAACCGCCATCACATAATAATCAACATCGACATTCTCTGTAATTTCATCAATAAACTCATACTCGGTGGTTTCTGCAACCATGTCATTGTCGCGATAAACGTCGAAACGAACTAATGTTCCTGTTGAACCCTCTGAAGGCTCAGTCCAGCTTAATCTGAGTGTTGAATAATCATCAGCTACGTAAGGATATTCCACAGCAAAATCATTAACTGGATTGCAATAAACTTGCGAACCAACAGGATTTGCAATCTCTGACAGGCAGCCGATGTTCATTTGACAGTACTGCTGTGACATCTCCCAGCTGTTCACACTAGTGCCAATCAAATCATTAGGAGTGTGAATGTACGGACTGTAATGCTGATAATCCTCGAAAGGATAAATTCCCATATAACCATGATTGTTAAACGAAGTATGATCACTGTCGCCTTGAGTAAAATTGACATGTCTGATTGGGAGTTCCGGGAAATAAACACTTCCGATATTCATGTAATAATCACCGATTGGAGCCACTGAGTTAGGATAAATGCAATCGATATGAATAGGATCGCCAGAATTGAGATATCCGTTCATGTCGTTGTTGAAATATCCCAAAATCTCCATACCTTCCTGCTGGCAACGTGAAGCGTAAGCCTCACTGCCGTAAAGTCCCATTTCTTCGCAACCATAAGCGCAGTAAATAATTGAATATTCAAATTCATACTGTGTCATTATTCTCGCGCTTTCGAGCACACTAGCTACACCTGTTGCGTTATCATCAGCACCAGGACAATTACCGCTGCCATACATTGCCTCGTATGAGAAGGAATCGAAGTGGCTGCCGCAAACAACATAAACATCAGGATAAAGTGTACCACGCTGAATACCAATGACATTTGGTGCCGCCTGACCGCTTCCAGTCCATGTGTTTGCATAAAAATCCTGCTGCTCAACCTCAAGTCCTAGAGCTTCCATGCGACCGGCAATCCAGTCGGAAGCAGCAAAAGCGTTGGTAGAGTTCCAAATACGGTTCTGATAATCCTGCAAAAACTGCACCGTAGCTTGGAGTGAGTCCATATTCACCTGATTCATCATCTCACGGATAGTCGGGTTTTCAAAAGTAACAACTGGAAAATCGCGATGAGCGACCGGTAATTTTGCTTCTTTGTTGAAAATAGCTATAGCACCATCGTTTTTGTATGGCATTGCAGCACCTTTCACAATCACAAAGTTGGTAGTTTGGAGCAATGCTTCTACATCGCCGAGATATGATTGCTGCTCTGCTTGCGGACAATATATCAACGTATATACGTCATTGCCTGAAAAAGCTTCAGAATCCAACACAGTCATATTCTCATCAACAGTTTTCGCTGTCCCCAAAACGAAATTGTCGTTGTAATAATGAATCGTCAAATTGTTATTGTTAAACAATTCTTCTGTTTTCTGTTGATTGTCGGTGTTTATCATCACAAAACTTTGTGCGAAACCGATTGTCGTAATCAACAATAATGCTAATAATGTAATTGTCTTTTTCATAGTTTTATAATTTTAAATAATTAGGTGCAAATTATTGAATTTAATAACAAAAATTAAACTGATTGATCAAAATTATTTAATTTTTTCCAAAGTTCTGAAAAGCTTTCTTCAGCTAATACTGGTATTTCACGATGCACACCCCATGTTTTCTTCAGCATCTGTTTCATCTCAAGACGGTTGAGAAACTCCTTGGTCTTATCCATCTCCTTGCGGCTACTGACACGTTTCATGATAAAGTTGAAAACACGTTTTTCACCTAACAAAGAGCCGTTTTCTTTCTCAATCTCAATTCTGTTTCTTAAAATCAAATCACTGATTTTGATGTTCATAGGACAATATTGCTCGCATTGATGGCATGAGCCGCATAAAGTCGCCAGATGCGCCGAATCTTCATAACCACCAGCAATAGCTTGAATCACGCCTACAGGTCCCGGAAAAGCATTGTCGTAAACATGACCGCCTATTGTGTTGAAAATCGGACAAACACTATGACAAGCACCACATTCAATGCATGTCATAATGCGGCGACGCTGCTCTTTCGCAAGCAAAACAGATCTGTTGTTGTCAACTAAAACAACATACAGCTTCTGATTTTTTGTCTGGCTTTTTTCAGGTTTGCTTAAAATGGTGTAATATGACTTCGCCTTGATTTTTGTAACTTCATACAACGACGAAAGCGGCAGTAAAACACTGATATCATCAATAGAAGGAATAAGTTTGTCTATTCCGACTAAAACAATGTGAACATCAGCATTTGCTGTTGATTTTAAGACATTTCCTTCGTCTTCCGAAATAATGATATCTCCGGTGTCAGCCACAAAGAAATCAGCACCTGTGATAGCAGCGTCAGCAGTTAAATATTTCTCATTCAACACTTTACGTGTAACCGTCATCAGCTGTTTCGGACTCAGATTATTATCCAAACCGAACTTTTCGGCATAAAGCTCAGCGATATTTTCTTTTTTCTTGTGCGCAGCCGAATGATTCGGATCAGATGGACGCTCATTATATTGATAACAAATGAAATCTCCGGTGTCGGTCTCTGTGATGTCGACTTTCTTCATCTCCAAAAACGGCATCAACCCGATTTCTTCAGCCAAAATGCTCTTGGTTTTTATGACATTTTTAGCTTTTTCAGCATTTAAAATATCATAAATCATGTATTTGGCTTCTTCAGCGTCACGAGCCCATTTTACAATTCCACCATTGTTGATAACATTAGTCTCGAAATCAACCAAAAGCTTGTCATAATACTTAAAAGCCTTGTTTCTTATATTGAAAGCACGGTTTTTCTCAAGCTCGATATTCGCATAATGACTCGCACAATCTTCAGCGGCGCACATAAAAAATATGTAACGATTGAGCATCTTTTTATGAAACTCATCGTTAAAAGCAGTCTGCTTCACATTCTGGCTGAATATCGCGCCTTTTTCAGTCATACCAAATTAATTGTCATTCCGAGCGACCGAAGGAAGTCGAGAAATCTCATTCAATTATTTTATATCAATCTTATTAATCCTATTCAAATGTCTCCCCCCCTCAAAATCGGTTGTCAAATAAGCTTGCACAATATCCCAAGCCATCTCGTTGCTGATAAAACGTCCAGGTAATGCCAAAATATTCGCATTATTATGTTGACGTGCGAGCTTTCCAAGTTCAACATTCCAGCAAAGGGCAGCACGAACATGTGGATGATGGTTAGCAGTCATCTGGGCACCGTTGCCACTTCCGCAAAGAATAATACCAAGCGGATATTTTCCATCTTGAATATCTTGTGCCAAAGGATGTATCATATCAGGGTAATCGACACTTTCCGCTGAATAACAGCCGTAATCTTTCACTTCATAACCGCTATCTTTCAGCTTATCAATAAGATACTGTTTCATGGCAAATCCACCATGGTCTGATGCTATAGGAATAATTTGATTCATATCACAAATGTTGAAAAAATTTTCACAAAAATAAAAAAAATACTTTTACCAAAAACCGTTTTTCGTTAATTTTTAATCAGTTATAAAAATGCAAAATTTTGGTCGATTCTATATCATATTGAAAATCAAAATCATTAATTTTATCAACATTAATTTTATAAAAAGTGTTAATAAAATTTTGATAAAAAATGATAAAAATTTTATGCTGTTGAAAACTGAAAAATTTGGAAAGTTTTAAGAAGTTATTTGTTTGAATTTGACAGTAAAATCAACACTTTTCAACACTCTATTAAAATGATTTTTAAGTACTTAAGAAGTTATCAACAGACTATTAATTATCTGATTTTTTATTTATTCTTTTTTATAGTTATAAACAAATTAATAAGATAAAAATCCTAAGTGCTCCAACAAAATTTTAGTGCCGATTAAAATCAAAATCACACCACCTATTATACTCGCGGGTTTTGAATATTTTGATCCGAAAAAATTTCCGATGGCGACTCCGCAAAAACTGAAAATAAAAGTGGTCACTCCTATTATAAATATAGCTTTCCAAATCATAACTTGTAGAAAAGCGAATGTCACTCCAACAGCTAATGCGTCAATACTTGTGGCAATTGCCAATAAAAACATTGTTTTTGCGTCGTTATTTGATGTATTTTGGTCGTTTTCTTCACCAAAAGCTTCCCTGATCATATTGACTCCTATTAAAAATAACAGACCAAAAGCTATCCAATGGTCAATGCTGGTAATCAGACTTTCAAACTGAACACCTAAAAAATAACCAATAATTGGCATTAATGCCTGAAAACAACCAAACCACAAACCGCATAAAATAGCAGTTTTTACTGAGAATTTTTTGGTAGTCAAGCCTTTGCAAATCGACACTGAGAATGAATCCATCGAAAGTGCAATTGCAATGCTCAATATGGTAATAAATGACATTATGACCCTTATTTTTAATTTGTCGCAAAAATAAAAAATATTATCTTTGCAAAAAATAATGCTATGAAAAAAATAATTTTAGCCGTTTTTATCATATTTTCATCAGTAATTTGCCGCTCACAACAGTCTAATCATCTTTATGAACATACATTTCCAGAAGTAAATACCCAAGATCCTGTTGTTTTGGAAATGCTTAATCAAGTTACTGAAAATCAAATAATTAACGACGTTGAACATTTAACTTCATATATCAACAGACGAGCTGATGCCATTCATATCTATAATGTAAAAGATTGGCTTGTTTCGGAATATGAAAAATCGAACATTGACAGTGTTTATCTTCATGATTTTCAAGTTATTCCTTATTGGGATACAGTACCTAAACCTTTCACTACAGCTCCTAATGTTTTAGCTTTTAAACGAGGTACAAAATATCCTGATGAGTTTGTAGTTTGCGGTGCACATTACGACTCTTATGTCATAACTGAAGGTGATTTCGATCCTGATACTTTAGTTTCACCTGGTGCTGATGATAATGCAACCGGTGTTGCCGGAATTCTTACAACTGCCAGAATATTAAGCAATTATGAATTTGAACGTTCAATAATCTTTGCTTCATGGAACGCTGAGGAATTCGGACTTTGCGGCAGTCATGCGTACGCTAGTCAATGTCGAGCTGACAGTATTGATATCGTCGCATATTTCAATCTCGATATGACTGGTTATGTGGCACCTGGCAACAACATTCATATTCACCTTTTATATAAGAATTGCGATTCTTTGCTTGGAAATTTTACACAGCAAGTAAGTCATACATATTTACCAGGCATAAATATCTGGCAAGCTTGGCTGCCGGCTGGCGACACTGACTATTCGTCGTTCAACCGTAATGGTTATCAGGCAATTTCGCTAAGCGAAGATGTTCATAACATGTCGCCTTATATCCATACAATTAACGATATAATAGGTTTAAGTGTAAACAGTTGGGAGCAGTCTGTCATTTTTACAAAACTTAATTTGGCTTGCGTCGCTCATGCAGCAGGTCTTGTTTATCAATATGTTAATGAAATTGATTATTCTGATGCTGAAATTGAGTATTTTGAGGTGTTTGACACATATGGACATCTTGTCTATAAAGAAAAAAATATGTGGAATAATGTGGACGAAATTCTTGTAAATAATTTAGAATCAGGGATTTACATCGTTCGATTTTTTACAAATAACGGTAATGTTTTTACTAAAAAGTTTTTCCTAAATTACTAACATTTTTAGGGTTTTAGGAATTGACAAATGTTATTAATACTTATAATTTTGCATTGTTAAAAGTAATCTTATGAAGAAATTTTTACTTGCAATAATATCTTTGTTGGTTATTTCATGCGCTCGTAATGATGTTTTAACTGATTATCAAATCAGAATTAAACATCTTAATAATCAAGCGTTTAAGGAACGTTTGTACGACTCAAAGCTATCTTTGCAATACGCCGATTCAGCTTTGGTTCTTTTATATCAAGACTCAGTGAATCTTATTGAAAATCATCATGATTTTTATTATAATAATTTTGTAAGAGCTTTAAACTCAATGGCTTACGATAATTTTCTCCTTTCAGATTTTGAAAAAGCCAATGAAAATATTAATAAGGTATATGATTTAGATGAGTCATATCCGAATGAAGATGTTGAAATAGCTATTGCGAATATTATAAACGCTAAGATGATGATGCGTTTACGTGTTTCGTGGGAAGCCGACGAGCTGCTTAAGAAATGCGACTGCAATCATAATATTCACGATACACTTTGCCATTGGGCAAATAGCCAGTATTACGTGACAAAACTTTTCCTAAACTGCTTTTACCGTGATGGAAAATATCAATACAACGAGCTTGTAAAGACTTTGAATGATATTGAGCAAGACAATGTTAATCAACAACTTATAGTTGATGAAACTCAAGCTTACACGCTTTATTACGCATTAACCGAATCGTGCCAGATTCTTGCACATATCTCAAATTATTATCAGAATGAGGAAGGTAAAAATGTGTTTTATTTCCAGAAATCTGTTGAGTATTTAAAGAAAAGTATGGAGTTAATGAATGATAATCAAAGAGTTAGTAATTATGACCTAGCGAATAATCTTCAGACTTTAGCTGGAATAATCAACGATATAAACAGAAACAATGATTATAATATAGTGTTGAATGATTTGGATTATATCTTATTGATAATCAAGAATAACGCAAAAAAATTCGGTGTGAATTATCCTATAAATATCGGTGTTTACGATTGTGATTTGAAGATGAATATACTGCTTCATGCCGATAGTCTTTTCCTTGAAACAAAAAATCCATATCAGATAATCGCCTCAAAATCAATGGTTTCTGATTATTATATCCGTGATGGAAAATTAGAAGAAGCACGACCATATCTGATTTTTGCAAAAAATTTCATGGATTCGATAAATGAAAATGAAGATCCGAATTTGCCTACTATTTATAAGTTTAAAAACACAACTTCAAAAATGGCTGAGCGTGTGTATGTAGGACTTATCAAAACAAAGGCATCAGACGATCCTGAAACACTGACAAATTGGTTTTCAATGTATCAGAGTGAGTCGTTTAAAGCTTTTGAAAAGGAAAAATACGATTTCAACTATATGGAATTGCGTTCGGTTGACAAGGAAAATAAGAAAAAAATGACATATCTGTTCTTGTCGATAATTTTGCTTTTCATAGCATTTGCTACAATTTACGTATTTTTCAGATATGCACATCGCAACAATAGGCTTTTGAAAAAACAGAAACAGCTCGACCTTGAACGTATTGCCAATGTTGAGACTTGTTTGTCGATTTTCCGCCACGATATGTCGCCTTACATCATGTTTTTACAGCGCGACAATGTTCCTGATGAGATAAAACACGATGCGTTGCAAAAACTTATCGTAACCCTGAATAACACCATGCGTTGGATTAACATCTCGACACCAAACGGATTACCTTTTAAAAAGACAAGTTTTGTGCTTAATGATGTTTTTGAAGAAGTGGCTAAAGGCATAACAAATCCTAATAAGGTAAATCTTATTTTCAGCGATGCGCCATGTTCGGTTTTGGGTGATAAGAATCTTGTCGAAATCATGCTTAGAAACCTGATTAACAATGCATTACGTTATACTACTGAAGGTTATGTAAAAGTGAGTGCCAAGCGGTACGATAAAGACAAAAAATTTGTGCAGATAACGGTTGAAGACACAGGATGCGGCATTCCGAAAGAACGTCTCGATGAGCTTTTCCGTTCAGATAAACTTATTGAGAATGAAAAATCTATCGGACATCATGGATTCGGTCTGATGCTGTGTGCTTATATCATAAAAAAACACGACGACGAAACCCAAAGAGGTTGTAAAATCTGGGTTGAGAGCGAAGTTAACAAAGGAACAAAAATACACTTCATACTATGCGCAACTATATAAATATAATTGTAATTGACGATGAGTCATTGATAAGAAAATCAATAGCTTATGAGTTTTCTCACAACAAGCAGGAGATCACTGTAGCTGCAAAAGACGACACTTTTTACACCAAAGAGATTCGTCTTTTAGGAACTTTTGGCACCAAGAGTGAACTCTTCGAATTTCTTGACAATCCGGCAAACGAAAAACCTGATTATGCTTTGGTTGACATGCAGTTTCCGAGTCAAGCGGAACCTACTGGAGGTATTACCTTGACGCGTGAGATTCTTGAAGGCGGCTACACTAATCAGGATGGCGGTGAGATAAATATAGTAATCATCACTTCGCGCTTCGATTATCCGGCTGAAGACGAAATAAACCGTGAACAAAAGATAAAAGATATCAACAAAGTTATAGTCGATTCGCTGGTTGCAGGAGCAAAAGCTTTTGTAAGCAAAAACGCCACCGAAGGCTTTGAAATAGAGAACTTTACACGAGCAATAGCCTGTCTGGAACGTGGCGAACGTTACTATTTTAATCATCCGGTGATACAAACCATAGTTGAATCGGCATCGGAATATGTGCAGCAGAACTTCTACAGCTTGAAACAGTGTATGCATTACGACGTCTCGATGCGCGAACGTGAACTTCTGATAGGATTGGCTCGTGGAGAGACAGCGACACAGGTGGCAAATCGCATTTACGGCAAAGCTGACGACTCACAAATAAAGTCGATTCAGAATCTGCAGAAATCACTTGCCGACCGCATAAATAATGGAGATAACAAGGCATCAGCTTTAGTTGCAAGAGCTATATTCTTGGGAATACTAACAGAAGATGATGTCTATAAAAAATGAATGACAACCTGTACGGAGAGGGCATGCCCTCTCCCTACATAAAAATAAATGGTATGAAAAAATTTGTACTTTTCATTGCGACGCTAATTGCAGCGTTTGAAATGACGGCCCAGTGGCATCCTGAGGCCGAAATCGACATCAACAATGTGAAAACTACATTGTACGGAACCGGTAACTTCTTCAGAATGAGAGGAGGTGAAAATACCGATCAAGGTTATTTTGTGCCAAGCACAGGCGATGCCTCTACAATCTTCCAAAACACATTGTGGATTGGTGGTCTCGATGCCGACGACAGCCTCCATCTGGCAGCAGTGCGTTTCAACCAGGTGGGCGAAGACTTCTGGTCGGGTCCGCTGCGTGTCACCGACGCTTCGACAGATATCTTCAACGTGATGAATTATCACCATGTGTGGAAGGTGTCGCGTGCTGAGATAGAAGCTCTTATCGCAAATCCAGGCGGCGACATCCCTGAGGATATACTCACATGGCCAGCTCACGGAAACGTCGATGACGGTTTCGCCCAAAACCTCGCTCCTTTTGTGGATGTCGACGGCGACGGTGTGTACGACCCGCACAACGGAGATTACCCTGATATCCTTGGCGATATGGCATTGTTCTGCATCTATAACGACAACTACGATTTTTATAACAATGGTTATGTTCATCATGGTGAGTCGGGTGGCGGCGCCCTTGGCATCGAAGTCCACTGCATGCTCTACGGTTTCAACGCCCCTGACGATGAGGTTCTTAACAACACTCTCTTCATGCGTCAGTGGATCTACAACCGCTCATCAAATGACTATCATGACACTTACATCGGCTCATGGACCGATTTTGACATCGGTTATGCTCGCGACGACTACAACGGCTGTAATGTCCAACACGGTTATTATTATGGTTACAATGCCGATGATTTTGATGGCGATGGCGAACCTGGATCATACGGTGCCAACCCTCCGGCGCAGGTTATCATGATTCTTGGCGGTCCTACAATGAATCCTGACGGTTTAGATAACCCGAAATACGATTCAAACGGCAACCAAATTGTCGATGAAAGCATCAACGGAATAGGTTTTGGTGACGGAGTCATTGATAATGAACGACTTGGTATGACAGGATATTTCTATCATGAAAACACAGCAGCTATGAATGGTGATCCTGAAGAGGCTCAACATTATTACAATTTGTTACGAGGAATATGGAAAAGTGGTGATCATGTCCAATACGGTGGTTATGGTTTTCCTGGTGCACCTGGCACTGTGGGTCCTGAATGCAAATTCATGTTTCCATACGACTCCGACCCTTACAACTGGGGTACAGGTGGCGTGATGCCTAACGGCGGATATAACCAAAACGGTTTGTACTGGAGCGAGGAAACAGGCAACAACGGCGCACCAAATAATGCTGGCGACCGTCGCGGACTGGCTTCATCCGGACCATTCACTTTCGAAAGCGGTACTGTCCAAGTGTTGGATAGAGCTTATGTAACATGTTGGTTTACAAATGGTTTCGATAGAAACGAAATGGATAATTGGGCCACATATATCAAAGAGTACTTCTTGAATAATTTGAACAACAAATAAAACTTAAGGCTATGAAAAAAGTATTATATATAATGTTATTTCTCATCCTTGGGATGAACTTAACAGCCCAGAGTGTCTGGGACGGCAGCCGTGAAGCCATCAGTAGCGGCTCGGGTACCGAAAGCGACCCTTATCTCATTGAAAATGCTCAGCAATTGGCATGGTTGGTATATACTATAAATTGGGATTATTCACGTTGGACAGAAGGAAAATATTTCTTGCTGACAACTGATATCGACCTTAACGGAAATGCTGATAATCAATGGATTCCGATAGGAGCTGGACCTTCAACAGAATCACATAAATATTTTGATGGTGTTTTTGATGGCGATTTTCATGAAATCACAGGTCTTTACATAGACAGTAATAATGCCGTTAATGACAATAATTCTATGTGGGTATCAGATTATGTTGGATTTTTCGCTGAACTCGGTGCTAATGCGCAAATAAAGAATCTTTATCTGGAAGGTTTGATTATAAGTATTAGAAAATCAGGAGGTTTCTCTGGCAAAAATGGCATTTTTGAGTATTGCATTTCCGATGTCGATATCAAAACAAGCGGTACCCAAAGTGCGAGTGCCGGTATTGCAGCTTATGGCAATCCTACAGTCAGATTTAGTGCAAATCTTGGAGATATCAATGGTACGAATGGCGTTGGAGGTATTATTGGCTTCAATGGCACTGTTGAAAACTGCTACAATATGGGAGATATCGAAGGTGTGGATGTTGTTGGAGGAATTGCCGGAAGGTCAATGAAAATAAAGAATTGCTATAATGTAGGAGAAATTGTCTATGACGCGAATGCCAATTATGTAGGTGCCATTGTCGGCATGAAGCCATCGGGCGGAACTGTCAGCAATTGCTACTATCTCGAAGGCTGCATAGCCGATCCGAACGAATATGGCGAGCCTAAAACAGCTGATTTTATGCGCTCACAAGACTTTGTGAACTTGCTCAATAACGATATCACCATTTGGAAAATGGATACCGAATACATCAACGATGGTTATCCGATTTTCGACGAAGAATATATGAATGTGTCGGAAATTGTTGAAAACACCGAGATGGTTGTGGTATATCCAAACCCTGTTATCGATTATGTGTATGTTGTGGGTAATGTGACATCATGCGAGATTTACGACCTTGTCGGAAAATGCGTAAAAACCATATCGACAAATATGGAAGAAATCTCTGTAACTGATTTAAATACAGGTATTTACATGATGCGATTTGTGACTGACAACGGAAACGTGGTTACCCATAAGATTGTTAAAAGATAAGCTTATCCTTTATTCGGTGTAATGTAAAATCATACGTTCAATGGCGCGTTCGCACACTGGGCAGAACTTGTCGCCATTGAACGTATTCATTAAGCAATCCATCATCGGGCGGTAGATGCCATGTAGCTGATAACCAGCACCTTCATAAACACCTACAGTCTTTTCGTATTTCTTATCAACAGGAGTCGGAACTGGCGTTTTCTTACCGAGCATGTCTTTCCATTTGCTGTCGAAATCAACTAATGTGGTGATATTCGGCTCCCAAGGCTCCACTTCGATATTGTAATTTTCGGTACCGTCGTATGCATATTCGTCAGCCAATCCTGCAAAACCATGACCGAACTCATGAATGATGACATCAGAAGAATATGAATTGCCTGTTGTGCTCACACAATATGAGTTAAAAATGCCTCCCCCACCGTATTTCTTGGTGTTTGCGAGGATGTAAATCTGGTCGTAAGGCACCTGACCGGCAAGTGTTTTCATAGTCTCGTTATCATACGTCATACAGTAACGCTCGCTGTCGAAAGTCCAGAAACTGCAGCTCAAAGCGGTGTTGCGATAAAGTTTGTCACCTGGCATGGTGATGTCGGAATCTTGAGATGGTACCATTACAGCTCGCACATTGAAACGGTCTTGATAGCGGTCGTACGGAGCGTAGCTGAACAAACTCTTCACAAAAAACTGACAGTCGTTGATGAATTTACCCATTTCCTGTTCGGTGTAGCCATCAGGTAAAAGCACTATATCGACAGCATTTTCAACTGGATAGTTGCCGTAGACATTATAAATTGCATAAGGTAACACTGGTGCTGGCTGAATGAAATAATCTTCAGGATTTATGGTGAGTGTCATCTGCTCGATAGGTTCCAGGCGGTTGTTTTTCGCGTAAAATGTCACTTCAACAGTCTCTTTTGGGAACGGTATCACCACCGATTCATGAAAACCTTTGTTGACTTTTGTAGCTTCGTCGGTAGTCTGCCATTCGCCAAAAAGCAAGCAATAACTATGTGAATAAAGCACCACATCAGAATCCGGTAATGATACTTCCACCAAATATTTTCCATAATCCATATCATCAATAAGATGAGTACGCGGACCACCCCATTTAGGCTCTTTTACGAGTTTATCGAGCGCATACATGGCAGTGTCGGCATTACCGAAAAGGTAATAATCAATTCGTAACTGATTGTCGGTGAAATATTTGTCGTATTCAACTTGACCTTTTGCTTTAAAACTTAAGCAGAGTAGAATTGTTGATAAAATTATAAACGTAAGCCTCTTCATGTTGATAAATTTTTTGCAAAATTACGATAATTTTATTTATTTTTGCAAGTTAATATTGTCATGAAAAGGGAAAAATCTACAACAAAACGCCGTCTCCGTGGTTCATATCTCATCTCTCTGATGAGCATCATGCTCGTGCTTTTTGTGCTCAGTCTTTTCTCCTCGCTGGTGCTTTTCGCAAATAAAATTTCCGATTATATTAAGGAAAACATCGGTTTTGAGATTGTGATGAATAAGGGTGTGAAAGAAAAGGATATCATTGATTTTCAACATGTTTTGGATAGAAAAGAATATGTGAAATCAACGGAATATATTTCACAGGAAGAAGCTACACGCCGTTTGACAGAAGACCTTGGCGAAGATATTTTAGATTGGCTCGGTGATGTTGAAAACCCGCTTCTACCATCAATTGACGTAAGGTTTAAGTCGGAATATGCCAACAACGACAGTATTGCGAAGATTGAGAAATGGGTGATGAGGAACAAAAACGTAAAAGAGGTATATGTTCAGAAGTCGTTGATACATTCTATCGATAAGAATGTCAATAAGATAGCTGCAATTTTACTTCTTGTTGGTGCGGTTTTGCTGATTATGGCAATTACGCTCATCAGTCATACGGTGCGACTTTCGGTATACTCGAAACGCTTCGTGGTGCGCAGTATGCAACTTGTCGGCGCAACAGAAAGTTTTATCATCAAACCGTTTTTAAAATCGTTTGTTATTCAGGGAGTTATAGGCTCATTACTGGCGTTGGCGCTGCTTTCTGTTTTCCTTTACAGAATGATGAGCGACGTACCTGAATTGGCAAGTTTGACAGGTTTTGGAAGCTTTGCGATAATTTATATCTCGGTATTGGTTTTAGGTGTTCTGCTCACAACATTATCAACATTATTTGCTATGAGGAAATACCTGCGTGCTGATATCGACGAACTATACGAATAAATTAAAAATTACAGATATGGAACAAGACAAAAAACCGATGCCTTTCGGTCGCGACAACTACAAATGGGTGCTCATCGGATTGGCATTCCTGTTGGTTGGTTTTCTTTTGATGATTGGCGGTGGTTCCGACAATCCTGATGTGTTCAACGATGCAATGTTCAGCTTCAGAAGACTTACTCTTTCACCGATTCTCATCTTGATCGGCTTCGGAATACAGTTTTATGCAATAATGAAAAGACCTAAAGAATAATGGATTGGCTTCAAGCGTTACTTTTAGGAATTCTCCAAGGTTTGACGGAATTCCTTCCGGTGTCGAGCAGCGGACACTTAACAATTTTATCGAACATTTTCGGGCTGAGCGGCGAGGAAAACCTCACTTTCAATGTGGTTTTGCACGTAGCTACGGTTTGCGCCACTTTGGTAGTATTGTGGAGCGAGGTTGTATGGATTTTCAAAGATCTGTTCACCAAGCAGCAGTGGAATTCATATAAAAACCTCAACAACGGCACAAAATACGCAATCAACATCCTCATTTCTATGATTCCTGTGTTTATCGTCGGGGTGTTTTTCAAAGACACTATCGAGGAAATCTTCGGTTCAGGTCTGTTGATTGTTGGAATCATGCTATTGGTTACCGCTACTTTGCTGACATTCGCGCATTTCGCCAAGCCGCGTCAGCGTGAGGAGATTTCAGGATTGCATGCATTCATCATCGGTATCGGTCAGGCTTGTGCCACTATGCCGGGCTTGTCGCGCTCCGGAACGACTATCGCCACGGGTTTGTTGCTTGGCAACAAGAAAGAAAAACTTGCACAGTTCTCGTTTTTGATGGTGATTCCGCCGATTTTGGGAGAGGCTTTGCTTGATGCGAAAGATGTTCTTGAAGTCGGTTGGAGTGCAGCAATGGCCGGAATCTCGCCGTTTGCGCTCATCATAGGTTTCTTGGCGGCATTCATCACAGGCTGTCTGGCCTGCAAATGGATGATAAGCATAGTGAAAAAAGGCAAACTCATTTATTTCGCAATCTATTGCGTCATCGTGGGAACGCTCGCAATCTGTTTCGCATAATGACAGATTTTAAACCGGGGATTACAAATGAAAACGATTGTAGAGACGCACGGCCGTGCGTCTTTACATTCGAGGAAGGCGAAGTCTTTTTGATTGACAAGCCATTAGATTGGACGTCATTCGACGTTGTCAATCTGATTCGTGCTGTCATCAAGAAATACCATCAGATTCGGAAGCTGAAGGTCGGTCACGCAGGCACCTTAGATCCTTTGGCGACAGGTTTGTTGATACTCTGCACCGGTCGAATGACCAAGCAAATCGACAATTTTCAGGCGCAGGAGAAGGTTTATACAGGTACAATGCTGTTGGGACAGACCACACCGACATTCGACCTTGAAAGCGAGCCTAATCAATTCTTTCCAACTGATGAAATCAGCGCCGAGGCGTTAGACGAGGCGCGTAAAAAGTTCATAGGCGACATAATGCAGCGTCCACCGAAGTTTTCGGCAATAAAGATTCAAGGTAAGCGCGCATTCGATTATGCCCGTTCCGATGAGGAACTCGAGCTGAAAGAACGTCTCGTTCACATTGAAGATTTCCAAATCGACACTACCAATTTCCCGAAAGTCGATTTTATGGTGAAATGTTCCAAAGGCACCTACATCCGCTCGTTGGTCAACGATTTCGGTCAGGCTTTGGGTAATGGAGCCTGCTTAATCTCGCTTCGCCGTACAAAAATAGGCGACTTTGATGTAAAAGACGCCTGGAATTTAATGGAACTGAAGCAGAAGCTCATTGATACAGCTCCGAAAACACCGGAAACTATTCTTTGATTTCCACTTCTTTAGTCTTTAATAGATTTTGATTGTTTTTCACAAATTTTATTATTGCAATGATGCCAATTGCAAATGTGCCTATGATTGCGAAAACCAGTGCGGCAAAGTAAATAAGCACAAACACCATTATTGCAATAAAGGCAAACATGAGAATTCCGCCGACACTGTAAGCGAAGCCGGTTCCGACAACTTTATACATCGTTCCGCCAATGTTCTTAATAGCGAGGGTTGGGTTCAAGGCTTCACCAAGCATAGCCGGAAGAGCGATAAGAGTAGCGCCAATCACACCCATTATGATACTGAAAATAGACGCTGCTGAATCACCAATACTGCCTAAAACAGTGTTACCAGCTTCCTTACTTTGTGCAAGTTCTTCAGCGGTAGCCGGAACGAAGGCGATAATTGCGTAGCAAATGTAAAATAGAATAGACAATAAAGTCAGTACCAAGACACCCCATTCCGGGTGATATCCCTTGGTGCCGTCAAATAATGGCATGAAGAAAGCTATGAATAATGACGCTATGACACAGAACACAAGCAGCCATGCGACCCAATCTTTTCCGTTGTAAACATATCCGGCTATGTCAGGATTGTTGTTTTTAATTCTTTTGTAGACTGCAAAACCAGCCAATGTTGGTGCACCAAGCAAAGCAACAATGATTAAAATTGATAATAACATAATGATAGTTTTTTGTAATTGAACTTAAAGTTAGATTTATTAAACCACTATTTTTCTTCTTATTTCACTCCTACTTTTATTCACCGAGTGCACGCTCAAGCCCAGTATATACCCGATTTCGGTGTTTGTCAAATCTGAACACGAAAGCAGCAGCACCTTCGATTCGGTATCGTTAAGGTTAGGATATTTCTTCAGGATGGTGCTGTACATATCAGGATAAACCCTCTCAACCGCTGCCATTGCGCCCTCAAACATACTGTCTTTCTCGTTGTTTATCTTGCGAACCAGCGGTGCCCATTCCTTCTTGAAGTCGTTGGCGTGCTCGCCTATGCGATTTGCCGTGATGATGAGATGCAGCTGTCTCGAAAGCTCTTCCTCCACCACCTCAGGTCGCACCGATTTCTGCAGCTCATCTTTGGTCTTGTCCAGCTCCTGCTTAATCTCCCTGTTCTCTTTGAGGATATTTTTCTGTCGCACCAGCGAAACTATCATCACTATCGAAACCAAAAGCAGCAGTAAGCTGATTATCAATATAATACGCTGTCTGCCAATGATTTTCTTGTTCAAATTATTCTGCAAAACCTCATAATCATATTGCCTTTGTATGCCGTAAATAGTTTTCTTCGACATACTCTGCATTACTTCACTTTGAAGTTCCAAATATTTTTCATGATAAGCTAAAGCTTCTTGAAAATTTCCTTGCATTTTGGCAATGAGATATAAAGAACCGTAAAATGAAACGATTGTTTCGGTTTTAACTTCAATTCTATCGGTTAAATCCAACGCATTATGTATGTAATATAATGCCGAATCATATTGACCTTCAAACAAATATATCTTACCCATATTCGCGTTGAAATATATAATCTGTGTGCTGTCGGAGTCTATTAGTCTTTTTTGAAGTAAGCAGTCGATTGCTTCATCATATTTTTTTTGAAGGCGGTAATAAACTGAATAGTTATTTAATATTTTGCTTTTTGCCTTAACAGAATTTGTTTTTTCAGCTAAATCAAGACCTTTTTTCAAATAAACATCCGCTTCTTCATATTTTGCATTTGTTAAAAATGGAAGTGCCATCACATTATACACATAAGCACGTTCATCATCATGGTTTCCAAAATTAAGGTCTGCTTTTTTTGCCATAGCCAACATTTCTTCCTCTTCATAATCTTCAAAAAGCATTCTTGCTATATTGTATTGTGCTCGTGCAGTCGTAAGCGAGTCGCCTGCAGTCGTTCCATATTGCTCCGCATCTTTGAAATATTTCGTCGCAAAAATCTTGTCATCATCCTCTTTTTTGGCATAACCGCAGTAAAGCGCCGCCACTGCCGCCTTTCCGAAATCATCTCTCTTGACGAAAAACTCAGCCGCATCGGCCAACTCTTGAGAAATCTGCACGGTGTCAGCCCCTGGATAATCAGCACGCTCGCCTTGTGGATGCTGGTACAATCTTTCAGCCTCCTGCAAAACAGCATCAGCCTTTTCATACTCCTTTTCATGCGAACTGCAAGCCGCCAACGCCAGCAAAACTACAATTCCAAGATATTTCAAAGTCCGAATCATATCAAATTATAATATCTTTAGATACGTGCGGTTTTTATTGCCACCTTGTGCCTTCAAATAACCAAATTCGGTTAGCTGTCGCAAATACCTTTTGGCTGTAGTTGGCGCAAAACCAAAATGCTGAACCAAAATATCGGTCGTAATCGTATCTTTATCATCTATAAACGATAAAATATCGACCATTTTCTTTGCTAAAGACGGTTTTATCGACCATTTATCGACCATTTTCCTATGCAAATCTTCTTTATCGACCATTTTCTTGTCTGATGATTTAATAAATTGGTCGATATCATTCTTTAAGTGCTGACAATGCAGTTTTACCATGCAATTGGTGAAAATAGTGATATCTTCGCTTTCTCTTGTGTCGATTAAAGCTTGTATATATTCAGCTTTGTCTTCTTTTAGAACTTTTGTGGGCAACACGTCAAATTCCATCTGAAGCAGATTCATCAACAATCTGCTGGTGCGACCGTTACCATCAGCCCAAGGATGTATAGTTACTAACTCATAATGCGCCCAAAAACTCAAATCATAAACGGCTGCAATGTCTGAAGAATCAATTTTTTTACGTCGTTCGTTCAAAACACTGCAAAACTCAGTCAATTTTGACGACACTTTCAAATATGACATATACGATTTGCCACCTAATCCTGCAGTCACGTTTAACTTGCGTAATTCACCTTTTGCTGCCGAGAAATCACCGCCAATGGAGTGATATTCGCTACCGGTTCGAGCCATTACTTTCGCTGCTAGTGAGATAAGCCAGTCAACAGTTATCGGCTCATGTCGCTTAATCCACTTCATCCCATATTCGTATGCCGCCTTAAGGTCAAGATTCATCATCTGTTCCATCATGGTGCGTTTACTGCTCGTGATGCCTTCGTCGAATAACAGTTGTGCCTCAACCTCAGTCACCGTACTGCCCTCAATGGCTGTTGAATGGGTAATAATTGAATACAGATAAAACTTCTCATAGTCTATCTGATCTGATATTCCCAAATCTTTGTGTCTTTGGAGCAATCTCAACAATTCGTTTCTGTTATCCAGTGTCATTTTTTTTGCGAACTGATTAAAGTGCAAAAATAATATTTTTTTCACAGATTACAAATAAAAATATGTGAAAATCTGTGAGATTGATATTGTAAAAAGAAAAAAAGAGTTTGTAAAAGCGATTTTTCAACTGATTATAAATCAACAGTTTATAATTTTTTCTTTCAAAAATAGTTGTAATTCCCGAAATTCGGATTGTAAATAGCATTTTAGGAAACTATGTTAAAGTAATTTTGCCTCGACAATTAGGGTTTTCCCCTTTGCCAAATGAAATTTTTACTATATTATTGCAAATTGAAAACTATTGATTAACTAAATTTTACAGCTATGAAAAAGTTATTTACAACAATCGTAATTTTTCTGCTCGCATTAGCAGCATCAGCGCAGAACTACAGCACATGGCATCATCATGGTAATTATCAATTAAACCAAAGCTATAATATTATCGAGATGAGCGACGGCAATCTTGCAGTTAGGGAAGCTGTATTTGACGAAAACTTGGATGATGTGGGGTTTAATCTGTACAAAATCACACCTCAAGGTGAACTGCTCGACTCGCTTTTCATCGAAGACCACAATGTTTACTCATTAAATCCTTTTTTGCGTGATCCTTACAACTCAAACAGCAACATCATGACATCGTTTTATACTTTGGATGATGTTAATTATTACAAAGCCACGTATTTCGATGATAATCTTAACATTACCGACGAAGTTGTTACAGAATATTACGACAACTGCGACATCCCTCGGAAGTTCTTCATCGACAGCAACAACGACCTGATTTGCCGTTCTAAACTTGACGACGACAATTTCTGCCTCGTAAGAATGGGATTAGATGGTACTCTAAAAGCCCAGTCCAATCCAATTCCGAAACAAAGTGGCACAAACATTGTTTTGGAGCACCCGATTTTTGAACTGTCATCCGAGCCTTTGCAATACGGATATGTGTTATATAGAGACAATGATATAACCATTGACATTTACGACGAAAACTTCACAAAGCTGGATACAAAAACAGTCAATCGCTTTGAAGACTGGCAATTTTACACATCCATCTACACCAATGCCTGCGGCACTGGCGACGGCGGTTTCTTTATTACGGCGGAAGCTGGAAAAATACAAGGTCAGTCTATTGTACATACATGTCTGCTCCTTAAATTCAATGCTGATTTCGAAATTGAAAGAGGCTACAGTTTAGGCGAATTCAACAGCTATCCGCGATGGGATTTTGATAACAGGAATCTGTTGGTTACCGACAACAGCATTTATCTTGTGTGTAAATACAAGAAAACAGTAGAGGTCGGAAACGGATCCAAAACCTCTTTGGTTGTAAAAAGATTCAACACGGATTTAAATCTCACATGGGAGGAATACACTATTGAAGTGGTTGATTCCGGAGAGATAGCCAATTATGGACTTACAGCTTTGTCTAATGGCGGTATTGCGACAACAGGATGGTTATATTCAGGTAGTTCAGGAGGATATTATTCGTCGAAAGACATCTACGCAATCGCTTTCGACAATTACCTTTCAGCTGATGAAAATTCAGCTTCAGAAAACCCTTTCATTTGCTATCCGAATCCGGCAAAGGATGTTTTGAATATCAGTTTTGCAGATGACACCGAATGCCAATACGTCGCCATTTATTCCCTCGACGGTCGCCTCGTTGTTGAAACGTTTCCCGAAACGTCTCAATCGTCATCCATCAACATCACCAACCTCACTCCAGGTTTATACCTAATCAAAGTGCGAATGAGCGACGGAAAAGAATTTTCAGAAAAGATTATTGTGAAATGATTTTTTCACAGGTTCAATTTTACTCTCATTTTTCGCTGTGCGGAGCGCAGCTCCGCACAGCATTTTTCCAACAAAATTCCAGTGATATTCCTGCCATTTGTTGTGTTTTATCTTGAAATTTGCAAAAAAAATATTTATTAACTAATTTTACTACTATGAAAAAGTTATTTACAACAATCACATTTTTAATGCTCGCATTAGCAGCATCAGCACAGAACTTCAATGTTTGGTATCACGACGGAAACGACGGGAACCTTCACCAGTGCTATAACATCATTGAGATGAGCGACGGCAATTTTTTGGTCGATGAC
>CAJOHD010000010.1 GCA_905234275.1 uncultured Bacteroidales bacterium | reverse complement strand
AAAGAAAAGGACGGGGGATGTCCTGTTGTTATTAATAAATCAAAAAACACAGAATTCGACCGAAGCAGTTCCATTTCAGCTTCCATTGACGGTCACACTTTGACAATTGTTTTCACGGAGAACTTGGGACAGGTTTCCATTGAAGTATCGTATGCATCTGGCAACGAGGTCGAAACCACCTCTATTTATACTCCGTCTGGAGTAATCATCTACATCCCATACAGCGGAAGTTATGTCGTAACCTTCACTTTGCCGAATGGCGATGAGTATTACGGGGAGTTTGAAGTGACCGATTAATTTTTTATCAAATTTATAATTATGAAAAATGCATTTAAATTTTTTGTAGTAGTATCACTATTGGTGATCACACTGACAGCTAACGCACAGATTAAGGTTCATGGTGATGGACATTTAAGTATTGGCACCCTGTCTGATAATTGGGAAGTTGGAACACATATTTATCGCACAGGGTGGGCCGTTTTCAATACAAGTTTGACCACACCTTGGCATATCGTTACCTTGGCAACACCTGGTGTTGAAAGTGGCAAATGCTGGATTGTGACATATCCCGGTGACAAATCTGACCACAGATTTTATGTCACTGGATACGGCACCGCCTATGCGAGGGCATTTAGTGTATTGTCCGACAGGAGCATACACTCTGAAATAGAGCCAATTGAGAATGCAGGTGAAACTTTGGACCAAATAAATGGAATCATCTACACTCCAACAGACGAAGGAGATGCGAAGCATGTGGCAAAACGCATTGGAGTTGACGCGCTGGAGATACAAAAAGCAATACCAGAAGCAGTATCCGAGGATGAAAACGGCAAATTGTACGTCTGTTATGAGGCATTGACAGCGTATCTGATAGAAGCTGTCAAAGAACAACGTAAAGAGATAGAAAGGATGCATAAAATCCTTGAGGGGAACGGCCTTTTGAAATAAAAAACTCAAAAACAATTGTTTTTATGAAAAAGTTTTTATATCTTTGCGTGTCGATAATAACATGTTTAAATGCCATGGCACAGATTGACCTATATGACAGGAACTGGGACACCGTTTTTTACGACGACTTCTCTTCATATAGGACATGGGACCCACAAACATGGATTAGCAGTGATGGAAAATGGAAGGCTTTGGCTGGAAATTGGGTGACTCATGGGGGACAGTATGAACATCAGATTTATCAGTATCAAAATTGTGTGTTTGACGCGACAAACAATACAGTAAAATTGGTATCTGAATATGATTGGGATGGAAGAATACCAGCCTGTAATTATTCGTTACCTAATGGAAGCACATATTATCCCAATACACCAGGACAAAACTTTTACTTTGACACTATTAATAATATACTTTTATCTTGGTATTACTTCTCAGGCGAGATAGACGTAAACAACCAACCTTTTGGATTCGGCTATTTTGAAATAAGATGCAAGCTCCCATTGCACCATGGTTCTTTTCCAGCATTTTGGCTTTTTGGCAACGGGCCTCATCAGTACGAAGAAATAGACATTTTCGAATATTCAGAATCCGACAGCGAGCATGATTCTTTGCGTGGTTATAGTTCTGGTATATGGTTTAATCCTGACACAACATATGCCGCCACTAATTATTTTAAGAATCACTATCATTTATCAATTTCCGAACCAGATTTAGGGCAATATCATACTTTTGGATGTGAATGGATGCCTGATTATGTACGATTATATCGTGACGGACGTTTTGTCAATGAATTTCGTGAACGGCAATACATTCCACAATACCCCAAAAATATCAGGATCAATTATGCTTTAAACAACAATTCTCTGAATTCAAACAATTTCCCCAATGGCTGGTCTGGAACAGATTTAATGACCATAGACTATGTAAAGGTTTGTTATCTCAATTGGGATTGTGAGACAGAAGAAATAATTACCTGTCAGTCGGATTTGGACAATTTCGATTATGCCGTAAAAAAAGACATAAAAATATTGCCATCTGCTAAAGCCGTCAAAGTGCGAAACACCGACCACGTCACATTGAGGGCAACCGACTATTTCCAGGCATCGAATCCTTTTTTTGTAGAATACGGCGGCGAGTTTTCTGTGATTATTCAAGAATGTCCGACAAATCAGTAATAAACCAAAAAAAATTAAAGCCATGAAAAAAATAACATTAACACTATTTGCAATCTGCATGACATTTTTGAGCCTGAATGCTCAGAATGGAAGAATAATTTACGTTGACAACATTTATCCTTCAACCATATATGCTCAAGGATACATTACAGGAGAACCTTATCAAGTCTTTTTTGATTTTGATAATGATTGGACCAACGATCTTATTATACGTTTTATTGCATATAAAATATATCACATTGAATATTTTCCACGCATTGATAGTGACTGGCAATACGCTGGGGATTTAGCCTATAGTTATGGTGATACTCTAAGTGGTGACCCTACTGGACCAATAGCTCCTTACGTCTTTTCACCATGGAATCCATCTCCCTCTTATGAAATGGTTATGGAAGGTCGCGTCGGTATTATGAATGAAGACGGCGTGCGCTATGTGTATGTAAGAAAACCTTGGGGAGATGGCTATTGTTATGGCTGGATACGATTAACTTTAGAAATGGGAGAAGAAGTGAATGGCAACTATCCTAATGCTGAGTGTCATATACAAGACTATGCCTTTTGCACTATTCCGGACTATCCGTTGCGTGTTGGACAGACGAGTTTGGATGACGACATTGCAGAACACTACGCCGCAAACATCATGGTTTATCCGAATCCGGCAAAAGATTTAATCACAATCGATTTGCCGAATGAAGAGGTTTGCCAATCTATAGAGATATTCTCCATTGACGGGCGTCTGTTAGCTGAGACGTTTCCTGAAACGTCTCAGCAAACAACCATCAACGTTGAAAACCTCAACGCCGGAGTTTATATCTTGAAAATCAAAATGGTGGATGGCAAGGAGTTTGCGGAGAGAATTGTGAAGGAATAATAAAATGCCGCCGCCACTCGGAATGATAACCGAATTTGACGGATGATTAAAATATTTAATATCTTTGCAAAAAATAATAATCCTATGAAAAAACTATTATTGTTCCTGATCATTGTTTTTCTCGCTTTCGCCGGAGATGCACAAAACTTTTTTGAGAAAATAATTCCAAACGAAGACGGGATAATGCGACAAGGGCAATACGTGGTTGAAACACAAAGCAATGGATTCATTGTTGCGGCTACGACTATATTATATCATAATCAAAATGATCTTCTGTTAAGTATTGACAAGAATGGAAATATAGTAAACAGCCTTGTCATGCAGATAGACGGGAAAAATCTGAAATATTGTGGTGTGTTCAAACACCCTGAACATAATAACGAATATCTTGCAATAGCAGTTCTTACAGATGACAATTTCAACATATACATTCAGAATACAATTGTGTTTCTACGAATAGACGAGAATCTAAACATATTAGGGCAGGATACATGGTATCTTGGTGATGAATACACTCAACTTGCCTGCTTTCAATATACAGATTTTCCACTGTTTATATTAAATGATGACGGCACATTGGAGATGGCTGCCCATTTCAAAAGAAACGACACGTCATACGGATACCTATTTGCACAATTGACACCTTATGGTGAACCCATAGAAGTAAAAGAAGACTATACACTACATCTAAATGGGAATTTGCTTCTCGATTTCTTCGTGAGAAATAAAAGCGAAAAGAGCTATGGCGTTATAAGACACAATGATCCTGGTAATGTTTATGCAGGAGAATATTACTATTACCTTGATTCGACATATAATTGCACTAAGAACAAGTTTCTTACAAGTTCGTATTTGCGTACAGTTCCAGAAAATTCGCAATTTCCAGATTCAACTTACATTTATGCCGGAAACAACCACGGCTCGGCCGAATATTACAATGACACTTTGTTTCTTGTAACGAACCAAGGTGCATATTTTACTGGAAGTCAAATACATGAAATGAATTTCATAGCGATATTAAATGACAGTCTTGATGTTAAAGACGTTAAGTTTTGGGATGTCGATCATATCAAGTCGAATAGTGCCCAGACTAAGGCTATAAGTGTTAAAGACAACTATATATATCATTGCGGTATTAATGGACTCAAACGTGAACATAATATCAATTCACTTAAAGATGAGACAACAATAGTAATAAGCAAGTTTGATAATGATTTGAGACTGAAATGGCGAAGATATTATAATTCGCCTGGTCAAAGTTATGATATACAATCAATTAAGGCGACAGAAGACGGCGGTTGCATCATAGTCGGTGTCAATGCTTCCATTGAAACATGGGATGCCCCCAATAAACGGTTACGATGCAATTGGCGAGAATGTTGAATCCATAGCAAAACCTTATTTCTGCTATCCAAACCCGGCAAAAGACATCGTTTACATCGAATTTTCGCCTGATGTCGATTGCCAATCGGTTGAAATATACACCCTCGACGGGCGCATGGTAGAGACGTGCCATGGCGCGTCTCTACAGAACAACGCAATCGATATTTCTAATCTGAATTCGGGTGTTTATCTCATGAAATTGAAAATGGCTGACGGCAAGGAATTTGCGGAAAGAATTGTAAAAGAATAACCTTTAAAAAAAAGGATAATCGCCTTCTTATCTTTCTTATCCTTCTTATCCTTGTTTTCGATTTCACCACAAGACCAGACGGACAATATGAATAATAAATCGGATTAATTTTACAAAAACAGCTCTATTTTAAACTTTTATTCGTATATTTGCAGCGTTAAAGTTTAAATATAAGCTATTATGGAAAATATTTACATGTTAGCGGATGCCGCAATATGTCAAAAAACAGGAAGCAGACTGAAACAGGCAAGACTGAAGCAGAACATCACGCAACAGAGTCTCGCTGAAGCTGCCGATGTATCATTGTCATCTATTAAAAAGATTGAAAATGGCGAAATAGCCTCGTTCGATTCGTTGTTAAGAGTGTTGCGGATGTTGGGGATGCTTGATGTGCTGCAACCGCTGGTAGAGGAAGAGCAGTTGAGCCCCAACGAATATTATAATCTGGTTCATTCTGCAAAAACGAAAACAAGACAAAGAGCAGTTGGTAAGATTGATAAGGTTAAAAAGGAGGGCTCGGAATGGTAGATGTAGCAAAAGTCAACATGTTTGGAATGCCCGTCGGCACTTTCCGATGGGACGAACGATACGAGGTGGTCAGATTTGAATACGACACTAGCTTCGTTGGACGAGGTTTGGAGCCATCGCCGCTGATGATGCCAGTGCGCGAAGGACGCATTTATTCATTTGGCGATTTGGATAAAGAAACATTCAAGGGTTTGCCTGGTATGTTGGCAGACTCATTGCCTGATACTTACGGCCGCGCATTGTTCGACAAATGGCTGGCTTTAACTGGCCGCACAAGCAGCAACCCCATCGAAACATTGTGTTTTTTGGGCAAACGCTGCATGGGCGCTTTGGAATTTGAACCGGCAATGGACATCACATACGACAAAAATGCTAAATTCGAAATCGATTCATTGGTGAATGTGGCGAGTGAAGCTTTGTCGCAAAAATCGTCTTTTGGAGTGAATCTCAACGATGACAAAAAAGCGGCAATAGCTGAGATTTTAAGACTTGGAACATCCGCTGGAGGACAACGTGCAAAGGCTATTATTGCATACAATAAAGCAACAGGCGAGGTGCGTTCAGGACAAGTGGAAGCGCCTGAAGGATTTGACTATTATCTTATCAAGCTGGATGGTGTTTCGGCAACAGCAGGCTTTAAAGAAACAGGCAATCACGGCCGTTTGGAGTATTCTTTTTATAAGTTGGCAAAGACTTGCGGCATTGAAATGACGGAATGCTCGCTGATAGAGGAAAACGGTCGGGCACATTTCCTCACAAAGCGTTTCGACCGCGAAAACGGCAAAAAGATTCACATGCAAACGCTTTGCGGCATAGCCCATTTCGACTATCGTTTACATCGCGCTTATTCATACGAGCAGGCGTTTAATGTGATGAGAGCGTTGAGGCTATCATATTCCGAAGCTCAGGAAATGTTTCGTCGAATGGTGTTCAACGTTGTAGTTCGCAACCAGGACGACCACACAAAAAACATCTCGTTCCTCATGGATGAGAGCGGAAAATGGAAACTTTCGCCGGCTTACGACATGGGATATGCCTACAACCCCAACGGACGATGGACCGCTACGCATCAGATGTCGATAAACGGAAAGTTTGATGAGATTACTCGCGATGACTTACTTACTTTTGCCCATCAAAATAACATTAAGGAAGCGAAAAATATCATCGATGAAGTTTGTGAAGTAACTTCACATTGGCCGGATATGGCTAAAGATTGTGGTTTAAAGCAGGGAATAATTGATGATATATTTACTCATTTTCAGTTATTTTAACTATCTTTGCCCCATGAAAAAACATATCGTCATAATTCTCGCGCTACTCTTTGCGCTCTCGTCGTGCGACTCTGATTTGCGTCGCGCGAAACACTATTACCACCAGGCGCAGGAGGTTGCAGCATCCGACCCCGACAGTGCGCTCATCCTCATCGACAGCGTGCTCAACATCATGGTGTTTCTCGACGACGACATCCGAATGAACATGTCGCTGATGCAGGCAGAGGCGCTTTTCACTCATCCCGACGGCGAGCGACGCGAACTGTCACAACGCATAAAAGCAAAGAAAATCTACACCATGCCCGAACTGGAGCGCTCAGCCGACTATTTCGCCGACAAAGGCGACTACCTGAAAGCCTCCTATGGCGCACTCTATAGCGGATATGTGCTACATGAACTTCGCGACGACGCTGCAATGATCTGTTTCAAAGATGCCGCAAAATATGCTGAGATTACTGGTGATTCACTAACTTATGCAAGAGCTAATTATAATATTGCAAGATTGCTTTATCAAAAGTTTCTTGATGAAGAAGCCTTGCCTATTATAAAAACAGCTGATGCATATTTTGGGACTAAATATGACGAACGTGCATTGGCTCAAAACCTTATGTCATTGTCTTATTTTGACAAGAAAGATTATACTGGTGCTGAAAAATGCTTGAAACAAGGATTGTCTTATGCAAATAAAACTAATTCGAAACATGCATGGCAAAAACTTATGAACAATTATTCTGTTTGTTATCGCGAACAAGGAAAATTTGATGAGGCAATAGCTTGTTTAAGACAAATAAAAACATGTGATACTACGACCAAGATCTTGCAATATTTAAATCTAGCGAAAACATTTACAAAATTTTATGAATATGACTCTGCCAGTATTTATTATCAAAATGTTCTTAATCTCTTATCTTTAACTGATATCAAATCTGAAACAACAGTTTCGACATACGCAGCCTTGTCAAATTTTACCGAATTGCAAAAAGATTATCAGCAATCATTGAGATATATGAAAATGTGTAGATGGTTTGAGTATCAATTCCAAGATTCACTACGCAAAGACAACTTATATCATATACAGCGTCAATATGATTACGAAACTTTGCAAAACACCATGAACCGCCAGATAATTTCCAATTATCGCATTGAAATGATGATGGCGGTGATGATAATTATCGTTTTAGCAGCAGCTCTTGTTCTGTATTATCGAATTATTCAGAAAAACAAGAAAGAGGCCGAGATGAAAGCGACGCTTTTGAGGGTGATGAAAGACAACGAAAATCTCATCCAAGACAAATCTGATAACCTTGCGGAGAAATTGAGGTCGATGCAGAGGCTTGAGATTCTGACAAAAGATCAGAAAGACAAGTATCTGCTTGCTAATCTTGAGAAAGAAATGTTTGGCAACAAGAATCACTGGGAGGTTATGACCGATTTGTTCAACACAATATATCCCGGTCTTTATGATTCATTAAAAGAAAAATATCCAGATATGAGTGAGCTTGAGCGCAGGGTTTACATGCTCAACGATTTCAAGCTGTCGCGCATCGACGAGGCTTTGCTTCTCGATGTCAGCACCAGCGTGCTCGACAAAGCTCGCGGCAAAGTGAAAAAACTCATCTAACAAGACTCCGTCATTTCGACCCGAGCGAAGCGAGAGCATTCACCTTTGGTGAATAAATCTCCTCCAATCCTCTTCAATTTCCTTTGTATTTCTCTCCAAAAAGTTTGGATAGCCATAATCATATCTTATTAAAAATCAATTCTTTATAAAAATTCCACCGCCAATTTTTTTGGATGGCAGTTTGGATGGCGTTTTATTGGAATATTATTGCAAATTGAAAATTATTAATTAAACTTACAGCTATGAAAAAACTAAATCTTTATACCATATTTGCGCTACTGCTTATGACGAGAAGTGTAGCGGTGTATGCTCAAGAATATGTGCCTATCATTCAAGAAGGCAATGTATGGAACACACTCGATGTTACGGTGGGTATGTATAACACTTATTACAACAATGTCAATTGGTTTTCGGGCGACACCATCATCGATGATGTGCGATATGCCAAACTCATGGGAATCACCGACGGAGACGCACCACATCTGTTTTCACTGCTCAGGGAAGACGATGGCAAGGTGTGGGAACGGTTGAATAATCAAAGGGAAATATTATTATATGACTTCACTGCCAATGTAGGTGATACCCTATGGTGTGGACTCTGGGCTGATGAATACCATTATAATATTGTTGATTCCATAAGCATAGAGCATATTGGCGGTGTTGACAGGAAGATGTTATGGTTTGGATTGGAATATGGTTGGTTTGGCATTATTACCGCTGCCGAGATATGGATTGAAGGAATTGGCAGCGATTTGGGGTTGCTCTATAGTGGTAGCGCAAGTATTTGTGGAGCATACTATAGGACATTATGTTTCCATCAAAACGATGAGCTTATCTGGCAAAATCCGAATTATGACGATTGCACTTTTGATGCGGTTGGGGAAAACATTGGAGTTAAAAAGGTCTTATATCCAAATCCGACAAGAGGCACGATAAGAATTGAAGCAGAAAACATCCGACACGTCGCTATCTACAACAATCTCGGTGAGATAATATTTGAAACAGAGACATCGGACAATACTTTTGAATACAATTTCGGCGATAAAAGAACCGGTCTATATATAATAAAAGTGCGAATGTTCGACGGCTCGGAGTTCACAGAACGTATTGTTAAAGAATGAAACATCTTAAATTAATAATATCAACTGTGCTTTTGCTGCTTGCTGCGTTTTGTTGTGTCAACAACATGGTCGAAACGCAGCAGGCGGCAACGCCTGAGCCTTACATCAAGCCCGACTCCGCCTTCGTGAGCCAGTCGCTGGCGTTCGCCGAAGAGCATCAATGGGTGTCGTTCACCCTGTACCGCGCCGGCCACCGCACCTACCTCTGGAATGATGTCTATTGCTTCCACGACATTTCCTTCGATGACAGGCAACATTATGTCGATTCAATTCTAATGGCTAATAGCTAATGGCTAATGGCTAATGTCTCTTCAGCACCCTAATCAGTGTGTCAACACTATGCCTGAAAGCCTCCATATTCTCTTTCTTCACAGGCTCCGCACTCGGCGACTTGAACTTCAGCGGGTCGATGTATTTTCCATTTTTCTGCAGACGGAAATCGAGATGCGGTCCGGTGGCGGTGCCTGTCATGCCAACATAGCCAATCGTCTGCCCCTGTTTCACTTTGCATCCCTGTGAGATGCCTTTTGCAAAGCCTTTCAAGTGCATGTAAGTGGTGGTGTAGGTGCTGTTATGCTTTATTTTCAGATAGTTGCCACCACCTTTCTTGTCCCATCCCTTGGCAATGACAGTGCCGTCACCTATAGATTGCACCGGCGTCCCGCTCGGAGCCGCATAATCAACCCCGTGATGCGGACGAACTATCTTATGTACCGGATGCAGCCTCGCCTCCGAGAAAGTGGAGCTGATTCTTCTATAGTTCAACGGAGCCTTCAAAAACGCCTTGCGCAAATTGTCACCGTTCTCGTCGAAATACTCCATCCGCCCATTATTCTCGTAGCTGAATGCGTATTTGCCCTCTCCGTTGTTCTTGAAATATGCCGCCAAAACATTGCCGATGCCAAACGGGACAGTGTCGCCGGCTATGTATCTCTCCTCAAAAATAACCTTGCACGAGTCGCCAGGCTGTATGCCGAAAAAGTCAATGGTCCAGGCGTAAATGTCAGATAACTCGAGAATCAGACTGTAGTCGCAGCCGGCTTCAGCCATAGCGTTCCACAGACTCGATTTTATCTCTACGCCCACATGCTCAACCTTGGTGATGACTTCTTTTTCGCCTTTCCATGCTGCTATTGAGTCGGTTAGCTGGAAAACGGCGTAGTTGGTCCTGTCGATTTCATAAATCCAGTATTTGGCTGTCGGAATGCTGTCGCGCGTTGTCAAAAACACGTATTTGTTCCCGACCTTGATCTTCCTCACGTCAAAAACCTTACGGCAATTTCTGTCGATGTAATTGACGGTGTTGTAACTCACACCTTCTTTTTGCAAAATGTTCGCCAAAAACTCGTTTTTCTTGACGCAATCTTCCTTTACATCTAACGAATCGATGCAGATTCCGTACAAAAACTTCGGCTCAGCACATTTTTTCGATGTCTTTTTCGTGGAATTATCATTATTTCCGCCTCCGCAAGAAACCAGAAACAATAACAAAATCAAAAATGGTGTGAAATATTTCATAATTTTCATTAATCATATGTAGGGACGTGGCGCGCCGCGTCCCTACACGTTTTATTCATTTCATCCCGTAAGGATAAAGGCACGCCTTATCCCTATCTTTTAGCAACTTCGTATCCCGCTCTCACAGCCTGAATATTCAAATCAACCACGTCCTGGCCTTTCTTGCCGAAGATGTGAGCGATAGCCTCTTCAACCTTCTCCATAGAGATGCCGAGATAAGGCACCGTGGCACCTAAAAGCACCATGTTTGAACGTGCCTTGATTTGTTTAGCGACCTCGCTGGCATTGAACGACACCACATGTTTGAGCTTTGCTAATTCAGCGTGCACCTTCTCAATGTCAGGATAGTTAGTAATATTGATGAATGGGTCGGAGTTGGTGATCACCCAGCCTTCCTTGCTAAGCCATGGCAGATAGCGCAATGCCTCCATCGGCTCGCTCGACAGGATAATATCGGCCTTGCCTTCAGGAATGACATCGGCGAAGATAGGCTCGTCCGACAAGCGGAGGTGTGAGAACACTGAGCCGCCACGCTGCGACATGCCGTGGATTTCAGATTGTTTCAGGTTCATACCCATGTTGAGGGCAGCATCTGAGATGATTTTGGCAACTGACACGATGCCGTCACCACCAACACCACACAAAACGATATCTTTTTTCATATTGACTTCTTTTTTAATGATTATTTTTTAATGTGTTTTTTCAACTCGACGATGCAGGTGCGGTGAGGGATGATGACCGACACGCCGTTATAGTTGACCTCTTCCTCGATGATTCTGACGTTCTCCTCGTGGTTCTTTGGCAACGGGATGATGTCGCGGATATGCTCTGGCTCTACGCCGAGACCTTCGCAGATGCGGCGAATCTTGTTGTGTGCCGATGATGGCTGACCACCTGTCATAGCGGTGATGTCATTGTCCAAAATCATGACGACGACGTTGGCCTTCTCGTTGACGCAGTCCATAAGACCTGTCAAGCCGCTGTGACCGAAGGTACCGTCACCGATAACTGCCACGCTCGGGAAGATACCCACCTCGCTGGCTCCCTTTGCCATGGTTATGGAAGCACCCATACACACTGTGGTGTTGATGGCGCCCATGTTGAATCCCAAGGTATAGCAACCGATATCGCCAAACACCTTACCACCTTTGTGGTTTGCCATCACCTCGTTCAAAGCTGTGTAGCTGTCAACGTGAGGACATCCCTGGCAGAGCGCTGGAGGACGGTTAGTTACGACTTCTGGAACGGCTAGTGTTGCTTCAGCCTTCATTCCCAATGCCTTAGCCACTTTCTCAGCGTTGAGTTCTCCGTCACGGCGGATGGTCTCGTCAAGACGACCTCTCACTTTCTTACCCTTGCCGAGGAAGCCTTTGATATGCTCCTCTACGAATGGCTGACCGTCTTCGAGAACGAGAATCTCGTCAACCTCGTCATAGAGCTTGTTAATCATGTTATATGGCAACGGATATTGAGTAATCTTCACCACTGGATATGGACATTTTCCGTTAGGGAAGTTCTCCATGAGGTAATTGTAAGCGATACCTGTAGTGATGATACCAATTTTCTTGTCTGTGCCTTCAATGAATTTGTTGTATCCAGATTCCTCAGATGCCTTTGTGAATGCCGGCTGCTTGTCGATCAAGTCTCTGTAAAGACGTTTTGCGTTGGCAGGAAGAAGCACGAACGACTTTGCGTCGGCTGGTTCGGTAAGCTCGTTCTGCTTGCGAACTGGTTTCAACTCAACACCTGCGCGGCTGTGTGCCAAACGGGTAGGAATACGGTAAAGCACTGGAGTGCCGAGCTTCTCGCTCAAGTCAAATCCATAATGTACCATGTCGTAAGCCTCTTGCTGGTTTGAAGGCTCCAACATCGGTATCATAGCCCAGTGACCGTAGAAACGGCTGTCTTGCTCATCCTGCGATGAGAACATGCTCGGATCGTCGGCAACAACTACCAGAACGCCCTTGGTTCCAATGATGGCGGCATTCATAAATGGGTCGCCACACACGTTAAGACCGACATGCTTCATACATGTCATGGCGCGTTTTCCGGCGTAAGCCACACCTAAAGAAGCCTCAAGAGCTGTCTTCTCGTTTGCACACCAGTTGGCTCTGACACCAAGCTCCTTGGCCTGTTTAGAGTTTATGACATACTCCGTAATCTGTGTGGAAGGAGTGCCTGGATAACTGTTGATGGCACTGCCTCCGGCATCAATAAAGCCCTGTGCAATGGCCTCATCACCAAGTAATAAGATTTTCTTCATTTGAAATGTATTTTTTAAATTATTGCTGATTCCTATTTTTATAATTCGGCAAATTTATGCAATTTTTTTGAGATGGCAATGCATTTTTCGATAAAATTAAATAAATTTTAATTTGAATGTCGTATTAAAAAAATGTATATATTTGCAATTTCAAACTAAGTGATGAAAAAGCTTATAACAAGTGACGATCTGGTAAGGTACTTCAAATGGAGTCCGTTGACAAAACCCCTGGTGGCTTTGGGTTTGAATATCATCGGATTCCGTAAGATAAACCGCCTGTATTCTCCTTCTGCCGACCTGAAAAACAAGGAGTTTACAGTGGATATGTTGCAACGTTATAACACCACATATGACCTCAACGAAAATGAGTTGAACAGCATCCCGAAAGAGGGTCCGTTCATGCTTGTGTGTAACCATCCTTTTGGAGCCATCGAGGGCATCATTCTCTACGACGCCATCGCGAAGATTCGTCCCGACTTTAAAATCATGGCTAATTTCATCCTTGGCTTCATCCCGAATCTTAAAGATGTCTTCTTTTCGGTTAATCCTTTTGAGAATAACCCTGAATTTGGCGGCAGTACAGGCGGCATCAAGGCATCGCTGATGCAACTCAGTGAAGGTCACGGACTTGGAGTGTTCCCCGCCGGAGAAGTGGCTCGCTACCATGGTCACAGCTATCCTGAAGACATCGACTGGTCTCCGTCTATCGCGAAGATAATCCAGAAGACGAAAGTGCCAGTGATTCCTGTGTATTTCGACGGCAACAACTCCCATAAGTTCTATTTCTGGGCTAAGATATATTCAAAATTAGCGACATTACGCCTCGTGAAAGAGCTTCTTAACAAACGTAACAAGAAGATAATCATGAAGATAGGTAAGCCTATCCTTCCTGCCGAGGTTGCTCAATATGAGACTCCGGAAGCTCTTGCGGCATATCTGAAAAACCGCAGCTACGCTTTGCAGGCTAATATCGTTAACGAGACAAAACGTTTCCGCACAAGGGTTTCCGATCCTATCGACGCTCCTTTCAGAGCCTCGTCATTGGCACGCGAGCTTTTGGCAATACGCGAGAAGTCGTTACTTTTCACAACAGCCGATTTCGAATGCTATCTCGCTGATTATGAAGATATCCCTCATGTCATGCACGAGATGGGCCGTCGCCGTGAAGAGGCGTTCCGCGCAATAGGCGAGGGTACAGGTAAGAGCATCGACACCGACAATTACGATACCTACTATAAGCATCTTATCCTTTGGGATACCAAAGAACAGTCAATCGCTGGTGGCTATCGTATCGGTCTCGGCAATGAAATCTACGAGAAATACGGCGCAAGAGGCTTCTACGTCGACTCGCTGTTCAATATCGACTCGAAATTTGAGCCATATCTGAAAGAGACAATAGAACTTGGTCGTTCTTTCGTTTCTGTTGATTATCAGAAGGATATATTGCCTCTCATGCTTCTCCTCAAAGGCTTGATGGAGACAATCATGAGAAATCCGAATATGAATTATTTCATCGGACCAGTCAGCATCAGCAGCTGGTATCCGAAGTTCTATCAGAGCCTGATGGTGTATTATGTCACGACAAAACACACCAATGTGGAGATGACCAAGCTGTTCCATCCTAAAACTCCATTCGTTCCGAACTTCAATAAATGCGATATTGACGTGCTTATGGAGAAAAACATGGAGTCAGTCGACAAGTTCGACCGTTATCTCATGAAGCTCAGCAATGGCGACTACCGCATGCCTACTTTGTTCAAGAAATACCTCAAGATAAGCTCTAAGTTCTTGTGCTTCAACGTCGACCCTGACTTTAACGACACCCTCGACGGACTTCTCCTCCTGAAGTTTACCGACTATCCGAAGGAAGAACTCGACATGATGCTCAAGGACATCCCAGAGGAAAATCGTCCTGCCTACTACAAACGCTTCGGAAAAATTTGACATTTTGTCACTTTTTTAATCTTTGTCATGCAGCAAAATCGGAAATTTTTCGTTATATAAGCGAAAAAAGCCATTATGGCATGATATTTGATAAAGAAAAAGTGTAACAATAAATTAATCATGGAAAATAACATCAAAAGATTAGAACGTTCTCGCACCAACCGAGTGATTGCTGGTGTTTGCGCAGGTCTTGCCGACTATTTCAAAATCGACGTCGCATTGATGCGCGTGCTTTTCGTAGTGGCAACAATTTGTGGCAGCTTCGGATTCTGGATGTATATCATCCTCTGGATAGTGGTTCCGGAAGAATACGTCCTCGGTCCGGGAAACATCAACGATAACAGTAATGGCGACACCATCGACATCACTCCTAACGAGGAGAAAAATGACAGGAAATCGGTGAATGGCGCAATGATTGCCAGTTTGATACTGATTTTCATCGGTCTGGTGGCGTTGGTTGACAATTTCACGCCTATAGCTTGGGTATGGAAACTGTGGCCGGTGCCGCTTATTATAATAGGTGTGGTTCTTCTTATTAACTCAACAAAAAACAATGGCAATGAATAACGAGGAAAAAAAGAAAAACGATAGCTTCGTCAATGGCGTGACATTGATTCTCATTGGCGTAATAGCTTTGATGGTGACATTCTTCGATTTTGAAATCGACTGGCATGTGTTAGCGAAAATGTGGCCTTTGTTGCTGATAATCATTGGCGTGTGCATCATGCCGATCAACAGATGGATAAGGACGGTGGTGCTGTTTGCCCTCGTCGCAGCCGGCCTCATCGCATATCACAGTAAAACCGAGACGGTCACAAAAGTCATCGATAAGACTGAAATAAGATCAGTTTTCTCAGGTGACGACGACAATGATTATTGATTAAAAAACAAATAAAAAAACAATATAAAAATTTTTGTAGAGACGGTGTACGCACCGTCTCATACTGCATTTATAGGGAGGAAAAAGTATGGAATATAAAGATTATTACAAAGTTTTAGGCGTTGATCGTTCTGCAAAACAGGACGAAATCAAGAAGGCATATCGTAAACTCGCCGTGAAATATCATCCTGACAAGAACCCGGGCGACAAGGCGGCTGAGGAGAAGTTTAAGGAGATTTCGGAAGCTTACCAAGTATTGGGCAATGAAGAGTCGCGTAAGAAATACGATGAACTCGGTGCCAACTGGAAGCAGTACGAGAATATGGGATATGGCGGTCAGGGCTTCCAAGGCTTTGACGGTCAAGGTTTTGAAGGCTTTAGTGGCAGCGGCTTCTCAGATTTCTTCGACATGTTTTTCGGTGGTCATGAAGGTGGCTTCGACTTCAGCAATATCGGTGGCTTCGGCGGTGGCAGACGCAGTCGTTCGAGAGCCATGAAAGGTCAGGACCTGACAGCGTCAATCGACATGACATTACGTGAGGCGTATTACGGCTCGCAGAGGATGTTTAAAATCGGAGGCGAGACCATAAAAATCAGCATCAAACCGGGTGTTAAAGACGGTCAGACCTTGCGTGTCAAAGGCAAAGGACATCCAGGCATCAACGGAGGTGAGAACGGCGACCTGCTAATGAAGATAAACATCTTGCAAGACCCTGTGTATCAACGTGATGGCGATGATTTAATCAGGACTGTCAATATCGACGTTTACACGGCTATCCTTGGTGGAAAGATTGAAATCGACACCATGAAAGGCAACGTCAGCGTGCCGATTAAGCCGCAGACACAAAACAACAGCATGCTGCGACTGAAAGGCCTCGGAATGCCTCATTACGGCAAGGAAGGCAATGGCTCGTTGTTGCTGAAAGTGCAACTGGTTTTGCCAAATCACTTCTCCGATAAGGAACTTGATTTGATCAGACAGGCAAAAGAAGCATAAAATCTTTGAAAAATTGTTTGGGCTGTAACAAAAAAAACATTATCTTTGCACGTTTTTTAAATATCTATTTAAAACTGATTGATAATGTTTATTACAACTAAGATAAAGCAGATTGTTTTGCTGGTTTTCATGATGATTACCAGTGTTATCGCGTTTGCGCAAGATGACAACTCCATCAAAGGTTTCGTGTATGAGTCTTCAAATGGTGAGCCGGTGATGTTCGCCAATGTGTTTCTGAAAGGCACAACTCTCGGCTCAACCACTGATATCAACGGTTATTTCAGCATCACCCGCATCCCTGACGGCACATATACCATCATGGTGACATCAATAGGTTATGACACTGTTGCCGAGTCTGTCACTCTTAAAAACAATCAGATTTTAAATAAGAAATTCAGTATTTCTGAGACTTCTATCCAGCTTGCTGCGGTGAGCATCAGTGCAGATAAGATAGAGGCGAAGACCGAGACCAAGACTTCAGTGGTGTATATCACACCTAAGACTATCACTAAGATTCCTGCCGTGGGTGGTCAGGCTGACCTTGCCCAGTATTTGCAGGTGATTCCGGGTGTTGTGTTCACTGGTGACCAAGGCGGTCAGCTCTATATCCGAGGCGGTTCCCCGATTCAAAACAAGGTGCTCCTCGACGGTATGATTGTGTATAATCCGTTCCACAGCATCGGTCTTTTCTCAGTCTTTGACACGGATATCATAAGAAATGCTGAGGTTTACACAGGCGGTTTCGGTGCAGAATACGGCGGAAGAGTGTCGTCAGTTATGGATATCACAACCCGCGACGGTAACAAAAAACGTATCTCAGGAAAGGTGGGAGCATCCACTTTCGGCGCCAAAATGATGGTGGAAGGCCCACTTAAGAAAGCTAAAAACGAGAATGACATGTCGGTGTCGTTCATCTTGTCGGCAAAGAATTCATATCTCGAACAGACCAGCCAGACAATTTATAGCGGCATCTTGGATGGCGAGGTGCTTCCTTATAACTTCCAGGACATCTATGGAAAAGTGTCGTTGAATGCTCCGAACGGCAGTAAAATCAACTTCTTCGGCTTTAACTTCAACGACCAGGTGAACAACTACAAGGCTATTTCCGACTTCAGCTGGGTGTCGTACGGTGGAGGTACCAATTTCGTGCTTATCCCAGGAAAATCACCGGTTCTCATCGAAGGTAACGTCGCATATTCGAAATATGACGCACAGCTTTCAGAGTCGAATAACCCAAGCCGTTCAAGCTCTATTGATGGCTTTAACGCAGGCTTTACCTTCTCATATTTCCTTGGCAAAAACACCTTGAAATATGGTGTGGAATTGCTCGGTTTCAAGACGGTGTTCGACTACACGAAGTCAAACGGCATCAAGCTGAACCAGACGGAAAACACAACGGAACTTGGCGCTTTCATCAAGTATAAATGGCAACTCGAAAAGCTTATCATCGAGCCGAGTATGCGTATCCAATGGTATGCCTCTTTGGCTGAAGTGTCACCAGAGCCTCGTCTCGCTGTGAAGTACAACGTTAACGACTGGTTCCGTCTGAAAGCCGCTGCAGGTATGTATTCACAAAACCTCATCGCTGCAAACAGCGACCGTGACGTGGTGAACCTGTTCTACGGATTCCTTTCAGGACAAGATAATATCCCGAAGAAATTCAACGGAAAAGATGTCAACACAAAGCTTCAGAAAGCAAATCATTATATCATCGGATCAGAATTCGATGTGTTTGAAAATGCGACACTTAACGTTGAAGGATACTTCAAGGATTTCCGCCAGCTCACCAACATGAACCGTAATCAGATTTACTCTGAGAGTAACCATCCGGCAGGCACATCAGAAATCGAATGGCGTGACTTCATGATTGAAAACGGTAAGGCTTACGGTATTGATTTCTCATTTAAATATGAGTTTATGAGATGGTATTTCTGGGCTGCTTATTCGTTGGCTTATGTCAATAAAAACTATGAGAACGCAGATCATGAGATGGTAAACTACCGTACTCACTACGACCGCCGTCATAATATTAACTTGATGTTGACATACACTGGCGGCTCGCGTAAACAATGGGAGTTTAGCGGACGTTGGAACCTCGGCTCAGGCTTCCCGTTCACACAGGTTAGCGGATTCTACGAGCAGTATCAGTTTGAAAATATGGGCATGAGCATCATCGAGGACGACGGCGAGCTCGGTATCATCTACGGCGAGCTTAACCAAGGTCAACTGCCATGGTATCACCGCCTTGACCTCGACTTGAAACGTAAGTTCTGGTTCTCAGACAATGTCATTTTGGAGGCTGACTTCAGCGTGACAAACGTCTATAACAGAGACAATATCTTCTATGTCGATATCGTGACAGGCGAAAATATCTATCAGTTGCCAATCATGCCGAGCATCGGATTGACATTATCATTCTAAACATGAACAAACCTTCGTTGAAAAAGATACCACACGAGTTGACCGTTCACGGTCACACTCGTGTGGATAACTATTATTGGCTTAACCAACGTGAGAATCCTGAGGTTTTGGAATATCTGAAAGCTGAAAACGCTTATCAGGAGGAGATGATGAAGCATACTGAACCGCTTCAGAATCAGCTGTTTAAGGAGATAACAGGCCGCATCAAGCAGAATGACATGTCGGTGCCAGTGAAACATCACGGATATTGGTATTACACGAGATATGAAAAAGGAATGGAGTACCCGCTGTATTGCCGCTGTCCCGTCATTTCGAGCGAAGTCGAGAAATCCTCTAATAACGGAAACAATAGAATGATTACGAAAAACAAGGATTTCTCCATTCCGCTCTGCTCCAGTCGAAATGACGAGCAGATCCTCCTTGACGGTTACAAAATGTCCAAAGGCTATTCTTTCTTCGACGTCGGAGGCTACAGCATCAGCCCCGATAACTCATTGATAGCCTATAGCATCGACACTGTGAGCCGTCGCCAATATCAGATTTTTGTCAAAGAAATCGCAACAGGGAAGATGTATCCGGAAGTAATTCAAAACACTTCCGGAAATATGGTTTGGGCAAACGACAACAAGACCATCTTCTATTCCGTGAAAGATGAGTCGCTGCGTCCTTTCAGGATTATGCGTCATGAAATTGGCACTGACCCGTCGAAAGATGTAGAAGTTTATAGAGAAGACGATGCCACTTTCTGCGCTTTCGTAAGTAAAACAAAATCAGAGAAATACATCGTTATTATCCTTGAAAGTACACTCACTTCCGAGATCCGTTATCTTGATGCTGACAATCCGAAAGCTGAGTTTAAGATAATCCAGAAACGTCAGCACGACCTGCTATATGGTGTTGGCCATTATGGCGATTATTTCTATATCCTGACCAATGCCGATGGCGCAAAGAACTACAAGCTGATGCGAACACCGGTAAATGCTACCGAAAAGCAACATTGGGAAGAGGTGATACCTCATCGTGACGATGTGTTGATTGAGGATTTTGACCTGTTTTCGGAGTTTATGGTCATCGAGGAACGCTCAAAAGGTCTCGTGAATCTGAGAGTTATGTCGTGGGACGGGAAGGCTGATTATTACATCAACTTCGGTGAACCTGCATATACCGTCGAAACCTCAGCAAATCCTGAGTTTGACACGACTCTTTTGAGATATGTCTATACTTCTATGACGACGCCGGCTTCGGTTTATCAGTATGATATGAAAGCGAAGACTGTGAAACTGCTGAAACGACAAGAGATTGTTGGCGGTTTCGAGCCATCGGATTATGTCACGGAAAGGCTTTATGCGACTGCAAAAGACGGCGTCCAGGTGCCGATTTCGCTGGTTTACAAGAAAGGATTAGTGAAAAACGGCGACAATCCTTTGGTTCTGTTCGGTTACGGCTCGTATGGCAACAGCGTCGACGCATATTTCTCAACGGCTCGACTCAGCATGCTCGACAGAGGCTTCGTGTGGGCTATCGCTCATATTCGCGGAGGCGAGGAAATGGGACGTTGGTGGTATGAAGACGGCAAACTTCTGAAAAAGAAAAACACTTTCACGGATTTCATCGCTTGTGCGGAATATCTTGTAAAACAAGGATTTACGAATAGTAAGAAGATGTTCGCTATGGGTGGAAGTGCCGGTGGTTTGTTGGTGGGCGCCGTTGCAAATATGGCTCCGCAACTGTTCCGCGGCATCATCGCACAAGTGCCGTTTGTCGATGTGGTGACAACGATGCTTGACGACACCATTCCGCTCACTACAGGCGAATACGACGAGTGGGGAAATCCGAATGAGAAAGAGTATTATGACTATATTTTGTCTTACTCGCCATACGATAATGTTGAGGCAAAGGACTATCCGGCAATGCTTGTAACTACTGGACTTCACGACAGTCAGGTGCAGTATTGGGAACCTGCAAAATGGGTGGCGAAGCTGCGCGAACTCAAGACCGACGATAACCCATTGTATTTGAGAACTGAGATGGATTTCGGTCATGGTGGAGCATCAGGACGCTTCGAGCCTTACCACGAGGTGGCGATGGAATACGCTTTTATGCTTGATTTGCTTGAAAAATGATAATATACCAGCTTTTCCCACGAGTCTATGGTGCGACGCCGACAAAGCGTTGCGGCACTTTCAGCGACATCAACGATGATGAGATTGAAAGAATTAAGTCGCTGAGCGTCACTCATATATGGCTTACAGGCGTGATTCGTCACTCGGGATGGCGCGACACCAATCCTGCAGTCACCAAAGGAAACGCTGGCTCACCTTACGCAATAGTCGATTATTACGATATCGATCCCGATCTTGCCAACAACGAGGCAAATAGGATGGAGGAGTTTGAAAGAACTATCGAACGAATTCATTCTCATGGACTTAAAGTCGTTATAGATTTCGTTCCGAACCATTTAGCACGCGAATATAAAGGCGATTTCACTAATGAAAACTTTTATATTTTGCCGAATCAAAAGTTTGTTACCCCAGTTGACAATGGCTATATGTATTATGAATGTCCTGCAAAAGCTACAGGAAATGACGTGTTTTCGCCCACGCCTTCGTTGAACGACTGGTACGACACCGTGAAACTGAATTACACCAATCATGACACATGGCATAAAATGCTGAAAATCATGCAGTTTTGGTGTGGGAAAGGTGTGGATGGATTCCGTTGCGACATGGCTGAGATGGTGCCGGTGGAGTTCTGGAAATGGGCTATCGCTGAATTGCGTAAGTCGTTCAATGTCATCATGATAGCCGAGATTTACCAGCCGAATCTGTATCAGAGTTATGTTGAGGCTGGTTTCAATTATCTTTACGATAAGGTTGGGTTGTATAACACTTTGGAAAACATATACCGTTACGGACAGCGTGCCGACACCGTTTCTGATGTCTGGAAAAACCTTAACGGATTGGATGACAATATGTTACGGTTTATGGAAAACCACGACGAGGTTCGTTTGGCATCACGATTTTTCATGCAAAAACCAGAAAATGCGTTCCCGTTTGTGGCGCTGTCAGCTCTGATGAACCGCGGTCCGTTCATGATTTACAACGGACAGGAATATGGCGAAAATGCTGAGGATTCGGATAACGGCAAAACATCCATTTTCGATTACACGTACATGAAAATCAAAAATTTACAAATTTTTGATTTTTATAAAAATCTGTTGCATTTCCGTGAATCGCATCCTGCCATCCTTCATGGCGCATTTTACGACCTGATGTGGGCGAATCCATGGTACAACAATTTTGATCCGCAATATGTTTATGCGTTTTTGCGTTATCATGGTGACGATAAATTATTGATTGTCATCAATTTCAATCTTAATGAGGGCAGAAATGTGACGGTTTCAATTCCGGATGACGCACGAAAATTAATCGGTGGTTACAATGATAAATACGATATATCATTAAACCCAGGTGGTTTTATAATAATAACAATATGATAATTGTAAAGACGCACGGCCGTGCGTCTCTTCAAAATAAAAAACTATGAAAATCGTTGACAACGACAATTGGTTATCCCCGGTGGCGGATGAGGTGCAGAAACGTTACGACAGATACTGCAACCGATTGAAAACCATCGAAAAACAATACGGAAGCTTGAACGCGTTCGCCTCGGCTTACGAGTTTTTCGGTTTCCATTATGACCGTGTTCGCCGAGGCTGGTGGTACCGCGAATGGGCTCCCGCCGCGCATTATTTGTCGCTGTACGGCGACTTCAACGACTGGAACCGCTATGCAAACCCGCTGGAAAACGTTGGCAACGGAATCTGGGAGATATTCCTGCCTGATTCTGAATATAAAGACCGTCTCGTGCACGGCAGTCTGCTGAAAGTGCTTGTGCAGTCGAGCATCGGCGAACAGGAACGCATACCTGTATATATTAATAGGGTGGTGCAGGATGAGAATACCAAAGATTTCTCAGCTCAGTTTTGGAACCCTGAAAAGCCGTATGTCTTTGAAAATCAGACACCTACAATAAACGATGAGCCTCTCCTGATTTATGAGTCGCATGTCGGTATGGCGCAGGAAAAAGAAGAGGTCGGTAGCTATAATGAATTCATTACCAATGTGTTACCTCGCATCAAGGCTGACGGATACAACGCAGTGCAGCTCATGGCTATCGCCGAGCATCCTTATTATGGCTCATTCGGCTACCATGTTTCTAATTTCTTTGCCGCCAGCTCGCGTTTCGGAACACCGGAAGAGCTGAAAAAGCTTGTGGATACTGCACATGGCATGGGTCTGCTTGTTATCATGGATCTCGTGCACTCGCATACGGTGAAAAACGTCCGTGAAGGAATAAATCTCTTTGATGGCACTGAGTATCAATATCTTAAGTCGGGAATAGACGGCGAGCACCCTCAATGGGATTCGAAACTTTTCAATTATGGGAAAACAGAAACATTGCAATTTCTGCTTTCAAATGTGAAATATTGGCTTGAAGAGTACCATTTCGACGGCTACCGCTTCGATGGCGTGACCTCGATGTTGTATAAAGACCACGGCATAGGCGCCACATTCGACAACCCATGGAAATATTTCGGTGATAGTGTCGACAATGACGCTGTGACATATCTCCAGCTCGCCAATAAGCTTATTCATAATATTGATAATCAGAATATTACGATAGCAGAAGACGTCAGCGGCATGCCGGGCATCTGTGCTAAAATCGATGATGGCGGCATCGGTTTCGACTACCGTCTCGGCATGGGATTGCCTGATTTCTGGATAAAGGTGCTGAAAGACCAGAGCGACGAGCAGTGGAATATGCATGAGTTTTTCTACACCATGACCAACAGGCTTTATGATGTGAAGACTGTGGCTTATGCAGAGTCGCACGACCAGGCGTTGGTAGGGGATAAGACATTGGCATTCAGGCTCATGGACAAGGAGATGTACACTGCGATGGACAAAAATTCGCAGAATCTCATCATAGACAGAGGCATCGCTTTGCATAAGATGATAAGGTTGTTCACCATCACGCTTGGCGGTGATGCCTGGCTCAACTTTATGGGCAACGAGTTCGGACATCCTGAGTGGATTGACTTCCCGCGTCATGACAACGGCTGGAGCTATAAATACGCAAAACGCCAGTGGTCGCTGTCAGAAAATGGCTTTCTTAAGTACCAATGGCTGGGCGATTTCGACAAGGCTATGCTCGATTTTGTTAAGAAAACTAAGGTGATGCAGGCCGCTCCAGCGTGGCTTTTGAACGCCGATGAGGACAATAAAACCATAGTTTTCGAGAGAAATAACCTGATTTTCGTCTTTAATTGGGGACAAAAATCATTGTCTGACTATAAGATTAATGTGAAACAGACCGGCGACCACGAAATTATCTTCACCACTGACGCAAAATCTTTCGGAGGCTTTGAAAATATTGATAAAAACGCAGTTTTTCCAACAGAGAAAAATGGCGATGAAATCACTATGAAGATTTATAATGTTGCCCGAACAGCCACTGTTTATCAAGTAAAAAAATGATGTTTTTTTGAAAAAAATGTCAAACGTATAAAAATAATGTATAACTTTGTTGAGTTGAATACAAATTTTAAATGTTTAATACCATGAAAAAATTTACATTAGTAGCAGCATTATTGCTGATCAGCGTTTTCGCTTTCGCACAGAAACCAGTCAGATTTGGTGTTTACCTTGGTGAAGCTACCCCAGTGGGCGCTCTCGGACAGGGTGATGCTATCAAGAAAACCACAGAGTTTCCTCTCGGTGACATTTCAAAATACGCATTACTTAATGAAAAAGGTGACCAAGGCTATGCTGGCATTGGTGGTAACATCGGTTTTGATGTAACAGTGTCTCTTCCTGCTGGATTTGGCGTTTTCGGTGGTATCGACATCTTTGTTAACGCAAATAATTCAGACATAAGAAGTTATTTCAATGATTGGGAGAAACAAATTGAAAAAGAAATTGGTATTACAAGTGCCAAATTCAACCTTCCAAATGTTTGGAACATCCCGATTTTATTTGGTGTCAACTATCTCCATAACTTCAACAATATCGTCGGTATATGGGGCGAGGCCGGTATCGGTCCTAATTTCAGACTGATTTCGAATTTCAATACAGAGATTAAATATACAGCATTGCAGACAGATCCTGTTACTGGCAACACCTATGATAAAGAGACAGTTGAGATGGATTATGATGCCGCTACAACACTCGGATTCAAGATTGGCGGTGGTGTGATGCTATGGAACAGGATGAGCATAGGTCTTGACTACTATTCACTTGGAAGTGCAAAGATTAGTGGCAAATATGAATTAAAAGAAGGTAGTCATGTCATTCCAACATATGCAGATGACAAGTTTAAAGGCGAAAACGATATTTATTCTGGCGAGCTTGTCGTAAGAGTAGGTTATCACTTCTAAAAAATAATTGAATCGGCAATATCTATTGTTGATAACTATTTTTAATGTTGAAAAAAAAATGTCACCGCAATAGATATTATGTGTATCTTTGCGGTGATTTACTACTTTAAAGGAGGAAAAACAAATAAACAAAATAAGAGAGGATGCCGAAAATCTCATATAGAGTAGGCGTAATTAAAATTATTTAAAAATGAAGAAATTATTCATTACAATCGCATTCGTAGCAGCAGCTATGTTCGCTAACGCACAATTCTTTGTAGGTGGTGGCCTCGGAATGGCAATGGAAAACGGCAAAATTAAAGCTGTAAACTCAGGAACAACAGTTGAACAGGATGCTCCTAAAGCTTTCACATTCACATTTGCCCCATCAGTTGGTTTCATGTTCAATGACAACATGGGTGTCGGTCTCGACCTTATGTTCGGTCTGGGCAAAGTTACAGAAAAGGATTATGACTTTGATCCAGTTGCTACATTCAAAACAAAGACAACCACTATCGGTTTTGCTCCTTATTTCCGTTATGTGTTCGCAGAAGTTGACAACTTCAAATTCTATTGCGATGCAAGAATTGAGTATTTGATGAGCACACCTAAGATTGAAGCTGAACAGGGCGGCACAACTGTAACAAATGATGGTCCTAAGACAACTAACTTCGGTATCGGTGTTGTTCCAGGTATGCAGTACAACCTCACAGACAATATCTCAATGAACTGCGCTCTCAACATTCTTGAACTCGGTTTCGCAACAGAGAAGACTGTTACAAAAGACGTTGATGGCATGGGTACAGAACTTACAGAGAAGACAAACGAATTTGGCTTTGGTGTCAACTACGCAACACCTATCACAATCGGTTTCTTCTACACATTCTAATATCTGAAGTGTAAAAAATACAAAAGCCGAGGCATATGCCTCGGCTTTTTTTATTGAAATTTTTTTTAGAAAAAGATGCTTCGTATCGAAATTTTATATAATTTTGCCCAAATTAAAGTATGACTTTAAATATGTAAAAAATAAATTTAAGTATATGTATAACAGAGATTTGTGTAATGAACTTTTGCGTATAAAGAGTTATTTTCCAGTTGTTGCAGTAACAGGTCCACGGCAATCTGGCAAAACAACTTTATGTAAAATGGCATTCCCGGATTACGGATATGTGAATCTTGAAGATGAGATTGTTAGGGGCGAATTGTCATTATTGCGCAAAGAATTCTTTATGACAAAAGGCAATCTGATTATTGATGAGGCTCAGAATATGCCTGAAATATTTTCGATAATCCAGGTTATGGTTGACGAGAATCCAAAGTTGAACTATGTCATTACTGGCAGCAACAATTTCTCTCTTATGCAAAACATCACACAGTCGATGGCGGGACGAGCCGCTTTGCTGACATTGTTGCCGTTGTCGTTTTCGGAGCTGACTCCTGATGATAAGTCAACGAGCACAGACGATATTATGTTGAGGGGATTTTATCCAGCTGTCTTGGCAAAAAAGATTCCTGCGCAGGATGCATACCGGCAATATTATAACACTTATCTGCAACGAGACATTATGCAGGTTATGAATTTGAAAAATTTGGATGAATTCAGACGTTTTGTGGTATTATGCGCAGCTCGTGTCGGTACTGAATTCAATGCCAATGGTTTGTCGAATGAGATTGGCGTGTCAGCTCCAACAGTCCAATCTTGGATAAATGTGTTGGAAGCGTCATATATAGCATTCCATATTTCTCCATTTTATAAAAACATAGGTAAAAGGCTGATAAAAAAAAATAAGTTTTATTTTTTTGATTCCGGGTTGGTTTGTTATCTTCTTGGTATCAAGACTGTAGAACAGCTTTCGAATCATCCTTTGAGAGGCCAGATTTTTGAAAACATGGTCGTGGGCGATATGCTGAAATCTCTTTATAACAAAGGTCAGGATAATAATTTGTGTTTCTATAGGGATCAACAGCATGAGGTTGATATTGTGAAGCAGGAAGCACAACGGTTTAAAGCATACGAAATAAAGTCGGCGCAAGTTATTCACACCGACTTTTATAAAAACCTTGATTATTTCAAGAAACTCCTTGGTGAAGAAGTGGTTTCCACACAAATAATATATGCGGGAAAAGATGAGATGCCAATATCTGATAATGGATATGTAAACTATATGAATATCATATAATTACATCTACTTACAGCTTTCGCAGCCGCTGTCACAGCTTTCGCAGCTGCCGCCACAATGACCGCAGCCACCGCCCATGTCTTCTTCTTTGAGCTCGCGCACAGCGAGAATCTCGCCTTCGAAATATAGCGGCACACCTGCCAACTCATGGTTGAAGTCGATTTCAACGAGTTCGACGCTCACTTTTTTGATTATACCTGGCATGATGCCGTCGCCTACATTGAACTGCAGGGTGTTACCCTCTTTGCAGAGCTCGCTGAGCTTGCCGTTCTCGTCAAGGAACATGTCTTTCTTCACTGTGAAGACCATGTCTTTGTTGTACTCGCCGTAACCTTCGGCAGGAGTGAGGTGGAAACCGTATTTGTCGCCCGGCTCGAGACCTTGCAGACATTCCTCAAAGCGTGGCAGGAACATCCCGTGGCCGAAAATCGCCTCTAATGGTTTCTCTTTTGTCGCCTGGTCGATGACCGGACCGTCTTTTGTGTCGTTGTGCAACGTATAAGTCAACGTTACGTAAGTGTTGTTAGCTACTTTCATAATTTAATAAATCCCAAATATTTTTCTTAATAACCATTCTATCGTAATCAAAGCTAAGATACTGAAAAACAGCCATTTAAGGTTTATCAGGTCATCGTAGCGGGTCTCTTCCCGGGCGATGGAGGTGATACGGCTGTCGTTTTCCAAATCTTGTATAATATCTTGAATATCAGTGATATAATAATGTTTTCCGCCTGTTTGCGATGCTAATGAGCGCATGCGCTCGATGTTGGCTGTGAGATCTTGCGCCTCCACGCCGAGCGATTCAACCGTGAAAGTGCCGATGGCGTTGTATTCCACACCTCCGAAAGAAGTATGAGCACGGAAATTGTAAATGCCCTCGGGAAGGATTCCAATATTTAGATGATAATTGTTTTCACCTTTTGAAAACACATATTCATATGTAGAGACGTACGGCCGTACGTCTTTACAATCAATTGTAATGTGCAAATCCGGTTCATTGACCAATTCCCTGCTTGGGTTGCGTAATTCCGCAGAAATGCTGATGTTTTCGGTGTTCAGATAATTGTCTTTGTGAATGATGGTCAATTCCTTATCCTTCTCAGTGAGAAGATATTTCACGGTTTTGCTGAAGATTTCGTCGAATCCGTCGTTGTTTTTGTGATGGAAATATTCGTAAAGTCTCCAGCGCCAGCAGCCTGTTCCGAAGAGGAATGCGTGTTTGTTGCCATCAGAATCAGTTGAAAAGGCGAGGAGAGGATTCGGGGTCTCGATATCCATCACGTTCATCATTAAAGCATCGTCGTGATGGCCGTTAAAAGCGATCTCGCAGTGCGGTAAAGCCAGCGGAGGATACGATTTTAATTCATTTTTGATGTCGGAAGATATTGTAAACAACCCGAAAGCATTGTTAAACCTGCCTCTCACATCGAGGTTGGTGTTTGCCGCACCGCGATTGATGGAAACGATTTTTTGCGATTCGTTGAAGGCATCGAAATCGGTGTTTGTGCCAACAATCTCCAATGTCGGTATCTGTAGAGACGTTTCCTGAAACGTCTCATCACCGTATTGATGCAAAATCAACAAATCGTAATTATCAATACCATCAATGTTTCCGCCATATTTCACATCAAATGCAAAATGGTCGTCCAATGCCGATTTTATCGCGGCGATGTCGGGATGCGGTGCCTTTGCAATGCACAAGACACGATATTTTTTGTCGGTTACTGTTATGAATATGCGACGTGACGATGTTGATTGTTGAGACGCACGGCCGTGCGTCTCTACCGGCGTTAAAAATATTTCGATATTTTTAACGCCCTCATTACCGGATTCAATATTGAAATCAAGGGTTTTAGAGAATCGGTTCGAGCTCACAGGCACAATGACATTTTCAACCTCGTTGCCGTCCATTTTTACAATGACGTTCATCTCTTCTCCCTTGAAATTAAAGGCGTTAGCAGTGATACGAAGCGGAAACAGCATATTAGCCTGCACAGTTTTGTTGTATTTCACCTCGGTTATTGTCATGCTTGGATAAGAAACGGTGTCGCCCAATGTGACGGAATATATCGGGAAAGGATAATTTTCGATGCTAAGTTCAGGATTAACTCCTTGATTTACAATGCCATCGGATATCAAAATGACTGCGCCGACATTCTTTTTATAATACTGACGTGAAATGGTGGTTAAGGCGTTGCTAATATTTGTGTATTGATCGCCAAAATCATAATAATTCACATCGTATCTTTTTTCAAGCGCATGTGCCACAGAATCAACGCTTTGCGGATATTCGACCATCGATTCTGACTTATCTTGAGCGAAAACGATGATAGGTTTCTCAATTTTATATGTTTTCTGCTTGATATACGGGTTGATGAAAAGCATCACCACGGTTGCCACCACGATTGTCCTCAACGAGAACAACAGCACGGTCAGCGCTCTGCTATATTTTTTCGAAAAAAGATACAGCAGGGAGGCGTAAACCAAACCAATTGCTAACGCTAATAAAATCAGCCACATAATATTTGCGAAAAATTTTTGCAAAAATACAAAAAAAAACAGTAACTTTGTAGTTTGTTTTGAAGTCATGAAAAAGTTCCTTGTGATACAAACGGCATCGATTGGCGATGTTATTCTCGCGACAGCTGTTGCGGAGAAACTTCATTCGTATTATCCTGATAGTCAGATAGATATGATGATAAAAAAAGGCTATGAGAGTCTTTTTAAAAATCATCAGTACTTAAATAAGGTGTATTCGTGGGACAAGAAAAATCACAAATACAGGAATCTTTTCTCGATTTTAAAAGAAGTGCGCCAGCAGCGTTACGACTTGATAGTCAATGTGCAACGATATGCAGCTACAGGATTTGTGACCGTTTTCGGCAAGGCGAAAGAGACGGCGGGCTTCAACAAGAACCCGTTCAGCTGCTTCTTCACGCATAAGATCAAACACCAGATAGGGGTGAAAGGCGTGCATGAAGTTGACCGTAACCAGAAGCTCATCGCGCATATCACCGATGATGAGCCGATGCGACCTGCATTGTATCCGAGTGATGAGATTTTTGACAAGGTAAAACATTATAAATCAGAGAGATACATCTGTGTAGCGCCATGTTCGCTGTGGTTTACAAAACAGTTTCCTGAAGACCGTTGGGTTGAGTTTTTGAAGCTCGTCCCTGACGATTTGAAGGTCTATCTCCTTGGCGGTAAAGATGATATCGCAATTTGTGACCGTATCATTGCCAATGTGCCAGGAAAACGCATCGAGAGTCTGGCGGGACAGCTAAATCTCTTGGAATCAGCGGCTTTGATGCGTGATGCGGCAATGAATTATGTGTGCGATTCGTCGCCAATGCACCTCGCCAGCTCGCAAAACGCCCCTACAACGGCGATATTCTGTTCGACAGTGGCAGACTTCGGTTTCGGACCGCTTTCGGAAGACTCAGTAGTTGTTGAGGAAAACAACAATCTGGAGTGCCGTCCATGTGGGTTACATGGCTACAAACAATGTCCGAAAGGTCATTTTAATTGCGCTTATTTTATTGATATTAAACAACTTACAGATAGATTATGAATACTTTTGAAGAAGAAGTCGAATTATGTGTGAAGCTGCTTTCGGAAGGCAAAGTTTTCATTTATCCGACCGACACCATCTGGGGAATCGGCTGCGATGCCACCAATTCGAAGGCTATTGACAAGATTTTCAAGATAAAAAACCGTCCCGCAGGCAAGGGCCTGATCATCTTGGTTGATTCCGTGGAACGCCTGAAGGATTACGTCAAAAATCCTTCACCGATAGCGGAAGATTTGATAAAAGCGGCGCATAATCCATTGAGTATCATTTATAAAGAGTCGAAAGGATTGGCAAAAAATCTTTCGGCCGACAACAGTGTGTGCGTCCGCGTGACAACCAACGAGTTCTGCAAGGAGGTTATCAGACGCCTCGGGCACCCGATAACATCGACTTCCGCAAACCTGAGTGGCGAGCCGTCACCGGCAAATTTTATTGATATTTCCGAGAAAATGAAAAACGCCGCGGATTACGTCGTCAGCCTGTATCATGACGTGATCGTGAAACCGAAGGCATCGACGATAATCAAAATCAATGACGACAACACTTTTGAAATAGTTAGAAGCTAACTTCCGTCATTTCGACCGACAGAAGGGAGTGGAGAAATCTCAGACTAAATATGAAAAAGATTTTATTTGTAATATTATTAATAATCAGCCAGTTATGCTTGGCGCAAAATCAAAAGGCAAAGCCATCGGAGACCACGCAAAAGCTTGCCACAACGATGTATATCATTGACAATTTTTACGTTGACAGCACTGATATGCCCAAGCTGACTGAGGAGGCCATAATAGCGATGCTGAAAAGCCTCGACCCTCACAGCGCATACATCGCTGCTAAGGACGTGCAGAAAGCCAACGAAGAGCTCGTGGGCAGTTTCGAAGGCATAGGCGTGACGTTCCAGATTCTGCGTGACACGATACTTGTCGTTTCAGCTGTTCCTGGCGGTCCGTCGGAAAAAGTCGGCATCATGGCAGGCGACAGAATCGTCAAAATCGACGGCGAAGACGCGTTTGGAAAGAAGGTGAACAACGAATATGTCACCAAGCATCTGCGTGGCGAGAAAGGCACGAAGGTGTTGCTCGGCATCAAGCGTGGTGATGACCCGGAACTTATTGATTTTGAGATTGTTAGAGATAAGATTCCGTTGAACAGCATCAACACCTATTTCATGGTTGACAAGAAAATAGGATACATCAAACTTGATAAGTTCTCACAACAGTCGGTGGAGGAGTTTGAGAAAGCCCTCAAAGACCTGAAAAATCAGGGGATGCAGTCGCTTATCTTCGATTTGAGAGGCAACAGCGGCGGGTATCTGCAGACGGCTTTTGGACTCGGCAACGAGTTTCTTGGAAAGGATAAAATGGTAGTGTTTACTGAAGGTTTGAGAGCTCCGAAGCAAGTCTTCATGACCGACAAAAACGGTGATTTTTGTGAAGGCAGGCTGGTGGTTCTCATTGATGAGGGCAGTGCCTCAGCGAGTGAGATTGTGTCGGGTGCCATTCAGGATTGGGACAGGGGAGTTTTGATCGGTCGCCGTTCATTCGGAAAAGGCTTGGTACAAAGGCCTTTCAACCTTCCTGACGGTGCGCAGATTCGTCTCACCACAGCACGTTATCACACCCCAACGGGACGTTGCATCCAGCGTTCGTATGAAAAAGGTTCTGAAGAGTATTTCAAGGAGATGACAAAACGCTTGGAGCATGGCGAATATTACCATGCCGACAGCATCCAATTCCCTGATTCTCTTAAGTATTACACGCTGACCAGCGGCAGGACAGTCTATGGCGGCGGCGGTATCATGCCAGATATTTTTATGCCGGCTGACACCACTTATTCGACCAAGCTTCTCACTGATTTGATAAGAAAAACGGTGTTTAACACCTACTGCGTCGATTATGTTTTGAAAAACAGGGAGACCATTAAGAAAAATTATCCTGATTTTGAAAAATTCAACAAAAAATTCAAGGTTGATGATGCGATGATGGATGATTTCAAGAAGGTGGCAGATCAGAAAGGCGTGAAGTGGAATGATGAGCAGTTTGAGCGTTCGACAGAATGGATACAATTGAGAATCAAGGCTATTATTGCGCAAAACGTATGGGATATCGACAAATTTTATCAAGTTGTGGCGAAAGAAGACAAGATGATTGATAAGGCGATCGAGATTATTAATTCTAAAAAAGAATACGATAAAATACTGGGAAATTAGCGATTTTTGAAAAAATATTTTGAAAAAACGAAAGCAGGTTTCAAAAAAATATGTATTTTTGTAGCTTGTAATAAGGAAGATTTTGTCTTGGACAAGGAATTAACATTTTAATATTAACTTAATTTAATCAAAAAAATGAAAAAAAATCAACTCAGAAAGTTAGCAATGGCATTGGTGGTCATTATGTTTGGCTTCCAGGCTTTTGCTCAGGGTCGTATTGACCTTGCACCTAAGGGAACAAGAGCTCAGGGTGCACAGAACGTGACAATGAGCGGTTTTACTGCTACATTCTCATTCAACAGCATTGAGAGCGAGCTCGTTTCTACAGAAAAAGGTGATTTTTCAATCATCAGCATGGACAACTCAGTTTTCGGTGGTAACATCGGAGAGCCTGAAGTTCCGGTCAATCGTGAACTTATCGCTGTTCCATTTGGAGCAAATCCTGTTGTGACAGTTAAGAATTACACAGTTAATGAGTACAATCTCGCTGACTATGGTATCGAGAGAATCTATCCTCACCAGGCTTCAGTTAGCAAGAGCGAGAAAGATCCTAAATTCGTTTACAACGAGGCAGCTTATGCAGCTAAAGGTTTCAACGAGGAACTCCCACTCGCTATGGTCACAGTTATGGGACAGATGCGTGGTATCCAGGTTGGCGCTTTGCAGCTCAACGCAGTGAGATACGATGCTTCAGCAAACACAATCCGTGTTTACAACGACATCGAAGTCGAAGTGACATTTGAAAATGCTGACCTCGAGCTCACAGAGCAGACTTTGGTCAACACTTACAGCCCTTATTTCAGAACAGTTTACGCTACATTGTTCAACGAAAGAGCTATCCGCGACATCTACGATGAGCACCCTGACCTCTGGGCAGTGCCAGTAAAGGTTTTGGTTGTTGCTAACCGTATGTTCGAAACAGCTATGGAACCATGGATCACATGGAAGACTGAAAAAGGTTTCTACATGGATGTCAACTACACAGACGAAATCGGAACATCAGCATCAGCTATCAAGACTTTCATCACCAACAAATACAATGAAGGTGTTGCAGCAGGTCAGGCTCCTACATTCGTCATCATCATTGGTGACACAGGCCAAGTTCCAGCTTCACAGACAGGTGCTGCATCTCAGAAGGTTACCGACCTTTATTACTATGCAGTGGCAGGTGGTGCAAACGACTATTTCGGAGATATGTTCCACAGCCGTTTCACCTGCGAAACAGTTGCAGAATTTGAGGCAGCTCGTGACAAAGGTATGATGTATGAACAGTACACAATGCCAGATCCGTCATATCTTGACAATGTTCTTCTCATTGCAGGTTGGGATGGCACATGGAACCCAAGAATCGGTAAGCCAACCATTCAGTATGCAACAAACTACTACTACAATGCAACTCATGGTTTTGCTAATGTTTACGAGTTCTTACAGACTCCATACAACAACCCATACGCAAGCTTGAACACAGGTGTCAACTTCGTGAACTACACCGCTCACGGTGGTGAGACAAGCTGGTCAGACCCATCATTCTCAGTGAGCAACGCTAACTCATTGACAAACACAGACAAGTACTTCCTCGCAATGGGTAACTGCTGCTTGGCTGCTAACTGGGGCTATTCAACCAAGTGCTTGGGTGAAGCTATGATTACAGCTCCTAACAAAGGTGCTTACGCATACATCGGCTCATGCCCAAGTTCATACTGGTATGAGGACTACTACTTTGGAGTAGGCTGCACAAACGTCATGAACCAGATGCCTCCAATCGAGTCGACAACTATGGGTGTTTATGACGCAACATTCCGCGATGACTTCAACAGCGTTTCAGCTATCCCATTCGTTGGTAACGTCGCAGTTGCTTACGGTCACGCTAACGGTTATCAGGGTAGTGTGAGCGACCAGTACTACTGGGAGTCATACCACGTCCTCGGTGATGGTACTATCTGCCCATTCCACACAAATCCTATCGAGAACACAGTTTCACACATGCCAACACTTCCTATCGGAATGGACTTCTACACAGTTTCAGCTGATCCAGGTTCATACGTTGGTATTTCAAAAGACGGTGTCCTCTATGGCGCTGGCGAAATCGGTGAAGAAGGTACAGCCGACATCCAGATCACTCCTATCACATCAGGCGGTAACGCTAAGATCGTTGTGACACATCCACAGCGTCAGCCTTATGTTGCTGAAGTTCCATGTGCAGCAATGACAGGCGCATACGTAGCTCTTGACTCATACGAATTGAGCGGTGGTCAAGCTAACTATGGCGAGACAGTTACTATGCTCATCACTTTGAAGAACGTTGGTACACTGGCATCAGGTGCTCTTACAGCAACACTCACAACAGAGAACGAATATGTTGAGATTCTCAATGGTACAGGCAATACAGCAGCTTTGAATCCAGAGGCAACCGCTACAATTGGTGGTTACCAGTTTGAAGTTGCAGCTAACGTTCCTGACAAGACCAAGGCACAGTTCGCACTTTCAGTGACAGACGGAACAGACACATGGGAGACCAATATCAACATCACACTCCACGCTCCAGTCGTTGAATTTGAAAGCGTCGTTGCAAGCGAGACAGAAGTTGCATTCACATTCGCAAATACAGGTACAGCCCCATTCTATGGTGGTATTTTGGCTCTCACAAGCTGCTCACCAGACCTCGTGTTTGATCCTGATGTGGTTACACTAACCGAAGTCGTCGAAGGTGGTGAATCAATCGAGATTTTAGTGAACTACTCAGTTGACGAGTCAGTTGAACTTGGTACAACATTTGAGGTCGCTTACGAATTCACAACAGGTGAATTTAACCTCGAAGACATCTTTGTCTTGACATACGGTTCAATCCAGGAAGACTTTGAATCAGGTGTGTTTGGTCCAGATTGGACATTCAGCCAGCCAAATGCTTGGACAATCGTTGATGGCGGAAGAGGCAAATGCGCTAAGTCAATGAACGAAGGTCTCCACAGCACAGACTATTCAGCAACACTTACAGTGAACGTCCTCGCAGCAGGTAATCTTACATTCAATTACACTGTGTCATCAGAAAGCAACTACGACAAACTTCGCTTCTACATGGATAACCAGCAGAAGGGCGAGTGGTCAGGTTCAGTTGCATGGACAGAGTTCACACAGCCTGTGACAACTGGTCAGCACACATTCAAGTGGGAGTACCACAAAGACAGCTCAGTGAGCAGCGGTGACGACTGCGCTAAGATCGACAACATCGTGTTCCCTCCAACCAACGTTATCGCATTCATTGATCCAGCTACAGACCTTGAGGCAGCTGTTGATGGTCACGATGTGGCTTTGACATGGGTTGCTTCAGCTGATGCAGCTTCATACGTTGTAAAACGCGACGGTGAGAATCTCGGTAATGTAACTGAGACATCTTTCAGCGACGTTCTCACAGAGAGTGGCACATACAAATATTCAGTGTATGCAATGAACGCCAACGGTTCAATGTCAGCTCCTGTTTCAGTGATGGTGACAGTTGACTTCACAGGCGTCATCGAGACTACAGAGCTTAACGTTACTGTATATCCAAACCCTGCAACTGGTGTTTTGAATGTCGTTACAAATGCAAACAACTATGAGTATCAGATCGTCAACAGCCTCGGTCAGGTCGTTATGAGCGGCAACGCCAACGGCAGAACAGCTGTCAACGTGAGCGAACTCAATGGTGTTTACTTCTTGAGAATCATTGCTGACGGTGATGTTATCGTAAGAAAGATCACTGTTAAGTAAACTTTTTCAAAAAAATATTTAAGGATGTCGGTTTACGGCATCCTTTTTTTTTATATCTTTGCAAGCTATTAATTATAAAGGTTTAAAAGAAATAAATTATTTATCAAACCATTTTATAAATTATGAGAAAATCATTAGTACTAACAGCTTTGTTCCTGTTGTTCTCGTTTATCGGATTTGCACAGGAATGGAACGGGATCACAAGTGATTCCCCAACAAAGATGAAGAAGACTTTGGTCTCTTCAACAGAGAATGAGACTGTCATCAATGTAAATCTTGACGGTTTCTACACAACAAACGTTACAACACCTAACGGCAAGCAGGCTGTCGTTTCAGTTGACGGTATGGCCTTTGAGCTTGAAGCAGGTGCTCCACAGCTTCCATACGCTGTCATCCCTGTTATGATTGGCGATATGGCAGAGATGAATGTGACAGTTGTAAACTCAACATTCGTTGATTATGAGAACATTGAGATTGCTCCTTCAAAGGGTAACATCAGCCGTCAGATCAATCCTGACGATGTTCCTTACACCTACGGTGAGATGTATTCACAGAATGCATTCTGGCCAGCAGTGCAGACCACTCTCGATGCTCCTTACATCATCAGAGACTTCCGTGGTCAGAACATCGTGGTTCGTCCATTTGCTTACAACCCTGCAACAAAGACATTGCGTGTTTACACAAGCATGACAATCGCTATGACAAAGGTTAGCGATAATGGAGTGAACCAGAAGATGGCCCGCAGAAGCAACAACATCAAGGTTGATCCGGAACAGAAAGCTATGTATGGTCAGCGTTTCATCAACTTCAATGAGACAAGCAAGACATACACTTTCGATGAAGACTATGGCGAGTTGCTTATCATCTGCGCGGATCAGTACATGAGCAATTTGCAGCCATTGGTTGAATGGAAGAACAAGTCTGGCCGTCCAACCACATTGGTGAGCGTGTCAACAGCCGGTGGTAACAACATCGAAAGCATCAAGACTTATGTCCAGAACTTCTACAACGATGCTTCACATAACCTTGAGTTCGTCCTTCTCGTTGGTGAATACAATGATATCACACCTAAGAACTACGGTTCAGGTTCAGGTGGTACATGCTATTCAGACAACTATCTCGGCAAGCTTGAAGGTAATGATGACTACCTCGAGGTTTTAGTCGGTCGTTTCTCAGTTAATAGTTCTGCTGACGCTGACTTACAGGTTCTCAAGACCATCTACTACGAGCGTGACGTTCAGGCAGGTGTTGAATGGGGTAACAGAGGTATGGGTATCGGCTACTATGGCGCAGGTAGCGGTCACTACGGTGAGGATGACTACCAGCACATCGACAATATCCGCACCAAACTCCTTGAATACACATACGGTGTAGTTACAGAGCATCACGGCGGTTCAGGCGGTGACGCAAGCGTTGCAACCATCAGCGGTACAACCAATGAAGGTATCAGCATCATCAACTACTGCAACCACGGTTCAGAGACTTCATGGGGTGTTGCTAACTACAGCACCAGCAACGTGGCAGCTTTGACCAACGATTATAAACTTCCTGTTGTTTGGTCAGTGGCTTGCTTGAATGGTAAGTTCGACGTCGGCACATGCTTCGCAGAATCATGGCTCCGCGCTAACCACAACGGCGCTCCTACAGGTGCTGTCGCAGGTATGTTCTCATTCGTTTCACAGCCTTGGATTCCACCAATGTACGGTCAGGATGAGATGGTTGACATCTTGTGCAGACGTACAGGACACGAGAACGAGCCATTCAACCACACAATCGGTGGCGCTTCATTGAACGGAAGTATGTACGTCCTCGATATGGCTCCAGGCGATTCATATCAGACATTCAACACATGGCTTCTCTTCGGTGATCCATCAGCAGTGTTCAGAACAGACATCCCTACAGCAATGAACGTTACAGCATCACCATCAGTGTTGATGCTCGGTATGACAGAACTTGAACTTACAGTTGACGCTGATTACGCAATTGCAACATTATCATTGAACGGTGAGATTCTTGCTTCAGAAAGAGTCGTCAATGGTCAGTGCACAATGCAGTTCCCAGCTTTGTCAAATGTCGGCGATGCAGACCTCGTTATCGTTGGATTTAACAAGGAGACATACATTGGCACAATCGAGGTTGTTCCTGCAGAAGGCGCCTACGTCACTGTTAATGATTATCAAATGAGCGCTCCAGCTAACTATGGCGAGACAATCGACATGAGTGTTGAGGTGAAGAACGTTGGTGTTGAGACAACAAGCAATGTTGCTGTCGCACTTTCAACAGAGAGCGATTATCTCACAATCACTTCAGCAACAGGTACAGTCGCATCACTCGCAGCTGGCGCAACAGCAACAGTTGAAGGCTTCCAGTTTGCAGTCGCAGAAAACGTTCCTGATGGAGCAATGGCTCAGATTGACGTCACAATGACTAGCGGTTCAGATACTTGGACTGGCAAGATTATGGTGAACCTCCACGCTCCGGTTGTTGTTTTGGAGGCTATGAATGTAGAAGACAATGCAGTGGCATTCTCATTCAAGAATACCGGTTCAGCACCATTCGTCGGCGGACAATTGACTATGACAAGCTGCTCACCAGAACTCGTGTTTGATCCAGAAGTTTTGGTTGCTGAAGATGTTGTTGAGGCAGGTCAATCACTTCCATTGTCAGTGAATTACACTGTTGATTCAAGCGTTGAGCCAGGTACAACTTTTGAGGTTGCTTACGACTTCACAACAGGTCTCTTCGATATTTCAGACATCTTCGTGTTGAGCTATGGCGCTATCATGGAAGACTTTGAGTCAGGTACATTCAGCAATGATTGGACATTCAGCCAGACAAACTCATGGACAATCGTCAGCGGCGGTGTCAAGGGTACAAAGTGCGCAAAATCAATGAACGAAGGTCAGTCTAACTCAGATTATAGTGCTACATTGACAGTCAATGTCGTGGCAGCTGGTAACTTGACATTCATGTATAAAGTTTCATCAGAGCAAAACTATGATAAACTTCGTTTCTACATGGACAACCAACAGAAAGGTGAATGGTCAGGTACAGTTGACTGGACACAGTTCTCACAGCCTGTGACAGTGGGTCAGCACACATTCAAGTGGGAGTATCACAAAGACAGCTCAGTGAACAGTGGTTCAGACTGCGCATGGATTGACGATATCTTGTTCCCACCAACAAATGTCCTCACATTCATCGATCCAGCTACAGACCTCGTGGCATCAGTTGACGGACACGATGTGGCATTGACATGGACAGCATCAGCTGATGCTACATCATACGTTGTGAAACGTAACGGTGAGAATATCGGTACTGTTACAGAGACAGCATTCAACGATGTTGTCAATGAGAGCGGCACATACAAATATTCAGTGTATGCTGTCAACGCAGCTGGTTCAATGTCAGCTCCTGTTTCAGAATTCGTTACAGTCGATTTCACAGGTGTTGAAGAGAACGAAGTCGTGTTCGGAGTTTATCCTAACCCAGCAGAAAGCGTGTTGAACGTCAAAGCTAACGCAGCATTTGAGTATCAGCTGATCAACAGTGTCGGTCAGATGGTGATGAGCGGCGTTGCTAACGGCAATGCAGAACTCAACGTGAGCGATTTGAACAATGGTGTTTACTTCTTGAAAGTTATCGCCAATGGCAACGCACAGATTGAGAAAGTCGTCATCAAGTAAACGACATTTTTGAAAAAAAGTAAAGGGCGTCGGTTGTCGGCGTCCTTTTTTTGTTTATATTTGCAAAAAATATTATACATATAACCATGAGAAAACTATTCTTATTAGCAATTACCCTTATCTGCCTGCAATTTGCAATGGCACAAGGATGGAATCAGCGTCTGGTTTCATCATCAGAAAATGAAATCAAAGTTGAAATCAATGTTGACGGTTACGTTAAGAATGCCGTCGTGACACCGCAAGGTGACGCTTTTGTTATCACAAACAACAAGATGATGCAATTGGCACAGGCAGGTGAGCCTAATGTGCCGAGCTTCGTGATCCCGGCAATCATCGGTGACGATGCCTTGATGAGCGTGGAGGTTGTCGATACCCAATATGTCGACTATGAAAACATCGTGGTGGCACCTTCAAAGGGCGACTTCCCAAGAAGCATCGACCCTGATGATGTGCCATATACGTATGGCGCTATGTATCAGCAAGATGCATTCTTCCCGAACGAGATCGCCAAGCTCGATGAACCTTATATCCATCGTGATGTGAGAGGACAGAATATGATCGTCACACCTTATTTATATAATGCTGTGACTAAGACACTCAGAGTTTATACACATTTCACCTTGAAGATGGTGAAAGTCGGTGTCGATAATAGAAATATTGTTGAAAATCGTTCAAAATCAATCAGTATTGACCCTGAGTTCAACAAGATTTACGAAAGCCGTTACATCAATTACGCAGAGTCGATGAATAGATACACCGCTATTGGGGAAAACGGTGAGCTGCTCATCATCTGCCATGACGCTTTCATGACGGCTATGGAACCTTTTGTGGCTTGGAAGAAGCAGATCGGTCGTCCGACAACCATGGTCGGAACAAGTGTGACAGGTAATACAGCATCTGCAATTCAATCATATTTAGCTACATATTATGCCTCACATCCAAATTTAACTGATATTTTGCTTGTTGGTGATGTGGCGCAGATTCCTGGAGTTTATATCTCGGCAGGCTCTGGTAATCAGAATTATTCTGGCTATGGCGATTTGCAATACGGTCAGCTGGCTGGCAACGACTATTACAACGAGGTGATTGTGGGTCGTTTCTGCTGCGAGACTGTTGATCAGGTGACAAATCATGTCAACAAGGTGTTGAATTACGAACGTGATTTGGATGAGACAGCAACCTGGCTTACAGTAGGAGAGGGTGTCAGCAAAAATGAAGGTGCTGGCGGCGGTCATTATGGTGAGGCAGATTATCAGCACATCGATCTTATCAGAGATGATTTGTTAGATTACAATTATACCGAAGTGCATCGTGATTATCAGGGCGTTACAGGTGTTACAGCAAATGCTACAACAGTCAGTCAGCATATCAATGAAGGTGTTAGCATTATCAACTATTGTAATCATGGAAACATCACTTTGTGGGGTGTGTTCAGCTACAGCAACTCACATGTCAATGCATTGACTAACGATTACAAGTTGCCATATATCATTTCAGTTGCTTGCCTTAATGGAAAATATGACCATAGCGGACCATGTTTTGCTGAGGCTTGGATGCGTGCCACTAACAACAGCACAGGTAACCCGACAGGTGCTATCGGTGGAATGTTTTCTTATATCTCACAGCCATGGCAGCCGCCGATGTACGGTCAGGACGAGATGATTGATATCCTTGTGGAATCAAAAAGTAACAACATCAAGCGCACAATGGGTGGTGTCTCAATCGATGGAAACATGAGAGTTTTGGATTTGGGAGCTAATCAGAATGCAAACAAAGGAACATACAATAACTGGATTTTGTTTGGCGACCCGACATTGACGCTGAGAAATGCTGTCCCTGCAAATATGGGCGTTTCGTGTGACAACAGCATGGCACGTACACAGACAACATTTGTGGTTAATGCTACGAATGGCGACGGCGCTTTGGCAACTTTGACGTTCAATGGTGAAATCCTTGGCTCGGCTGAGATCGTCAATGGTAGCGCTGAGATATCATTTGAAGCACCAAACACAACAGGTACGGCCACTTTGTCAGTGTTCGGATACAACAAGAAAACATACACCAAGGCAATAGAAATCACCGACGGAGGCATGACCCCGTTGCTGGTTATCGCTTTTGCAGAGCCGGAGACTATTGAGATTGGCGAGTCGGTGACACTGACAGCAAATGCTTCAGGAGGAACAGGAAACTACACCTACGAGTGGACTCCAAGCGAGACGGTGGCAGATCCGACAGCTTCGACAACTACAGCCACTCCGACGGAAACTGGCATTATAGTTTATATGGTCACGGTGGATGACGGCACAAGCACCGCTTCGGCTGACGTGATGGTGACGGTTAACGAGCCGCAGCCTGTGACTTGCCCAACACCATCTCATTTTATGGGTCGCAACTATTATGAAGGAGGCGAGTTTGGTGCACATCTGGCATGGGATAAAGTCAATTATGAATACGATCTCGACAGATTTGAGGTGTATAGAAGCGATAATGACCTTGACTATAAGTTAGTTAAGCGAATTGTCAACACTCCGTCGATAAATCATTATGAATGTGATGACGCAGTGGATGAAGCAGGTCTGTATTTCTACAGAATCAAAGCTTTCTATCAGAATGACTGCGAGTCGGACTATGTCCAGATTGAAGTGGAAGTTATTGACTATACTGAAGTTAACGAAGATTTAACCAATAATGTCATGGTATACCCGAATCCGACTTCAGGAATGGTTAATATCAAAGCCGAGGCAATGCAACAGGTGTCGGTTGTCAATATGATGGGTCAGGTTGTGATGACACAAAATGTTGATGCTGATGAGGTTATGATTGATATGAGCACGTTTGAAAATGGAATGTATCTCATAAATATCATGACTGAAAACGGCAATGTGTTAAAGAGAATCAATGTTTTAAGATAATGAAAATCAAGTTTATAGGCGCAGCGCGTGAGGTGACAGGCAGTAAGCATTTGATAGTCACCGAAAAAGGCAAGAAAATTCTGTTGGATTGCGGAATGTTTCAGGGTAAAGGCTTGGAGACCGATGCCATGAACCGCAACACTATGGTTGAGCCATCGGAAATTGACTGTATCATTTTGACTCATGCGCATATCGACCATTCGGGACTGATACCTTATTTCTATAAGAAAGGATTCCGTGGTTCGGTGATATGCACTCCGGCGACTCGCGAGCTGTGCTCTATAATGCTTCCAGATAGCGGTTTCATACAAGAGAATGATACCCATTGGTTTAACAAAAAACGTTCGCGTCAAGGCTTGAAACGTGTGGAGCCGATTTACACGGAGAAAGACGCTCGTGCGTGTATGGAGCTGTTCATCACCACTGATGTGAACCGTCGTTTTTACATCGACAACAACATCAGCGTAAAGTTTTACAACACCGGTCATATGCTCGGCAGTGCCTGTGCCACCATCAGAATTGACGAAAACGGACATATCACACAGATAGGATACACGGGCGATATCGGACGTTACAACAGCTATCTGCTCAAGGCTCCGAACGCGTTCCCGCAATGCAATTATCTTATCACGGAGAGTACCTACGGCGATAGGCTTCACGAGAAGAAAGAAGGAGCAGAAGATAAGCTTTTGGAGATTATCAAGCACACCTGCGTCGAGAAGAAAGGCAAGTTGATTATACCTTCGTTTGCCATTGGAAGAACGCAGGAGATAGTGTATATTCTGAACAACTTCTATAATGAGGGTAAGTTACCGAAGATCCCGGTTTATGTCGATAGTCCGCTGGCTACCAATGCTACACTGATCTTCAGATTGCACCTCGAACAGTTCAACAAAGATGTGGCTAAGGTGTTGGAAACCGACGACGACCCGTTTGGATTCAACAGTCTGCATTACATCACCAGTGTAGAAAGAAGCAAAGCGTTGAACGAGACCAAGGAGCCGTGCATCATCATCTCGGCATCGGGCATGATGGAGGCTGGACGAGTGAAGCATCATTTGGCGAACAACATCGACAACCCGAAGAACTCGGTGCTTTCGGTGGGATACTGTGCGCCGACTACACTTGGAGCCCGCATCGTGGCAGGGGAGAAGGACATCTCTATCTTTGGCATGCCTCATCATGTAAATGCTGAGGTTTACGATATAGACGCATTCAGTGGTCACGGCGACTACAGCGAGATGGCGGAATATCTGAAATGCCAGAATCCTGATAAGTTGAAGAAGGTGTTTATCGTGCATGGAGAGAAGAATGTGCAGGAGAAATATGCTGCGTATCTCAAGAAAAACAACGGGTTTAAGGATATAGTGATTCCGGAACCGGGAGAGACTTTTAAAGTGTAGAGTTTAGAGTGTAAAGTTTAGAGTAGTTGACAGTGTAAAGTTGAAAGTTTTTTAGTTTATGGAAAGCTACGGCTTCCTTTTTTAATACTTTTAAACTAAAACTTTTAACTAAAAAACTACTTTAAACTCTAAACTTTAAACTATCAACTAAAAAATTTTGTAATTTTGCAGCTTGAAAGGCGATTGTCGCGGGCTGGCGTAAGTCAGCGTGAGGAAAGTCGGGACAGCGCAGAGCACCATACTTCCTAACGGGAAGGCGTCGGAGACGACGACAGCAAGTGCCACAGAAAATTACCGCCCTGAGCTTGTCGAAGGGTAAGGGTGAAAACGTGAGGTAAGAGCTCACGCCGCCGCGCGGTGACGCGCGGCGGAGGTAAACCTTATGGGCTGCAAGACCAAATATACCGGCGATTGAGGGCTGCTCGTCCGAGCCGGGAGGGTAGGTTGCTAAAGCCTGATGGCGACGTCAGGATTAGAGAAATGACAATCATCCATTTTATGGATACAGAATCCCGCTTATGCCTTTCTTTTGCCTTTGGATTTTTCGGAATCCAGAGGCAAAATTTTTATAATAAAAATGACAAAATCTCGTTTTATTTTCGTAAATTCGCAAAAAATTATTCTTTATGTTGAAAGACGGAAAAATATTTGCTTTAATTATATTGATATTTGCCGTAACCGCCTCAGTATCAGCGCAGAAGAGAACTGAGGAATATGAGCCGGAATCGGTGTTCCAAGAGGCTAAGACGCTGTTCGACAACCAGAACTTCGCATCAGCAGCGGAACTTTTTCACAAATATCTCGAGCTGACTGAAGGACAGAACCAACAAAAGACCGTGGAAGCCAAGTTCTACGAGGCGGCATGCTCTTCATATATGGGCGCCGGCGAACAGCAGCTCATGCTTTTCTCAAAGGAAAACCCGACAAGCACCTTCGCCACAAAAGCCGACTTCATGTACGCTAATATGCTTTTCAAAAACAAGAAATACCGTGACGCGATAAAGATATACGAAGGCATTGATGATGAATGCCTTACAGAAGATGAAAAGGCCGAGTTCTATTTCAAGAAAGGCCTGGCATACTATCAGACTAACGATATTGACAAGGCAGAGCCTCTGTTTTACAAAGCTGCATTCATGAACAGCCCTTACAAAGACGACGCGCGTTACTATTACGCTCATATTCAATATGTTAAGAAGAAATATGACGAGGCGAGATTCCATTTCCAAAAGATTGAAAACTCGCAAAAATATAAGGATGTCATCCCGCTTTATATGATGCAAATCGACTTTGTCGATGGCAATTACACCTCGGTCACTACAGATGCCGACAATGTGCTTGACAACGCTCAAGGTCAACGAAAAGTGGAACTGGCACTGATAATTGCGGAGTCGTGGTATCAGCAGCAGGATTACGAGAAGGCTTTGAATTACTACAACATTGCACGTGGTGCCACACGTAAGTCATTCCCTCGCGAGGTGGAGTTCCGCATGGGCTTCTGCAAGATGAAAGGCGACGATTTTGAGGGTGCCATCACCAATTTCCAGAACGTCACTAAGAAGATTAACAACGACGCGCTTGCACAATATGCATCATATTATCTGGCGCAGTGTTATATGAAGACTCAGCAGGAGAAATTTGCGAGAAGCGCTTATCTTACTGCATATAAGGACGATTTCGACCATGAGATGAGCGAGGATGCGCTGTTCAACTACGCGAAACTGAGTTTCATCAGCGGTGTTGACCCATTCAACGAGGCAGTGACACAGCTCGAGGATTTCATCGAGAAAAACCCTTATTCGCCAAGAAAAGAAGAGGCTCAGAACATGATAATCCATCTGTATCTCAAAAATAAGGATTATAAAAAAGCTATCAAAGCTTTGGAAAAATATCCTGACATGAACGCCGAGATGCAGAAGATTTACGCCCAGCTGACGTACAGCATCGGCATTGAAAACTATAATGCTATGGATTATGACAATGCCGTGACTTATCTCAACAAAACCGTCAACAACAAACATGCTGACGCTAAGATGAGGGCTGAGGCTTTGTATTGGCTCGCCGACAGCTATCTTCAGAAAAAAGAGAACACAAATGCCGAGAATTATTACTCAGCTTTCCTGAAGGCGAGCGGCAGCGGACAGTCGGAATGCCTGCCGTTGGCATATTATAACCTTGGCTATATCTCATATTATAAAGGCAATTTCCCAGCAGCCATTAAGAATTTCAACTATTTCTTCAACATGGCGAAGGGCGACAAAGACTTTGAGTCGGATGCCTGGATGCGCATCGGCGACTGCTATTTTATGGAGCGCAACTATCAGAAGGCGATTGTGGCTTATAACAATGCCATGAAGCTTGACAAAAAGAATGCCGACTACGCTTTGTTCCAGAAAGGCATGGGATATGGTGCGCTTGGCGATATGAATGCTAAAATGCAGAGTATGAACACTTTGACAAGCAGTTACAAAACATCTTCGTTCTACGACAGGGCTTTGTATGAGGCAGGTATGGCACATCTTGGAACCGGTGATGAGCGTTCGGCTATAGCTAAATTCAGTCAGCTGGTGAAGGAACGCCCGAGGTCGGTGTATGCACGTCAGGGTCAGATGAAGATTGGAATGTTGTATTACAATAATAATCAATACGATAACGCTCTGACAGCTCTTAAACAAGTTGTTGACAACTACCCGAACACCGAGGAATCGCGTGAGGCGCTCAACATCATGAGAAATATCTACATGGAGCAGAATAGAACCTCTGAGTTCTACAGATATACCGAAGGGAAAGGCATCGCGACAAGTGTGACGGAGCAAGACTCGATTTCGTTTGCAACAGCGGAGAATTTCTTCCAGCAAAATCAGTATGAGAACGCACTTAGGGCTGTTAACCAATATATCGAGCAGTTCCCGAACGGTGCTTACATGTTGAAAATCAATTACTACGGACTGACTTCGTTGGAGAAATTAGGTCGCGGCAATGAGACGAGACCATATCTTGAATATATCATCTCGCAGCCAGACAACGACTACACCGACAACGCCTTGCTGAAGCTGGCAAGCATGGATAAAGCCTCAGGAAATTACGCTGAAGCCAAGAATTATTACGAAAGACTGCTGAATATAACAGAGAACGAGAAAGTCAAGATGCAGGCTGTCGAGGGTGTTATGGAATGCAGCTATAAACTGGAGGATTACGATACTGCCATTGAGAAAGGCAATGAGCTCGCAGCGATGCAGGATATCGGCCAGAACAAGAAAAACTTTGCGAATTACATCGTGGGAATGTCGCTATATAAGAAACAGAGCTATTCGGCGGCACTGCCAAAACTCCAGGAGTGCTCGAAGAAAGACAGAAGTGAGATGGGTGCTGAGGCAGCATATCATGTGGTGCTCGCCAACTATAAGCTCGGCAACCTCGACGAGACTGAAAACAGAGTGTTTTACATCTCTGACAACTTCAGCAGTTACAGCTATTACGTGGCGATGTCGTTCGTCACCCTGAGTGATGTGTATGTCGCGAAGGGCAATGTTTTCCAGGCAAAAGCGACGTTGCATAGCATCATTGACAACTATCCGGGAGGTGAACCGAGAGAGCTCGCTCAGCAGAAGCTTGCGGCAATCGAAAAAGATGAACAAAACAATGAGGAGGACGCAGAATGAAAAGTAAATCATTGATAATTAGCATATTATTCGTTTTTATCGGGTTTATAGCCAACGCACAGTCGCATAATGAACAGGTGACGGTGGAAGGCTCATATCGTCCGCAGATCAAGCGTTCGGAAAGACTGCTGAAGACTCCTGAAATGCCTGAGAATGAGTTCAATATCCCGAATTACAAGGCTGACGCCCGCGATTTCAACTATGGATATAACATGGAAGTCGAGACGATGAGCGCTATGAGTTACAAAGCGGAGTATGGCGTTGAGGGAAAGAACAATTTCCTCAAAGCGGGACTCGGCACACGTCTCTCACCAGTGTTTTTGTTCCGTCATTATTCAGATATTTCGAGAAACATGAGCCTCGGCGTGGGTGTGAAACACTATTCCTCATGGCTCGATCAGATAGACTACAAGAAGTCGTCGTTCATGAACAATGCCTTCAACGTGATGGCTGTCAATAAGTTCCGTGGAGGACAGCTCCGCTCGTTTGTCGATTACAAATATGACATGTATCATCTGCGCGCTTATGATAACGTCATGAACCCTAACGGACGTAATATCCATTCGATGAATGTGGGTGCGAAGTGGCTCTCAAACGGCTCGAGCTATCGTGATTTTTATACCGAGTTCGGCGGTGACTACCGTGCGACATGGATTCCGGGCGGCACCACCGAGCATCAGCTCAACGGAAACGCTCACATGGCATATTCCGACAACTGGTTTGACAATAAAAACATCAATGAGCTGCAGACTTTTGCGGCAGATGTCGACCTCAACTACGACAACGTTTATCAAGGTCAGCTGCTCGTAGCGGTGAATCCTTATTTCACCATGAGCGGCGATTTTTACCATATCCATGCCGGCGTGCGTGTCGACTTTAAAACTGGCGACAATGTGGGCTTTTATCCTGATGTCTTGGGCAGCGTCTTTGTGCTTGACAACTCTCTCGAGTTTTACGCTAAGTTTGGCGGTCGCTCGAAAATCAACACATTCGCGGATATCATCGCCGAAAACCCGTTCGTGACAACGAATTTCACCAATTTCAGCGAGTTCGGATATGAGAAGACCAAGTTCGACTTCCAAGCAGGAGTCAAGTCGAAGATAGCCAACAACATCGACGCACATCTCGGAGTGAGATACCGCACCATAAAAAACAGCGTTTTCTACATTCCCGACTATGATTTCTATGTCGTGTACGATGAAGACGCGACGGTGTATCATCTGCAGGCGTTTGACGTGCTGTTCAACGACTATAACGTGGTGAACATCCTTGCCGACGTTCATTGGAAAGCCATGGAGAAGCTGGATATCGCAGCTGAGTTGTCGATAAATACATACACTACTAAGCCTAAGCCGATGATGCAGAATCAAGTTCCAGAGGTGACCAATCTTTATTGGAAAGCATGGTATAAACCAGGATTTACTATGACTTTGCGTGGTGACTACCGTCTCGACGAGACTTGGAACCTCAATGCTTCGATGATGATTTTGGGCAAACGTTGGGCTATGGATCTAGACGGAAATGCTGAGCAGCTCAAGCCTGCCCTTGACATGCAGGTTGGCGCGGACTATAAGATCCAGGAAGACCTCTACGCATTTGCCGAAATTCATAATCTTTTCAACAACAAATACCAGCTTTATTACAATTATCCGAGCCTCGGATTTGAGCTTTTTGCAGGTATAAAATATCGTTTCTAAATCAGGCAAAAATTTTAGCTAAAAAAGCTAAAAATCTGTCATTTTTTTCATTGTTATTCAAAAGAAATTTCTTAACTTTGCAAGGTTTTAGAAATTTAGTGAATAATTGATAGAATATAGTATAGAAAAATGACAGAAGAAGAAAAAATCCAGAATGCTGAAAGCAACTACGGTGCCAATAACATTCAGGTTCTTGAAGGTTTGGAGGCGGTTCGCAAGCGTCCTGCCATGTACATCGGCGATGTTAACGTAAGAGGTCTTCACCACTTGGTTTATGAGGTGGTCGACAACTCCATCGATGAGGCAATGGCTGGCTATTGCGACAATGTCGATATTGAGATTTTACCAGGTAACTCTATTTCCGTTGTCGATAACGGTCGTGGTATCCCGACAGGCATGCACGAGAAGGAGAAGAAGTCGGCTCTTGAAGTCGTTTTGACGGTGCTTCATGCTGGCGGTAAGTTCGATAAGGGTTCATATAAGGTCTCTGGCGGTCTGCACGGCGTCGGCGTCAGCTGCGTCAACGCGCTTTCAAAACATCTGAAGGCAGAGGTGCACCGCGAGGGCAAAGTTTTTGTGCAGGAATACGAATACGGCAAGCCGCTCTATCCTGTGAAAGTGGTGGGCGAGGCTCATGACCACGGCACGAGAATCACCTTCACTCCTGACGACAGCATCTTCATCACCAACGAATATAGCTACGACATCCTCGCAGCACGTATGCGCGAGCTGGCATATCTTAACAAGGGCATTAGAATCACCTTGTCGGATAAACGTGTCGACCCTGAGACGGGCAACGAAGGCAAGAGCGACGAGTTCCATTCACAGAACGGCCTCATCGACTTCATCAACTACCTTGATGAGAACCGCGAGAAACTTACACCGGAACCGATAGCTATTCAGGGTGAGACCGACAACGTGCCGGTTGAGATTGCGTTGGAATATAACACTTCTTACTCAGAAAATCTTCATTCATACGTCAATAATATCAATACTCACGAAGGTGGTACACACCTCGCTGGCTTCCGTCGTGGCTTGACAAGAACTTTGAAGGCATACGCCGAAAAGGAAGGCATGTTCTCGAAGTTGAAATTCGAAATCAACGGCGATGACTTCCGTGAGGGCTTGACAGCTATCATCTCGGTGAAGGTGCCGGAGCCGCAGTTCGAGGGTCAGACCAAGACCAAGCTCGGCAACAACGAGGTGATGGGTATCGTCGATAAGATCGTGAGCGAGCACCTCTCGAATTATCTTGAGGAACATCCGAAAGAGGCTAAACTGATTGTCGACAAGGTCGTTTTGGCAGCTACAGCACGTCATGCAGCACGTAAGGCACGTGAGCTGGTGCAGCGTAAAGGCGCTTTGTCAGGTGGTGGACTCCCAGGAAAACTCGCCGACTGCTCCGAGCGTGACCCAGAACTCACAGAGCTTTATCTCGTTGAGGGTGACTCAGCAGGCGGATCGGCAAAACAGGGCCGTGACCGTAAGTTCCAGGCTATCCTTCCATTGAGAGGTAAGATTTTGAACGTCGAGAAGGCAATGCAGCACCGCGCATTTGAAAGCGAAGAAATCAGAAATATCTACACCGCTTTGGGCGTCACAATAGGTACCGAAGAAGACAGCAAGGCATTGAATATCGAGAAGTTGCGTTACCACAAGATCATCATCATGACCGATGCTGATGTGGACGGTAGCCACATTTCAACGTTGATTTTGACATTCTTCTACAGATATATGCCTGAACTTATCGAGAAAGGCTATGTGTACATCGCTACACCGCCTCTCTATCTCGTAAAGAAAGGTAAGAAAGAAAAATATTGCTGGACAGAGGAACAGCGTATCCAACTTCTCGAAGAGATGGGTCAGGATGCCCACGTGCAGCGTTACAAAGGTCTTGGTGAGATGAACCCTGAGCAGCTCTGGATGACGACAATGAATCCTGAATTCAGAACGTTGCGTAAGATTCAGATTCAGAACGGCGCCGAGGCAGATTATATTTTCTCAATGCTTATGGGCGATGAGGTGGGTCCGCGCCGCGAATTCATCGAACAGAACGCAACATACGCAAATATCGATGCATAAAATTTATTGTTATGGATAACAAACTTGATATTTTAACAAAGAAAATCTACGAACAGGGTGTCGAAAAAGCCAATCACGACGCTGTGGAAATCGTGGAAAACGCCAAGAAAGAGGCGGAGAAGATTCTCAATGACGCCAAATCTGAGGCTGAACGTATTGTAAATCAAGCGAATAAAGAAGCTGAAGAGCTTAAGACGAAAGTCAATGCCGATGTGAAAATGGCTGCTACACAGAGCATCGCCGTCACCAAGCAGGAGATTGAGAAGATGGTGGTGATGAACGCCACCGAGCAAGGCGTGAAAACCAATCTCAGCTCTGCCGACTTCGTCAAGGAACTGATAAAAGATATCGTAAAGGCGTTCAATCCTGACAACGCTTCGCCTGTGGCATTGGATCTCATCCTGCCTGAGTCGATGAAGAAAGAAGTTGAGCCTTTCGTGAAAAACGAGATCAGCAAGTCGTTTAAGAATGAGGTCAACGTGAGCTTCAACAAGAAACTCGGCGGCGGCTTCAAAGTGGCTCCAAAAGACGGCGGCTACGTGCTTCAGTTTACCGACGAGGAGTTTAACCAGCTGATTTCCAACTATCTGCGTCCTGCGACAAAGAAAATCCTGTTCGGCTGATGAATAACTACGTTTATATCGTTGCCAGTCTGCCGGAGATAGCGGTGAATTACGAAGGCACGTCTTTCGACTACGCAGCTGTCAAGGAGCAAATTGTCGAGCTTCTTTCGGAAGATGACCAGAAACTGGTCGAGCTTCTGGAGGAGGGCTTCGATGAGAACACCCTTGGCGCTGAGTTTTATGCTAAGGCGGCCGAGAGCAAGAACCGTTTCATCCGCGAATATTTCGACTTCGACGGCAGGTTGCGTAACATGAAGGTGGCTTATCTGGCAAAACGTCTTAACAAACAAGGAGAACAGTATCTCGTGGATATGCCCGAGGCTGATTTCGAGGAGGAGAGCCAGATAAAGGAGATCCTTGAGAACGCCGATTTCGTTTTGCGTGAGCAGAAGATGGACGAGTTGAAATGGGAGAAGGCAAGCGACATAGCACGAATGGATTATTTTAACATGAACGCCATCCTCGCATTTCTGGTGAAAGCCAAGACAGTTCAACGTTGGGCTGAGCTCGACAAGGCAAAAGGCGAGGAGATGTTCAGAAAGTTAGTTAAGGAGGTTCGCGGAACTTTCGATAATAAGTCTTTAGTCTCTAGTCGTTAGACTTTAGACAAAAACGGCTAAAAACTAAAGACTAACAACTAAAGTCTAAAAACAAAAAGAATATAATATGACAACAGGAAAAGTTACAGGAATCATATCGAACCTGGTCACCGTCGAGGTGAATGGCCCTGTGGCACAGAATGAGATCTGCTTCATCGACTTGGCAGGCGTCAAGCTGATGGCGGAGGTCATCAAGGTGAACGGGGATAAAGCCTCGGTGCAGGTGTATGAGAGCACACGCGGACTGACAATCGGATGTCCGGTGGAGTTCCAGGGGTATATGCTTGAGGCTACCCTCGGACCTGGTCTGCTCTCGAGTAATTTCGACGGCTTGCAGAACAACCTCGCTACCATGGAAGATGTCTTCCTCAAGAGAGGTGAATATACCAAGCCATTGGACGATAATAAGTTATGGGACTTCACACCTATAGCTAAGGCTGGCGACCAAGTCATCGCCGCCGACTGGCTGGGTGAGGTCAAAGAAGGCTGGCTGCCTCATAAAATCATGGTGCCGTTTGCATTCGAAGGCACTTACACCGTGAAGAAAGTGGCAGAAGCCGGCCAATATAAGATTAACGACACAATCGCTGTCTTGACCAACGCCGACGGCGAAGATGTCAACGTCACCATGACACAGAAATGGCCTGTCAAGGTGGCTGTTGGCAGCTACGTCGAGAAACCACGTCCGTTCAAGGTGATGGAGACAGGTGTGCGTACCATCGACACTCTGAACCCTATCGCAGAAGGCGGCACTGGCTTCATCCCGGGACCTTTCGGATGCGGCAAGACAGTGCTTCAGCATGCCTTGGCGGAACAAGCCGACGCTGACGTCATCATCATGGCGGCATGCGGTGAGCGTGCTAACGAGGTGGTGGAGATCTTCACCGAGTTCCCGGAATTGAAAGATAAACACACCGGACGCAGCCTGATGGAGCGTACCATCATCATCTGCAACACATCCAACATGCCGGTGGCTGCCCGTGAAGCTTCAGTCTACACCGCCATGACCCTCGGCGAATACTATCGCGCCATGGGAATGAAGGTGCTCTTACTCGCTGACTCCACATCACGTTGGGCTCAGGCTTTGCGTGAGATGAGTAACCGTCTGGAGGAGCTTCCTGGTCAGGATGGCTTCCCTGTTGACTTGTCGGCAATCATCTCAAGCTTCTATGCGAGAGCAGGTTACGTGAAGCTTAACAATGGTAAGTCTGGCTCAATCACTTTCATCGGAACAGTGTCGCCGGCTGGCGGTAACTTGAAAGAGCCTGTCACAGAGTCGACAAAGAAAGCAGCACGTTGCTTCTACGGACTTTCGCAGAACCGCGCCGATAAGAAACGTTATCCGGCTGTCGACCCTGTCGATTCATATTCAAAATATCTCGAATATCCAGAGATTATTGAATATCTTGACAATAAGATTGAAAAAGGATGGGTTGATAAAGTCACAAAAACGAAATATATCATCCGCAAAGGTAAGGACGCTTACGAGCAGATCAACATCTTGGGTGATGACGGCGTGCCGATGTCGTATCACGAGCAATATTGGAAGTCGGAGCTCATCGACTTCGTGATTTTGCAGCAGGATGCATTCGATGATATCGACGGCTGCTCGCCATTGGATCGTCAGAAGTTTATGCTTGACTTGATTCTTGAGATATGCGATAAGTCATTCAAATTCAATAACTTTGAAGAGTGCATGACCTATTTCAAAAACTTGATCAACATCTGCCGTCAGATGAACTACTCAGAATATAAGTCAGAGCAATTTGAAAAATATCTTGGACAGTTAAAGGAGGAACTTAAACATGAGTGAGAAAGCTTTTCAACGCATATATACTAAGCTGACCGCCATTACCAAGGCGACAGTAACCCTTGAGGCTCAAGGAGTTGCAAACGATGAGCTTGCTCTCGTGGCAGGTCGTCTGGCACAGGTTGTGAAAATCAAGGACAAGAGCGTGACGCTGCAGGTGTTCGGCGGCACAGAGGATATCCCGACAAATGCTGAAGTTACCTTCTTCGGCGAGCCACCGTCACTCAACGTGAGCGACGACCTCGCGGGACGTTTCTTCAACGCCTACGGTGAGCCTATCGACGGCGGTCCGGCAGTGGAAGGCGAGAAACGTCAGATTGGCGGTCCATCAGTGAACCCATACAAACGTCGTCAGCCGTCACAGCTGATTCCTACAGGTATCGCTGGCATCGACTTGAACAACACGCTGGTCTCCGGACAGAAGATTCCGTTCTTCGCCGACCCTGACCAGCCATATAACCAGGTGATGAGCATGGTGGCTCTGCGCGCAGACGTAGATAAGATCATCCTCGGCGGTATGGGCTTGACCAACGACGATTATCTGTTCTTTAAGAATGAATTTGAGAGCGCTGGCGCTTTGCATAAGATCATCAGCTTCGTGAATACCACCGACCAGCCGCCTGTCGAGCGTCTTTTGATTCCTGACATGGCCCTGACAGCCGCTGAGTATTTCGCTGTCGATAAAAACGAGAAAGTGCTTGTGCTTCTTACAGATATGACGCTTTACGCCGACGCTCTGAGTATCGTGTCGAACCGTATGGACCAGATCCCTTCGAAGGACTCAATGCCGGGTTCACTCTATTCAGATTTGGCAAAGATTTACGAGAAGGCGGTGCAGCTTCCTGATGGCGGTTCAATCACCATCATCGCTGTCACCACTTTGAACGACGGCGATATCACGCACGCTATCCCGGATAACACCGGTTACATCACCGAGGGACAGCTCTTCTTGCGTGCCGACCCTGATTCGGGTAAGGTCATCGTCGACCCGTTCCGCTCGCTGTCGCGTCTGAAACAGCTGGTGCAGAACAAGAAGACCCGCGAGGACCACAGCGCCGTGATGAACACTTCGGTTCGTCTTTATGCTGATGCCGCCAATGCAAAGACGAAATTGGAAAACGGCTTCGACTTGAGCGACTACGACCTCCGCTGCCTCGACTACGCTAAGGAATACGCTACAAGACTGCTCGCCATCGACGTCAACATTTCTATCGAAGAGATGCTTGATACCGCATGGGAGCTCTTCGGTAAATATTTCACAAAGGCAGAAACAGGTCTGAAGGAGAAACTAATTGAGAAGTATTGGAGAGGCGAAGCCTAATGTCAATAACCAATAAGCAATAACCAATAAACATTATGGCTATCAAATTTCAATATAATAAGACTTCGCTGAACGAGCTGAACAAGCAGCTCAAGACGCGTACCAGAGCACTTCCGACGCTGAAGAGCAAGGAGAGTGCGTTGCGCCTTGAGGTGAAGAAAGCCAAGAAACGTTCGGAGAGCCTTGTTGCACAGCTGGAGACCGAGCTCAAATCGTATGAGTATATGGTCCGCCTTTGGAATGAGTTTGAGCCAGGACTGATATCAGTGACCGATGTCAAGTTGAAGACCGTGAAGGTGGCAGGCGTGCCAGTGCCGGCGTTGGAGGAGGTGCTTTACGATGTGAAAGACATCAACCTCTTCACCAAGCCGATGTGGTATGCCGACGGAGTGCAAATCCTGAAAAACCTTGCGCAGCTTGGCATTGAGTTGGAGGTCTATACCGAGGTGAGCCGCATCTTGGATTACCAACGTAAGAAGACCACTCAGAAAGTCAACCTTTACGAAAAGGTGCAGATTCCTGGCTATAACGAAGCCATACGTAAGATAAAACGATATATGGAAGACGAGGAGAACCTCTCCAAAGCTTCGCAGAAAATCGTGAAGAACAAACACATTCTTGAAGAGGAGGCAGAGTATGGTAACTGAAATGACGAAATATAACTTCATCCTCATGAGTGGCGACGCGGAAGAGTTCCTGAAGAAGCTTCAGGAAGTGGGTGTGGTTGACATCACACGTTCCGTAAAGCCTGTGGATGATAAGTCGGAAGACATGTGGTCACGTGCCGGAGTTTACCGTAAAGCCCTGTCATTGCTGAAAGATGTGACACCAGCGGAGTTTGCCGACAAGACGTACGGCGACCTTGCTGACAGCGTCGTTGAGACGGTTAACGAGAAGGATACGATGGAGGCTCAGCTGTCGCAACTTCATAAAGAGATGGAAGAGCGTCTGCCTTGGGGAAAGTTTGAAGTGGAGAACTTCAAGAAGCTTGAGGAACACGGACTGAAACTGCATTTCTATAAGGCAAAGACCTCCGCGATGGATCCTGCTTGGAAGGAGAATTACGCTTTGAGCGAGATCTCATCTGATGGCTCTTCGACTTATTTTGTTGTCGTTTCCGATGATGAAAATTATGATTTTCCTTTGAAGGAAATGCCGGCTCCTGATTGCGATTGCTTGGATATTGAGAAAAAAATCAATGATTTGCAATATGAAATCGAGAAGAAATATCGTCATCTTTCGGAACTGAAATGTCATGAAAGCGACATCCAGAAAGAGCTTGACAAGACACTCTCGAAACTCGATTTGCATTTGGCTCATGTTTCAGGAACCAAGGCGGCAGCTGACTACATCACTGTGTTTGAGGGTTTCGCTCCGGCTGACAAAGAGGCTGAGGTGAAAGAGATGCTTGATAGGGAAGGAGTCCTTTATTTGGTCGACAAAGCCAAAGTTGACGACAATCCTCCAATCAAGCTGAAAAACAACAAGTTCGTCTCGATGTTCGAGCTTTTGACCGACATGTACGGTCGCCCGAAGTACAACGAGTTCGACCCGACGGTGTTCATCTCGATATTCTTCATGCTGTTCTTTGCCTTCTGCATGGGCGATGCCGGTTACGGCTTGGTGCTCATAGGGGCGAGCCTCTTGCTGAAGAAGATGATGCCTGACATCGCAAAACTCGGCGTGGTGCTGGGTATTGCGACGACGGTCATCGGATTGCTGTTCCATACATTCTTCTCAACGGATATGCTTACATGGAGCATCATACCTGAAGCGGTGAAGAAATGCATGGTTCCAACAGAAATTGCAGGATTTGACGGCACCATGGTGCTGGCGATTATCGTCGGTATCGTGCACATCTGCCTTGCGATGGTTGTGAAGACGTATCAATCAACTAAGGTTAATGGTTTCCTCAACTCCCTCGGGACATGGGGCTGGACTTTGCTTATAGTCGGTGGCGTCATTGTCGGTGGACTCGCTTTGATCGGCGTAATCGATTCAGTAGTAACGAAATGGATTATCATCGTGATAGGCATCTTGTCGGCGTTGGGTATCTTCTTCCTGAACGACTTGCACAGAAATCCGTTGGCAAATTTCGGTTCGGGATTGTGGGAGACCTACAACACCGCCACTGGATTGTTGGGTGATGTGTTAAGTTACCTTCGTCTGTACGCTCTCGGTTTGGCTGGCGCCAAGCTTGGTGAGGCATTCAATGCCATTGGCTTACAGGCTCTTGGCGATGGTGGTGCAGGTTGGATTGCTTTCATCGTCATCGTGGTGATTGGTCACACTCTGAACGTTGCGATGTGCGTCCTCGGTGCCTTTGTGCATCCGCTTCGTCTTAATTTCCTTGAGTTCTTCAAGAATTCAGGTTATGAGGGAACTGGTAGGAAATATAATCCGTTAAAAGAATAAGTATTAGTGTTAATTAGTGATAATTAGTGTTAAAAAATAAAAGTGTTAAATTTAAAATATTAGAGTTATGTTAGCAACAATTTTAGGTTATCTCGGATTAGGCTTGGTTTTGGCCTTAGCGGGTATCGGAAGTTCAATCGGAACATCAACGGCTGGTAATGCTGCAGAAGGTGGTCTCAAGAAACGTCCTGAGGCATCAGGTAACTTCATGGTTTTGTCGGCACTTCCGGCAACACAGGGTATCTATGGATTTGTGGCGTTCTTCATGCTTCTCAGCAAGATGCGCGCTACTCCTGAGAATGGTCTCATCATCTTTGGTGTTGGTCTCTGCGTCGGTTTGGTATGTATGATTTCAGCCATCCGCCAGGGTCAGGTCTGCGCTAACGGTATCGTCGGTGTGAGCCAGGGCCACGATGTTTTCACCAACACCTTGATCTACGCCGCTCTCCCAGAATTCTACGCAATTTTGGGTCTGGTTGGCGCTTTGATGGTGTAAATTCTTTCAGAAGACAGAAGTCAGAAGAAAGAAGACAGAATGTTTTAAGGACACCTTAAGGTGTCCTTTTTTGTTTTATGATTAAAAATCTTGACAAATGGGAAAAATTGTTGTATCTTTGCAGGTGAAAATGTGAGATATGTCGGCGCACAAACTTGAAATAATAAATCTGATAAAGCAACTTGGAGAGGAAATTCTGCCCAAGGATGCCAAATTATTGTTATATGGTTCGCAAGCTCGCAATGATGCGAGACCTGATTCCGACTGGGATTTGCTTATCTTATTAAAAGGAGACCGCGTTAGCAATGACGATTTCAACCAAATGGTTTTTCCATTTATTTCATTGGGATGGTCGTTGGGAGTTGAAATTAATCCTGTGGTTTACACGTTCACTCAGTGGGAGCAACGGCATATCACACCATTTTATAAAAATGTAATGAGGGAAGGGGTGAAATTATGCTAAATAGGGAAGAGAGACAGGCGTTGGTGAATTATCGGCTTGAAAAAGCTGAAGAGACATTCAAAGAAGCTGTTGATTGTGGCAGTTTGAACCATTGGACCTTGGCGGCGAACCGTTTGTATTATGCGGTTTATTATGCATCTTCAGCCTTGTTGATTCAAAATGAGATGATTGTTAAGACTCATGCTGGAGTGACAGCTTTGATTGGTCAGAAATTTGTCAGCGAAGACAAACTTGCAAAAAGCGATGCACAATTATTGGCAAGACTTCAAACAATGCGCCATACAGGTGATTATGATGATTTCATGGAGTGGCACAAAGAAGAAGTTGAGCCTTTGTTTGAGAAAGTGAAAGATTATATAAATAAAGTAAAGAATATAATTACGAAACAGAAATAAGATAAATCATTGACATAATTAGATAGCGTTTGCTTTTATTCTTTTCAAGTATCTAAATCGCCAATTTGAACAAAGAAGTAGATAAAGGCTTACAGCTCGTATTTTCGCGGGTTGAATTGTCTTTTCTTTGTGGGCATGGCGATGCCTGATACTTGAGGACAAGATGCCCGCGATTTTTGTATAAATAAATCATGGTGTAAAAATAGCATCCTAAGAGTGTAAAAACCGCATCAAAAAGATGTATGATAATCCCGAATCAATTTCTAATTTTACACTTTCATAATTATATGGCTGAGGATAGTTTACATATTGGGAACTGCATCAAAGAAGAGCTGAAGAGGCAAGACCGCAGCATAGCCTGGCTCTCGAGACAGGTTTTCTGTGACCGCAGCAACCTCAGTCGAGTGCTTCAAAATCAATATATTGATATTTGTCTGCTTCGTCGCATTTCCATTAGCTTAAGATGCAATTTTTTTCAAAAGATTTCCGATAATATTCAGCAAGATATTAACAACCAAAACAGTATCAACCGCTGCTCTTAAATGGTGTAAAAGCTGCATCGAATTGGTGTGTAATACGCATCAGTAATACGGTTTTATAAAAAACTTTGTGCCTACCTTTGCAAGGTATAAAACTTTTTTGTTATGAGGTATAAATTTCTGTTTTTTATTTCATTGCTCTTTATTATAGGTAATGTGAGTGCGCAATGGCATTACACTTTAACTACCCAAAGCTTTTATGGTGGATGTAATAACATATCTGCGACTTTACATGTTGCGGTTTACGAACAAGGGGCATTAAATGCAGCAGCTAAAACATACAATTCACAAGAAGAATGTGAGCAGGTTAGAAGGGAGTGGGGAACGATTAATTATTCAAACAGTGGCTGCTATGCAAGAGTTGCATCTACTCCATGTCAAGGTAATGTTGGTGAAGGCTCATTTGGTTTAAACAATGGAGAACCTAGTTTATATAATAGTATTGGTAGTGATGGTTTTACTTTTTCTCCAACAGAAAGAGACATTAATCAAAATACATACGAAGAATTAATGATGAGAATGGAGGCATTGGGCTATAATAGCAATAATGCAACAAGTTACAATCCTAATAAATTAAGTGCACATACTGGAGATGATGAATATGATGATGCAATAATGCGTCAAAGTAATGAATATTATAAAGAGAATAAGTCAGATATAAATTATAATTATAGACCTAATAGGGAAATATATCCTAAGATAGATCAACAAGTGACACTTGAAGATTATAGAGCTAATAACAATGGACCAGTAGTAATTGTGGACCCCGAAAGACTCAGATTGCAAGAACTGGACGAAAGATGTGAACGAGTTCAAAAAAGGTTAGATTCCTTGATGAATTACAGGAATAAAGCAAAATTGCCAAAGTTGTCAAAAGAAGGAGATAACTTATTTAATAAGGTTGGAAAGGCTGCGTTTGATGTCAGTATAGCATCTTTTAATGTTACAAAAGTAGGTGTGGAAGAATTAAATACCATCAATAATATATTGGATATGTATAATCTATCACCAATAGGTGGCGATAATGTTGATAAGCTGAAAGCATTTACTGATGGTGTTAGTGATGGTGTCGCGATTAGCACGAAACGTTTGATTGGGGATATTCCTGGTGCTACTGAAAAAATAGCTGATATAGCGATAGACAAATTTTTTTCACCAACGATGAATTATGTTCAAGAAGCAGTCACTGGTGTTACTTCTGCGTTTAATACTGTTAAACGAGCGTTGACTGTTGGCGACTTCGTAAAGGAAACTTATGTTGGTACATGGAATAAAACAAAAAAAATAATCAATGATGCACAAAATGGTGCAAATCCGAACTATTTGTTTAAAGAAGCACAAAAACAACAGATTGAAGTTTCCAAAAAGACAAGATCTACGATTTTTAAATTTATATAATAAAGATAGTATATGAGAAACAACAAGTTATCTATAATAATCATTATAATTGGGGTATTAATAAATGTAAATGGTATAGCCCAAAGTAAATATAGTGGATTTGTTCCAGATAGCACATTGTATTATTTTATTTCACTACCTACAACAATGACGAAAGATGCAATTCTGGTTGATAATGATATTTCTAATTTCCCTTTTTTGCTTATTGATGACAATATGTTACTATTGTCAAATGATAATATTGATAATCCAATTGCATTCTCATTGCCGGATAAGATGCATGGAAGTGAGGATGTTTTTATAATTGATACTATAATAATAAGTAAAGTTTCAGACACGATAAAAAAATATGATGGTTATAATGTATCAAACATTATGATTATGCCAGATGATAATTACGATATATACCCGGCTAATTATGGATATATTTACTTTATTAAACATGATGCAGACTCGAGTAGTGTTATGCTAATGGAAATAAATACTGGAAAATACGTGACATTGTTTACAACGCCATTTCATATTGAAAACATTGTTGGTGATGGATTGGAGTGTTATATCACCTCTGGAGTCATTGTTTTTTATGTAACAGAAAAAGACTTTATACCTATTGCAATTGGCGATACTGATATACAGTCTATTGTATCATATGAAGATGGTGTGTTTTATTCAACCCAAAAAGCTTGTTACTATATAGGATCCAAAGGATTGTCTTACCCTTTTCTTCTTGGAGATATTAAACAGTTAATGCTTGTTGATAACAGATTGTATTTTTTATTTAGAGATGGATTATTATCAGTAATCGACAACGCTGATAGCTATCATAAACTATTGGAGAAAGCTATAAATGAACAAAAAATTGGTAAAGATGACAAATAACAGAGTAATACTTTTGTGGGCAATTATTGTTCTGGGGGTGCTACTCCCAGATACGGCATCATCACAAGGCATATATAAAGATGCTTCAATGAACGAAAAGCATAAAATGGCAAGGAAAAATGTTCAGGATGCAGGTTTTGAACATGCTATTAATAAATATTCCGATTTATTAAAACAGGAGGACAATGAGACAGTTCGAGCCGAATATGCTTATGCACTAGCACTCGCGCAATGCTATGATGGCGCAATTATGAATCTTGACAAAGTCTATGTTAGTGGTAAGGCCGACAAAACGACTCTTTTCTATACAGCACAAGTGCTGAAATTGATGGAATATGAAATATTGTCAGAAGTTTTTTGGACAATAGAGGTTTCATCTCCGCCATCATGGATATCATCAAAATATGTAGCTTTTGTTGATAAATACAAACATAGGGCATCAATAAATACAGATAATTTAGGAATTGCGTTGCATAGAGCTAATATGCTTGTAGCGCAAAAACAATACATCCAGGCAATTGTTCTTTATCAAGAGCTTACAGAAATATATCCGTATGAATACCTGCCATATATAGGTTTTTCAGCTTTATGGGAAAGCCTCGGTTATAAGGATCTGGCTATAGAATATCTACAGCAAGGCTTAGTTGTGATGGATAATGAAAAAACAAAATGTGATCCTGATGGGGTGTATGAAAGGCATCTAACAAGTCTAAAATCAGAAAACATGACAAGTAATAGTGCGTTTGATCACAATGTATTGAAAAATTTAGGAGAATCAACACAATCGTCATCAAATGATAAAGAAAAACAGTTCCATAGAAGGAAATATATGTATATTGGTATGACAGCAATAAACAAATCATTGTCTTTTGAAGCGAGATATGGTATTTATACAAGTGATAGATCAAGTTTTGCTGTTGGATTGGGATATCAGAGTTTTGGAGATGCTAAATCATTGACAGCCACTGCATCATTATATGCTGATATTTTGGGACTTGGTTTGCAGGGCCAAGTGTATGATGGCTCTTTTGACGGTGGTTTTGGAATTAGCGTAGGTGGGTCTCTACCTAAAAAACCGGTGAGACATTCTTTGGATTATAGGGTTGGATTGTATTATTATATGATAAAAGCAAAAGATCTTAGAGTTAATGTATCAATAGGTTATACTTATTATTTTTAATATAAAATAGTGTAATATGAAGAAAATACTGTTGATGATAAGCATTACTTTCATGTTTGTGTCGGCGTTCTCTCAGACAAATGATTCTTGTTTAATATATGCCGAAAAACAGGATGCAATGTTATATTTATATATGAATCCTAAAGAATACAAAAAACTATCTTTGGAACATAAAAAAGAATTAATTAAAAATGAGGCTAATAAACATTCAGCTGTATTAGTTAGTGTGATTAATGGTTATGAAATAGAATTGTGGCGAAACACTTATAATACGATTGTTGTGGTTGAAAAATGGGACAAGAATAATGTCAATTATAAATATGATGGGAAAGATGAATCTGACAAGAATATAAGAAATTTGAAGCATCCGTGGTTTTGTAATGTCAGTGGTTCAATAACTTTTAACAATAATAATAACACATTCTATTTCAGTTGTTATGGGCGTGTGGGTTTTTATTTGTTGAAAAGTCGATGGGATTTGGCTGTTAATAATACGATGACATATAGCAAGGAGGTTATTAATTACGGAACTGATGCTGAATTGAAGAAATCATTCACGGGATATTTTGGTATTGACTCTAGAGTATATTTCCCGATACAGTCGATAAAATTGAGCCCTTTTGTTGGATTGGGTTTAGCGCGGACTTATGGGAAGAATAATAAATCTACTTCAATTCCTATATCGTTGGGTTTAAGTAAACCTACAAAAAAAGGTTGCTGGGATGTGTGTTATCAATACGCCAAAACAACTAAGGGAATATTTGTAGTTGGTTACACTTTTATATTGAAATGAGAAATGTGTTAACATTTCTGCTTACTGTTTTGTTGTATACCGGTATGTCACAAAACAAAAATGTGGAGCTGCAGCTCATGCATTATTGGGATAATTATAGTTTTCAAAATCCTAGCATATTTGTTGAGGGAGATGTAATCCTCAGTTATTTTTGTTTGTTGAATGCGGCATCATATGAAGTATCAGATGAATCGATTCAAACAACATTATCCAAAGCTTCAAACAATGAGAAAATTTTCTCACTTTTCATTGACACATATAGAATATATTTGTTCAATCCTGAGTCCTATTTTTGCGATTATGAACGCTATCTCGCTGTCGTTGATTATGTTATAAATGACGAAAATATAAATAAATATGCCAAATTTGATTTTATACTCGAAAAAGAAATAATTGAAGCCAATAGAGTGGGCGAATTGGCAACAAATTTCTTGGTTTATGATAAAATCGGCAATATAATTGAGCTTCATGAAATAAAATCAGATTATACCATCCTGTTTTTCAACAATCCAGATTGTAGTATTTGTGAGAAAACCAAGAAGAAACTGGCGGAATCGGAGATTGTAAACAATTTGATTGATACTGGTCGTTTGAAAGTCATATCCATATATCCAGGCAATGATTTTGAATTATGGGAATCGGCAACATTCCCGGATAAATGGCTTAACGGATACGACAAAGACTTGACAATCAATACCCAAAAACTGTATTATCTGCTGGAATCATCAACTCTTTATCTCCTGGACAAAGATAAAAGAATTATCAAAAAGGATGTAAGATTTGATGTTCTTGAAGAATATCTTGAGCATTTGTAACAAATCTGTAATTGCACTAATATGAATGATGAACTGCTATTCGACCTTTCAAAAAAAGCTTTGAGAATAATTCTCGGCACAATATTTATAACAGCAGCGTTTCTTAAACTTCTGTCAATAGATTATTTTGAAATCTACATATATAGTTTTAATATATTCAGTTTTACGCTTACCACAGTGGTTTCAAGATTGTTGATCGCTGTAGAATTATTGTTGGGGTTTGGCTTAATATTAAAGATTTATTACAAACAAGTGTGGTGGCTCTCAATGTTGATTATGGTGGGTTTTACTTTGTTTCTGGCTTATGTGATTATTTATAGAAATGATGACAATTGCCATTGTTTTGGTGAATTGGTGAAACTAAATCCTTCGGAATCAATATTTAAAAATGCTATCTCAGTATTGTTTCTGCTTGTGATAAGAAAAGAAGAAGATTGTAAATATAGACCAAAAATGAAAAAATGGTTGATGTGGTTGTCGATAAGTTTGGCTTTGGCTCTTCCATTTGTTGTTTTCCCAATGGATAAATTATATAAAAAAATAATTTCTAAAGATAACAATATTAACATTTTGGCATTTGATAACAGTTTGAAAGATTCAATTGATATTGTTAAAATAGATGTCGTTTTTGTAAATGATACTATAATGATTAATCGCGATAGTCTTTTAAGATTTGATGTTTCAAAGGATAAATATATAATTAATTATGTTTCAGCAGGTTGTGAGTTTTGTAAAATGGGCGTTAAGAAACTTAAGATGATGTTTGAACATAATAATATTGACACAAAGCATTTGAAATTCATGATTTGGGGCTATGATAAAGATATTATAAGTTTCATTGAAGAAACAAAAACGACAGATTGTGAGTTTTGGTTCATACCACCTTTAGTGTCACTTGATATAACATTCGGTAAGTTTCCAGTTTATATATGGACAGCTAATGGGGATGTTATTAATTCTGGTGATTTGCGTGATTTGGATGAGAATAAGATAGTTGATTTCTTAAACAAAAAATAGCGGATAGATATATCCGCTATTAAAAATTATTTATCACAATCGTTTAGTTGCCCCAAGTGCAGTCCACAGTGACATTGTATCCCATGTAGGATTCTGTATAGGTGCCTTTGCAATCAGATTTTTTAGTCTTAGAAGTTGTGTTCACGACTTCTTGTCCGTTAAGTTTGCCAACACATTTGCAGTCTTTCTTGCATGATACCAAGCCAAGACCGAAGATAGCGACGAGACCCAAAATAATTAATGTTTTTTTCTTCATAACTAGTTGATTTAGAATTATTAAATTGCCGAAAAACCAAGCGTTTCAGCTTACGCTTAACACTGACAAAAGTATAATAAAAAATTGAGAAAAATCAAATAGCATGATGCAATTATTACACCATACGGATGTGAAAATTACAACATAATAAATAATTCGTAAAAAGTCGAATTTTGTAAAAGATTTTATATTACCTTTGTGCCATGAAAACTACATCGAATAACATTGCCAACAACTTGTTGCCATCCGAGCCAGTGCATCCCGGCCTCCTGCTGAAAGAAGAGATTGAATATCGAGGCATTTCGCAGAAACAGCTGGCGCAACAGATGAGCGTTTCATATACCGTTTTGAATGAGATTCCTAATGGAAAGAGGCCAATTTCAACAGATTATGCACTTTATATTGAGGCAGCATTGGGAATTGACGCACAGCTTTGGATTCAGATGCAGGCCGACTATAACTTGCAGGTTGCGAAAAATGACAATAATGTGCTGAAACATATTCTTAATATCAGGAAAATTGCCGCTGTGCTCTGACAACTCTCTCTCTCCCCTTGAAATCCCTGATGATTTCAACGTTTTTAAAACCTTCTGAATGGCACAATTCAGCCGTCTCCTTGCCGAATTTTTCATTGATTTCAAACCAAACCTCACCATCGGGTTTCAATGCCTTCTGTGCGAATTCCAAAATCTTTCTGTAGAAAATCAATGGGTCGTTGTCGCTGACGAAAAGGGCGGTGGAAGGCTCGTAATCCAAAACGTTGGCGCGCATCTCTGATTTCTCGCTCTCGCAGACGTAAGGTGGGTTGCTGACGATGATGTCGAACTTGTTTTCCAGTAATTCCGGGTTTTTAGGATTTAAAATGTCGTCATTTATAAAATTGACATTGACATCGTTGGCAGCTGCATTCTTTTTTGCCACCTCCAATGCTTTTTCAGAAACGTCAACGGCGGTTACGGAACTGTTTTTCAATAATTTTGCAAGGCTGATGGCGATGCAGCCGGAGCCGGTGCCGATATCCAATACATCGCATCCTGTACGGACAAGGCATGCCTTGTCCCTACGGGAAACAATCATATTAACCATTTCCTCTGTTTCAGGACGTGGAATAAGCACATTTTCATCAACAAAAAACCGCATTCCACAAAATTCTGTTTCGCCCAAAATGTATTGAATCGGCTTGTTTTTTAGCAGCTCCTTTACGGCAAAATGTAATGTCAACAATTCAGATTCACTTAAACGAAGCTCGGGATCCATGGCGATTTTTACTCTGTCGATGCCAAAATAATGTTCCAACAGAATCATTATCAACGCATTGGCTTCATTGGAGCCGTAAATCTTCTCCAACTCGCTTGCATAATACTTTCGGCAATCCCGAACTAAATTTGATGACATTTTCATGCTACAAAAATAGCAAAAAGTCTTTAGTCTTTAGTTCTTAGTCTTTAGTTTTTAGAAGAATTAATACTAAAGTCTAAAGACTAATGACTAAAGTCTTTAAATTTTTATTATCTTTGCATCATGTTATTTGAGGATTCATATAAAATAGTGACCACAAAAGGCGAGGGGCTCTACAAAGAGAAAGGCTCCAAGTTTATTGCGGAGGCGTTTCCGGTGCATTCGGAAGCGGAGGTGAAAGAGCATGTCGCTGAAATCAAGAAAAAATATTTCGATGCTAAACATCACTGCTATGCCTTCATGATCGGCCCCGACAAGGCGTGCTATCGCTCGAGCGACGACGGCGAGCCGTCAGGAACTGCCGGCAAACCTATCCTGAACCAGATACTCTCAAAAGATGTCACCAACGTCTGCGTCGTCGTGACGCGTTATTTCGGCGGACAGCTGCTGGGGGTGCCTGGACTCATCAACGCGTACAAGACGTCGGCGCGAGAGGCGCTTGACAACTGCACAATTGTTGAAAAAACCATCGACGAGGTCTACAGTCTCGAATTCGACTACCCGCTCCTCAACGAGGTGATGCGTATCCTCAAAGACGAAAATCTCGAACAACAGAACCCAAAATTTGAATTGGCTTGTTATCTCGAAATATCAATAAGACAAAGCGATTCCGACAGAATTGTTGAAAAACTGAAGCGAATCTACGGAGTCACTGTAAAATACCTCAAAACCATTTAATATCAGTAAATTACGCTGATTTTTGACCCAAAATTTACCTTTGCCTCGTAAGTTAATACGAAAAAAATTAAAAGTCAATACAAAAAAAATATTTTTATTAACTTTTTTATGTTGATATTTGTAACATCGTTTTGAGCAAAAAACGACCATTATAAACAATTGATTTTTATATAGTTGAGCATTTGAATGAATAGAAATTTGTTTGAAATATGGGAAGACTGCCTCTCGATGATTCGGGAGAACGTTCCGGCGCAAGCTTTCTCGACTTGGTTCGAGCCGATTAAGCCTGTCGACTACAGGAACGGTCTGCTGACTATTCAGGTGCCTTCTGATTTCTTCTATGAATTTCTTGAGACTCATTATATTAAAGTCATAAAAGCCACAATCCGCAAGGTTCTCGGTCCGGAAGGGAAGCTCGAGTATTCCATCATGATGGATAACAACGAGAACAAACCGGTGGTGGTGAAACAGCCGTCGGTGGACCGCACCAACACCAAAAATCCGCCAAAACAGATACAAATCGATTTCGATAATACGGAAACGAAGATTATGAATCCGTTTGCGCTGCCGGGTATTAAGAAGGTGAATATCGAATCGAACCTCAACGAGAACTACTGCATGGAGAACTTCGTTGTGGGCGATTGTAACCGCGTGGCTTACGAAGCAGGTCTCGCTGTGGCGAAAAATCCAGGTAGGACAGCTTTCAACCCGATGTTTGTGTTTAGTCCGACAGGCATGGGGAAGACGCATATCTGCCAGGCTATAGGTCTCGAGACGAAGAAACATCATCCTGAATTGACGGTTTTGTATGTCAACGCGGAGCAGTTTTTGATGCAGTTCCAGGCATCGTGCCGCAACAACAGCTCGAAGAGTAGCCGCGACGACTTTGTGCATTTCTACCAGATGATAGACGTGCTAATCATCGACGATATTCAGTTCCTTTCGGGCAAACCGAAGACACAAGATACATTATTCCATATCTTCAACCACCTGCAGCAGACAGGCAAGCAGCTTATTTTCACCTGCGACAAGCCTCCTGCGGAGATTAAGGACATGGAACAGCGCCTAATCTCACGTTTCAAATGGGGACTCTCGGCCGAGATGTCGATGCCGGATGTCGAGACAAGACGTAACATCCTGAAACGCAAAGCTTACAACGAAGGTGTGGAGCTTCCGGAAGACGTGGTGAACTACATCGCGGAGCATATCAAGACCAATGTCCGCGAGATGGAAGGCTTCCTGATTTCGTTGATAGCACAGTCGTCGCTGAACAGAAAATCAATCACCATCAGCCTCGCGAAACAGATGGTCGAGCGTTTTGTCAACAACTCGAACCGTGAAATCACAATCACCTACATTATCAATGCGGTGTGCGAGGAGATGGGCACTTCACAAGCCGATTTCTTCACGAAGTCGAGGAAACGCAACATAGTGCAGGCACGCCAGCTGTCGATGTATTTCTCGAAAAAATACACCAAGGCGCCGCTCATCACCATCGGAGAGCAGTGCGGAGGCAAGGACCACGCCACCGTCATCCATGCACTCAAGACCGTCGCCAACCTTTTGGATACCGACAAACAGTTCCGCGCAATCGCCGACAAGATTGAGCAGACACTTCTATAAATCGTTATGAATCAGCAATTTGGGAATCTGTATCTCCTTCCTGCGCTGCTTGGTGCAACCTCGGCGGAACAGGTTATTCCGGAAGGTACATTGGAAATCGTAAGGACTCTGCGTTTTTTCGTGGTCGAAAATGTGCGCACGGCTCGCCGCATGCTCAGCAAGATGCACATGCCTTGTCCCATCGACGAACTCGAATTCGTTGAGCTCGACAAGCACAATCCACAGAATCCCGATTTGTTGACATATCTTGGTAAAGCCCTTGACGGACAGGATGTCGGACTGATGTCTGAGGCGGGTACACCTTGTGTCGCCGACCCTGGAGCACTTATTGTCGAACTTGCACATCAAGCTGGCATTCAGGTGGTGCCGCTCACTGGTCCCAATGCTATGATTTTGGCATTGATGGCGTCAGGATTCAACGGACAGTCATTCTGCTTCCACGGTTATCTCCCAATAAAAAATTCTGAACGCATTCAAAAGATAAAATCCCTTGAACGTCAGTCGCTTGCAAATGATGAGACAGAGCTTTTCATCGAGACGCCTTTCCGCAATAACGCGATGATAGAGGAGTTGGTGAAAAACTGTCATCCGACGACAATGCTCTGCGTGGCATCGAATATCACCATGGAGGACGAGAAGATCGTCAGCAAGCCTATATCAGAATGGAAATCAATAAAATACGATTGGAATAAAAAACCGACGGTATTCTTGATCTATTGTCCGAAATATCGGAAAAAGTATTGAGATTCCTCCCTCTCCCTTCGGTCGAGGTCGGAATGACAAGTCATTATTATTATGGGGTTGTCATTCCGAGCCCCGGTAGGGGCGAGGAATCTCAAATAAGTTTCCTTAACATTGAGAAAACACTCTTTTCCGCTGCGGTGTACCTGCCGTCGGCGAAGAACACCTTTTTCATTCTCTCGAAATGATTCTGCCGGTCGAGCTCGTCTTTGATATATATTGCCTTATGTTCGCGAATTGTCTCGATTCTTGTCGTCATGTTGTCCGCCTCGAAGCCGTTGTAAATCCTTACAAACATCACGGGGTCAGTATGCGCGCCAATGGCGATAAGCTCCTGCTTGGTGATGTCGAAATCCGCATCCGCCGCGATTAGCAGACAATAAATTTCAAATTCTTCTTTTGATAAATTTTTCATAAATCATTTTTTAAAAATGTAGAGACGTCATACCATGGCGTCTCTACTATAACCAATAACCTATAACCAATAACCAGGTTACGCAGTTACTTTCTCAAGCCACTTCACCATTCCGAACATCACTGACATTGAGACGACGCAGATTGCGAGGAACACGCCCCAGCAAATCCAGATGTCCCAAGCGTCGTACATGAGAGGTCCGACGAAGATGAACAAGTTGCCGATAGCTGTTGCACCAAGCCACAAGCCCTGGCAGAGACCCACCATGTGACGTGGAGCCACCTTTGATACGAACGAAAGTCCGAGAGGTGAGATGAACAACTCAGCGACGGTCAAGAAGAAGTAAGTGACAATCAATACCCATGGTCCTGATTTTGCGAGACCGTTAGCTGCCATAGTAGCTGCATCCATTGCGCGGAACTCTTCGCCTGAAGGATAGTTGCATGAGATTGAAAGAACCATCAGGAAGAGGTAAGCCAAACCGGCGATACCCATACCGTAAGCGATCTTACGAGGTGTTGAAACGCCTTTGCCTTTTCTTACGAGCCAAGCGAAAGCGGCCATGACAAGAGGTGTCAAGATAATGACATATAATGGGTTAAGTGCTTGCCAAATCTCAGCAGGGAAGAAGTCGGTCACCACGAAGTCGCGTGCTAACAGAGTAAGCGACTGGCTGTTCTGGTGGAACGAGAGCCAGAAGAAGATGGCGATACCGAGAACTGCAAACAAAGCGTAGAGACGCTGTTTGATTTCCTTTGCCATGGCGAGTTTTTCCTCCTGTGTGTATTCGATAACTTCAGCTTTCTCTTTCTTTGAAGGCTGTGGGAAAATCTTCTTTGTGCAGAGGAACACGATTAGTGAAATCATCATGGCGACCACTGATGCGATGAATGCATAGTGAACACCTGTGTTGAACACATCGATATACTGTGAGCTGAATGTCACGAGGTCGGTAGGTGCTGCTGCGCCGTCAACCAACGATTTTGCCATGTTTTCAGTGAACTTCTGAGTCTGTTCACCGTTGGCGAGATATTGGTGGCAAAGTGCCGGCATGTCAGCGTTGTAAACGAAGTTATGTGCCTTGAGCCACCAGTTACGGAGCATAGGAGCCACGAATGGAGCGATAACACCACCGATGTTGATAAACACGTAGAAAATCTGGAAACCGCTGTCGCGACGGTCTTTAGCTTCGGCTAATGCCTCAGGACCTTTTGCAGCTGCCTCAACTTCAAACTTGTCGTAAAGCTTGCCGACGAGAGCCTGAAGGTTGCCTTTGAACAAACCGTTACCGAATGAGATGCAGAGCAATGCAAAGCATGTGAAGATTAAGATGCCCCACCATGCACCGCCGTTGTCGAGGATGATGCCGTTGGCGTCCTTGCTGAACATTGGGATGGCCAAGCCTACATAACCTGCAGCCATGATAATCAAACCCCATTGTATGGTGCGCGGATAGTTCTGAGTGCGGTCAGCAATGATACCACCAACCAAACTCAACACGTAGATTCCGAAGTAAAACACCGAGTAGATGATACTAGCGGTCTTGTCCGGCAAACCGAATTTTGAAACGAGGAACAACAGAAGGATTGCGTTCATGATGTAATAGCCGAAACGCTCGCCCATGTTGCTTAAAGCTGCTGCAATCAAGCCTTTAGGATGATATTTCTTGGCTTGACGGAGATAGTAGACCAAAAATGGGATCACGACAATCAAAATGCCGATTAAAATCACCAAGGTGCGGTTGGTCTGCCACAAATTTGCAATTGATAATAATGACATAAACTTAAATTTTAATTATACATAGATTGATTTCTCGTTTTCATTTAAAAATCGTACAAAAATAATAAAAAAGTTTCAATGCAAACAAGAAAAATCGTAATTTTGCACTCTAAATTTTCAAAAATGGAACTTTCGAGCAAATATAGTCCGCAGACCACAGAAGAGAAATGGTACGAGCACTGGATGAAAAAGAACTATTTTCACTCCACTCCTGATGAACGTGAACCTTACACCATCGTGATCCCGCCACCGAATGTCACCGGCGTGCTTCACATGGGTCACATGTTGAACAACACCATTCAGGATGTCCTCATCCGTCGTGCGCGTATGCAAGGCAAGAACGCCTGCTGGGTGCCGGGTACCGACCATGCTTCAATCGCAACAGAGGCTAAAGTGGTGAACAAACTGGCTCAGCAAGGCATCAAGAAGACCGACATCGGACGCGAGAAATTCCTTGAACACGCCTGGGACTGGACACATGAACACGGCGGCATCATTCTCAAGCAGCTCCGCAAACTCGGCTGCTCATGCGACTGGGAACGCACCTCATTCACCATGGATGAGATCCGCTCGAAGAGCGTCATCCACGTGTTCTGCGACCTTTATAAAAAAGGCCTCATCTACCGCGGCGTGCGTATGGTCAACTGGGACCCGAAAGCTCTCACAGCGTTGAGCGACGAGGAAGTCATCTATAAAGAAGAACATAGCAAACTTTTCTACCTGAGATATAAGATTGAAGGCGAAAACGGCTACGCTGTTGTGGCTACAACACGTCCTGAGACCATCATGGGCGATACCGCTATGTGTATCAACCCGAATGACCCGAAGAACCAGCATCTGAGAGGTAAGAAAGTCATCGTCCCGTTGGTGAACCGCGTGATTCCGGTCATCGAAGACGAATACGTCGACATTGAGTTCGGTACAGGTTGCTTGAAGGTGACCCCGGCTCACGATGTCAACGACTATATGCTCGGTGAGAAACATAACCTTCAGACTATCAATATCTTCAACGACGACGCCACCATCAGCGAGGCTGCCGGAATGTACGTCGGAATGGACCGCGAGGCAGTGCGTAAGCAGATCGTCATCGACCTCAAAGAAGCCGACTTGCTCGAAAAAGTTGAAGATTATAATAATAAGGTGGGATATTCGGAGCGTACCAACGTCCCGATTGAGCCGAAGCTCTCAATGCAGTGGTTCCTCAAGATGGAACACCTCGCACAGATCGCGCTGAAGCCTGTCGAGACCGGCGATATCCAGTTCTATCCTGCAAAATATGTCAACCTTTACCGCCACTGGCTCGAGAACATCAAAGACTGGTGCATCAGCCGTCAGCTGTGGTGGGGACATCAGATTCCGGCTTATTATCTGCCTGAAGGCGGCTATGTGGTGGCAGAATCTGACGAAGAAGCACTTAAACTCGCAAAAGAGAAGACTGGCAATAACAACCTAACTATGAGCGACTTACGCCGTGACGGCGACTGCCTCGACACATGGTTCAGCTCATGGCTGTGGCCACTCTCGTTGTTCAACGGCATCCTTGACCCGAATAACAAAGAGTTCAAATATTATTATCCGACCAACGACCTTATCACCGCTCCTGACATCATCTTCTTCTGGGTTGCCAGAATGATCATGGCAGGCGAGGAGTACCAGGGAAAAGTGCCTTTTGGCAACGTTTATTTCACCGGTATCGTGCGAGACAAACTCGGTCGTAAGATGTCGAAATCATTAGGAAACTCGCCTGATCCGATCGAACTCATTGAAAACTACGGTGCTGACGGCGTCCGTATGGGAATGTTGCTTTCAGCTCCAGCCGGTAACGATATTTTGTTCGACGTGGCACTCTGCGAGCAGGGACGTAACTTCTGCAACAAGATTTGGAACGCATTGCGTCTCGTGAGAGGTTGGAATGTCGACGAAAACGCACCACAGCCTGACACAGCGAAGATGGCTGTGAAATGGTTCGATGCACGTTACAACCAGGTGCTCGCCGAGATGATGGACAACTTCGAGAAATACCGTCTCTCCGATGCCTTGATGGGCGTTTACAAACTCACTTGGGACGATTTCTGCTCATGGTATCTTGAGATGGTGAAAGCCCCGATGGGACAAGCAGTCGATGGCGCAACCTACAGAGCCACAGTCACTTTCTTCGAGAATTTGATGAAGCTTCTGCATCCGTTCATGCCGTTCATCACCGAGGAAATCTATCACAACCTCGATGAGCGTAAAGATGGCGACGACATCATCATCGCTCAGCTTCCAAAGCAGAAACCAGTTGACAATCAGGTGCTTGCACAATTTGACTTCACCATGGATGTTATCAACAACATCCGTAAGATTCGTGCCGAGAAGAACATTTCGTTTAAAGAAGCTTTGGATTTGGTGGTCATCGATAACGGCAGCGCAAACAAAGATTTCGACTGCATCATTGAGAAGTTAACTAACGTTAAATCAATAACATATACCACTGAGAAGCCAGCCGACGCGTTCGGATTCCTCGTCCGCTCGAAGGAATACTTCATCCCGGTTACTGACTCTGTCGATACCGAAGCTGAGTTGAAGAAACTCGAAGAGGAGCTGAAATACGCGCAAGGTTTCTTGAAATCGGTGGAGGCTAAGCTCTCGAACGAGAAATTCGTCAACGGAGCACCAGCCGCTGTCGTCGACAAGGAACGCAAGAAAAAAGCGGATGCCGAAGCGAAGATAGCAGTGATTATGCAGCAGATGGCAGCGATGAAAAAGTAACACTTTCTTATATTCCTCGTTTCGTTCCGTTTTAGAATGAATTATTTAGAAAAGAAGATACAGAGATATGCTTTTAAGGAGGTGGTTAAATTTTTAGCCACCTCTTTTTTAATTAGTGAATGCATCGTTTAAAAAATCCTCGCTAAGCTTATTAGATACAAGGGTAGAGGGTACTCCTGATAAGTTAATAAGCATTAGGGCGTAAGCCCTTAAGCGAGGTTTTTTTATGTTAAAATAAAAAGATTGATTAACCAGAATCAAAAAGCCACTATTCCTCTTCCACTAAAAACAACGCTATCTGCCGTATCCCTTGAGCTCCGATGACAAGCTGGTTGTCAATCTCGATGCTTTTGCTTGGACCGCTGATGATGACGGTCTCGGATGGCTTGTGTTTTGGATATTTTTCCTTTAAAAGCTTGATGGCGTCTTTCATGCTTGCCACGATCTGGCTGGGCGAGGCGTATACCAACAGCACGTCGGCGTTGGAATATGCTGCCCGAGAACCTGCACAGGTGTCGGTCACCACCACACTTCCGGTTTGCGCTATCAAGCACTCGCAGTCAGTAATAGTAACTGTTTTCTTGCGCTTGGTGGTATAATCCCGACACAACTCAATGCCCGAGTCCTTGAACACAGACTCCATCTTCATGCTGGTGCTGCACAGCGGCTCCCATTGGTTCTCAACGATGTATTGCTTCATCGCTTCGATGAAGTCGCTGTTGCTCTCGAAATATATGAAAATGCCGCCGTTGTCTTTGAAACGTTCCACAAAGGTGAAGTCGGCGCCGTCTTCTTCCTTGAACGGCGTCCACGTGTCGACCTGCATGTTCACGTCTTTGAAAAGGTTCTCGTCCTTCGCCATCACGGCCTCGCGCACCTTCGCAAGAATCTGCTCCTTGTTGGTGCGCTCGCTGAGGTTTCCGAACGAGAATACTTTCATGGTTTATGCTATTGAGGTGTTTTCAGGGTTAAGAGTCTGACCGTTATCTTCAGGCTGCTCATCTTTGCGTTTTGTGAATGTCCTCTCCTCGTGTTTCCATGGGCGTTCGCCGAAAATGGTCACGAGGTCGTCGGTGAAGATCACTTCCTTGTCGATGAGCTTCTCGGCGAGCTGTGTGAGACCGTCTTTATGCTCATTCAAGATGCGCAACGCCTCCTGATATGCCTTCTCGATGATCTTGCTCACCTCGGCATCGATCTTCTCGGCTGTCTTCTCGCTGAAAGGCTTCTGGAATGAATATTCCTGCTGACCTGTTGAGTCATAGTAACTTACATTGCCGATAGTCTCGTCCAGGCCATAGTACATCACCATGGCGTGGGCTTGTTTCGACACTTTCTCGAGGTCGTTCAAGGCACCGGTAGATATCTGTCCGAATATGATTTGTTCCGCGGCGCGGCCACCGAGTGTAGCCACCATCTCGTGGAACATCTGTTCTTTTGTAGTTATCTGTCGCTCATCAGGCAAATACCAAGCCGCGCCGAGGGCCTTGCCTCTTGGGACGATAGTCACTTTCACCAATGGATGAGCGTGCTCAAGCATCCAGCTCGTGGTGGCGTGTCCAGCCTCATGGAATGCTATCACTTTCTTTTCAGATTGCGTTATCACAGAGTTCTTCTTCTCAAGTCCACCTACGATACGGTCGATGGCATCCAAGAAGTCTTGTTTTTCAATGCTTTCCTTGTTGCGACGTGCCGCTATCAATGCAGCCTCGTTGCACACGTTGGCGATGTCGGCACCAGAGAATCCCGGTGTCTGTTTTGCCAAGAATTCTTTATCGACATCAGGTCCGAGTTTCAGTCCGCGCATGTGCACTTCGAAGATCTCGCGACGGCCGTTCAAGTCAGGCAGTTCCACGTAGATCTGGCGGTCGAAACGTCCAGCTCTCATCAATGCCTTGTCGAGGATGTCGGCACGGTTGGTGGCTGCAAGAACGATGACACCGCTGTTGGTGCCGAAGCCATCCATCTCGGTAAGCAGCTGATTCAGAGTGCTTTCACGCTCGTCGTTGCCTCCGCTCACCAAGTTTTTGCCTCTTGCGCGACCGATGGCGTCGATCTCATCGATAAATATAATACAAGGTGATTTCTCTTTTGCTTGTTTGAAAAGGTCACGGACACGCGATGCGCCCACGCCCACAAACATCTCCACGAAGTCGGAGCCTGAGATGCTGAAGAACGGCACGTTAGCCTCGCCAGCCACTGATTTTGCAAGTAAAGTCTTACCGGTTCCAGGAGGGCCTACGAGCAGCACGCCCTTCGGAATCTTGCCGCCCAAACGTGTGTATCTGCCTGGATTCTTAAGGAAATCGACGATTTCCATTACTTCTTCCTTGGCTTCTTCAAGACCAGCCACATCTTTAAATGTCGTTTTGGTGTCTTTCTCCTGGTCGTACAGCTGCGCTTTCGACTTACCGATGCTGAATATCTGTCCGCCGCCCATACCGCCGGCACCACCGCTCATCCTGCGGGTGATGAAGATCCAGAAACCGACAAGCAACAGCAGCGGAAGTACCCAGCTGATGATCTCACCTGTCCAGTTGTGGCGCTCCACAGGTGTCACCTCCACAGGATTTGCCATACCTTTTTGTGCCTCGTCCATCTTTGTATAGAGACGGTCTTCCGACACGTTGAGCGTGTAATTAGGCGTTTTCCCGAAAGCCTGCTGTGTCTCGTTCGGGAAATATTTCTTCATACCCTGATCGTTGAGGTAAATCTCAGCCGTCTTACCGTTCACAAGCTCAATCTTATCCACGTCGCCATCCTTGAGCATCTTGCTTAGCTCAGGCAAAGTGGTCGTTTTGGTCGAATTTGTGGTGCTGAAAAATATCGAACCCAAGAAAAACGCGATAAGGATGATGTAAACCCAATAAAATCCTATCTTTTTCTTCGGTTTATTGTTGTTATTTTGATTGTTGAAATTCTGAAACGGATTCTGATTATCTGCCATCTTTAATTAATTATTGTTAATCTTCGTAAACTTTCTTCTCCGCATCAGCCCATAATTCCTCAAGTTGGAAGAAATTACGTTTCTCTGCGAGAAAGATATGGACTACTACGTCAACATAGTCCAACAAAATCCATTCCGAATTTTCAAAGCCCTCTTCGTGATAGACGTGCACGTGAAGCTTGTTGCGGACGTTGTCGATGATCTTTTCCGCAATGGCGTTCACCTGTGTCTTCGATTGGGCGTGGCAAATCACAAAATAGTCTGTTACAGCCGAGTGTAACTCTCTCATATCCAATGATGTAACTTCTTGTGCCTTTGCTTCTAACATGGTCTCGACGATGGTTTTCAAGACCTCTTCTGTATTGTCATTTTCGTGTCTGATTCTCATCAATTCAAAATTTTTTGCAAAGATAATCAATAAATTTATATTTTTGCGGATAGCTATGAAAATTTTGCATTTTGACGAAATAAATTCGACCAACGTTTATCTGTATGACAAAATTTCCGAAAACAATGACATTTCGGACATGGTCGTCGTTGCCGCTCATCAGACTGCTGGTCGCGGGATGGATAAAAACCGATGGGAGAGTGAGGCGGGGAAGAATCTGCTGTTCAGTATAGCATTGAATGTCAATTTCTTGGAAGCTGAAAACCAGTTCAAAATCTCGCAAGCTGTGTCGGTGGCGATTGTTGAGACTTTGCAAAAAATCGTCATATCAGATAAGTTTTTTATCAAATGGCCTAATGATATCTATTTTGGCGACAAGAAACTTGCCGGAATGCTGATTCAGAACACCGTCGAAGGCCGTATGATGGGCACTTCTATCATTGGTATTGGCTTGAATGTCAATCAGATGCAGTTTTCAAAGGATATTCCTAATCCGATTTCTTTAAAACAGATTGCGCGCAAAGATTTCGACTTAGAAAATCTGTTAAACCTGTTGACAACAAACATCAAGAAATCGGTTGAAAGTTTGCGGTTTGAGCAGAATCAGATTGAGATAAATGAAAGTTATATTTCGAAGTTGTATCGTTATCACCAGTGGGCTGACTATCTGTATAAAAACAAAGTCAAATCCATGATTATCAATGGATTTGACCGTTATGGAAGGTTGATTCTCGAAGATCAGTCGGGCGAGAAGATAATCTGCGACGTTAAAGAGTTACAGTTTTTTCCGCCATCATGTCGACAAGGTTCTGAAGCGGACGTTTAGCCATCATCGCCATCAGCGGGTTGAGCTCGGCGTCGATTTCAAACATCACGCGGCAGTTGTTGCCTAATCCAGCGATTTTAATGCTTAACACGAACGGGAAAGGAGTCTTTCCGACGGGTACTAACTGCACCAAACTGTATGTTATTCTTTGACTTACGCGCAGAGCTATGCTGCCCATGCCTTGCACCGTGAACGCGAGGTTGTCCTCGTCGGCTTTCACGTTGATGGCCTGCTCAGGAAGCAACGCCGGGATGTTTCGCATATCGCTCACGATGCCGAAAAACTCCTGCTCGCTTTTGCTGCTATCAACATATTCTGATTGTATCAACATATCTCAATAACCTATAAACAATAACCTATAACCTATTGATGAGCATCAGACCATTTTTGCGGGCTCTTTCTCCACTCCATCAAACTCTGCATCTGGTCGTCGCTGACATAGTTTTCTTCAACGGCTTTCTGTATCAAAGCCTCGTAATTGCTGATTGTCACGAGGTCGCATCCGGCTTTCTTGAATGCCTCGGCTGCTGCGTCAAGCTGGTAGGTGAAAATAGCCATCATGCCCTTCACCTTGGCGCCTTTCTCGCGCAGTGCCTCGACTGCTGCAAGGCTTGATTTTCCTGTCGATACGAGGTCTTCAATCACCACCACCGACGCGCCCTGCGGCACTATGCCCTCAACCTGGTTGTTCAGGCCGTGCGACTTCGCCTCCGAACGCACATAGCAGAATGGCAGACCAAGTTCCTGAGCCACCAAAGCGCCTTGTGGGATGCCACCTGTCGCCACACCGGCGATGAGGTCGGGCTTGCCGAAACGCTCCGTGCATATCCTCACAAAGGCCTCGCGGATGAACGTGCGGATGTTAGGATACGACAAAGTGATGCGGTTGTCACAGTAAATCGGTGACTTTAATCCGCTCGCCCATGTAAAAGGACTTGCAGGATTCAATTTTATTGCTTTAATTTGCAGCAGAAAATTCGCTAATGCTAAAGCGGTATCTTTCTCGTTCATATATTGACTAAATTTTTTGCAAATGTACAGACTTTTTTGTAACAATCGGACGTTGACGGCGAATTATTTTTCCGAAAATTTGTTATCTGTTGATAATAAATGTGTTAAAAATTATGACGATTTGGCCGAAAAAATCATGGGATGGCTCGCCGACGAGACCGTCGAAAACCTCGATTTGGGCGATGCCGACGGCGAACAGCTCGCTCTCGCAGTGAAAAAAATCTTCCGACAGGCTCCTGCGGCAGGCGGAGTGGTGGTCATTGACAATCAATTTGTTGCAATCGAACGCCACGGCATACCCGACCTTCCGAAAGGTCATATCGAAAAAGGTGAGACACCAGAAGTCGCCGCAATCCGCGAAGTGGAGGAGGAAACAGGCATCAAAGACCTTGAGATAATAAAAGAACTGCCTTCAACATGGCATTGCTATCTGCTTGACAATCAATGGACTGTCAAAAAAACCAGCTGGTATCTGATGCGGACTAAATCCGGAATGAAAAACATACCTCAAACAGAAGAAGGGATATCCAAGGTGTATCTCGTTGATAAAGAGCATGTTAGAGATTTTGAGGACAGGACTTTCGCTTCGTTGAAAACTTTAGTGCCCAAAATTATTCTTGCTATTTAGTATTTTTGTATTTTTGCAAGTTTTTTTAAACGTTTAAAACTCAAACACATAACAAAAATATTATATTCAAAATGAATAACTTACGTAAATCATAGCTGATCCTTATCAGCCTGTTTGCCTTTGGATATGGGGCTTGGGCGCAACCATGGTACATCAATCATTTGCTGCTTCTCGGCGATTATGATGACATAGTTGACAATAATAATGACATTTATGAAAAAGAGGGTTGGACATTAGTCGACTATAACCTGAACAAAGGTGCCGGCGGACAGAGTATCTATCTGTTGTACCAGACAACATATAACAATGTCACCATTCCGGCTATCACCGATTTTTACATCAAATCGACGAGCGATAAAAACGACCATCCTGACCAGCTTACATAAAATAACCGTACGTATCACCGCATCACTGGCATTGTAGGGTCTGACTCATTTATGAGTAGTTACGGCGATTTGAATGACGGTGCCGGAGGCAAATACATATACCTTTATTATACTATTGATGCTTGGGATTATCCTCGTGGCATTACCAGCATAGCATTTAACGATGACTCATTCGGTGCCGTATGCGGCAACGGAAGCACTACGCCTCAAGACATCAACGAGGGCGCAGGCGGCGATTATATCTATATGCATTACGGCTATACCTTGACGACAGATGTGGTTGATGTTGATGACCAAGATGATTTTGCTCCTTTGAACGCTCACAGCAATGAGCCTCTTTATTTCCGCTTGTCAGACAATGCGGTCAATGGCTCTGTCGTCATTGTTTCGACTATAAACGTTGGAAATAATAACACCGCTGTGATCGACCTTAACGGCAAAGCGTTTTCACGTCTTATACAATCGGGCGGTAGCGGCGAAAATGGTCATGTGTTAAAAGTGACCGACAACTCCACACTTACTGTCTTTGACGGCTCAATCCATGGCACCGGCAGCATCTCAGGCGGTGATGTCGCTTCCGAAACCTTGGTTCACACCCAACAGTTCGAGATCACAGGAACGGTAGGCGATATCGTCACTTTTAGGCTCGACACCCCTATCGAAATCGATGGAACACAAAACATCTGGTTTACTTTCTATCATGACGGTTCCATTCAATATCCCGCTCCTGCCGTTCCCGATGT
>CAJOHD010000009.1 GCA_905234275.1 uncultured Bacteroidales bacterium | reverse complement strand
TGACAACAATTTGAATCTCTTGAAAACGAAGCAATTCAGCCATACCGATGTCTCTGATTATCGCACCTTCTCAAAAATGAGTGTCGCCCGAAGCCGACACGGAACGACCTATTTATCAACACAAATTGAGCGCGAATACGGCGATGAGCAAGCCGATGTCAGAATATATGACTATGATGATAATATTGCCGATCCTTCGCCTTCTGTTACGGCATTGCAATGTCGGGTAAGAAGCACGGATTCATACGATTGTCCAGCTCGGCAAAGGTCGATTTCAACGACAAATAACGATGAACTTTATTTCTGCTACACTTTGAATTACGGCTATTTTTTCAACGAGGACTCTTGGATAATGATCGAACGGCTTGATGCCAACTTGGATACGATTTCAACGTTGTTTTATGATTTGGACAAAGGCAATATCAATAGTTTGGCATACAGTATTATATCAACTCACGATGGCGGAACGCTCCTTGTTTTCTCATCGAAAAACCTTGACAATACAACACAACACTGGACGACGATAACCAAATTCCCAGCTGAAGCTTTTCTCGGCATCGACGAAGCCCACGACAACGGTTTGAAGGTGGCCATCGCTTATCCCAATCCAGGGAAGGATGTGCTGAATATCCGCACTGGATTGCAAAACGCCCACGTGGAAATATACGACTTATCAGGCAAACTCATTCACAAACAACAAATCACCGACAATATTACTTCGATAAATACCACCTCGTGGCCTTCAGGCACCTACATCTGGAAAGTCATCGCCAACGGCAAGGAAGCTGAATTCGGAAAATGGATAAAAAAGTAAAAAGCACTACTATTATGTGGCGGTAAGTATTAAAAAAAATGACTTACCGCCATATTATCGCATATTTTTTGTTGCGGGATATGAAATTTTTTGTACTTTTGCTGCTGAATAAAATCACATATCATGCAATATAAAAAGTCAATAATAGGCAGAAAACATGAACAGGAGATTTTGCAGGAATGCCTTGATTCTACTAAAGCAGAATTTATAGCCGTATATGGGCGGAGACGCATTGGTAAAACTTATCTCGTAAAACAATTTTTTGAAGAAAAGTTTGACTTCTATGCAACCGGCGTTTATAATATATCGCGTACAGAGCAATTAAAACGTTGGAAAATTCAACTTCAAAAGCACAGTGGAGAAAAAACAGTAAAACCCAAAGATTGGTTTGAGGCATTCGATCAATTGCAAAAGTATTTGGAATCATTGGCTGACAAAAAACGCATAGTGATTTTTATTGACGAATTGCCATGGATGGACACTCCAAAATCAAATTTCATACGTGCTTTGGAATTCTTTTGGAACAGTTGGGCAGCCGACAGAAAAGGATTGAAACTAGTGGTTTGCGGAAGCGCAACAACATGGATGACCAACAAACTCATTGGAGACAAAGGAGGTCTGCATAACAGAGTTACGCGCCCAATACATCTTGCGCCTTTTACACTTGCCGAAACCAAACAGTATCTTGAATGTAGAGGTATGGATTGGTCTCACAATGAAATTATGGAGACTTATATGACATTGGGAGGAACACCTTTTTACCTATATTTGTTGAGACCAAATTTGAGTCTTAGACAGAATGTTGATGCACTGTTTTTTGGCAATGATGCTCCTCTGAGAACAGAATATGATATCCTTTTCAAGTCATTGTTCAACGATGCCATCGCATATCGCAAAATTGTCGAACTGTTATCCGGAAAACTTAAAGGGTTGACTCGATTGGAAATAATGGACGGCATAAAAGCCATCGACAATGGAAATCTCTCAGAAATATTAGAAAACCTTGAAAAATGTGATTTCATTAGGCATTATCAGGCGTTCGGTAAAAAACAACGCGATGTGATTTATCAGCTCACCGATATGTACACTTTATTCTATCTTAGATTTGTAAAAGGATACAATGGGATGAATGACCATGCTTGGTCGAACATTCCCGATAAAAAGCGTAACACTTGGCAAGGATATGCTTTTGAACAAGTTTGTATCCTTCATATCAATCAAATAAAAAAAGCATTGGGAATATCAGGTATTGCAAGTGATGTTTGTTCTTGGAGCACCAGAGGTGGTAACAAAGGCGCACAGATTGATTTAATAATCAACAGAACTGATAATGTCATTGACCTTTGCGAGATGAAATACAGCGATAGTCTATACGAACTGACAAAGAATTACATCGAATGGCTTAAAGAAAGGCGTGATTTGTTTAAAAAAGAGACGCGAACCACTAAAACTTTGCATCTTACAATGATTACCTCACAAGGATTAGCCAATGGCAAATACACCTCACAAATACAGAGCCAAGTTACTATGGATGATTTGTTTGTTTCTTGAATCTTATTAATCATTTTTTCCAACTTTTTTGTGGATTAAACTTTTATAACATCCTGATTATCAATATCAATTGCCAAAAATTTTGTGGATTGCCAGTCTCCTGTTGCTTTTTTAGCGAAATTTTGTTATAATTTTGCGAGGATCAAATTTTAATCCTATGAAAAAACAATTACTTTTGACAGTCATTTTTGCCTTCGCGATGATGTGCGGGGCGCAGACACCTTGGAATGGCACCGTCGCCGACGCTTACGACGGAGGCGACGGCTCAGCCGAAAACCCATACCAGATTGCCACTGCCGAACAGCTGGCGTTTCTTGCACAACAGACCAACAATGGCACAGGCGGCAACGCCAATTACCTCCTCACAAACGACATCATTTTAAATGACGGCGATTCCCTGTTGTGGACCCCCATTGGAAACATCGGCGTTTTTACAGGTGTATTTGACGGCAACAACCACATAATCATCGGATTATATGAAAACGGAAATAAAATCTCAGGATTGTTTGCCTCAACGGAAAACGCCACCATCAAAAACACCATTTTGGAAAAGGCGACTGTCTTGGAATATGAGCAGGCATTGGTGTACACCGCCATAGGTGGTATCCTTGTTGGAAAAGCCAAAAACACCAATATCTTTGACTGTTCGGTTGACGGTCTGATAGAGATTTTCAGTGCTAAGCCAAGCGGCGGCTTGGTTGGACAATGCGAAGTTAACGTCAGCGACACTGTTTTCATTAAAAACTGCGTGAACCATGCTATAGTTTCCGAAAACGAATGCACTGGGGGCATAGCTGGAAAGACAGTTGTCAGTAACGGCAACCTTGTCATAGACAATTGTGTTAATTATGGCTCTATTAACGGTTGGACTTTTTCCGGAGGCATGGTGGGTATGGTTGGCAATGGAGCATTTATCATCAAAAATTGCGACAACTACGGTGAAATCGTTTCAGAAGGAACCGCAGGAGGCATGGCTGGACAAGGCGGACTGGATTGCTCTATCACCAATTGTTTTAATCACGAGTCGGGCACGGTCACAGGTGGCATGAATACAGGTGGCATCATCGGTACGGCGATAACTACCGTAATGTCATGTTGCGGTAACGCGGCACTACTTACTGGTGTCAACGAAGACGAAATCATGGTTGGCGGCATCTCGGGAGCCGACGGCAGCATCTACAACTGTTTCAATCGCGGTGACCTGACAGCCGTTTTCACAAGTGAAAATCCGATTCTCATCCAAATGGGCGGAATAGCCAGCACGCCGCCAGGTGACGAATATATCAAAAATGTATATAATGCCGGCAATATATACCCCTGGACAACAACCCTTATTCAAAGCAAATGGTACGGCTATATCGTTCCCACGATATGTAGTGATACCTTAGTAAAAAATTGCTATTGGAGCAGCGATGAGACTTTAGCTACGGAACATGTTTACAATCTGGAAACAAGTACATGGATTGTGCTCCCCTACTCAACCCGTTTCCGTCCTGGAGCTACAGCAACCTCTTTTCTCCTTAAAGCGCCACAATACGGCACCTATGATCTTCTTGAGGCATTAAACGCAGGCGCGATGGGCGAATGCATCTGGGTTGAGGACACCGAAGGCGTGAACGGTGGCTACCCGATTCCAAGACCTATCGGATATGAAAGCGTTGAGGAGATTCAAGATGATAACGTAGCATTGGCTACCGCTTTCCCAAATCCAGGCAGCAACAATCTTAATATAAAAACCGATTTGCAAAACGCTGAAATCATGGTTTATGACATAATGGGAAAAATGATTTTTAACCATGAGATTGTTAGCGACATTACAACAATTAATTCCGAAAATTGGTCTTCTGGAATGTATATCTGGAAAGTCATTTCCAATGGCAAAGAAGCTGAATCTGGAAAATGGATAAAACAATAATAATATGAAAGCAACTAAAATTTACACCCTGCTTGCGCTACTGCTCATATTTGGCAATTTAAGCACGCAAGCCCAAGTGACAGAGCCAGTCGAAATCCTTCCGTCGCCAACACTGATTGTCTATCACATGGACCAATGGAGCGACAATCAAATTATCCTCAACGCCGTTGAAAGCGGTGTCGGGCTCTACGCAGTAATCATCGACGAGGAAGGCAACATCATCGATTACGAATTGTGGCACAGCTACACAAACACCTGTTATTTCCTAACCGAAAGCAAGTTTTTCAGGATGAGCGACGGCGGTCTTTGTTTCTATTATGTGAAAGGCCCGGATCATCCTACCGTTTACAAGGTCTCCATTTCCGAAGACTTCGAGCTCACCACTTTCGAGTTCGCGGATGCATTTCCTTTCCCTGAAGAAATAACCCATGACGATTGGTGGAATTTCGCATGGCTTCCTAACGACGACGGGAGCACGTTCGTTTCGGGCGTTTACATCGAAGGCAACCATAGCGTCCAAATGATGGTGCGCTATAACGAAGCTGGCGAGATTACTCACCAATGGTCTGAAATCACCAGCCGCGCCACCACCAGTTTGTTGCCGCCCGAAAGAGGCGCTTCGGGTTGTCGCCTTGTGATGGAAGACCCCGATGCCAAAGATGTCAATTCGGAGTGCGTCTTTTTCGACGACAGCCTGAATGTTGTTGACACCAAACATAGCATCTACAATCAGGCAATTGGCATCTACCGGCCTCATTACGAATATTTTGCGGTTCATCCTGAAACGGATATGGTTTATCTCATATCGGATGTGAATTTTCCACCGTTTAATGGCAATCCTGAAATAAAGGCAGATGTGTATATGGGACAATTCAATCCAGATTTCACGCAAACGAAATATAAATTGGGACCCTACACACTTGATGAATACGATCAAATAGCATTATGCGAAGCGATTGGTTTTCAAGGAGAAAACATATTTATGTGCGGCTATATGAATACCGATTGGGGAGGCTACGATCCCGAATCCGACAACTTCTATGTTGCTATGCTTGACGGAAATCTGGATATCATAGGCGAGATTTATTATCACAACGAAAAGCGTATGGTGGTTCCATACAGCATCCTCGTCCTCGAGTCAGGCGACTGCCTGGTCTCCACTGCCGGAAAAGACCGCAAATCAGGAGAGATGCAACATGCCATCTTCAAACTATCGCATGCCATCTTCGACGGCATCGAGGAAGCCCATGATGCAGGTTTCGCTTTAGCTATTGCTTATCCTAATCCGGGGAAAGATGTGCTGAATATCAGAACAGGATTGAAGGATGCGCGGGTGGAAGTCTATGATATGAATGGGAGGATATTTTATCGGCAGGAGATTACCGACAACATTACCATCATCAATACGTCCTATTGGTCCTCTGGGACTTATATGTGGACGGTTGTAGTTGATGGCAAAGTCGTTGAATCAGGGAAGTGGATTAAGGAATAAAAATATGGATTTTTGCAAGGCTATCTCGCTGATTATCAATAAATGATGTAAACAAAAATATGGATTTAGCCTCCACATTTGGTTTTTTAACGTTTTTTTGTTATATATTTGCATCGCTAACCATTAAAACATATAATGAAAAAACTCTTCATATTGTCAATTGCGATTGGAGTTGTATTTGCTTCATGTTCACATTATGCGCCGTCGCCGTATGAGGACACGCTCTATCAGGTGGAATGCTTTCTGCAGGTTAAGCCCGACAGCGCCATGAAGGTGCTCGACAACTTCGACATTACACAACTTTCAGAAAGAGAAAGAGCCCATCACAACCTCTTGAAGGCGCAGGCAATAGGCTTCCTGAGATTAAATGAGGCGACGGCCGACTCACTGCTCAACGAGGCGGAGAAATATTATTCGAAAAGCGATGACAAGTACCATGAAGCGATGACTTATTGGCAAAGATCAAGTTCAGGTGGTTTGCTTGGCTATGGTGCTCAATATACGATGGATTATCGGCAGAAAGCCCTTCAGACCATCGAGCAATGCAATCATGTCGATCCGCGTCAGGTCCAATATTCGCTGATTCCCACCAACGAGCAGAATGAAATTGACCGACTGAAATACGCCATTCATCAACGGCTTGGAATGTCGTATTCCAGCAGCGGATACCATCGCGAAGGCATCAAACATCTGCTGCTTTCGGAACAATATTACGACAAGCAAAAACGATACAATCTGCACCTTGCATCATGCTATATGCTCGCTAACGCATATACCGTACTGAACGAGTTCGACAGCAGCATGCTTTATCTGAAAAAAGGATTGGAATCAGCTGAAATCACTGGCAATGTGGCTGAATGCGGATACTATTACTATTCTGTCGCCGAATTTTCGCTGTACCGCTATGAGACACAGACCGAACTGAGCAATGACGAACAGCTGCAACTGCTGCTAAATGCTGTTGACGAAAGCCAGACAGGTTTGGAAATTTTAGGGGATACCGACGAAAGGATGGTTAACAGTTATCGCCTGGATTTGTATGAAAATCTCGCTAGGGCCTATTGTTTCCTGCAAAAATACGACTCATGCATATATTATGGCACGAAAGTATTTGATTTTTATGGCGACAAGACCTCGGAATTTCAATTGAAATACCTGTATAAAGCCTATAAGGCGTTAGGAGATACCGAAAAAACAGTTTTGTTTGCCGATTTGTTGCTGAATGTGCCCAATGATTACGGTACAGAGCAAAAAGCCATTGCCGAGGTCAAGGATGAATATGACCACAAGATGGAATTGCAACAGATTGAAAATCAGCAGCACATGCAACGTTTGCAGCTCTTCCTGATTATCGCGGCACTGATTATTGTCATACTTTTATTGTGGCTTTTCATGAGCCGGCTCCGCACCGAAAACGAACGCATCAGACACAGTACATTTGGAAATTTGTTGAACAGAGCGAGAAGAATATATTCCGACAATAAAGAAGACTCCAAAAAACGAATCCTTTCGGAGTTTAACGCCAACTATCCTAATGTCATCAACAAAATCAAGCTCGATTATCCTGAATTGAATTCTGATGAGATTAACATTCTGATACTCAGTATGCTGTCGTTCCGCATCAAGGAAATTTCGCAAATTATGGGATTCAAGGAAAGCACCATATTAAAATACCGCACCAACATCAGAAAAAAGACAGAATCCGACGATTTGAACAATCTGATTCGCGCCAAATACATTGATACTAACAAATTGAGATATAACATGAAGAAAGTAAAGCTTTACTCGGTTTTTGCTTTCCTGTTTTTAATGACAGGTTTGCAGGCGCAAAACACCATTGAGGTCTCGGGCACTTACTACGGCAATGTTTTTTGGGAGGCTGACACCGTTAAAATCGTCGGCAACGTGTTAATTGAGAAAGACGAGAATCCTTCGAAACTTATTGTCGTACCAGGCACTTACGTCGAAGCGCAAGGATATTATCGTATCACGCTGCACAACTGCTCTTTATTCGCCGAAGGTACTGAAGACGCGCCCATTGTTTTCACCGCCCATGACTTGACTAATTTTAACAACCAAAGCTACGAATCGGGATGGCAAGGATTTTTTGTGTTGAGCGAACCAAATATGAACGACTCGCTTGTGATGGATTACTGCACGATTAGTTACGCAAAAGTGACGGATGGCACGCCTGAAGACGAACGAAACGGGGCGGGATTACACATCAATACCAAAAAGCATTGTCGCTTAAGCCATTGCACGTTTTCCAACAACCGCGCCTATAACACAGGTGTGACTCAGATGCCGGGTAATGGCGGCGGTGGCGTTTATATGATGAATCCAGGAGAGTGTGTCGTTGAACATTGTTATTTTACAAATAATTACGCCTGTTGGGGTGGCGGAATGATTCTTAGCGGGAACCACACCTTTAAAATACATGACTGCGAATTCGTTGCCAACAGCAGTTCTTACGGCTCAGCTTTCTATATGCATCTTGGCACCGGTGCAGCTGGACCGAATGTCTATAACAACTACGTCCACGGTAATTATGGTCAGGCGGTTTATCTTTCGTGGGATGTTAAAACCGGACGTTTCCACGACAACATCATCGTGAACAACGAAGGCGAGCCGCCACTTATGGGAGGCACTTCGCCCAACAAGTCGTTATGGTACAACAACACCATCGTCCTAAACCAAAGCAGTGGCTTTATGGGTATCCAGTGTGGCGGTGTGTGGACGGTCGGCGAACAAATAATATTCAACAACATCATCTACGCCAACGGCAACAGCTTGAGTTTCGGCGAGATGCAATTCGACTACGATCCTGTAAATGGAGCTCCTACAGTTTTCAACAACTGCATGAGCTATTACCACAATTATCCAGGCACCGTTTACGATGAGCCTGAGTTTGTCGATCCTGCTTTCGGCCTCGGACCTGCTTACGACAAGCCAGATGCCGACTGGTCGCTCCGCGACAACTCGCCATGTATCAATGCCGGCTCAATGGAGCAGAGTGGTTATCCTGCAACAGATATCTACGGCAATCCACGTATCTATGGAGGTGTCATAGATATTGGAGCTGTCGAAAATCAAAGATTTGACGGCATTATCGATTTGGATGAAAACGGCATTGTGGTTTATCCTAATCCTGGACACAGCAAATTGACAGTCGTAATGGCTGACTATCAAGATGTTATGGTTTACGATGCCTTAGGTCGATCGGTTTATGCTGCACACGACGTGGATGTGGTCGCCGAAATCGATGCCGAAAGTTGGAATTCAGGCATTTATTTCTTAAAAATTTATAAAAAAAACGGTGAAACAACAACTCAAAAATGGATAAAACAATGAAAATCAAGTTATTATCAATACTATTCACTATAGCTGTCATCCCAGTTTGGGCACAGCAAGCGCCATCGAGCCTCTCATATCGCACCAGTCCGACTGCCATTGAGTTGAGTTGGGAGCAAAGCGGCTTTGATAAGACCACGCTTTTCAATGAGAGCGAGTTGATTACACATCATGGTGTCGGTTATGCCGGTTCCGATGTCAGCATGTACCGTTACCAAACCGTCGGCGTTTCAGCGTATCATCAGGCAAATTTCAAAGTGGCCGAAGATTTCACGCTATTCGATTATGACGAGGAATACGATGCGGCATACGTCTCCGATTTGGTGTTTTACGTGTTCCCCCAGACCTTTTTTGATTATACGGAATCTCCCGTAACCGAAGTCTTTGTTGAGATTTACGACAATTCGCCTATGGATGGAGGGCAACTGATTTATTCCACCAATGCCAATGTGAAAAAGAAAGACATGTTTATCAATGCGTTTCGATTGGCATACAATGATAGTTTCACCAATCGTTACATGCCTCTTTACGAAATCACTGCTGATTTGGGTTTGGTTTTGCCGACGGGCGGTCCGTATTGGTTTACAATTACCTATAATGCTGACCAAAACTGCTTTGTCCCAACGCGAACTGCTTTGAACGAATTCGTTTCAGGGAATGCCTTGCTTTATGAAAACGACAGTTGGAGCTGGATTTCTTCGAATCCCGATAACAACCCCGGATTGGCATTCAAAATTAACGGGACATGGTTTTTCTACGACAACCCACAGGTAATCGGGTTCAATATTTATCGTAACGGCGTGAAAGTGAATGATTTTCTTGTGACGGAAACCCGTTTCATTGACAACGGTCTTGAGGATGAAACTCAATATAACTATATGGTAGAGGCTGTTTTCTCAGACGAGACAACCCTCATGTCGGATAGTTTGGCGGCTTACACGACACCAATGCTCGGAATTGAGGATTTCACTATTAACGTGAATGTCAATGAGATACAATTGGATTGGGAGCAACCAGTCAATGATGACAACGCTTATGTCACCTACAACATTTATCTTGATGAACAATTTATCCAAAATGTGGATGACACCCATTTCTCACGCGGTTTTTTCGAGCAAGGCTCCTACTCTTTCCGCATTGATGCAGTGTATTTCAATGGTTTGATAATTCCTGGAGAGTCACACATGGTTAATGTCACTGATTGTTTCCCGCCGACAAATATCGAGGCAACGGTTTGCGACAACCTTGATGTTACTCTGACATGGGATGAACCTCTTGAAGAGTACCGAACGGCTACTTTTTCGGGCGAAATGACAGATTTCCTGACCACATCTGGTTTTTATTGCGAATGGGCTATAGCGCAACGTTATCTGCCCGAAGACCTTGAACCTTACGATGGTATGGCTATTACGCAAGTGGAGTTTATTGCAGGAGGTCCCGATAATGTTTACTCTATTCAGATTTACACCGACAACGGATTCGGCGGGCCTGACAATTTGATTTACAACCAGCAGATACAGTCGTTCAAGATGGATGCCATCAACAGAATCTATCTTGAAACACCTGTAGTCATTGATGCAGACGAGGTGCTGTGGGTGGTCGTCGATTGTTGCCAGACCAGCCAAGGACGTGTTTTTGGAATGTCGGACGTGATTGTTGACATGAAAGGCAATTTACTGTACATGGATTGGGGAAGCGACGACACCGCAGGCTGGAACACCAATGACAGCAGCGGATGCATCACCATCTATCTTGGAGGCGATTCGAAGGTCTCATCCGACAAGCGCGATGGCCGAACCTATAATATTTTCAGAGATAACACCCCGATTGTTGCCAACCTTGCTGAAAACACCTATTCGGACCATAGCCTTGAAATCGGCACATATATCTATGGCATTCAATCTGTTAACGATAATTGTATTTCTGCAATAAAGGAAATCAGCGTCAACGTCGGGAATGATGGTGTCGACGAAATGGAGTCCTCGGGGTTTGTGGCTTATCCCAATCCGGGGAAAGATGTTTTAAACATCCGCACAGCTTTGCAAAACGCTCGAATTGAAGTTTATGATTTGAACGGAAAACTGATTTACAACCAAGAAATTACAGACAACATCACCACTATAATCACTACCTCTTGGCCTTCAGGCACCTACATCTGGAAAATCATCGCCAACGGCAAAGAAGCCGAATCAGGAATATGGATAAAACAATAATACTATGAAAACAACAAGAATTTACACCCTGCTTGCGCTCCTGATGATGGGAGTGGTGCGAATGCAAGCCCAAGAACCTCAAAGATTCTTTGAACGCCATTACATTGATGACCTCATTTTCATGAATGAGAACGATTTGCTTGTTCTAGGAGCCGACGAAGCGGCAGATGTTGCTCTTTACAAGGTGGATGAAAATGGAGAACTGATTAATATGGTTGTTCTTCCGAGCATCCAGGACAACAACAGTTTGAGGCATTTGGCACGTTTCCATGACGGTTCGGTCGGGCTATTCGTTACGAAGTACTCGAATGACACTATCCGGCTGCAAAGAATGACAGTCCACGAGGATTTGTCTGTGGACACTATGGATTTCAATTGGGTAGGCTATGATTTCTATAGGTTTATTGCTGGTGGTGAGCAATGGGTTGAGGATGCCTTGGGCAATTATTATTACTCTTATTATGTTGATACCCTGTGGACAAGCGGCCATCATGGGTTAAGGATACTGAAGTTTGACGGAAACGGTGAGTTGCTGACAGAAAGGCTTCTCGACGACCCCGAACCTTCTTCAAGCGGCTGCTATATGTTCCCGACACCCGACATGATGGGATGCCGACTTGTTTTGGTGGCAAATCAGTATTATAATTGCTATACCTTGGATGGCAACCTCAATACCATAGCCGTCAAAGAGAATATCGACCAATTGTCTTATCCGGTGCAATGTGGTTGGCAAGCTTGTTTTCGCATGAATCCATACAACGGCAGGACTTATACTATCAATATGCAGGTAGAGATTATACCTGATCCTAATAACCCCAACGGTTCTCCTCTTGTTGTTCACAACCAGGATGTCTTAATGGGTATGTTTGATGCCGAAAACTTTGAACAATTGGCCTACACTTGGGGTATCACTTCCGAAATATCTTGTACTCCAGGCCAACCAAACTCTATTGATTTTGGCGAAAATGGCGATGTTTATATGGCCAGTGGAATGGACAAACCAGACAACTGGTTCTTTTCAAAAAGTCTTTATATTGTTCATTTGGACGAAGACCTCAACAAACTTCAAGAGATTTATTACAGTGAAGACAATGCTGAACTGATGTATTTTGGTGGATTGCGCGTTGGCTCCGAAGGAGATGTCTTTGTCAGCTGTCAAGTCGCGAAGTCGAATATGACCGGCACGACAGGTGCCATCTTCAAAGTACCAAAGGAAGCTTTTGACGGCATCGAGGAAGCCCATGATGCTGGTTTTGCGGTTGCCACGGCTTATCCCAATCCGGGGAAGGATGTGCTAAAAATCAGGACGGGATTGAAGGATGCCCGTGTGGAGGTGTATGATTTGAATGGGAGGATGATTTATAGGCAAGAGATTACCGACAACGTCACTGCAATAAATACGAGCGCTTGGCCTGAGAGTGATGGCTGGCACCTCGACAGGCTCAGTGATCGAAGCAGAGAGTGGGAAGTGGTTTAAGGAATAGTTTTTTTTCGTTATACGTACTATCGTGCTATCGTGCTAACGAAGGGGACTTATAGGACTGATAAGACTAATAAAACCAATAGAATAATGAAAACAACAAGAATTTACGCCCTTCTTGCGCTGCTGATGGCGGGAGGGGTGACGATGCAAGCGCAGGAAAACGACAGGACGCTTGAATACGGTTATTGGGCTGATGTCGTAACCGAACAGCCTGAAGGCTATGTGGTTGACGCCGAAGGCAATGTGGAAATCTACACACCTGAAGGTTTGGCTTGGCTTTCGTGTGTGGTGAATGGGCTGAACGGCTGCGAGCCTGACAATTTTGACGGACGCACCGTAAGACTGATGGCCGACCTTAATCTTGAAGAAACGTACGGCTTGATGAACCTTGTTCCCATAGGAAACCGTGAACACCGTTTTATGGGCACCTTCGATGGTCAAGATCATAGTATTGATGGACTGTTTATACTTAATTCCTTGGGAGAGGAAATGCGAATGGATATGGGGTTGTTTGGCTATTTGTATCATGGCACGGTGAAAAACCTGTCGCTCAATTCCGGTTTTTATGCTTATATGCATCCATTTGACATGAATACAGGAACATACGAGCTTTATTATGACGCACTTGTTGCCGCTGTTGCGGATTCCCTCTCAGTGGTGGACAATTGTACATGCAGGCTTAAAATGTTGGAAGCAGTAGGAAATGCACATGCCGGCGGGACATATATGGCAAGCGTTGTCGGCTTGAACCGCAATTCTATTGTTCGCAATTGTTGCTACGAAATGGATAGGTATTCTCAGCTTGGGGCAATAGATGTAGGCGGTATCGTCTTGCGTAACCTTTGTGAAGGCGATTATGCTGATGCCATTGTGGAGAACTGCTATTTTTACGGAAGCCTGATGGGATCTTTCAGCGATGAAAACATGGGTGGTATCGTGTGTTTTAACGAAACTGTTTCCAATGGGAAGAAAGCCATTGTAAGGAATTGCTATTCGGAATTGCTGGACTATTTGACTGGTCATTATAATAAAGGTTGTATTGTGGCATACAACTCGGAGGGCAGTGTTGTTGAAAATTGCTTTGCCGATGTCAGTGGACAACAAGGATGGAATGGGTTGTTTGGCACTAATTTGGGCGAGACGGTCAACTGCACCGATTTCGTTCCTAATGTAGGCGATGGTTGGTTATCGGAATCTGTTGTGATAGGTGGTACAGAAATCAATGAATTAGTCGAGGCTTTAAACGCATGGGTTAGCATTCAAGATGAACCAAGCCAATATCTGACATGGATTGAGGGCTATTACATCTCGGTTCCTGAATTTGGAGAAGTGTGGGGCGTTGCTGAGGATAAAACTTCTTCAAGAGTGAACGCTTATCCCAATCCGGGGAAGGAAGTGCTGAATATCAGGACGGGATTGAAGGATGCTCGGGTGGAGGTATATGATATGAATGGGGGGATGATTTATAGGCAAGAGATTACCGACAACGTCACTGCAATAAATACGAGCGCTTGGCCGAGAGTGATGGCTGGCACCTCGACAGGCTCAGTGATCGAAGCAGAGAGTGGGAAGTGGTTTAAGGAATAGTTTTTTTTCGTTATACGTACTATCGTGCTTACGTTCTAACGAAGGGATAAGACTTATAGGACTGATAAGACTAATAAAACCAATAGAATAATGAAAACAACAAGATTTTACATTTTGCTTGCGCTCCTGCTGATTTGCGGAGTTAGAGCTTTTGCCCAGGAATGGGAATATTCTATAGAATACTCGATGAATGACGATGAGTGTTTTGAACTATATGATGCCATTGAAATGATAAATGGCAATATTGCATTGAGCTCTATCTTTTACTATAAAAGCGGTGCTGGGGATTTTTATTCGGCACAACCAGCCGTAACGTTGTTATCAGCTAATGGGCAGGAAATGGCGCGAAAAGATTATTTTCGTCCAGGTTACTGCACGACATCATACGCGCCGTATCTCTTTGAAAACAATGGTCGTCTTTTCGCTCTAATGACCTATAGTCCCGACCATGATTCCACTTATTTCAACTATTTCAAGAATTATGACAATCCACCAGCGGATGCCGTTTTAGGCTTATATAAACTGGATTCGGATCTTGACATTGAAGAAAGCTTTGAACACAGCTATGTGATTGATACCTTTGAATGCCGTTCTGAACAATGGGAAAACAATCCGAATGAGCACAGCGGGAATTTGTTTTTGTTTTCAGCCTTTGAGGATGATGGTGAAATTGTTGGTGCCTATTTCAAAATGGTGAGCCACGATTATTTCAACCCACGGGGACACGATACACTATTTCTTTTCCGCATGAATTTCAACGGCGAAATCATTCAGCGGAAAGGTTATGAGTGGCATACCCAAGGCGGAATGATGCAATGGAGCTATCGCCGCAATCATTTCGTGAAAACCGATTCGCATTACATTTTCTTTGCCGGATCAAATGAGTCGGGACATCAAGGCACAGCATTCTATTATGACAAAGATTTCAATTTGGTAAGGACGAGATACATGGATCACGTTGGACAACCGACCAGCAACTCCATCACAAACATATCCGTAAAACGCAGTCTTCATAACACGACTTATTTGGTAACATCCTCGGTTTCAAACGTCAATTCGTACATACGGGATGTTAGATTATACGAGTTGGACGATGACATCGCAAATCCAGCCAACATCATACCTTTTGTTCAACATATCGAGAGAAAAACCGACAATTACGACTTGCCAGCCATATTGCAATCAGCCGATTTGGCTGAAAACAACACATTGTTTTTCGCTTACACCTTAAATGTCGGATTTTATGACAACCAAGATTCTTGGATGATGGTTGAACGGCTTGATGCTGATTTGGATACAATAACGACCTGTTATTATGACATTGAGCCTGACAAACGGATTAACAGCCATGCCCAATGCATCACAGCGGCAAGAGACAGTGGCGTGTTGCTGGTTTCAAGATCAAAGAATCTTGATGACACAAACCAACGTTGGACAACGATAACTAAGTTTCCTTCCGAGGCTTTTGAGGGCATCGAGGAGGCGCACGACAACGGTTTGAAAGTGGCCATCGCTTATCCCAATCCAGGGAAGGATGTGCTGAACATCCGCACCGCCCTCCAAAACGCCCATGTGGAAATCTATGATATGAGTGGAAAACAGATTTATAATCAGGAAATCACCAGCAACATTACCATCATCAATACATCCTCTTGGCCTTCAGGCACCTACATTTGGAAAGTCATCGCCAACGGCAAAGAAGCCGACAGTGGAAAATGGATAAAACAATAACACCATGAAAAAACAATTACTAATAATCATCATTCTCGCTTGCTCGATAATATGCGGAGCACAAACCCCATGGAATGGTACCATAGCGGAATCTTACGATGGAGGTGACGGCACACCCGCAAATCCTTATCAGATTGCCACTGCCGAACAGCTTGCCTTGCTCGCTCAACAAACCAATGATGGCACAGGCGGCAATGCGTATTACATCCTTACAAGCGACATCTGCTTGAATGCAAATCTGAATCCGCTCAACTGGATTCCTATAGGTCGGGTTGTCAATGGAACACCTTCATTCTTCACCGGGCATTTCGATGGCAACAACAAAACGGTGTCGGGATTGTATTACAACAATCCGGATGATGACGAAGTGGTCGGATTGTTCGGCTGTACTTATGATGCTGAAATCCACGATATAAACCTCTCCAATTGCAGCCTGTCGGGCTCAAAATATGTCGGCGCTCTGGTAGGTCGAGCCGGATTCACCAACATCTCAGGTTGTGATATCGACCATGTCACAGTCAATTGTGAAGTCAGGTCGGCAGGTGGATTGGTGGGCTTTTTCGGTTTGCCTTATGGCGTTTATGAAGATGCCACCGAAACCTATCTCATCATAGATTGCCACGCTCATCAAGGGGTAATGGTGTTTGGCAGACTTGCTGGTGGCTTGGTGGGTGAGATATCCGAGTATCTTCTTGGAGGACCATCAGTCCCCAGTGTGGTGTCGGATTGCTCAAGTGAGGCTCTTGTGGAGGGCACTTCGTCGGTTGGCGGTATTGCAGGCTCATTCCGCAATGGTAAAATTGACCATTGTATCTGTTGGAACGAGGTGCATAGTAGTGAATGGGCTGGCGGAATGGTTGGCTGTGGTATTGCGCTTAACGTTTACAACTGCGTTAATTGCACCTATGCAGTTGCCATGATATTTTGTGGTGGCATGGTGGGTTTTCTGTGTGGGGGAAATTTGGCTCATTGCGAGAATTACGGTGATATTGACGGCAACTGCTACAGTGGCGGCGGCGTTTCGGAGATTGGAGGAATGGTCGGCAAATTCGAACCAGACCCGATTCTTGCAGGTACCGATTACGAGTACATTATTCGTGATTGTCACAACCATGGAGACATCGCTTATTCCGGCGACGAAGCGGGAGGCATCATTGGGAGATCCGAGGGCAACGCTGTGGAACGTTTGGTAATTTTGGATTGCAGCAATAACGGCAGATTGCATCATAACTATGGATGTGCAGGTGGTATCGTGAGCTTCAACCATAGCTATGTCATGAGTTTACTGAATGTATATAACACCGGTGATGTTGGAGCTCGGTATGGAGTAGGGGGCATTGTAGGAGAGGCCAGCAGTCTTATGGCCGTAGTGATGAATGCCTACAGCACTGGTAATCTGACACATGAAATTGATAATTATGTTTGTCCAATGGGATCTATTGTCGGCATAGCAAACACAACAGATCAGTTCAACAGTTGCTATTGGTTATCGAGTAACGATTACGGCAGCAACGGACAAGGTCCCCAGCTCGAGTCATCGTGTGCCTTCAATCCTACAGCTTCACCATCTGTTTGGCAGCTCGAAACCCCGATGCACAACACCACCGATTTGCTTGCCGCACTAAACGACGGTGCCGCTCAAATCGAAATTGAATTCCCCTCGCTCGATGAAGTGAGCCGCTGGCGTGAAGACGACGAGTTCAACAATGGCGGATTCCCAATTTTTGGACATCAATACACAACTATTGAAGAACAAGAAACAAAACATTTTTCATCTGCTTATCCTAACCCCGGCAAAAACGTGCTGAACATTCGCACAGCTTTGCACAACGCCCACATGGAAATCTATGATATGAGTGGAAGACTAGTTTACAATCAAGAAATAACAGATAACATCACCACAATTAATACGTCCTATTGGTCCTCTGGGACTTATCTCTGGAAAGTGCTGGTTAATGGCAAGGAAGCGGAATCAGGAAAATGGATTAAGGAATAAAAATATCAAATTTAACTCTCATATTTTGTTTAGCTGTGCGGAACTGGTTAATTCGCACAGCTTTTTTATTTCCTAAAAAATCATATTTTTAGTCTCGTATTAAAAAATTTTGTATCTTTGCAACTGATATTATTTAATCAGTTAATAGATAATTATGGATTTAAGTGATAAAATGCTGCCATTTGACATAGTTTCGCCAGAAGGCAAGGCAAAGGCTTTGGCAGAACGGGTAAAGACACGCCGGTTGGAGATGAATTTGACACAGGAAGGTATTTCTGTTCGCTCAGGATTGCCATTGGCGACTTACCGCCGTTTTGAACGAACAGGCATGATTTCGTTGGACGGTTTGCTCCACATAGCCTACGCTTTGGACGCATTGAATGATTTCGACCATTTGTTTGAATCACCTAAATACGCCTCCATGAATGAGGCTCTTAAGGCCAACCAAAAAGACAGAAAGAGGGGGAAACGCAATGAATGACAAGATTGTTGAAGTAACGATTGGCTCTCGAAAAGTCGGACGGATAGCCTTGGGCAAAAACGGCTGTGCCATGTTCGAATACGACGCAGAATGGATTCGAAACGGATACTCCATCTCCCCTTTTCACCTGCCTTTGGAATCAAAACTGTTTACAGCCGATGCAAAACCTTTTGACGGTAACTTCGGAGTGTTTGACGACAGTTTGCCTGACGGATGGAGCGCCTTGGTACTCGACCGTTTTTTGAGAGCACAAGACAAGTCGTTGACATCGTTGAACTTGCTGGAGCAACTGATGTTTGTCGGCAGTCGTGGACGTGGCGCATTGGAATATCATCCTGATTTAAGTACTTTTGATGAGCAGGACATCATTGATCTTGACCGTTTGGCCGAGGAGTCGCAGCGTGTATTGAATACCGATTATTCGGACGATCTCGACAAGGCTTGGCGCCGCGGTGGCTCGTCGGGCGGCACAAGGCCAAAGGTGTTTGTACATTATGACGGTGCCGAGTGGCTGGTGAAGTTTCGCGACCGCACTGATCCGCCTGAAGTGGGAAAAATTGAATATGAGACCTCTTTGCGTGCCAGAGAATGTGGCATAGAGATGGCAGAAACACGCCTTTTTGATGGGAAATACTTTGGCTCAAAACGTTTCGACCGTACAGAAGACGGAGGAAAGTTGCATGTCATCAGTTTATCAGCACTAATGAACATCGACTATCATCTGCCATCTGCTGATTACGGACATCTGTTTTGGGCTTGCAGCCAACTTACGCATTCCGTCAAGGAGTTGTGGAAAGTGTTCCGCTTGATGGCGTTCAACCTGATAATCGGCAATTGCGATGATCATGTTAAGAATTTTGCCTTCATCCGCCGAAATGATATCTGGCAACTGGCTCCGGCATACGACGTGTTACCCTGCGAAGGCATGGGCGGATATCACAGCCTTTTGGTAAACGGCAATTATCAAAACCCAAGCAAAGCAGATGCCGTAAAACTTGCCGTAAAATTCGGATTGCCCAAGGATGAAGCTGAAGATGTTTTTGAGGAAATCAAGAAGTGTGCTATCTAATATTATGAAAAAACTAAATTTGATATTACCATTACTCTGCTTGCTGCTCCTCGCCTCCTGCACACAAACTGCTCCTACATCTTCGGAAGATATGCTCTACGAAGTCGAAGGTTTCTATCAGACAAATCCGGGCAAAGCACTAAGAATCCTCGACAATTTTGATGTTTCGGCTCTATCAGAAAAAGAACAAGCACACTATTGTCTGCTTCGCACTAAGGTTTATGACGCTCATTTCCAGCATAATAACGAGATGGATTCATTGCTGAAAGTGGCTGAAAACTATTTTGTAGGAGGTGATGACAAATATTTTGAAGCTGTCACCTGCATGTATCTCGCCAGATACGCTCAAGTGACAAGGCAAGGCTTGGATGAGGCTCTCAACTGGGAATTGCAAGCGTTGCAAAGCATCGAACAATGTCATAATGTTGATGAACGTCTGGTGTCTTATTCCCAAACGCCTACCGACATACAAAATGAAATTGACAGGATAAAATATGTTGTGCATCAACGGCTTGGGATGCTGTATGGTGAAATAGGCGATTGGCGTGAAAGCATTACACATCTGAAGATTTCGGAAATATACTACGCTAAAAAACAACGATACAGACTTCACATGATGTCGTCATATTGCCTTGGCAACAGTTATCTCGCAATCAAGGAATACGACAGTGCGTTCGTGTGTTTCGACAACGCCATGCATGACGCCGAAATCATCGGTGAGAAAGGTGAGTTATTATATATAAATAACGGTCTTGCAAACTATTACCTTAACCGTTATGAAAACGGTGAATATTCAGATGAAGCTGAACGCGAAGAACTTTTGCAAAATGCCATGCTGGAAATCAATAAATTACAGATGGCGCAAATGCCAAAACGTGTTATTTTATATTTGCTGATTGCCGTTTTCGTGATAGTTATTGTTGTGATTCTGCTGATAGTTTTCAGATATCGCAGAAAAAAGAACAAAGAGTTGTTAAAGATAAAAGACTCACAGCAGCAAACGTTAATCAACTGTGTTTCTGCGATTTACAAAAGCAGTCAGGATAACCGGGCGAAACAAATCTTTGACGAATTTGAAAAGACATATCCGGGAGCTATTGCAAGGCTGAAAGCCGCTCATCCTGATTTGAGCGATATGGAGGTCAATGTCGCTATTCTTTCGTTCCTGCATTTCCGTGCGAAAGAAACCGCCGATCTTTTAGGACTTACCGAAAACACTGCCATGAAATACCGTTCAAACGTCCGTAAAAAAACAAAAAAAGCTGAATTGACGATTTTGTAAACAGTTGTTTTTCAAATATTTAAGACCCGGTCTTGATTTAAAAACCTGAATTCGGCATATACGGTTTGTTTTCACGCTAAATTTTGTTATAATTTTGTGGTGTTAACCATATCTATGATACAAGAAATGAAAACACTCGGATTTTTAACATCGCTCGCCATCTTTTTTATTGGAAGCATCAGCGCACAAGCTCAAGAGCTCATTGAAATTGTAAATTCTCCAGATTCGTGGGTTTATAGCATGATGTTCGAGGACGAACATACTTTTGTCGCCAACAAGACCATCGTTGATCAAAACTCCAATGTTACAGAAATCCAATTCGTGAGGATGACCGACGAAGGCGAGGAACTGGCTTCTCAGCATCTGTTTTCAGGAGAAGAATACAACGCCGAGGTCGTTTGGATTAGCCCGTTGCAACGCCTTCCCAATGGTAATTTGATGCTATGCTACGCAAAAAGAGTAGCCGACATCGCCACCTTCTACCGGGTGGATTTGAATGACGGCCTTTCATTCTCCGTCCTTCAATTGGATTGGGAAACCGACGATTACTATGACAGTGACAAAACTTTCTATCCTTATAATACCGGCGTGGTCGTAAACAAGGACGGCAATGTTATTATCACTTATCCGCCACACAGCCAATACCATCTTAACGGCACCGAAGCCATGCAGTTCTTAAAATTCGATGCCGAAGGACAACTTGTTGGTCAACGGCTGATGGAAGGCTTCCGCGGACAAGACCGCCATCACACTCTGCCAACACCCGATTCGTTGGGATGCCGCATCATCCTTCGTAACAACGGTTCTCCCAAACTGGATTGCCATACCTTGGATGCTGACTTGAACACCATAGCCATCAAGGAAAACGTGGAAGAATTGTCGTGGCCTTACCAATGCTGCCGTTTTGCCTATCTCAAAACCAACACTGCCAATGGCAAGACATACTCTATAAACACCATCAATTATCCCGCTTACGGAGGCAACCCCCAGATAGTGGAAGACATTATGATGAGTGTTTTTGATGCTGAAAACTTCCGTCAAACAAATTACACTTGGGGACTTACGACTCAAAGTGAGGACAATGGAGGCATCCGGCAATCCATAGGTTTCGATAATGAAAATCGTGTATATATGGCAGGCGAAATGGATAGGATTAACGAGTTCTTCAACCGCAATCTATACATCGCCTGTTTGGACGAGAACCTGAACAAACTGGGCGAAATCTACCATGTGGACGACTTCGTTTATATGATCAAATCATTGAGTGCCTGTCCCGAAGGTGGATGTCTTTTGAGTTGCCATAAAATCCATGAAGCCACCAATGAAGCTGGAAACTGCCTGATAAAAATTCCGAAAGAAACATTCTTAAGCATCGACGAAGCCCATGATGCAGGCTTCGCCGTGGCGGTGGCTTATCCTAATCCAGGTGGTAACACGCTCAACATCCGCACCGCTTTGCAAAACGCCCGTGTGGAAATCTATGATTTGACTGGAAAGCTTGTTTATAGCCAAGAAATATCCGATAACATCACCACAATTAATACGTCCTATTGGTTCCATGGGACCTATATCTGGAAAGTGATGGTTGAAGGCAAAGAAGCCGAATCAGGAAAATGGATTAAAAAATGATCACCCCCTGTCATAATGCGGCATCTCCTCGGGAATCACAATCGATAATTCCACCAAACCCTTGATTTCACCGTTTTCGTACCAAGGTGTCTGGTAGATAAGTTTCTTCTTGCCTTTTTTTGAGATGGTATAGACATTGGTTGCTGCATGCTCCAGCATGTGACGAATGATCTGCTGTGAGCGCTCGTTGTGACAACCCATCATGTTCTTTCCACGCACGTCGCCATTCACTCCGACCGAGCTATCGTTCTGATAAACAACATTTCCTTCGTTGTCGCTAACCGTCACCGCGACATTTATTTCTTTAAAGAAATCAAGAATCATAGCTTTTATTTTTAAAATTTTTGCAAATTTACATATTTTTATATAAAAATTGAAAATTATACGTTATATTTGCAGTTTATTTGTAATGAATTGAAAAAGCTCAACATTTATATCATCAAGCAGTATATTGGCACGTTCATTTTTACGTTTGTCATTGCTATTTTTATTCTTTTGATGAATTTTTTGTGGACGTGGGTCGATGAACTTATCGGCAAGGGCGTGGAGTTTGCGGTGATGTTCAAACTGCTTTTCTACACTTCCGTCACCTTTGTCCCGATGGCTTTGCCGTTGGCTATTCTGCTTTCTTCGCTGATGTGTTTCGGCAATCTGGGCGAATATTACGAGCTCGTCGCGATGAAGGCGAGTGGCATCTCCACCTGGAAAGTGATGCGCCCGCTGCTCTATTTCTCGATTACGATGAGCATCTTAGGCTTTTTCTTCTCAAACAACGTGATGCCTGTAGCCAACCTCAGGATGCAGTCACAACTTTACGATGTGACTCATAAAAAGATGACGCTGGAGATTCCGGAAGGTGTTTTTTACCGCGGACTCGACAAATATGTCATCAAGGTGGCGAAGAAAAGCAAGGACGACAACTGGATGTACGACATCATGATTTACGACCACACAGACGGAAAAGGCAATGTAAAGGTAACAGTGGCTGACTCTGGCTATCTGGCAATGACACCCAGCCAGCGCGAGATGATATTCACGCTTTACGACGGCTACAACTACAGCGAGATGATCGACGACAAGGATTACCGCACACGCCGGCCGTTCCAAAAGATGTTGTTCAAACGTCAGATGGTGATATTCGATATGTCGCAGTTCGACATGAAGCACATGAACGAAGATGCATTTAAGAAACATCAGACGATGTTGAACATCAAGCAGTTGAATGTGGCTATCGACTCATTGAATGTGGCTTACGACGAGAAAGTTGATCGCAACAACGAAGCTTTGATCAACAGATTCCAATATCTCAACCTCAACAAAGAGAATTTTGCGAGGGCGGACAGCAAACTCAAGAAAAAACAAGGCAACGCGATGGTGAACGACAGTATTGAGGTCTTCAACTGGCCGTTGTTGAGCAACCTTCCGGAGAAAGAGCAGCAGCCTGTATTGAGCATGGCTATCACGAACACCTCGAACATGAAGGAAAATATCAGCATCAACATCAACAACATGAAACGTGATCGCATCAACATCAAGAAACACGAGCAGGTGTTGAATCAGAAGTTCACATTGAGTGTTGCATGTCTGCTGTTTTTCTTCATCGGAGCACCGCTGGGAGCTATCATCCGAAAGGGAGGTCTCGGAATGCCTGTGGTCACCAGCGTGGTGTTTTTCGTCATTTACTACGTCATCACCATCATAGGTGAGCGCGTAGCGGTAAACGGCGACATGTCAGTGTTCCTCGGAGCATGGATCTCGTCGATAGTGCTCTTCCCTGTCGGCATCTTCCTGACATTCAAAGCCACCACCGACTCAGCATTGCTTGATGCCGAATCGTGGAAAAAATTATTCACAAAACGTCAAAAAAGCTAATCGATATGAATATCCTTCTGTTATGCAACAAATCGCCGTTTCCGCCCAGTGAAGGCGGCCCGATGGCAATGAACAGCATCGTGACGGGACTGCTGGAGGCAGGTCACACAGTGAAAGTGATGGCTTTCAACAGCAACAAATATCATGTTGACATCGACAGCATTCCGGAGGATTATCGTAAAAAGACAAGGATAGAATTTATCGATATCGACTTGGGTATCAAGCCTTTAGAAGCTTTTAAGAATCTGTTCTCCGACGAGTCGTATCACGTTAAAAGATTTGTATCTGACAAGTTTAAAGAGAGGCTCATCGAGGTTTTGAAGAAAGAGCATTTCGACATTGTGCAACTTGAGATGATCTATATGGCGCCATACATCGACACCATCCGCGAACATTCGAAGGCGACGATAGTGTTGCGTGCGCACAACGTGGAGCATAAGATCTGGGAGCGCATGGCCAAGAAGACTTTTTTCTTCGCGAAACGATGGTATATCTATCATCTGGTGCGCACACTGCGACGTTATGAGATGGGCGTTCTTGACAAAGTTGATGGCATTGCGGCAATCACCATCACCGATGCGAACTACTTCCGACGCGTGACGGCAACACCTGTTATAGACCTGCCTTTCGGCGTTGACATCGACAAGTTTAACCCCGTTTTCGAAGTAGGCGACGCACCGACATTCTATCACATCGGCTCTATGAACTGGATGCCGAACGAGGAAGGCATAAAATGGTTTTTGAACAACGTATGGGATCAGGTGTCGAAACGCATCCCCGATGCCAAGTTGTATCTCGCTGGACGCAACATGCCGAAATGGCTCAGAAAAACGAAGAAAAAGAACGTCATAGTGGTGGGCGAAGTGCCTGACGCCCATCAGTTCGTTGACGAGCACAACATCGCCATAGTGCCATTGTTTTCAGGCAGCGGCATGCGTATTAAAATTATCGAGTCGATGGCATTGGGCAAAACAGTAATCACCACGGTGGTGGGCGCTGAAGGCATACAGTATTCAGAGTTTGACGACATCATCATAGCCGACAACGAGCCTAAGATGGTTGAGAACATCTGCCGACTTTACAAACATCCTGAAGAAGCGGAAGCTATCGGTCTCAACGCACGCCGTCTGATTGAGGAAGTGTATGATAACAAAAAGATTATCAACAGATTATTGATTTTTTACAACGAATTGAAGTCTAACAGAAAGATAACAGTATTGAATTAATGAAGATATTTGTTCTATTACCAAGAATCCCATGGCCGCTTGAGAAAGGCGACAAATTGAGGGCTTACAACCAAATCAAACAACTCGCGAAGAACAACGAGATTATTCTCTGCGCTCTGAACGACGACAAGAAAGTTGATAAGCAAGCCGCTTTTCAGGCAATGCAGCCATATTGCACCTCGATTAACTTTATCGACCTGCCAAAAATTGGAATTCTGTTCAACGTTTTCAGGTCGTATCTGCTCGGATTGCCGATACAATGCGGATATTTCTACAGCTCAAAGGCAAAACATAAAGTGCATGAGCTCATCAGGCATCACAAACCTGACATGCTGTTTGGACAGCTGTTGCGAGTAGCGCCATATCTTCATAAGGTGGAACTGCCTAAAACCATCGACTATCAGGATGTTTTCTCCATGGGAATGAAACGTCGCGCTGAGATTGCAGGTATCTTCACAAAGCCATTCTTCGAGATGGAATATAACCGTCTGAAGAGATATGAAAACAAGATCTTCGACGAGTTTGACGTGAAGACCATCATCAGCGAGCCCGATAGGGCTAATATCGACCATCCGGATAGAAACAAAATACTCATCGTGCCGAATGGCGTTGACCATGAATATTACAAGCCACAGGAACGCGAAAAGATTTACGACATAGTGTTTACAGGCAACATGGGCTATGCGCCTAACGTCAACGCGGTTGAGTTTCTGGCTTATGAAATCATGCCGAATGTGTGGGAAAAACTGCCGAATGCGAAGTTATATATCGCAGGAGCTCAGCCAGATTTGAGGGTGAAAAAGGTGGCTTGCGACAATATCATTGTCAGCGGTTGGATTGACGACATGCGCGACGCATACGCACAGAGCCGCATCTTCATCGCCCCGATGCGCATCGGAACAGGATTGCAAAACAAGCTTCTTGAGGCAATGTCGATGAAGATTCCTTGCATCACCACTGCATTGGCAAACGGCTCGTTGCACGCAGTGAACGGAAAAGAGATTTTAGTTGACAACAGCTCATCGGAGCTTGCAGCTGATATCGTTTTCCTGTTGAAACGTCCCGACAAGGCAGCCGAACTTGCCGAAGAAGGCTACAATTTCGTGAACCGCGTCTACGACTGGGGTGCAGCTACCAAGATTATGGAAGATGCAATGATAACTGTTTTAAATAAATAATTATGGCACAGACAGACGATAAAAAGATAATCTTTTCGATGGTAGGCGTGAGCAAAATCATCCCACCGTCACGACAGATTTTGAAAGACATATACCTCTCGTTTTATTATGGAGCGAAGATAGGCATCATTGGCTTGAACGGCGCCGGAAAATCGACTTTGCTGCGCATCATTGCTGGCAAGGAGAAGTCGTACAATGGCGAGGTGGTGTTTTCACCAGGCTATTCAGTCGGCATGCTCGATCAGGAGCCGCAACTCGATGACAGCAAGACAGTGCGCCAAGTTGTTGAAGAAGGCGCTCAAGAAGTTGTAGACATGCTCAAGGAATACGAAGAGATAAGCAATAAATTTGCTGAACCTGATGCCGATTTCGACAAACTCATCGAGCGACAAGGTGAACTGACCGAACTTATCGAACAGCACGATGGATGGAACCTCGACAGCAAGCTCGAGCGCGCAATGGACGCACTTAATTGTCCTGATGGCGACACACCGGTTAAAAATTTGTCTGGAGGAGAAAGACGCCGCGTGGCGCTGGTGAGATTGCTTTTGCAGGAACCAGATATTTTGCTCCTCGACGAGCCTACCAACCACCTCGATGCAGAGGCGATTCAATGGTTGGAAAGCCACTTGCAGCAATATAAAGGCACAGTGATTGCCGTCACCCACGACCGTTACTTCCTTGACCACGTTGCAGGTTGGATTCTCGAGCTCGACCGCGGCGAAGGCATCCCGTGGAAAGGCAACTACTCGTCGTGGCTCGACCAGAAGACCGCTCGCATGGCGATGGAGGAAAAGACCGAGAGCAAACGACGCAAGACTTTGGAACGCGAGCTCGAGTGGGTGCGCATGGCACCAAAAGCTCGTCACGCCAAAGGAAAGGCACGTCTGGAGTCGTATGAGAAGATGCTCAACGAGGACGTGAAAGAGAAAGAAGAAAAACTCGAGATATACATCCCGAACGGCGACCGTCTCGGCAACAAAGTCATTGAGGCTAAGAACGTTACGAAAGCGTTTGGCGATAAAGTTTTGTTTGAAAATTTGAGCTTCAGTCTGCCACCTGCGGGCATAGTAGGCGTTATCGGACCTAACGGCGCCGGCAAGACCACGCTCTTCCGCATGATTATGGGACTTGAGAAACCTGATTCCGGCACTTTCGAGGTCGGTGAGACAGTGAAAATCGGTTATGTCGACCAGCAACATGCCGAAATCGACCCTGAGAAGACCGTCTGGGAAGTCATATCAGGTGGCAATGAATTGATTCAGCTTGGCAAGCGCACCATGCCGTCGAGAGCCTACGTCTCGAGATTCAACTTCGGTGGCGACGCTCAGCAGAAGAAAGCGGGAGTGCTGTCAGGTGGCGAGCGTAACCGCATGCACCTGGCATTGACGTTGAAACAAGAAGCCAACGTACTGCTCCTCGACGAGCCGACTAACGACATCGATGTCAACACCTTACGTGCTTTGGAGGAAGGTCTGGAAAACTTCGCGGGCTGCGCCGTCATCATCTCGCACGACCGCTGGTTCTTGGATAGAATCGCAACGCATATCTTGGCGTTTGAAGGCGACTCGCAGGTGTATTTCTTCGAGGGAAGTTATTCGGAATACGAGGAAAACAAGATAAAACGACTCGGCACTCAGCAGCCTAAGAAGTTCAGATACAAGAAATTGATGTAAAATGAGCGAGAGCAAACCGACAAAATTACAAATCTACAGCTGGTATCTGCGCGGCAAGAAAGCCTTTCGCGGCAAGTTCAAAAACCATTATGAGGTTGCTGCGCAATGGTATGAAAAAGCAGCCAAAGCAGGTCACAAAGACGCGCAATACGAGCTGGGGATGTGCTATCTGCGTGGCGAAGGTGTGCCGAAAGACGACTACACGGCCTACACCTGGTTCCGTGAAGCCGGCCATAACGGTCATCCCGACGGTCAGTATCTTGCCGATGACATGCTCCGCGTTCACGAAATGATGTTATAATTAAAAAAACCGCACTATGAAAAAGATTTTTACCACAGTTATTGCCATTTTACTGACTATCAATGCTTTTGCAGAGGATGTCTGGGACGGAACCGCTGAACCTTGGACGCAAGGCGACGGCACTGTCAGCAATCCTTATCTCATTGAGACAGCAGCTAACCTGGCATATCTCGCACAGAAAGTCAACGAAGGCTATCAGGCCCAAGGTCAGGCGGTCTTCAAAGGTGTCTATTTTCTGATGACTGACAATTTCAGTATGAACAATATCAATTGGACGCCGATTGGGAATGTCAATATGAACATGCAAGGTTATTATTTTGCTGGCATTTTCGACGGCTGGTATCATAACATTGAGCATTTGCATATTCAGTCAAGTGCCGATGTCTGTGGTTTGTTCGGGGGGCTTGGTGACAATGGTATCATACAGCGCCTGTCGGTAACCGACAGCGGCATCACGTCGACAGGCACAGGAGCAGGTGGCATTGTGGGCATTACATTTGGCGAAGCATGGGTTTATCAGTGCAGTTTCACTGGTGCCATCAGCATCAGCAACGGTGGTTCATACTGCGGAGCGGGCGGAATAGCGGCAGCAGCGGCCGAAAGCAGCTATATCAGTGAATGTTCTTTCCGTGGTAGCATTACCGCTACCAACAGCGGAGGCTTCACCGGCGCCGCCGGCGCCGGTGGCATCGTCGGCATCGCCATGGACAGCGCCTTGATATTTTCCTGCTATAACACAGGCAACATCACAGCAAGTTCCTTTATGCTAAACGTGGCGGCAGGTATCGTGGCAGCTACATTACAGGAAAACAACGTCAGCGTTAAATGCTGTTACAACGTCGGAACCGTTAGCGCCAGCACCAAAGGAGGCATATTCGGCATGGTGAGCCCGATAAACCCGACAAAAGACGAGACTTCCATCGAGGTGTGGAACTGCTATTACCTCAACACCTGCGGCGGAAACACCAACTACGGCACAAGCATGACATCGGCCGAGATGCAGACCGAAGACTTCCTGGCCCAGCTTGACGGTTTACACATTTTCGTGATGGACAACGGCACAAACAATGGCTACCCTATCCATAGTCTTACAAGTTCAAGAGTGTTTGAGGCAACAGAAATAACAGCACATTCGGCTTATTTGTCGGCAGACCTGCATAAAGGCAACAGCGAGGTGACACGGGCATATCTTTCGTATGGCATATTGGATTCAACCGAAATAACCGAGATCGACATCGCTGACAACGGCTTTGTGGAAGTTACTTTGGAAGACCTCGAGCCCAACACTTTTTACTCTTTTAACATCAATATGGAATTTGACGACGGCGTTATCCTGACCAGCGAGCCTCATTATTTTGAAACACTCGACAACACTGGCATTTCAGAAATCCAAAATTCAAATATTTGCATCTACCCTAACCCGACATCAGATTTTATCCACATCGAAAACATTAAGCCTCAATCTGTTTCCATCTATTCCCTTGACGGAAAACTGATAAAATCAATTGAAAACACCAATGTCATTGATGCGAGGGATTTGAATGAAGGGATATACCTTATTGATATAGACAACGCTGTTTTGAAATTTGTGATTCAGAGATAGCAATTATTGATAATTATAAAATTATTCAAATAATTTTGTAATTGTATTAAAGATTTTTTTTATATTTGCATGTTAAATACTACTTTTTTACATGAAAAAAATCTTTATACTATTCATTGCTATCATACTCTCGACTGCAGCCATGGCTCAGCTTGAGGTGAAAAAAGACTCATTCAAGCTCGTCGAAGGATTCGTCAACATCAACACAGACAAGATGTACGATGAAAACGACAAACCGTATGCGGTTTTGAAAATCAAAACCGAAAACATCAATGCAAAACAGCGCCGCGAACTGACTTTCAAGGGAGATGCAAGGACGTTCTTCGAGGTGGAATACGAAGACGGTGAAGTGTGGCTGTATATGAGCTACTACGCGTCTTACATCAAGATTTCGCATCCCGACCTAAGCTCGACCGAGTTCTGGTTCCCTTTCGACATGAAACCCAAATGCGGCTACGAGCTGACGTTGGTAAACCTGTCGGAATCAAACATCAATGAGGAAATGATTATGAGCCGTCTCGACGAGTTGGAGACCGCGACCAAAGCTGTGGCTGAAAAACAGTCAGAAACACCGACGGTGATTGAGGTTGAGAAGAAAGACGAAAGCTACAATCTGCTGACGCTGAACATCGCCTACAACAACTATGGCAAACTCTCTTATGGTGTCACACTCGGAAACATGAAGAAAATGGGTTGGTTCATCAACGCCATGTCAAATTTCAATTTCAAAGGTCTCTCCACCGATTTTGAATGCGGAAACGACTTCCTGGTGGATGGCAACTATCCTTTCTATACCGGCAAAGAGGTTTACACCTCTCTTTCAGCAATTGGTGGTGTGATGTTCAGGCTCACCGACCCTATAGCACTGAGAATTGGCGTCGGATACGGCATTCGAACTACAGCCTACGAGATGACCGACGGCAAATATGTCAAAAACACCGACGTTAGCACATCAGGTGTCGAAGTGTCGGCTGGTGCACATTACAGATTCGGCAAACTCGTGGTATCGCTCGACTTTGTGACGACAAACTTCAAATATTATGAAGCTAAATTAGGATTTGGTATGGGTTATTAAGACGGAAGAGTTATGAAAAAGACAGCATTCGTAATATTATGTGTTTTCTCGGCATTGATGCTCACAACATGCAAAAAGATGCCCGAGCTGAGGGTTTACGACCTCAAACTTACGAGCGAAAACGTCGCATATTCGCAGACATCGGCCGAGATAAAGGTGGAATACGACTACCCTACCAACCTGGAATATGTGAATGTGACCATGAGCGAGAGCAATTATTTCGGATACTCGATAGTGGCCCAGTCGGAAATCAACTTGCATACCGACAAGAAATATTACTATAAGTTTGAATACAGCAACGGCGTCAACGTGGTGACATCTGAGGTGCGCAGCTTCTATCTTGACGCAGCTTCGGTCACCCTTCCTACGGTTATAACCAAGGAAATAACTGAAATTACCGGCACAAGCGCAATATGCGGCGGTGAAATCATCGACGACGGCGGCTATTATGTGACAGGCAGAGGCGTTTGCTGGAGCACGCACCGCAACCCTACAATTTTCGACTCATATACCACCGACGGCATGAACATCGGCTCGTACACTTCAATAATGACCGGTCTTAGCGAGCATACCGTTTATTATGTGAGAGCGTTTGCCATCAACGAAAAAGGAACAAGTTATGGCACGGAATACAGCTTCGAGACTAGTGAGAATGTTGGACTTCCAACTGTAACGACTCAAGAAGTATCAGATATAACACCCACATCAGCTAAATGCAGGGGTAAAGTCACAAACGCAGGTGGAACAACTGTAACTGCAAGAGGCATCTGCTGGAGTACACACGAATATCCTACAATTGACGACCAGCATATCACTTCCAACACAGTAATTAATGATTTTACGTTAACTATGACTGGTTTAACAAGCGGCGCCACGTATTATGTAAGAGCATATGCCACTAATGAGGCAGGAACAGGTTATGGGAATCAACAAACTTTTTCTACAATTGCATATGCTAATGGTATTTTGCCAGGACGTTTCTCCATAAACGCAACACAAAAAATACTATTCTCACAAGGCAATCTGCAATACCAAGCATCGACAAACACATGGCGATTTGCTGAAACACAACTTGATTATATCGGAGACAGCAATTCAAACATATCAGCAACATACGATGGATGGATAGACTTATTCTGTTGGGGAACCAGTGGATATAATCATGGTGCAACGTGTTATCAACCTTATGAAAAAACATTGGGTGACGCAAACTACTACGCCTATGGCGCATATATAAATGATCTAAATAGTTTTACGGGAAAGGCTGATTGGGGTTATAATGCCATTAGCAATGGAGGAAATACAGAAAATATTTGGCGCACATTGTCAAAAGAAGAGTGGAATTATATTATTAATACAAGACCTGGAATAAGATATGCAATGGCAAAAGTTGATGACGTCTGTGGCATGATCATATTACCTGACAATTGGAGTAACAACATATACCCACTAAACAGTTACAATACTTATGATTTTTTCAGCAGTAATATAATAAGCCTGACGAATTGGTATCAGATATTTCAGCCTAATGGAGCTGTTTTTCTACCAGCAGCTGGTGATATGGAAGGGACAAACGTTGCAAACATTTCAAGGTTGGGATCCTACCATTCATCTACTCATGCTGACAACACTTTGCCACGTTTGGCTACAAATAATTTTGAATTTACAGATGGAGGCGTAATATTGGGTGGGCACAACTATTTAAGAAGTATTGGTCGAAGTGTCCGCCTCGTCCTCGATGCACAATAAACAGCGAGCGACACCGGGCAACTTGCAAACTCGAATTTGTGGCGTTTTGCATTCAATAAGATAAGAAAATTGATGGTTATGAAAAAGACAGCATTCGTAATATTATGTATTTTCTCGGCATTGATGCTCACAACATGCAAAAAGATGCCCGAGCTGAAGGTTTACGACCTCAAACTCACAAGTGAAAACGTCGCCTATTCGCAGACATCGGCCGAGATAAAGGTTGAATACGACTACCCTACCAACCTGGAATATGTGAATGTGACCATGAGCGAGAGCAATTATTTCGGATACTCGATAGTGGCCCAGTCGGAAATCATTGAACTTGCATACCGACAAGAAATATTACTATAAGTTTGAATACAGCAACGGCGTCAACGTGGTGACATCTGAGGTGCGCAGCTTCTATCTTGACGCAGCTTTGGTGACACTTCCGACGGTTATAACCATGGAAGTTTCGGAGATCCAGGGCACAAGTGCAATATGCGGCGGTGAAATCATTGACGACGGCGGCTATTATGTGACAGGCAGAGGCGTTTGCTGGAGCACGCACCGCAACCCAACAATCTTTGATAACTACACAACCGATGGCATGGATACTGGCTCGTACACATCCACAATGACCGGTCTTAGCGAGCATACTGTTTATTACGTAAGAGCGTTTGCCATCAACGAAAAAGGAACGAGTTACGGTACAGAATACAGCTTCGAGACAACAACAGAAGGCGGAGGTGGTGGCGGAATCACTCCAATCGGTGCAATAAATGGATTATTTACGATAAATGACAATGGAGACCAAGTCTGGTTTTCAAAAGGCAACTTACAATACCAAGCTTCAACTAACACTTGGCGTTTCTCTGAAAACCAATGGGACAATGTAGGAGATAACAACGCCAACATATCATCAATCTATTCCGGTTGGATAGACCTGTTCGGATGGGGCACGAGCGGCTACAACCATGGTGCGGTTTGCTACCAACCATATAGTACAAGTCAAACAAGTAATGACTATTACGCATATGGTAGTTATGTATATAATTTGAACGCCCAGACAGGCATGGCAGACTGGGGCTATAATGCGATAAGCAACGGCGGCAACACCACCAACACATGGCGCACCCCTACAGCTGACGAGTGGATATACATAATAAACACTCGAAGCACGAACAGTGGAATCAGATATGCTAAGGCTCAGGTAAACGGAGTTAATGGCGTGATCTTGCTTCCTGATGATTGGAATACAAGCACACACAGCCTGAATAGCACTAATACAAGTGATGCCAGTTATACTACAAACACAATAACTGCTTCAAGTTGGAGTACATTGGAGGATACTGGTGCAATCTTTCTATCTGCTGCGGGCTACAGAATAGGAACAAGTGTCGATGGTGCCGGTTACTTCGGCGGATACTGGTCGGCTTCGTACGGCGATAGCGCTGATGCATACGACATAAGCTTCGATGAAGGCAGCCTCGCAGACTATTGGAGCGACCGCATCAGCGGTCGAAGTGTCCGCCTCGTTCAAGATGCAGAATAAATCAAACTATTTCGTAAGTTCCTCCATCACCTTCCCTGCCAACCTGCTGGTTCCGACAAGAAAATAATTTTTATTGTTAAAAAAGCACTGATGCTAAAAATGCCTCACGAAATCCATCTTCTCGTGTAGTATCCTTATGATTCTCACTGTACCGCTTTGCAAAATTCTATAGAAAATAATATGCCTTCCACAATGGAAGCCACGATAATCAGGCTTAATTTCTGAATATGATCGTCCAACAGAATCCGGATGACCTGCTATATACTCAAACGATAAAACAAGGTTCTCATAATACTTGTCTGCCTGTTCCTCCGACCATGTCCTCTCAGTATAGTTCCAAATATCACGCAAATCCCCCAACGCCTTCTTCGACAAAATAAAATTAGCCATTCTTTTTCTTTTCAGCTTTCAGTTCTTTTAAAAATTCTTTAGCATCAAAATCGGTTACATCAGGACTTGACTCACCTTCTTCCAATGCATTCTTGAGTGCAATAAGACGCGATTCATCCTCTTCTAAACGACGAAGACCCGCTCTTATCACTTCACTTGCATTATTATATCTACCACATTGAATGCTATACTGTATAAACTCTTCATAATGTGCACCCAAAGAGGCTGTTACCGTTCTTCCCATAGTTATGTGTTTTTTACTTTGCAAATATAAGAATATTTCTTACACAAAACCATTTTTTCAAAAAATTATTTCGTCAATTCTTCCATCACCTTCCCGGCCAGCCTGCTGGTACCGACACGGAAATAATTCTTGTTGAGCCATTTCTCGCCGAGGACATCTTTCACTATATAATAATAGGTGAGCGCGTCTTCGATGGTCGACATGCCTCCTGCAGGTTTGAAACCGACCATCTGACCTGTCGCCTCATAGTATTCCTTGATGGTGTCGCACATCACGAGGGCCGCCATCGGTGTAGCGTTGACAGCGATTTTTCCTGTCGAAGTCTTGATAAAATCAGCACCTGCTAGGATTGCCAACTCACTGGCTTTGCGGATGTTAGCCGGAGTTTTCAATTCGCCTGTCTCAAGGATAACCTTCAAGTGAACTGGAGTTTTGCAAATCTCACGAATTGCCTGAATCTCGTTGTAAACCTCGTCGTAATTACCTGCGAGGAAAGTGCCTTTCGAGATGACCATATCAACTTCGTCGGCACCTTGCTCAACGCAATATGCGACCTCTTTTTTCTTCAAATCGAACGGCATCTGACCCGAAGGGAAACAACAAGCCACCGTTGCAACTTTTATTCCGCTGCCTTTCAGCAAGCCTTTCGCCTGTTTCACAAACGGACTGTAGATGCAGATGGCAGGAACCGAGATTCCCATGCTATTTTTTTGAAAATCAATGGCTTTGGCGCAAAACTCCTCAATCTTCTTGGCATTGTCAAACGCCTCCAAAGTGGTGAAGTCGATGCTCTGGAAAATAGTCTTCAAAGCCTCGCGACGATCGCTGTTTTTGCCTTGTTTTTCAATGATTTCTGCAATTCTCGTCTGAAGTTGCTCCTCGGTATAATTGTAAGATTTGAAATTCATGATTTTATTATTTGTTATGATTTGCAAAGATAGGAAAAAATTTCATAATTTTGCAGCGAAATTTGGAAAATTCTTAGTATGAAAAAATACCTTCTAATAATCGCTTTATCGCTGTTTGCGTCTACGGTTTTTGCTCAAACAATGACGAAGGAAAACGACTTCGGCATCAACGCTTTGAAGTTTGAAGTCAGAGGTGATTTCGACTGCCTCAACCAACACGACAGCACATGGTCGGGTTTTACAGGCAAATATCTTAACTTCATCATGAAAGGCGACCTGAACGAGCATTTTTACTACGCATATCGTCAGCGCCTGAACAAGGTCAACAGCCTCAGCAATTTTTTTGATGCCACTGATTATCTTTACCTTGGATGGCGTATCACGAAAAACATTTCTTGGACGGCAGGAAAGGAAGTGGTTGCGATGGGCGGCATTGAGTACGACCTCGCTCCTATCGATGTGTATTTCGCCTCAATCTCGTGGAATCTCAGCTGCTATCAGTTCGGAACGAATCTCCAATACACCACCAACGACGGCAATCACACATTTACCTTACAGTTCACCAATTCGCCTTTCAGCGAAGGACTTTACAGCGGTTTGTATAACTACAGCGTGCATTGGCGCGGCAACTTCAAGCACTTCGGTCCGGTTTGCTCAGTCAACATGTACGAATATCACAAAGGCCAGTTTCTAAATGTCGTAGCTCTTGGTACAACTTTCAAATTCGGTCCCGTTGATGGTCATATCGACTTCTTCAACCGCACCTCTGAGCAGCACGACCATCTCATCGGTGACGATATCTCATTTGTGGGTCAAATCGGAGTTAATTTCTTGGAAGAAAGACTTCATCTCTTCTTGAAAGCCACCTACGACGTCAACGAAATGGATCTTGGATTGGAAAATTCGCCACGCACATATAGCATCTATGTTCTCCCTGGCACCGACGTGAAAGCCTACGGTGGTGGACTCGAGTTTTTCCCTATCAAAGGCAAAAACGACATACGTATCCACACTTGCTTCGCAGTCAACGACACCAAAGGCGAAGACCTGCTTTATCAAGCCAGCGTAGGTCTCACATGGAGATTGAATTTCATCGACAAATAATACTTTATTATGAAAATAAGACAATGGCAATTTTTAAGCAAAAGACGTCTTGAGGCAGGTATTTTCCTGTTGATTTTCGCCGTCTTTTTCGGATTCCTCGGCACTCGGATGGGCACAGCCAACATGCTCAACACCATCATGCAAACCTCGTATCATCTCCTTCTGGAGACGGTGTTCTTCCTGATGGCGGTGTGCGTGGTATCAGGCGCTCTCGGTAAGCTTCTCGTCGAGTTCGGCGTGGTACGACTCATCGAGTACATCCTGCGTCCCTTGATGAAGCCTATCTACAACCTTCCGGGCGTGGCGGCTCTTGGCGGAATCCTCACGTTTTTGTCAGATAACCCTGCCATTATCACCTTGTCGAAAGATAAATATTTCTCGCATTATTTCAAGAAATACCAGCTCGCCTCTCTGACGAACTTTGGTACTGCTTTCGGCATGGGATTGGTGGTGATTTTCTATATGCTCGGTCTCGGTTTCTTGAAGGGAGCTTTGGTCGGCTTGCTTGGCGCCATCATCGGAAGTATAGTATCTACAAGGCTTATGCAGCGTTTCACCTTGAAGTCATATCCTGAGCTTGACGCTCTCGAGAACCCTGATGGCGGCGATGAGCAGAAGATCTCATTCAAGTCAGAAGGTAACGTGTTCCTGCGTTTCCTTGACGCCATCCTCGATGGCGGCAAGGAAGGAGTGGCCATCGGCTTGGCCATCATCCCTGGCGTGCTCATCATCTCAACAGTGGTCATGATGATGACCTTCGGACCGGCAACGGGTGCAGAATACAGCGGCGTGGCTTACGAAGGCGTACCGGTGTTACCTTATCTCGCTGGCAAGATCGACTTCGTGTTCGACTGGCTCTTCGGATTCCAGAACCCTGAACTCGTGGCATTCCCGATCACATCATTAGGCGCTGTCGGCGCTGCTCTCGGTCTGCTGCCGAAGTTCATCGCCGAAGGTATCGTCGACAACAACGCCATCGCAGTGTGCACAGCCATCGGAATGTGCTGGAGCGGATTCTTGAGCACACACACAGCAATGCTCGACTCACTCGGACACCGTGAGCTCATCCCTAAGGCCATCGGCGCCCACACAATAGGCGGCCTGGTAGCAGGAGTGTCAGCCCACTGGATCTACGTTTTATTAGCACTTATATTCTAAAAGAACAACATTAATTACCGTTAATTAACCGTTAATCGACCATTAATTATTTTTAGAACAAATTTAATTAATGAAAAATTAATGGCCAATTGATGGTAATTAATGTTTTTAAAAATTAAAATATTCCTTATCTTTGTGACGTTATTTTGAAAAATAGAATTTCGTCATGATAAATCGTGTCTATAAGTTCGGTGGGGCGTCAGTCAAAGATGCCGACGCTGTCAGAAATCTCAAGCATATCCTTGAAAATGAGGACCGTAGCGATTTGATGCTTGTCATCTCGGCAATGGGAAAGACTACAAACGGCATCGAGAAGGTGCTCAAGGAATTCCGTGACGCCGACGGTCATCTGCCGATAGGCGCCCTCAAAGACCTAATGGAATATCATGAGAAAATCATGCTCGAGCTTTTCAATAACGATACCGAACATCCTGTGTTTGAAGCAGTTACAAACCTGTTTTTGGATTTGTATCTCAATCTTCAGGAAACGGGCTACGACTACGATTATCAGTACGACCAGACCATCAGTTTCGGCGAGATGTTGTCGACAACAATAATTTCGGCTTACTTGAACGACAACGGCATCGCCAACAAACTCCTTGACGCTCGCCAATATATCATCACCGACCACACTTTCCGTTCCGCGAACGTCGACTTTGACGAGAGCCGACTGAGGATTCAGAAACTACAGGAGGAACACGACGGAACGATGTATATTGTGCAAGGTTTCATTGGCTCATCGACAAAACCTGTGGTGACAACCACCCTTGGTCGCGAAGGCTCCGACTACACGGGCGCTATATTTGCCAACTTACTCAACGCCAAAGAGTTATCAGTTTGGAAAGACGTCGACGGAGTGCGTAACGCCGACCCGAAACGCTTCGAACACACCGAGAAGATTCCGCATCTCTCCTACTCCGAAGCCACCGAGTTGACGTTTTACGGTGCCACAGTTCTGCACCCGAAGACGACAAAACCTTTGCAAAACAAGAACATCCCGTTGAAAGTACGCTGCTTCCTCGACGCCTCATTGGAGCCAACCATCGTTGACGGCAGCGACGAATTCATCAAATACATCCCGTCGTTCATCGTGAAAGACAACCAGACTCTTGTAACCATCCGTCCGCGCGACTATTCCTTCATGAACGAGCAAAACCTCGGCATCCTCTTCGGCATGCTAAACGAGCTGAACATCCACGCCAACATGATTCAGACGTCGGCCTTGAACCTCTCCATCTGCTTCGACGAGAACGAGCGCAAGCTCACACAGCTCATCGCCTCCCTCGAACAGTCGTTCATCATCCGATATAATAATGGCTTACAATTATTTACAATTCGCCACTACAAAAACGGCATCGAAAAAGAATTCATCAAAGGAAAAGAGGTTTTTGTGGAACAAAGAAGCAGAAGCACGCTGCAATTAGTTATCAGTTGACAGTTAACAGTTGTTCTGTGGTTTTTTTACATTTTTATTGACTTTTTCAGAAAAAAGTTGTATTTTTGCAAAAATAAAGATCAACATATATGGAATATACTGTTTTAATTCATAAAGATGAGAAAAGTGGTTGGTATACAGGGAAATGTCTGCAGATTCCAGCCGCTATGAGCCAAGGCATGACACTTGACGAACTCATGGAAAACATGAAAGATGCAATACATTTGGTATTGGAATGTTATCGGGATCAATTAAAAACCGAGTATTCTGGAGAACGAATCTTTTACAGAAAACTAGCAATGGCATGATATGAAACGAAACCTTTTACTGAAACATATTTTTGCAAACGGATGTACATTATTAAGAGAAGGCAGTCGCCACAGCGTTTACATCAACAATAAAAACGGCAAAATGGCGACAATCCCACGACATCCTGATATCAACGATTATCTCGCAAAGGAGATTTGCAAAGAATTGGATATTCCAAAGATTGGAAATAATTGAAAAACAATAAAATATGAAAAACCATCTCTCAAAAATCACAATTATCCTAGCAACAATTATTTCAGTTTTGCTGGTAAGTTGTACTGGACGAAATACAAAACAGTATTATAAATCTCCAAACGGAAAAGTTGTAACTGTTTGGAAAGATTATATCATATTTGGAAAATATGAAGATAAAAATCCTCCTAAAGAGAATTTTATTCAAATGCATTATGAACAATATCAACCTGACGTTCTTGTAACTTTTAAAAGCAATGATTCCGTAATATTATGTTACAATTGTGGTAAGAATGATACATTAGATATTAATTTTAACGATAATTATAAAGTCAAAGTCTTTGGTCCAGAATATTACTATGATTATATACAAAGAAAAACTTTTTCAGATACTCTTGTAACCTTTGAGTTTTCTTATACTACAATTTATGATTTATTCGATAGATTTTTTGTAGGAGTCAGAGAATGTGTTGGTGATAGTGTGTATTCACGTTTATATAGAAACAATACACATAATTACAAAGATCGTGTATATTCACGATATGAATAGATAAATTTATCAATAATCAACCTCGAATAATAAAAAAAATGGGACGCCGCGCGCGACGTCCCTACTTTAAACTTTCAACTACTCTAAACTCTACACTCTCAACTCTAAACTATTCCGCCCAATTCAGAATCTTCCTGAAATCGTATTCCTCAGGGTTTTCAACGAATTTCTTCGCTCCTTCGTAGTCGGCTGGAGTGATGTACTGCATGCAATGGTTGAACACTAATTTTGCCTTCTCGCCTTGCATGTTCACGAGACGTGGTTTCACCTTGCCGTTCTCGTCTTCCACATCTTTCAGATACAGCGGGCTGACCTGACCTTTCGGGTCGGCGGTGACCATGGCGCCAGTGATGCCCATATCGAACAGCTTCTTCACGCCGTAGCCGAGGATTGAGCAATATTGCAAATCGAAAGCGCAAGGATCGACGCAACGGATTTCATAACCTACTTCCACCGGACGGCTCTTGATGTTCAAGCCGAGAAGCTTCAAGCGCTGCTGCAGTAACATATTGAAAATGTGAGCCTTACTGACGTTGCCAAGCTCCGGATGTCCATGCTCGTCGTAGGTGAAGTTCACACCCGAATTCTGAATCTCCTCGTCAGTCATGAAGTGGAAAACGCCTTCTGAAACGCTCGCCACGCCGTAATTGACACCCAACATCTTTCGTTTGATCATCGAGCTGATGATGAGCTTCAAAATCTTTTCGAATGTTACCTCTGTCTTGTAGAACATCTCCGGGATGATGATCATAGGGTAATGGCAAGCGTAGCCCATGCCGAATGCGAGGTGACCAGCCTCACGACCCATTGCCGACACAACAAACCAGTTGCCGCTGGTGCGCGCATCTTCGTAGACGGTCTGCAAAATCTTCACACCCGCCTCTTTTGCTGAATAATATCCAAATGTCGGGCTGCCTTCTGGCAACGGAAGGTCGTTGTCGATGGTCTTCGGCACATGGATGTTCTGAACGTGTACATTGTTCTTCATCAAGAACTTAGAGATGCGGTTCGCTGTCGAAGCGGTATCGTCACCACCGATGGTCACCAAAAGGTTTACATCGTTTTTCACGAAGAAATCAACGTTAAACTCCTCGTCTTTCGGTTTGTAACGGCTCATCTGCAACGCCGAGCCTCCCATCTTCATGATCTGGTCGGCATAGAGGAAGTCGATGTCGACAGTCCTCGGATTCGGTTTGAACAGGTTTTTATATCCTTCATGTAGTCCGATCACACGGAAACCGTCGTTTAAAAATGTCTTTGCCACAGTGCTCACCACCGTGTTGATGCCTGGTGCCGGACCGCCGCCGGCGAGAATAACTATTGATTTCATATTTTCTTAATTTAAAAATTCAAAATTTAAACTCTCATTTGAGTTTCCTCGCACTACGTGCTCGGAATGACAACGTTTTCTGTTTTATTATGGCGCGGCTTGACTGTTCTCGCAAATTCATCAGTTACATTATGCCGCGCCTCATTAATCAAATTATCGCATTGTCATTCCGACCGAAGGGAGGAATCTCATCAAAATGATGAAAATCACTTTGCAAATTTATTAAAAATTCCTTAATTCCAATATCAATTTTTTTACTATTTTTGCAAGTTTTAAGATAATAGGCAATTTTTGATATGTATAGTTTCATTTCGGGAACCGTTGTTGAGAAAAATCCGACTTACGTAGTGCTTGATAATCAAGGGATTGGATATTTGATTAACATTACCTTGAACACCTTTACGGCGATTGGCGAGCAGCAGCACGTGAAGCTGTTTGTGCATCTCGCGATACGTGAAGACGCGCATACTCTGTACGGATTCTACACCGAGGCCGAGCGTGAACTCTTCCTTCAGCTCATCACGGTGTCGGGAGTGGGATGCAACACCGCCCGCCTCATATTGTCGTCGATGACAGTGAAAGAAGCAATGGACGCCATCGCCACCAACAATATCCGGATGATTCAGGGTGTTAAAGGCATCGGCGCAAAGACAGCACAGCGCATCGTCGTCGACCTCCACGACAAGGTCGGGAAACTCGAGGCGGGCGGTGATGAAATTTCACCTGTCGGACACAATACATTGAAAGATGAAGCGTTATCTGCATTAATGGTCTTAGGTTTCAACAAGACGAGTATCGAGAAGACATTGGACAAGCTCCTCAAACAGATGGAAAACCCTACTGTGGAGGATCTCATCAAGGAATCACTGAGACTTTTATAATAGAACAGCATGATTATCAGGAAGTTAATATATATTTTAACCCTTTCACTGGTCTGCCTCGGCTACACCGCCAACGCGCAGAGCAACGATGACCCATTTGGTCAAGGCGAGCAGACCGGCATCCAGCTTAAAGATCCTGATAACATCACCCGCACCATAGAGTACGACCCGATAACCGGACAATATGTCTTCGTCAGCAAAATCGGCGACTTCACCTACCGCGAGCCGTACATCATGACACAGGAGCAGTATTCCAATTTCGTTCAAAAACAAGCCATCAAAGACTATTGGAAAGATCGCCGCGAGTCGGCTATGGGCACCAGCAACGCTAACTCACTGATACCTCCTATCTATGTTGGCGGCAAGGTGTTCGACAAGATTTTCGGCAGTAACACCATCGACATCAAGCTGCAAGGTTCCGCCGACGTGACATTCGGTGTGAAATACCAGCGCCGCCGCGACCCTTCGTTGACCGTGGCACAACAAAGAACCACCAACTTCGACTTCACGGAGAACATCCAGCTCAGCGCTTCCGCCAAAATCGGCGAGAAGATCCAGTTTAAGATGAGCTACAACACCAAGACACAGTTCTCTTTCGAAAATAAATTCACCCTGAAATACGAAGGCGATGAAGACGACATCCTGCAACTCATCGAAGCAGGTAACGTCAGCATGCCTCTGCAAAGTACCTTAATCACTGGTACTCAATCACTTTTCGGTTTTAAAACCAAGCTGAAATTCGGTAAGACGACAGTCACAGCTATCGCCTCATATCAGGATAGTGAGACACAAAACATCGCTGTCAGCGGCGGCGCACTTACTCAGAGCTTCGAACTCGAAGCTATTGATTATGAAGAGAACAGGCACTTCTTCCTCAGCCAGTATTTCCGCGACAACTACGAAGCGGCACTCGCAACGTTGCCAACGGTGACATCCGACATCAACATCACGAAAATCGAGGTGTGGGTCACAAACACCAGCTCGAACTTCGAAGACTGCCGTAACATCGTGGCATTCACCGATATAGGCGAAGGTAAAGACGAATGGATTTACAACCACGACAAGGTCCATCCACTCATTTATCAAGGACAAGCTTATCCGGATAACTCAGCCAACGACCTTGTACAAAACATGGACACGACACAGATCCGCAATCTCAACACGGTGACATCATACCTCACAGGATTAGGATACACTTCAGGTCGTGACTTTGAGAAGATTCAAAAAGCGAGAAAACTGAGCGCAAACGAATACTCCGTGAACCGCAAACTCGGTTTCATCACGTTGAACATCACGCTCAACTCCAACCAGACCCTCGCTGTCGCATATCAGTACACCGTCATCGGACAAGACGGAGTTTTCCAAGTAGGTGAATTCTCAGACCAAGGTATTCAAGAGCCGAACCTTCTGACAGCCAAGATGTTGAAGAGTACCACCGTCAACACCAAGATGCCAATGTGGAACCTTATGATGAAGAACGTCTATAACATCAGAGCCTATCAGGTGGCGGCGCTTAACTTCACGATGGACATCCTCTATCTCGGCAACGACAACGGTGTGGCTACAGGTTATTTTGCTGACGCTCCAGACGATATACGTGAATATTCGTTGTTGAACCTCATGGGCATGGACCGTTTGAATAGCCAGAACAACCCTATCGAAGGCGGTGATGGTATATTCGACTTTATCAACGGCGCAGCCACTAACGGAGGTACTATCAACGCGTCAAACGGACGTATCTATTTCACCGTTTTGGAGCCTTTCGGAAGTCAGATCAGGAATAAAATTTTCCCAAATGATCCTGTATTAGCTGACAAATATGCATATGATTCCCTTTACACCTTGACCAAGGTGATGGCTCAGCAATACACCGACAAGAACAAATACCGTTTGGAAGGACGCTACACCTCATCGTCAGGCAGTGAAATCAACCTCAACGCCCTCAACGTGCAGCCAGGTTCAGTGCGTGTGACGGCAGGCGGTGTCCCGCTGGTGGAAAACGTCGATTACACCGTTGACTACACCCTCGGACGCGTGACGATTCTTAATGAGGCTCTCCTCAATTCTGGAACGACAATCAACGTGTCGCTCGAGAACAACACGGCGTTGTCGACAATCAGAAAGACGTATCTGGGAGCGCGTGTGGAGCACGAAATCAACCCGACATTCATCATCGGAGGTACTATCCTCCATCTGAGCGAGCGCGCATACACCACAAAGGTTAATTATAACGACGAGCCGATCTCCAACACCATCTATGGCTTTGACGTCAACTATCAGACTGAGTCACAATGGCTTACCGATGTCCTCGACAAGCTTCCTCTTTACGAGACAAAGACCATGTCGCGAGTGACGGTATCTGGAGAGTTCGCACGTTTCATACAAGGCATCAACAAGAGCGCCGGCCAGACCGGAACATCATACATCGACGACTTTGAAGGTGCTAAATCGACCATCGACATGCACCAGTGGAACTTCTGGCATCTCGCCAGCACCCCGCAAAACCAAAGCAACCTCTTCCCGGAAGGAGCATCCAGCGGTCTAGCCAACGGAAAGAACCGCGCAAAACTGGCATGGTACACCATCGACCAGTCGGTGTTCTACGACAGATACGGCAACCTCTTGCCACCAAACATCACCAACGAAGAGCTTTCCGACAACCGCGTGCGTCAGATTCTGCTCACCGAAATCTATCCTAACAAAGACATCCAGGCAGGTACCTCTACAAACATGTCGGTACTCAACCTCGCATACTACCCAAAAGAACGTGGTCCTTACAACTACGACACCGATAACCTTAACGAAGACGGCACTTTCGACAACCCTGAAGACCGCTGGGGCGGTATCATGCGAGCCATCGAGTCGTCTGACTTCAACTCCACCAACGTGGAATACATCGAGTTCTGGATGATGGACCCATTCTATGAAGGTATGGATCAGACTAATATCGGTCAGCTGTATTTCAACCTCGGTGACGTCTCCGAAGATATTCTCCGTGATGGACGAAAGGCATACGAGCACGGACTTCCTACCACAGCTGTCGTAGAGAACGTCGATACCACAGTCTGGGGCCGCGTGCCATCGTTGCAAGCACTTGTCAACGCCTTCAACTCCGATCCGTCATCACGTCAATATCAGGATATCGGTTACGACGGATTACAAGATAACGACGAGCGCTCTTTCTTCGCTGACTTCATCAACACCATGAGAACCAAAGTCAATGCAACAGCTTTCGACCAGATCAGCACCGACCCGTCATCCGATAACTATCATTATTTCCGCGGAAGCGATTTCGACAGCGACCCTGTTTATTCAAGCATCCTCGAACGTTACAAGAAATATAATGGCAACGAAGGCAACTCCCCTTCCGAGACAGAATATACCGAAGACTACACTACCAACAACAGTACCCTTCCAGATCAGGAAGACATCAACGGCGACAACACCTTGAGCGAGTCGGAGAACTATTATCAGTATGTCATCGACCTCGACCCAGCAAAGATGCGTACTTCCGGACAGAACTTCATCTCTGACATCCACGAAGCTGTAGTGCAGGTTGCCGATGGAACGACACGAAGGGTGAACTGGTACCAGTTCCGCATCCCGGTGCGCGAGCCAAGCCGTGTGGTAGGAAACATTGAGGGCTTCAGCTCCATCCGTTTCATGCGTATGTTCCTGAAAGGCTTCAAGGATGACATCGTGCTTCGTTTTGCCACCCTCGACCTCGTGAGAGGAGAATGGCGTACATATACCAACGCCATCCAAGCTCCAGGCGAATACCAGCCTGGTGACCAGACGAACCACACTGTCTTCGAGATGTCGGCTGTCAACGTGGAAGAGAACAGCGGCCGTTATCCAGTGCCTTACTGCATACCGCCAGGCATCGAACAGGAGGTCTATACCGGCGCCACTTCAACAGTGCGTCAGAACGAGCAGGCACTGCAGCTCACGGTGAAAAACCTCGTCGATGGCGACGCTCGCGGTGTTTATAAGACAACAGAGTTCGACTTCCGATTCTATAAGAAACTGAAGATGTTCGTCCACGCCGAGAGCTTCTCCGAAAGTGACCCTGTATACGACGACGAGGTCACCGCATTCATCCGTTTCGGCTCCGACCTCACCGACAACTATTACGAATACGAGGTGCCACTGAAGATGACACCGTGGGGCACGTCGATAACCGACGAATATGCAATCTGGCCGGAATCGAACAACTTTGAGATTGAGTTCGACAAGGTTGTCAACGTGAAATCGAACCGTAACACCGCCATCGCCAACGGCAACACCGAAATAAAGGTCAACAGGCTTTACACCGAGCCAGACGGAAAGAACACCATCAAAGTGTTAGGTAATCCTACCATCAGCGAGGTGCGTTCCATGATGATCGGTGTCAGAAACCCGAAAAAAGACAGCGAAGTACCTCAAGACAAGAGTGTCATATTGTGGGTCAACGAGTTACGTATGACTGACCTGAGTAGCGACGGAGGTTACGCTGCCACGGGACGTGTCGAGGCATATCTTGCCGACCTCGGTCGTGTGACGGTAGCAGGATCTTACAAATCAGCAGGATATGGTTCCCTCGAGACTAAAATTACGCAAAACGACCAGCGCGCGCAAAGGTATTACAGCGTGGGAGCAGATCTCGACCTCGGTAAGTTTATGGCACCTGAGAAGAGCGGCATGACAGTGCCGGTACACTTCGACCATAACAACACCACCATCACTCCTGAATACAACCCTCTCGACCCTGACGTGAAGCTGAAACGCTCGCTGCAAGATCTCGACCAACATGGTAAAGACTCGCTCAACGACTTGTCGCGCGACGTGACGACGCAGACCAACTTCAACGTCACCAATATGCGTAAGAACCGCGTCGGCTCGAAGAAACCGCACTTCTGGGATGTCGAGAACCTCAACGCATCATACGCATACACCAACCAAGAACAGTCATCACCGGACTTGGAATATAACCGTCAGAAGTCACACCGTGGCGGCATCGGATACACCTACTCCACTGGCGCCAAGCCTTGGACTCCTTTCGCAAAGAAGAAATGGGCTTCATCACAATACATGCAGCTCTTCAAAGACTTCAACCTTTACTATCTGCCGAAGAGCTTCTCGTTCAACACGGAGATGTATCGCCAGATTCATACTCAAAAGATGCGTAACAAGTCTTCAGGACTTATCCTCCTGAAGGAAACGACGGCCAAGACTTGGGACTGGACGAGAAACTACGACTTCCGTTACGACATCACGAAGAACCTCAACTTCACATACAACGCCGCGACACAGGCTTACATCTATGAGCCTGCCGGAAACCCGGAGCGTGACAGCGACGAATGGAAGGCAAACAGAGACACGGTGCGTGACGAGCTCTTGAGCTTCGGTTCCATCTCACGTTTCAACCAGACTGTAAAACTGAATTATACTATACCTATTAATAAAGTTCCGTTCTGCGACTGGCTCGGCTCAACGATCAACTACACAGGCAACTATCGTTGGATCGCCAACTCACGTTACACCCAGGTGCGACAGGGTAACACCATCGAAAACGACAACAACGTCCAGTTCACAGCCACTGCCGACTTGACAAAGCTGTACAACAGATCGACATATCTCAAGAACCTCATGTCGCCTCGTCGTACCAACAATAATAACCGAAACAACAACAGAAGCAGAGAAAAGGTTAACGACAGCATCCAAAAGAAAGAGAAGAAAGAGTCGACAAACATCGGCAAAGCCATAGCCGACAACACTTTACGCATCATCTTCTGCGTGAAGAAGATATCATTCACCTACTCTAAGAATGCTGGCGTCAGCTTACCGGGCTTCATGACCGAACCGAGCATGTTAGGTATGGACCACACTTGGGCACCAGGCTTGGGCTTCGTCATCGGTCAAAACAACGATGTGCTCAACACAGCCATCAACAAGGGATGGCTCACAACCGACTCGACATTCAACAGGCCTTACACCAAGCGAATGAGCGAGACATATAATTACAAGGTGACAATGGAGCCGTTCACCGATTTTAGCATAGAAGTCACCGGTAACCGCACCTACGCTGAGAACTTCTCCGAATACTTCCGCGCTGACGAGATGGGAATATTCCAGTTCTACACCCCGACCACAGGCGGTAACTACAGCATCTCTTACCTCATGACAGCCACTTCGTTTGCTGACGGCGACAAACTCTTCAACAACCTTCGTGAATACCGATTAGAGATTGCTAACCGTCTGGCGCACGAAAACAGCACATGGGTCAATATGGGCGAGCCTTACATCGACGACGAGAGCACTGGAGAAAGATACCCATACGGTTACACTTCGAACTCACAGGAGGTGCTCACCTACGCCTTCCTCGCGGCATACAGCGGCCAGAGCCCGAACAGCGTCTCATTCGGCCTGTTCCAAAAAGTGGCATTGCCTAACTGGAACATTAAATTCACTGGTCTCACGAAGATTCCAGCTTTGAAGAAATACTTCAAGACAATCACCCTGACACACGGATATAAATCTACATTCTCAATATCGGCTTGGTCAAACGACATCAACTACGACGCTAACAACGATATGGCTGTGTACACCGGTACCAACACAAGAATCCCACAGTACGACATGTCGCAGATTCTCATCAGCGAGCAATATACGCCATTGTTGGGCATCAACCTGGCATTCACCAACAGTCTCACCCCTTCTATCGAATACAAGAAGTCAAGGACTGTGACTTTGGGCTTCAGCAACAATCAAATCACTGAGGTTAACGGACGTGAGATCGTCATCGGATGCGGCTACACCTTCAAAGACCTCGGATTCAGCATCTCGCTGTTCGACGGAAGCGGTTCAAAGAAAGTGAGCAACGACCTCAAGATCAAGCTCGACTTGGGATTCAGACGCGACAAGACTACCTTGAGAAGCATCGACGAGGGCAACAGCCAGATCTCTTCTGGTCAGGATAAAATCAACATCTACCTCACCGGAGACTACACTTTAAGCCAGCGTCTCGGCATGCAGGTGTTCTTCAAATATGACATGACAAATCCGTTCATCGCCAACGCCTACAAGACAACCAACGTGTTTGCAGGCATCACGGCACGCTTCAGCCTGTCGCAATAAAAAATATTTTTATAAATGTTAATCATGATAAAATAAATTGTATTTTTGCAGTGTCATTTCGACTGCAGCAAAGCGAAATGGATAAATCTTAAATAATTGAATAACAAACTATTAAAAATTAGATATGAATATTCCAACAAACTTAAAGTACACTAAGGATCACGAATGGATCCGTTTAGAAGGAGACAACGCTTACATCGGTATCACCGACTATGCACAACACGAACTTGGCGACATCGTTTTCGTTGATGTTGACACACTTGACGAGACACTCGAGGCTGAAGAGACATTCGGCACAATCGAGGCTGTTAAGACATCTTCAGAGATGTTCATGCCAGTAGGCGGCAAAGTCATCGAATTCAACGAAGAACTCGCCGACGCTCCAGAGAAAGTTAACAGCGACCCATACGGCGAAGGCTGGATCATCAAAGTTGAAGTCACTAACGCAGCTGAGATGGACAACCTCCTCGACGCTGAAGGTTACAAAGCCCTCATCGGATAATCTTTGGCACGTCTGACAAGACATATCTACCCCGGCCTATTCTGCGGTATCATCATCATGATTCTCTGCGGCTTGCCGGGGTCGTATTTTCATGGTGTCCCGACTAATTGGGCTTATCTTAGACCCGATAAAATAGTCCACGGCATCATGTTTGCTGCTTTCTCTTATTCAATAATCTGGGGCTATCGCCGTGAATATTGCGAAAGAGACATATCGTATCGCAACGTTCTTCAATTAGTTACACTTTTAATATCAATATTCTACGGCGCTCTGACAGAAATAATACAGTGTTTCCTCCCAGATAGAGAAGCTAATTTTTTTGATTTTCTTGCCGACGTAATCGGTTGTGTATTAGGCATTTTGATATTTAAAATCATTTTCCGAAAAAAAATGATAAAAAAATAGTTCCATATTCAATAATTTTTGCTAACTTCGCAGCGTTTTTAAATAGGAATAAAATTTAACGTTATGGAAATAAAAAAATCACCAAAAGCGAATCTTGACGACAAGAGGTTAACTTTCACACTTATCGGTTTGGTTGTTGCATTGTTTGTTATTTGGCGCGTCTTCGAATACAGAAGCTACGACAAACAGCAGTATGAAGCATTTGCAAGAACTGTTGAGGTAATGGATGAGGAAATGGAAATCACAAAACAGGAACAGCCAAAGCCTCAGGTCCAAGCTCCAAAGCCACAGGTCACACAGATCCAGGTGGTGGAAGACGACACCGAAGTTGAAGACATCGATATCAACGCTGAAGTTGACCAGGACGAAGTCATCGAGGAATACGTTTACGAAGCTCCTGAAATCGAAGAAGAAGAAATCGTTGAAGAGGAAGTGTTCCTCTCAGTGGAGGAAAACCCAGAATTCCCTGGCGGTACTGCAAAACTTCTCGAATATGTCCAGAAAAACCTCAAATACCCTATGATGGCTCGCGAGAGTGACATCCAAGGTAGAGTGTTCGTTGGATTCGTCGTTGAGAAAGACGGCTCCATCTCAAACGTGAGAGTGCTCCGTGGCATCGGCGGTGGCTGCGATGAGGAAGCTGTGCGCGTGGTGCAGACCCTGCCTAAATTCAAACCTGGCAAACAGCGCGGTAACCCAGTGCGTGTTCAGTACACACTGCCTATCGTGTTCAAACTTCAGTAGTGGATACAAGAAAGTATAAACTGAAAATATTCGGCAACAAGGAGCTGCCAAGCTACTTGTTGGAAACAAACAACGTGGTGAGGATGATACTCTTCACCACTGTTTATTCTTTGGTGTTCATAAACATCTTCAGGCCATTCAACTCCGAAACCTGGATTCACAACATCAACAGCACCAACTACTTCATGTATTCGTCACTCATGGTGCTAATCGGCATGGTGGTAGTGTCACTCAGCCGCGTCATCATGAACTTTGTGGTGAAAAAAGTACAGCTCACATTCCCCGACTACGTCATCTGGCTCGTCAGCGATGCCGTGATACTGTCAATATTCTACACCTTCGTAGCATATAAAGTAGGATTCATCGACAACTTCCTCAACGACAATCCAGAAATGACGACATGGGAGGCCATCTACTCCATCTTCTGGAAATCGACAGCCAACACAGTGTGGATGCTACTCATCCCCTACACCATCTCGCTTCTTTTCCTTGATAACCAATATCTTAAAAACAGGATAAAAGAGATTGACGCAAGAATACCTGAAAGCAATATCGTGCATCTGAAAGATGAGAAAGGCGAAATCCGTCTCTCTATCAATATCGAGAACATCCTTTATGCTGAGGCCGCCGATAACTATGTGATTGTCAAATACATAAACAACGACAAAATCGTCGATTTCCTTCTGAGGACAAACCTCAAGAAGCTGTCAGACGACCTTCGCGACACCCCTATCCAACGTTGCCACCGTTCGTTTATGATTAACCTGCTGCACGTCACCTCGTTAAAAAAAGACGTGACGGAATTCATCATACAGTTCGACACCACCAGCATCAAGGACATCACGGTGTCGAAGACATATCAGGAAGCCATCATGGAGGCATTCATGAAATACCAGAAATAACCTTGAAAAAGCTTATCGTCATATTGTTTTTCCTCCTCTTTTCCTTGACGGAGGTGAGCGCCCAGATAAACCACAAGCATTACATCTTGATGGGCAAGCTGGAGCTTTCGAAGGAGAATTACACCGAGGCGATACATAATTTCAACATAGCCACCATCGCCAAACCCAACGATTTTGAGGCATATTTCCTTCGCGGAATAGCTAAATTCAGTCTGGGCGACTACAACGGCGCCGTTGAAGACTTCACGCGCACGCTCGAGATACATCCGCTGTATGTGCGAGCCTATCATTACCGTGGCGTCGCCAACGACCGTCTCTCGAACTACGCCGATGCTATGGCTGACTTCCAAAAAGCTATCAGTCTCGACCCTTTCAGCGAAGAGCTGCACATCGCGTCAGGCTCGACACTCATGCATCTCAACGACTATAAAAACGCTGTCGCAGAATTCGACACAGCATTGATTATCAATCCAGAAAATGCTAACGCCTACATCTCCCGAGGCATCGCAAAACGCTATCTCGACGACCTCGACGGAGCCTTGAGCGACATGAACAGCGCTGTCTATAACGACTTCTTCAACATCGAAGCCGTGGTGCGCAAAGGCATGATAGAACTTGAGCGCGAGGAATATCAGGCAGCAATGGACGACTTCAACAACGCTCTGAGCATGGACAAGGACAACCCGCTCATCTATTTCAACAGAGCCGTGGCTTACCTCAACCTCGGCGACACCGTAGCGGCGTTGAGAGACTACGAGAAAGTGAACAACCTCGACCAGCGTAACGCCCTCACCTATTTCAACCGAGCCATCATCTATTCCATCCGCGAAGAATACGACGTCGCATTGGCGTTATATAATAAGGTGATTGAGATAAACCCACAAAACATCTACGGATATTTCAACAGAGGTATCCTTTATTTCAAGATGCAGGACTGGGACGCTGCTGAAGACGACTTCACCAAGGTCATCGAGCTCTTCCCTGATTTCATCGACGCGTGGATAAACAGATCGGTGGTGAAATTTGAGAAAAACGACATCCAAGGAGCTGAACAGGATCAGTGGCATGCCAAACAAATCATGGCATTCGTGAGTGAAGACCAGGCCAATGTCGACTCGCTCTTCGCCCATTATTCCAAGATGGATTACAACAAAATCATCAACTTCGAATCCGACTTCGTTGACGGCAACCGCCAGAAGACCCTCATACAGTTCTCCGACATCGACATCAGACCGCGCGGAAGTCTTATCGTCAACATCACCGAAGGCGACAACTACTACATCGACGCCACGCTAAGCCAGATTTCGCAAACCAACAACTTCAAAGGAAAGATGGCGTTCGTAGTGAACGACCTGTTCGATGAGAACCACGTCTCGTATATCAACGATGTACTCATCGAAAACGTTGACAGTCAGAATCTTAAAGATTTTCTTAACGGCATTTACAACTTCGAGATTTTCAATTATCAGCGAGGCGAAAAAATATTCATGTCGCTGCTCGATGACCCCGTGTTAGGCGTTTATGCCGGCATCAACCTGTCGGTGCTTCAAAATGCCAAGGCCGAGCTGCTTGCCAACGACAAAAACTACGACAACTCCATCTACATCACGCAGAAAAGAGCCACAGAGAGCTTCACGCAGGCACCGGAAAAGCCTGATTATGAGCAGTCTCTGGCGACAATCACCAATGTTTTGAATAAAAACAAACGCAATCCTTATGTGTGGTACAACCTTGGCAACATCCATCTGCAGATGCAGGAGTTTGAAAAGGCAATCGACGACTACACCAAGGCGATACAATACGAGAAAAACCTCGCCGAAGCGTATTACAACCGTGCGTTGACGCTTCTTTATCTTAACAATAAAACACAGGCTATCAAGGATTTAAGTAAAGCTGGCGAGCTCGGAATCCAAGAGGCTTACGTGGTGATGAAGAGGTTTAATTAATCAGTTCTTCATCGACTTTTGAGAATTTGTGGTTCACGCCATAATCGTCCTCATACTCCATCATATCCAGCTCCAGAACCTTCATGTTATAGACTTTCGGGATGACACCACCGATTTCCATTTGATAATAATGTGTGAATAAATTATGTTCAAGTGTCCATGTGAGGTTAGTGCCTTCATCTTCCTGCACATCGTCTGAAAGGTCCCAGGTGACAGCTGTTCCGTCGTCATTATAACGATAATAAAGCTCGTCTTCCTTCCACACGCCAATCAGCAGGTCGGTATCGAATTCGATGTCATGATAGACAGGCGGCTCAACCACTTCAGGCTGATAATACTTTTTATGGTCGGCAAACCAGATGTAATACACTGCAAACGCTACGGCAGCCGTTGCTAAAATGATTAAAATTACAATCCAATACTTTTTCTTCATAGTTAATTCTTTAAATCCGTCATTTCGACCGAAGTGGAGAAATCTCCGATTGACGAGAATGATTATTTCTTCAATTTAATGACTTTCGGTGTTTTATTTTTATACTGCGGCATTGTCATACCGATTGAGGCGTTGATGTAGGTCGGGTCGCAGACGTAATATTTCTTGCCGCCGTACATGAAGCCGTCGCCTTTCACTTCGGCATTGTCGCCAAACCAGACGGCTGTCGCCACATGTCCTTCGTATTGAAGTCCAATGACTTTGGCGTTGGTGTATTTCTGCACCAGCCAGGCGAACATTGCCGAACGGTCTTCGCAGTCGCAATAAGGATAGCCAATCACCTCTTCCGGATAGAAATATTTCTCATATCCGAACTGTTCCTCGTCGGTCTTGTAGTCGAAGCCTGTCTGCACGAAATGCAGCAGCATCGCGATGAACTCCGTAGGCGTGTAGTCTTTCTTCATCTCGTTGAATTTCTTCTGAAGCACCTGCTGCGCCTCGATAGCCACCGGGCTCTGGAAATAAATCGGGAACACCGTCATCGGGACGTCGTCGAGATATGCCATGTGAGATTTGTTATACGGCAATGTGATGTTTTCGGTTTTTGTGAGTTTCACTGTTCTCTTGACATCGCAGTTGCCCATGTTCAAGTTATTATTGAAGTCGAGGCACATCTGTTTTTTCTCGGCATCCTGCTTGCAGTAATCGTATGAATACACTGCCTCGTTGGCTTTTCCGCCACCATAAACGGTGTAATATTTCACCTGAGTCTTGCCTGAATCATCGTCGTTGAAACGGAAATAAGTGTAGGAATACACCTGTTTGCTATTGTCAATCGCGATGAGCAGCGTCAGGGCACCAGATTCCTGACCGCGTGCCAGACGAGTCTTGAAACCGCCTTCATTTCTTAGCATATAGAAGCAGAAAAGCACTCTGTCGTTGACATTCGTGAACATCCTCTCCGAGAGGGTGCGTAGTAGGCAGAAATAGCCCCATTCGTTCAGTCCGAACTCATTCACAACATGGTCGAGCTCCTCCCACAAAGCATGCGTCTCATCCTGGCATTTCGATATCCTGGTGAAGTAGTCAGCGACCTGTTTCTCCTCGATTCCGGTGCTTTTCATCTTCAGCTTAGGGTCGACATGGATTGAAATCTGCCTGCCATAGAAATTAATCAGAATGTTTGAACTGTTGTCGATATTCAGCCTCTTCGACTTGTCAAAATCTTTAGTGGGCAACTCAACCGGACCATCAGCACCGAGACGGTTTTTCAGCTCGTAGTTATTATCGTCGTCATCTTCATACGCCACAGCGATGGAATGAGTCACTTTTGGCAGCTCTTCCTCCTTTGTAAATGTGATTTCCGATGACTTGACAGAGACGTTTTCTTCAGCATTTTCTGCTACTGGCATCTTTTCCATCTTAGGCTGCGACATGGATAGTCTGTCTTTGGCAAAATCATTGAAAAGCTCCCATTGTTTCGCCACAAAATCGGCAAATTCCTTGTTCTGTTTATCGATATATTCCTGCATCTCCTTGCTTTTATCAGCCACCCCTTTCTGATAAGCGGCCTGCTTCTCCTTAAGTTGTTTATTCCTTTGCTCTATAAACTTCTGATATTCATCATCTTGCGAATATGCGGCAAAGGCTGCAATGATAAAAGTCAAGGCAAAAACGAGTCTTTTCATATCCATAAATTATTATTACCCTGCAAAAATAATAAAATTGTTGATAATAAGTTATAAAACAAGTATTTTTTTTCAGAAAAAACATTATTTTTGCAAAAAATTTTGACAGATGAATTTTAAGGATGTTTTAAAGAAATTTTCCAACAAATATGTCATCGCGACGTTGATATTCGCCGCTGTCATTATTTTTATCGACCAATATAACATTTTCGAGCAGGGAAAAAGCTATAGAAAGCTGAGAAAAGTGAAGAAACAGGTTGAGTATTACGACCATGAAATTGAGAAGCAGGAGCAGACGCTGCACGATTTGAAGAAGGACTCGGCATTGCTCGAGAAGGTGGCGCGCGAACAGCATCTCATGAAACGTGACGACGAAGTGATTTACATTTTGGACAAACAAGAATAACACATAAAAAATTCTAAAACTATGAAAAAGTACTTTTTAGCAATCGGTCTCGTGGCATTTTTGATGACATCATGCTGCGACAAACAGGAAAACAACGAAAACAAAGAATGCTGCAAAGACAAGAAAGAGCAGTGCGACAAAAAACATGAGTGCGATCATCACGGTGAGAAACCAGCTATGTGCCCAGAGATGATTGGCTGCATGGACAGAATGATTGAAGCTCTTGCCAACTGGGACGAACTCGACGAGGCTCAGCGCGCTGAACTTATCGATATGGCAAAGAAAATGCAGGAAACGAAAGCCAACATGCCAAAACATGAATGCAAAGGTGAAGGCGAAGGCCACAAATGCTGCAAAGAAGGTGAAAAGAAATGCGAAGGCAAGCATGAGTGCAAACACGAAGAAGGCAAAAAATGCGAAGGTCAGCATGAAGGCTGCGAGCATCAGCATGAAGGTTGCCAGCACAATAAATAAGAAATCAATCTAAATTAAGATAAAAAATATGGCAGAAAAAAAGTTTATGACATGCGATGGTAACCAGGCTGCGGCTCATGTTGCCTACATGTTCAGCGAAGTTGCCGCCATTTATCCTATCACCCCGTCATCACCGATGGCAGAGTATATCGACGAATGGGCAGCAAAAGGTCAGAAAAATATTTTCGGCGACACAGTGAAAGTCGTTGAGATGCAGTCAGAAGCTGGTGCTGCAGGCGCAGTGCACGGCTCATTGCAGGCTGGTGCTTTGACCACCACCTACACAGCATCACAGGGATTGCTCCTTATGATCCCTAACATGTATAAAATCGCCGGTGAGTTGCTCCCAGGCGTGTTCCACGTCTCAGCACGTGCTCTCGCAGCACAGGCATTGTCAATCTTCGGCGACCACGCCGACGTGATGAGCGCCCGCCAGACAGGTTTCGCAATGTTGGCAACAAGCTCAGTGCAGGAAATCATGGACCTCGCCCCTGTTGCTCACCTCGCAGCAATCGAAGGCCGCGTTCCATTTGTGCACTTCTTTGACGGATTCCGTACATCACACGAGATCCAGAAGGTTGAGGCAGCCGACATGGAGAAACTCCGCAAGCTCGTCAACTACAAGGCTCTGAAGGCTTATCGCGACAGAGCTCTCAACCCAGAGCACCCTGTAACACGCGGTACAGCTCAGAACCCCGACATCTACTTCCAGACAAGAGAGTTGCAGAACAAATACTACGACGCTCTTCCTGACATCGCAGCAAAATATATGAAGAAGCTCAGCCAGATCACTGGTCGTGAATATGCTCCATTCGTATATTACGGTGCAAAAGACGCTACCGACATCATCATCGCCATGGGTTCAGTTAACGACGTCATCAAGACCGTCATCGACAAGGAGAACAAGGCAGGCAAGAAGCTCGGTCTCATCACCGTCCACCTCTATCGTCCATTCAGCGTGAAACACCTCATGGCAGTCATGCCAAAGAGCGTGAAACGCATCTGCGTGCTTGACCGTACCAAGGAACCGGGCGCAAACGGCGATCCTCTGTACCTCGACGTTGTCGAAGCATTCAAAGACAGCAGCAAGAAAGTCACCATCATCGGCGGCCGCTACGGATTGTCATCAAAAGACACCACACCGGCTCAGATCGTGGCAGTATACAAGAACCTCGCTGCAGCAAAACCGATGAACCAGTTCACCGTCGGTATCAAAGACGACGTGACACACCGTTCACTCAAAGTCGGCAAGGAAATCTCTATCCTTCCAAAGGGCACATTCGAAGCCAAGTTCTACGGCCTCGGCGCTGACGGTACAGTGGGTGCTAACAAGAACTCTATCAAGATCATCGGCGACAACACCAACAAGTACAGCCAGGCTTACTTCGACTATGACTCAAAGAAATCAGGCGGTTACACCTGCTCACACCTCCGCTTCGGCGACCAGCCAATCTTGGCTCCTTACCTCGTCGGAACACCAGACTTCGTGGCAGTGCACGTCCCGTCATATCTTAAGAAATACGACTGCCTCCGTGGCTTGAAGAAGAATGGAACATTCCTCTACAACTCACCATGGAGCGTTGCTGAGACAAAGAAACATCTTCCGGACTATGTGAAGAAATATCTCGCTCTCAACAACATCAAGATGTACATCATCGACGCTACTAAGATTGCTAACGAGATCGGCCTTGGCAACCGTACCAACACCATCCTCCAGAGCGCATTCTTCAAGATTTCAGGCGTTATCCCTTACGACCTCGCTGTCCAGCAGATGAAGAAGTTCATCGTGAAGAGCTACGGCAAGAAGGGTGAAGACATCGTCAACATGAACTACGCAGCTGTCGACCGCGGCGGTGAAATCACAAAGGTGGAAATCCCAGCCGAATGGGCAAAACTCGACTGCACAACAGACTTCGTGTTCGAGCACAACGCCGACGATCCTGAGTTCATCAACAAGGTGATGCGTCCGATGGTCGCCCAGTGCGGTAACGACCTCCCTGTGAGCGCATTCAAAGACATCGTCGACGGTACATTCCCGGCAGGTACAACAGCCTACGAGAAACGTGGCGTCGCCACCGTCGTTCCTGAGTGGAACCCAGCCAACTGTATCCAGTGCAACCAGTGCGCATTGGTCTGCCCTCACGCAGCAATCCGCCCTGTCGTCATGACAGATGCCGAGATGAAGAAGGCTCCAAAGGGCATGGCAACAGTCGACGTGAAGATGCCAAAGGAATTGGCAGGCATGCACTTCAGAATGCAGGTCTCAGTGTTAGACTGTACAGGCTGCGGCAACTGCGCCGACGTCTGCCCTGCTAAGGAGAAAGCATTGGTGATGAAACCGTTGGAGAGCCAGCTTGACGAAGCCAAGAACTGGGAATACGGCCAGAAGAAAGTCACCTACAAAGACAACCTCATCGACAAATACGCCAACACCAAGAACAGCCAGTTCGCACAGCCGTTGTTCGAGTTCTCTGGCGCCTGCGCAGGCTGCGGTGAGACACCTTATATCAAGACCATCACACAACTCTTCGGTGAGAGAATGCTCGTCGCCAACGCAACAGGTTGCTCGTCAATCTACGGCGGCTCAGCACCAGCTACTCCATACTGCAAGAACTACCGTTCAGGCAAGGGCGTGGCATGGGCCAACTCATTGTTCGAAGACAACGCAGAGTTCGGTCTTGGTATGGCAACAGCCACACGTAAGCTCCGCGACCGTATCGAGCTTATCATGAAAGACGCTATCGCCAACTGCAAGTGCTGCAGCGACGACCTCAAGAAGCTCTTCCAGGCTTGGATCGACAACCGCGAAGACGGCATCAAGACAGATGAACTCGCCGACAAGATCATCGCTGGCTGCGAGAAATGCGGCTGCGACAAGTGCATGCAGATCCTTGACCTCAAAGACCACCTCGTGAAGAAATCACAGTGGATCTTCGGTGGTGACGGTTGGGCATACGATATCGGATTCGGCGGCTTAGACCACGTGTTGGCATCAGGCGAAGACGTCAACGTCCTCGTCCTCGACACTGAGGTTTACTCGAACACAGGCGGTCAGTCATCAAAGGCTACACCAGCCGGCGCCGTCGCCAAGTTCGCCGCTTCAGGTAAGAAAGTACGTAAGAAAGACCTCGGCATGATTGCCAAGAGCTACGGCTACGTCTATGTGGCGCAGGTGGCAATGGGTTCATCACAAGCCCAGTACTTCAAAGCCATCAAAGAAGCTGAGGCTTATCCAGGACCATCACTCATCATCTGCTACGCACCATGTATCAACCACGGCATTAAGATTGGTATGGGTCATGCTCGCCGTTGACTGCGGTTACTGGCACCTCTGGCGCTTCAACCCAGCTGAGGAAGAAGCAGGTCAGAACGGTTTCCACCTCGACTCAAAAGAGCCTGACTGGAGCAAGTTCCAGAACTTCATCATGGGCGAAGTCCGTTACAACTCATTGCTGAAGACCTTCCCAGAGGAAGCAAAAGAATTGTTCGCCAAGACCGAGCAGTTTGCTAAACTGAGATATGAGGGATATAAGAAATTGAGTGAAGGGAAGTAATTTCCGTAGGGATAACGCTGCGTTATCCGAATAATAAAAACGGCGCGTCTGAAAAAGAAGCGCCGTTTTTTGATTTGTATAAAAATAATTATTATTTTTGCTGTGATATAAAAACAAGTTAAGACTCATTTAATTATAAATACCATGTATACTCTTTTAGCGATATGTATAATCTTTGTTCTTGTAATAATAGCACTCACAATTCATAATCATATTAATAAACAAAAAAGATTGGAATTAAAAAAGAAGAAAGAAGAAGAGGATAAATACTATCGTCAACAAAGGGAAGAATGGCTCATGAAAGATGCTGAACGAAGAGAAGGTTTTTATAAAACTCTTATAACAAAAATGTCTAATCCATCTAAGATCATTAGACTTCCAACCGACAATGATTTGACCAGTCTATATATAATGATTAATGAAAAAACAGAACAAGTATTATTAAAGAACAAAGTTTACTCATTTTCAGATATATTGGATTATAGTTTATATGACAACCAAACTATTATCGAACATCAGGGCAAACAAAAAAATCACTTCTACGACAAGAACTAATACTGGAGACGCCATTGGAAGAGCTTTTATCGGAGGTGTATTGGCAGGTGAAATCGGCGCAGTTATTGGTGGCGTTACAGCCAAACAAATTACTGACACAACTATATCTGTTAAAGATACAACACAAGAGACTGATCACGATTACACAATCATAGTTAATATTAATAGCATAAAACAGCCCATTGAAAGAATCCATTTGTTCAAAGACAAAAGATTAACAGACGAAATATGTGGATTGCTGTCAATTATCATTTCACGAAATAAACCGCATAGAGATAGTGAATTATCTTGAATTTAATGACACAATGCTAAATTTACATACTGCATATAGTAAGCAATGAATTCGTGTATATGGTTTAAGTTGGATGATGTGGATATAGCCACAATTATTGAAACATTGAAATAAAATGATTGCATCAAATCAAATAAACAAACCACAGAATTGGCAAGATTTCGAATCTCTTTGTAAAATATTATGGGGTAAGATTTGGGATTGTTCCGATACTATCATGAAAAATGGCAGACAAGGACAAAACCAATGTGGAGTTGATGTATATGCTTATGTAAAAAAATATGGAGGTTACTGTGGAATTCAATGCAAAGGGAAAGATGATTATTCTGACAGTTCATTAACCGAGAAAGAAATTGACAAAGAAATATCAAAAGCAAGGGATTTCAAGCCCAAACTCAAAAGGTTAATATTTGCCACAACTGCTAATAAAGATGCAAAAATTGAAACATATATCAGGGGAAAGAATATTGAAAGCATAAATAATGACGGATTTGAAATATATTTACAATCATGGGAAGATATTGTTGAGCAGATTTGCAAATATCAAGAGGTACGCAACTGGTATGTGAACAATTGTCAATATATTGATTCCACAAGAGTAGATGTCACGTTAAATGGTAAAGACAGCATTACCATCCCACAATATGTTAAAACTATAACAAAACACATATTGAAGCGTATATCTACAATTAATGATTCCAATTATAATCCATTTACACTTAATTATCCACTATTTGATATATCCCAACAATTCAATAAGACACAAGAAATCATCAATAGCATAAAATATACAAATGACATACTAAATGGAAAATGCAAGTACGATGAAAGATGGTGCACTATCGAGTTTGAAATTCTTAATAGTGGAGATACTGTTATTCGAAACATGAAAATGTATATTGGATTCAAAAGCGAAACAGTTGAAAAAATAAGTGATAAATTCCACTATTTAGATGATTGGCGCATTGATCCTGCCATTATAGCACATGAAAATTCCCGACGAGATGCAAGCAGAGAACTTTTTCAAAAGCACCAAAACATTATTGAATATCGTTCTAATAGTGTCGTATTTGTACAAGGAGATAAAACACATTTTAAAATTGGACTTTTGCCAGCAAATGGTGTAACTGCTATCCCCGTTTATTGGAGATTCCTAAGTGAGGATTATTCAAAAACAGGAGAGCTGACCATCAAAGTAGAGCCATATTATGAAGAAGTAATCAAAACAACTGAGGTGGACAACCCTGAAGATTTAAAAGATTATGAAATTATTATTGAACCTAAAATAACCATTGAATAGTTTTTAACCTATGAACAACAAAGACATATTTGACCTTATCAACAACGGTTTCACAGTACGAAACACTTCCGATAGTTATAACCGTTTATGCAATTTCGTTGCTGCAATGCGATGCGGGCAATACTATCCTATTTCGGACGAAGACATTCATAAAGGGGTAGAGTGTGAAAAAGCACAAACCAAGGCAAAAACCAAAATTCTCTTCATGAACTTCCCAGAAGACATGAAAAAGTCAATGGATGCTGCCATAGAACTCAAGTATGCACAATGCCTTCAAACATTTTTGGATTATAAGCGTAAACACGAGAATCACAACTATCGACTCATATTCTAAAAGATTGTGTATAAATTTGTTTTATCTTTTAATTTTTCAAAAAATATAACTATCTTTGCAATGTGAATTGATATGAAAAATCCAAACATGGATTTGTTCACGAAATAAACTATTAATATGGAATATATTAGAATAAAAAACATTGGTCCATTAAAAGATACAGGAATCATTCCATTAACCAGTATCATGTTGATTATTGGCGAACAAAGTACTGGCAAGAGTACTTTTATGAAAATACTGAGTTTCTGCCGTTGGATTGAGAAGAAAGTAATGCTCAAAGAGTACAATGACATATTGGAAAGAGGTAGCTTTATTCGACAACTCAAAGAGTTTCACAAATTGAGTGATGAATACTTCAATAATGGCGAGCCTTATGTTGAGTATAAAAGCGACATGGTAAGCATTCTACATAATGGGATAAATACAAAAACAAAGGTTTCAAGAGTTAAGGAAGAATTACGCCATACTTCAAAAATAAGTTATATCCCAGCTGAAAGGAACCTTCTTTCAGTCATTCCTAATTTGGACAACAAATATAAAGCTTCAACCTTTGATTCCATGTTTAATTGTGCAATGGAATTCTCAGAAGCCAATGCTGTATTTACAAAAAAAAATCCTTTAAGACTGTCTTTCGCTGATGATATGGAGTATTACCATGATGGATCCAACGATTATGTCAAGTTACATAAGACTAATACGGCTTTACTTTTAGAGAACACCTCAAGTGGAATACAATCCACCGTTCCTGTTTCCGTACTTGTACATTATTTATGTTACATAACTGGGAAACCATCGCGGCGAACACCAAGTATGGTAAAAAACGACAGTGAACAGGGTTTTGGTCAGGAAAATGCATCAAACCGCTTGAATTTTTATAATTATCCGCAACTTTATATTGAGGAACCCGAGCAACATTTATATCCGACATCTCAAGCCAAGTTATTGAGAGACATTATATCTCAGTTTTCATTTGCCATGAATAAAACCGGTTATCCTGGTTATGTGGTAATGACATCGCACAGCCCATATATTCTAACACAAATGAACGTATTATTGAAAGCCAGAAAAGCTTATCTTAAAAACAAAGTTGAAACTCTAAAGATTATTGACCAAGATTGCATACTTCCTCTAAAGTATTATTCTGCATATTTTGTCACACAAAATGGAAGGATGGAGAATATGATGGATAATGAGACCGGATTGATAAAGGGCGAATATCTTGATGCCGTTTCAGAAACGACAGAGACCGAGTTAAATCAACTAAATGATATCATATATGGCTAAGAAAAACATGAAGGAGGACACACTCATTAGTACAAAGTTGAAGCCATACAAACCTGATAAAGCATTAGGAGAGCATGAAATAGTATCAACATCAGAGAAAGGAAAGACTTATAAAATCAAGTTTAAAAATATAAAACCAAGTGCTGTTTACCCTATAGATGGTGTTATAATAACAGAGGGCGAAAAGTGCGACAAATTGGTACTATTTGAATCAGACATAGATAATAATGTTTGGACAGAAGTATTTGTTGAACTAAAAGGTAAAAATGTTGACCACGCCATTGACCAAATTAAAGCCACAATTGATAAACCCATTTTTCAACACAAATCAATTGGTTATAGGTGGGCAAGAATAGTTGCACAAAGCATCCCAAGCAATACGGGAGATTCTGTTGTGGAACGTGCTCGAAATTATTTTAGCAAAAAACGTATCACATTCAAATGTAAGTCTGGTTTACTTGAAGAAGCTCGCCGTTGACTGCGGTTACTGGCACCTCTGGCGCTTCAACCCAGCTGAGGAAGAAGCAGGTCAGAACGGTTTCCACCTCGACTCAAAAGAGCCTGATTGGAGCAAGTTCCAGAACTTCATCATGGGCGAAGTCCGTTACAACTCATTGCTGAAGACCTTCCCAGAAGAGGCAAAAGAGCTGTTCGCCAAGACCGAGCAGTTTGCTAAGCTCAGATACGAAGGATATAAGAAACTGAGTGAAGGGAAATAATCTTTAAGAAGCCAGAAGACAGAATAAAGAATTTCCGCAATGAAAAAAAACCGGCGCGTCAATAAAAAGATGCGTCGGTTTTTTGTTTGGTATTAAAAAAATGTTTATATTTGCGGTGATAAAAAATAGTGTAATTAAAAATTTTTGCCTATGATATAAAAGCGTAATTCGTTACGTGCATTGTAAGATAAATCGGAAAAAGCGTTAAAAGCTTAATCGGAGCCTTTGGAACTTAGACACTTTCAATTAAAACATCCGAGAGCAAGCTCAAGACGCTCGCGCATTTGCGTGGGCTTTGCTCGTTAATTTAGGATGTTTAGGTAGTCTAAGACCTCAAAGGTTCAAATTAAGCGAAAACAGCACCACGCTTTTTTTATGCATGTAACAACACTTTTGGGTGCTATACTTAACAAATTCTAATTAACTTAAAAACCGATGTGCCGATGGGATATAACAGGCAAAAATTAAAATGAAAAAAATCTTATTAATTATTGTTGCCATGTTAGGTATTAGTTTTGCCGCAAACGCACAATCATGTAAAATTAGTGGTACCAATGATGGTTCTACAATTTTATGTACGGGACAGCATATGGAAGGCAATAAAGTAATTGTTAATTTATCTAATGACAGCGAAAGCACTTGTGCAAACGTTACAGTGACCGTTAAAGTTACTTATGCAGACAAGTCTACAAAATCATTTGAAGGACGTGGTAAAAGTTGTCCAAACCAAGAAGCAGCTATTGAGGTTTATATTGATACTGAAAAAAACGGCAAATCTTGGACAAAATACGAGGTAACAGGTGTTTCTGGGAACAAATGTAATTAGTCCAACCATATACAATATGTCAATTATTGTTTTGCATCATTACTATTTAAATGAATAAATTATGTCATGTGCAAAACAAATTGTTCTGGCAATTGTATCATTAGTAATGGGATGTCTTATCTATATCTTATTTAGACAAGACATCCTAGCCATGCATTGGATTGGAAATCCAAAATGGATTGAGCCATTTAGAATCAACATTGGATACGACGGCAACTTGCTTACCTATATTATGCTATATTGTTTGTCTGATGCTCTATGGTTCTTCTCATTATTGATATTACAATTCCAGTTTGTTGACAAGAGCATTATTCTATGCAACATTTTGTTATATTCGACCATAGCTTTACCTTTTATATTGGAAGCGTTGCAATATTTCAAAATCATAGGTGGCACGTTTGATATATTGGATGTTGTATCATATTTAATAGTTTTATTAATCGTATTAAAAATTGAAAACCATGAAAAAAAGTAAGAAAATCATGCTATGTTTAGCTCAATTTGCTATAATAGCTTTATTTGTTGTTTTAGCCGCAGGAAGCACAGATGAAGAAATGGTAAGTGCCTCAAAAGGGTTTAACCAGGGGAATTGGTGCATCAGCAATGGCTATACTTTCATTGGTTATTTCAACAACAGTGATTGTGAAAAGGCTTGTGCTAACAAAGGCTACAAGTATTATTGCACCGGAGAAAACACCGTTTGGTGCGGCTGTAAATAACAATTTTGTAAACGGGTGGCTGTTATATTATTTAACAGTCACCCTAATAAAAACATGTATCATGAAAAAAGCATCTTCTATACTTATATACATTATCGGTATACTTTTTCTAATTTCAGGATTAAGCAAACTTGTCAATGTTTTGAGTTTTCAGAATCTAATAGCACAATACGGATTTCCATCACTACATTTCTTGGCACCTTTTATTGTTATTGCAGAAATAACATTAGGTTGCACTCTGCTATTACACATAAAAACACGCATGGTCGCTTTATTATCACTAATTATGTTGGTGTTTTTTACAGCGGCATACACATACGGCAATGTTTTTCATGGCATAACAGACTGCGGATGCTTTGGAAACTTCATAAAAACCGAAAGCACAACAATAGTTTATATTAGAAATCTATTATTAATCAGTGCATCTTTTTATGTCGTCATTAATACCGAGCCGGAAAACTACAACGATATACCTTCATGGAAAAAAAGTATATTGCTGACAGTTTTATTTCCATCAGTTTTCATCTCTGGTATGACATCTATGGTATTGTCACATAAAAAGCAGGAAAATCCATATCAAAACAAGCCATTGTATGAAACTCCATTAAAAGATTATGTCATACCAACGAAAAAGAAAGAGCTTTTGTTTTTCATGTCATTTAGCTGCCCTCATTGTATTAATTCAGTGGAAAATTTCAAATCATACATAGAAACAAAAACTGTTGACACAGCTCTTTGCTATGTGTTGACAAATAAAGAAAATCAACACAATGATTCTTTAAGGAAATCTTTTATAAATCATTTTCCTGATATTTGCATTGCAGAAATAGATTCAAATTTTGATTTTATATCAGCATATCCGACTGCATTTTATATTGAAAATGACACCATAAGACAAGTGGTTGTTGGCGAGTTACCATCACCATTTGTGTTATTGCCACAATAATCCCAATTTTTTCAACAAAAAATTCCCAAGTTTTTCAATTTTTCCATAGGCGAAGGCATGCCTTCGCCCCTAAAACCAATCAAATCCATCTCATCCTGTTGGGATAGGGCATGCCCTATCCCCTACGGGAAATCATATTATCCCTATTTTACAACCATCAACAATATTCATCCTCTTTCCAATTTCTCGGATTGTTTTCAATATACCTTTTCACATTATAATAACAATCAACATCCCTAATGATTTCATCATAAAATCCTGATTGCCATGCAAATATGTATCCCATCCTCCGAAGATGTTTGGTCACCGCTGCTTTATAACCACCAACAATCGAAGAAATGCTGTTTTTGCCTGGATTTTGAAATCTTTTAACATCCATATTTTTTCTCGCCTCATAATCAATCGCCTCATCTTTATCATTTTTCAACATCAAAATACCATGAATGTGATTGGGCATAACAATAAATGGCCCTAATTCGATATTTTTCGAATGATTGGGGATTTCATGCCACAAGACATCCGCAATTGCGCCTGGATTTGTCAAAATCATTTCACCATTTACAACATTTCCAAAATAACAATTTCTATCTTTTGTACATGTCGTAATGAAATAAACACCTGCCCATGAATAATCCCAATTGGGTAATCTTAATGAAATTCTGTTTTTGTATTCCATAAACAATGGTTTTTATGTTAAACATTTTAAAAATAACACCCACATAATGGCGAAGGCATGCCTTCGCCCTACGGGATACCGGATATTCAAATCGTCTCATCCTGTTGGGATTAGGCATGCCTTATCCCTTAATAGAAATAACAATTTTTCTTATCCTTATTCTATCGGTGCAAAAATACAAAAATTCCCAAGATTTTCAATTTTTTCCATAGGCGAAGACATATAGTTTTAAGGAATTACCGCAAAATTGCAAAGTAAAATGCCACAAAATTGCAAAGTAAAAGCTGCTCGTATTGTTTTTTTATTTATCTTTGCATCGTAAATAATTCATGCAATGAAAAACCACAATAAATTAACAAACGATTACGATATGATCATGAACGGATATCAAAATAATCCAATTTTTAACCAAACTTGGAACAAAAAAGGTGATTATTACGAGCAGTATTCCATTTATGATGATAACGAAGTCACTGTAAGTGGAATCTTAAAATAACTTAAATTAAAAACCATGCCAAGTTGGAGTGAAATCTTTAATAATTTTCAAAGAAACAAAGAATCAGACAGAATACCGTTTTTAGTAAAAGAAAAGCAAAAATACCTCGATGAGATTTCGAAATGCACAAACAGAAATGTCATCACGTATTATTCCGGTTGGATGCAAAAGCCGACAGCAGCAGATGTTTCCATAAACGACAAGGACATAAATGCCTTTATGGAAGCTGTTTATAAACTGGACAAATCAAAAGGAGTCGATTTGATATTGCACACTCCTGGCGGAGACATCGCTGCAACGGAAAAAATCATTGATTACCTGCACTCTTTATTCAAGGGAGACATCAGAGCCATTATTCCACAAATGGCAATGTCAGCAGGTTCAATGATTGCGGTTTCATGCAAAGAAATCATGATGGGCCGACAATCCTGCTTAGGTCCATTCGATCCACAAATCGGTGGCATCGCTTGCCAGTCAGTATTAAAGGAATTCGAAAAAGCAAAAGAAGATATTCGGCAAAACCCTCATGCGCTTGGCCTATGGCAGGTGATTTTCTCTAAGTATACTCCCACATTCTTGGTCACATGTGAGCAAGCTACCGAATTATCCGATGACCTTGCAGATGAGATTCTTTCCAAAAATTTTCCAGACAAAAATACGAGAAAGAGTATTCTTAAAGCATTCAACAACAATACCACAACCAAGGTACACAGCAGACATATATCAAAAGACAAGTGCAAAGCTGTTGGTTTAAACATCATTGATATGGAACAAGACCAGCATCTTCAAGACATGATTTTAAGTTTGCACCATTGTTATATGATATATCTTGAAAGCACCGTGGTCACAAAGATTGTTGAAAACAATATCGGTGGTTGTACAATGAGGTTGCTGAATACAAAATAAGTCATTTTTCATGCAGCAAAATCCCTATCTTTGCGTTCTCAAATAAATTAACATTACTTAACCATGAAAAAATCTTACTCCGTTATCAGAAACATTCTTGCCATAATCGGCGGAATCACTATTATTGCTGCAATTATTGTTTGGATTGAATCACCAAAATATGATTGGTATTTAGACAAAAACAACTACGGTTTGCTCGATAAACGCCTTGATTTACTGCGCACTTCAGGCGAATATGCCGCCGACACCAATGTGTTTGAGATGAGAATCGTTCAGGATGAGGCAAGAGCACAGGAGATTCGCGAGTATTTCCAACTCGACACCCTCTACCCTGCCGACGCCACCACTTGGGAGAAAGCCGTCGCAATCGGAAAGTTCGTGTCATCAAACATCCCGCACGCAAACCAAAGACATTGGCCTGAGCACGTCAACGCAATCGGTCTTTGGGAATACACAAAAGAGGTCGAGCCGGCGTTCAATTGCCGTCTGCATAGTATTTTAACATTTGAACTGATGCTTGCCGCAGATATCCAGGCGAGATATATCACCTGCATGCCACAAGATAAAGACGATATGGATTGCCACGTCGTAAACGAGGTGTGGCTGCCGGAACTCAACAAATGGGCTATGGTCGACACCGACATGGGCGGACATTATGTTACCGATGCAAATGGCACGCCTCTGTCGCTCAAAGAGATGCGCGAACATTACATCTCAGGCGAGAAGATGATTATTCATCCTGCCTTCGGGAAAGCTCAAAAAGATAACGATTACTACGCCTACATGGCGAAAAACACCTATTGGTTCTCCTGCTGGGGAACTCTTTCGTATTACCAGGAAGAATATGAAGTGAAAGGTGTAGACCGCAACAGCTACGTCAACCTTGTTCCATCAGGATTTGAGCCATTCGACATCGGCGGCGGCAACATCGTCACCACCAATGCGGAAAAGTTTTGGGATACAGCTTTTGCTGAATAAATCCCCCAATTATTTATTGTATTTTTCTTTCAGTTCTTCCAACTTTTCGCTGGCATCCTGAATCTCGTCAATGTAATCGGTCATCACAAAAACATGACCAAATATGCCGAGAGTCAATGGATAGACCTCGCCGTCATAGGTGATTTTGCCGACGTTGCAGACAACATAGTCTTTCATGACAAGCATATTCTCGACACTGTACCTAATCATAGTTTTGTACATATCGCCCTGCTTCAAAAACTCCATCGCAGCCTGTTTGTCGATTCCGTAGTCGTCAATAATCTCATTATAGTCGTCGCTTTCCATGAACTTGTCTTCAACAAACTCTGAAAGCTGCTCTGTAGCAACATCATAATGCTTTTCAACCGATGGCACCGTCAACTTCATAACAACGGCGATAACAGCAAGAACTAAAATAAAAATCCATAACTTTTTCATAGCAATTCATTTTTTTGCAAAGATAATAAATTTCTTTAATAAACTCACTATTCGTTAATATTTTGTATTTTTGCGAAAAATTTTCAACTATGGTAGCAACAATTATTTACGTTGTCGGCGTCATCTTAGGAGTGGTGGCAGTCCTTGAAATCCTCGGTCAGCCAATCAACCTTCTTAGCAAAATATTGATTATTGCATTCGTCCTCATCACCAGCTGGATCGGAATCGCTGTTTATTACCTTTTTTTAAGAGGAAATCTAACTCGTTGGTTTAGATAGTTCTATGGATAAAAAAGAACTTCGCGCCAATATAAAACTTCTCAAGAAACAGCATACTAAAGAGCAACTTCTTGAGCAGTCTGAGATTATTTTGTCAAAGCTAGAGCAGCATCCTGATTTCCAGAAAGCTCATATTGTGATGATTTACAGCGCTTTACCTGATGAAGTGCAGACTCAGGCTTTCCTCGAGAAATGGCGCCATAAAAAGAAAATCATCCTTCCGACTGTTGTCAGCGATGACATCATCCCTGTGGAACTTGCAGAAAACACGGGCTTTGCCGTCGGCGACTTCAATATCCTTGAGCCTCAAAACGAACCATACACCGGCGATTACGACCTCATCGTGGTTCCAGGCGTCGCCTTCGACCGTAACGGCAACCGCATTGGCCGCGGCAGAGGCTATTACGACAGGTTTTTATGCAAACACCTGAATGTCAAACGCATCGGAATCTGCTTCGACTTCCAACTCGTCGATGAGGTCCCAACAGAGCCGAATGACATAAGAATGAATGAGGTAATTACACTATAAACTAAAAAATAGCCATTAGCAGTTAGCCATTAGCCTTTAGCAAAATGCTAACGACTAATGGCTAAAAACTAATGGCTATTGGCTAATAGCTAATGGCTTATTACCAAGCGAACAATGGTCTATCTGCCATCATTTCGTTGACTTTCTCCTTCACTGCCTCGAGTTTCTTGGTGTCGTCGATGTGGCTGATGACATCGTCAATCAAGTCAACGATTGGCTCCATCATGTCTTCCTTCAAACCACGTGTTGTGATAGCTGGAGTACCGACGCGGAGACCTGAGGTCTGGAATGGTGAACGGCTGTCGAACGGAACCATGTTCTTGTTGACTGTGATGTCAGCCTGAACGAGGGTGTTCTCAACCATCTTACCTGTGATTTCTGGGAACTTCGAACGGAGGTCGATGAGCATCAAGTGGTTGTCTGTGCCACCGCTGATGATGTTGTAACCTCTGTCGGTGAATGCCTTTGCCATTGCTGCTGCATTCTTCTTCACCTGGAGGATGTACTCGAAGTATTCATCTGACAAAGCCTCGCCGAAAGCGACTGCCTTTGATGCGATGACGTGCTCGAGTGGTCCGCCCTGTACGCCTGGGAACACTGCGCTGTTGAGCAATGCCGACATCATCTTGATTTCGCCCTTAGGTGTTGTCAAGCCCCATGGGTTCGGGAAGTCTTCACGCATCATGATCATACCGCCACGTGGTCCACGGAGGGTCTTGTGTGTGGTTGTTGTCACGATATGGCAATACTCCAACGGGTCGTTGAGGATACCGCGTGCGATGAGACCTGCAGGGTGTGAAATGTCAGCCATCAAGATAGCGCCGACTGAGTCAGCTGCCTTACGCATACGTGCATAGTCCCAATCACGTGAATATGCTGAAGCACCGGCGATGATGAGTTTTGGCTTGTACTGAGCCACCTTCTTCTCCATATCGTCGTAATCGACGCGGCCAGTCTCACGGTTTACTTCGTATGCGACTGGTTTGTAGAGAATACCTGATGAGTTGACAGGTGAACCGTGTGAGAGGTGTCCGCCGTGTGAGAGGTCGAGGCCCATGAATGTGTCACCTGGCTTCAAGCATGCCAGCAACACTGCCATGTTAGCCTGTGCGCCTGAGTGTGGCTGCACGTTCACGAATTTTGCCTGGAAGAGTTCACCAGCACGGTCGATAGCGATTTGTTCTGTCTGGTCAACAATCTGGCAACCGCCGTAATAACGCTTTCCAGGATAACCTTCTGCGTATTTGTTTGTCATCACTGAACCCATGGCTTTCAACACCTGGTCGCTGACGAAATTTTCAGAAGCGATAAGCTCGATGCCATGCATCTGACGCTCTTTTTCCTTACGGATAAGGTTAAAAACCTTTGTATCTTTCTTCATGTTAAAAATATTTAGTTGATATTCAATTACTTATAAAATTTTCAAGAAATTATTTCAATCTTCAAAATTATAAATTTTTATTCATATAACAAAATTTTTAATTAATTTTGCACTTTAATTCAGAAATGACTACTCTCGACGACATAAAATCAACCGTTTCCTATGAACTTTCTCAATTTGAGAATTTTTATAAAGAAGCATTGCATTCCGACAATTTCCTGTTGGATAAAATCGGTCGTTATACCTTGAAACACAAAGGGAAACAGCTGCGTCCGCTCTTTGTGTTCCTCTCCGCGAAATGCTTCGGTGAAGTCAATGAGAGCACTTATCGGGCTGCCACTTTCATCGAATTATTGCATTCCGCCACGCTCATCCATGACGATGTCGTCGATGATGCTGCCGAACGTCGGGGCTTTGCCTCAATAAACGCGATGTACAAAAACAAAATCGCCGTCCTCGCTGGAGACTATCTCCTGTCCAAAGGCATGATGATAGCCCTCGAAAACCGTGATTATCAGATGCTTGACATGATTTCGGAAACGGTGAAAAACATGAGCGAAGGTGAGATTATACAACTCGAGAAAGCCAGGAAATTCGACATCTCCGAAGACGATTACTACCAAATCATCGAGAAAAAAACCTCCTCCATGATTGGCTCGTGCTGCGCCATAGGAGCCGTCTCGACTGGCGCGGATACAGAACAAGTCGAGGCGATGCAAAAGTTCGGCATCTACGCCGGTACAGCCTTCCAAATTCGCGACGACATCTTTGATTATCAACCGAATAACAAATCTGGCAAAGGCTACGGCAATGACATACGCGAACACAAAATGACTCTGCCGCTCATTCATTTGTTAAAAAACAGCTCCGCCATCGAAAGAACTTTGATAATCAGCAAGATACGCCTCTACGGGAAGAAAAACAGTGTCATCAACGAGATAATTAAAAAAACTAACGAAAAAAACAGCCTGCAATACTGTGAAGACAAAATGAATTTCTTTGTGCAACAGGCTGAAAATCAATTAAATATAATATCAAATAGCGAAGCAAAAGAAGCTTTGAAAAAACTTTTGGATTACTGCATAAAACGTGAAATATGAAAACAACTGTCATTCCGAGCATAGCGAGGAACCTCATAATGTTATTGTTGCTTATAACAATAGGAGTAAAAGCTCACTCTCAGGCCTTCTTCGGCGGTCTCGCCCTCGGTGGCGTCACCTCGCAAGTTGAAGGAGATGACCGAGCAGGATGGGACAAAATCGGGTTCACTGCCGGCGCCTTCGTCGGACTGCCCATGAATAACACTTTTTCAGCCTTGATGGAGTTGAAATACGTCCAAAAAGGCTCGCATTCCGATGCAGATAATTTTGTCCCGGGCGATCCGTATTCCCTGAAACTGGATTATGTCGAGTTGCCAATACTGATCTCGGCTAACCTCAGCGCTTTGAATATAAACGGAAGACCTTGCAAATGGCTGGCACTCGAGCTTGGAGCGAGCCTCGATGTTCTTGTCAGGCATAAAGAAAGTGTCAACGGCGCGTCCGACGGCATTGACAACTATTGGAACCGCCTTTCATGCAGCGGTATCGCTGGAGTGAAAATAACTTTAAAAGAGCAGTATTCACTGGCGTTTCGCACGGAATTCTCAATAACGTCAGTGTATAAAGGGAATCTCAGCAATGAAAACTGCGTGCGTTTTGGACAACACGGAGCTTTCAATGATGTTCTTGAACTCGTATTCTTCTATCGTTTCAAATAATTATCTCACAACAGAGATTTTCTTTGTAACACTACCTTTTTCCGTCAAGATATTGATGAAATAGATACCCGACTCCAATTCCGACACATTGATCTCCGTATCCGTTGAAGAAAGGACAATCTGTCCTGTAACATTATATATATCAATGCGTTGCACAGATGAAGAGTACATCGTTTCTACGTGGATATAATCATTCGCAGGATTCGGATAAACAGTCAAATCATCAACAAAATTTTCATCCAAACCTTGATAATCCTTGTCAATGCAATCTGACCAATAAATTGTGTAACCTCCGTCTATGCTAACACCGTATTTATATTGTCCGATCGGCAATGTAACCCAATCATTATCAATAAATTGAGCATTGATAACAGCCTCTGCAATCATTGTTTGACCGCTACCGTCGCAATTGGCCCTATAGATGTCATAAGCATTGCCGACAATGATATCATCAATGTAAAATGAGTTTTCGTAGTCACCTTCGGTAAGCTGGTTGCCGTATTTCCACTCAAGTAAGTGATTACCAGGACTTAACGACACTGTATAACGCGTCCACGGCACAATATCTTTCAAAGTCTCACCATATTGCACATTGTCGATAAAGAAACCTCCGCCGTTCAACGGGAAGCAGCTGATTTTTGCGTAATAGCTTACTACACAAGTGGTTGCAACATTCACAGCAAGCGAAATCTTACTCGTCGAGAACATCGTCTTGTTTGTAGAACGCACGCTATATGAGCCGCTGTGAGCGTCAGCATTTGTCACCTCCCAAGGACATACACCGTCATTGATCCACATGTTTTGGTACAAATTACCCGACTCGAAGCCATCATAAATGCAGTTCGGCATGTCCCAACTCAAAGCCACCTTGGTCTGATTTATCACTTCTGTCTGAATATCAATCACTTTCTCAATATGCACATAGTTCGAAGGTAAAGTCGTCAAATCGTTATTCAGATGTGCTTTAACATAATATGTATACTTGCCGGCGTATGTCAGATGGTCGGTGTAAGTCGTTGAGGTTAAATTATTTGCAACAACAATACCGTCACGATATACGCTATAAGAAGTGGCGTTTGCAGCTGCTGTCCAGTTCAAGTCGACATAGTCGCCGCTCAAATAGGCGGTGAGGTTTGTCGGACCATGGAAAAACAGCGCATTGACAGCTGCCAAGGCATCGACACGACCTGAACCTGTAATATTGTTTTTCACAGTGTTTCCTGCATTTGCAGCCGTCAGCTCGATAATCGAATCCAACTCAGCTGGCAGAAGCTCCGGGTCGGCATCCAACAATAATGCCAAAACGCCAGCCACACAAGGCGTTGCCATCGAAGTGCCGTCATATGCGACGTAGCCCGTTCCTGTCTGATAGTTCAACGAAGTGACGTTTGCACCCGGTGCTGAGATATCCGGGCGAATCAATCCTGGCTGAGAAGCATCACCATTTTGATACGGATAGTCGTTGTAATCGCCAACTTGTGCGCCTGCAGCCCAAGTCACAGGACCGACCGACGAGAAGCCGCAATGTGCATCGTTTGCATCTGTTGCGCCCACGCAAATCACAGCAGTGGTGCCGCCTGAAATCAGATTCACCTGGTCAGGATGCAGCCATGGCGGAGGGCAGTTACCCGGACATTCGACATTAAATGGCACTGGATAAGAGTATTGTGTATCACCGACATTGCCAGCAGCCACCGAGGCAACTACGCCAGCATCTTGAATGGTTTTGAAAAGGTCACGATACAAAGCCACAGGACCTACTTCAGGGTCACCGAGCGACAAATTGAGGATGTCAGCACCATGTTCCAAAGCAAATTGCAAACCATCGATAACTTGAGCGTCAGAGCCATAGCCCGTGTCATCCAACACCCTGACCGCCATGATCTTAGCTCCAGGAGCGATGCCAGTCTGAGTGCCTGCGTTGCCTTGTCCTGCAATGATACCAGCCACATGTGTGCCATGGCAATACTCATCCATCGGGTCGTTGTCATTATTTACGCAATCATATCCGTGATGCGGAAACTCTGGACCGCCATTCCACATGCTTCCGGCAATGTCGACATGGTTGTAATCCACTCCGGAATCAACGACTGCCACAACCACGCCATCGCCGTTATAGCCCGTCGAGCCGTTGTAGCTCCACACCGTTGGAGCATTCACTTTATTCACGTGCCAAGCGATATCTCTTGTCTCAGCAGCCTTTGCTTCAACCATATCCGGCACCATCTTACGCATCTGATCACGATAAACATAAGCGACATCTGGACGTTTCTCCAGTTGAGCGACAACATTTTCCGAAGCGTCACAGCTGAAGCCATTAAACGCCCAATATTGTTCAATTTCGCTCACCTCACCTTTCAAACCATCAAGAAAATCCATCACATTCTGCTGTGATTCCTGGCAAAAAGCCATTCTTTCCTGAATTACAAAATCGCGACGCTGTGCCTTGGTCATGTTCTGCGTCTTTCGCGCCAACTGCGTGTCATCATAGTTGTCAGCCATCACAACAATCACCCTTGTTTGGGCAAAAACAGTGCTAAAACTCATCAAAAGCACCAAAAAAGCAAAAAATTTCTTCATTTTATAAAAAACTAAAAATTTACAACTGTCTGTCGATTGAATCTTTATGGATTATCTCGAAAATTTCTTTCACCGACTCTTCGTTCAAGCCAAGATTCGTACCTTTATTAATATGGTCGTCCAAAATGCTCTTCCAACGGTCCATCTGAAGCACCGCCACTTTATGTTCTTTCTTGAAATTGCCGATCTTTTCAGAGATATTCATTCGTTTTGCGATAAGATTTAGCAACTCATCGTCGATTTCATCGATTTCCTTACGGTATTTTTGCAAAACCACCTCGTCTCTGTCAAATTTTTTCTTTCTGAATGTCAATTTACCGAACGCTTTTTTCAAACTTTCCGGTGTTATCTGCTGATTTGCGTCGGTCAAGGCATGTTCAGGATCGTTATGCGTTTCTATCATGAAACCAAGGGTACCCATGTCGAGTGCTGTTTGCGCCACTTCCTGAAGCAGTTCGCGGCATCCGCAAATATGACTGATATCAGTGATTATCGGGACATCGCGACGCAGACGCAGCAGTTCGATGGGTATCTCCCACAATGGAGCGTTACGATATTGTGTCTCATCGTACGATGAGAATCCGCGATGTATTGCTCCGATATATTTCAAACCGGCACCTTCAAGTCGTTCGATGGCGCCAAGCCACAGTTTCACGTCAGGTGCTATCGGGTTTTTCACGAATATAGGCACGTCACAGCCTTTCAAACTGTTCGCAAGCTCCTGAACTGAAAATGGATTTACCACAGTTCGTGCGCCTACCCACAAAACGTCGATGCCATATTTCATCGCCAGCTCAACGTGCTCAGGCACAGCCACTTCCGTCATCGTAAGCAACCCGAATTGTTCCTTTGCCTCACGCATCCATTTTAGGCCCTCCTCCCCTATTCCTTCGAAGGCATCAGGACGAGTGCGTGGCTTCCAGATCCCTCCTCGCAGCACCTTCACCTTGTCAATCTCGCTAAGCCCTGCTGCTGTTTCCAGCAACTGTTCGCGGCTCTCCACGCTGCACGGTCCACTGATGACCAGCAATTCCTTGGGATTCTTAAACCATTCTCTTATATCAAAGCTTTCGCTCATCTCACATTTTTTTGCAAATATAAAAATAATATATGATAATTCAGCAAAAATTTGTAATTTTGTAGATTGAAATTTTAAATGATAAAAATCGTGAAACGTACAGAGATTAAAGCCGCTCTCGCAATGCAAGAGCTTGATAATGAGATAAATGTGAAAGGCTGGGTGCGTAACAAACGCGGCAGCAAAAATGTCGCCTTCATCGCTTTGAACGACGGCTCGACCATCAATAACCTGCAGTTGGTCATCGATTTGGACAAGATTCCGGAGGAAAACCTCGCCCTCATGCACGCGGGCGCATCGGTTTCAGCCATCGGAAAACTCGTGAAATCAGCGGGAAGCGGACAAAACGTGGAGCTTTCAGTCAGTTCAATCGAGCTTTTAGGTCCTGCAAACCCGGATTTCTACCCGCTTCAGCCTAAGAAACACTCATTGGAGTTCTTGCGCGACATCGCTCATCTGCGTTTCCGTACCAACACCTTCGGCGCAGTGTTCCGCATCCGTCACGCCATGGTGTTCGCAATCCATAACTTCTTCAACAGCAAGGGCTTTTACAACATCCACACTCCGCTCATCACAGCATCTGACGCTGAAGGCGCAGGCGAGATGTTCCAGGTGACAACCCTCGACCTGAACAACCTGCCGAGAACCGAGGAAGGCAAAATCGACTACAGCCAGGATTTCTTCGGAAAATCGACAAACCTCACCGTTTCTGGTCAGCTCGAAGGCGAACTCGCAGCAACAGCTCTTTCGAAGATTTATACTTTCGGACCTACTTTCCGTGCCGAAAACTCAAATACCACACGTCACCTCGCAGAGTTCTGGATGATTGAACCTGAGATGGCATTCTACGACATCCACGACAACATGGAGCTCGCCGAAGAGATGCTTAAATATTTGATTCAGTATGCATTAGACAACTGCATGGATGACCTTCTCTTCCTCAGCAAACGTCTCCAGGAAGAAGAAAAGAACAAGAAAGAAGAAGAAAAATCGATGGAACTCATCGAGAAACTGCATTTCGTTCTCGAACATCCGTTCCAGGTTTTGACATACACCGAGGCTATCGATATCCTCAAGAATTGCAACTACAACAAGAAAGGCAAGTTCCAGTATCCTATCACTGGCTGGGGCGTCGACCTACAGTCAGAGCATGAGCGTTACCTCGTCGAGAAACACTTCAAGAAGCCTGTCATCCTCACTGATTACCCGATGGAAATCAAGGCATTCTACATGAAACAGAACGAAGATGGCAAGACTGTCCGCGCTATGGACGTCCTCTTCCCTGGCATCGGCGAGATCATCGGTGGCTCAGAACGTGAGACCGACATGGACAAGCTGCTTAAACGTATGCATGAAGTAGGAATTCCTGAGGAATCGATGAACTGGTACCTCGACTCACGCCGCTTCGGCTCAGTGCCTCACTCAGGCTACGGCCTCGGCTTCGAGCGTCTGCTGCTCTTCGTCACCGGCATGAGTAACATTAGAGATGTTATTCCGTTCCCACGTACACCAAAGAACTGCTTGTACTAAGATACCATGGGTTCGCAGAGGTTAACTCAGACGCAAAAGCTGCTTCAGAAGCTGTCGCCTCAGCAGATTCTCATCATGAAACTGCTGCAGATTCCGACGATGGAGCTCAGCACGCGCATCAAAGAGGAAATCATGCAAAACCCAGCCCTCGAAGAAGGCGAAAACCACGACTACGAGGACAATTTTAACGATAACGATAACGAAAACGATAACGAAAACGATAACGACGAAGTTGACACTTTCGACGACAACCAAAGTGATGATGACCATTATGACCCGCTCGACGACTTCGACGATTATCTGAAAGATGACGACGAGGACGATGCAGCATACAAATATGTCGCCAACAACAGCAGTCCCGACGACAAGCACTACGAGGCTCCGATAACCAACGAGACGACCTTCCAGGACACTCTCATGGAACAACTCGGCTTCCGTAAACTTGACGAGAAAAAACGTAAGATCGGAGCATATATCATTGGCAACCTCGACGATGCCGGCTATCTGTCACGACCGATTTCCGGCATTGCCGACGACTTGCTTTTTACCCAAAACCTTGATGTCACCGAAGACGAGGTGCGCGAAGTACTTGAGATAATCCAAGACTTCGATCCTGCCGGCGTCGGAGCCGCAAACCTCCAGGAGTGCCTGCTCATCCAACTGCGCCGACTCAACCGCGAGAACCCCAGTAAAGACTGCGAGAACGCGATAAAAATCATTGAGGATTATTTCGAAGAGTTTACAAAAAAACACTACGACAAGATCGTCTCGCGCTCAGGCATGTCAGACGAAGACTTCAAAAAAGCTCTCGACATCGTTCTGACTCTTAACCCGAAACCTGGCGGCTCAATGGGCACAGCAAGCCAAAACAGCAACTACATAATCCCTGATTTCACTGTCATCAACAACGACGGCGAGCTGGAACTGCAGCTAAACAACCGCAACACGCCGGAACTGCATGTCAGCAAGGACTTCCTCAACATGCTGAAAGAGTATGCCGCTGGCAAAGACAGCCCCGACAAACGCGAAGCCGTAAGTTTCATAAAGAGCAAAATCGACTCGGCAAACTGGTTTATCGATGCCATCAAACAACGCCAAAACACTCTTTATGTGACCATGAGAGCCATCATGGAATACCAGAAAGAGTTTTTCCTCACCGGCGACGAAGGCAAGCTTAAACCAATGATTCTCAAGGATATATCCGACATGGTCGGCCTTGATGTCTCAACGATTTCACGAGTAGCCAACAGCAAATACGTGCAGACCGCCTACGGCACATTCCAACTAAAATATTTCTTCAGCGAAGGACTCCTCAACGACGAAGGCGAAGAGGTATCAACACGTGAAGTGAAGAAAATCGTCCGCGAAAGCGTTGAAAATGAAGATAAAGCTAACCCATTGACTGATGATGAGTTGACAGCTATTTTGAAAGAAAAAGGCTACACCATAGCACGCCGCACCGTCGCAAAATATCGCGAACAACTAGGCATCCCTGTCGCACGCCTCCGCAAAGTGATATGAAAACAGCAAAAATCATCTCCATAATAGGTCACCCTATCTTCCACCCCACCTGGATGATGATCATCTTATTGCTGTCAGGACTCACACGTTTCACCCCAGGCAACGATTTGACATTTCTAACAGTCACGTTTTCAATGACTTGCCTCATCCCAGCGCTGATAATCGTGATGATGAAGAAATGGCACGTCATCGATTCTTTCGAGATGGAAGACCGCGACGATCGCCTCGGTCCGCTGTTCATCATGATACTGTTTCTCTACGCGACACTCAGGTTTTTCAGTAAGATCCAGATGTTATCGGCGTTCAATTTTTATCTCACCACAGTCATCGTGGTAACCGTTTTGGCATTCATCATCACATTTTTCTGGAAAATCAGTCTGCACGCTCTCGGATGGGGCTGTTTCTCGGCATGTCTCTTCATAATGGCGACAGCCTATATGCGCATGTATCTGCCTTATTTTATTGGTAGTATCGTCATCTCAGGCATAGTCGCATCAGCCCGATTGAAACTCAAATCCCACAGCAACGCCCAGATTTACTCAGGCTTCGCCATGGGATTCGCAACAGTTATTGTAATCTATTTTCTTTCCTTGTACTAATAAGCTCTAATGCCAATACCGATTGAGAATGGCATAATCTGAGGACCTCTGTCTTCTTTGAACGAGCTGCGTACCTGATAGCCTACATACAAGTTCACGCATCTGTAGCCTACTCTCGCAAACAGTCCGTAAACGATGCTCTCCAACGCATTGACTTCGTTGTATCTTATTTCCCATTTATGACCGTCGCCATAAACGTCTCCGATAACCTTCGACTTGCTGCTCAGCAAGAAACTTCCCTTCGCACCAAATGAAATCTTGAATTTGTCGGCAATACGGAAATTCAACTCTATCGGGATGTCAAAATAGTTGATGTTAACCTTGCTTTTCTTCACTGCAGCATTTTCCTCAAATGTTATAGTAGGATTGTAAGGCTCTGACAACCAAGCGTTTTTCATATAATAATTATGGCTCGAAAAACCTGCGCCAAGCGACACCGTATGTTTCGACTCGCCCATCGGCAAATTGTATGTGATATAAGTGCCAAAGCCCTGATTTATCGCACGCAAGTCAAAATTCTCATATTTGCTGCCGGTGTTTATGTCGGTATATAAATCAAAACCTATGGTAATCAAGCCATTGGTGCGGTCTTTTATAAGCTGCGCATTCGCCATGAACGAAAGCAACATCAATGTCGATAGTATCAAAAAACTTTTTCTCATCTCTTTTATCTGTTATCTATTATCTGTTATCTTTTATCTATTATCTTCAATCTCTTATCCAATAAAGTATCCATCTCTTCTTCAGTCAGATTAGGATTTTTTAGCTGTTCGTCGATGGCATCGATCAGGGTTTGATAGTTCTCGCCCGTCTGCAGCGATTCGAACGCTTTCTCCTTGATTTCCACATCTTTTATGTGGTTCTCCGGCTCCTCGTCGATGTCGGCATCCTCGCCAAGCTGCTCTCTGAGTTTATTTGTCAGCATAGAGATGAACTGTTTTGCCATCCCATTGTCCATCATGCCAAACATCTCAACCGAAAACTGATCCTTAATCGAATCATACTGAGTGAGATACGCCTTCAGCTGTTCCAACTGCTGCTTGTCCATACCCGGCACATCGTCAGGCGGATATTTCTCCATCACCTTTCTAAAAAGCCTGAAAAGCTCGTCTATCTGTTTCTTCAAATCATCGTTTTCCATAACTCATGCTTTTTATTCATCATAGAAAATGTCTTTGTTCAGATTATTGATAGAATCATTGTAAATAAGACTATCAAGTAACAGAGTATCAATGACATAGAAATCTTCATCAACAAACAGCCTCTCTTTCATCTCATCACGAGGAATAGTATCCCAATCAATATCTTTTGAACAAAGAGCGATATACGGCAAATTGATTCTATCGGCAGTCACAAAGGCGTTTTTGTAAACTTTTTTCACCCTCTGATACATGTTTTCCGCCTCCAGACGAGTGCGGAAATCGCCAATACGCAAACGATAGTACGGCTGTCCGAATATCAGATATATCGGGACTTCCGGATAATTCTTTATAAACACTTCCTTCACACTGTCGGCATGACGCAGCGCATCGTTGCCAAGCTCCATAAAAATCTGCACCCTGAAGCCGTCAATAGTGCTGTCATTTGCATGAATCTGACGCTGTTTCCATATCAAAGTGTCGATTTTAGAGCTCTGATTCAATATCAAAATGCCCTTCTGTGCGACACAACTTATTGATAATAAGCATATTATGATAAAAAACAAAAATTGCTTCCTCAAAACACAAAATTTTTTGTAAAATTACGCAAAAACTTTCAAATTAGTATGCGATTTTTTGTAATTTTGTGAATAATTTTTAGATATGAATGAAAATCTCGACGCATATGGCACCTCGATGAGCAAGGCTGAGAAGGAGATTGAACAGGTTTTAAGACCTGACGCTTTCGCCAGTTTCGCCGGACAGGAGCAGGTCGTGGCAAATCTTAGGGTTTTTGTGCAGGCTGCCGCCCAACGTGGCGAGTCGCTTGACCATGTGTTGCTTCACGGACCTCCAGGACTCGGCAAGACCACCTTGTCGCACATCATCGCAAATGAACTCGGCGTAAACATGAAGATGACCTCGGGTCCGGTGCTCGACAAGCCGGGCAACCTCGCGGGACTGCTAACGAGTCTTGAGAAAAACGACGTGCTGTTTATCGACGAGATTCACCGCTTAAGTCCTGTCGTGGAGGAATATCTCTACTCAGCCATGGAGGATTTTCGTATCGACATCATGATTGAGACTGGTCCTAACGCCCGCAGCGTGCAGATTCAGCTCAACCCATTCACTCTTATCGGCGCCACCACACGTTCCGGATTGCTTACAGCGCCGTTGCGCTCACGTTTCGGAATCAATATGCGCCTCGAATACTACGACTCAAAGACACTTTCCAACATCATAAAACGCTCAGCGTCGATTCTGAAAGTCCCGATTGACGATGAGGCTGCCTTCGAAATCGCCAGACGTAGCCGCGGTACCCCTCGTATCGCCAACTTGTTGTTGCGCCGCGTCCGTGATTTCGCACAAATCAAAGGCGACGGCAGAATCACCATCGACATCGCAAAAATAGGTTTGAAAGCCCTCAACGTCGACCAACACGGCCTCGACGACATGGATAACCGCATCCTGCTTACTATCATCGAGAAATTCAAGGGCGGACCTGTGGGCGTCAACACCATCGCCACAGCCGTCGGAGAAGAAGCGGGCACCATCGAGGAGGTCTGCGAGCCGTTCCTCATACAGGAAGGCTACCTTATGCGCACACCTCGCGGCCGTGTCGCCACCGACCTCGCCTATAAACACCTCGGACTCTTCAAAGGCGCCGATCAAGGATCCTTATTTTAGATGTCATTTCGAGCGAAACGGAGTGGAGTCGAGAAATCCTTTTTTAACGCAAACAATCGAATAATTTCGGAAAACAAGGATTTCTCCATTCCGTTCCATTTCATTCCACTTCAGTCGAAATGACGGTTTTCAGGCGATTGCATAAAAAAGAAACAGCTTCCTGGGGAGGGAAGCCGTTTCCAAATTAACCATTTAAAACTTAATCCTATGAAAATCAAAGCTTTACTCTCTCTTGCTTTGTTTTTTTCTTGTTACTCGCCCACAGACCGTAAACCTCGCTGACGTTGCCGGCCGTGATGAACGCGTTTATATCGTTGACGTTGATGTGATTCATCAACTTGGCGAATTCGTCTTTGGTGAGAAGGGCTTCGAGTTCGACCTTCTTCTGATTGCTGTAACCGCCAGTCACATCGTACATTGTAACACCACGCTGAAGATCGTTGATGATGAAGTCCTGGATGTGTTTGTACTGTGGACTGATGATGCAGACACGTTTTCTGTTGTTCAAACCCGCTGTGAAGTAATCGACCACAATACCGTTGATCCATGTACCAATCAAACCGATTACCACAATGTTGAACGGGTTAATGGCGAAAGCCGTCAAACAGATAATTGTGCCTGCCACCGTCACTGATGCTCCGATGTCAAAGTGTAAGTACTTGTTGACAATCTTTGCAAGGATGTCCAAACCGCCTGTCGAAGCATTAATCTTAAACAAGGTAGCTTGTGAAAAACTGAGGATAAGCACGAAGCAGACCAGGTCAAACCAAGGGTCACCCATCAACGATGAGACACCGTCCTGGACAGCCACTGGTGACCAGCCGCTCGCTGCTGTAGCGTCGAAGAAAGCACTCTTTTCGCCATATAACTTGGTGATAACCATCTGATATGGCAGGTACTTCTCAAACAACGCTGTGAAAGGTCCTAATATCAAAGCGGTGTAAACTGTCTTGATACCGAACTCTTTACCTATTAAAAAGTAAGCCAACACAAGCAAGATGGCGTTGATGACAAAAATCATCACTGACACCTCAAGATGCACACCGAACAAACTCTCCGACACTGTCGCCAAAACGATTGAAAGACCGGAGATTGTACCGATGATGAGCTTGCTTGGCACTAAGAAATAGTGAACACAGATGGCAGTTAAAATCATGCCAAATGTCATAATAAGGAACTCAACCCAGAACTTCTTGGTTGCTACGTAATCCCAAATTTGTTTTGCACTTACCATGTTTTAAATTTTAACTGTTTTTACCATCTGTTTTGCGGGTGCAAAAGTACACATAACTTTTGATATCTCGACATTTTTTTGAAAAAATTTTTAAATATTTTTATCTATTTGATTATCAGCATCTTGAAAGTTATTTTTCTATATTTTAACTCTTATTGTATAGATAATAATTTCAATTTAACTCTAAAATTTTACGCTTTTTATCTAAAAATTTTTTACAATTTTTATTCGATCACCACTTCATCGCAGAACAGCCACGATTTCTCGCCAGCTCCCACATGCCATTCCGGACATGGACCAGGATTCGTTGCAACCATGCGGACATAACGGGCAGTCAGTTTCTTTCTTATGTCAAGTTCCTGAATGACAGCGTCTTCAGCTTCTTGGTCGATCTCATTCTCAACAACACCTACCGACTTGAAGTTCTTGCCGTCGTTTGACACGAAGAACTCTACCTTCTCAGGCATGAAAATCCATGATTTCTGATCCTGCAGGAAGCTTCCGGCAAGACGGTTGATATCTGTCTTCTCACCCAAATCGATGGTCACGTCGATATCAACGCCATAGTAGCCCTGCCACATTCCGACGCGGAAATTGTCGTTGCCACGCTGCAAGTCGATGAGGGCGATATCTCCGCCAGCCTCATATTGGCTGCTGTATGGATTTTTAATCTTGATCTTGCGTCCGGCAGCGATTTTCTTGAACGAGCCTGTTGCCACCGTCGACACGCATGACTGCTCCTCACCGCAATCAACAACCGCCACTGCGTTAACTTCAGTAGTGGCCTTGATTACAAACGGTCCTTGATATTCTGAAGCGCTGCGCACTGTGCCTTCCAACGGGTCAGTAGTGTCAAAAGAGTAATAAATCACAGCATTTTTATCAGGATGTGTAATGCTGACAACCAAACTGTCGTAGAAAACATATTTATCGACATTAATAATAGGAGTCGTCACGATCAAATCCTTGTCGATACGCATCACCGGGCAGTCTTTTGCGTCGGTAGCCCAAGTGGTGTTACGATCGTTGGTCATTGTGAACTCCAATTTGCCGCCGTTCAGCACCTCGTCGCAATACAAATAGCTGCGATTCAATTTCTTGCCGTTAAGTTTTACAGATTCGATATATCTGTTCTCTCTTGAGAGATTCTTAGCAATCACCTTGAATTTCTTACCATTCTCAAAGTTTATCGTCATCTCTTCGAAATGAGGCACACCAATGATGAACATGCCGCTTGCAGGTGTCACCGGATAGAATCCCATTGCGCTCATCACGTACCAAGCCGACATCTGACCGCAGTCCTCGTTACCGCAGAGACCATCAGGCTGGTCGGTGTAAAGCTCATTCATGATTTGGTTGACGATCTTCTGTGTTTTAACAGGTTTTCCAACGAAATTGAACAGATAAGCCATGTGATGTGAAGGCTCGTTGCCGTGTGCATACTGACCGATAAGACCTGTAATATCAACCTGTTCGCGTCCAGTAAGACCTGATGATGTGTTGAACAGCTGGCTAAGCATATTTTCATATTCTTCCTTGCCGCCCATCATGTAGATATGAGTGTTAACATCTTGAGGCACAAAGAAGTTATACTGCCAAGTGTTAGCTTCTGTCAGCATGAAATTGACCTGACGAGGGTCGAAAGGCGACACAAAACCGCCATTTTTACGACCACGGAAAAACTTCGTTTCAGGATCGTAGAGGTTCTTGTAATACTGTGCGCGTTGATAAAACTCGGCAGCGATGTCGTCTTTGCCCATCTTCTCTGCCATTCTCGCGATACACCAGTCGTCGTAGGCATATTCAAGAGTCGTTGAGACTGATTCGCCTGCCATGTCAGCTGGGATATAACCGTATTTTTTGTAAAATTCAAGACCCCACATATCTTCATTGGCTCTAGCAACCATGGCATTCAAGGCTTTTTCAGCATCAAAGCCCTTGACACCATTGATATAAGCGTCGGCAATGACAGGAATTGAGTGATAGCCAATCATACAATGCGTCTCATTGGCAGCGAGTTCCCATGTCGGAAGCAGTCCGCCAGTCTCGTAATTGTCAATGAATGTATTGATGATATCCACAGCGCGCTCGGTCTGAATCATATCGAGCAAAGGATTTTCCGTACGGAATGTGTCCCATTGCGAGAAAACAGTGTATCTCGGACGATCTGACTGATGCACTTTCAGGTCGTGGGCACGATAACGTCCATCGACATCGGAATAGAGATTCGGAACGATAAACGAGTGATACAGGGCTGTATAGAATATTTTCTTATCTCTCTCATTGCCGCTGTTCACGATGATTCTGCTTAACTCATCATTCCAAGTTTTATATGTCTTTTCTGCTAAAGCTTCCAAATCGAAGTCAGTGATTTCCGATTCGAGGTTTTTCTTTGCGCCTTCCACATCGACTGCCGAGATACCGATTCGCATCACGAGAGGCTCTCCATCGTTCTCAAAATCAAAAGCATAGACAAGACCTTCTTCGTTTTGTGCTGTCGCCTTTATAGGCTTTGAAAATTCAGCATAGAAATAAAGGTATTGGTCTCTCGCCCAATAGCCCGAGCGACGGAAACCGCTGATGGCGTTGTCACTCTCAACTTTTGCCCAAGCCTCGTAAATCTTCTCAGCTGACAATGTCGATTCTTTCAAATCCAAGATAACAGTGGCGTTTGCACCTTCAGGGAAAATATAACGGTGCATTGCTGCTCTTACGCCTGCAGCCAACTCCACCTTAATATTATAGTCGTCCAAAACCACGCTGTAATAACCCGGACGGGCCACCTCGGTCTCATGACGGAATGCCGAGCGGTAATCGTCTGATTTATAATGCTTCTCGCCAACAATAGGCATAAAACGGAAGTCGCCGTAGTCGTTGCAGCCAGTGCCGCTCAAATGAGTATGACTAAATCCAAGTATATGATTATCAGAGATATGATAGCCTGAACAGCCATCCCAGTCGTCCATTCTTGTATCCGGACTGAGTTGCACCATACCGAAAGGTGCGGTAGCGCCAGGATATGTATGCCCGTGACCACCTGTTCCGATAAACGTATCTACATAATTAACAACATTTTGTGGTTCTTCTTTGCCGCATGACACTAGCAAAAATGCAATAGCAATTAAGTAAGTTATTCTTTTCATTTCAGTTAATTTTTCAAGGCATAAAATTACACAATTTTTCAATACCTATTCCAAAAAAAATTTAAAACTTTTTTCAAAAAAACAGATGCACCTATTATAATTATATGTATCTTTGCACCCAGATTAAAAAATTGGAAATTTATTAACTTAAAATTATTAACAATGAAAAAAGTATTTTTACTTTCTTTAAGCCTTGTTCTCGGCTTAGGTGCATTCGCACAGAACAGAGTCATGAAAAATGACGCTCAGAAGGCAGTTGCTAACAGCAAAGTCGTTGCTGTCGGTAACGAAATGACAACAGACGCTTCAACTTATGCTCCACAGGCATCAAAGAGCGTTGTTATCAACAGATACCAAGACATGGAAGACGCTGAAGCAATTTGGACAAATTACGATCTTCAGTCAAACCAGTATGTTGCAAACCGTATGTATCAGTTGCCAAACGGTAACGTAGCAGTTACAGCAACAATGTCACACGAAGCCAACCAGACCGCTTCAGATCGTGGTACAGGTTACAACTTCTATAATGGCAACGACTGGAACGATATGCCAGAAACACGCGTTGAACCTTTCAAGACAGGTTGGCCATCAATCGCACAGTTTGGTTCAAACGGCGAGATTCTCCTCGCTCACGGTAACGGTCACATGCAGTGCTTCATCAGAACAACTGCTGGCGAAGGCGACTGGACATATGTTGGTGCTCTTCCGGATTATCCAGAAAGCTATGCTTACACAACAGAATACCCAACATGGCCAAGAATCGTCACTTGCGGTGACAACCACGACATCGCTGTTGCAGCCGCTGTTCTTCAGCACTCAATCAGCTCAGACGAAACAGACCTTCAGACTGTGATGTGGCGTTCAGAAAACCCAGCCGACATCAACAGCTGGACAATCAGCTACGGTCCTCTTCACGAGACAGGTTGGGATCACAACCAATTCTCAGCTGATGACTACTGCATAGCAGCTAATGGTCACAATGTAGCTATCCTCTACTCAGGTTGCTTAACAAACAGCGTTTGGATGTTCAAATCAACAGACGATGGTGCAACATGGGAATCAACAAGAGTTTGGGAAAACCCATACGAAGGTAGAGAATTCGACGAAGAGCCAGCTTGGGGTATGGAAGACACCCTCTTCATGCCTATGAACGGTTCAATCGTTATCGACAACGCAGGTACAGTCCACGTAGCTCTCAACACATTTGAAATGATCCACTCATTGGAGAACGAACCAGGTTACTATTCATACTGGTCAGGTCGTTCAGTCGACGGTATCCTCTACTGGAACGACACTCAGGTTGCTCCTATCCAATCAACTGACGGCAACCCACACCATGCAGCACGTCTCTGGTGGCCATCAGAAGAGTCAGGTTATGTACACATGGTCAACGACTCAACAAAATGGATCGGTTTCATTCCACTGTTCGAAGGTTACAGCTGGGAAAATGACAAATACTACATGTCAGGAACCGAATACATCAGCAAGTTCTACGGCGCTTCAGGTCACCCAGCACTCAGCTGCGATCCTTACGGCAACCTCGCTTGCGCATTCTCAACACCTGATGTCAGACGTGACAACGGCGCTAACTACTACAGAAGCGTATTCGTAAGCTACCTCAACGTCGAAGAAGGTTACTGGCACCAGATTGAAGACGATCTCTTTGAAGACGTTATGTTAATGTACTCAGAAGGTGTCTTCACAAGTGCAGTTCAGAACACAATTAACCCAGGCGAATACTGGTTCTCATACCAGGCTGACGATGCAATCGGTTTCTACTGGGGCAGCAACGCTACACAGACAGCAGCAACAGAAAACGTAATCCATGCTGTTAAAATTATTGCTGACCCAGAATTTATCAACGTTGAAGAGACAGCAGCTGTTGATGTGATTAATGGTATCTATCCTAACCCTGCAACAGACTACATCGTTGTCAACTCAGCAATGGATGCAAACGCAACAATCACCTTCGTCAACCTCGCAGGTCAGACAGTGACAAGCTTCAACAAAGCCCTCACAATCGGTGAAAACACAATCAGCATCGACCTCGAAAGCGGTATCTACTTCTGCACAGTCAATGCTAATGGATTCAACAAAACAACTAAAGTTATCGTTAAATAAGATATTAGATAACTGATAACAGATAAGAGAGCGCGAAGCGGATCAATTATCGCTTCGCGCTCTTCTTTTATCTGTTATCTTTTATCTGTTATCTGATTAAAACCACCATTTACGATGACGGAACAATAGTGTCAAACCTACTCCCATCACTGCCATCACTCCGACAATAATCCATATTGCAGTGGTGGAACCTTCAGGGATGAACGGAAACACCACATTCATACCGAAAATACCGGTGATAAACGTCAAAGGAAGTATGATAGACGAAATCAGAGTGAGGATCTTCATGATTTCGTTGGTTTTATTGGTCTGCATCGAATCGAACGTCTTCGAAAGACCCTCGATTAAGTCTTCATAGTCCTCGGTCATATCCCATACCTTCTGGTAGTAGTCGAGGATATTGCCCCAGTAGTCTTCCATATACTCCAAATCACCAAAACCGCGGATCTGACCAGTTTCGAAGGAGTGGAACACCCTGAGCTGAGGTTTGAAGATAGTGTTCACCGTGATGATATTCTTTCTCGTAACACTGATTCTCTCGATAATCTTAACCTGTTTCGTTCCGAAAAGCTCGCGGTTTATCAGCTCGAGATCCAATCCCACCTTTTTTAATAAATAGAGTGACTCCATCATCAGCTTTTCGAAGATACGATACAGCAAAATATCTGAAGTCTTGAGGTTTTTCTCGAGTTCCTCCATGTCGCGCTCCTGATATTCGTTGAAAAGCTGGCTCACATACCAAGGCGATTTCTCAATGGTAATGATATAATCCTTTCCCCAGAAAAACTTCACCTCTTTTGTCTTGATGAACTTATTCTGACGGTCGAAATTAGGATACTGAAGAATCAGGAAGTAATAATCGTCGTAGATATCTATCTTCGGGCGTTGGTTGACTGATTTACAGTCTTCAATGTCCAAGGGGTGGAAATGGAATTTTTCCTTCAAAAACTTAAAGTCTTCATCCGCCGGATTTGTCACATGACGCCATTTCAGCGAGCCGATTGTCAAAGTCTCAATCATGCTGTCCCCCTTTCTTTTATGATAAAAATTCTACATTCGTTCAGTGTTTTACGATAAAAACGTGCAAAAATACGATTTTTTTCAAAAAAAGTGCGATTTTTTTTGAAAAAATCACTTCTCTTTTCTCAAGAACATGCCCGGCTGCACCTTGCAGCTGCCCTTAAACTGTGTCTCGGTGATGCGTAAGCCTTCCTTGTCGCGTTTCTTGAGCGGTATATCAGCCTTCTGTCCTTGCAGCTTGCGATTCATGCCGTTGACATTGTAATAATAGTTGTCCCAAACCTTGCCCTTGATGACCTTCACAGATCCAACCTTCTTTAGACTAGATTTCTCTGCATCATATTGATATACAATGTATTTGTCATTGTCTTCAACTCCTTCTTTGGTACCGATTCTTGCCGCTATACGCGTTTTTTTCGGCGGCATCGGGTTCGACAAAAGCAATCCGGTGCGTGCGTTTTTCAAGCCTTTACCTTTGAAAGTGGTGCATGTCACAGGATTTCCCTTCTTATCAACTTGAGGCTCATAAAACATTTGGGCATCACCGTCAAGTTCGTCACCATTATCCCAAACCATGCCTTTTTGAGCTATCGCATAGCCGTAGAAATTGCCGTCTTCATCATACACCGAGAACTGTTCGCCACCGCGAAGACCTTCTTTTGTTCCGATTTTTGCTGTAATCACCTTACCATTAACGGTAATCGGGGCTTCGAGACGCGGACTGACGAGACTGTAGAAATCGAGAAGCGGAGTCCAGACTTTGAAGACATCGTTGCGCTCCTGCAACTCCAAGAACACCTTATTCAGGTTTCTCACCATCGTCAGATTGATGATCTGCTCAAAACTTCTCGTTGCTGAAATGATGACTGTGCTCTTATTATCCTGACAGTCAACGTATTCCATCTTAAACATATCGCTGGTTTCAAGAAGCTCAGGATTTTCAAGCACCTTATTATTAAAATAATTCTCTGTCTTTTCGTCCCAAACCAGCTTGTAAAGCCAAGTGTTCGACTTCAAAGTATAGCCATCTTTCGTAGAATTATATACGGTATTCGCAGCCGCTATTGCAATATTGTACCAGAAAGCCGCAGTTTTATCAGGCGTTCCGTTTTTCACCGCTTGATTATATGCAGTTTCCGCAGTGATATAAGCTGCATCTCTCACAGCTCTTGCGACAGGCTCATTCTCATAAAATTCAAATTTCGTGAAAGTCATGAATGTGAATGGAATAAGCTTCATCGACAATTCCTTGATTTGAATGTCTCTGTCACGTTTCAGTGCCGACATCGAAAGGTTCTCATCGCCAGCATTTACTGTATAATAGCCTCTGTCGAAGATGGTCTGCATGTTAATCATAGCCTCTGGATTCTCGGGATAATCAACATCGTAAGGGATTTTTCCATCCTTATTATAATTGAACCATCTCATCAGCAGTTTGTTAGCCACCTTATTCCTATTGATGTAAGTCAAGATAAGCTTTGCCATTTCCGCATCCGACACCTTGCTGTTGCCGCCCAAAGGCACCACGCCAATCTCAGCGCCATGCTTGTTATACTGGTTCGGGAAGTTCTTTTGCGGATCCATATAATCATTCCACGAGTTATCAACAAGTTCCTTATTCGGGAAATAATCCGAATCGATATACACCATCTCGAGCGAGCTGCGCATATAGAAATAGGTACCGTCATCATCCTGGGAAATCATTCCGGTGTAATGCTGTGACTGCGATAATCCGTTGATTGTCAGCAATATAACAAAAACTAAGAGAGTATATATTCTTTTCATATCATTAAATTTTATTTCCATTCAAGAGTCTTTATCAGGTGCCTAACATCGTCGGTGATGAAATCGATGACAGGCTGAAGTGAGTCGTTGTTGGGATAAATGTTGAAATACAGCGAGCCGCGCAAGAAATGCTCAGTGCTGTCGGTGAGATAAAACTGCAATGGCGATGCAACTCCTTCACCATCAAGGAAATAGACCAAGCCATACACGTTTTTTTCTTTGTTAATAACGACGCTGTCGCGGATACCTGTCGCTTTCGTTATGTGCTTGGTAATCATGCGATAAGCGTCTTCAACATATTCCGAAAGGTTATCATCGACAGTTTTATAAGAGATATGCACCGTGCCTTTGAACGAAGGGAACACCACATTTGCCCAATCTTTCTCATTCAGCGAATAATAGTCAGGGGTGATTGTGGCATAAACCGGATATTCAAAGGAATAACGAGGCATGGTGTCGAGCGTAACATATTGTTTCTCAGGCAGATCGATACGAAAATAGCCACGTGGCTTCGGCTGCGGGGTGCTATCTCCGCATGCCACTGCAACTAAAAGAAGAAGCAGCACAGCCAGGCTATTCGTCAGTTTTCTCATTATAAATGACTTTTATCTCGATAATCCTACGTTTGTCGGCTTTGACAATTTGAAACACAAATTCCTTATAAGACGTGGAGAATCCAGCCTGCGGGATGCGGCCTTCTTTTTCGAGGATGAGGCCTGCGAGCGTGTCGGATTCGCCTTTTATATCTTCAAAGTATAACTCATTGATTTCAAACACCTTACAGAAATCCACAAGGCTTGTCTGTGCTTGGAAGATATAAGTTTTATCGTCGATTTTCTTATAATTCTGGTTCTCGGCAACAACATCGAACTCGTCGCTGATGTCGCCGACGATCTCTTCGAGCACGTCTTCCATGGTCACGAGACCAGAAGTGCCGCCGTATTCATCGACCACGATGGCGATATGAATCTTTTTTGCGCGGAAATCCTGGAAGAGGTCGTTGATTTTCTTGTTTTCCGGCACAAAAAACGCTGGACGGAGCAAGGTCTGCCATTTGAAGTCAGGTTCTTCGAGGTGAGGCAGCAAATCTTTGACATACAAAATACCCTTTATCTCATCGAGAGTCTCTTCATATACTGGTATTCTGGAGAATCCATTATCGATAATCATCTCGAGAAGATGGTCGAATTTTGTGGTGTTTTTCACTGCGAACAGCTGCACGCGCGGCTGCATGATGTCGCTCACCTCTTTCTCGCCGAATGTGGCGATACCTTGCAGCATTGAACGCTCCTCGCTCGGTGTCTCTTCCGCCGTTGTGATATCCACCGCTGTAGTCAAATCACTGATTGACAATGTGTTGGCGTTCTTTTTTGCCAGACGTTTGTCGATAATCATCGTTGATTTTATCAATAAATTGCTCAGTGGCTTGAATATTACCACGAGCACGCTTATCGTCGGGGCGAGAGCTGTTGACAGTGCGCGGGCTCTTTTCGCTGCCGTGATTTTCGGAATCATCTCGCCGAAGATGAGAAGCAGCGATGTTATCACCACCACATTAATAATAAATGCCCACACTGGGTTTGCAGCCAGGTTGAACATCCTCGCCATGATATATGTCGAGAAAATCGTGATGGTAACGTTAACTAAATTATTGGTTATCAATATTGTAGCAAGAAAACGCTTAGGATTGTTCCTAAGCTCGAGCACCAATTTATCGGAACGTCGGTCGGAGTTCTCCATATCGTTGATATCGTTAGGGAGTAGCGAAAAAAATGCCGTCTCGCTTGCCGACGCGAGTGCCGAAAAGAGCAAAAGCACCAACAGGATGACGAGGTAAATGACCGTCACCCAAGAGATGCCGAGAAAAAACGGAGTTTCAATCATAATTTAGAACGGGAGGTCGTCGCCATTATAATCTTGACTTGGCATCTGAGGCTCAACAGGTTGCTGATATTGTTGTTGCGGCTGCTGAGCTGGTTGCTGTTGTGGCTGGTTGCCGTATGCGTTATACGAAGCGTTAGGGTTTTGTTGCTGCTGACGGTTACCGCTGAGGCTCATCATTTTATCGACAACGATTTCCGTGATATGTCTTGTAACATTTTGGTTATCAACATATTGACGGGATTTTATCCTACCCTCGACATACATCTGGTCACCTTTCACATAATTGCGGCGTTTTTCAAAAATATCTTGAGCCAGCGTGCCCCAGCTTACGAGGTTATGCCATTCCGTTTGTTCCTGCCAGTTTCCGTCGCGGTCACGATAACGTTCTGTCGTTGCGAGAGATACTGTCATTTTCTTGGTTCCATTGTCGAAAGATATCACTTCCGGGTCCTTGCCCAAATTTCCGATTAAGATCACTTTGTTCAGACTTGCCATAGCACAAAAATTTTACACAAAATACTTATAAATTAATAATGCAAAAATATGAAAAAAAACGTATCTGTAAGATACTGAATGAAAAAAATTAATTTTTTTGTGCACAATAAAAAAAATCTTATTATTTTTGCAGCCGAAAAAATAAGTAATCATAACAATTAAAATATTAAAATCATGACAAAAGCTGAAATCGTAGCAAAAATCGCTGAAAAAACAGGTGTTGAAAAAGGTAACGCCCAGGCAGTTGTTGAGTCTTTCATGGAGATCGTGAAAGAGGCTGTTAAGAAGAATGAAGACGTGTATCTCAGAGGCTTCGGTAGCTTCAAGAGCAAGAAAAGAGCAGCTAAGAAGGGTAGAAATATCCGCGCTAACGGCGGTAAGGGTGCAACAATCGTTATCCCAGCACACAACGTTCCTGCTTTCAAACCAGCTAAATCATTTATCAACGACCTCAAGTAATTTGGTCTTATAAATTTTTGTATTATGCCAAACGGTAAAAAACACAAAAGACACAAAATGTCTACCCATAAACGTAAAAAACGTCTCAGAAAGGATAGACATAAAAAGAAATAATCATTAAGATTAGTTTCTTACGGTAAACATAACACAGCATTGCCAATACCGATGTTGTGTTATTGTTTTTAAAATGAATTTTAAACCTTTGTAATATTATGGACAATACAACTACAGTTCCGACAGTCAACAGAGAGCTTGTCATCAGTTCTGATGTTTCAGAGGTTAATATTGTTTTGTTGGAAGACAAACAGCTTGTTGAACTCCACAAAGAGCAAATCAACAGTAATTTCGCTGTTGGCGACGTCTATTTCGGCAGGGTCAAGAAGATTTTACCGGGCTTGAACGCCGCTTTTGTCGATATCGGTAACCAGAAGGACGCTTTCCTTCACTATCTGGATTTAGGTCCGCAGATCAACTCGTTGCTTCAGTTTTCGAAGCTGGCGCACGAGGGCAAGACGGCGCAGACGGTGATGAGCAAGTTCAAACTGAGTCCTGATATTGACAAAACGGGCAAGATTTCGGACTTCATCCAAGCCGGCGACCAGATCCCGGTACAAATCGCGAAAGAGCCAATAAACACTAAAGGTCCGCGTATCTCAGCAGAGATCTCGTTTGCTGGACGTTACATAGTGTTGGTGCCGTTCTCGAACCGTGTGTCGGTGTCGCAGAAGATTCGCAGCGGCGAAGAACGCAGTCGTCTTAAGAAACTCATTCAGAGCATCCGTCCGAACAATTTCGGCGTCATCATCCGCACTGTGGCGGAGGGAAAGAAAGTCGAAGAACTCGACGCCGATATGAAGTATCTGCTCGGCAAATGGGAGCAGGTCACTGAATCGTTATACGGAAGCAAGGCTCCGGCTAAGCTTGTGAGCGAACTTGACCGTACCTCGGCGATGCTGAGAGACATCCTTAACGAGTCTTTTAACACGATAACTGTTGATAGTCAGGCACTTTACGACGAGGTCAAGAGCTATATTGCCACCATCGCCCCACAGAAAGCCGACATCGTGAAGCTCTACAAAGGCAAAGAGCCTATCTTTGAGCATTACGGAGTGGCACGTCAGGTGAAGGGGTCGTTTGGTAGGATTGTCACAATCAGAAATGGTGTTTACCTCATCATTGAACATACCGAGGCTATGCACGTCATCGACGTGAACAGCGGCCATCGGTTGAACAAAGAAGCATCGCAAGAAGACAATGCATTGGCTGTCAATCTGGAATCGGCAGTGGAGATAGCACGACAGGTGCGCCTCCGTGACTTGGGCGGCATCATCATCGTGGACTTCATCGACATGCACGAAGCGAAACATCGCAAGGAACTGTTCGAGAAGCTGCAAGAAGAGATGGCGAAAGACCGCGCCAAGCACACCATCCTCCCTGCCACAAAATTCGGGCTCATCCAGATCACACGTCAACGTGTGCGCCCGGCAACGGAAGTCACCGTACAGGAAAAATGCCCGGTTTGCGACGGCACGGGCAAGATAAAACCGTCGTTAGTGTACATCGACGAGATAGAAAGCAGCCTCAAGTACCTGCTCCTCGACCAAAACGAGAAGGAAGTGACACTTCAGGTGCATCCTTTCATCTTCGCCTATCTGACAAAAGGATTCTTCTCCATCGCAAGAAAATGGAGATGGAAGTATCACAAAAAGATACATGTCCAGGAAATCAAGTCATTCCATGTCCTTCAGTACACTTTCCTGAATAAAAACGGGGACGAAATCACTTTCTAGTTTACCGTTTACTGTTTACGGTTTACTGGATATAATCGACAAAAAAGGAGACGAAATCGTCTCCTTTTTTGATTTTTAAAAAAAACTATAAACTGTAAACTGTAAACTGTAAACTTTTTTGTATATTTGCAAGTTTAAATGTTTTTCTATGAAAGAAATCGTACTTAGCGGCATCAGACCGACAGGAAATCTGCATCTCGGCAACTATTTCGGTGCGGTGAAGAACTTCATCCGCCTGCAAGATAACTATAATTGTTATTTCTTTATCGCTGATTATCATTCACTTACAACACATCCGCATCCAGACGACCTTCACGGAAGAGTACGTCAGATTCTGGTGGAATACCTCGCGGCGGGCGTCGACCCGGAAAAGGCGACGTTGTATGTGCAAAGCGATGTGCCAGAGGTTGTTGAGTTGTATCTTTTCCTAAACATGAATGCATATATCGGTGAGCTTGAGCGTGTTACCACATTCAAGGAGAAGGTGCGCAAGCAGCCTGACAACGTCAACGCTGGCCTCCTCACCTACCCGACTTTGATGGCAGCAGATATCTTGATTCACAAGTCACAATATGTGCCGGTAGGCAAAGATCAGGAGCAGAATCTCGAGAAAGCACGCGACTTCGCAGCACGTTTTAATAACATATACGGTGTTGAATACTTCCCGATTCCACAGGCGTTTAACTTTGGAAATCAATTAGTTAAGGTGCCAGGACTCGACGGCAACGGCAAGATGGGCAAGAGCGAAGGAGAAGGCAACGCAATCTTCTTGGCAGAAGACGATGCCTCAATCCGTAAGAAAGTGATGCGCGCCAAGACAGACAGCGGTCCGACAGAGATGAATCAGGAGAAGCCGGAGCCTATCGCCAACCTGTTCCAGCTGATGAGCATAGTATCGAAACCTGAGACGGTGCAGTTCTTCGACGACGCATACAACAACATGACCATCCGCTACGGCGATATGAAGAAGCAGCTGGCAGAAGATATGATCCAGTTTGTGACGCCAATCCGTGATAGAATCCGCGAAATCGATGCCAACGACGAGTATATTAATAAGGTAGCAAGAATGGGAGCGGAAAAGGCACGCGAGAGTGCACGCAAAACCATTAAAGAAGTGAGGGAAATTATAGGATTTAAGCCGTTTTAAAGGATAAGAAGGATAAGCGCTTCGCTGATAAGATGGATAAGATGATTGAACACGAAAAGAAGCAGGAAAGAGCGGTTTTAGTGGCGGTGAGCACCTATGAGCAGAACCGCGAGCGCACGGAGGAATACCTCGATGAGCTGGAGTTCCTTTTGGAGACAGCAGGAGGCATTGCCGTGGGACGTTTCGTGCAACCGCTGGAACGTCCGAACAGCGTGACATATCTCGGAACCGGCAAGCTCGAGGAACTGAAACAATACATCAAGGCTGAAGAAATCGACATGGCGATTTTCGATGACGAGTTGAGCGCCACACAGATCCGTAACCTTGAAAACGAGCTCGAATGCCGAATCCTTGACAGAACAAACCTCATCCTCGATATCTTTGCCAAAAACGCCAAGACAGCTTACGCCAAAACGCAGGTGGAACTCGCTCAGTATCAATACATGTTACCTCGTTTGACCAGAATGTGGACCCACTTGGAGCGTCAGCGAGGCGGTATCGGAATGAGAGGCCCTGGTGAGACGCAGATCGAGACCGACCGTAAGATTATCCGCAACAAAATCGCTTCTCTGAAAGAGAAACTCGAGGAAATCGACATGCAGAAGTCGGTGCAGCGCAAGAACCGCCAGCAGATGGTGCGCGTGGCATTGGTTGGATACACCAACGTAGGTAAGTCGACGATAATGAACATGTTAAGCAAGAGCGACGTGTTCGCTGAGAATAAGTTGTTCGCTACTTTGGACACCACCGTGAGGAAAGTCGTGATTGAAAATCTGCCGTTTTTGCTATCAGACACAGTAGGTTTCATCAGAAAACTGCCAACACAGTTGGTGGAATCGTTCAAATCGACCCTCGACGAGGTGAGAGAATCCGATATTTTGTTGCATGTTGTGGATATCTCGCATCCAGATTTTGAATCGCAGATTGAGACTGTCAATCAGACCTTGACAGACATTGGAGCTGGTGACAAGAAAGTCATCATGGTGTTCAACAAGATTGACGCTTACCGTTATGATGAAAAAGATGCCGATGATTTGACGCCTGTCACCAAGAAAAACTACACTTTGGACGACTGGAAGAAGACCTGGATGGCAAAAGGCAAACCTTGCATCTTCATCTCGGCAGCGGAAAAGACTCATTATCAGGAGTTTAGAGATCTGCTTTACGCTGAGATCCGTGACATGCACGCCATCAGATATCCTTACGACAACTTCCTTTATTAAGACGTAACACTATGATTATCAACACACATAGTCACATCTACGACGAAGCCTTTGACGCTGACCGCGAAGAGGTGTTTCAACGCTCGCTTGAGGCTGGTGTGGAGATGCTTTTGTTGCCGAATTGCGACGAGAAAACCATCAAGCCGATGATGGAGTTTTATGAGAAACATAGTGAGAATGTGAGAGTTATGATGGGGCTGCATCCGGAAGAAGTGAAAGAGGATTATAAAACAAAGTTATCGTTGATTGAAAATGAGATTCCTCGCATCTGCGATGCTCGGAATGACAGCGGTGTTTCGGTTGGCACACGCAATCCTTTGGTTGGCATTGGGGAAATAGGGTTGGATTTCTATTGGGATGATACGTTTAAGAAGGAACAGATTGAGGTATTGAGTGAGCAGCTGCATTGGGCGAAAGAGCTGGGATTGCCAGTGTCTATTCACACTCGCAATGCTTTTCATGACATGTTTAAGGTTCTTGACCATGAACAAGATGGCCGCCTCGCTGGCGTGATGCATTGTTTCAATGGCACTTTTGATGAGGCGAAAACCGCGTTATCCTACGGCTTCCATTTAGGGCTCGGCGGCGTGATAACATACAAAAACTGCGGCGTCAAAGACTTTTTGCCCGACATCCCGATGGAAAGAATAGTGTTGGAGACCGACGACCCGTACCTGCCGCCTGTGCCATACCGAGGACAGCGCAATGAGCCGGCATATATCGTGAAAACGGCGGAGAAGGTTGCTGAAATTTATGGAGTGACAACTGAGAAAATTATTGAACAAACAACAAAAAACGCAAAAAATATATTCAAAATATGAAGAAACCTTCTATTTTAGTGCTTTACACCGGAGGCACGATTGGAATGATGAAAGACCCGAAGACCGGCAGCTTGGTGCCGTTCGACTTCGGCAATATTTACGAGCACATGCCGGTTTTGCGCAACCTCGATTACACCATCGACTTCTACTCTTTCGAGAACCTCATCGACTCGTCGAACATGACGCCGGAGTTCTGGATTGAGCTGGCAGAGAAAATCGAGGAAAACTACGAGAAATATGACGGTTTCGTGGTTCTGCACGGTTCCGATACCATGGCGTACAGCGCCTCGGCCTTGAGTTTCATGCTCGAAAACCTTGCAAAGCCAGTGGTTTTCACCGGTTCACAATTGCCGATGGGCATGGTGCGCAGCGACGGACGCGAGAACTTCGTCACATCAATCGAGATTGCAGCCTCAAAGATCAACGGCGAGCCATGTGCACCAGAAGTTTGCATCTTCTTTGAAAATCAATTACTTAGAGGCAACAGAGCAACCAAGTTCAATGCTGAAAACTTCAACGCTTTCTCATCAGGAAATTATCCTACCTTGGCGGATGTTGGCATTAAAATCAAGTATAACAGAGAGTTCATTGCCAAGCCAAAAGGCGGCAAACTCATTGTTCATAAAAAATTCGACAGAAACGTAGGCATCTTGAAGCTTTTCCCAGGTATTACTCATGATTTCGTAAAACATGCATTGAATACTCCAGGACTCAAGGGTGTCATCATGGAGACTTTCGGCTCGGGCAACGCCCCCACATCAGAGTGGTTCTTGGACGAACTCGCCGACGCCATCAGAAAAGGCCTCATAATATATAATGTTACACAGTGTAAGTCGGGATCAGTGGAGATGGGACGCTATGAAACCAGCTTAAACCTCGACAAAATCGGTGTTATCAGCGGCTACGACATCACCACAGAGTCGGCACTGGCAAAAATGATGTACCTTTTAGGTGAAGGATTCAGCAGAAGCGACATCAAGAAATACTTGCAGGAGTCATTAAGAGGGGAAATGACGGTGTGATAATGGTTTAGGGTGTAGAGTTGAGAGTTTAGAGTAGTTTTGAAGTTTAAAGTTTGAAGTTGATGGGATTCCTCGTTTCACTCGGAATGACAAGGCATTGATAATAAATTGATTACAAAAACAGGGTGTGTTTTTTCAAAAAAAATAAAATATTGTTGCAAATTTCTTGTTTAGTGAAAAGAAAAAATTTGTAATTTTGACACGATTTTTTGTGGAGTAGAAAATCCCTGGGAGAGATGTCCGAGTGGTTTAAGGAGCACGCCTGGAAAGTGTGTGTACTTCAAAAGGGTACCGCGGGTTCGAATCCCGCTCTCTCCGCAGTGAAAGTGTAGAGTTTAGAGTGTAGAGTTTAGAGTAGTTGAAAGTTAAAAGTTAAGAGTTGAAAGTTTAAATAGAATTAATTAAATATTAACAAATTAAAAAGTAGTAATTCAAAATTCAAATCATGAAAAAGTTAATTGCTTTACTGACAGTTGCGGGATTTTTGACATTCGGAATCAGCAACGCACTTCTTGCACAAGAAGAAAATCAATCAGCACAGCCAGCTCAGACTGAGCAGGTTGTTGAGACTGCAGCACAGACTAACCCATTGGCAGCACCTAAGACAGATGCTACATTCCACGAGGTTTTGAAGAAACAATTCATCGATGGTGGTTGGGAGTTCATGAGCGTTATCTTGTTAATCTTGGTCCTCGGTCTCGCAGTATCAATTGAAAGAATCATTTATTTGACATTAAGCACAACAAACACAAAGAAGCTTCTTGCTCAGTTAGAGGAAACTTTGAACAAGGGTGGTATTGAGAAAGCTAAAGACCTCTGCCGTGACACACGCGGTCCAGTCGCCAGCATTTTCTACCAAGGTTTGATGCGTTACAACGAAGGTCTTGATGAAGTTGAAAAGGCAGTCGTTTCATACGGTTCAGTTATGACAGGTAACCTTGAAAGCGGCGCAAGCTGGATTTCATTGTTCATCGCATTAGGACCTATGTTGGGATTTATGGGTACTGTTATCGGTATGATCGCTGCATTCGACGCTATCGCAGCAGCAGGTGACATCAGCCCTACAGTTGTTGCAGGCGGTATGAAGGTCGCTTTGTTGACAACCGTGTTCGGTCTTATCGTCGCTGTTATCCTCCAGATCGCTTATAACTTCATCCTCAACAAGATCGAAGGTATCGTCAACGATATGGAAGACTCATCAATCACATTCATGGACATGCTCCACGCTTATTCAAAGAAAAACTAATCTAACAAAAGAAAAATCATGGTCGACAAATTAACAAAATATTGCAAATATTTGCTTATTGCCTTGATGGTTCTCAACGTGATCTTCGCAATCATCACTATTGCCAGTGGTGAAGATGGCGTCGGAACATTCATGGGATTTGCATATTGCATGCTTGGATTGACTGTGGTTGCGATTTTGTTTGCACCTATCTATGGAATTGTTATCAATCCAAAAAGCATAAAGACTATTGGATTTGTTGCAGCTATCGTGGCAGTTATCGCTGTTATCGCATTGCTGTTCTCAAAAGGCGCAACACTTCCACTGGAGTATCTTGAATCAATGGGAGTTACACAAGGCACAGAGTCTTTCGTTGACTTCTTCATGGTATTCACTTACATCGTCGTTGGTGCTACAATCGCGGCTGTAATCTATTCAGCAGTATCAAAACTCATTAATAAATAATAAGGAAGGAAATTATCATGGCCCGTAAGAAAAAGAAAGTACCGGAAATCAACGCCAGTTCAATGGCTGATATCTCTTTCTTGCTGTTGATATTCTTCCTCGTTACCACTACGATGGACACTGACAGCGGTATCACCCGTCGTCTTCCTCCACCAGTAGAAAACCCAGACATGGATGTCAAAGTGAAAGAAAGAAACATTTTGAACGTCATGATCAATAAGTACGACAAGTTGATGGTTAACGGTAAACCATGCGACATCTCAGAACTTAAAGACAAAACAAGAGATTTCATCACTCCTAAACCGAATGACGAGAAAGCTCCTGAAGTCGAAGTGAAAGAGATCGAACTGATCGGTAATTTTATGACCAACAAAGGCGTCGTATCACTTAAGAATGACCGCGGTACTTCATATCAGATGTACATTGCAGTTCAAAATGAATTAGCAAAAGCTTTCAATGAACTCAAAGAGGAGGTCTCTATGACATACTTCAAACAGCATTTTAGCGACTTGACCGACAAAGACAAAGTCGACGCAGTCAACAAAGCTGTCCCAGTACGTATCTCAGAGGCTGAACCTGAAGAAATCAAATAATAGGAGAGAAAATTATGGCAAAATTCAGAAAAGGTGGATCAAAAGAAGTTCCGGCAATCTCAACCGGTTCAATGCCTGACATTATCTTCATGTTGATTTTCTTCTTCATGGTTACTACCTCTATGCGTGAGACCACATTGAAAGTCAAGATGAAATTACCAGCAGCGACGGAAGTCCAGAAACTCGAGAAGAAATCTCTCGTGAGTTTCATCTACATCGGACCTCCGACAAACGCGAAACTCTATGGTACAGAAGCTCGTATCCAGCTGAACGACCAGTACGCACGTATCGAAGACGTTATCCCGTTCATCGAGCAGGAACGTCTCGACCGCGCCGAAGCTGACCGTCCACTCCTCACAACATCACTCAAAATCGATGAAAGCGTGAGAATGGGTCTCGTCACCGACGTGAAGCAGGAATTACGTAAATGCGGTGCATTCCGTATCAATTACTCTGTACGTAAGGGAGAATAGGGATTCGGTTTATAACGGATCAACATCAATAGCAACGGTTACATTTTTGTAATCGTTGCTTTTTTTAAACGATTCCAATTCCGATTTTATGATTTCCTTGATCCTCATGGAATTGTCATTCCTATCGAACTTGATGAGGATCTGTTTTATATATTGATTCTTGATTCTTGAGACGACAGGATATTCCGGTCCGAGGAGGTTGTGCTTGAAAACAGGACGCAACTGCTTGGCAAAATACTCCGCAGCAAGATTGAGTTTATTATAGTCAGCATTCCGTAACTTTATCATTATCAAACGATAATAAGGCGGATAGCAGAACTGGCGACGTATCGGCATCTGCTCCTCAAAAAAGCGCACGTAATCGTGATTGACAACGTTCAAGATGACCGGATGCGTTGGCTGGTACGTCTGGATGATGACCTTACCCTTCTCCCCTTTCCTTCCTGCGCGTCCGCTGACCTGTTCCATGAGTTGGAAGCTGCGTTCGTATGCCCTGAAGTCGGGGAATGAGAGCATGTTGTCAGCGTCGAGGATGCCTACAGTCTTCACGTGGTCGAAGTCGAGACCTTTGGTAACCATCTGGGTGCCGACGAGGATATCAGTCTCGCGATTTTTAAACTGGTCGAGGATAAACTGATAAGAGTTTTTCGATCGCGTGGTGTCGAGGTCGAGGCGAGCGCAGCGAGCCTCGGGCACGACGGCCGACAGGTCTTCCTCCACCCTCTCAGTGCCGAAACCATGCATCTTCAAGTCGGTGCTACGACATGACGGACACTCTGATGGCACCGACATCGTATAGCCGCAGTAATGGCATTTCATGATGTTCTGTGCCTTATGATATGTCATCGAGACATCACAGTTGATGCACTGTGGCACCCAATGACAGACGCCACACTCGAGACGAAGCGAGAACCCACGTCGGTTTTGGAACAGAATCACCTGGTTTTTGTCGTTCAATGTGTTACGCATCGCATCGACGAGCACGCTGCCGAAGTTAGCCTGCATGAGCTTACGACGGCGCTCTATGCGCATGTCATCGACAATGATTTCAGGCATTTCCACACCTCCGAAGCGTTCCGTAAGCGAGACCAGATGATAACGGTCTTGACGAGCGTTGTAGTAGCTCTCAAATGACGGCGTAGCCGAGCCGAGGATGACATCGGCACCATGGAAGCGTGCCAGAATCATGCTGAGGTCGCGGGCATTGTAACGCGGTGCAGGGTCAATCTGTTTGAACGAGCTGTCATGCTCCTCATCGACGATGATGAGTCCGAGATCAGAGAACGGGAGCAAAATGGCTGAACGGGAACCTATAATAACCTGATATTTAGAGCTTTTCGAGCGCTCAAAATCCAAGACCTGCTCCCAAATCTCGACACGTTCCATGTCGCTGTAACGCGAATGATACACGCCTACCTTGTCACCGAAATATTTCTTTAATCGATTGATAATCTGTTCGGTAAGAGCTATCTCCGGCAACAGATACAACACCTGTTTTCCTTTGTTCAGTGCCTCCTGTATCAGTTTGATATATATTTCTGTCTTGCCTGAAGAAGTTACGCCATGAAGCATCACAGGCTTATTATCAGCAAAACCTTGGTGTATCTCTCCAAACGCAAGTTGCTGTTTTTCAGTAAGTTTTATCGAATCGACATCTGTCAAGGCATTGAAACTCTTGAGTCTGCTGACACGTTTTTGATAAATGGAGAACACACCTTTATTAATAAGAGCCTTCAGGACGGTGCTGTTGGCATTGGATTTCGCGAGCAAATCAGATGCGAGCACGTCGTTTTCAGCATTTCCGCCAAGGACGAAGAACGACATCACCACTTCGAGCTGTTTGTAAGCACGTTTTGTGAGCTCGTCCATCAGCTCATGCATCTTCTCGTCACTATGATACTCAGGTGTCAAGGCCACAAAACGCTCATATTTTGCCTTGAATTTAGCGTCAAGTTCCTCCTCCATCACGACGATTTTGCGCTCAATCATCGTTTTTATGAGTGGCATCACTTTTTTGTAGCCGATAATCTTGCTAACTTCGCTGATTGTGAGCTTCGGTTGAACCTGCAATGCCTCCACGATAAGATACTCGAAGTCGTTGAGTGTCAATGTATCCAGTTCAAATTCATCGGAAAGTTTGATCTTCGACTCGCTCGAGAGCTTCATGGCTGAAGGCAGTGCTGCCTGCATCACCTCACCCTCATAACAGAGATAATAATCACAAATCCATTGCCATAACTTCAGCTGGATAGAGTTTACCACAGGATTCTCGTCAAGAATGCCAAGTATATATTTAACCTGCTCATAATCAGGCACTTTCTCCGTTATTTCAGTTATCAGACCAGACATTATCTTCGTCTTGCCGAACTGCACCACGGCGCGCTGCCCGACTTTCACGCTGTCGTTCAGGTCGTACGGGACACGATATGTGAACGTGCCCGGCACCGGCACCGGCAAAACGACGTTAACGAAGAATGTTTTCCTTTCCATATTGCAACAAGTTTCCTCACACTTCGTGCTCGGAATGACAACCGCTGTCATTCCGAACGCAGTGAGGAATCTCTAAACAATTTTAACAAAACAAAATTAGTGTTTTTTTTGAAATTTTTTAGTATTTTTACAAAAAATAAAATTTTCATACTATGAAATTTAAGTTATTGATAATCATATTATTAACATTTTCAACCAATATTTTTGCACAAAAATACCTGTCTTATTCCGATATGAATTACCGTGATGATGTGCAAACAGTGCTGCTTCACCCTACTGATTATGAATATGACAAACCGGTTATTTATCTGAAACACATGAAGGAACAGTTGCATCTGCAGTTTGACGTGCTTGCCGACGATGCTCCTTTTTTATATTACACCTTCATCCACTGCAGTAACGACTGGCAACCCTCTGATTTACAACAGAGTGAGTATATCACAGGCTTCTTCCAGAACGACATCGACAACTTCACTTTTTCGCTCAATACTTATGTGAATTATGTGCATTACGACCTCCTTTTCCCTACCGAAGACATGATGCCTAAGCTTTCCGGCAATTATATTCTTTTGGTTACGGGCGAGGATTTAAACGATGTGTATTTCACCCGCAGGTTTTATGTCGTTGACGAGCAAGCAGTTATAGCTACAAAAATGCCTCGTTATCCTTATGATTTGAATCTTGGTCAGAACAAACAGGAAATCGACCTCGACATTGTTTATCCCGACCTGTTTAACAGTCGCGCCGACCAGTATTCCAACGTTACAATACAGCAAAACGGACGCTGGGATAATGCTGTTTTTGGGTTGAAACCGACTTACATCTTACCTGAAAAATTATCATATATCAACAACGATAAATTGGTCTTCGAATCTGGTAATCAATATCTTAGGATTAACACAAGTAATTTCGACAACCGTCCGGAGAGGACAAAAAGCGTTTATCTTGAAGAAAACGGCTACGTAGTGACGCTTCACGATGACGAGATTCGCAATGTCAACAACTATATTTTGGACGAGGATTTGTTTGGTGAAAAATGTATTTATCTCGAAAAAGATAACCTAGATGCCACCATTGAAGCCGATTATTCTCCTGTGAATTTCTTCCTGAAATGGCCTCAATACATGATTGGTAAAGACGTTTATATCATCGGAGCCATCACCGACTGGCGCATGGATGACAACGCCAAGATGGAATACGATCCCAACCGACGCGGATATACGAATACTTTGTTTTTAAAGCAAGGCTATTACGACTATATGTATGCCGTGAAAGACAACGCCAGCGGCATCACATCGGTGGCGCCAATCAACGGAGATTTCTGGGAGACAACGAACATGTACCATATTTTTGTATATCTGTTCGACCCGACACAAAATTATGACCAACTTATTGGATATAAGGTAATTAGGTCACATCCAAGAAAATGAAAAGAATAGCATTAGTTTTATTGGCATTTGTCCTTGTTTCCTGCGCCCATAAACCGCAGAAAATCAGCTATTCAGGCATCACACAAGGGTCGTATTTCTCGATAACATATTATGATGAGGAAGGCAGGACTTTTGAAGCTGCTTTTGATTCTATCTTCAGAGAAGTTGACAATTCGGTGTCACTTTGGAACGAGAATTCCATAATCAGGAAAGTGAACCGCAATGAAGATGTCGTTGTAAATCAGATATTTAAGGATAATTTCGAATGGGCGCGGAAGGCTTCGGAGTTTTCCGATGGTGCTTTTGATGCCACCATTGGTCCATTAGTCTCGGCATGGGGCTTCCATTATAAAAAAGAGCTTGAAATGACTCCCGAAATGGTCGATTCCATTCGCCAACTCGTTGATTATCGCAAGATTGAGATCGTTGATGACAAAGTCGTGAAAGCGAATCCCAACATGACACTCGATTTCAACGCCGTAGCGCAAGGTTACACCACCGATATTATCGGCACTTTCTTGGAAACAAAAGGAATTTATAACTATTTAGTTGATGTCGGGGGCGAAATTTTTGCAAAAGGCACCAAGCCAAATGGCGAGCTCTGGACTATCGGCATTGAGAAGCCTGCTGAGAATTTTGATTCAGAACGCTCGGTGCAAATTAAGATTCAGCTTAAAGATAAAGGAATTGTAACTTCAGGAAACTACAGAAAATACATTGAAAAAGACGGTGTCAGATATTCGCACAGCATCGACCCGAGGACTGGATATCCGGTTGAACAGAATCTTTTGAGTGCCACCGTGATAGCTGACAACGCTTCATGGGCAGATTGCCTGGCAACAATCTGCATGCTCGTAGGCAAAGGAAAAGCCTCGAAACTGCTTGAAGATCAAGGTGTCGAGGCGTATTTTATATTTGTTGAAGACGGTGTTATTCATTCAGAATGGTGGGGACATTGAGTTTCGTCACCGCCGCACACGCATTTCGCATCGGGGTCGAGCGAATGGGCGCATTTCCGCTCGAATTTGCCGTTTTTCTTCACAAGAGCCTTGATTCCTATCGCCGCAAACGCCAACAGGACGAGAAACAACGTAGGAACCAAGAATACCCAGTACATTATGCGCAAACAATTAAATAATAATTCTTCTTGCCTTTCTGCACGAGGATGTATTTGCCGTTGAGGAGGTCGTCGGTGCCGACGGTCTTCTGTTCGGTCACCTTGTCTTTGTTGACCGACACGCCGTTACCCTGCACCATCTTACGAGCCTCGCCCTTTGACGGGAACACTCCTGTCTGCACGAGGAAGTCAACGATGCCGACACCAGCGCTTAATACGTCCTTTGAGAAGTTAGCCTGCGGCACGCCGTCGAAGATGCTCAACAATGTAGCTTCATCGAACTTACGCAATGCCTCGGCTGTGCCTTTTCCGAAGAGGATCTGTGTGGCTTCTTCAGCCATCTCGAGGTCTTCCTTCGAGTGGACGACCAGTGTCAGTTCACGTGCCAGTGTGCGCTGAAGCTCGCGGAGATGTGGCTCTGCTGTATGTCTGGCTATCAAAGCATCGATTTCATCTTTCTTCAACAAGGTGAAAATCTTGATGTAACGAGCTGCGTCCTCGTCGGTGCAGTTCATCCAGAACTGGTAGAATGCGTATGGTGAGGTCTTCTCAGGGTCGAGCCAGATGTTACCTTTTTCTGTCTTACCGAACTTGCCGCCGTCAGCTTTGGTGATGAGGTTGCATGTCAATGCGAAAGCCTCTTTGTCAGCGCCGAGTTTACGACGGATGAGCTCTGTACCTGTGGTGATATTACCCCACTGGTCTGAGCCGCCCATCTGCAGTTTGCAGTTCTTATGCTCAAAGAGATAGAGGAAATCGTAGCCCTGCACGAGCTGGTAGCTGAACTCCGTGAACGACATGCCTTCGCCTTCGCCGTTGAAACGTTTCTTCACCGAGTCCTTTGCCATCATGTAGTTGACAGTGATGTGCTTGCCGATGTCACGGATGAAATGCAGGAAAGTGTAGTCTTTCATCCAGTCGTAGTTGTTGACGAGCTCTGCACGGTTCGGGGCGTCGCTGTCGAAATCGAGGAACTTGGCGAGCTGTTTCTTGATGCAAGCCTGGTTATGCTGCAATGTCTCGTCGTTCAACAAGTTACGCTCAGCTGACTTTCCTGACGGGTCGCCGATCATACCTGTAGCACCACCGAGCAATGCCAACGGCTTGTGGCCGGCAGCCTGGAAATGACGCAGCATCATGATGCCGCAGAGGTGTCCGATATGGAGTGAGTCGGCGGTCGGGTCGATGCCGAGGTACGCCGTGGTCATTTCTTTCTTCAATTGTTCTTCTGTGCCTGGGGTCATGTTGTTCAACATACCGCGCCAGCGCAATTCTTCTACGAAATCTTCCTTCATCGAATGATAATTGTTAAAATTAGATTGCAAAAATACGAAATTTTAAGCTATTTATGATAATTTTTGATATTTTTGCAAAAAATTAAAAGCGTGCTCTTCAACTCTATAGAATATGTGATTTTTCTGCCTATTGTGGTGATGCTATTCTACTTGCTGCCACACCGGTTCCGCTGGATGATGCTCCTCGTCGCCAGCTGCACGTTCTATATGTGGTTCGTCCCGAAGTACATCCTGATACTTCTCATCACGATAATCGTCGATTATTCGGCTGGTATTTTGATGGAGAAATACGCTGACAATCATAAACTTAAGAAGCGGTTTTTGGTGATAAGCATCGTCTCAACATGTCTTGTGCTTTTCATCTTCAAATACTTGGGATTTGTCAACGACAACCTTGTGGCGTTGTGCCAATCGTTGAATATCAACCTCAACACCACCGTCGACCTGATTCTGCCGATAGGCTTGTCGTTTCACACATTCCAGAGCATGAGTTATGTGATTGAGGTGTACCGCGGCAACCAGAAAGCCGAGCGAAACTTCGGGATTTACTCACTTTACGTGATGTTTTTCCCACAGCTCGTGACGGGTCCTATCGAGCGCCCGGGCAACCTTCTGCGCCAGCTTCGTGAAGAGAAAAAATACGAATACGACAATATCTCCAAGGGTTTCCGACTGATAATCTTCGGACTTTTCATCAAGATGGTGGTTGCCGACAACGTCGGTGCCTATGTCGATATGATTTATGCAGATCCCAACAAATACAACTCTTGGGACATCATACTCGGAATGTTTTTCTATTCATTCCAGATCTACGGCGACTTCTTCGGCTACTCGACAATCGCGTTGGGCAGCGCCAAATTGATGGGATTTGAAATCACCGACAACTTCAACACGCCTTATCTGACAAAGAGCATCGCTGAGTTCTGGCATCGCTGGCATATCTCACTCTCGACATGGTTCCGCGACTATGTCTATTTCCCGTTAGGCGGCAGCCGTGTGAAGTTCGGGCGTTGGGCTTTCAACATCATGGTGGTGTTCGTTTTGAGCGGTATCTGGCATGGCGCGGCGTGGAACTTCCTCATCTGGGGTGCCGCACACGGACTTTTGCATATCATTGAGAAAGCCATCCTCAACCATCTTCCTGAAAAGGATAACAGAGGAAAACTCGAGAAAATCGTCGTCGACGCATTCAAAATCGCCAAGACTTTCATACTCGTGACGCTGTTCTGGTCGCTGTTCCGCGCAACCAGCTTCGCAAATATAAGCGATTTATTCACCTCGTTGGTCAACAATTTCAACACAGGCGAGCATCTCAATGTCGCGAACAACATCTGGGTTTACCTCGGATTGTTTATCCTTATCGATGTGTTGCTTTACAACTCACGTTTCGACAGATGGTGCGACAACCGTCCTGCCGTAGTCCGTTGGGCAATCTATTTCGTGCTGGTTTTCATGATAATAGCATGCTCAAGTGTCAACAATTTCCCATTTATCTATTTCCAATTCTGACGCCATGAAGAAACTGATATATAAATTCGCCCTGCTCGCCGCTCTTCTGGTTCTGATGAATTGGATTTACGGAAAGTTTTTCTTCAAAGACGACCTTCTGAAGCATTCCGACGAGGTTGAGCTGGCATGGCAGGTAACCAACGACAGCTGCGTGGTGGTTTATACTGGCGAGTCATCAAACCACACTTTTTCGTGGAAAGACAAAGACCAACGGAAAATCAGTGATTTCATTTTCGACCATTTTCCTGGCTTGAGATGCGGCGACATGACCAAAGACGCGTCTCATGCCGAGGTTTATTACTATCTCTTGGAAAACATTCCTGAAGATTCGCCTGTCAAGACTGTGATTGTCACCATGAATCTGCGTTCTTTCGGCTATGGATGGATAGAATCCGATCTTGAGACAGCTGTTCAAAAACAGTTAGTCCTTTTAAAGGACTATCCGCCGTTTTTCAATCGTTTTATGCTAGCTTTTAAGGCATACGACATAAAATCCATTGACGAACGAGGCGATGCGCGAGAATGGCACCGAAAACACGATAAAATCACTTTTCCATATCCGTTTAAATATGATAATGTTGATGACTGGGATTACGCCAATGCACATCAGGGTGTTATCCTTGATGGGAAATGGAACCAGCCTCTGACAGAACTCGCTTGCCATTACATCAAGACGTATGGATTCCAGATTCACGAAAACAACCCGCGAATCAAGGATTTCGACAATATCGTCAAGCTTGCGAAAGAACGTGGTTGGCATCTCATTTTTAATCTTTTGGCTGAGAATGTTGACCGCGCCAACGAGCTTGTCGGGAGCGATATCCTTTATATTATCAGACAAAATCGCGATTATCTGTTGAACAGATACGGAAATATTGAAAATGTTACCGTAGTCGACAATATTGGTGATGTCAGAAACGGTCTGTTTATTGACAAAAACTGGACAACCGAGCATTATTCCGAGATGGGACGACGCACAATAGCAAACCACGTCGCACAAGCTGTCAGCAATTATTATCCTGACATTTATGTGGAAAACATTGCTTACGACATCCCTAAAAACCATTATAGGAAAGACCTCGGTTTTGACTCGTTGACAGTGTGTTCTGCAATGCCTTACGGACTGACCATCAAGGGCAGACCTGCCGACATCGACAGTAATTGCGAAAAGGTTTATATCTCATCGAGGATCTGGAAGGAAGAAAACTCGGCCGCGTCAGCGATAGTTATGGAGCTGTACAAAAACGGTGCGAAGACACATTTCAGCAATCTGCCGTTGAACGACATGACTGATGCGACCGGCATGTGGGACTTCACTACTTCAGTGCTGCCTATAGACTCCACCTTCTTTGATGCCAACGAGTTCCGCATCTTCCTCTACAACCCAACTGATTCACCGATTCACATCAAATCGTTGGATGTGTCGTTTGAATATGATGATTATGCAAGGGCAAAATAGTTTTTTCAATTGCCTACACCTGAAATCACAACCTTGATATTTTTGAATAAAGCCCTGTTGCTCTCCATCCATTTTGAATAATAAGTATAGATGCAACATTTCAGATTTGTCGCATCTTTCACAACAAATTCCTTATTCACATTAAGTTTGTACCAATCGCCAACCTCTATTTTATCAACTGGAAAAAACTTCACAATTTTATCGGTATAATAATCAGGATAATGATGATTATCGCCTGAGCAATAGAAATACAAATCCATGTATTGATCTGCTTCAATCTCATCCAGGAATGAGACATCAGCCGATAAACTAATCTTTATTTTATTCCACTCGCCAGCGATTTCAGTCTTCGGCATCAAATAATAATTCACCCAATGCTTGTCTGTAGATGTATGACATTCAATAATGTCAGCATGGTCATACTTACTTATATCCTGATACACATCATTATTTAAAAGCTTATCAGATACAAGCCTGTCGTCAAGATAAACATAGTCATTCACATATTTGTAAATATCATATTTCTTCTTAATGATTTCATGATAAAAATCATCTGAAGCATCATAAATCCCCATGTCTTCACTGATTTTATAAGTCTTGTCGTCATTTTTCACATAGATATAGCCGTTTGACAACATTTTTGTAACGCCTTTGGCATATTCCACAAAGAGCATCTCCGATGCCGACTCTTCCTCATCAATACCGAGATAATTTCCTGCCCAGCTCACTTTTTCAGGAGTCTCAATATGATATTTATTCTTCAACATAGCAACAAGTGACGGCACTACATCGTTATGTGTCACAACGTTTTTAAATGTTTTCGATTCCTTAAGCATCGGCGAATATATAATAAGCGGCACGTGATAGCGCGAAATATCCGATCTCATGAAGTATCCGCTAGCATGATCTCCTGTTACTATAAAAATAGTATTATCAAAGTCATCGCGTTTTGAATAATCGGCAAAGAATTTCCTCAAACAATCATCTGTGTAAACAAATGGTATTGCCTTTTTATACTCGCTATCCAAAACCCTTTTCTCCTTGCGCGTCTCTTCAACTATCGACTTCGTTTTTTCTATCGCATTGGCAAAAATCGGATTACTCTCATCAACATCATCATGAGTTGAAATGGTTATAAACACATTCAACATTGGTGATTTTTTGCCTTCCAAAACCTTTATCGATTTCTCAAACATAAATTCATCGTGATAGCCCCAAAAACAACCCTTATTTTTATCGGTATCATTTTCATAATCCTTGTAGAAATCAGACATATAATCAATTTTTTGGGAAATTAGATATTCGGCTACACAATCAAAATAAAACTGTCCTGAATAGAAAGCATTCGTCTCATAGTCATTTGATTTCAAGATGCCGATAAGAGAATTGGTTTTGGGCATATTTCCAAACTGGTAGCCTCTTATACCACATGGCACCGAGCCAGTTAGCGACGGCACCACTCCGAAACTACGAGGTGTAGTAGACAGACAGTTCTTCCAATAAAGCGATTTCGCCGCAAGAGAATCGACAAACGGCATCAATGGCAAAACGGTACTATTTGTCCCCATCCATTCGGCTCCCATCGATTCAACAATGACAAAAACTATATTTGGCTTGGTGTGAGAATCAATGAAGAACTGCGAAAGGTTGTCTTTGGTGTTGTCTACAAACTCCATCGGATACCGCAAATCAGGATATTTGCGCTCCGGATGCATCGCCTCATATTCTTCAATTAAAGTCGCGTCAAACCCAATCTCCACTTCCGACAATCCATCGGAAAACATCGTCGACCTTATTAAAAACCAGGTTTTGTCGGTGACAAAATTCTTGACATTAGGATTCGTCGTATCTTCCAACTTCGGTATAATCCAGATAAACGAAGAAGTCAAAACGATATAAGCTATAGCTGTTATCGCCAAAAATCTACTGGATTTCAATCTTCTTACAAAAAAACTCATCAACCAGCAATATACCACTATAAAAGCGACAAATCCGACAAGTATAAGCCACAGATTGGAAACACCGCTCTGCATGGCTTCTATCATCTCGTTAAGAGGTCGTATAAAAACCTCATTATCCATCAAAGCGCCGCTTTTCTGAGTGAATATGGTAAGTGAAACTTCCAGAAGGAGAAGAAAAGCGCATAAAAAAGAAGTTACAATCACCGAGAGTTTTTCAGAAAATATTCTTAGCAAAACATATATCGGAATCAGAAAAAGCGAGATAAAGCCTGTAGCAACAACCGCATCAACTATAGATTTCAAGACAGTTGTAAACAATATTGCATTACCATCGTACTGAACAAATCCCTGAGCGAGTTTCAGCAAAAAGACAAAGCACACCAAAGCAATCATACATACCAAATACGGCTGCAACCACAATAATGTTATTTTCTTATTACTCATTGCAAATTTTTTTACAAAATTACAAAAAATATCAAAACGCTTCTGTTTTTTAGTTATTTTTGCACATATTACACCGATACAAGTATGACTAACACCATCTATACAGATTCACTTTCAAAGAATCAGACACAAATCATCAAAGGAGTCGCGATTCTTTGCATCATGCTTCATAACCTGTTTCATTGGATGAATACCCTGAATGGTAAAGAAAACGAGTTCAGCTTTAGCAGCGGCAACATCCACGCTTTTTTCAGTAGTCTCGCCGATTCACCTCAAGAGTTCATAAATATCATATTCAGTTATCTTGGTCATTATGGTGTTGAGGTTTTCATATTTCTAAGTGGATACGGATTGGCAAAATCCTTTATGAATATGCCTGTGTCTTGGAGCAATTTCATTGCTAACCGACTCAAAAAAATATATCCCCTTTTACTTCTTTCTTTCATATATTTCTTTTTTACAAGAATTTCGCTTTACTATTCTTTGCCAACTCGCACCGAACTTATAAGTATGCTTTATAAACTATTGTTCATCCATACTTTTATCCCCAACGAAGGCATGAGTTTGGACGGTCCATGGTGGTTCTTCGGGCTTATTGTTCAACTGTATATTTTCTTTCCCCTGCTTTTCAAAATCATCGTAAAATACGGTTTCAAAGCATTTCTAACAATTTCTATCATATCTTATGCTGCCATATATTTGAGTATTTATGCTATAGATATGCCAAAAGACGTTTATCTTATGCAAAATGCCATTGGTCATTTCCCCGAATTTTGCCTCGGCATTATTCTTGCTAAGAACAAGAAACTTGAAGGAAATATCTGGTATTTCATTTTAGCTTTGGTCGCCTTTATACTGGGGAATTTCTACCTATCGTTCTATCCATTAACTTTCATCAGCATAACTTATATTGTCATTTACATTACAATATTATTGATTAACAAAAAATTAAGATTACAAATCATTAAAAACACACTATCGGTTTTTGGGAAATATTCGATGGTTTTATTCGCCACGCATGGACTTTTCCGTTGGCAATTTGTTTATTTGGCAGGAAATTATAATAATGCCCTTGTAAATCTAGGACTTGCTATTGCATTTATAATTGAAGTTTTGATTCTTGCTATACCAGCAATGAAACTCCACGAATTAATGACAAAAAAGTTATTTATTTGATTTTCTTTAGTTCTATCACGCCCATATCGGCTTCAAATTGAGCCCTGTCGAACCTTCCTGGCTTGAATTCAAATAGCATTGTGTCGTTTGCCAAAAACGGGAAATAAGAAATCTTTTGATATTCCAGGTCAACGTTTTGCAGGTTTGAGAAGTCACATTCACCGCCATCCACACTTTGATATGTCAACTCGTAGTTGTCAAACTTCGCTTTCGACAAGCCAGGCGCTGATATCTCAAAATGAACGTTTTTATCATTGCTGTAAAGTGTAAAATTGCCGTTTTCATCAGAATAAGTGTTCATTCCGATATGCCAATTAGCGTTCCAACCTCTAATAACAGCTCCTTCAACAGGCTTTTTGTCGCACATTATCCTACCTCGTATGACAAAATTTTCATAACCAAGCATATTGAAGTAATTATCAGGTCTCACTGGACTTTGGGGCTTTAAGCAAAGAAGTTTTACAAACTCATATGCAGCAGGTTTCAGCGTCCCAATGACTTCTCGGCCGCTTTTCGTCACCGTAATACCTTCATGATTAAGCAATCCCGGATAGTTTGCCTCAAAATTCATATCGGCATTGATATAATCCTGAAACTCCCACCAGCCGAAGCCAATGCCTCCGCAATCAATGGTATACTGATAAGCCTGTTCCACAAAACGTGCCTGAAGGTCATAGCTAACCTCGTCATTATCAGCTGGAAGCGATGTCTCGCCAATCATCCATGGCTTACCCACATAATGACTGTACCACCAGATTTCATTAGGAATTCTTAACGGGCTATAGGTATGAATTTGCACGAAATCAACCGGCAACATTGACGGATCCCATTCAAAAACCTCCAACGGTTCTGAAAAACCTATTGTAATAAGATGCTTTGGAGCATATTCCCGTGCCAATTTCTTCCATTTTTTGACAATAGCGACTGCGTCTTCTTTCGTACGATTCGGATCGGTGTCGAAATATAATGGCTCATTCATCAAATCGAAAGCGAAAATTGTAGGATTGTCAGCAAAACGCTTAAAGATAGCTATGTTGAGATTCTCCAGCTCCTCATCCATCGCAGGCTTCAGAAGAAGCATCACCTTCAAACCGTATGAATCCGCCAACAAAACCACATCATTGATACTTTCGATAAACTTTTCAGTCTTGCCTTGAAGATAGAAATCGCCTCCAGGGGTATGATAATACTTACCGTTTTCGTTCTCCCTTATAACATCAGCCATTATCCTCAAAGAATTGAAACCCAATGATTTGATAAGTTCGAAATGAGCTGCCATCTGTTTTAACAGTTCAGCTTTGTCATCCGATTCATAGGCATTCACATTCTCATAATAAATGGTAGGTGATGCCACAATATCATCACCTATCTCGCGATAATCCACGCGATAATTTACCATTAAAGGAAAGAATTTCTCGCCGTCAATCTTGAATGCACCTTTATTAAGGTATACAAAGCCCCTATTATGACAATTCATCATAAGAATTGTTAATGCAACAAGACAGACAGCGAGAAATATCCTTTTCATATACTATTTAAACGCATTCTCGCTCAAGCCCTTACCTGTAATCTTAAGGTCTTCCATGTAACCTGGAACAGGCTTGCCGAGATATTTGTCAACATAAATCTTAGCCAGATACTGACCGAGCATGAAGCCATGGCCACGCAGACCTGTCAACAGACCGACCTCCGGGTCGACGATGTAACGCGGCTCGGTGTAACGACCTGCCCAGCATGCCAGGAAGCTCACCTCACCGAGGTTAGGGATCCACTCTGCGAAGACCTCTGAGACGATCTCCAAGAACTCCTTGCTGTTGTACTTGATGTTCTGACGTGCCTCGTAAGCGTCGGTGTCAGGGCTTGCGCAACCGATGATCTGACCTGTATGCGCCCACTGCTGCCCGTAAACAGCGCTGAAACCTTTGTAGTGACGACGGTCGATAATCATGTCCAACGGACCTCCGTTTGGTCCCATCATCGGCAGACGGCGTGTGATGAACGCCTGATGTTTGACAGGATACAAACCGGTGTCCAATCCGAGCATGTCGTTGAACTTCTCAGCGCCCCAGCCCATCGCGTTGACGAAGTGATCGCAGGTGTATTCAACGTAGGCGCCTTCGTGTGTGCGCACCAAAGTGACATAATGTCCGCCGACTTTCTGGACATGCAGCAACTCGCAGTCCTCGAAGTAACGGCCGCCATTCTGCACACCGATACCTCTGATGTAGTCGATGACGCGGCCAGGTGTCGCCTGCCAGCAGTCACGCGTGATCAAAGCATGGCTGTAGGTGTCTTTTTTGTCGTCCCATAACGGCGAAATCTCTTTCTTGAAGTCTTTGCGGTCAATCATATAAGCATCGCTCCATGCGCGTGAGGCGTCGAGCGACTTGTAGGTAGCCTCATCATGCACCAAGTTGACGTAATGTGTCAGGTGGTAGTTGATGTTGTGCTCCTTCTGCATGTTCTTGAAAATCTCGTGGTTGTGCACGGCGATATCGGCGATGTCCGGATTCGAGAACGCCGGACGGCCGCCTCCGATGCAACGCCATGAAGCACCACGGCTGTAGTTGATCATCACAGGCTTCTTGCCGGCTTCCGAGAAGTAACGGAACAAAGCGCTACCAGCGATACCACCACCAGCAATGAACACCTCAACCTTCTCCTTCTTCACGTCGTTCATCTTCGGGAACACGAATGTTTCCTTGGTCTTCGGGTTGTACAAGTCATCCAAACTCACCTGATTTGAAAGCGGAGCACGCGGTGTTGCATCGCCAACCAACTCGATGCCGTAAGTGCGCAAAATCTGACGTGCACGTGGAATACATCTCTTTCCGCGGCATGGACCCATACCCATACGTGTGATGTGCTTCAACTCGTCGACAGAGATGGTCTTGCGGTCACCGATGACACTCAAAACTTTGTCTAACTTGATATCTTCGCAGTGGCAGACGTATGTCTCTGATTCCACTTCCTTCAATGGCTTGAATTCTATCGGTTTCGGATAGTTTTCCTTGACGATGAAGCCACGAGCCTCGACCAGTTTACTCTTATCAATATCTTTTGCGATGACACGCGCCACGTTGGTCTTGTTGTTCTTCTTCAAAACCTTCTCCACAACGCCCTCTCCCACTTTCTTGCCGTTATCGTCAACCAAGAACACCTCGACGCCTTCGTTTACTTCATATTCAACAGGCAGGAACAGTGTGTTCTTCTTCATGTCGTAGCCGAATATTGCCAAGCCTGGGCAGTGGTTCACGCAGTTCATACAGCCGATGCACTTGTCGTAATCGATGACAGGCACGGTGTTTGTGCTCGACTTCGTGATAGCGCCCTGTGGACATGAGAACGAGCACGGGTTGCAAGCGAATCCGTAAACACAGTCAGCGATGACGAAAGGTTTCGCCACCATTCTTTCAGCTGTCGGCTTGTTAGGCTCTTTCAACACTCTTACAGGGTGCTGCTGTGACTCTATATACTGCTTTGAAATCTCAAGATATTCATCGTAATTGAATCTCAATCCCATGTTCTGTGCCACCTCAAAAGCAACCTGCTTGCCTCTCAACACAGCACTTGTGCCTTCGCCGATACGGATTGCATCACCTGCACCGTAAGTGTTCAAGCCAAACACCTCACGTCCCTTCACAAGCAACTGGCTGTCAGGGATCAAACCCGTGCAGATGTTGATGATATCGATATCATCGATAACTTGTTCTGTTCCCGGAATCGGCTTGAAGTTCTCGCATTTAGCGATGACTGCTCCCACGATGCCAGTATGATCTTTGTTAGGGATAGCCTTCAACAGGATATGCGATGTCATGATCGGGATGCCGAGTCTGCGCACGCGGTTAGCCTGCACCGGGAAGCCGCCTTCATGATCCATACCCTCGATGATAGCCTTGATTGTTGCGCCAGCCTGCATTCCTTGATATGATGTCAAATAACCAATGTTTCCTGCACCTACCGTCAGAACCTTCTTACCAAGCAACGTATGCTCCTGATTCATCATCTTCTGGAACACAGCAGCGGTGTAAACGCCTGGAAGGTCGTCGTTTTCAAATGTAGGCATGAACGGCACGGCACCTGTCGCAACGACAAGATGATCAGCGTCGACATACGCCACCTCACCTGTCACTATGTTCTTGATAGCGATGCGTTTGCCTTCAAGCAAATCCCAAACTACATTATTCAACAAGATGCCTTCGTGGTTGTCGCCAGCCAGAGTCTTAGCGATGTCAAAACCACGCATTCCACCGAATTTCTGCTCTTTCTCGAAGAAGAAAAACTGGTGTGTCTGCATGTTAAACTGACCGCCAATCTTAGCGTTGCTGTCAACAACAACATTGCTGATACCCAGCTTATTCAGCTGTTCGCGGCAAGCCAAACCTGCCGGACCAGCTCCGATAATAGCGACCTGCGTCTTGTAAACCTTTACCTCGCGCGGCTGAAGCTCTTTAGCGTCAGGAAGCACGTTAGCCTCGTTGTTTATAGGTTTCACTTCCTTCACTCCATCAACCAAAGTGATACAGATACGGCGGATCTTACCGTCCACAAGCATCTCGCATGCACCGCATTTTCCGATGCCGCAATTCAAGCTTCTATTACGTCCGTCTAAACTATGGCTGTGAACCGGAAAACCAGCCTGATGCAAAGCGGCAGCGATGGTGTAGCCTTTCTTGCCAACCACTTTCTTGCCATCATAAATAAACTCTACTGACTCGCCCTCGGCGATGTCCAGAATAGGATGTTTGGTTATTTTGTACATACTTTTCAATTTTGCTAATAAGAAATGCAAAATTAAAAAGCGATTTTTAGAAATACAAGAAAAAAATGTTTTTTTTCAGTCTTTAGTCTTTAGTCGTTAGTTCTTAGTATTTTTTATCGTAAACTAAAGACTAGCGACTAAAGACTAAAGACTATTTTCTTTGATTTTTTTGTCTTTATATGACCCTTCAAAAATCTCAAATTTCTCAAACTTGCACTCCAAAGGTCCGTTATAAATGTCAATTTTCTTTGATGGTTTCAGTCCTATAAGTTTCAGCGCGTCTTTGTTCGAGCTGATAACCCACGCCTCGAAGCCTTTGAAATTCTTCTTCAAAGCGTCGCCGATGCCTTTATATAGATTTATAAGGTCTTTCTCTTCCAGACGTTCACCGTATGGCGGGTTGATGATCATAATTCCGCCGCCTTCTGGTGGTACCATGGTGAACATGTCTTGTTTGCTAAGTTTTATGTCGTGATGCAGATGTGCGTTTTCAATATTTGCCCTTGCTATCTCCACCGCCTTGGCTGAATGGTCTGATGCAAGTATCTCATAGTCAAACTCTTCCATCTCCGCGCCTGCATCCAACAACACGTTCTGCCACAAATCCTTATCGAAGTCGTGCCATGTCATGAAGCCCCATTTCTTTCTAAAGAATCCTGCCGGTATGCCCATTGCCAGCATCGCAGCCTCAATCGGGATAGTGCCTGAGCCGCACATGCAGTCGACGAAGTTACAGTCGCACTTCCAGCCGGTCAGCTTGATCAAGCCTGCTGCCAAGACCTCGCTCATCGGGGCCTTATCGACGCTCTTTCTGTAGCCTCTCTTGTGCAACGATTCTCCTGAACTGTCAAATGATAGCGTAACTTTCTCATTCTCAATGTGCACATTGATTCTCAAATCAGGGTTCTCGACATCCACCGACGGACGCGCTCCGAAATGCTCGCGGAACTCGTCAGCGATGGCGTCTTTCACCTTCAACGCCGCATATTGAGAATGAGTGAAATAGTTACCGCTAGTGACAGCATCTATCGCAAAAGTCTCATTGATGTTGAAAATCTCATGCCATTTGATTTTGAAGATGTTGTTATACAACGCCAACTCATTACGCGCCACGAAGCTCGTGACAGGCTTCAGGATACGCAATGCTGTGCGGCAGCAATAATTTGCCTTGTACATCATCGCCTTGTCGCCTTCAAAGCTCACGGCACGGTTCAAAACCTGCACATTTTCAGCACCCAAGGCTGTCAATTCCTCGGCGAGGACGTTTTCCAGCCCCGCAATAGTCTTGGCAACCATTGTATAAGACTCGCTCATCTTTACAGATTCTCAACGATTTTTTTCTGCCATTCCTTGAACTGCTCCTCTGTCGGATGCATCTTCTCGCGACGGAAGTCGAGGTCGCCCTCTCTCTGCATAGGCACGAGGTGGATGTGAGCGTGAGGCACTTCGAGACCGATAACAGCCACGCCGACTTTCTTGCATGGGATGGCTTTCTTAATCGCGACAGCAATCTTCTTTGCGAAGACTATCATCTCGGCGAGGTCAGCGTCAGAAATGTCGAAGATATAATCCTCTTCTTTCTTAGGAATCACCAGAGTGTGACCCGGCGTGAGCGGACTGATGTCGAAGAATGCGAAAAACTTATCGTTTTCAGCAATTTTATAGCAAGGAATCTCACCTGCAACTATTCTTGAAAATATCGAAGCCATAATTATTCTCTTGTTATTTCAACAATTTCAAACAAAAGCTTTCCTGCCGGCACCTGGATCTCGACTTCTTCACCGACGCCTTTGCCAAGGAGACCTTTAGCTATTGGCGATGTGATGGAGATTTTTCCAGCCTTGAGGTTTGCCTCTTTTTCAGGAACGATAGTATATGACATCATCTGTTTTGTCTTCACGTTCTTGATCTTCACTGTCGAGAGAATCAAAACTTTAGATGTGTCCATCTTCGATTCATCGATGATTCGTGCGTTAGCAATGGTAAGCTGGAGCTTCACAATCTTCATCTCGAGAAGTTGCTGAGCTTCTTTAGCCGCATCATATTCAGCGTTTTCCGACAAGTCACCCTTATCGCGCGCCTCAGCTATTGCCGCTGCAATCTTAGGACGTTCGTTGACACAAAGATTCTCCAGTTCGTCCTTCAGCTTCTGTAATCCAGCTTGTGTAAAGTATTCTACGTCTGCCATAACTTAAATTTTTAAATTGTAAAAAAGAGACCCTTACCGAAATAAGGGCCCTTTTTTCCGTAAAATTGTATGCAAAGATACAACTTTTTTTTCAAATGCAAGTTTTTTTTAGAATAAAATTCTTGCACCGACTGAATGTGTACCTTTCCAGTGAGCTGTGTCGCGGTATGAGTAGTCGATACAGACCTTCAAACCCTTCTTGTTAAGAGGAGCCTGGACTGTAGCACCGAGTGACAAACCTCTGTTGACGTTTGTGCAGTCAGCGTCTTCGATACTCTTTGTGACACCGTTCTCGAATGTGTAACCGGCACGGAGCATGAGGATGTCACGGAATGAACCCTCAGCACCGAAGATGAATTGGTCTTTCGAGAAAGCGTTTGAGTTGAAGTTGAATGCCAGTGTCAAACGGCTTGCGTTAGCAAAGTTGAAATCGTATGCTGCAGCAATATTCAGCTGTGTTGGAAGCTCGAACTCATCGGCGCGTTGCACCACTGTGAGGTCTGAACTCATACCATCGATAGCCACTTTGAATGACAAACCGTCGCCGCTGAACTTCATGGTAGGTCCGATGTTCTTCAAGGCGATACCGAAGTGGATATTATCGGTAATACCTGTAACATACTGGATACCAGCGTCCATTGCGACACCTGTACCGTTCATATCAGTAATCTGCTCACTGATGATCTTCAAAACAAAACCGCCGTGGATACTATTTGAGAACGACTTCGCAATAGCGATGTTGATGTTCATCAAACTTGGCTTGAATGTACCAATACCACCATCCGGGTGTTCTGTGTCTGTTCTCTGAAGTTCACCGAAACTCATTGACATGACTGACAAACCAGCGACCACTGATTCTGAAACGCGTGCCAACAAACCGAATGACACAACACTTGTTCCTGAACCGGCAAGCCAGTTGGTATATGAAAAGTCAAGATCTATAGTATTCGTGAAAGAGATACCTGCCACGTTACTCCAAATAGCGTCAACACCTTTGACACTTGCCATACCGGCATTGCCCCATCCTGATGATGCCGCCCATGGATTAACCAACAGTTCGTTTGCACCTGCTTGACCTGCTCTATCCTTATTACCTGCGAATACTTCTGTGCTCGTAAATCCAATAATGATTGTCAAGCTTAATGTTACGATAGTTTTAAATAACTTTTTCATGATCGTGTACTTTTAATTTGTTCGCAAAATAATTAGAATGTATTTAAGTCAACCTGACGAATTGCGCAATAGAACTTAACAGTATGTTCACCGCCGTTAACGTTATCTTTCACGTGAATGATGTAGATACCGCTCGCGATAGGTGTGTTAGCATGGTTGGTCAAATCCCAATCTATTGATGTCACCGATGAGTCGTCTTTCTTGAACTGACGAATCTTCGTTCCGTTTACAGAGTAAATCGTCACGACGCACTGGTCAGGAAGATTGGTGATCTTAACTTTGTGTGTAAGAGCGTTTAACTCGTAGTTGTCGTATGCATAATATGGGTTTGGAACGACCTGGATGAGATCAAGGTCTGATTTGCCTTTAGCTGCATCTCTTTCTGTCGGACCATATCCCTTCGTTGAGAATGAGTAATATGGCAGATAACCTTCGTGGTTAACTGTATCGACAAGCTCGTCTGTCACAACCTGGAGTGGCATATTACCATAACCTGTTGAATAAGGTTTAGCGATACGCACTGAGATCTTGACAGGGTTGCCTTCAGGTAACCATTGTTTACCTTCAACTGCCATTGGCATACCTACCCATGCCGGCTGTCCCCAGAATGCGGTCTTGAACACCTTATTACCTGTTGAATCGGCTGCATGTAATCTGTCAAACAGATACTTACCACCGTCGTATGCAGGGCATTCATAAACCTGTGATGCCAAAGTTGGTCCTTTGTGCATTGGGAAGATATACACATAGTGTTTACCACCAAACACCGGAGTACCATCGATCTGGTCGAAGATAACAGGATCAACAAGCTGATATGATGCAGATCCTAATGCTGTTGTTTCCTTAACCGCTGGTGGGTTGAACATCATATCACGTCCATTGAGATCAGGATAGAATGAGTCTTCACCATAACCGATATTCATACGAGTACCTGATTCGATATCGATAGCATAGCCTGGGAACCATCCCATACTAACTGGGCTGATGTAGTTACCATCATTCTCATTGTCGCTTGCACCCAAAGCTCTAGCTGCTTCGTATGTTGCTGCACATGGATTACCGTTCTTGTCGATTGATGGAGCCAGACGGAGACCGAATGGTTTTGCATTGTTCTCTGACAAGTTTGCATCCATACACATCTCAAATACTGGGCAACGCGTCCATTTTGACTTATCTGCTGTAAGAACGATATCGATTGAACCGATCTTCTTGAAGATAGAGTCTCTACGGCTAAGAAGCTCCAACGCAGGACCAGGGTTGTTAGCACCTGAGTTCTTTGAGTAGTTAGCAAGTTCATATGGAGCCCATGTACCATCAGCAATCTTCTCATAGTTCTCATTAGGGTCGTAAGCCTTTGATATCTGAGTTGACTCTGACTTCATATCCCAGTCGTTATCTTGAGCATTATCCTGGTTAACATACTTACCTGAACGGATCCAGTTCAATGCGTTAGATGCAATAGCGTCGCTATCCTTAATACCACTGAGCCAACGATTCGAACTATCGGCGTATGTCACTGATGAAGTTATAACACCGTTGTTAGGTGAAAGAATTGCTGTAGTTGTATTGTTATCATTACCTGATGTTCCGACAACGATAGGGCCGAGATTCCAGCACTGCTGAATGTCAACTGAAATACCTCTATCAAGGAAAATCTTTTCGCTTGAAAGCTCTGATGTTGTATCTGACTCAAAGATTTCGCCAGTCTCAAGATCTTTCAAAGTCCACTTAAAGGCTAACATATCGGCATGATCACCAACGATAGCAGGATCACCTGTAACATGCTCGATTGTAACGTTTCTGAAGTCATGATACCACAGAGCGTAATCTGTAGGTTTCACGTTCAACGGGTCAACAATCTTAACATTGATAGGACCACGACCTCTCTTATATGTTGGGTGATAGATAACCGGATAGTTAGGTTCACCAAACAAGTTAGTTGCACTTGCTATTGGACGGCTTAACAGTTCTGTAACGTCAGCATCTGTCAACTCGAGGTGATTACCACCGTTTCCGAGACCCGTCCAACGATTGATAACCGGCTGGTCACCATATGTTGAATTGATAATTGTACCATTCACAATCTTGTGTGGGATTGCTGAATACAACTTGATGTTTTTACGACCTGCGAGATAAGGCAGTTTCTGTCCCTGACCTTCTGTTGTTTCAGGATCGTACTCTCTATAGTTGTTGTATGCATAAGCAATTGCCATGAAGTAATATGTGTGATGGTTCACCAAGCTCGGGTCGTCATTCTTTGTGAATGCATCCTGTGTAACAACGAATGAGTGTGAAATACCATTGTCGGCACCTTCAACCATGATTGTAGGAATACTGTATCCAATATAATCATCATAGATAAAGTTGACGATTCTGCTAACTTTGTTCTTGATATCGCACTGGAAAATCAGACGAGCTTTTGATTCATCATTCAACTGATCAGGACCGACTTCAGCGTTGGCGAGCTGATAAATCTGATAACCTTCGAAACGGAAGTATTTGTCAAATTCAACATATTGTCCACTGATTGTATCTCCATCAGGAATGTTAGGATCAATTTCGATGTAATCTTCATTAGCGTTATTTGATGATTCCGAGTTAGACAGATAGATAATGAGTTGTCTGTCAAGTTCACGGATTGTCAAATCAGGAGCGTTAGGTCCGTCAAGGACTTTGAAGCAGTTATCGAACATTGACTGGCACTTATCATCGACTCTACGGAGAAGTTCGACTGAAGCCCAAGCCTTACCTGTGTTAGCACGTGCCCACGGCACACCGAATGTGATGTAGTTAACAGCACCGGCTTTCAATGTGAAAGGACCTGCTGACTGCATGAAACGACGGTCGTTAACAGGGTTAGGCTGACCGTTGTTACCTGTTTCCTCACTCCAGTAGAAACCGTTAGTGTTGAAACCACCATTAGGAGCAATACCACCAGTACCCCAGTTGCATGGGTCAGAATCGTATGGGAACATGAAGTCGCAAGCTGGACCAACAGTACCTGCAGCACCTGGAACAGCTGTACCACCATACTGCATCTTAGCACCATTCTTCCAAATACCTCTAAGGAGGAGGTAGTATTCAGCAGCAACGTCAGGGTCACCGTTCACTGATGACTGTGTGTTATCGTGATACACGAAACGGCGCATACCGAAACGTTCGTCATCGATGATACCGTTACCGAAGTTAACACCGTTGATACTCTCATCGCAAAGCTGGTTTCCTAATGAATCGTATTTAGGGTTATCAAGACCATCAGGATCAATGTATGGACCCTGGAAGAAGTCGACACCGACCGCTGGAGGGTTGGCACCGTAAGCTTCTGTCTGACCGCTACCATCGATAGGAGCACCATTGTAACCATAACCAAGACCACGTGATACGTCGCAACCTACATAGTCGTCCTTTGAATAACCAAGGTCAACGTCTGTCCAAGGTGAGAAGTATGTGTTTGTCAAGGTATAGGTTGAACGGTTGATGATTTCGTAGCTATAGAAAGTCATGTTGTTGATCTCATCATTTGTTGAGAAAGCAAATGCTTGAGCTCTGATTTCCATACCGATAGCTGAACCACCTGTTTCTGTGTGTGAGTTACCTTTATCATTGAACACCCACCAGATTGTCTGGTCACCTTTAATTACCTGGTCAGAGAGGATTGAACCGTGAACTGTACCTTCATTGAGCTCTTCCATTGTAGGAGTCTGTGTGTGGCAGAGTTCATTGGTGATATCGTAGTATGGATAGTCACCTTGTGTAGGATCGTAAGTACCGTCCTCATCTCTATCATAGAAAGGAGCGAGGTAGTAGCTCATGCCTCTTGCCGGGTCACCGTGAGCAGGCCAGTTCAAGATGTTAGCCGGGATCTCATAACCAACGGCTGGGATACCGTTTTCATCACAGTGTTGGAGGAAATCGTCAACTTCAGCACGGGTGATGTTGTACATTTTATCGTACTCCATACATGTTGCTGCGTCGATAGAAGCTGTTCCATCAACTGTAAGAGGACCAGTCCAGAAGTCGTTACCGACCTGACGGAAACGGATAGCAGCGCACTTCAACTGGTTGTTGATGTCCATACCTGCAATCCAAAGTGATCCTGCATACAATGAAGTTGCTGAACCGTTAGCTGGGATGTAATACTTAGCGCCTGAACCGCCCGGAAGATCCCACCACATATCACCACCGGCGTTGACACGCACTCTAGCGTTGTTGATATTCAACCAACCATACGTTGAAGATGGTGTACATCCAGCAGTGGTTTGTTTCAGATTCCGAGTTTGAGGACCATTCATCTGGACCTTCTCGGCTCTTACTTCAGTTACACTTGCAATAAGAAATGCAACAGTTAATAAACGAATTATAGTCTTCATATTATCAGTATTTATTATTCTGTTTAGAAGTTAAAGATCATACCAATTCTAATCTGACGTGGTGATGAGTAATGGTACATATCGTCAACATACAATCTGTACAATTCAGCATACGAATCAGCATTTGTCTGGGTTGCAATTTCGCGCTGCCACTCAGGAGCTGAAAGGTAACCATCGTCATCAGGATTACCGGTTGATGAGTAAACATCAATGATATTCTTTGAGTTAAGCACGTTGAGCACCTGGAGATAAACGTTCAAGTAAGCTGGACGTCTCTCACCATCTTTCTTACCGAGCTTAAGGTCGATATCCTTGTCAATCTTCATATCGAAACGGAATGCCCATGGGAGGCGTGAACCGTAGTATGAACCTTTCAACAAGTTAGTACCTTGTGAGATAGGTGAGTTGATGTTGCTTGATGCTGTGTAAGGAGTACCAGAACCACCGTTCATTGTAAGAGCGAGACCAGTGTTGGCGAGCCATTGGATAGGTTTCTTGTCTGAATTCTCGCGTTTTGACACAGGACCATTGTAGTCCTTGCCGCTTGCGAAACGGTAATCCAATGAAATGTTGAACTGGTGACGACGGTCCCAAGGCATTGGGAAGGTTGAACGTAAGTTAGGAACACCAGCTGCGATCAAAGCGCTCATGGTTGTTGATGATGCACCAGTAGCGTTGGTATACTGCAATGTGTAAGATGCACGCAAACGAACGTTCTTTGTTCTACGTAAGTCGTATGAAGCTGTAAGACCTTTCACAGTACCGAAGTCCAAGTTGCTGTATGATGAGTAATCCTTAGGATAAGCACCAGTGTAGCGGTACATCTGAATCATGTTACGGAACTCCTTGTAGTAAGCAGTGATTGTCATTGATGACGAGTTGGTCAACTTCTGGGTGAAACCGAGCTCATAGTCGATTGTCTGTGATGGTTTCAAAGCAGGGTTGTTGATAGTACTGCTGTTCTCATTGAAGTAGTAGTAACTATAGATATTGGTGTGGATGTTAGTAGGACGCTGTGTCAAAACGTCATAGTGAGCGAAGAACAGAGCGTCATCTGAAATCGGGAATGAGAATGAAATACGAGGCATCACTGTCCATTGTGGATCGTAATCCTTGAATGACTTGGCATCAACATGCTGCTGGTCTTTATCCTTAACCCATGCTGTGACACCGCTACCGGCGTTCAAAGTGGTAGGGTCGCTGATTTCAGCACCGTCTGCATTATACCAAGTGTTCTCATAACGATAACCCATGATTTGAGTAATATCCTTAATATTATTAACATACACTGCGTAGTCGCTACCGATGTTGCTTGGAACGTCAACTGATGTACCGTTAGGAAGAACGAGTTTACCGTTGCTCATCTTATCGCCTACTGTATAGTAATCATAGAGGATATATGGGTCTTTCAAGACTTTCTGGTTAGCATCGAAACGGTCGACACGAACACCGATGTTGAAGATAAGGTCTTTGAAAGCGAACTTATCCTGGATGTAACCTGCCATGTAGATAGGTCTGAATGAACCTACTGGACGTGTGTAGTTACCGTTTTCATCTGTTTCTGTGAAGAAGTCATCGAAGCTAGGCTGTTTCTTGAGTTTATTACCAAGGTAGTCATAGCCGTAGTATGATACGTATGAGTTACCGTCCTGTGTCAACTCGTCTGGTGTGAACATGCTGATGTCGAAGCCGTCCTGGAGGTAAGCTTTGTGCATGACACCGTCTCTGTCGTAGTATTCGATTGAGTTGTCGTTGAAGTCGTATGAGTCAGTGTTGATCCAGTCAACGCCTGTCACGCTAAGACCGAGGGCTGAACGGAGGTTCTTGTCGAACTGGTACTGGTCGGCTGCGTTGTACATTCTGTAGAATTTGACTGTATCGACGAAACCGTTGTAGCTGACGACTTCAGGATTATTGACATCCAACTGATCGATATGGAAGTTGGCGAGGTTTCTCATGAGGTACCACAAGCTACTACCACCAACGCTCCATGATCTGCTGTTACGCTGTTCATACTGGAGACCGAACTTGATTTCATGGTTGCCCATTGTCATAGCTGTTGCGAGGTTCACTGAGAACTGGTCAGCTTCAGAATAGCCGTAGTTTGACTGGATTCTTCCTGGAGGGGCATAGAGGCCATATAAGAATGAAGGTTGACCTGAGTTGAGAAGACCTTGGCTGAGCTGGATATCGTCGAAGTTTGTATAGTGTCCAGCCGGATCATCATACAAGTCATAAATCATTGATGTGTAGTTAGCGAGCAATGGGTTGTAGTCTGATGCCTGGAATGTCACCAATGTATCATAGTCCCATGATGCTGTGTGCCAAACGTTTGTATAAGTATGACCGTTCACTGTGATAGCTGTATCCATCGTGTAAGAAGGGGTCTTGTAGATGGAATATTTACCGAGGTAACCATATTTCCAGATATCTTTCTTGTGATCTGGGTCATAGTTTGAACTGTTCACTCTTGAGTAGTCGACCTGCAAGCTGTAGTAGAAGTTCTTGATAAGAGAAGTGCTCTCAGGTGCGGTTGGGAATCTCTGGGTGAAACGTCCGTAAACACTCCAGTTCTGATAGTCAGAAATATAGTTCTTATCGAAGTTGAAGTATTCCTGATTACGACTGAAACCGTGAGCTTTCTGTTTCATGAAAGCGCCACCGATTGTGAGGTTGATAGTCTCGGTAGTACGGATACTCACGTTACCTCTGGTGTTGATTGTCCAGTTTGAGGTATTCTGAGAATTCTTCACATATTCCATTGAACCCATTCTGGTGAACTCACCGTTAGGATAGACACCTTGACCGTCGCTAGCGAGGCGAAGTGGATTATTCTTGATGAAATCCAACCATTCGTCGGTTGCTTTATAGTGACCGATTGCTGAGATCGCGCCGTCTTTGTTACGGGTGAACTCACCTGCGATGAAGAATCCTAAGAGAGCTGTCTCAGATTTCTTACCTTTGATGAGAGGACCTTGGGCGTTGATACCAACTCTGGTGTGACCGTAGCCGTCGATTGACTGTTCAACTTCCAAACCAGCGCCGAATGTTCTTGAAGGGCCTTTAGTTGTCATGTTGATGATACCACCAGTAACGTCACCGTACATAGCAGGGGTACCAGAAAGCATAACCTCGACTTGGTCGATAGCTGACTGAGGCACCGAGTGGCTACCGATGACGCGGACACCGTCGATGTAATAAACTGTACCTTCAGAACGTGCACCACGCATGTTACCGACTTCACCGTCTGACGAGAACACACCACCAACGGTAGCAGCGACTGCTTCTGCCGAACGGTTAGGCATCTTCGCGATTTCTTCGGCGGTGATGGTAGCACCAGCTGAAGTCTGGTCCTTTGAAATCAAAGGCACCTTGTAATCGACAATCTCAACAGCATCCAGCACTTCCGACTGCATGCTCATCTTGATGTCCTGGAAGGTAATTTTGTTACCTGGAATCACAACGCCTGTCATAACCACGGTGTTGTAACCAACGAATGTTGCTCTCAGGTCGTAGGTTCCCGGAGGAATAGGGTTGATGTCGTAGTTACCGTCAAAGTCCGTACTGGCACCACCCACCTGCGTACCGCCGTTTTCCAAAACGACATTGGCAAATGCGATAGGCTCGCCGGTATCCTTGTCAGTAATGACACCCTTGAGACGACCTGTTTGTTGTGCAAGCGCTAACGACCACGACGTCAGCACGATGCAGAGTAAAAATAGTAATTTTTTTAACATACCTTGAATTTTTATGTTATACTATCAAATAATTTGCTTTTTTCAGTGCACATTTTTAGGGTTCAAAATTACAACAATTTTTTTATACCGACAAGCAATTAATTTTAATTTAGGAAAAATATTTTTCAACATTTTCAGTTAAAACATTGTAACACGTTAGAAATAAACATTTTATAATCTTTTAAAATTTCGGATTTTTTTCAACAAAAATGAAAATTTAGGGTTTTAGGAAAGATATTTACTACGTATTTCGACCTCTTTTTGTCAAAAAATTTATTAATTTTGCACCAAAATAATTTTGAAATGAGACATTTTTTAAAAATTTCGATGATTTTTTTTGTCGCTTCAATGGCGATTTTTGCCATTTCATGCAACAGTAAGCCTGAAAATCCAAACTCTCCAGAGATCAGCCTCAACTTCGTGATATATCCGAATAGCATTGAGTTTCAAGAGCTTAACGCTGTAGGTGGCTGGATGTATGTCACTGCTCCACTGCCGAGCTATGGTATTATTATATATAGGTATCATGTCGACGAGTTCAGAGCCTACGAGCGCATGGCTCCCAACGAGCCTTATGCCTGTCCAAACAACCGTCTGATAGTGCAGATGCCTTTTGTTGTCGACACCTGTCTTGACTACAAATATTCCATCCTTGACGGCAGCCTCATTGAAGGCACCGGCTATCCGCTGACGCAGTATTTTACGCAGTATGACGGCACGGCGCTGAGGATTTATAATTAAAAAAAGCGGCTTGAAAGCCGCTTTTTTTAATATCTGTAAATGTCTGATTTGAATGGTCCGTTAATCGGAACGCCAATGTAATCAGCTTGTTTCTGAGTGAGCTTGGTGAGCTTCACCCCTATCTTCTCGAGATGCAGACGTGCAACTTCCTCATCAAGATACTTCGGCAGACAGTAAACGTCAATCGGATATTTGCCGCGTTTCTCCCAAAGATCCATCTGAGCCAAAGTCTGGTTGGTGAATGAGTTACTCATCACGAAGCTGGCGTGACCAGTAGCGCAGCCGAGGTTTACGAGACGACCTTCTGCCAAGATGAAGATGGCTTTTCCGTCAGGTTTCACAAACTTATCGACCTGCGGCTTGATGTTGATTTTCTTAACACCTTTATAGTTTTCAAGTGCATTGACCTGAATCTCGTTGTCGAAGTGACCGATGTTGCAGACGATAGCCTGATCTTTCATCTGGAGCATGTGCTCGATGGTGATGACGTCGCAGTTGCCTGTGCAGGTGACGAAGATGTTACCTTCTTTCACAGCCTCTTCCATTGTGGTGACTTCGTAGCCTTCCATTGCAGCCTGCAGTGCGCAGATAGGGTCGATTTCAGTGACGAGCACGCGAGCACCGTAGGAGCGCATCGACTGAGCACAACCTTTACCCACATCACCATAACCGAGAACCACGATGACTTTACCAGCGAGCATCACGTCGGTAGCACGTTTGATACCGTCAGCCAATGACTCACGGCAACCGTACATGTTGTCGAACTTGCTCTTTGTGACGCTGTCGTTCACGTTGATAGCTGGGACGAGCAATTTTCCGGCTTCTTTCATCTGATAGAGACGGTGAACGCCTGTTGTTGTCTCTTCTGAGACGCCCTTCCAGTTGGCAACCACCTTGTGCCAATGTTTCGGATCCATCTTATAAGTCTCTTTGATGACTCCCATCAAGGCTTTCTCTTCGGCGTTGGTAGGCTCAACTTCGAGGAGTTTAGGATCGTTTTCGCACTCGTAGCCTTTATGAATCAACAAGGTAGCGTCGCCACCATCGTCGACGATGAGGTCCGGACCGTTGCCATCAGGGAATGTGAGGGCGCGCATGGTGCACCACCAGTAATCGTCGAGAGTCTCGCCTTTCCAAGCAAACACTGGTGTTCCGCCTGCTACGATACCTGCTGCTGCATGGTCTTGTGTCGAGAAGATGTTGCAGCTTGCCCAGCGCACCTCAGCGCCGAGAGCTTTCAAGGTCTCGATAAGACATGCTGTCTGAACAGTCATGTGAAGCGAGCCGCTGATGCGTGCGCCTTTCAGAGGCTTACTCTCGCCGTATTTCTTGCGAAGTGCCATCAAACCAGGCATCTCGTGTTCTGAAATTTCAATGTCTTTTCTTCCCCACTCTGCCAGACTCGGGTCAGCGATGAGGTATGGAAGATCCATTCTTTTAAGTTCTTCTTTCATATTTCGATTTTATTTTAATTCAAAAACGACGGCGTGTTCAAGATTGACATCGCCATTAATATTAATAAGGTATCCGTCAGCAGTCTTAGTGAGTTTGGCTTTTGCCTTGCTGCCGAGGATTTTAACCTTGTTTTTATTCAATTTTGCATTGATTTTGATTGAGTTAGGCAACGTCTCGCCTTCATCAAGCATATAGATGGCATATATTTTGCCATCTTTCTGAGTGAAACGTACTTTCCCGTCGCAATAAGGATAGAAAGGACGAGTTCCGTAGATAGCTTCACCGTTGATTTTCATCCAGTTACCAATCTCATGCATACGCTCGACTGCTGTTGGAGGCAGTTCGCCTTCAGGTGACGGCCCCACATTGAGCAGATAGTTGCCACCTTTAGCCACGATATCGACCAAAAGATGGATTATCTTATTGGTACTCTTGTAGTTATCTGTCTCGACATACGACCATGAGTCACCCATCGACATGCATGTCTCCCAAGGGAACGGAAGCAGAGTATCGGGCACCTGCTGCTCAGGAGTCTGATAGTTCTCGTATTTTCCGTGCACAGTGCGGTCGACTATGATGAGGTCGGGGTTGTTTTCACGAGCCATTGTTGCGATTTTAGGCATGTCGATATCTTGGACATAGCCTTTGCAGCCGAGCCATTCGCGATATTCGTCGTTGAGACTGTATTCCGGACGCACCCAACCGCCATCGAGCCACAAAATGTCGATATCGCCATAGTTGTGAGTCAACTCACGAATCTGGTTGTATGTAAAATCGCAGAAACTCTGCCAACGTTCAGGATATTTCTGAGGGTCGTAGTTGACGTTTCTATCAGGAGTAGCCCACTGCTCAGCCCAGTAATCAGGATGATGCCAGTCGGCTTTCGAGAAGTAGAGACCTGTCCAAAAGCCTTGATTTCTAAAGGCTTCAACTATTGCACCAGTGATGTCGGCTTTCTCATTTGAAGAGAATGGACACGAAGGATCGACGGTGGAATATGTCGTTTCTTTGGTGTCGTACATGCAGAAACCGTCGTGATGCTTAGTGGTGAAGACCACGTATTTCATTCCTGCTTCTTTTGCGAGCTTGGCCCACTCTTCAGGATTGAATTTTATTGGATTAAACGTGGTATTAAGTGCTTGATAATCAGCTTTATACTGAATGTAATTAGCGCCATTACGGTTAATCCAGTCTTCGTTGCAGATCGACCACGACTCGACCACACCCCACTGGGAATACATGCCCCAATGCATCATGAAACCGAATTTCAGGTCTTGCCACTCGGCGATGCGGTTGGTGATGACAGGGTCGGTCTCAGGATCTTGCAGATTCTGGGCGGAGGCGGTGACACCTATTAATAATAATGCTATCGCAATTATCTTTCTCATTATAAACAATTGTTCATTATCGTTGGTTTGTTAGAGACAGACGGCCGTCTGTCTCTACATTGATTATCCGACAACGATATTGATGATTTTTTTCGGGATGAAAATAACTTTGCGGATGCTGACACCTTCGAGCCATTTCTTTGCTTCCGGAGCGTTGACCACGGCATTCTGGACATCGTCTTGCTTCATATCGAGAGGCAGCTCGAGGTCGAAACGTTTCTTGCCGTTGAACGATACCGGATAGAGGAATGTGTTCTCCACCACGTTTGATGCGTCGAACTCAGGGAAACGCTGGTTAACAACGCTGTCGTTATGACCCATCTGATGCCACAATTCTTCGGCGATATGCGGTGCATAAGGCGAAATCATGATTGCAAGAGGCTCAAGGATAGCGCGTTTGTTGCACTTCATATCGGTCAGTTCGTTGACACAAATCATGAAGGCTGAGACGACGGTGTTGAACGAGATGCGCTCTATGTCTTCTTCCTCTTTCTTGATGAGTTTGTGCAGAGACCTCATTTCTTCCTTTGTTGCAGGCTCATCGCTTATCTCTGAGTAGAGTTTCCAGAATTTCTTCAGGAAACGGAAAGTTCCTTCAATTCCTTGGGTATCCCATGGTTTCGACTGCTCGAGAGGGCCGAGGAACATCTCGTAGAGACGCAAGGTGTCGGCACCGTATTTAGCGACAAGGTCGTCAGGATTCTGAACATTGAACTTCGACTTAGACATCTTCTCGATGAGCCAGTCGCAGACGAACACTTTGTTGCCATCTTTATCTTTTTCGCAGATGAAGCGTGCATTTTTGAGGTCGTCGCGCCAGTCGCGGAAAGCGTGAATGTCGAGGATGTCGTTATGAACGATGTTGATATCAACCAGCATCGGGTCGCTAAACTGCTCGATGTCAGGCAGATTCTTTGAAACGAACACCGGACCGCCGCTGTATTCCTCACCTTGGATGAGAGCCGGCACGTCTTTGCCCATACAGAAATCTCTCATACGCTGACGCACGTAGTCGGTACCCTGTTCGAAGTCGTTGATGATATCGACGATAGGCACCAGCAAGAGTCGGTAACCATGCTCATCGGCATATTGACGCCAAGGTTCAGCCACTTTCTCGAGGTTGCCCATTCTGTTGATTTCAATGATAAGACCTTTTTCCGGGCAGAAGAAGTCGAAACGACGACGTCCTTCCTTGTAGTCACGGACGAAAGTGAGACCCAACTTATTCTCTTTCAAGCGCTTCCAAACGGCGTATTCGCATATTTTCTCGAGGTTGACACGATAGGCGATGCTTGAGCGGCCTTGTATCATTCCCTGGTTGACCATTTTCTGGAAAGGCTCGTCTTTGCATGCAAGTCCGAGGTCGAACAAGAACTTGTTCCAGAAACGGCTATAAATCAAGTGACCTGTAGCATGCTCGGCACCACCGATGTAGAGATCAACATTCTGCCAGTAATTGTTGGCTTCTCTGCTGAAATATTCGTTATCGTTATGCGGGTCCATATAGCGGAGATAATAACCGCTTGAGCCAGCAAAACCAGGCATTGTATTTGTTTCGATAGGATAACCTTCCTCGGTGACCCAGTTCTTAGCTCTTGCTAATGGCGGCTCGCCTGTCTCGGTCGGCTTGTAAGCGTCGATTGAAGGCAGCTCAAGAGGTAACTTATTGACATCCATAGCGTAAGGCATTCCATCCTTGTAGTAAATCGGGAATGGCTCGCCCCAATAACGCTGACGGCTGAAGATAGCGTCACGCAGACGATAGTTTGTCTTACCCTTGCCTATTCCGAGTTTCTCAAGCTCTTCAATCATGTGGAGGATAGCCTGTTTCACTGTGAGGCCATTCAAAAACTCCGAATTTACAAGAACTCCCTCTTTTGCGTCGAATGATTCTGTCCATGTTGCAGGATCTGACGGCTCCTCGCCTGGTTTCGCCACCACCTGAATGATTGGGAGGTTGAAATGACGAGCAAATGCAAAGTCGCGGCTATCGTGAGCAGGCACTGCCATGATGGCGCCGGTGCCGTAGCCCATCAACACATAGTCTGAAACCCAGATCGGGATTTTTGTGCCGTTAAACGGGTTAACGGCGTAAGAGCCTGTGAACACGCCGCTCACCTTCTTCACTTCCGACATACGTTCACGTTCTGAGCGGTTTTTCGCCCAAGTGACGTAGTCTTCCACTGCGGCGCGTTGCGCCGCAGTGGTGAGCTCCTTGATCATCTCGTGCTCAGGAGCAAGCACCATGAAAGTGACACCGAACAAGGTATCGGCACGTGTTGTAAACACCTCAAAATCAATGTCTTTATCAGCAACTTTGAAGAAAACCGAAGCACCCATTGACTTACCTATCCAGTTGCGCTGCACGTCTTTTATTGACTCGGTCCAGTCGAGGGTTTCGAGACCTTGGAGCAGACGCTCAGCGTAAGCAGTGATACGAAGCAGCCACTGTTTCATCGACTTACGAATCACAGGAAAACCACCGCGAACCGACAGTCCGTCCTGAACCTCATCGTTTGCCAATACTGTACCCAACTCAGGGCACCAGTTCACCATAGTGTCGGCGAGGTATGCAAGGCGGTAGTTCATCAATGTTTCCTGCTGTTCACGCTCGCTCATCGCATTCCATTCCTTAGCGGTGAAGCTTAACGGCTTTGTGCAAGCCACATCAAGACCTTCAGTGCCTTGTTTGCTCAGATAATCAACAAGTTGTGAAATCGGCTGAGCCTTCTTGCATTTGTTGCAATAAAACGAGTTGAACAGCTGGAGGAAAGTCCACTGTGTCCATTTATAATAATGTGGGTCGCTGGTGCGCACCTCGCGGTCCCAATCGTAGCAGAAACCGATTTTATCCATCTGTTCACGGTAGCGGTTGATATTTTTCTCCGTGGTGACAGCCGGATGTGTACCTGTCTGGATGGCATACTGCTCAGCCGGAAGTCCGTAGGCATCATAGCCCATAGGGTGAAGCACGTTGAAACCTTTCAATCGTTTATAACGAGCGTAGATATCTGATGCGATGTATCCAAGAGGATGCCCCACATGCAGACCCGCGCCTGACGGATAAGGGAACATGTCCAACACATAAAACTTCGGCTTATTGTGGTCAATATCAACATGATAGATCTTATTTTCACGCCAATATTCCTGCCATTTTTTCTCGATTTCTTCAAAATTATATTCCATAATAAAACTAAAATTTTCGCGTTTGAAAAAACGTGTAAAATTACAACATTTTTCGCTACACACCTTATATTAATTAAAAATTTTGTATTTTTGTGGAATGAAAACTAACATTTACATTCAGAAGAGATGGTGGAATCTGGCACTCACGGTGCTGGCTGTCATTATAATTAGCATTTCAATACAATACACGAGCCGTTTGGTGAATCGTTTTGCAGCTCAAGAAAGGAAGCAGATTGAGATGTGGGCTGAGGCGGTGCAGAGTCATGCCGAGCTGATGAACTACACCAAGGTCTTTTTCAACGAGGTAAGCGAACAGGAGCAGAAACGCGTGCAACTGCTGGCAAAAGCTTACGAGAGTTTCCTCGAGGCAGGACCTGAAGAAAACACCTCCATCTATCTTGACATCATACAGAGCAACATCAGCATTCCAGTAGTTATTACTGATAATTCCGCAAAGATAGACCTCTCCATCAACTTACCGGAACATTTGAAAGACAAGACGAAATTCGACGAGGAGATGATGAGTGAGTTCAGCGTGTATCAGCCGATAAAAATTGACCTTTTCGGGAAGACTAAGTGGCTGTTTTATAAAGAATCGTTGATTTACACCGAGTTGAAGGGCGTTTTGGACGATTTGTTCACGCTTTTCATCAACGACGTGACAGACAATGCAGTTGGTGCGCCTGTAATCATTATGGACAGCATCGACAACACCGTTTTGGCGTATGGGAACCTCGACTCCATCAAGATGAAAGACCAGAAATACGTTGAGAATCAGATTCGTACGATGCAGGAGGAGAACTATCCCATCAAGGTTAATTATCTTGACGACAACAAGGTTTATATTTATTACAGACAGTCGGATTTGTTGTTGCAGATGCGCTATTTCCCATTGGTACAAATGCTGATTTTCGGTTTGTTTGTGCTGCTTGCATATCTTCTTTTCAGCTATGTGCGCCGCTCTGAGCAGAATCAAGTGTGGGCAGGTATGGCGAAAGAGACAGCACATCAAATCGGTACGCCTCTGAGCTCGCTGATGGGATGGATAGAGCTGCTGAAAATGGAGGAAAAACCGTTCGTCGGGACGGCTGAGATGGAGTACGACATCGACCGGTTGAACACCATCACGGAGCGTTTCTCGAAGATAGGCTCAATACCTACTTTGGAACCCACCGACGTGGTTGCTTCTGTCGACAAGACGATGAAATATCTGCAGAGACGATTCTCATCGAAGTTTGAATTCGACGTACAACTGCCTGTAAGAGAGATAGTTATACCTTTGAATTCCGCCTTGTTCAGCTGGGTTTTGGAAAACCTCACCAAGAACGCTATCGACGCAATGACCGACAAGGGAAAAATCACTGTGGAGCTGACCGAAGACGACAGCAATGTGTTTATCGACATCAGCGACACAGGCAAGGGTCTGCCCCGCTCGATGTACAAGGAAATCTTCAAGCCCGGCTACACTTCCAAGAAACGCGGCTGGGGTCTCGGACTGTCGCTGGCGAAGCGTATCATCGAGAATTACCACAAAGGAAAAATCTTCGTGAAGAACAGCGTGACAGGTCAAGGAACCACTTTCAGGATCATTTTGAAAAAATAATGGCGATATCACGCTCAGATTCAATAAAAAGTTGTAATTTCGTGCATTAAAATTTTAATATGGCAATATACGACAAATTTCAAGATAAGACGCGCAAAAAGCTTGCAGTTCTTGTCGATCCCGACAAACCTACTGATGCGCAGATTCTCTCGATAGTTGAGAAGGCTAACGCTGCCGACATCGATTTCTTCTTTGTGGGCGGCAGTCTGCTCGTCACCGACAGCCTCGATCACTGTATCAAACTTATCAAGGAACACTCAAAGATTCCGGTATTGATTTTCCCAGGTAACTCATTGCAAATCAGCAAATATTGTGACGGATTTCTGTTGCTCTCATTGATTTCCGGAAGAAACCCTGAGATGCTGATAGGACGCCATGTTATTGCAGCACCTTACCTTAAACTTTATGGCAACGAAATCATCCCTACGGGTTACATGCTCATCGACAGCGGTAAGGCGACTTCGGTGACTTATATGAGCGACACCACCCCTATCCCGCACGACAAGGACGACATCGCGATGTGCACCGCTATTGCAGGTGAGATGCTGGGCTTGAAACTCATCTACCTCGAAGCGGGATCAGGCGCATTGATGCCGGTATCGACAAGCATGATTTCGAAGGTGAGCCAGATGATCAACATCCCGTTGATTGTCGGAGGTGGCATCAAGACACCGGAAATGGCGGCAGAAGCAGTGAAAGCCGGAGCCGATGTCATTGTGATTGGAACGGCGTTCGAGAAAGAGCCGGAATTGTTACAACAGTTTGCTAAAGCAATTCACCAAATTTAGATAACAGATAACAGATAATAGATAAACAGATGAAAAAGTCATTATTTACAGTTATTGCATTGATGCTCGTTATGACATCATTTGCACAGGAAAAGAAAATGTTAACACCAGTGGATGCATCATACAATAACTATGATGTTTATCCTAAAGGCAAGAGTTACAAATGGTTAGGCGACACTGACAAGTATATCTACACAGAAAAAGGTGAAATGAAATATCAGACACCAGGTGAAAAATCGTCGCACACCCTATTGACACTCGACATGCTCAACAGCATTGCTAAAGACAACGAAATGGGTGACTTCCAGCGTATGCCTAACATCAATTGGACAAGTGAAGTTTCGGGCTATTTTTACAAAGCGGAAGACGACGAAACTATCTCTCTTAACATTTTGAATATCAATGATAATACGATAACAAAAGTCACTGCATTCCCAAACAATGCGGAGAACACGACGCTCAACGAGGCAACAATGAGAGTGGCTTACACCATCGGTAACGACTTGTATATTGCCAATGGCAAGAAACAGATTCGTTTGACAAAGAACCCAGAGCATGTGATTGCCGGACAGTCAGTGCACCGCAACGAGTTCGCCATCGACGGAGGTATTTTCTGGTCGCCAGACGGTAGCAAACTCGCATATTATTCGATGGATGAGAGTATGGTGACAGACTATCCGCTTGTGGACATCACCACACGTATCGCCACTGAAAAGCCAATCAAATATCCTATGGCAGGCATGACTTCACATATAGTGAAACTGCACGTTTACAACGTAAAGAAAGGTAAAGACGTGGTGATGAAGACCGGTAAACCGGAAGAGCATTACCTCACAGCTATCACATGGAACAACGATAATGAGAAGGTTTATATCGGCATCTTGAACCGCGGTCAAGACACACTATGCTTTAACGAATACAACGCTTTGAACGGCAAGTTCATCAAGACCATTTTCCAAGATACAGATGAACAATACGTTGAGCCTCAAGGACCTGCATATTTCTTACCAGGCAGCACCAACGAATTTTTGTGGCTCGCACAGCGCGACGGCTACTATCACCTCTGGCTGCATAACACAGAGACTCTCGAGGCACGTCAGATTGAAAAAGGCGACTATGTTGTGACAGCCTTCGAAGGCTTCGACGGCAACGGCAACGCTTACTACACATCAACGGAAGTGAGTCCGCTGCAGCGTCATTTCTACAAAATCAACCTCGCTGACGGCAAGAAGGTGCAAATCACCAAGAAACACGGCACACACAAGGTGCTTCCGAGCAAAAGCGGCAAGTTCTTCATCGACAACTACAGCAGCACCGACGTGCCGAGAGCCGTTGACATTCAAGATGCACAAGGAAGGTTCTTCGCTCCGCTTTATGAGGCAGAAAATCCTTTAAAAGACTATAATTTAGGTGTAACAGAGCTCGACTCTATCAAGGCAGAAGACGGACAGCTTCTTTACACACGTATCATCAAGCCTTACAACTTCGACGAAAGCGTGAAATACCCAGTTATCGTTTACGTTTACGGCGGTCCTCACGCTCAGCTCATCACCGACTCATGGTTGGCAGGAGCAGGCATCTATCTCAACTACCTTGCACAAGAGGGATTTATAGTGTTTACTGTCGATAACAGAGGTTCAGCCGACCGTGGTGAAGCTTTCGAGCAGATTATTCACCGTCAGTGCGGACAGATGGAGATGCACGACCAGATGACAGGCATCGAGTATCTGAAGACCAAACCTTACGTCGATCCAGAGCGTATCGGTTCAGACGGCTGGAGCTACGGCGGATTCATGTCAACATCATTGAAAATCAACTATCCTGAAACATTCAAGGTGAGCGTGGCAGGCGGTCCGGTCATCAACTGGAAATACTACGAAATCATGTACGGCGAGCGTTATATGGACACTCCTGACGAGAATCCTGAGGGCTACGAACTCACTGCTCTCGACAACAAGACCGACAAGCTTGAAGGTAAGCTTTTGATTATCCACTGCTCAACTGACCCGACAGTTGTTTGGCAGCACAGCCTCAGTTTCTTGGAGAACGCTATCCATAACCAGAAACAAATGGATTACTTTGTGTATCCTGGTCACGACCACAATGTTTACGGCATGGATAGAGCGCATTTGATCACAAAGATTACGGAGTATTTCAAAGCAAATCTTTAAAAAAAGGATAAACGCTTCGCTGATAAGACTTATCTTTTTTATCCTTATTATCCTTATTTTCAATTTTTTCATATCTTTGCGATGTGAAAAGGTTGTTTTTGATATTGTTTTCGGCGATGCTGTTCTCTTGTGTGAGGCAGTCTGAGGTTGTTGTGGAACCTCAGCCGTTGCCTTTTGCCTTTTCCGACACACTTTTGCGCATCGACAGCCTGATGCAGCATGATGCCGACTCGGCGCTAATAATGTTAACGTCATTTCGACCGACCGAAGGGAGCGGAGAAATCTCCTACAAATTTAACGACAACTACCAATCGTTACTCCTCGCCGAAGCTCTATACAAAACCTATAA
>CAJOHD010000008.1 GCA_905234275.1 uncultured Bacteroidales bacterium | reverse complement strand
TCGGTGCCGTGGCCGTAAATATCATCAGGATCGTTGTCGTTGTAATAGAAATCGTAGCCGTGGTTGGGGTATTCGCTACCGCCATCCCAAAACCGACCGAACAAGTCCTCATGGTCGAGACGCACACCTGTATCGATGATGGCGACGAGCACGCCTTGGCCCGTGTAGCCCAAATCCCAAACGGGCGGCACGTCGATTTGGTACAAAAACTCGGCAATGTTGCGGTCACCGTTTTTCACAGCGGGTTTGACCTCACCGTCGGCAATCCATTGGGTTTCTTCGCGATAGGCGATGGTCTTGATGCCTCCCCGTTGCTCAAGGCTGTTGATGGCCGTTTTGGTGGCTTGGCAGCTGATGGCATTCACGAGCCAGAGCGACTGGATGTCAGCCACCATATCGTGTTGCTTCATCTCCTCAAGCAGGCCGAGCAGCTCGGCTTGCGAGGTTTCGGCCTGACGCTTCAGCGTTTCCACCACGAAGGCGCGACGCTCTTGCTTGGTGGCAAAGAGGTCGGCCTCGCGGCTTAATGTCGTTGCGTCAGATTGTTCGTTCATCAGGACGACGATTCTGATTTTCTCGTCGTTGCCGCGTTGGTTCATCTCGCGTTGCAACGATGGTTCAATGGTGGCTTGAGCCATACCTACAATGCTGAGACTCAGCACTAAGAGGGTTAAAAAGGTCTTTTTCATTACAAAATGATTTTTACTTCTATAAGGTGGGTTCTATTTATTCACTTTTTGGTCATCCAAACAGACAGAACCCGTTAATCTGCCAGACAACCGTGTTTTGACATTCGGTTTACTAGTGCAAAGTTACAACTATTTTTTCATTTGACAATAAGTTATTTGCCATATTTTTGACGGGGGGTAATCATTTGATATTCTGTCCTCAAGGATACTTCGGAACTGCTCAAAGTCTATGATTTTCTTCAACTTTGGCAAAGGATTGCCGTTTTCAAGCAATTCTCGAAGGGTGTTTTCTTTGTCAAATAATCCAAGGTCTTGATTCTTACGGTATTTCATATGAACAACATTTCTTTGTTAACATCGCAAATTTACGAAGAATTATTGATATAACCAAATGAATTTTAATGGATTAATTTATAGAACTCCCCTTGTTAAAATTTTTTAACATTTCATTTTTTTTTGCTTAGTAGCTTAATAGCTTATTAGCTTAGTAGCTTAACAGCTTAATAGTTTAATAAATTTTGTGAAAATAATTTACAATTTATTCCTTGACAAACACTATTTTTCACCATATCGTTGCGGTGAGGTTTCTAAGGATTAAACTAATGTTACTAGTGAACTCCCCCTTGATTGGTTTTGCCGTTAAGACTTTGTGGAAATTGAGATTCAAGGATAAGAAATCACATCCTTCTCAGCCATAGCTTGAATAAGCGATCTGATATCACATAGATTCCTTTTTCTTTGGCAACAACCTTTTTGGATATCAAACCCTTCAACGATGACTGTACCGAACTCGCTGATTTTAAATTATATCTGCCAATAAAATCAGATTGTTTAATTGCTTCATATATTATCATGTTTATAATTATTGTAAAAGTAATAATTATTTTTATAATAATGATATTTTTTTTAAAATTATTTCACCCCATTGTCTTCTATCCGTCCTACTAGCACCCCGCTCACCATCCAATGGCTGAAACTGCCGCCCTCGTCTGCGCCTTGAGGGATGGCAACGGTGATGGTGTGATGCCCTGGCTTCATGTCACTTAAGTCGAAATAAACCGGATTGGTCGCGGTCCCCGGACACCATCCTGAACGCGACAAGTCGGATGATGACACTCCATTCCAGAAATTGCCCGACACAGGGTTAAACTCGCGGTAAGTGGCACAGTCACAACGCCATGGAGTGTATCTGAACACTTTCTCACCGTCAATGATGATGGTGTTTTCCTTCGGGTTGAACTCGTCGCCTCCACCCCAGCCGCCATGGCCTGTAGTGATATATCTAAGTTTAAGATTTTCAACACCTTCTGGTATGTCAAATTCAACAGTAAGGCTGTCGGTTTGGAATAAACGGCCGTAGTTTTGTCCCGACATCTCCATCACGTTGCAGGTGTTGAACAGAGGTAAGCTCCAGCGGTTGTTTTTCGACACATCGCCGTCGTAATCCTGAGGATATGCTACCAAATCCAACGAAACCTTATGTCCTCCTCCATCGTAATTACCGATGAAAGCACCTATCAGCACGTCGCCCGAGAGGCGGTCGGAAAGCTCAGAGACCTCCATCTTATAGTAAGCCTCATCAGCCCATTCGAGTCCGTCGAGCTGCACTCTGTCATTGAAATGATTCACACCAAACGGAGTAAAGAATCGCATCAGCTCGACAACCGGCATATAGTCGTCTTCAAGCCGAATTCCCTGATATTTCTTGCCGTTTTTATCGTATTGAACAGGGATGACTTCGATGCTGTCGATTAAAGCATTGCACAGCGAAAGCTTCCTGTCCATCGGGATGACGAAGACTGAGCCCGAGCGGTCGTAAGCGTCGCCGTTGGAGCGCTGGTGAAGCTCTGCAAAAATCTGGTAATGCTCAGGTAATACTGGTAAATTCACGCGTTTTAAAATAATCGTCCCCCATGAGAAATGAATCACCGTATCGAACGGGATTTCGCCCTGGAATTTGTCCATTTTCACGAAATGAATCTGGTCGTCATCGAAAATCCTGGTGCGGATTATCAGCTTCTCCTTTTGTATGTTGTTAAGCTCTCTCCCACTCTTCCTAACTCCAAGATTATCAGGGATTAAGCTTTTCTTTAGCTTCTTGTCTTTCTTAACCGACTTAAGGTCCATGATGCGGTTGCCGTTTATCGCCTGACGCACCATCACGCCTTTCAGATAGCCGCGTGAGGTGACCGGAGATGCATCATAACCAAGGGTTTCGGTCATCCAGACTTCGATGGTGTTGGAGTTGATAGAAGTCTTATATTTCTTGCAATCGTAGCCTTTTACCTTCTCCTCGCCTACTTGTTCAAACGTTACATCATTGGTTTTCAACGGATAAGCATAGAAATACGACTCGCCATCCTGATAATTCATCTGAAAATAAGCCGTATCGGCATCATAATCGACATAGGTAAAATCGGTTGACAAACCTTGAATAAGCTTACCTTTAAACTCTTGAACATCGTTGATTTTCAATTGGTTTTTAAAACGTGCCACCTCGCGGAAGGTAGTGTCGCCGCTGTCGGAGCCGAGCATATATGACTGATACACAAGGCGTTGTTGCGCTGAGGAAGCGAAAACCATAACGAAAACGAAAACCAAAACTAAAACGGAAACTAAAAGTTTTTTCATAGCAAAATTTTTTGCAAAGTTAAAACTTATTCGTAAATTTGCAAAACTTATTGGAAAATTAAATTTTAAATGATATGAAAAAATTCCTTCTACCTATCGCTTTGATACTGTTAATGTTACAGTCGTGCGGTAGCGCTTCGAAGCGTCAGGCTCCGGTGCGCGAGAAAATCAAACTTACGTCAGATATTCAAACACCTGAGGTGCTTTGGAGCATGGGCCGCATTGGCGAGTTTTCAGTCTCCCCTGACGCCAAAAAAGTGGTTTACAACGTGACAGACTACAATGTAGCTGAGAACAAAGGTTTCTCGAGAATCTACGTTATGGATGTCGACGGAAAGAACCTGAAATGCCTCACAGGCGGCGATTACAGCGAGTACAGTCCAACATTCACCCCATCGGGCAAAATCGCCTTTTTAACAGCAGTATCGGGCGATATGCAGCTTTGGGAGATGGATGTCAAAGGAAAGAGCCGCAAGCAAATTACCAAGATTCCGGACGGTATCACTGGCTTTAAATACAGTCTTGACGGCTCGATGGTGGTTTATTCGGCAGAAGTCAAGATGAAAGAGACGGTTGCCGACATCTATCCTGACCTACAGCTTTCGTCGGGAAGAATCAACAACGACTTGATGTATCGCCATTGGGACCAGTGGGTTGACACCTACAGCCATCTGTTTTTAGCCCGTTTGGACAACGGATTGGTTAAAGAAGGTATTGACATTCTTAAAGGTGAACCTTGGGAGTCGCCAGTAAGACCTTGGGGCGGAATGGAACAGGTTGCATGGACCGAAGACAACAGCGCAGTGCTTTACTGCTGCCGTAAAAAAGAAGGTAAAGACTATGCAACATCAACAAACACTGATATTTACAGATATGACATCGCAAGCGCTCAAACAGCCAACCTCACAGAAGGAATGATGGGCTACGATTTGAATTTAAGCGTGGCTCCTACAGGCAATATGATGGCTTGGGAGAGTATGGAACGCGACGGATATGAGGCCGACAAACAACGTCTTTACGTTATGAACCTCGCAAACGGCAAAAAGACCGACTACAGCATCGGTTTTGATCAGAATTCAACTTCTCTGACATGGTCGGCTGACGGAACGAAGATTTATTTCATCAGCGATATCCACGCTACCGACCAGATTTATGAGCTGAGTTTGAACAGCGGCAGTATCCGTAAGATTACTGAAGGACAACATAACTTCGTTTCACTGGCAGTTGCTGGCGATAAACTCATTGGCGGACAGCAGTCGATGAAACATCCTACGGAGCTTTACAGCATTGAGTTGCCAAGTGGCACATTCACACAGATTTCACACGTCAACGACAACATTTTCAATCAGTTGACAACAGTCAACGTTGAAGAGAGATGGATTCCAACCACCGACGGAAAGATGATGTTGACATGGGTTATCTACCCGCCTCATTTCGATAAAAACCAGAAATATCCTACCCTTCTTTATTGCGAAGGAGGTCCGCAGAGCACAGTGAGCCAGTTCTGGTCATATCGTTGGAACTTCCAGCAGATGGCATCAAACGGCTATATAGTGGTTGCTCCTAACAGACGCGGATTGCCAGGTTTCGGTCAGGAATGGAACGAGGAGATCAGCGGTGATTACGGTGGACAGTGCATGAGAGACTACCTCTCAGCTATTGACGCATTGGCAAAAGAACCATACGTCGATGAGACCAAACTCGGTGCTGTAGGTGCCAGCTTCGGTGGATTCTCGGTGTTCTGGTTAGCTGGTCATCATGACGGCCGTTTCAAAGCCCTCATAGCCCACGATGGTATGTTTAACCTTGATGCCCAATATCTTGAGACAGAAGAGATGTGGTTTGTGAACTGGGATCTTGGTGGACCATATTGGGATAAAGACAATCCGGTGGTTCAGTGGTCATACTCAAACTCACCACACTTGTTTGTCGACAAATGGACAGCACCTATCATGGTTATCCACGGAGGTTTGGACTACAGAATCTCTTACACACAAGGCATGCAGGCGTACAATGCAGCAGTGTTGCGTGGCATTCCGGCAGAGTTTCTCTACTTCCCTGATGAGAACCACTGGGTGTTACAGCCTCAAAACGGAATCTTGTGGCAACGGAGATTTAAAAACTGGCTAGATACCTACCTGAAGTAACAAAAAAGAAGAACCGATCGATTGACCGGTTCTTTTTTTATATCTGTGCCCATGAGAAGACTCGAACTTCCAAGAGCGTCCGCTCACTACACCCTGAATGTAGCGTGTTTACCAATTTCACCACATGGGCTTAGGGTGGAACTTTGGTGCCCAGGACAAGAGTCGAACTTGCACGACGCAATCGTCACTACCCCCTCAAAGTAGCGTGTCTACCAATTTCACCACCTGGGCTAGGGTTTCTGCTTTCCTCATCTGAAAAGCGTTGCAAAATTACACCATTTTTTAATACAAACAACAAAATTTTTAAAAAATTTTTTACGACTTGATAATCAATAGATTAACGCGAAATGACGGTAATTTTTAGGATACCTTATTTAATATAACGAGAAATTTTTGTAATTTTGCAGCGAAAAAATAAGTCATGAGAATAGATATCATTACCATATTTCCAGAAATGTTTGATGGACCGTTTACTGAATCCATTGTGAAGCGAGCCATCAACAAGGGCTTGGTCGACATTCACCTTCACAATCTCCGTGATTACAGCAACGACAAGCACAAACGTGTTGACGACTACCCTTTCTCGGCCGGTGCCGGTATGGTGATGATGATTGAGCCTGTTGACAACTGCATCACGAAGTTGAAATCGGAGCGCAACTATGACGAGGTGATTTACATGAGTCCGGATGGTGAGCTGTTGACCCAGCCGGTGGTCAATCAGTTGTCGTTGAACCAGAATCTGATTATGCTGTGTGGTCATTATAAAGGTATTGACGAGAGAATTCGCGAGCATTTGATCACCAAAGAGATTTCGATTGGCGACTATGTCTTATCAGGAGGCGAGCTTGCAGCGGCGGTGTTGACCGACAGTTTGGTGCGATTGATTCCGGGTGCTTTGAGCGATGAAACTTCGGCACTTTCCGACTCATTTCAGGACGGAATGGTGTCGCCTCCAGTGTATACAAGACCGCGGGAATACAAAGGATGGGCCGTTCCGGAGGTGCTTTTATCGGGAAACGACCAAGTTATAAACGATTGGAAATACCAGCAAGCATTGGAGAGAACAAAGATTCGTCGTCCTGAGATGTACGAAAAAATAAAAAAAATAAAATAATTGTTGCAGGTATTGAAAAATTCTGTATTTTTGCATGCTTTTTTAGAGGATAAAAAATAAGATAAAAAATACAACAGAGATGAAAAACGCGTTAATTCAATTCGTTGAAGATCAAGTACAAGTAAAGGATTTCCCACAGTTCAAGTCAGGTGACACCATCACAGTGACATACAAGATCGTTGAGGGAAACAAGGAACGTTTGCAGAAATTCCAGGGTGTTGTGTTACAGCGCGCAGGTCAGGGTAAAGGTGCAACTTTCACAGTGAGAAAGATTTCTAACAACATCGGTGTTGAAAGAATCTTCCCTATTGCTGACCCAATGATTGAGAGCATCGAGCTCAACAAGGAAGGTGCTGTCCGCCGTGCAAGAATCTACTACCTCAGAGGTCTCCGCGGTAAGAAAGCCCGTATCAAAGAAGTTCTTAAGAAGAAAGAAAACTAATTGGTACTTGAAAATCAAAAGAAAAGAGCGACGCTGCAGCATCGCTCTTTTTTTATTTCATTCTCTGTCGAACAACCTCGAAGGTGACGATTCCGGTTGCAACGCTGACATTAAGCGAATCGATGTCGCCAGGCATCGGGATAACAAGATGATCGTCGACACGTTTCAGATAAGCCTCGCTTATGCCGTCTTCCTCCGATCCCATCATAATGGCAATAGGTCCGGTAAGGTCGGCCTGCCAGATGGTCTGCTTGCCTTTTTCAGAAAACGCTATCACTTTCAAGCCGCTTGCCTTCAGAAAATCGATAGTGTCTTTGATATTTTCCACACGACACACATTAATTAATGATAAGGCTCCGGCAGAAGTCTTCATGGCGTCGCCGTTGATCAAAGCGCTTCCACGAGACGGTATTACTATGGCATCGACACCGGCAGCGTAGCAAGTACGGGCGATAGCGCCGAAATTACGCACATCGGTAACTCTATCAAGGATTACGACAAACGGCATACGACCCTCGTCATAAACCATAGGAATGACATTCTCGATGGTCTGATAAGAAATCGGGCACACAAACGCCACTATTCCCTGATGGTTCTTACGAGTGAGACGGTTTAGTTTCTCTATTGGCACGAACTGCACCGGAACCTCATGTTCTTTGGCATATTTCACGATTTCAGAAATCTGTGGTGAGCGCAAACCCGACTGCACGAAAACTTTTTCGAGCTCCTTCCCTGCTTTGATCACTTCTTCAATGGGATGAACTCCGAAGACCATATTATTGTCAGTATTCTTCATATTAAACATTATTCACGTCATTTCGAGCGAAATGAAATGGAGTCGAGAAATCCTCCATCCCCATAAGCTATCGTTCGTGGAAGATTTCTCCATTCCACTTCGCTACAGTCGAAATGACGAAGACAAAAATATAAAATTTTTGTATATCATTTAAAAAATTTGTAAATTTGCAGTGTTTATTCATGAAAAACTGTTAAAATGATGAAGATTTCAAATAAAAGCCTGCTAATTATCGCTTTGATTTTCATGTCATTAGGATTGAATCTCAATGCACAGACCAAATCGCCGGAACCGAAATCAGGATTTCCATTAACCAAGAAAATAATCCACAACCATCTTATTTATCCGCAGAGCGCCCTTGATCAGAAGAAAAGCGGAAAAATCACCGTTTATTATGATGTGGATGCTGACGGAAACGCCACCAACTACAGAGTTGAGAACTCTTTTGACGATGAATGTGCGGCAGAAGCTATCCGACTGGTGAAAATGATTGAATGGAATCCGGCATTAAACCTCGGAAAACCTGTGGCTTGCAAAGATTATTATAATGTTGAATTTTCGGCAAAGAGCTATAAAAAAGCCGAGGAGAAAAATCCTCGACAGATGCTTCCTGAGCAGAAATATCCTGCTGAGAAGAGCAATAAAGTTTATGACGTAAAAGATCTTTACCAAACGCCGAAACCATATTTTGTCAATCCGGATGTGACAATGGCAGCATATCTTCGCACAAACCTTCGTTTCCCTGATCAGGCAAAACAATTTGAGATTCAAGGCACTGTGACGCTGGAGTTTATCGTTGAAACAGATGGAAGAGTGTCGAACATCATCGTTTTGAACAGCGTGGGCGGTGGTTGCGACAATGAAGCAATACGATTGATTGAGGATTTGTTATGGATTCCTGGCGTTAAGAACGACAGTCTGGTAAGGGCGAGAACGACGCAGGATATCACGTTCCAAATCGGATCGAGGAATTATCATGACGGAAACAGCTATTAACACCTGCTCCCGTCATTTCGACTGTAGCGAAGCGGAATGGAGAAATCTCAATAAATTGAAGGAGATTCCTCCACTTCGGTCGGAATGACAGAAAAAAGAAAATGTTTAACTAAAATTTTATAATATGAAAAAGTTATTTTTACCTTTGGTTGCATTGCTGCTTTCAGTGAATGTGGCATTTGCACAGGATGGTGGTATTGAATCACCTTGGACACACGGCGGAAACGTCGGTTTTAACATGGCTCAGAGCCATTTCGACAACTGGTCGGCTGGCGGACAGGACAACCTCAACTTCCTGGGTCTGCTCAAGTATGACATCAACTACAAAAAAGGTAACCACAAATGGGACAACAACATCGACCTGCAGTTAGGTTACAGCTACTTTGACGTTGACCAAAAGCCTATCAAAACTGACGACCGTATCTACCTTAGCTCGTTGTATGGTTACGACCTCAAGAACGACAAATGGTTCCTTACGGCAGCTATGACATTCCAGACACAGTTTACCAACGGTTACAACTACGGAGTTGACAGCACAAACCGCATCTCTGGTTTCATGAATCCTGGTTACATCACATTGGGTATTGGTGTTCAGTGGGTTCCGAGTGAGCACTTCAAGGTAAACCTCTCACCTCTCACAGGTCGTATGACCATTGTGAACGACCAGAAACTTGCTGACGCAGGCTCATTTGGTGTTAAAGCCGCTGAATATGAAGATGTTACAGAGATCATCGGTACCGACACTATCACATTCAAAAGAATGACAAAACACGGCGAGAACATCCGTTGGGAACTTGGTGCACAGCTCATCGCTGAGTTCAACTATGAGATTTTTGAAAACGTGACATTCACATCTAAACTCATCGCTTTCTACGATTATCTCTACAAATCATCGGATTTGAACGCTCTTGGCGAGAAATACACCTGCCCTGTTGACTTTGACTGGGACAACCAGTTGGTCATGAAAGTCAACGACTGGTTGAGCTGCAACATCTCAGCACGTTTAGTCTATGATGAGGACGTAGCTCCATTGAGCTCATATCCTGGCACAACCTTCCGTCAGTTCAAGGAAGTCATGAGCCTCGGTATTTCATACAAGATTCCGTAATCGATGAAGAAAATAGGATTATTGTCGGACACACACGGATGGCTTAATCCTGCGGTCTTTGAGTTTTTCAAAGACTGTGACGAGATATGGCATGTCGGCGACATCGGTTCCACCGATGTCGCCGACGCTTTGATGGCATTCAAGCCATTACGAGGCGTTTATGGCAATATAGACGACTATAGAACCCGTGTGATGTTTAACTGGCTCAACATCTTCACCATTGAAAACGTGAAGGTTATGATGACACACATCGGTGGCTATCCAGGACATTACGAACCAGGAATAAAAGAACTGATAATCAAAGAGAAACCTAACATTTTCATCAGCGGGCACTCACATATATTAAAGGTGATGAACGACAAGGAGCTCAACCTCCTTCACATCAACCCCGGTGCAGCCGGCAACAGCGGCTTTCATAAAGTTATCACAATGTTGCGCTTCCAAATTGATGGAAGTGAAATCAAAAATATGGAACTTTACGAAAAAGTTAGAAGTTAGTAGGTAATAGTTTACAGTTTACCGTTTACAGTTTAAAAAATGACAACTGGTAACTGTTAACTAGCGTAGTCTGTCGATAGACTTCAAAAGTTCAATATCTTTCTTAATTCCTCTGACGGCGAGAATCTCCAGAACGAGGTTAACCAATGGGAGTACCATTCCGAAGAAATAGGCAACGTCAAGTTCATAGGAATCGCCTTCGACGGCAGCGATAATCTGTTGAATATCATTATCATAGTATAAAAATACTATACCTATGAAAACGAGGTTCAAAAGCATTACGAGATGGCACAACTTCACCTGAAGCTCGCGTTTCTTATATTTAAAGATAGCGAAAATCGGAAGAATCGTCATCAATATCGTCAGAACGATAAGAGGCCAAGTATATGATTTTGATAGAGTTAATGTGTCTATAGGGTTCTGGATACCGAAAATGGTGAATTTCATCACATTATCGCCGGCAACGAAGGAAGCCAACGGCATGAAAAACAACAAAGCACTAAGAATTGCTGTCAAAAGCATAAAGATTGTCTGTCTTCTCTGAATCATATCATTTAAATTTTGTGCAAAATTAACAAAAAATTTTGTTATATAAAAAAAAATTGTATCTTTGCAACGTCAAATGGACGAAAGACCATTCACATTCAAAAAAGTTTCTTAAATTTTCTGAAAATTAACTTAATTTTATATGTACGATATTTTTGAATTAAACGACAAATCCATGGCGGAGCTTAAGGAGATTGCGTTGAAGCTTGGCGTGGAGAATGTTAACGCACCAAAGGAAAACCTTGTTTATAACATTATCGAGAAACAGGCAGTATCGCAGGGAACTCCTGAAGTAGCAGAAAAGCCTAAAGGCAGACCCGGCAGAAAGAAAAAAGAACCTATCGAAAATGAAATTGTCACTCCACCAACAAATATAGAAGAAACCCCGGCAGCAGAAGCTCCGAAACGCGGCAGACGTCCGAGAATCGGCAAGCGTACTGATGTGATAAAGACGACGTTTGAAAACAACGATGATGAACGCGAGCAGACACGTCACGTGTCATATCCGAAGCCAAAGCCGGCTGTTGTTGATGTTGCAAACGAAATCCTCAACGAGACCAACGATGAGGAACCAGAGATTCCGGAGGCTGAGCCTATTGAGCCGATTGAGTCAATGGTTGAAGAAAAACAGGAGGTTTATGAGGTGAAACCACAACAGCAACCGATTCCGCAGAGACACGAAGAGATGATTTCAGAGTTTGACGGCGTAGTGCAAGCTGAAGGCGTGCTCGAAATCATGCCTGACGGCTACGGATTCCTGCGCTCGGCAGATTACAACTACCTCAACTCCCCTGACGATATCTATGTCTCACAGTCGCAGATCAAGTTGTTTGGCTTGAAGACCGGCGACACCATCCTCGGAATGATTCGTCCGCCAAAGAACGGCGAGAAATACTTCCCGTTGGTGAAGGTCGACAAGATCAATGGCCGTAATCCTGAAGAGGTGCGCGACCGTATCCCGTTCGACTTCCTCACTCCTTTGTTCCCAGACGAGAAATTCAAGATCACAGGACATCAGGGAGGCACAGTTTCTACACGTATTATGGACCTCTTCGCCCCTATCGGCAAAGGTCAGCGTGGTTTGATTGTGGCACAGCCTAAGACAGGTAAGACAGTGTTGCTGAAGGAAGTGGCAAACGCCATCGCGGCAAACCATCCTGAGGTATACCTTATTATATTATTGATTGATGAACGTCCTGAAGAGGTTACCGATATGGCACGCAGCGTTAAAGCCGAAGTCATTTCATCAACATTCGACGAGCCGGCCGACAAACACGTGAAGATTGCAAACATCGTGCTTGAGAAGGCAAAACGTTTGACAGAATGCGGTCACGATGTGGTGATTTTGCTCGACTCTATAACACGTCTGGCAAGAGCTTACAACACAGTGTCGCCTGCATCAGGAAAGGTGCTTTCGGGCGGTGTTGAGGCTAACGCTTTGCAGAAACCTAAACGATTCTTCGGAGCAGCACGTAACATCGAAGGTGGCGGTTCACTTACGATTCTTGCTACAGCTCTTATCGACACCGGCTCCAAGATGGATGAGGTTATCTTTGAGGAATTCAAGGGCACAGGTAACATGGAGCTCCAGCTCGACCGCCGTCTGTCTAACAAGCGCATCTACCCTGCTATCGACATCGTGGCATCAGGTACGCGTCGTGACGACCTCTTGGTTGATGAGAGAACGCTGGCACGCGTGTGGGCACTGCGTAACCACTTCGCCGATATGACTCCAGTAGAGGCAATGGAATTCTTGAAAGACAGAATCTCAAAGACAATTTCCAACGAAGAGTTTTTGGCAACAATAGACAAATAAAATGAAAAGAATTGCTTTCTTATTGATAATCATTGCTGTATTCATTTCCTGTTCGAGAAATGAAAAGAATGATTTTGAGAAGCATTTCACTGATAAAACACTGAGATTCAATCTTATACACACTGGTGATTCCGCTACCGAATCGTTTAAACTTGCACAGATTTATGACGATGGTTTGTGGTACGGACGCACGAAAAATCTGGTGAATCCATATCGTTTGGGCTCCTATTATTATGAGGTAAGAGACATTGAGACCGACGAACTGCTTTATTCCGATGGTGCCAGCACTCTTTTTGGAGAATGGCGGCTGACGAAAGAGGCGAAAAACGGCACGAAGTCGTTTAATGAGTCGATACGCATACCTTACCCGAACAAGGAGGCAAAAATCATCATGTATAGGATTGATTCTCTTGACTTTGAACCTGTTTGGGAATATGTTGTAAACAGGGAAACAAGGTCTCTTATTGAGCCAACAAAGAACCATAACAACAGGATGGTGCGACTGCTTGACAGCGGCAATCCGAAGGAGAAAGTCGATATCATCATTTTGGGCGACGGCTACACCCTTGATGAAATAAAGCTTTTCGATGCCGACGCGCTTCATTTTTACAACTGTTTCATCAATACCGAACCGTTTAAAAACAGGAAAAGCGACTTCAATGTTCATGCCGTTCAGGTGCCGCCGATCAAGGAGAGAAACACTCTGAAAGTCAACAACGGCACTTTGGGGCACGATAAATACGCTTTGACCAATGATGAATGGGCTTTCCGTGAATATGCCACTCAGTCGCCATACGATTATGCGGTCATCCTGATAAACAGTGATGAAAGTTATGGCGGCAGCTTGTATAATCTTTATATAACAGCTTCAATTCGCTCACAATCAGAGGATTATGTCATAAAACATGAAATCGGTCATCATATTGCCGGCATCGCTGACAAATATTATTCTAATGAAATAGAGAATGACTCGATATGTTACTCATCATATTCTGATGATTTGATTGAGATGATAAACAAGGTTCTGGATCTTCATACAAAATAATATGCTGAGAGAAACGATAAAAAAGACCAGGATGTATTCGGGCATCAAGCAATCGTCAATGGCGAAGTCGCTGCTTATGTCTGAATCGAAATACAACAGGAAAGAGAACGGGCTGGTGAAGATTAAGTTGTTTGAAGCGAAAAAGATGGCAAAACTCCTTGACCTCGACGAGCAAATCGTTGAAGAATATTGGATTGCCGACCAGATTCATGAGCTGATGCAGATTAACAAGGATAAGTTTTATGAAGCGCTTAAGATTGTTGAGTTGAACTATGACGATTACGAGCATTGCGTTGACATTCCAAGCAAAAACTGTAGTTTCAGCAGTCTTGAAGAACGTTTGCAACACAGGAAAAAGAAATAAAAAGTTTTGATATGACATTGTTTGTGTTTTTAAAGCTTTGCGGATGCCTAGCCCTCCTCATGTACGGCATGAAGGTGATGAGTGATGCCTTACAGAAGATGGCTGGTTCGCAGTTGCGCCATGTGTTGGGCACCATGACCACCAACCGTTTCACGGGAGTGCTTACAGGTATTTTTGTCACGGCGGCGGTGCAATCGTCAACGGCAACGACCTTGATGACCGTTTCATTTGTCAATGCCGGGCTTATCACTTTGGGGCAATCAATTTCCGTGATTATGGGCGCCCACATCGGAACCACAATAACGGCCTGGATTATGGCGTTGGGATTCTCATTAAACATGGCATTCTTTGTCTATCCTGCATTTTTGTTAGGTATCTTATTGATTTACATGAGAAAACGCCGTATCGTCGGCGATTTGCTGTTTGGTATCGCATTTATCTTTTTAGGCTTGGGAACACTAAAAGAAACAGGATTTGATTTCGCCAACGACCCTAACGCCAATGCAGCGATAAGCTCATTTATACAACTTTTCAATGACATCACATTATGGCACGCGCTGTTCTTCCTCTTCATGGGGACAGTTTTAACACTTTTCGTTCAGTCAAGTGCCGCAATTATGGCGCTCACCATGATTTTGTGTGCAACCGGAATACTTCGTATTGACCAAGGTATCTTGGTAGTACTTGGTGAGAATATCGGAACGACAATCACTGCAAATATTGTGGCTCTTAAAGCTAACACACAGGCAAGACGCGCAGCTTTCGCCCACTTGAGTATCAACGTGATAGGTGTAGTATTGGCGTTGATATTCCTGAGACCTATTGTCAGTTTGGTCAGCTCGTATGTAGGTGTATACAGCGACGTTTGTATTTTGGCGACATTCCACACTGCATTTAATGTGGCAAACACATTGCTGCTTATCGGATTTGTGCCATACATTGAACGTTTTGTATGCCGTGTGATCAAGCCGAAAGTCTCGGAAGAAGACGAAGAGTCGAGGCTTAAATTCATATCAGGCGGACTTTTGTCGACAGCGGAGCTTTCGATTTTGCAGGCACAAAAAGAGATAAGCCTGTTTTCGGTACGTACAAACAGGATGTTCGGTTTTATCCCGACTTTGCTTTTTGAGACTAAAAACGACGAGGATTTCAGCAAATTATATGCAAGAATTGAGAAATACGAAGGTATTTCCGACAATATGGAGCTTGAGATAGCGAACTATCTGAACAAAGTTTCTGAAGGTCATCTTGGTCCGGAAAGTAAGACTAAGATCCGTTATATGCTTCGTGAAGTCGGTGAGCTTGAGAGTATTGGCGACAGCTGTTTCCATATGGCTCGCACAATCAACCAGAAATATACAAAGAACGAGCATTTTACCGATGAACAGAAAGTTCACATTCGCCACATGTTTGAGCTTAGCCAACAAGCATTGGACCAGATGCAGAAAGTGCTTGATGACGACAAAGGCCTGGTTGACCCGAACGAATCGTTAAACATTGAAAATGAGATAAATAACTACCGTACACAGCTTAGGGAGGCTAATGTCAACGACATCAATGAACACCGCTACAACTATCAGGCCGGTGTGCAGTATATGGATCTTATTTGCGAGTGCGAAAAGTTAGGCGACTATGCGATCAATGTCGTTGAGGCTCATGCACATAAGAAACTCACAGTGTAAAATAAGACACTAACTCTTCAAGGAAAGACTTGTCGGTTTCATCGAAATTGGCAAGTCTTTCGCTGTCTATATCAAGAACAGCGACCACATCATTACCTTTGAAAACAGGCACCACGATTTCAGATTTTGTCAGGCTGCTGCATGCGATGTGACCAGGAAACTCATCAACATCAGGCACCATAACGGTTTCAGCTTTTTGCCAGGCAGTACCGCAGACACCTTTGCCTTTTCTGATGCGCGTGCAAGCCAGTGGACCCTGGAAAGGACCGAGGACGAGCTCTTCACCAATCACACGATAGAAGCCTACCCACCAGAAGTTAAAAGTGTCTTTTAAACATGCGGCAACATTCGCCATATTTGCAATAATATCGTTTTCTCCTTCTACAAGAGATTTGATTTGCGGAAGCAGGTTTTCGTATAGTTCCTTCTTGGAATCGCCTTTAATTATTAGATTTTCTGACATATTATATTAAGTATAATGTTATTGACAATGCAAAAATTATAGCCTCGAGCGATGACATCCCTATCAGTTTGTTGAGAGCTGTCCCGCTGGATTTAGAGAATTTGATATCAACAAAGACTGAATAAAACAAAAACGGAATAAGATACAACAAAACTGTAGTGTTAAAAATGAGGCACATCATGACGATGGCGATTATTGGATTCAGGAAATAAACACCTTTCATGAATCGCTTGCCGAATACAGTGACTGTTGTCTTTTTGCCATTCTCAGCATCCTGTTCTGCATCGCGGTAGTTATTGACTATCAGCAGATTATTTGCCACAATACCTATTGCGGCACCAGTTATTATTATTTGACTATTGACAAAACCTGTTTGGATGAAGAACGTCAAAACAACTGGAGCGATGCCGTAAAAAAGCACTACCGCAACATCGCCTAAAGCATGGCGGGACAACGGAAAAGGTCCAGCGGAATAAGCTAATGCGCACAATAAGATTACGATTCCGAACGGTAACAAGATCCAGCCGCCCCAATATAACAAGGTGCAACCAAGCAAAAATGTCAAAATGCCCCAAACAATGATTCCGCGCCGCATTTTTGCTGGCGAAATCAGTCCTGTGGCGACGACCCTTTGAGGTCCAAGTCGCTCATTGTCAGCACCTTTGATTCCATCTGAGTAATCGTTCACAAAGTTTGAAAGAATCTGTGCCATGACAGCAAACACAATGCAGATAACAGCTGGCAACCAATTGATTTCGTTATAGATAGAAGCGAAAGCAATCGACACAATGACTGGTGCCAAAGAAACTAACAAAGTCTTTGGTCGCGCTGCCTGAATCCAATATTTAAACTTAACTTCACTCATGTTATGCTTTTTTTGCTTGATAGATACGGCACAAACCGCAAGATAACGCCTTGTGTTGAATATCAAGATAACCTACTGATTTAAGCATATTCATAAACTCATTAGGCATAGGAAACTTCTCTACAGTTTGCTGAAGATAACGATAAGCGTCACCATTTCCAGAAACGCGTTTTCCAATGAAAGGCAGAATGTTTTTGAAATAGAGATTATAAAACCAGCGCACTATAACATTTTGAGGTTCAGAGAGTTCAAGTACAATTAGAGTGCCATTAGGTTTTAAAACGCGCAATATTTCACCCAAACTTTTCATTCTATCTGAGAAATTCCTGACTCCAAAAGCGACAAATACAGCATCAAATGTATTGTCTTGGAAATCAATGTTTTCAGCTGGCGATTTTAAAAAACTGATTCTATCTGACAGTCCCTGCTGTTTAACCTTCTCCTCTCCTATTTTCAGCATACCGTCAGAAATATCTATACCTAAAATCTCAGCATTTACAATGCTTTTCGCAATTTGAATTGTTGAATCGGCGGTGCCACAAGCCACATCCAGAATCTTAGGATTTGCAACATTGGCCAATGACTTTTTCAGTCGTTTCACAGCCTTACGCCTCCATGACTTGTCGACATTCAGCGAGAGGATATGGTTCAGCTTATCGTAAGTCGGCGCTATATCGTTGAACATCAACGCTATATGGTTAGTATCAGTAGCCATATTTATCTTTCCATTTTGCTTTCAACGATCGTCTTAATTCAAGTTCACGAGGGTTATCTTGAGGTGAATAGAGTCTGGTTCCGGAAATCTCTTCAGGGAGAAACTCTTGTTCGACGAAATTGCCCGGATAGCTGTGTGCATATTTGTAACCATCATGATATCCAATGTCTTTCATCAGTTTTGTAGGGGCATTACGGAGATGTAATGGCACGCTAAGGTTGCCGGTTTTCTTAACAAGTGCCTGCGCTGAGTCAATCGCCACTACAGCTGCATTACTCTTTGCCGATGATGCAAGATATGTGGCAGTTTGCGACAAGATGATTCTGCTTTCCGGCCAACCTATTTTGTTGACCGCATCGAAGCAGGCGTTCGCAAGCAACAATGCGTTAGGATTAGCGTTTCCGATGTCTTCAGACGCCAAAATCAACATTCTACGTGCGATGAAAAGCGGGTCTTCGCCAGCTTCAATCATACGAGCCAAATAATAGACAGCCGCATTAGGGTCACTTCCACGAATCGACTTGATGAATGCAGAGATAATGTCATAATGCATCTCACCGAGACGGTCGTATTTCAGCAGGTTACTTTGAATATATTTCGTTGTAACCTCATTATTTACAACGAGTTTCTTAGCTTTAGGCGATGCGTCGTCGAGCATGCCGACAACAAGGTCGATGGCGTTGAGAAGTTTTCTGGCATCTCCCCCACTGATTTGCATCAAAGCTTCGTCTTCCTCAATGATTATGTTCTTTTTATAATCCTCTTTCAGCACATCTACAGCACTGATAATAAGCTTTTTAAGGTCGTCTTTTTCAAGTTCTTTCAAGATATAAACCTGACATCTTGAAAGCAATGGAGAAATAACCTCGAAACTTGGATTCTCTGTGGTAGCGCCAATCAAAGTGACCAATCCTTTCTCCACTGCTCCAAGCAATGAATCCTGCTGTGCCTTGGAAAACCTATGGATTTCATCGATAAACAGTATCGGCGGTTCCGGAGCCATGCGCGCTCGGTCATAGACCTCGCGCACATCTTTCACGCCGCTGCTCACCGCACTAAGCACGAAAAACTGGCGCTTCACCTGCTTCGAGATGATATATGCCAATGTGGTTTTTCCAACTCCAGGAGGTCCCCAGAAAATCATCGATGGTATATGTCCGCTCTCGATGGCGCGACGCAACACGGCATTCGGTCCAATAAGGTGTTCCTGCCCGATGTAGCCGTCCAAAGATGTTGGACGAAGACGTTCCGCTAAAGGTGTTGTCGGTCTCATCTTACAAATTTGTCACCTGTTTCTTCAATTACTTTCTTTTTCCAAGAATCAGGATAGCCAGGCTGTTTCGGTTTTGCAGGATAACCATGTCCGTTGCGTTTGAACTCGCCGTTTTCCTCCTGCTTGATATTGCTATCCAAGTATTTGACTAACAGATAGTTGTCCAGCTGTTTCCATCTGTTGACAGTATTTGAGGCAGATTTTGCAGCGAAGTCAGTCAACAAGGCAACAGCTTCCATCTCACCACCATTCTTTATCATATCAACAGCTTGATTATCAATCTCTTTGACCTGTTCCTGATAGCTTGTCTCAAGTTCATTCTGCACCTTCTGAATGTCGCCAATCACCCTATTATAAAACAGGTATTTGAAATGTGCGAGGCGGTTAAACACCCAAAATGCTGCGTTGTCGGAGTAAGTAAGAATGTCGCCATTACCCACACGATATTCAATAGGAACCTCCGAAATTGAACAGTAAAATGGCGTGTAAACTGTTGATCCTGTGTCGTCTACACCAAACCAGATAATACCTCCCACTTGATCTGGAAGCCAGTTTCTTGATTGGGCAATGAACGAGAAGCCCGTCTGCATCGTCTCAGTGCTGCGTTCGTTGAAATATTTCACACCTTGATATTCCCAATACAATGGGTTGCAGCGATAAGGCGAGCCAAACGGATCAGCACCAATATCTTGAGTTTTGTCGAGTTCTGTTCCTTGATAATGATTGCGCATAAACGACATCATATCACTCAATGATATATTTCTGTTGGGCTTGACATACAAAGGCATACGGCCATGTGTGAGGTCTTTGCCTGTCACATAATCCCAATATTGGTCCATATCGTCGCAAACCTCGTTGAACATTGCCCAAACGCGTAAGTCGCAGATGCGGGCTGCCGAGAAATCGACAGGAGCGTATGCCGCACTGAAGTCGAAATCCTTGTCTTTGCCGTCGAAATAGCCTTTTTTGCGCGCGAATTTGATGATGTCGTGTTTGTAAATCACTTCGACATCGCTTTTATACAGTTTCTTCCAATCTTTATCGGTGATTGATTTCTTGCCGTCTCTCAACGGGAACGTCTGGATTCTCGCAGCATTGGCGTGACCTGAGATGTATCCGTCAGGGATGCGGATTGCTACCCAAACAGCGCCTTTCTCCTCACCTTTTCCGATGATTTCCATATACCACACCTCATCTTTGTCGGAAATAGAGAACGTCTCGCCATCGCTGCCATAGCCATATTCTTCAACAAGATCAGCCATCACCTTGATAGCTTCACGAGCCGATTTGCTGCGTTCGAGAGCCATAAACATCAGGCTGCCATAATCGATAAGACCGTTATGATCAATAAGTTCCTCGCGACCTCCGAATGTCGTCTCGCCCATTGCCACTTGATGCTCATTGATGTAGCCAACCACCTGATATGTGTGCGCAGGTTGAGGCACGTAACCTCTAATCGCGTTTGTACTACGGTCGTAAATTGTACGCATCGAACCTTCAGCCCAATCGGCGGCAGGAGTAAAATATAGCTCGCCATAACGGATATGTGAGTCAGCAGCGTAGGTTATGAAATTCGAACCGTCAACTGAAACGCCTTTTGTCACTAAAAAGTTAGTGCATGCAAAAGATTTCACTCCCACAACCAGGAGCAATATCATCAATAATGTTTTGAATACTTTCATAATTTTCAATTAAAAAAATGCATTAATTATATCTCTAATAACATAAAAACCAATGACTAAAGTATAAACTATCTTCATAAATGTTCCTGCGAGGAAACCGATGAACGAGCCGAAAGCCGAGCGCCAAGCCTTGTTGTCGGGTGTGCCGCCCATCTTTTCACCGATATAAGCTCCTACAAATGGTCCGCCAAGAATTCCAATCAAACCGAAAGGTCCGAGAACGATTCCGAGCATTGGCAATACCAAAATACCAACTATCAAACCAATAGTGCTTCCGCGTGTTCCGGCCTTGGTGCCCCCGAATTTCTTAGTGCCCCAAACCGGGACAACATAATCGAGAACGGTAATCGCCGCACATATCAAACCTGTCATAAAGAGGAATTGTGGCGAATAGCTGATTCTGTCGGTCCAATGTATAAGCAACAATGCCAGATAACTCACTGGAGTGCCAGGAATTCCCGGGACAATATCACCGATTAAACCTATAATTATCACCACAATGGCTGAAATCATCAAAACATAATCCATATCAAAAAATTTTGCACAAAGTTAATATTTTTTTCAGAAAAAAAGTATATCTTTGCAAAAAATAAGTCAACAAAAACTAAATAAAATGAAGAGAAACCTTTTATTAATAGGATTATTCCTATTCGGTTATCATTGCTTTTCCTGGGATTTATCAGGTATTGCAGGTGCTCGCAGCAATGCGATGGGCAATTGTTCAGTGTCGTTAAACGACTTCTGGAGCATTCAAAACAATCCAGCTGGAATGGCCGATTATCGGTTTTTCAGCGTCGGATTATCTTACGAAAACCGGTTTTTCATGAAGGAGCTTAGTTTTTACAACACCGCTCTCGTCATGCCAATGAAAATCGGTACATTGGGGCTGTCATACAGTCGATTCGGGTTTGAAAACTTCAACGAAAACAAACTCGGACTGGCGTATGCACGCGCTTTCGGTCCCCATCTTAAAATGGGCTTAAAGCTTGACTATCTGATGTTTAGCTTTTCCGATGAATATGCCAAACGACGAACGGCAACGTTTGAATTTGGCATACAATCCGACATTACCGACGACTTATGTATAGGAGTTTATATCTTCAACCCTATCAACGTAAAACTGAAAACCATTCATAATGAAAGAGTTCCAGTGATTTTCAGATTCGGATTGTCATATCAGGTGACGAAAGACTTTCTAGCGACTTCAGAGGTTGAATACAACTCTGATAGCAGCCTTGACTACCGTTTTGGATTGGAATACAACACTTTAAAGGATTTTTACGTTCGTGTTGGCGTACACACCAATCCAGCGACGGCAAGTTTTGGTGTCGGATATACGCTAAACCGCGTAGTTATTGATGTTTCCGCAACAATGAATCAATACACTGGCGTATCATTTCAAAGCAGTTTGATTTTTAAAATTAAAGAGCCAAATCTATGAAACGATTTTTAACACCTTTATTAATAATGTTGCCATGTTTGATTTTTGCACAAAATACAATAACAGACGATATCATAATCGACCAAATTGAACGAATGATCGACGATTCGGACAAAGATCTTGATTATACCGAACTTATCGAAAACTATTGGACCATTTGTGAGAATAAAATCAATGTCAACAACCCGGATGAATTAAATCAACTCATTGAGTTACATTTGGTTAGCATCTTCATTGTCGATAATATCAATTCATATAGAAAAGATTTTGGCGACATTGTCAACTTTGACGAACTGAGATTTGTTGAAGGCATTGACGAGATGACTTTCAACATTCTGAAACCCTTGATATGTTTTGAAAGGCCTAAAGAAAAAGAGAAACTACGATTAAAAAATGTGGTAAAATACGGCAAACATCAGGCGCAATTCCAGACCGAGCGATGTTTTAACAAAAAGGCCGGATATCAAGATGTTAGCGATTCGATTTTGTATAAAAATCCGAGCAAGAAATATCTTGGAAGTCCACAAAAACTATATCTGAGGTATAACTTCAGTTATCGTGAGAAAATCGAGGCTGGTTTTGCACTGGAAAAAGACCCAGGCGAATATCTTTTCACACCAAAAATCAATGACTCAATCAAGAGAATGATTGGCTCAAAGGCTTATAAGACAATAGATTACGCCTCGTTTCATTTTCTTATGAGAGACTTGAAATATGTGAAAACAATTGCACTTGGCGACTATCAACTTGCATTTGGACAAGGACTTACCTTGGGCTCCGGTATGGCTTTTGCGGCAAGCGGAGGCTCACTCTTGAGGAAAAGCAAGAAGATTCGGGCTTCCAAATCGGCAAACGAGACAGGCTATCTGCGTGGTGCTGCTACCACACTGGGTTACAAGAACTTAGAGCTGACAATGTTTTACTCCAACAAAAAAGTCGATGCTAATCTCAGTGCCGACGATAACACTGATGATGAACAGCATGTGACAGCACTGCAACAAACAGGATTACATCGTACATACGGTGAACTCGTTGATCGTCATGTAATTACACAACAGTTATTTGGAGGAAACATCAGCTTCAAAGGCTCTAATTATCAAATTGGATACACTATTCACAAAACCATTCTCAGCAGTGCCTTGATTCCAGAGCCAAGATTGTACAACACTTTCTACTTCAAAGGCAAAACGCTTGTAAATCAAGGAGTTGACTTTTATTATGTACTGAAGAAATGGGTGTTTTACGGTGAGGCGGCATTGAGCGACAACAAAGCACCTGCGGTTTTGTTCGGAACATCGGTGCAGCCCGCGGGATACATTGAGTTTGATGTGTTTTACAGATATTACGACAAGAAATATCAGAATTTGTATAGCAATGCCTTCGCATCAGGCAGCAACACACGCAATGAGAAAGGTCTTTACCTCTCGACGTCAATCACTTTCGCGCCAAAATGGAAGCTTATCGCCACCGCTGATTTCCCAGAGTCAGAATGGTTTAAAAACTCCGCATACGCACCAAGTCGCGGTCAGGAATACAACCTACAAATAAGCCATGACATCAACAGTAATTCGTTGTTTTTCATTGAGTTGAAATACCGAGACAAGGAGAAAAACGGCCCGAGTGAGAACACCTACATGCGTTATTTGATTCATGAACGCAAGATGTCGCTGCGGTTTCACATCACCTACCCTGTCGGCAACGATTTCATATTGAAAAACCGAGTTGAATATAATGTCAGCAATGTGCAGAACACCGGCGTGACAAAATCATATCTGATATATCAAGATGTATTGTACAATCCCGAAAATCAACCGTTTAGCTTTGCTTTCAGATATGCTTTGTTTGACAGTCAGAGTGGCGCCGTTTATGCTTACGAAAATGATGTCCTGAATTCATTCTCAATCGGCAGTTTTTATCATAAAGGTATGAGAATCTATCTTTTAGGGAAAGTGAAGCTCCGATGTAGGCTTGCTATAAACGCCAAGATCGGCTGCACGATTTACAGTGACGTGAATGAGATTGGCAGTGGTTTGGAAAAGATTGAAGGAAACGTGAAGACTGATGGGAAGCTTCAGCTGGTTTGGAAACTGTAAAGATATTAGGAGATTTCTCCATTCCGCCTATCGGCTCCAGTCGAAATGACGGCACGACCGAACGTCATTTCGACCGACCGAAGGGAGCGGAGAAATCTCCCTCAATCAGTACTAATACAATTTCTGTCTTTTGATAAGATAAGCTGTCAGCACTTGGTCATACAGCTTGTTGATGTCAGCTTCAACGTAGTCGATTTGGTATTGGTAACAATGGCGCAAAAGCTCGTCTTTACGCGCCTTCATGATTTGCTCGTATTTCTCCTTAACCTCTGTCGGGTTGAGTTTCACGACATCACCTGATTCGAGGTCGACAAAACGATATGGACGGTTCTCAAACTCGAGTTTCTGCTCGAGCAGACCGTCGTGGACATGGAAAAGCACCACCTCATGTTTGTTGTAGCGCAGATGCTCAAGCGCTGCAAACAAATCGTCATGCGACTCAAGGCTGTCAATCATGTCGCTAAAAATGATGACCAGAGAGCGTTTGTGCGTCATCTCGGCTATCTTATGCAGACAGGCTGTCGCATTGGTTGTTTGTTTTTGACTCTTATCGTAAGGCAGCAAAAGCTTCTCCATCTCGTTGTAAATCATATTGATATGCACTGGAGAAAGCTTCGCGTCAGTGTGAATCGTGATGTCATCGTCAAACAAATCCAAGCCCACAGCATCACGCTGGCGGCGCATCAGCTCCATCAAAGAGGCGGCACTGTAAACTGAAAACCACATCTTGTTAGGATTCTGATAGTCAAGTTTTTGCTTTACAGGGAAATACATGCTCGAACTTGTGTCAATCACAAGCTGGCAACGGAGGTTGGTCTCCTCCTCATAACGTTTCACAAACAGTTTTTCGGTTCGTCCATAAAGTTTCCAGTCGATATTACGGATCGGCTCGCCGGTGTTATACAAGCGATGTTCCGCAAACTCGACTGAAAACCCATGAAACGGACTCTTGTGAAGTCCCGTGATGAAGCCCTCGACAATCTGCCGGGCGTGGAACTCGAGACTCCTAAGAGGTGCAATGTTGCTTTTATCCAATTAAATAAACTTTTTAAGTTTCTCCTCAAACACTGCTTTTGGAGCGCCTCCGACGTGTTTCTCAGCGACTTCGCCGTTCTTGAAGAACAACACTGTAGGCACGTTTCTGATGCCATATTTTGCTGAGATACCTGGGCATTCGTCGACGTCGACTTTTGCCACTTTTGCCTTTCCGGCATATTCGTCAGAGATCTGATCCATATAAGGAGCAATCATGCGGCAAGGACCGCACCATGTTGCGCCAAAGTCAACCATTACTGGGAGTTCCGACTTCAAGACTTCTTCCTCGAAGTTCTGTTCTGTGATATGTACTGCCATAATAAATATTTTAATTAGTAATTTAACGGTGCAAAGATACTAATTATTTTGACTTATGCCACCAAGTTCATAAAAATTGAGTGTTGGCTTTTATTGTATAGAAATAGGCCCATTATCACTATCTAATATTTGTGCATGTACAAAAACATGCATAAATACACAAATTATAACACTTAGAATTTTTTTGTTCATTTTCTTCTAATTAATATATAACAAGTTTGAATAATCATCAAGCCATGTGTATTTTATAATACTTTTTTTATCTGGAGAAATTAAATAATACGTTGGGAAATATGGAATGTTTATTAGTGTATTGATACCTTTTGCTGAATAAATACAATCATTTAAATTATATTTATTTGCTATCTTCTGTAAAGCTTCATAATTGTTAGAGTAAGGATTTATACATAAAACTGTAATTCTGTGTTGTTGCAGCACGGTCATCCCTAAAGAATCTTTTTCTTGGCGCATTTTTTCCATGTGTTCGTAACATGGGGTACATCCAAAAGTCCAGAAATTAATGAGAATCCACCCTTCGTGATTATTCATAGTAGTTGTATCACCTGATAAACTTATCAAAGGGTATGACAATAAAGATGCTGACAATTCTGTATTGCGCGAATTGATCATACTATAAGGAGGATTATTCTCATCATGTTTTGAATAATGTTTGTATTTTTTATTATTCGGATCAAATGTAATTGAATAATCATTCGTCTTATTATCATGATTTATATTCTTTATTATATATTTAATATTTTCTGAACCATGTTCTTTATCATATAATTGCCATATATTAACGCTGTCGACCATACTTGTTTCTTTATTGACCCATGTAATACAATAATACTGCGATGGTATATCGAACTCATTTGTCTTTGGATTTAATTGCTTAGATTTCATACTATGCCCGTAAAACACCACACATGAATTGCCATTTATGATTGTATCTTTACAATAATGTTGTATTATGTGGCGAGATCCAAATAAAGGATCAAGTGTTTGTTTCTCAATATATGGCATATATCTGATTCTGTCTTCATAATTAGAGCGCGTCAATTCATACCAATCGCTGTTTTTGTTTTTATTAAATATAGAGAATTCACAGTCTTGATTATTAACAAAATAAATAGAATTGTTGTCTGTCATATAATATCTTCCAAATGGGTCTAAAAAAAACACTTTCGATGTCTTGTTTTCATTATAATAGCTGATATTATATGTTAAATCAGGTAAGTGTTGACCATTAAATTCCGTGCGCACAACAATGTCAAAGTTAATCCAATTGTAATTCTTGATGGCTTCTTTTGCCAATTTACCATATTTGTATTCTGCATTTATTGTTGTAAAAATATTGGATTTTTTCTGAGCATGAAGTACAAGTATTGAGAAAAATAGCAATAACAATGGTAAAAGAAATAGCTTTTTATGAATCGTTCTCATATTTTAAATAACTTATAGGTTAGCATAAAAATTTTTTTGAGCATATTGTTGTGATTTAAATTCATTTGCAAAAGTATAATATTATTTGAAAGAAATTTAAATACTATGCTTGAATTAATGCTTGAATTTTTTATATGGGAATGGAATAAATTGATAATCTTTTATTTATAAATTATCAACAATATAATCCGAAAGCTCTTTATCAGTACAAAGAATACGCTCTAACTTATTAGATTGTTTTTTTATTGTTGAAAAATCGCGTCTTTTCAGTACGGCAATCTGATTGTCATCGAATCCAAACATATATAAATAGCACAAATGAAGGTCGTTTTTCTTTTTTATGCCATTTAATACAAGCGTTTTTTTAAAATTGTTATAATGCTTACATACAGCATCTTCCAATAAATCGTACATGTCGTCATCCATTACACAATCCATGTGATCATAATACTTATCCCTTGAAGTTATGTGCTCTGATTGGATTGTCTCTATGATTCTTTTGCAAATAGGCTCTTCAATAAAGTGTTTATATTGCTCTGAGTTTGTTTTAATTGGTTTAAAAAGCAATTTTTCTTGTTCCTTTTTAAGATAGTCATTCTCGGCTTTGATTGTATTAAGATTACCTACTAAATTTTGGTTCTCTTTATGGTGCTTATTTCTTGATTTTATGATAATAAAACCAAAAGCAATCAATGCAAAGAGCAAAATAATTGTGACATATTGCGCCCATTGGGAATTGTTTTTTAAAACAGGACTGTATGGAGTATCATGATTTATCAAATAATTACTATATAGAGCGCTTAATTGTGACTCTTGAACCTTGTCGTCAAATTTACGTATAGTATATTCCGCTAAAAACTCCGTGTAAATCTTCATACTTATCAAATCATTTTTTAAATTACATATAGATTTGAGGTGCTGAGCTGATAATAATTTTGATAAGATGACGTCACTTTTCTGAAAAACATTGGATAAATATATACAAGCAGAATCATATATACCTTCTTTATAAAATAAACAACCAATTGTCAACATTCGTGTTAACTTTTCTTCTTGTGTTTCGGATTGTCTTAATATGTTGTTAAAACAAGGAATAATGCTATCCAAACTACATCCCGATAGATATAACAATAGAGCGTTGCTTGATACCAAGTCTCTATATAATACATTGTTCGTATCAGATATGTATTTTATGGCATTATTATAATAATACCGCGCACTGTCATTGATCATTTTTTCATGATATTGAAGGCCAATTCTATAATTTAAATTAGCAATATTTAATGATGAGTGAGGGTCTTTTATTATGAATGACAATGACTTTTTGAAACAATCGATTGCATAATCAATCATAAACTGGTCAGAAAACAATTCACCAAGTCTTGTATATGTCAATCCCATAATTTTCGCCTTATAATCTGTCAGTTTCTCCACATCGAAATGGCTTTCCATTATATCCAAAGTGCGAAGATACTCCGTGCATGCCTCCACGACGTTCTCGCCTTCGTAATATCCCACGCCGTTCATGTAATGGGAGCGTGCGGAGAGCATCGCAATGTCATCGTCTTTAGGATATTGCAATGCAAGGCTGTCAAAATAATGCATGGCATTTTGCAATTCACTGCGGTTATATTGCGGATTGTCAGTTTTGTAGAGGGCTTCTGAGAATAGAAGTTGGTAATAGTTCTCGTTGAAAGCTAATGAGATTTTTTGACTCCGCTCCGCTTCGCTCGAAATGACGGATGAAGATAATGCTTCGCCAGAAACAAGAATCATCAGTGCTGAGTCAGGGGCATACTGCATGATGGAATCAATAAGGAGAAGATCCTCATCAGGATAACGCTGTAACCGAGTATTATCTTCATGTTTGCCACATGAAACAATAAAAATATAAACACTCAAAAACACAAACAATCTTTTCATATTGAATACTCCAACTTAATATAACAACTCCACTAATTCCCCTTTAATAAATCGTAAGTCACCAAATCAGCATAATCGTTCATTTTCTTAAAAACAGCCTCCGCATTAATCTTACCCTTCTCCGGATGCGTCGAGCAAGTCATATTGTGCTCCTTGTCGACCAAAAGTATCGAATATGGCTGATTACCAGGATTTGATTTGATTATATCAACAATCTCACCAACGTTCTTAGAATCTAACTTATTGATATCCAATACAAATTTTGCTTCGCGTTTTGATTTTTCAAACACATTTTCAAGAAGTGTCACATCCAACACCTTCAGCTCATTCGGACGTTTTTTGTCATCAGGCAAATCCCTGTTGTAATAAGGTTCCTGAACGATTCCGGTAATCATCAGCGGCGTGCCCATGGCGAAAAGATGCTTAAACTTCATATATGTCTCGCCAAACAGCGCAAAGTCGTAGCTACCCGTCTGATCCTCAATGACATACTTACCAAAAGGCTTGCCAGTCTTTGTGGTCATATCAGCTGAACTTGTAACAATTCCTGCAATATGAATAGTCGTGCCTTTCTTCGTTTCGATGATATTTTGCAGATTCTCAAGCTTAGTATCGGTGAAATATCTTATCGTATATTCGTAAGCGTCGAGCGGATGCGAGCTCAGATAGAAACCAATGGCTTCTTTTTCCTCATCAAGCATTTTGATGTTCGACCAATGCTCACATTCAGGTATGTCGAGCTTAAACAAATCATCGCCACCAGCAGCCTCAAGCTCTCCGAATAGATCTATCTGTGCATTGTTCTTGCGTTCGTTGCTGGCGTTGACCTGCTTAATCGATTTCTCAATAAAATTAATCTTCTCGCCTGGAGCAATATAGAAATAAGCGGCGCGATGAAGCTCTGTAAAATCGCTGAAAGCACCAGCTCTTGCCAGCTGTTCCAACACTTTTCTGTTGAGATTCTTAGCTCCCACTCTCGCCATAAAATCAGCGAAACTGGTGTAACGGCCGTTAGCCTCACGTTCTTCTTTGATGACATCCGCAACCTCGCCAATGCCTTTGATACCGCCCAATCCATAGCAGATATTGCCTTGCTCGTCGACCGTAAACTTGTATTCCGACCTATTTACGCTCGGTGGCAACACGTTGATTTTCATTCTCTTGCATTCGTCAAGCATAAAGATAACCTCTTCCGCGTCACGAATACTCGAATTCAACACGGCGGCCATAAACTCAGCCGGATAATGAGCTTTCAGATAAGCCGTCTGATACGCGACCCAAGAATAGCAAGTAGCATGAGATTTATTGAATGCGTACGAAGCGAATTTCTCCCAGTCGTTCCAAATCTTTTCAAGCGTTTTAGCATCGTGACCGAGCTCCTGACCCTGTTTCAAAAACTTGTCCTTGAGCTCCATCATCTTCGCTATCTGCTTCTTACCCATAGCTTTACGCAGGGTATCCGACTCGCCGCGAGTGAAGTTTGCAAGCTGTCGCGACAGAAGCATCACCTGCTCCTGATACACCGTCACCCCGTAGGTGTCCTTGAGATATTTCTCCATCTCAGGGAAGTCGTATTCGATAGGCTCCCTGCCCTGCTTACGCGCGATAAACTTCGGAATGTAATCCATCGGGCCCGGACGATAGAGCGCATTCATAGCGATAAGGTCTTCAAACACTGTAGGTTGCAGCTCTTTCAGATACTTCTGCATACCTGCCGATTCAAACTGGAACGTGCCAATTGTGTTGCCCGAACTGAACAGCTCGAAAGTCTCCTTATCGTCAATCGGAATATGGTCGATGTCAAGGTCTATGCCGTGGGTCTTTTTGATATTTGCAAGCGCGTCCTTGATTTGAGTCAAAGTCTTCAAACCAAGGAAGTCCATCTTGATGAGACCGACATTCTCGACAACGTGTCCATCGTATTGAGTCACAAGCACATCCTCGCCTGTATCCTTATCTTTGATGGTACAGACAGGCGCGAATTTTGTCAAGTCGTCAGCGCCGATGATGACGCCGCAGGCATGGATGCCCACCTGACGGTTAGTGTCTTCAAGTTCGCTCGCGTATGTCAGCATAGACGACACATTTTCATCGTCGCCATTGAGCAGATTCTTCAGCTCCGGAACGTATTTATAGCAATTTTTGAGGTTCACCTTCGGTGATTTACCCTTCTCATCCTTGATATTATCAGGGAAACTGCGGTCAGGAATAAAACTCTTTATTGTGGCAACCTCCGAAAGCGGAATTTTTTGCACACGGCTCACATCCTGGATAGCCGATTTCGCAGCCATTGTGCCGTAAGTAATGATATGTGCCACCTTTTCCTTGCCGTATTTATGCGTAATCCACTCGAGAACCTTGCCGCGACCGTCATCATCGAAGTCGACATCGATATCAGGAAGTGAGATACGGTCAGGATTCAGGAAACGCTCGAAAAGTAAGTCGTACTTCAGCGGGTCTACATCAGTGATCTTCAAGCAGTAAGCAACCACGGAACCAGCTGCAGAACCACGTCCCGGACCAACGGAAACGCCAAGTTCTTCGCGGGCGCCACGGATATAATCTGCCACAATTAAGAAGTATCCCGGGAATCCCATTGATTTCATGGTGTGCAGCTCGAAATTGATGCGTTCTTTCTGCTCGTCGGTAAGGTTGTCGCCATAACGCATCTTCGCGCCTTCCCAAGCAAGTTTCGCAAGGTAATCAGCCTCAAGTTTTATACGGTACAGCTTCTCGTAGCCGCCCATTTTCTTGATTTTCTTCTCGCCTGCCTCGCGGCTCATCACTTCGTTGCCATGCTCGTCGCGCGTGAATTCATTATATAAATCCTCCTCTGTGAATTTTTTCTTGTATTCCTCAACTGTTCCAAACTCTTTTGGAATATCGAACTCGGGCATTATAGGGTCGGAATTGATGGAATATGTCTCAACCTTGTCGGCGATTTCCATAGTGTTTGCTAGCGCTTCCGGAATATCCGAGAAGATCTTGTACATCTCTTCCGGCGTCTTGAGCCATTCCTGCTTGGTGTAATGCATTCGCGTCGGGTCGTCGAGGTCTTTGCCTGTGCTCAAGCAAATGAGGCGGTCGTGAGCCTCACCATGTTCTTCCTCCACAAAATGCGCGTCGTTTGTGCAGATGACCTTAGTATTAGTCTTCTTCGCAAGCTCAAAAATCACTTTGTTAACCTCCACCTGACGTGCGTAAACTTCTTGGTCGCCGCCTGGTTTGTCAGTCTTATGTCGTTGAACCTCAAGGTAATAGTCGTCACCAAACAGCGATTTAAACCACATTATCGTCTCTTCCGCGCCTTTGATGTCGCCGTTCATTATCTTCTGCGGCACTTCACCACCGAGACAAGCAGAACTTGCAATAATTCCCTCGTGATATTTCTCCAAAAGTGAATGGTCGATACGCGGATTATAGTAGAAACCGTCAGTATATGCTATTGATGCGAGCTTGCAGAGGTTTTTGTAGCCAGTTTTGTTCTTCGCCAATAAAATAAGGTGCCAGCCGCGGTCAGCTCGTCCATCGCGTTTGTCGATGCTCACCGGAGCGCAATATGCCTCTGTACCGAAAATCGGTTTGAAAAACTGACCATTCAGCTTCTCAATCTCCTGATTAGCAGCAGCTTTCTCCTCCTCCGTCGAATCTTCCTTTTTCAGAATCGCCTCCTGCTCCTTTATCTTATCTTTGACTTTACCGTTAACCTTGTCGGAATAATCAGCTAACTCCTTGATTCCAAACATGTTACCATGATCAGTAAGTGCCATGGCATACATCTTATATTTCAGACATTTGTCAACCAAATCAGGTATTTTCGACATTCCGTCAAGGATTGAAAAATGAGAGTGGACGTGCAAGTGTGTAAACTTGATTTCATTAGGTTTTTCTGGTGTTTCAGCAGGTTTTTCTTCTTTAACAACCTCAACTTTTTGTTCTTCCTGAACCTCATAATTCGGCTTGATCTCGATTCCCGCCGCCTTCATCACATCCGGATTCGCCTCGCGGAACTTTTTGAAGAACTCCTCTCCTTCCGGAATGTCAGTATTATCAAGCACACCGCGACGCACACACTCTAGGAAGACACGAGCTGTAGCCTCCACATCCGCACAAGCGTTATGAGCAGAGCTAAAGTCTTCGCCAAACAGAAGTTTATGAAAATCAATAAGTTTCGGAAATTTAAACTTACCATGACTACCGCCTGGGAATTGGCAAAAATTTGCAGTCTTTTCGGTACATGTGTCGACAACCTTCCAATTCGGCAGCGGATTCTCGTTACGGTTGCGCAGAAACTCGCATCCTACAATGCTCAAATCGAAGTTAATGTTATGACCAACAAGGTATTTTGCTTTCTTACAAGCTTCGAGAAACATATTCAAGACATCCGTAAGAGGTTCGCCGTGTTCAAGAGCATATTCCGTCGAGATTCCGTGCACCATCTTGGCGTTGATAGGAATCTCAAAGCCGTCTGGACGCACTATATGATTCTGAGCCTCAACGAAATTGCCAAGGTCATCGTGCAGTTGCCATGCAATCTGAACCATTCGAGGCCAGTTGTCGAAGTTGGTCAGCGGGGCGTTTTTAAGCAGTGGCAAGCCAGTCGTTTCTGTATCGAATATCAAGAACATATTGTGCGTTTTTTGGAAGACAAAATTAAGATTTTTTTTTAATAAAAATTAAAGATATTGATTTTTTTTGTACTTTTGCAGCCGCAAACCTCGGGTAGGTTTGAGTTAACTAATTATAAATCAATTAAAAAAGTAGTTTTATGCCAGCAAAAATCAGATTACAGAGACATGGTAAAAAGGGTCAGCCTTTCTATCACATTGTAATTGCAGACGGTCGCGCACCTCGTGATGGTAGATTTATTGAAAAAATCGGAACTTACAATCCTGTAACAGTTCCAGCTGAGATCAGTCTTAATTTCGACAAAGCTCTTGATTGGTTAAACAAGGGTGCTCAGCCAACCGACACAGTCCGTTCAATCCTTTCGAAGAAGGGTGTCATGCTCAAGAAGCACCTCATGATTGGTGTTCAGAAGGGCGCTATGACAGCAGAACAGGCTGAAGTCAAATTCCAAACATGGATGAAAGAAAAAGAAGCCAAGTTAGCTAGCGAAATCAAGGCAAAAGCCGACAAGAAGAAAGCTGACCAGAAGGCTAGAATCGAAGCTGAGAGCAAGGTTAACGCAGCTCGCGCTGAGGAGATTGCCAAGAAGAAGGCAGAGCTCGCAGCACAGGCAGCCGCAGCAGCAGCAGCAGCCGAGAACGCTGAGGAAGCCCCTGCAGAAGAGGCTCCAGCAGCAGAAGCCGAAGCTTAATAGTTTCGAAAGATTCAAAAACAACAAAAAGCACTGGGAAACCGGTGCTTTTTGTTAGTTTATATTCAATGCAGAAATCGTAGAAAAATCATTTTCAATCATTATTTAACACAAAAACGGCAAATCATAAATAGGCTCAGGTTCATGGAAGCAAAATATATCTGTTTGAGTGTCTTTTGCTTTTGTAATATCGTCGATTTTTAAGCGATAAGTTGCAGCTTTTCTATCATCTATAATTTCTTCACGTCGGGCTTTGCTCATTTCAGCAAATTTAACTTCACGTTCAATGCCCAGATAACGTCTTCCCAACAGATTTGCTGCAATTCCAGTAGTACTACTACCAGCAAATGGATCAAGAATCCAATCGCCTGGCTCGGTAGATGCCATTATTATACGTGACAATACACAAAGTGGTTTTTGTGTCGGATGCTTTCCGCACGACTTTTCCCATGAAGCAATTGCTGGCAACCGCCAAACGTCAGTCATCTGTTTATCGCCATTTATGTGCTTCATGAGGTCATAGTTATAATAATGAGGCACTTTCTCGCTCTTTCTAGCCCAAATTATAAACTCTGTTGAGTAAGTAAAATACCTGCATGAGATATTTGGTGGCGGATTGGTTTTAGCCCATGTAATTACATTCAGAATCTTAAATCCAAGTGACAAAAGTGCATTCGCAACTGAAAAAATGTTATGATAAGTACCTGAAATCCAGATTGTACCAGCCTCTTTCAACTTATCACGACATAGAGATATCCACTTTAAATTAAATTCATTGATTTCTTGGGGCGACATACCTTTATCCCATTCTCCCTTATTAACACAGACCACTTTTCCACTCTGAACGCTGATACCACCATTGCTCAAAAAATAAGGTGGATCGGCAAATATCATATCAAACTTAAAGTCGAACTGTGGTAACAATTCAAACGTATCCCCACATAGTAAATTAAAGTCATGTGATTGTGTTCTATAATAAGCCTGTATCATCTCCCATTGAATGTTGCTTTACTGATAACAGTATATAAATCTTTATGTTCTTTTAAAGACTCTAACAAATGTTTAAACATATAGGCATCTTCACGATTCGTTCTCTCTTGAACCATTAAAATGCGTGAGATTAGAATCAAAAAAGCTATAGGGTATTCGCCACGCAATTTAGTATCATCATATTTTTCTGCTTCAATAAACACATAACGAAGTAAATTGTCGGGTTTTAGAAAATAATCCCTTTCTTCCACAGACCTCAAATGTGGAATTATATTATTGTTTTCCCAATCATTTAATAGATTTGCAATAAATTTATTTACTGTTGTTTTATTGTACTCTTGTTTAATCAAAACATCAACGGTCCAATGTATATGTTTAGGTTGTCTAAATCTCGACCATGTATTCGTATTTTTGTCGTATTGTCTATATTTTACAACCATATCATATTCAGAAATCTTACCTTGAAATACAGCTACAACATATTCATCTCCTAATTTAAACAATTGCAGCATTTTCATGTTTGATGGAAAAGTAAAACCTTTTAATCTGCAGTCTTTTACTGATTTTGTAAAATCCAAACTCGCCTTTACTTTATTAGCTATTTCATAACCCTTTTCATAAGCCGCTTCACAGCTTTTATGTCGTTGGTTTTTAGCTTGTCCGTCTGGGAGCTGTTCAATAACAATATCAACATCCCTTTTCAATCCTTTAATGCCATCATCATATCCTTCTTCAAATGCACATGCTGCACATTTATGTCTTCCAGGTCCACCTTGACTAATAGGTAGCATTGCAAGTAAATCCTGTATTCGTGCATGTTTTTTACTGCAAATCATAACTTTACAAACTTAAAATTTTAATAAAATCATTTATAGTTGTCAGATTATACACACTTTGGATTGTCTTATATGCTTCTTCCAGTTTACTGCTCGCCGACTTCCAACCAATACCATCTGTAATCCACACAAACTCATATCCTTTAACTGAATTGATTTTTGGTGCAAGCTCAGTATAGGCACGTGCCACCTCATTCAACTTAGAACCACCACCACTATAGAAGTTTACTTCAATGAGATATTTTTTAGATTTGGTCTCAATTAAAAAGTCAAAACGTTTCTCATCAGTACCGAGAACTGACAACTCAGGGAATTCTGAAGAATAAACTTCTTTGCGATATTTTATACCATTAGCCGAAAGAATACTTGCTACTTTGTCCTCCATTATATGTCCGCTACGATTCTTTCTTGCATTGGTATCAAGACCTGTTTCTATACCGAATACGTAGTCAACCAAATTCTTAATTCTACGCGATTGGAAGATATCTGCAAGACCTGTTCCAAGTAAAAATTCTATCACTTTATCGCTGGATTCAAAATAGCTCTTTAGTAATACCACATTGCCCTTAGCATCAACTATAGGCTTTTTATCATCATCTCTAACAGCAATCAAAATTCCCAACACCTCAAACACTTTTGAATCCCTGTTCCATATTTCTTGAACACCTTTTGCCAAATCTTCTTTGCCAATAAGATAATTTAGTGTATTCAAACTCATTTCCACTTCTGCAACATTTGCTATTATTTTCTTAAAATCGCAGAAAAAATCGAGAGTTTGATTGGTCTCTTGTAATTGGGACATGAATGACATAAAATCTTTCTTCATAGCTTTACGTTTTTTGGGGGTTAATCTCTCATAAGTAGTCATGTCTTCCGCAGCCATAGTTCCATATCCATTTGGCGGATAACTGCTTATTACCAACTCAGTCAATTTGCCTCGTTTACTTGGATCTGCATTTATTGCTCGCGAAGCATTAACACGATTTATATAGAAATTTGCATATAATTTTTCAAAGAAAGTGTCTTCTGGGTTCTTTGCGGAACAATCTGCATTACTTAGCATCCATTCGACACCTAATATTTCATTAAGCTTTGAACAGAATGTACCAAGTCTGATTTGTTCGTCATCATTAAAGTCTTCTTTAGAATATGAAGTGAAACTTGATGTTGTATTCAACGGACGATACGGTGGATCAAAATAGAAGAAAACGAAACCGTTACCAACATAGTCAAGTGTTTGTTCAAAATCACCATTTAACATGATTGTTTCAACACTATTCAATGCTTTACTATCCGCCAGAATAGTCTCTTTATTACATATTGTCGGATTCAGGTAACGACCAAACGGGACATTAAACTTTCCTTTCGCATTAACCCTATACAGACCGTTGAAACAGGTGCGATTCAAGAATATCAAGTATTTGGTGCGATCTATATTGTCCAGTTTTTTCTCATTGAATATATTTCTCACTTTAAGAAAAAACTCTTTTTTGGCTTCCTCGGTTTTCAATGCGATATATTGCTGCTCAAGTAGTGACAAGCGTTCTAACAACTCGTTTGGGTTGTCTTTTATCACTTGATAAGCCGTCATTAGATATGGATTGATATCATTTATAACCACCTTTTTTATTTTGGGAAACTTTTGTAGCACATGAAACAACATGGCTCCCCCACCCACAAATGGTTCAATGTAGGTAAAATTCTTATTTGCAAGGTTATCAGGGAACAGTTCATCTAGTTGTGAGAGCAACTGTCCTTTGCCTCCAGCCCATTTGAGAAAAGGTTTAGGTGTTGTTTCTATTTTGGTGGTTGTCATATCATTATTTAGTAATTATTCAAACTTTTATCAAGATCAAAATTGCAATTTGCAAATATACATATTTTTTCTATATCAAATGTGTTTTAAAAGTAATAATCTAAAACTATAGTATTTCTCTCGCTATCCAAGCACAAGCTTCTGCATCGGCTAATGCATGGTGATGATTTTCAAGATGATAGCCGCAGGCTTCGGCCACGGTATGAAGCTGATGGTTTGGAAGCAGTTTCCCGAAATGTTTTCGCGAAGCTCGGCAAGTGCAAAAAAACTGATAATCAGGGTAATCCATTTGATAACAACGGAAAACAGCCTTCAGGCAGCCTTCGTCAAACGGACTGTTGTGAGCAACAAGTGGTAAACCTTCGATGAGCGGCTCAATCTGTTCCCAGACGTATGGAAACACCAGCGCATTCTCGGTATCACGCTGAGTCAAACCATGCACACGGGTGTTCCAATAATTATAGTAATTCGGCTCAGGCTGAATCAACGAATAAAAACTGTCAGTAAATATGCCATCACGAACTACAACAATTCCCACGCTGCAGACACTTGTAGGCTCGCAGTTGGCGGTTTCGAAATCGATGGTGGCGAAGTCTTTCATCTTCTCTTGATTCTGTACTTATCCCACAAACGTTTAACCATTCCTGCCATCTCAACACGAAGCCATTGAGGTTCAAAAACTTCAACAGCATCGCAATTCCATAGAATTTCTTGCATAAAATCGAATGTCGGACGAATTCTTAATGTAAAAATACTGCCAAATTTATTTTTCTTGACCTCTTTTTGTGATTGATGTAGCGGTAATGCTCGCAAATAATTAGCCTGACCTGCATTAACTTTGAGCATAACAGTTTCCACAGGAACATTTTTCGCATGAATCACACCAAAGAAACCATCAAAATAAGCCTCTGGACTGAAATCATCAGGATAAGTGAAACTATCAGAAGTTATTGACAAATGCTTAATTCTGTCGAGCGAATAAATCCTGATTTTATCATCAAAAATACGACGTGCTACCATATACCACCGTCGACGAAACAGTTTCACACAATACGGAGCGACTTTTAAAGTCTTTTCCTCTTCTTCCCAATAGCTTTTATAAATAATTTCCAGCTCTTCACTCTTTTTCATCGCTTCAAGAATTCGAGCCAGATGCTCCTTCCCCGACGGCACATTTTCGAGAATTATGCGATTGTTCAGGCTTTTGTTTTCAAGTAGCAAATTGCCGACTGACACCGATTCAAGCAACCAATTTCGGAATTCTCCATTTTTGATGTCATCAGCGTTTTCAATATAATAATGGTATCCTCCCTTGCGCTCGCAATTGATGATAATCCCGAACAACTCCTCCGCCTGATTTTTCCAAGTGTTAAAAGTCTTACGAGGAATCTCCATTCCCTCACTCATATCCTCCTCGATCCAAAGCTTGTTTATTTCCTCAAGCGAGATATACTTCGCCTTGTAAATAGTCTCAACGAGCCAAACGTATTTATTTAAGAGGTTTTTTGACATATTATTCTAATAACCTTTTGATTTTATCCCATCTGTTTATAGAATTGTGACCCAAAGGATTGTTGAAGGCTTTGTGTTGAATTTTGAGATTAGTCGAAGATGCATCTGTGTTTTTACCTTCAAGCCATGAAATTTCCATACCAACTATTGGTTTACCTTTCAATTGGCGATTAAAATCATGGACATACCAATCATTTCCTGCTTTGATTAATGTCTTTGCTTCATCAGCCGATAAAACATAGAATTCTGTGTTGTAATCGTCGTCAACTTTAACAAACACCCATGGGCATATTATCTTTTCATCAATAGCAGGAATGGTTCCATCAAGTTCAGAAACAAAACCGACAAAAATGTTATGTGTAGTTCCACATTTAACTTGAACCATGGTACTTTTGCCTGTTTTTGAATTCATGACAATGAGATCAGCATTTTTATAATTTTGGATAGAACTATTAATATTGATGACATCATAACCTAGTTTAATTAATTCAAGTGCCACAGCAGTTTCGCCGAATAATCCAATGTTTTTATTGTCTTTTCCCATAATTAATTTTTTTTTGCAAATATAATAATTTTTATTCTCTCCAATTATATTCCGCTCCGATAATCTCCAACGCTGAATATTTCCATTCTTCTTTGTCGAAATTTGGCGTAAATTTTGCCATTAGGAGTTTACGTTGGCGATCTTCATAGGTGTCACGCCAGCCGTTAAACTGCATCGTGCGCATATTCACTTCAATAAAATCACTGGCATCAAGCTGATAGAAAACCGTCCCCATACGAGTCATCTTAGAATTCCGACGAGCACAGTCTTCCAAAGGCAAATAATGATTGTCAAGGATAAAGCAATAAGAGCCCACACCATCTTCGTGCGCCCACGCTCCAACCGCATAATATTGCACATAATCAACAGATTCTTCCAATTTGATTACGTCACCCGTAAAAATTCGCTCACCATTGCTGTCGACAAATTCGGTTTCAACACCCGCAAAAATCACTCTATGAGCATAACCGCTACGATCGTGTCTGTCATTGAAGACTGCTTCAACCACATCCTGATTATGATCGTCTTTCCATTTGTCATCATCATCCCATACGTAAAAATCATCGCCAAAGAAAAAGTAATCGCCGAAGTAAGCGTAACCAAACTTATTTGTATCAATAACATAGCGCACTTTTATCTTCAGCAATACGTCATCAATGCCGGCACCAATTTCATAACGATACTCTTTGCAAAGTCTTTTCAGTACTTCTTCATTAACAACCTTTTTATTATTAGTAGTCATACACCAATATTTTAATTTGACACTGCAAAGATAAAACAAACATGTGCTATTTTGAAGCACATGTTGCATAAACTTTTAACTTGTGCAATTTTTGCACAGGTTGCCGCTTAATAATATGAATATGTTACGCCTTTACTTATGTTTAATGATTTCTTTTTCTAACAATTCCAACATTTCTTTCCCATGTTTATCAGCAAGACTTTGATCCCATACATCATTATTCTCTTTCATAATATTTCTCATTAGCTGTAGCTTTGGACTTTGCTTGATTGTTTCAGGATAACTGTTTGCTTTAGATAGCGGGTCTAAATTTGAGAATCTAGAGTTCGACGAAACTGTTATCAGTGCAAGATTGCCAAAACAATCCAAATGTTTGTCATCCCATTTTTCTTTTTCAATAGGATGCTGCGGGTAAAAATGCTCTATAGAGGTTCTATATTGAAATTGGAAATTTGGAATACTAACTATTGAATCCCTATCCAAGACATAATCCAAATATGTAAAAACAATTCTGTCAATCCCGAATCCTGATGCCTCTTTATAATTTGCATTTTCGACTTTGTCACAAGCATACCTTTCCAAGATTTCCTTCAAATCCGCATTCTGATTTTCATTTAAAGCCAACAGCACATTTGACATCCAGTGCATGGTTTTGGGCGATGTGTACGTAATCCTTAATGCTGATTGCAAACTTCTTAATGTTTCTGTCTTTTTGTCATTTTCATCATCATTGTCTGCGTATGTCAATTTGTATGACGGCTTTTCTTGATTACTGGATTTATCATAATACATCAATAATTTTTGCAATGACCATCTGCCGTCTTCTTTATAATCTTTTGCGTATTCACGCTTAATTATGTATTTATCAAACAAAAACCTACATTTTAAAAGATTAAACACAAACTCCAATGCTCTGTCACCATTTTCCCAATGCCATTTTAGGGTGTCAATAAATCTTTTGTCATCCAATGTCAAATCATCATCCAGAGATATACTGTGCATCGCCTCATTTACTATTAAGAGTAGATTGGGAAAAGAGATTATCGATTCAAACCTTTCATTTTCATCATCATTTTCATCAATGTTTTCCGTTTTAGCCCCATATTGGGTATTTATTATATCAAACAATGAAAATCGATTTTCATTGTCTTCACTTTCAATTGAGATATGAAACATTACTTCATCAATGTTTTTACAGTTAAACGAATCCCAATTATTGCCAAAAAGACATTTCCTGCTTCGCTTGTCAAAATTCATCTGGATATAGCTATCCATTTGTGAGCATTTGTCCCAAATCAAACCTGCGACAGCCGTATAATCAGGTTTATATGCATCAATAGCACCCAGTATTTTACCCTTTGCAATTTCATGAATCTCAAGCTGCTCACCTCGAGTATTCATAATTTCAAAATAATGATTCAGGTCTATATGCTTAGGCACTTGTGTTCTTATTAGTAAAATATTAGGTAGTTTCGATTTAAACTGGCACTGATACAAATTGTTTTTCAATTCTGCAACTTTAAAAAAGTTTCTAATCACATCAAAACCATCTATTATTTCTCCAGTGTAAAAATTCTCTTTTTCGATTTTTTGTTTTTCAAACAAATCCATAAGGGTAATATTTGATTTTTCTCTTGCTTCAAATCTAAGAGCTTGTTTTGATAACGTTTCATCTTTCAAATAAGATAAAAGGAGAAACAGGGTGGTCAACCTTTGCTGTCCATCAATTACTGTATATATATTAGGGGCAACCTCATCTACAATTAAACTTCCGAGATAATATCTTCCATTAGAATCATATATGTCATTCAGCAATTGTTCTATTTCATCTTTTTCCCATGCATAATTTCTTTGATATATGGGAATGATGTATTCACTGCCCACAAAAATATTTGTCAAATTTAATTCTTCCGGTTGTTTTATATTTTGCATCATTGATTACCTCCATAAATAAAATGCCATATATCTTGATATTTTTTTGATTTGTATGAATCCAATTGTTGCTGATCGATTCTGTCCAAAACTATATTGTCCAACTCTTGAGGATTCTGCATCTCTGAAATTTTCCTAAACATATTAAGACCTTTGTTTACTCTGCAATCCCAATATCCGACGGCATACCTGTTCGCTGTTTGCAAATAAACCGAATGCATGACAATTCTTAATGAATAAGCCCAATTATACAAAAATTTTAATCTATTGTCGGTTAATTCTTCTTTGTTGAATTTATCTACAAAGAAAATAACAACATTTATGAACAAATTCCTGATATAAGAGTTTCCTGACCCATAATTGGATATGTATTGGGGTTCAAATTTTGATTCAATAGTCCGTATCACATCTTTGTAAAGATTGAAATAATAAATAGTATATTGGAAAAATCTTTTACCAGCAATCAAAGGCTGTGTCAATTGAAATTGACAAAGTTGCTCACCAGATGTCAATTCAAACAGTCCTTCAGAATTAAAACGTTCTATAAATAGATTTGCTGCCTTATGATACACTGAATAATGATAATTGCTGTTAAGCTTTATACCCTTAAATACCTTAATTTTCTTTGATGAATAGTACAGACCATCTTTGCTTTTATACCACTGAACCAAAGGATATAAATTATTCTCAAAAAATAGAGCCAATTCTTTTTGTTGTTCGTTTTCCCACACATTGATTATATTTATCTTTTCCCTCTCAGTGCTATCATACATTTCACGGAGGTGATAGGATTTTAATAAATCCTGTGGATTAAGGGCCTTGCCTCGTGTGTTTTGTGAATCAAAAAACTGAAATGCATCTTGTTCGCTATTAGTTATTATTTTAACCAGTGTACAGTTTTCCAACGTATATTTTATAAACTCATTTAATTCATTTTTGATCAATTCACAATGCTGTTTCAAAACCTCATGGTTATCAATTATTGATTTACTTGATAATTTATTAAATCCTTTATCTTTTTTTAACAAATTTGATAGACTCAAATATGTTTTATCATTTAAAACTTCATAAAAGCAATATGTCAGTATAGTAAGCGTAGTCACTCTCTGTTGCCCATCAACAATTTCAAATTCATTACCACTAGCATGCAGTACAATAGATCCTATTCGATATTCTGGAACATGATTTTTGTATGCTGAATAAATATCATTAAACAAAGTCGCTGCACTATCTGTAGTCCATTTATAAGGTCTTTGATAAGATGGGATCGAAAGATTTAATTTCAGCACATCATTCAATGATACGATTTTTAGATTTTCCTGATTCATTTGCTAACAATGTAATAACAATTTCTATTTTATCACATACTCCACATTTCTGACCTTGCCTTCTATAGCCTCAATAAGACATTTTTCAACAAGATCTTGTATGTCACGAGCTGCCGTGTCAAGCGATACGTTTGCCTCTTTGCTCCAGTTTTTAGCTGTTAGCTTGCCATCGTATCCGTCAAGATAAAAATTTAAAACCTTAACTTGTCTGTCATTTAACGGAACATCAGCATGCCTTTGCCAGAATATTGCTTTTGCTAAAACCAATGACACCGCTTTATCTGACGATTCAATAGAGCGTTTCATGCATCCAAGATACCACTCCAGCCAATCTGTAATATCACCATCGCTATTCTGAATGTGCTCCAAAGCGGCGTAGTATTTCTTCTTTTCAAGATTTATCTGACGCGACATGCTGAAATACCGCATCTGACTGTTATCTGCCTGCGACAATGCCATATCGGAAATAGCACGTGCAATGCGACCGTTGCCGTCGTCAAATGGGTGTATGCACACAAACCAAAGATGCGCAATAGCCGATTTCAAATAGTCATTAGGCGTATCTTTTGAGTTAAACCATTCAATGAAATTTTTCATCATTTGTGGAACAAGTTCAGCTTCTGGCGCACGATAATGCACTTTCTCACGGCTAAACATTCCAGAAATCACCGACATTCCCACTTTGCGATATTGGGCGACATCAATAGGCTGATATCCGCTATGACCTGTTGGAAATAATGCGGCATGCCATCCAAACAAACGTTCATCACTCAAAGGTTTTGAAAAATTTACAGTAGCGTCGAGCATCATCTCAACAACACCTTCGATATAATGCGACGGCTCGGTCTCTTTTGTTATTTGAACACCCAAACGGCGTGCTACTGATGAACGAACCTGTTCACTATTCAGCACAACTCCCTCAATTTCAGACGAGTCCACAACATCGCGAGTCAATGTCTCAACCACTGCAAGCTGTTGTTTGTCAAAGCCAAAACTACTTAAGCGGCCAGATAAAAATCCGGCAGCTTTGCACACCTCGTTCAATAAAGCGTTTATCTTATCTTTATCCCAAACGAAGTTCGGCCATGTTTGTGATTCATATATATACATATTTCATGCGGTTTGTTAACCGCAAAATTTGCGGTTTATTCGTTGCAAAAATACATAATTTTTTAATAATCAACAGATTTTTAATTATTTTATTATAAAAAAACATCCACAGCTTTTAAAAAACCATGGATGTTTGGGAATTAGAGGATTTCTCGACTCCACTCCGTTGCGCTCGAAATGACGTTAGTTCTTAAACACTAACCCATTTCCATCAAAATCAACGGTAATCGGCTTGTCTTTGTTGACCTTATCAGCAATGATCATGCGCGACAACTCATTCAGCATCTCACGCTGCATCATACGTTTCACTGGACGGGCACCGTATTGTGGGTCGTAGCTGATCTTAGCCATATACTTCATCGCAGAGTCAGTCATGTTGATGTCGATGCCGTTTGGTTTGAGCATCTCTTTGACCTTGTTGAACTGCATTGCAACGACGCTAACTATCTGTTCCTCAGTAAGTTGCTTGAACACAATGATATCGTCGATACGGTTCAAGAATTCAGGACGGAAGTGGTTACGAAGCTCGCCTTCTGGCACGTTCGAGGTCATGATGATGATGGTGTTCTTGAAGTCGACCAGACGACCTTTGTTATCGGTCAGACGACCATCATCCAAGACCTGCAACAATATGTTGAACACGTCAGGATGCGCCTTTTCAATTTCGTCAAGAAGCACCACCGAATATGGCTTACGACGCACAGCCTCAGTGAGTTGGCCGCTCTCTTCGTAGCCCACATATCCTGGAGGCGCACCGATCAAACGCGACACGGTGTGACGCTCCTGATACTCGGACATATCGATACGAACCATGTTGTTTTCATTGTCGAACAAAAACTCTGCCAAGGCCTTTGCCAGCTCGGTTTTACCGACACCAGTGGTTCCTAAGAATATGAACGAGCCTATTGGTCGTTTAGAATCCTGCAAGCCTGCCCTGCTCCTTCTGATAGCATCCGAAACAGCAGCGATAGCGTCATCTTGTCCAACGACACGTTTATGCAACTCTGTCTCAAGATTCAACAGTTTTTCACGCTCACTCTGCATCATCTTGTGCACTGGGATGCCTGTCCAACGTGAGACGATTTCAGCCACATCGTCGGCAGAAACTTCCTCATCGACTAACGGGTTATCTCCTTGAACCTTAATGAGTTGCTCTTTCGCTTTAGCAATAGCTGCTTCAGATTCGGCAATCTTACCATAACGCAGTTCAGCAACCTTGCCGTAATTTCCCTCACGTTCAGCAACCGTTGCCTGATATTTGTAGTTCTCGATATTCTGTTTCTCTTTCTGAATCTTCTCCACAAAACCTCGCTCGGTTTCCCAACGCATGCGGATATCTTGGCGTTCCTTATCTAACTCATTGATAGTCTTGGTCAATTCCTCGACTTTCTTCTTATCGTTTTCACGCTTGATAGCCTCGCGCTCGATCTCAAGCTGACGAATCTTACGCTGCACGTCTTCAAGCTCCTCAGGAACAGAATTTATTTGCAGACGCAGACGCGAAGCGGCCTCATCAATCAAGTCGATGGCCTTATCTGGCAAGAAACGGTCAGAAATGTAACGAATCGACAAATCCACAGCAGCGATGATAGCCTCATCGAGGATACGAACCTGGTGATGCGTTTCGTATTTCTCTTTCAGGCCACGCAAAATCGATATTGCCGACTGCTCGTCAGGCTCGTCGATCATCACAATCTGGAAACGACGCTCCAGAGCCTTATCCTGCTCAAAATATTTCTGATATTCGTTGAGGGTTGTAGCGCCTATTGCACGCAACTCACCACGCGCCAAAGCCGGCTTGAGGATGTTTGCAGCATCCATAGCACCCTGACCGCCGCCTGCGCCCACCAAAGTGTGAATCTCATCGATGAAGAGTATCACCTCGCCGTCGCTCTCCACCACCTCTTTGATGACCGATTTCAGACGTTCCTCGAACTCGCCCTTGTACATGGCGCCGGCTATGAGTGCGCCCATATCAAGGGAATACACCTTCTTCGACTTCAGGTTCTCAGGCACGTCACCGCTCACGATACGCTGAGCAAGGCCTTCGGCTATAGCCGTCTTACCCACGCCAGGCTCACCTATTAATATAGGGTTGTTTTTGGTGCGTCGCGACAAGATCTGAAGCACTCGACGTATCTCCTCATCACGGCCTATCACCGGGTCGAGTTTGCCTTTCTCGGCGAGCTCGTTGAGGTTTCGCGCAAAGCGGTCCAAAGCCCTCTCCTGTCCGTTCTGTTGATTGTTAAACTGGTTGTTATTCATTGTTTTTTCTCCTTTCTATTGTTTTGCTTTAAATACATCAAAAAGTAATCCAAAAGATCAAATCTGCCATTTTGACATGAATGCTGTCATTCCGACCGCAGCGGAGGAATCTCCGACAAATTGTGGAAATGATGATCACAGACAATATTTTTACAATTTCCACATTAATTAAAAGAAATTTATTATTTTTGCAAGTTAATGATTATAAAATGAAAAGATTGGAGAAGTCATATAAAATCATCTTGTTAGCTATTGCTATACTATTCTCTTTCAACGAGATAAAGGCTCAATGTGAGATTCATCTTGAAGACGGAGTGACTATGCCGGTTTGCTATAACGACGAGATTTTGATGAGCGTGGAGATGAACATCAACTATTCGTATGCATGGATTCACAACGGTGACACCATCAGCGAAGGACCATCGGCATTGGCAAAAATCACTGAAAACAACTCGGTTTACAGCGTTTACATTTGGAACACAGAATCTGGTGCAGCGATTTGCAATAACAGCATCACCATCACGATGCGACCGAAGTTTAACATTGATTTTGAACAACTTACGTTGACTTGTTCGGACAAAACCAACGACAACGGAAAGACGGCTAAGGCAAAGGCGACAGCATCAGGAGGCGGTTATTCGACATTCACATATCATTGGAACGCACCGATTCAGCCTATCCAATATCTGGATAACCCTCAGATAGCCATGGGATTAAGCGCTTACACAAATTACACGATGACGGTCACCAATGAGTATGGATGCTCGCAGACTGACACTGTTCGCCTGAGAGCCCATTTAAACCCGAATATTGAGATTTTATCGGACCCTGCGGACACCGTGTACCTCGATAATCCTTACGTTACATGGTGGTTCAACAACAACGACACCGTTTATGACGGTCACGACACACTTGTTGAAATATCCAATTTCTTTTGGGAATTTGACGGATACGACATCAGTTTTACAAGTTCCAGACCGAAGGTTTCATTTACAACGGAAGGTCAAGGTAATGCAATGCTGACGGTGACAAACGATTACGGTTGCGACACAACTTATCATGGAAGCGTCAAGGTATTGCCTGTAAAGCTTAAGATTCCGAACATCTTCACCCCTAACGGCGACGGATACAACGATTATTTCGAGGTAGGTTACGGCGAGGAAGGCAAGCCAATCAACGATTTGAATGAGTATTTCCTAAGCCATAAGCTCGTGATCTTCAACAGATGGGGTCGAATCGTTTATGAATCAGAGGATTACAGAAACGACTGGGACGGCGGAAAGTTGCCTGACGGAACATATTTCTACGTTTTGGAATGCAAAGGACAGACGCAGAATTATAAGTATAAAGGAAGTGTTATGATTTGGAACTCAGGGCGTTAACGCCTCCGTCATTTCGACCGTAGCAAAGCGGAGTGGAGAAATCTTCTGTTTCAAATGTTATCTGAACAAAAGGATTTATTCACCAAGGTGAATGCTTTCGCAAGCTCAGGTCTCGACAAGCTCGAAATGACAAAACAAATGAAAAGAATAAAAAAATGAAAAGAACATTATTATCATTATTATTAATACTTTTGATGTGGTCTTGCGGGGATGATGGAAGCAAGATTAACACTGGTTTGGTGAATAATCCGGCATCGGCGACGGAAAGCAAGAACACGAAGGAACCGAAGATTGAATTCAAGGTTCTGGAGCACGATTTCGGTAAGATGATTCAGGGCGAACAGGTGTCGTTTACGTATAAATTCAAGAACACAGGCAATGCTCCATTGATTATCAGCGCCGTCGAAAGGACATGTGGCTGCACTAATATCAAATTCCCGAAAGAGCCAATAAAACCTGGCGATGAAGGCGGAATAAGCATTACTTACGACAGCAAAGGTCACAAAGGCTTCCAAAACAAACGCGTCATCGTGAAGGCCAACACCAACCCTTCCGAGACGATTCTTAAATTCAAAGCACAGGTTCAGACTGTCGACAACTTTTAAATTTTGAATGTTAAATCTTTAAATAATTAAATATGAACACATTAAGCATGTTTTTACTTCAGGCTGCACAGCAACAGCAAGGCGGCGGTTACTCAGGCCTCATCATGATTGTTTTGATTTTCGTGGTGTTCTGGCTCTTCTTCATCCGTCCACAAAACAAGAAACAGAAAGAGGAACAGAAATTCCGTGAGGCTCTCCAGAAAGGCGACGACGTCGTTACCATCGGCGGCATCCACGGCAAAGTGATGGATGTCAAGGAAACAACAGTCTTGGTTTCTGTCGACAACAACGTGAAAATCGAAGTTGAGAAGTCTGCAATCGTGGCAACACCAGCTGCAGCTGTAAGAAAATAATATCTTAAAGCTTAACTTTAAGTAGAATGGCAAAAGACGAACATAAACAAAGAGTTAGAAGCTTAAGCGGAATGCTAATTTTTATGCTGGTTTCCGCTTTGTTATGGCTTATCATAAAGCTTTCGGACACTTATACCGTGACTGTTCCTTTTGCCATTCATTACGTTGATATTCCTGCCGCGCAAATCATCACCGACAACGATCAGGAGTTTAGCGCAACCGTGACGACAAGTGGTTTCAAGTTGCTGAATTACTATTTCAAAAACAAGAAAAACCGCAAGATCGACATCTCGCTAAAAGAGGTTAAATACAGAACGACCGACGACAATGTGTATGCTTACAGCAGCAGGTATATCATCGACAAAATCGGCGATTTTTTGGCGTCAAACACCACCGACATCCAGCTGACCGACGACATGCAGTATTTCAACCTAAGCCGTCTGGCTTCGAAAAAAGTCAAAATCGTGCCAGAGACAAGTTTTTCGTTTGAAAAACAGTACAATTACTACGGTGAACCGCTGTCAACGCCAGATTCAATTACCATTTACGGTGCAGTGGAGGATGTCAACAAGATCAAAGAAGTCAGAACCAAAACCATCACGAGAAAGAATGTTAACCAAAACGTTGAAACCAAAGCCAAAATTGACTTGGACGAGAAGCTGAAAGCCGACATTGATGAGGTGGAAGTATCAGTAAATGTTGAGAAATACACCGAATCGGAGGTAGTTGTGCCTATAACGATTCCGGGAAACATCAAGATGCACTTGTTCCCTGAAAAAGCCAGCATCAGATATATCGTCGCAATGAAAGACTACGCAATCATTAACAGCATGTCGTTCAAGGCGATAGCTGACACAACGGACATGTTTTTCAATGACGTTCTGCCCGTGGAATTGGTGCTTTTCCCGAACAACACCCAGATTATCGGCATCGATCCAAAAGAAGTGGAATACATAATCGTCAAATGATGAAAAGGGTTGGTATTACTGGCAACATCGGCAGCGGAAAGAGTTATGTCTGCAAGATGTTTGAAAACCTTGAGATTCCGGTGTTTTATTCTGACGACGAAACCAAAAAACTTTACTTGATTCCTTCTGTTAAAGAGTTGATAGTCAAACGTTTCGGAGAAGAAGTATATTTTGAGGACGGCACTTTGAATCGGAAGCTCCTCTCCTATCATCTTTTTAAAAACGAGGAAGCGATGAAGTTCATCGAGTCGGTGTTGTATCCTGCTCTAAATCAACACTTTGACGAATGGTGTGAACAGCAGAAATCGCCATACGTGCTTTATGAGTCGGCGATTTTATTTGAAAAGAATTACGGAAAATATTTCGATAAGATTATCTTCGTTTCCGCCCCCGAAGACATTCGTTTACAACGCGTTATGAAGCGCGACGACTGCACGGAAGAGAATGTCAGGTCGAGAATGAGATTGCAATTGAGCGAAGATCTGAAGATTTCAAAAGCCGATTTCGTGATTTACAACGACGGAATCAAGGCTGTAGAGCCACAAGTCGAGGCTATCAATAAGCTTCTATGTTGCTGATACACAACGGTCCGCGACTTTCCTCAAAATAAATAATCAGTTTGTCAACCTCAACAGGATCGAAACGCACTATGCGCTTATAACCCACTGTTGTCGTCTCATCATAAGTGTTGATTCTGAACCAGTTACCATCTTTACAGCCCTCCAGATAAAACGATTTCACGCGCTGACCGAGTTTCACATATTCCTGAATCATCACACGACTCATTGTTACAGGCTTATCCATTGAAAATGAGATAGTTCCGTAAGGATAATCATCATCTGTTGCCCAATATGTTTCAAGATCGCCATCGTTGACTTTTGAGGCTGAAAAACGGCGACCACGTTCATTGTCGGCATTAACTTTGGCATCAGCTAACAGATTGTGACTCAGCTCGTTAGTAATCTTTTTGTAAAACTCGACAGCATTCGTTGAATCAGTTGGATGAATCTTACCATTCGGGGCAACAGGGAAATTCAGCAACAAGTTGGCATTTCGTCCGACGCTGTTGTAATAAATCTCGCACAGTTCGTTCGTTGTTTTAACCTTATTATCCTCATTTTCGTGGTAAAACCAACCAGGACGTATTGAGACATCCACTTCGGCAGGCAGCCATTCCGTACCGTTTTCATCACCGAAAGTATTGATATTCAATGGTGTTTGACTTGTGATTTGAGGCGCGTTGCACCAATTTGTGGCGCCTGCATAGCCTTTTTCATTGCCAACCCAGCGAACAGTGCCATAAGGTCCGCCAAATATCATCGCCGAAGGATTTCGGGCGAGCACGGTATCCTTAGCACGTTGATAATCATAGTAGTTATCAGGGTCGATGGAACGCGTTTCGTTAGCGCCACCGTAATAACCATTGCCACCATTGGCACCGTCGAACCAAAACTCAAACAAAGGTCCGTAATTATGCGTAAGCTCGTCAATTTGCTTGTGATAAGTCTCAACATATTGAGGATAAGCGTAATACGCGTTGTTTCTATCCCATGGCGAGCAATAGATTCCAAATTTCAGTCCATATTTGCGGCAAGCGTCAGAAAGCTCTTTGACCAGATCCCCTTCCCCATTTTTATAAGGCGATTTTGAAATATTGTAATCCGTTGATTTTGTTGGCCAAAGACAGAATCCGTCGTGATGCTTGGCAGTGATGATAACGCCTTTCATGCCGCAGTTTTTCAATGTTTTAACCCATTGTTCGCAATCGAGGTCGGTTGGGTTGAAAGTAGCTGCCGGAGTGTCGCCGTAACCCCATTCCATGTCGTTAAAAGTATTTAGCCCGAAATGAATGAAAGCATACGTTTCCATTTTCTGCCATTCGAGCTTTTCCGCTGTCGGCACAGGATAAATTGGCTTCGGGGCTTTCGTGCAGGAAGCGAAAGTGAGTGCGACAAATGTTATTAAAATAATTCTTTTCATGACACAAAAATACAAATTTTTCTTGCATTTCTAAAAAAACATGTCTAATTTTGTAGGTTAATTAATTTTTGGAATTAATCATTAAAAATCATAGAAATGAGAAAACTTTACTTTACGCTTTTAGCAATGTTAATCAGCACGGTGACTTTCGCACAAGTCATTGTGGATGAAGGATTTGAGACTGGCAATACTGTGGGACAGACGCCTGTTGGCTGGATTTGCAGCGACAATGGTTGGAAAGCCGGTATCACCATTCCGGACGACAACGAAGCCCGCGGACGCAAGCCTCATACAGGCGACTGGTACATGTACGCCACCTATAACACTGATGTTTGGACTTACAAGGAAATCAGCGTGACAGCCGGCAATTACTACCGCGTTTCGTTCTGGTATTCAACATGGCATGTCGACCACTTCAACTTGGAAGTCAAGGCAGGTGCAAACGCCAATCCAGCGAATATGACAATCACAGTGGTGCCACAGTTTATCGTTGATAATGAAGAATATCAACAAGCTTCGGCAGTGTTTCAAGCTACAAGTTCAGGTAATTTCTATGTTGGATTCCACAGCACAGCAACAAACATGCCTTGGTATCTGTCGATTGACGATGTGCTCATCGAACAGACAGCACAATATTATTTCAATGTGGAACAGCTCACAGCCGACACCACAGTTTACTTTGGAGAATCGGCGTATCTGCGCTTCCTTCTCAGCAATACCGGAGAGCAGTCAGATACATACCAGTTTACCAATACATGTTCTTTGCCAATCGAGTTCTATCAAAACGGCTCACCTGTGACGCAAGTCAGCTTGAATTATAACACTTCCGTGGAGTTGGTTGCAAAAGCGACTCTTCCAATGAACTTGACAAACAACCAGGAATTGCATGCCACTTTTGATGTGACATCATCACATTCAGCTCCAACACAATCCGCCGACTACACAATCACCGCCATTGAGCCTTTCAACGCATTCCCATTGATGGAAGGCTTTGAAAGCACGACATTCCCTCCGACAGGATGGCAAAACGTGGCTACAAACGGCACCTACGTCTTTGAACGCAAGACTTCCAACGACTGGCCAGCATGCACGCCACACGACGAGAGTGCTGGAATGGCACGTTTTTACTGCTATACAAGTCCGGCAGGCAGCTCATGTAATTTAGTTTCACCGAAGATGCAGCTTAGCGCCACCGACAACACCGTGCGTTATTGGATTTTCCGTAACTACAACAACAATATCATGGGTCCGGACAGAATCAATGTCTACTACTCCCCGACAACGAATATCGCAGACGGCACTTTGCTCGGCACAGTTCACCGCAACACTATGCTTGAGCCTGTTGTTGGCGATGTCAGCGACTGGTACGAGTACAGCTACACATTCGACAGTCCTGAAGGCTACGGATTTGTTATCTTAGAAGCTGTTAGCGGCTACGGATGGAACCTCTGCATCGACGATATTTATATCAACTCGACATCACAGGACAACAACCCTCCAACAGTTGTATCTTTGAAAGGCACCCAGACATGGGCAGACACTGAGATGAATCTTACATTGAGAGTTTACGATGAGTCAGGTGTCCCGAACCAGATACAGGCAACATATACCGTTGATGGTCAGTCGTATGACGTTACTTTCAACAAAACAGCAAAAGCCAATTACGACTACACCGCAACATTGCCGGCAAAACCAAATCACACAACTGCAAGCATAATATTCCATTTAATTGACGACCTTGGACACGCTGCGGATTCAGACCCATACCAATTGCATTGGGATTGGCAGGCTCCTATCCTTCTTGAAGGCTTTGAGGATGAGCAGTTCCCGCCACAAGGCTGGTCGATACAATCACTCAATATGAGTTGGTTCAGCTGGTACAGATTCAGAGCTGAATATGCCACCGACTATTTCGGAAATGAATATTATGTTGTTCCTCCACAAGGCGAGAGAATGGCTGGCGTTGAATGGGATGAGTCGGAAGAATGGGGACCACAGGATGAAGCTCTCGTAACACCATTGTTGGCTATTGATCGCCCGACGGCACTCACTTTCGAGACATTCTGCCAATATGGTATTCCGGATTATCAAGACCATTATAAAGTAGATGTTTTGAACACAAATACAGGCGAATGGGTCACACTTTGGGATGCTGTTGAGCAACCTGAATGGGTCAACCAGTTCCAAGAACCAGTCCACCTTGACCTTTCAGCTTATCAAGGGCAGAATATCAGACTGAGATGGCGTGCACATAACAATGGCAGCGATATCTTGACATATTCATGGTTCATCGACAATGTGAAAGTGGTGGCAACGGATACTATCAATTCGGTCAATGAGACTCCATATCTTGAAACAAAGATGTACCCGAATCCAGTTGATAACGTTTTGACAATCAGTGCAGATGAAGACATTCAGCATATCAGCATCTACAACGTGCTTTCCGTCAAGGTGATGGAGATGACGCTGAATAATAAGGAAGCTGTTTTGGATCTTTCAAATCTTGAATCAGGAATGTATTTGATTGAGATTTTGGGTAAAAACGAAAAGAGTATCAAGACTTTCATAAAGAAATAACATGGACATCAAAGCTATAAAAAACAAATTCAACTCGTTGTTTGGCAATGAGTTAAGAGTATACACCTCGCCTGGTCGAGTGAATTTGATTGGTGAGCACACCGATTACAACGGAGGCTTTGTGTTTCCGGGAGCTATCGACAAAGGCATTTATGCAGCGATAAACCAAAACGGAACTGACAAAATTCGTGCCTACTCTATTGATTATAATGCGATGGCAGAGTTCGGGATGCGCGAGGAAGACGCTCCGAAAGAGACTTGGGCAAGATATATCTTCGGTGTGGTTCGCGAGATGCAGAAACGCGATTTCCAGCCGAAAGGCTTCGACACTGTGTTTGCCGGCGACGTACCGCTTGGAGCAGGAATGTCGTCGTCAGCTGCTCTGGAGAGCACCTTCGCATTTGCATTGAACGACATCTATAACTTAGGTATCGACAAGTTCGAGCTTGCGCGTATCGGGCAGTCGACTGAGCACAACTACTGCGGAGTGAAGTGCGGCATCATGGATCAGTTCGCCTCCATCTTCGGCAAGAAAGGACATCTGATGCGCCTCAACTGCGCCACCATGGAGTTCGAGTATTTCCCATTCGACCCGAAAGGCTACAAAGTGGTGTTGCTCGACACTGTGGTGAAGCATGAGCTGGCATCCTCGGCATACAACAAACGCCGTGAGTCGTGCGAAAACGCTTGCGCTCACATTACAAAACATCATCCTGAGGTAAAATATCTCAGCGATGCCACGATGCAGATGCTCGACGAAGTCAAGAACGAGATTTCTAACGAGGATTACATGCGCGCGAAGTACGTCATCGGCGAGAAACAGCGCGTTTTGGATGTCTGCGCCGCCCTCGAAAAAGGCAATTACGCCACCGTGGGTGACCGCATGTACGGCACTCATTACGGCATGAGCAAGGAATACGAAGTCAGCTGCGAAGAGCTCGATTTCTTAAACGACATCGCTAAAGAATGCGGTGTGACAGGTTCAAGAGTTATGGGCGGCGGCTTTGGCGGATGCACGATAAACCTTGTGAAAGAGGATTTATATGACAAGTTTATAGCAACAGCAAAAGAGATGTTTAACAAGAAATTCGGACATGAGCCGAAAGTTTATGATGTAGTGATATCTGATGGGGCGAGGAGGATTGAATGAGATTCCTCACTGCGTTCGGAATGACAAAATAGGAATTAATTTATTATACAATGAAACCAACATTATTAGTTTTAGCAGCTGGAATGGGTTCACGATATGGAGCCCTGAAGCAGATGGACGGTGTAGGTCCAAACAATGAAGCAATTTTGGATTATTCGATTTACGACGCCAAGCGTGCGGGCTTCGGCAAAGTCGTGTTCGTCATCAGAAAAGATTTCGCTGAGGCGTTCGAGAAAGTGAACAGCAGCGCGAAGTTCGGAATTCCGGTAGAGTATGTCTATCAAGGACTTGAATGCCTTCCGAAGGGCTACACAGTACCAGAAGGTCGTGTAAAACCTTGGGGAACAGGTCACGCAGTGCTGATGGCAGCCAACGTCATCAAAGAGCCGTTCGCAGTGATCAACGCTGACGATTTCTATGGCAAAGAGGCATTCGAGGTGATGGCAAAATACCTCGTCGAATGCGAAGGCAAGAGAGGCGCTTATTCGATGGTAGCTTATAAATTGCAGAACACCTTGTCCGACTTTGGAACAGTGTCAAGAGGTGTTTGCACATCCAACAGATGCAACTATCTGCAGACCATTGTGGAGCGCACATCCATCGCGAAGACAAAGGACGGCGCAGCTTACACTGATGAGACAGGTGAGCACTCTCTCCCACTCGACACCTTGGTATCGATGAACTTCTTCGGTTTCACACCTGATTTCTTGAGTTATCTCGAAGACGGGTTCAAGACATTCTTGGATGGTCCAGCCCAGACCAACATCAAGGCTGAGTTCTACATTCCGTTGATGGTCAACAACCTGATCAACGATAAGAAGGCAAAGCTCAAAGTGTTGTCGAGCGATGCCGTTTGGTTTGGCGTGACATATAAAGAAGATAAGCCGGATGTGGTAAAGAAGATTCAGAATTTGATTGATAAAGGCGTTTATCCGAAGAACCTGTGGTAAAGTTTAGAGTTGAGAGTTTAGAGTAGTTTAATAGTTTAATAGTTTAAAGTAGAGACGGTCGGTCGACCGTCTAAAAGTTAAAAGATAAAAAATAATGGCAGAAAAAGCAAAACAATGGGGTGCGATCATAGTGATGATAGCCCTCTTCGCGATGATAGCCTTCGTGACGAACCTCTGTTCACCGATGGCTGTTATTGTGAAACATCAGTTTGGAGCCAGCAATTTCCTCTCGCAGATTGGAAATTACGGCAATTTCATCGCTTATCTCGTTATGGGTATCCCTTCGGGCATGCTCATCAAGAGATACGGTTATAAAAAGACATCGCTGATAGCGTTAGCAGTAGGTATTATTGGCATTTTGGTACAATGGATCAGTGGCTGGGCAGGCTTCGGCGTGTATCTCATCGGCGCATTCATCGCAGGCTTCTGCATGTGCATGCTCAACACAGTCGTCAACCCGATGCTTAACCTTCTAGGAGGCGGCGGCAACAAAGGAAACCAGCTCATCCAGATTGGTGGCGTGTTCAACTCAGCAGCGGCTGTCGCTGTGTATATCATCATGGGTGCACTCATCGGAGAGGCAGCAAAAGCTAAGATTTCCGACGCTACACCTGCTTTGATGATAGCTCTCGCCATCTTCGTCATCGGATTCATCGTCATCCTCTTCACAAAGATCGAGGAGCCGGCACAGCCAGTGGAGGTGAAATCGGAGGTGAAGGACAAATACAGCGCTTTCTCATTTCGTCACTTCAAACTCGGCATCCTTGCCATCTTCCTCTATGGCGGCATCGAGGTGGGAACTCCTACTTACATCATGCAGTATCTCACAGCACATCCTGACGCAGCGACTCCAGGCATCGGCATGATGGGTCACATGGCGGGTCTCATCGTGGCAGTTTACTGGCTGATGATGCTCATCGGACGTTTTGTTGGTGGCACCATCGGTGGCAAAGTGTCGTCAAAAGCAATGCTGACAACGGTTTCCGTGGCTTCTATAGTGCTTGTATTGTTCGGAATGTTCGCTCCGACAGACATCATGGTAAGAGTTCCTGGCATCGACTGGGCTAACGTGACGGTCATCTGGGAGAAAGTGCCGATTGGAATCTTCGCATTTATCCTCGTCGGTCTTTGCACTTCAGTGATGTGGGGCAGCATCTTCAACCTCGCCACTGAAGGTCTCGGCAAATACACCGCAATGGCATCAGGTATCTTCATGACGATGGTGTTCGGCTTCGCCATCATGGTTGGTCTGCAGGGCCTCGTCGCCGACTGGACCGGCAGCTACATGACAAGCTACATCGTGGTGCTGTTCTGCGCAGCATACATTTTGTACTACGCCTTGATAGGACATAAAAACGTAAACAAAGATATTCCTACGGAATAGATAACAGAGAACAGATAACGGATAATAGATAATGGATAATTGATTTCTCTTTTATCTGTTATCTATTATCTTTTATCCAAAAAAACCATCATTTCTTTTTCTTTTGCTTCTGCTCTTTCAAAAAGTCTCCATTGCGCTTTAGTGCGTACGAGGTTGTGCTCAGGATATTTAATCTTGTAATAGGTGTCACCGTTGATGTAATCCGCTAAGAATCTGACGGTTTGCATATATGGGAATAACAAAGCCGCGTATGGAAGGTTTTCTTTTTCGATCGGTAGGAGGAAACCTTTAGTTCCTTCAAGATAACCTCTCGTGAATACCTTAAAAATCTCCATGTTGAAGTCGATATTGTCGAGATTCGGGTCGTCTTCCAAACCTGTATTTGCTGCGGTTCTTAAAAAATCGCCATAATCTGAGAAGACAAAACTCGGCATTACGGTATCCAAGTCGATGATACACAACACGTTGCCATCTTTATCGAAAAGCATATTGTTGACCTTTGTATCGCAATGACATACACGTTTCGGGAGCTTGCCTTCACGGAAAAGACGCTCGCCGATGGTCATTTTCTCCTCACGTTTGAATATTTCATCTAGATAATACTGCACTTCTTTCACTCGTCCTACCCTATCTTCAGCCACAGCATCGCGAAGCTGTTTCAAGCGGAATTCTATGTTATGGAAATCAGGGATAATCTCGCCGAGAGGCTCATTCAAATCTGCCAAAAGCGACTCAAACTCGCCGAACGACTTACCTGCGATATATGAATATTCAGGCGTAACAGCTTGATAAGTAATCGAATCCGGCACAAAATCCATTAATCGCCAATACTTTTCGCCATCTATTTTTGTGTCATTTCGACCGACCGTAGGGAGTGGAGAAATCTCACTCAAATAATAAGACTTATTTGATTTTGTGGGATAAAAACGAAGTGTATTTTTCCCTTTATTTCGGATGTGGTGGGTCACCTTATTAATATTATCCATGAGCATGTCGACATCCTGGAAAATGGCGTTGTTGATGCGCTGCAGCACGTACTTCGGCTTATCAAAACCTTCCACAAAAACCTTGTAAGTGTCGTTGATCAGACCCTCGCCCATCGGCTTCACGTCGGTCACTTTTCCTGTGATTTCAAATCTCAAGACAATATCTTTCAAATTTTCCATGATAAAATTTTTCGTAAAATTAGAAATAAATTTCATTTGTATGAAAAAATTTTGTAATTTTACACTTCAATTTCATAATTATGAAAAACAAACGATTAACTACTACTATTTATGCTATGCTTCTGTTGCTTTGCTTAGCCATGATCAGCTGCAAATGCGACAACAAAAACGGAAAAAATTACCAGATTAAAGATAATGTAATAGTCTTTGACGAGCCGCAACGTGTTGAGGGTCAGACTAGTATGCTTGAGTTCGCCGCTGAGCCTATGCCAGTGGTGCGCGTAGGCTTCATCGGTCTCGGAATGCGTGGTCCGGATGCTGTTTACCGCATGACATTCATTGACGGCGTTGAGGTTGTGGCATTGTGCGACCTCCTTCCTGAGAACGTGGAAAAGGTTCAACGCGACATACTCGAAGCAAAAGGACTGCCTCGTGCGGCTGAATATGTCGGAGATACAGCTTATAAAGAGCTCTGCCGTCGCGATGACATCGACCTCGTTTACATCGCCACCAACTGGCAGACGCACGTCCCGATGGCTGTCTATGCCATGCAGCACGGTAAACACGTGGCTGTCGAAGTGCCAGCTGCCACCACCGTTGAGGATTGCTGGAAACTCGTCGACGTTTCGGAGCAGACCCGCAAGCACTGCATGATGCTCGAAAACTGCACCTACGACTTCTTCGAGATGACAGCTCTCAACATGGCAAAACTCGGCATGTTCGGCGAAGTGATTCACGCTGAAGGCGCATATATTCATAACCTTGAGCCTTACTGGCATGAATATCAAGGCAACTGGCGCCTCGACTTTAACCAGAAATATGGCGGCGACGTCTACGCCACACACGGACTCGGTCCAGTCTGCCAAGTGCTTGACATCCACCGTGGCGACAAGATGGACTATCTCGTCTCGATGAGCACTCCTTCATACAACGGCAAGAAGATCGCCAAAGAGATGATGGGCGTTGATGACTTCGCAAACGGCGACATGACTACCACAATGATTCAAACCCACAAAGGCAAGACCATCTTGATTGAGCACAACGTTTACACTTATCGTCCATATAACAGACTTTATCAACTCACTGGTACTGAAGGCTTTGCAAACAAATATCCTATTGAAGGCTTCACACTCATGGAGAAAAATCTGCCAGAAGGATTCCTCGAAGAAGGTCAGCATCTCAACGTTCACGGCTTCGTGCCGAAAGATGTACGCGACAAGATTTTGAAGGAATACCTCCACCCTGTCGCAAAAGATGTTGAAGAACTTGCTAAGAAAGTCGGCGGTCACGGTGGCATGGACTTCATCATGGATTACCGTCTGATTTACTGCCTGCAGAATGGTCTGCCTTTGGATGAAGATGTCTACGACGCAGCCGAATGGTCATGTATCGGCGACCTGACAAGAGCCTCCATCGACAACCACGGCATGCCGGTGCAAGTGCCTGATTTCACTCGTGGTGACTGGAACAAGGTTAATGGCTACAAACATGCAATGAAATAAAAGTTTTTAGTCGTTAGTCCTTAGTCGTTAGAAAAATCTAATAACTAAAGACTAACAACTAAAGACTAAAGACTAATAATATTCTGAACTAAAAATAAATTATCATGAAGAAAAAATTCGTATGTCCAATTTGCGGCTTCGTTTATGAAGGAGAAGAAGCTCCTGAAAGATGCCCACAGTGCAAACAGGTTGTTGAATGGAAGGTCCTCGATGAGAGTGCTGCCCTTAACTTTGTGACCGAACATGTCGTCGGTATTGCCAAAGGCACTGGCGATGAGATGATCAAAGACTTAAATGCCCAGTATATGGGAGAGGCCACTGAGGTCGGTATGTATCTGGCAATGAGCCGTCAGGCCGACCGCGAGGGATATCCAGAGATTGCTGAGGCTTTCAGACGTTATGCTTTTGAAGAGGCTGACCACTGCGCACGTTTCGCTGAATTGCTTGGTGAGGTGGTTTGGGACACCAAAACAAACCTCTACAAACGTATGGTTGCCGAATGTGGTGCCTGCGAGGAAAAGATGCGCATCGCACGCGTGGCAAAGGAACGCAACCTCGATGCTATCCACGACACCGTCCACGAGATGGCAAAAGACGAAGCCCGCCACGGCAAAGGATTTGAAGGACTTTATAATCGTTACTTCAAATAGTTGACAGTTGATAGTTAACAGTTAAAAATTAAAGGGGCGAATGATATTCGCCCCTTTTTGTAACCATATACGAGATCTCCTTTGCCAGATTAATAGATTGTTCTTGAATAGTTTATTTCAAGTCTGTCTGGATGTTCTGTAACCATTCTAATGAAATTCTCTTTGGATCTCCATTGAATACCACCGCTAATGCCCAATAGTGTACCATTAACATACAATGATGGCAATCTGCCGTAGTACACTGTATCAGGCAACTCTTCCTCGTTGAACAACATAACACCTTCCATCAACGCATCGAAAGGCTTTGTCACGGTCATTTCTTCTGAAGTCCATGGCAACGACACGTTTTCAACCGATAACATCTCACCCTCGGCATTCCTGTATGTCAAATTGGCACGGAAACAAGGCGACATCACGTTTTCATCTTTCTGATTCCCAAGATAATACTTGATTACCGCTGTTTCAACAGGTGGTGTTGGTGTAGGTGGTGTAGGTTGTACCGACTCATCGCTGGAGTTTGATTTCTTACATCCTGTTAACAGCACACTTCCTATCAAAAGTGTTGCTACAATAAATAAAACTTTTTTCATACTTATTAGATTTAAAGTTAATGACAGTGCAAATATATATGTTTTTAATAATTATATCCTTTCCCCATGGTCATCTTTTCTGTAGGATAATGACCGAGGTAAACGAGTCCAAGATTTCCGTCGATAGCAATCTTATCGCCCATTTTGAGATTATTGCCATTCAGCTCGGCGCAATGTTTCTCGTCGTTGACCATAAGCTCGACACACGATACCACGCATACCTTTCCGAGACGTACAGCGGTAACTGCCGCATGCGAAGTGGCACCACCACGAGCCGTGAGTAAGCCGTCGGTGTCGAAGATCAAGCCGATGTCGTCAGGAACGGTGTCAGGACGGACAAGGATGAAGTTCTCATCAGGATATTCTTTGCGTAAAGTCTTGATATCATCTTCGTTAAACGCCACAAGACCATTCATCGCACCGCCGCCGATGCCCATGCCACGACCAATCTGATTCATCTCTGTCGGCGACTGCACAAAGGCGTTGACAGTATCTTCAAGCTTCAAATCTTGGTCACGAATCTGCAAAATATGGAAGTCCTCAGGCTTGTCTGATTCAAACGTAAACTCCATCTCCTGTGGCGCGTATCCGAGGTCTTCGGTCAACATTGTGGCAATGGAATAAATCTTCTTGTAAATCTCAGGAAGTGCAGTCTGCATTGAAGGTCCCTCAAGGTTCGCGGCAATACGCTGCGTCTCGCCTATCGGCAACGGCTTCACAAGACCGCCCACGATATCTTCTCCCTGGCTACGCATGGTGAAGTCGCCGTACAGATGCACGCCCGGTCGCTCACGATGCGGGTTCTGAGTGAACACCACGCCAGTACCCGACACCTCACTGATATTACCGTAAATCATCTGTTGCACAATGACCGCCGTTCCCCAGTTCTCGGAGATACCAAGATGCCTACGATATGCCAGTGCACGCTCGGAGTTCCACGAGTCGAACACCATATTCACGCAATCGACAATCTGTTTAAACGGATCCTGTTCAAGCACAACCCCATGATTTTCAAGAATTTGCTTATATGAATACGCCATCTCGCGCATCTGAGCCGCGTCGAAATCAACTTTCTGCTTGACTTTATATTTTGATTTAAAACTGTTGATTTCTTCATCAAAGAAGTCACGATGGATGCCTTTCGCCATGCCCCAGCTCTGCAGGAAACGACGGTAGGAATCCCAGATAGCCCAAGCTTTTGAAGGATCTTCAGCTATTTTCTCAACTAATTCATCATTCAAACCGACATTCAGGAAAGTATCCATCGCACCAGGCATCGAAATGGCGGTACCCGATCGCACCGAGACGAGTAGCGGCATTTCAGGATTATTAAACTTCCTTCCAGAGATGCGCTCCAGCTCTTCCATGTGACGTTTGAGCATACCGTGAATCTCAGTTCTCAACTCAGGAATGGTGTTGATGGTCTCGTTTCTACGGAATGCCTCGGTGGTAATGACAAAGCCCGGAGGCACCGGAAGTCCCTTTAAATACAATGTCTTCAGATTATTAGCCTTGTTGCCGATAAACACCTGGTTGTCCATCTTCGGCGTAGGCTTCCAGAACGGACTTATCAGCATATCAGAGTTGTACGTCATGATATCGTTGATGAGCCTTGAATCGAGCTGAGCCTCCATCGTCCGTAACGAAGTCAAGATTCTACCGATGAAATTGTCGAGAGGCTGCATCAGGAACGCATCTGAAAGCATATCACGGTGAAATTCCTCGGATTTCTTACTTATCAAAGCTGCCATCTCTCGCTCGTTAAGCTTGTTTTCAGGGTCGAAAAGCTGCGGAATGACAACCTTCAGCGGATATTCGTAAGACTTCAGGAAGTATTTGATAATGATACGCCTAACATCCTCCGCAATGAATTGGAAAATGTTGATATACTGGCCAAACGAGAAGCTTCGCGAGGTCAAAGAATACCTCAACATGTCGAGTTTCGAGTTGAAACTCTGGTTGGTGATGCCGTCAAGTGCCAGACCGTCGCGGAAATAACGTAAAATGATATAAATCTGGTTCAGCGTGCGTTCTGAAATATACTCGAGGTTGATGCCCTGAACCACCTTCTCCATAAGCTGTGTCGCCACACGTTCGAGCCTGAATGTCAAGCCCATAGCCTCGAATTTGTTCTCGCGATAAGTGCCGTACATCGACGGTATACCGATGGCGATATGGCGCTTGTGATATATGTTTTCCCAGCCTTCACTCTGCTCCGGATTGAAAATTATCTCCTTCAGCTTGCTCATGAAAACATAAATCATACTCAGCGACTTGCCGAAATTCTTCTCTTTATAAACCTTTTCGAAATCGTCTATTTCTTTATCAGGAATAAACGGGAAGTTACGCAAATACGCGAAAATATTGACCGACTCGAAGCTGTATTTTTCCCTCAGATAAGCATACAGATCGCGGATATCCATCAATCTCAGATGTTCGCGGTCGTAGATTTCCCCCTCAAGGTTGATGCGGTCAGCAGCTTTTTTGATAAGACTTTCATAGTCGTCGCGTGATAGCATCAGCACATCTGCCGGATTGAGGCTCGATATCTCACACATCGTCTGCACAAGGTTATGAATATGAACGAAATACTCGCTTTGCATATCAATCGCCTCGAACACGTTATTCGGCAAAATCGGCTTCAAATCATCTAAAATACCGTCGCTCCAGAACTTAAAAACGTCAAAAGTCAGATCAATTAACGTGTTGTTGCTTTCGGTATGAACCTGTTTCCTCAAGAAATGCACAAGTTTGTCTTGACGGAGACCGATTTCATCCATATTCGTGGTGACGTTACGAATCTCACCCTCCGCTCCTATCTCATTGAAATACACAGGGAAAATGCGCGAGAGTTGCTTCACCTTTTTATAATATGGTGAGATATTAGAGTTAAGAATCTTCGTGATTTCGCGTTGGAAAAGGTCGGTGTCGCTCAAGAAAATGCCACCGAGTTTCAGGTTGACAATAAGCGATGAAAGCAGTTTCTCCAGCGGCGTTTTGGAGTATTCGATGAGCTCAAGCCACACACGAATATTCTTGATATGGTCTTTATTTACTGACAATTGCCAATCCTCATTGACAAAGACGTTGCCAGGAGTGATGAAGCCGAACTCTATCAGACTCTTCTCAAAATGGTTGACGATTTCCTTCATCTCCGTGGTATCGACATCGATGATTTTCTTGCCCAAAGTGAGCTGGAAATCAAGCACTGCTGAGCTGTAGTTCTTGCGCAGTTCCTTGGCGAGACTAAAAATCGTGTCGATGAACGGAATCAACTCATTCTGCGGCATCTCGTCGATGGCGTCGCGCATCATGCGGTCCATGTTCCAAATCAGGCGCTCGCGTTGACTCTCCATGCCAGGAAGATGCAACAGGAAAAACACATAATGGAACTTTGTGACAAATCGCGGAAACAGCTGCTCCGACTCAGTGAAATGTTTTGCAACCTGCTCAAAATGAGGCATTTCAGCCAAAGCATCCCAAGTCTGAGCTGCTTTCAAATCAGTATTTAGCTTATTGAAATAAGGCTCGCCAACTTCATCTATTATCACCCTTTTCTCTTCTTCGGAAAGTATGGTGGCGTTGTCAGACACCCATTTTTCGACATCGGAAGTCGATTGCCAATAACTGTAATTTTCCTGCAACATCAAATGCAAGATATGGCATGCCGAAGCGTTGAAATGCTCATCTTTCGCCACACAGTCAAGATAGCGTTCAGCATGCTTGGTGGCAAGGATGTAACAGTCTTTATTTGTCTCAAATTTATCTTCTAATATATTGAAAACCAAATCAATAAGCATTGAGTGCTTCGGCGATTTTGTAATCACCTGATTGGCAAACTCCATCAAGGTGACAACAATATTCAGTCGAAGTTTCAGTGCCACCTCAGGTTTCAGAAGGCTTCGCATCATCTCGAGAGGCAGTTTCAAAGTATCAGCCGGCACATCGTCGCGGGTGTAGAACCAGAAATCGTCCATCAGAATCTTTCGCAGTTCCTCTGTCACGAAAGTGTGGTTCGACAGCGGATGATGGTACTCGGTGATGCACTCAGACGCCCGTTTATTTATTCCGAAATAATTGGCGCTCAGCGCAATAAACGCTTTATGCTCTTCTGGAATAAAGATATCTTTATATCGTGTCTGGGCTAAATTAGCCTCTAACGCTTGTGATTTGAATGTCTCGCTCATGATAAAAACTATTTATTCAACTCCTCTTCAAGAAATTCAGCGGCATCAGCAACGCAGTCGTAGCAGTCGCGAAGCACAACACCTGTCCCAACACCTTTCAACATCTTACATTGCGTGGCGCCGTTGCGAAGCTGGAACTTGTTCATAATCTGCTTCATCCCGCGTATGCCTTTCACTCTGTCGTCGGATGCCAATCCCAACACCATTCCGGCGCCAGTAATCGCGCCGCAAGTGCCTTCCATATTGCCCATTCCAATTCCAAACGGAGCGCCAAGGTTTCTCGCCGTCTCCTCGTCTATTCCAGCCACATCGCAATACGTACAAATAACAGCCTGCGCGCAGTTATAACCGCAGCTTTTCTTCTCAACCGCTTTAGAAATTCTTGATTCCATAATTCTATTTTTTGCAAAGATAAGAATTCTTCTCCAATTCCAAAAGAAATTTCTTTCTATTCAAACCACCGCCATATCCTGTCAAGTTTCCGTCGGTGCCGATGACGCGGTGACATGGAGCTATAATTGATATTGCATTGACAGCGTTGGCGTTAGCAACAGCCCGCACTGCCTTTGGCATACCTATTAGTCGAGCCAGCTCACCATAGGAAACAGTTTTCCCATAAGGAATGTTTCGCAATTCATTCCACACTTTTTTCTGAAAATCGGTTCCGACAAAAAGCAAAGGGATACCAAACTCTCGACGTTGATTTAAAAAATATTCATTAAGCTGTTGCTGCGCCGTCTCGATAACATTTGAAGAGCCCTCAACAAATTCGGCTTTTAGAATTCTTTGCAAACGCATATCGGTTGATGTACGGCGCCTACCATCCGGCCAGTCACAAAGGCACAACTTCCCATCAAACGAACCGAGAATCATCTCCCCGCAAGGGAAATGATAATGCATGACCTTTATAAAGATGTTGTCTTTGTTCATGACAATTTCAAATAATTTGCAAATTTAAAGAAAACTTTGTATTTTTGCAAACGTAACAATAAAAACTTTGATACTATGAAAATTTTAATGATTGTTTTGTTTTTCCTCGTAAATGCAATAACCTCAACGCCAAGTGGACATCTTGACAAAGACCGCTGTGTTTGGGTGTATGACGAAGAGAATGATCCTCAGGAAATAAAACTTTATGGCAGAGTAAAGATTGTTGACTTTGGCGAGACTTTCAAAGTGGCAAGGGTTCCAATTGGTGAAGACCTTAAGGTTAAAACGACTCAGTTTCCTCAACAATGCGGCGAGTGGCAATTCGTTGAAATGGATGAAGATTTCTGCGTGAAATTTGTTGAAGTGGGCGAAGATTTCACCGTGAGGTTCGTTGATGTTATTGAATAAAGTTGAAACTATTAAAATTAATTCATCATGAAAATACGCAGATTATTACCAATCTTAATCTTATTATTGTTTAGCGGGCATTGCTTCGCGCAGATTCAAACCATCGAATGGCAAGGCATGCAGAGGCAATATCTCGTAAAGACGCCTGAGAACTATGAATCGCTGCCGGTTTTGTTCTTCCTTCACGGATTGGGCGACAACATCAATCATGTCAACAGCGAACATAATTTCCAGCAGGTTGCCAACCGTTTCAACTGGATGGTCGTCATTCCTCAAGCCATCAACGAAGGCAACGGCACCATGTGGAACGCCGCCCTCATGAACAGCACCATTGACGACTCCGGCTTTCTGATGGCACTTCTCGACTCATTAGCCGTGCAATATCCTGTAAATCAAGACAGTGTGTTCTTCACCGGCTTCTCGATGGGCGGCTTTATGTCGCACCGCATGGCCATCGAACACGGCGACCGCATCAACGCAGCAGCACCTGTCAGCGGACTGATAACCTACGCCATGGCAAACCAGACTCCAGTGGCACCAGTGAGGTTGCTGCATATCCACGGGACCAGCGATAATATTGTAGGATACGACGGTTACTCGCAGTATTTCGGCTCCAACCTCGGACTTGGCGTCGACGCCATCCTCAACTACTGGAGAAATGCCAACGGCTGCACCAACGAGCCGATCATCGACTCATTGCCCGACACTCATAACGACGGACTGAGGTTCGTGCAATATGTCTATCCCGGCACCAAAGAGCTGCGATTTTTGAAGGCCATAGGCGGCACCCACAGCTGGTATCGCAATGCCAATCAATACGACATAAGCTATATCGATTATATTCACGACTTCTTTACGGGAAAAAACGCGGTGAACAACGTCAACAACCCGACCACGGGCGACCTGAAGGTATACCCCAATCCCACCAACGGTCAGATAAAGATTGAGTTAAGCTCTCCCACTACCGTCGAAGTAATTGATATTCAAGGTCGTACAATCTTTCACAAGCAATTTGACGCAGGTATTGCCAACTTGGATTTGCAAGGTATTGACAATGGCATTTACTTTGTAAAAGGCAACGGCTTAACAGAAAAAATAATATTGGAATAATTTCTATCTATCTTCACTATGAACACCTCAGAATATCGCGATCAGGCTTTCGAGCTATATGAAACAGACAGAGAGAAAGCCGTGAAATACTTCACTTTGGCAGCCAACCAGAAAGACATCCCATCAGCGGTTGCGTTGGCGTCGTACTATTATGATGAAGAGGACGATGACAAAAAGGCCAAAGAGTGGCTCGACAAGGCTATAGATTGGTACGACGAGGCTGGCGAACCTGAGGAATTTAAGGATTATATCGCCAAAGGATATTTTTTGAGAGGCCTCATCAATGAATATAGTGCGCCTTATCTTGCGACGATTGACTTCGCTGCTGCTTTCAACAATGGTGACATAGAATCTCTGTCGCATCTCGGAGAGTTGGCATACAAAGGCTATGAATCGCCTACAGGCAAGCCTGACATCAACCAGGCTCTTGAATACTGGCAATATGGCATGGAAAATGGCGATGAAGAATGTGCTCGACTTTACGAGGAGCATAAAATGGAGGTAATACCAGAAAATGCTGAAGAAAAAGAGTTTAAAGAAGGCATATACAACGGCGCTCTTAACAAAGACGGTCTCCCCCATGGCAACGGTCACATGGAATACAAACTCAACGGCTATTGGGGTGATTATTATGGAGAATGGTGCAACGGAAAACGCTGCGGTAAAGGCAAATACAAACAGACGAACAAAGCCGGTGCCGCACGTCATTCCTATGAATACGTTGGCGAATGGCTCGATGACAAAGAACACGGCCAAGGCGTGTCAACAAGCGTTGATGAGATAGGTGTGCATCTCAGTTCAATTACGGAAAAGTTTACCGGCGAGTTCCGCGACGGCAAGCCAAACGGTCACGGAGTGCTCCTCAAAAGCAGCTACGACGGCGAGTTCAGCGGTGCACCCAACCGTTTTGAAGGTGAGTTCGAAAACGGCGGACTATGCGGACAAGGCACATGCGAATACGCTAATGGCGATGTTTACGAAGGAGAATTTCTTGGCAACAGAAAACACGGTCACGGCGTCTATACCTATGCCGACGGATTGAAAATTGAAGGCAAATGGGATTACGACGAGCTCGACTACGACAGCTTCCAATGCTCACCTGCATCCAAGACACCTATTTGTATTATAAGCACATACGACGAAGGCTTCGACTACAGTCAAGGGGCATCGTTCCTTGTCATGACAAGAAAAGGTGAGATTAAAAACAGCGATGCCATCCTGCTCAAGCAGGGCTACAGGTTTAACCCTGATGAGACCTTGATAAAAGTCTTGGAAATAACCGACGACAGCGTGACTTACGAAATCGACAAGTTGTATTTCAACGACCATGAAAACCATGTCGACACCATCCGTCGCGGCGAGAAGAAATCATACAAAAGCGAAAGAAACACCTACGCCACAATATACGACGAGAGGTACGACTACACCATAATACACGAGATCACAATAGTGTGCAGATAACATTTATCTGACAATAACTTGTTTCTTACCATTGATGATGTACACTCCAGATGGCAGAGACTCAATGCTTTTTGCATTGTGCAGGATCTTTTTGCCATCAACAGTAAACACATTAAATCTTAACGACTCTGGGTCAGGGTTTTGTGGGTCGATCTCCCCTATTCCTGTAACACCGATGTCGATAAGATTGTATTGCTGAGAACCTAATCCGATCTCCTCAGCGTATTCAATGATATGTGTGCCGTGCAACTCCGTGATGCGGTCAATGAGCGGCTGCGGGTCGTTGCCCGGCGTTGGATTATAGTCGAAAATCAGATCGAGGCATGCCTTATCAAGCGCCACAGGGTCAGTGGAAGCAAGTATTCCAATATCAGCGATCTCTGGTGCTGCCGGTAACGGATTACAGTCACAGTCGACAGAAAGGTTATTCATCACGTCGATGTAGACGATATTCTTTCCGTCCTGCTTGAAATAGTTGTGAACTGCCTGTGCAGCAGCTGCCATCGACTCGAGAAACGAATCCTGAGTGTTGTTTCCATTGATAGTGGTAGTACTCTCTCCTGCAGTATGGATGTAACATTTGCCTCTTCTTGCAGCCACTCCGATACTCTGGTTCTTCAGCACTCCGCCATAACCTCCCCTAGCATGTCCCTTGAAATGCGCAAGGTTAATCATGAAATCATAATTTGCCAGATGCGAGCCGACGATGTCGTATTTTATCCATGTAGTATCACTCACCGGAATCTCCATATCGCCTTCAGAGTCCATGATATCAACCTTTGCGATCTGGTTAAATCCGCGTTGCTCAATAATCATCAGATGGCTCGAAGTGACGTCGCGCATGCCACCGTATGCAGTATTGCATTCCACAATGGTTCCACCTGTCTCATTCACCAAATTTTGAATAAACTCAGGCCTCAGATAGTTGCTTTTCGCCGACTCTCCTGTCGAAATCTTAACAGCCACATTGCCATCAGGCTCAACACCCAACGCCTGAAAAACCCTTACAAGTGACTCTGGAGTTATTTCGCTTGTGAAATAGACATTGCTTTGCGAGAACGCCAACAGGCAAAAACCTAGCGAGATTATCAAAAGGAACAACTTCTTCATTTTTAAGATTATTTTTTGCAAATTTATAAAAATTATTTGTATCTTTGCGTTTGGTATCAAATGAATTTAAAAAAGTATTAAAATTTAGATAATATGGAAAAGATTAAAGTAGGTATCAACGGATTCGGTCGTATCGGCCGTAACGTTTTCCGCATCTGCTGCGAGCGCCCGAACCTCGAAGTGGTGGGCATCAACGATTTGACAAGCACAAAGGTTTTGGCACATCTTCTGAAATATGATTCAACACAAGGCAAGTTCCCTGGTACAGTTGATTACGATGAGACAGCATTGATCGTCAATGGCGTCCGCGTTCCTGTCACAGCTGAGCGCGCTCCTATCAACATCAAATGGAGCAAGACCCCGGATGTTGTTGTAGAGTCAACAGGTATCTTCCGCTCGAAAGAAAGCGCAAAAGGCGGCTACGGCGACCACCTCAAGAACGGCGCCAAGAAAGTCATCCTTTCAGCTCCTTCAAAAGATAAGATCGATGCAACCATCGTCGTCGGTGTCAACAACAACGAACTCACCGACGAAATTGAATGCGTATCAAACGCTTCTTGCACCACAAACTGCCTCGCTCCTGTCGCTAAGGTCTTGAACGACCGCTTCGGTATTGAGCAAGGTTATATCACAACAATCCACAGCTATACCAACGACCAGGTGATTTTGGACGGTCCACACAGCGACCTTCGCCGTGCACGTTCAGCCGCCATGTCGCAGATCCCAACCACAACAGGTGCTGCTAAGGCTGTAGGTATCGTTATTCCTGAACTCAACGGCAAACTCGATGGTATCGCGGTGCGTGTTCCAACCCCGACCGGATCACTCGTTGACCTCGTGTGCACACTGAAGACAGAAGCCACAAAAGAGCAGATCAACGCCGCAATGAAAGAAGCTGCTGAAGGTCCGATGAAAGGCGTCCTCGAATACACTGAAGACGAAATCGTCAGCGTCGACATCATCCACAACCCACACTCATCAATCTTCGATGCACAAAGCACAATGGTGATGGGCAAGATGGTGAAAGTGATGTCATGGTACGATAACGAATGGGGCTATTCAAACAGAATGGTCGACCTCATCGAGATGATGAAGTACTAAAAATGAAAAAAGCTCAGCGAATGCTGAGCTTTTTTTTATTTAATCTTGTTGATCAAATCCGGCAGCATTCTCACGCATGCCATCTCTCTCCACTTCTTCTTGGCTTCCATTGCAGGCATACCGAAGTATGTGACGCCTGGCTCAGTGTCCTTATCGACAGCTGTGTAAGCCAAAATTGTGGTACCTTCAGCGATGACGAGGTCTTTGTTGACTGCTGACATCGACCAAATCGACACGTTATCCTTAACTCTTGAAACACCTCCGATAGCTGTATGTGCTCCAAGGAAGCAGTTCTTGCCGACTTTGGCATCGTGACCAACCTGAACGTGGTTATCCATCTTGGTACCTCTGCCGATGACGGTATCGCTGGTGACTCCGATATCGATAGCACACAAAGCTCCGATTTCGACATCATCTTCAATCACAACGCGGCCGCAAGACTCAAACTTCACCTGACGATCCTTACCGCGATGCTGGAAATAACAAGCATCTGCTGCGAGAACTGAACCGCTGTTGATGATGACATTGTCACCGATAACTGTCCAGTTGTTGATGGTCACGTTAGCGTGAATGATGCAGTTCTTGCCGATTTTCACGTGGTCTGCCACGAATGCTCCCGGCTCAATGATAGTTCCTTCACCGATTTCGGCTTTAGGGCTGACCATACATGATGCCGGCTCGAAACGACGGTACGACAAGATAATCTTGTTGAACGCGTCGAACGGACAGTCGTGGACGATGAGTGTCTTACCCTCAGGGCATTCCACATCAGCAGTGTTGATGATGATGGTTGTTGCCGCTGAGTTCAGCACTCTCTGATAGTATTTCGGATGATCGACAAATGTGATGTCGCCCGCTTCAACCTCATGAAGCTCATTGAGCCCCGTGATTGTGCGGTTGGCATCGCCGATAATCTTGGTGGCACCAATAAAATCAGCTAAACATTTGACGGTCGTTGCTGGTTCGATTCTCATTATTCTCTTACCCTTTCTGTGTATTCACCTGTACGGGTGTCAACTCTAATCTTATCGCCTGTGTTGATGAACAACGGCACTCTGACTGTTGCGCCTGTCTCAACTGTAGCGTCTTTCATTGCGTTTGTAGCTGTATTACCTTTCTCACCTGGCTCTGTATATGTCACCTCGAGAACAGTCTTAACTGGCAATTCAGCAAACAAAACTGTATCTGTTGATGTATCGAAAACAACGTCGCAAACATCGCTTTCCTTAAGGAAATCAACACCTGTAATAAGATCTTTCATAAGAGGGATCTGCTCGTAGTCTTCCTGATTCATGAAAATGTAATCATCACCTTCTTTGTAAAGGTACTGATACTGACGGTGTTCAACGCGAACATCTTCAAGTTTTTCACCGATATCGAAACGACGCTCCAATGTGCGGCCGTCAACTACGCTCTTCAGTTTGATACGCATGATAGTGTTACCTTTGCCTGGTTTCACATGCTGGAAATCAACGCAAAAATAAAGTTTACCATCCATTCTGATGCAGCTTCCGATCTTAATGTCTTGTGAGTTAATCATATTACGTATATTTTATAGTTACTAAAAAAACAAAAATCGCCGCAAAGATACAAAAAATTTTTTAAATTATTACAATATCATGTAAAATTTCCTTTTCCGCCTTGGAATTAAGCTTTCTCAACAGCATCGACTTTGCATACATAATCTCGTTTTTCAACGAATCAGCATCGAATTTTACGTAAAACACTCCGTTTTTTATGCTTTTTTTCAAGGTGTGCGCAGCAATGAAATCACCGACAACATCATTCCACGAGTCGAGGATTCGCTGCTCGTCCAAGGCGCTATCTCTGTGATTATCATGATAAAACGCCTTTATCATCTCACCTAAGGTTGTCAAATTCGGATCACTCATCACACTGCACCTTTCCTTTTTCGACTTCAAAAATCCTGTGGTTTCCTTCGATATTGTCCAAAAGATATTGAACCCTTTGACGTTGAGTATCAGTGATAAACACCTGTCCGAAATGATCGTTGCCAACGAGCTTCACCAATTGCGCCACACGATTGTCATCAAGCTTGTCGAAGATGTCGTCCAACAGCAAAATCGGTTTAAAACCAATCTTTTTATAATTAAAATCGAACTGTGCCAACTTCACTGCCACCACAAACGACTTCTGCTGTCCTTGCGAACCGAATCTCTTAACCGGGTGATTATCAATCATAAAGCCTAAATCATCCTTGTGAATTCCGACGTTGGTATATGACGAATATCTGTCCTTTTCCTGACTTTCCTGAAGCAGCTGCTCCATCGACTTCTCATGCAACGCGCTCTCGTAAACGATATCCACCTTCTCCGACGTGCCCGACACAATGTCGTAATACTCTTGGAAAATCGGCATGAAATCCTTCAGAAACGCCTTTCTTTTCTCATAAATCGGCGTTGCATAACGTACCAGCTGTTCGTCCCAGAGCGACAACAGATTCGCATCGAAATAACGGTTCTCCCAAAACTGTTTCAGCTGTGTGTTACGCTGTGCCAAAACCTTGTTATATTGCAGCAAATCGCCAAGATACACTGAATCAAACTGCGAGATGACGCCATCAATGAACTTCCTGCGCAACTCGCTGCCGTCGTTAATCAAATCGCGGTCGTAAGGCGAAATCATCACCAACGGGATCTTCCCGATATGGTCGGCAAGACGCTCATATTCTTTTTTATTGCATTTGAATGATTTCTTGGAGCCACCTTTCTGAACACACGAAATAGTCTCGGTCTCGTCGTTGTCGGTTACAAAATCGCCGTGAATGGCAAAGAAATCCTCGCCATGACGAATGTTTTGCTTGTCGGTTGTAGTGAAATAGCTCTTGCAGAAAGCGAGATAATAAATGGCATCGAGTATGTTGGTCTTGCCCGCCCCGTTGAGTCCCACGAAGCAGTTGATTTTCTCAGAAAACTGCAGGTCAGCCGACTCGCAATTCTTGAAATTCGTCAACTTTAACTCCTTGAGAAACATTTATTTAGACTTTTTTACAAATTTATCCAAGTTGGTTGATATTGTGATATAATTCGGCGAACCGTAGATGTGCATTTCCGACCTTGAATAGTTGATGCTGAAATGCCAAATATTTACGCCAACGCCATACGAGAAACCGCACAATCCCTTCTTTGTCGGTGTCTGCAGGTTCTGCCTCATCCCATAGTTATATGCAGCTCTCAATACGAGATTTTTCCCGATGTAAATCTCACCGCCAAACACTATGTGCCTCATCAAGTTATCAGCAAATTTGGCTGCATCCGACTTCTCTTTTTTCGTACCCGTGATTGGATCATAGTTGCCTTCCAAATCGAGCGGATCGTCGTATGTCAGATCCCATTTCTGGATGTTTTCGTAGACAATACTGAACAAAAACGGCACATGCTCCAAACGCTTCGAAACAGCAGCATCCAAATGGAACGGCAGCTTGTTTCTGTCGCCTGCAAAGTTGTTATATAACTCATAACCGATGTTTCGGGCAGTGGCCGAGAACATCCAACCGTTGTCGGTTCTGTAGCTTCCTGCCACATCGGCCGCCAGGGCATATGTTTTATAGCGTTCAAACTGCACTCCCGCAAACTTGACGTTAGCACCAATGCTCCAATGTGGCGTGAGCTGACGTCCCCACCCTATCATGATGTTGTAATCCGACGGGGTGAACGTGCTTCCGTCGACATTCCCTTGTTCATCTGCATATTTCATGCTGCCATAGCTGTGAAACTGCACCGTGGCGGCAAATGAGCCTATTTTGTTAAAAGTGCGGCCATACTGCGCCATGCCATAATTGATGTCGGCATAATAATTCACATACGAAAGCACGATATCGTTGTGCATATCGCTGTTAATCAACGACGGATTGTAGATTCCAAGCTGAATATCGGAGTCGTAAATCGACAAATCGGTGTTACCCAGAGCTGCCACCCTCGCAGAGCTTGTCATATCGAGGAAACTATATGCGCCTTTTGTTGTTTGTCCCTGAAGCTCAACGACAAACATCATCAGCACAATAATTTGTAACAGCTTTTTTATTCTCATTTACTTTTTTGGTCGCCTGACGGCTCAAAATCATTCAAAATCTTATATAAAACCTTTCAAAATTTTCTTCCAAAAACTCTTTTACTTTTAACTTTAAACTTTCAAACTACTCTCAACTCTACACTCTAAACTCTAAACTACTTTTCCAGCAATCCCAGACCTTTTTTTTCAATAGCACCGCTTTCAGTAAGTTTTTTCGCCAATTTGTCGAGGATTCCGTTGACAAAAATCTTACTCTTCGGAGTGCTGAAATATTTAGAAATCTCAATATATTCGTTCATAGAAACCTTCACCGGGATGTATGGGAAACACACAAATTCAGTGAGAGCCATCTTCAGGATTATCATGTCCATCAGGCAGATACGCTCTTTCTCCCAGTTGTTGGTATTGTCGGCGATGAGCTTTCCAAACTCCTCGTTATGTTTAAGGGTCTCGCGGAACAATTCCTGGATAAATTTCTCATCGGCGTTAGCTTCAACGTTTTCTGTCTTATAAATTTCAGGCAGCTTTGAGTTGACATCGAAGTTCTTCATCTTGGTGAAGAAATCGATAAGCATTGAGCTAACCAAATGATAATCATCGCAGAAGTAAATGCTCTTATCTTCGTAGAAGTCCTGAAGCACGTCAAGATCAGCGAAATATTTGGTGACCATTTCGACGATAAACTTACGGTCGTTGGCAAATGTATCGGTCTTGTCGGCCATATATTTCTTATACTCAGGCGTATCTTTCATCATGTTGTAGTAATTTTTCACCACATCCTGATGGTCGTCAGCCCAGTTAATCTTCAGCGCCGCCTCATGTTTCTTGAAATCAATATTATCCTCAATCACATTGAGCAAACGGTTGTTGACATACTTCATATTCGGATGAAGATCCTCGTAAGTCGGAATGTATTTATGCTTGTTTTCTGTGATTTTATTCTCAGCAAAACGTTTGGTCTCAACGAGAAACGACAGCTGCCAGATGAAAAGCTCATACAGCTTATCAATGCTCTCAAGCAAATTCTTAATTCCATTGTTGACGTTAGTTTCGCCCGACTCAATATAAGCGTAGAGCGCCTGTAACACCTTGATTCTCAAAAACCTTCTGTTTAACATGATGTTTAATTAATAAAAAATTTCAGTTTGCAAAGATACAAAAATTATCGTTTCAGTAACACTCTGAACAAGATATTAAAATCTTTCAAAATTGTATAATCGCGGGCATACATGACATTGAGCCTGTTGCGAGCCTCGTCGTCAAGCTCGCCCGTAACGATTGACGCAGGATTGTAAATGCCTTTCTTAATCTCCGGAAGTCGTTGACCATCAGTGACATTCGTCGGGCAATAACCCACCCATGAATAACCTCCGAAAAGAACTCTGAAGCAGTCGCCCAAGAACTTCAACGGTTTTTTGATAAACCAAGCCGCGAAAATCCAGAAGATAATGCCAAACAATGAGACTGAGAAGTCCAAAAGACGTTTCTTTCTGCGGTTTGGCACCGTGTTAATCGTACGGATATCAACGGTATAAAGGTCGCCGCGAGTGTTTATGGAGTTGCTTCCAATGATCGAAAGCGTATCGACTGGTGCAATCTTGTAATCGAGGTCGTTAGCATGCCACTCCACCATCTTGTCGATGATTTCCTGATGCGTGATGTCTTTCGAACAGAAAATAATCTCAGTGATCTTATAAATGCCAACCATATCTGGCACCTGAGCGATGTTACCAAGATAATTATCAGGAATCTCAAGTCCGTTATTTGGAACCACAAGACCTATAAAATCCGGCTTGATGGAGGTGCTCTTCAAAAGCTGTTCAACACGCTTCGTCTCATCAGAATTTCCGATAACCAAGAAGCGTTTTTTGGCATTTCTACCATATTGAAAATCAGATAGTTTCAATATATAACCTAAAGCTCTGCTTAAAGTCATCTGAAGAGCCATCCAGATTGTTCCGAAAAGTATCAAAGCACGCGAAAAACGCAGGTCGGCAGGCAGCAAAGCGTAAAGAATCAATATCAGCAAACTGCCTACCATGATTCCACCCACTGCCGGATAAATGCGGTATGGCTTGTCGTAACCGCCGGTGAAATAAGCGGTCATGAGCCATATCAGCATGTAGATCGGCAAGATTATGGTGAACAGCGGCGTTATCGGATACGAACCGACTCCGTCGTAAATCATGTAATGTCCCCAGAAATAATTGATTGCTGCGAGACCTGAATAACCCAGCACCACATCGGTAAGAGGCATGTAGACCTTGCCCAAAAACTGCGACATCAAAGCCAGAAAAGCCCTGAAATATATGGCAAAGTTAATGAAAAACGAGAACAATCTCGCGCGTTTCTTGGCGAAGTGTTTTTCGGCAAAAATCTCCATCGCCTTGTAGAACACGAGCACGTAGTTGACACTTGTTTTCTTGGTACTTTCGCCTTTGTAGTGAATGATGCGCGTTTCGGGGAAATAATAGTTTTTATACCCTGCCAAAGTTATGCGGTAAGAAAGGTCGATATCCTCGCCGTACATAAAGAAAGTCTCGTCGAGAAGCCCGCATTTGTCGAGGGTTTCGCGACGCATAAGCATATAGGCGCCTGCCAAAATATCGACAGGATTAACCTCATCTTCAGGCAGATATCCGAGATGATATTTCGAGAAACGTTTCGAGTGCGGGAACAGCTTGGAGAGCCCGAAAATCTTATAGAAAGCCGTCATCGGTGTCGGCAGTCCGCGCTTTGATTCCGGCAGGAACTGACCCTTGCCGTCGACCATCTTCACGCCCAAACCGCCTGCATCCGGATGCGAATCCATAAAAGCGATGCATTTGCTGAAAGTGTCGTCTTCCACCACGGTGTCGGGGTTCAGAAGCAGCACATACTCCCCTGTCGAGATCCTAATCGCCTGATTGTTAGCCTTAGCGAAACCAACGTTATCCTTGTTGGCGATGACTTTCACCTCAGGAAACTTTGCAGCAAGCATTTTAAGCGAGCCGTCAACAGAGTTGTTATCAACTACAAACACTTCACCCTCAATACCTTGCATGGCGCGACGCACCGAATAGAGGCATTGCTCGAGAAAATGCTCAACGTTGTAATTTACTATGACAACCGAAAGTTTCATCATCGCTGTTAAAACGGCAAAAATACACAAAATATTATTGCGACGATTTTTTATTTCATAAAATAATTTCTTTATCTTTGCGCTTTGATTTAAAAGCTTTATGATAAGAAACATCTTCGGCACATTCGGCACCCGTCTGCTAAACGCCATCTGCAACTTCGTCACGCTGTGGTTCGCCACGCACTATCTCGGAGCTGAGGCATGGGGCATCGGCGGCATTGTGCTTCTCGACGTGTCGTTGCTTCTTATCGGAGTGGAGTTTCTCGCCGGCAGCGGGCTCATCTATTTTACCCCGAGGAAGTCATATCGCACCTTGTTCAAAATATCATATATCTGGACTACGATGGTGGTGGCGTTATATGCCCTCATCATGTATCTATGCACACTGCTTCCTGAAGGTTTCAGCCTCCATTTCGCAAAGTTTTTCGGTGAGAACGCGGAGTTTATACCTCAGGGCTATCACGGCATGGTGCTGCTGCTGGTTTTCATCTACAGCCTGCACAATTTCAACCTCGCCACCCTTCTCGGAAAAGAACGCATCGCTACCAATAACATCTTGTTTATCATACAGTTCATGACGCAGATGCTCTCGATGCTTGTGTATATCTTCGTGTTCGACATCCACAATGCCGACGCATTCGTATATTCGCTACTTACCGGTTATATCGTCGGTTATGTCAGCGGCTTGACGCAAATTTGGCCTTACCTCAAGGAAAGCACCGGAGAGTCGGTTTTCGAAACAGCAAAAGAGATGTTCAAATTTGGAAGTATAATACAACTTACCAACATGGTGTCGATGCTCAACAAACGTCTCAGTTTCCTGATTATCAGAGGTTTCTGGGGCGATGCGCAGGTGGGTGTTTACAACGCCGCCTCTCAGGTGGCCGAGTCACCTAAGGTGATTGGACAGAGCATCGCGATGGTGCAGTTTTCAAAGATTAGCAACTTGAACGACAACGATTTGGCAAGCAAGATAACGGTTCAGCTTTTGAAGACAGCCACCGTCCTTACGGCTATATGCATATTCATAGTCTGTATCATCCCAACCAGCGTATATTCCTGGATATTCACCCGCGATTTCGCTGACATGCGCGCTGTTATGATAGCGCTTGCTCCAGGCATGGTGTTCCTGTCGGCTCACACTGTTTTCTGCCATTTCTTCTCCGGCGTAAACCTGCCGAAATACAATCTTTATGCAGCTTTGGTGGGGTTTGCGGTCACCATACCTGCTTTATACTTATTAATACCTCCATTCGGCATGGTCGGTGCCGGTGTCTCGGTATCGATAACCAACTTCGCGATAATAGTCTATCAGTGGATTATCTTTAAGAAAACCAATAAGGTTTCTGCAAAGGAACTGTTGGTAACTAAAGAAGACATGAAATCTTTGATTGCAGCGCTAAAATCGACCGTTTTCAACAGATAGTTTGTAGAGGGTGTATAATATTTCAACGGGTCGTAGATGTGTTCGTGACCGGTGATAGTAGTATGATATGTGAAAAGTTGAGATGGCATAAATAATTTACTCAAACGACACAGTTACACTGTTTGACGTAAACTTTCCTGAATATAACTTGTATTTTTTTACTTTTTTCGGAAGAGGAACGCCTATTCTTTTCCATGGTACAAAATCTGCTACTACGTCTTTTTTAAACTCTTCACTATCAATTATGAATGTGTATGTACCCTTAAGAATATATAAGCATGTCAAATTATAAACATCATCCTTCGTTTCATGTGGATTAAGAAACATAAACATATTATGCCTATTCTCCCAAATACTATCTTTTGAAATATCTGATTGTGTGAATACTAAATTGCCCCATTCCGTATCGTTATACCCCATTATCTCTCTGTAAATACATTGGTTAACGACATCAATATAGTAATTAAGTTGGTTCGTTTCTAAATTCTCCAATTCGTCGGTATAATTTTCGTCTTTCAAATACCATCTAGCATATCTGTATGTGTCTTCTATAGATAAAAGAACAATATATTTTTTATTTTTATATGGCTTGTTTATCACATCATTGTTGAGATCGTTAATATAGCTATAATTCTCGTTTCTGTGATATGGTGATTGGATTTCATGCATAAAACCAACATATCCATTGGGCTTATTTGATGTTTTTTTAATATACAATTTTTTATTTGAATTGTTAGTATAGGATACCACTAACTCCGGGTACTGCACTATGGAATCTGTATTGAATAAATACGGTTTTTCACTCCATCTAATGGAAAGGTTAATGGATAAGTCTTGGGAATATAATGTGTTGTTAATAACAACAAACATTACTAATGTTAAAACAAAACAGTAATTTTTTTTCATAATAAATAATATTAAGGATGAAAAATATGGTTTAGCCAATTAAAGTTTATATAATTCATCATATTGGTATAGTTTATTGTTTCATTATGATTTAAAGGATTTACATGATTTGACCATAATTGCATATTTGTAGCATTTATTGGATAATGATCAATACCACCAGTTGCAGATATCCATGAATGTGCCCAAAACTCTTTTACATCAATGAAGCTTGGATCAATTAACATACTTTGTGGATAGCCCATTGTTTCTATATTTTGTGATACATGAATTAGTTCATGTCCCATTGCATAGAATAAATCTTCTGGAGTGAAATCCGTGTTACTATTAAAACAAACATCAGAATAGCCTGTGCTAAAAAGATTGTCATCAAAAATATTTATAGTTTGGCCATCAATACCTTGACACATGTCTTTGAATAAAAAATGTTTAACAAAATCCATAGGTGCATTAGGGAAAAACGTTTCCTGAAATTCTTTTAAAAAGTCGTCGGTACGTAATTTTTCGGGAATAGCTTTACCTGGTTCAATACCATGTTTTTCACAAAATTCTTTTATTTTACTTTCCAACTCATTTGATCCGCCACCATGACAACCGTTTCCACCTATAGCACCACCCTGAGAATCGCCTTGTGACCACAAACTGTTGGAAAAATTATCAATGCGCTCCATTGTCATTTGCATGCTTTCCTGGTAATTATTATAACGGATTCTCAATACTAATCTTTCTGCTTGTTCATCAGCATAACTTGAGTTTCCATTCCACCCGAAATATTGTTCACCGCTCGGGTCGATATACTTCAGCGGGTTGTACATGCAGTAGGCGTAGCGGTTGAATCCCTGCTGGGTAGTGGGGTCCTGCATGTAGTTGTCGGGCGAGAGGAAGGATGACATCTGTTAAAACGCTCTATTGTTAAATCTTTCGTCATAACGGTAGAATACACTATCGTTATAATCATATAGATCCATCATGAAGAAAAAGAAATGCTTGCGATCAACTGGATATTCTCTGATATACATTGAATCGCCGACACATTCATTGAATGTTGGCCATAAAACACCTCTATCTTCATAGAAAAAGTATTCAGCAGCAACAAGCGAATCCTGATAAGAAGTCCTTCTCATAAATTCTTGTCTATCTTCCCGGGTGGCAAAAAACACCTCAACCTTATGAACATTTTTATCAAAAACAACATCTATCAAATTGTCAAATCCGCACCTATTATATATCAGAATAGAATCATTTGTTTTGAAAAACACATCAACATCACCCCTATATGGAGCATCGTGATTTAGTTTTATGTAGTTGTCTTTGGGAGGCTTTCGTCCTTCATATTTCTCGAAGAATATATAGTCATTTTTCCAAATGGTTACATAGTTCCCTTTATAAGTCTCGTATATACATAGATTTTGCATCCGATAATTGGACAAGATAAATAGAGTTAGTACAATAGAAACTATTATTACAAATAGTATTATTAGTGGTTTTGCATAAGTGTATTTTTCCATAGTTTTAACATTTAATGAAATAATAAATTCATCCAATAAGTATGAAATATGTGGAAACCCCAATTATAATTCATATCAATAATTGCGTTTTCCACAAAGACACCTTTTCCCAAGGACTGAACTTCAACACTTCCTCCCAGGCTTCCATGGTTGCCGCTGCTGTTGCCTTGAGGTTCGTTGCCGTTTTCCCCGCTCCGGTCGTACATTCGGCCGTTCATGTTAATATTATATGTAATGATTTGCTGCTGCATTTGTTTTTTACTCGAACGTTATAGTTACACTGTTTGACGTAAACTCCCCTGAATAAAGCTTGTATTCCCCGACTTTTTTAGGAAGAGGAAG
>CAJOHD010000007.1 GCA_905234275.1 uncultured Bacteroidales bacterium | reverse complement strand
ATTCTTAAGGAAGCAAATAATAATACTGAATTGGCCGATGAGGTTTTGTGGGAATTTGTTAAATGTGTTGATGTTTTAGAATATGATTTTTTGAATGAAGGCAGTGTCTCTAAAACAAATTTCCTCAATCTTATAAAACTTTGCAAAAACAAAACATCAATATTGGATGAGGAAGAAATATGGAATAGTCTATATTACTATGTTTCTGATACCAATCATAATGGTGGAAGTATAACATTAGAAAGCGTTAAAGACCAAGATTTTTACAAGCAATTTGATATAACAAAAATTCTGCCATATAGTAACGCTATTATTAAATTACAGAAAGATAGCAATGCAATACTTCGACCTATAAAATCTTCAGTTGGATATGGAGATGATGAAATTCATTTTCAACGAATGGAATTGTTAGAGAGATTATCGAATACAATCAAGAATTCTCAATTTACCTTTGTTGTTGGTAAACCAGGTATGGGAAAAACGGCAGTCATTAAAGATTTGCTGAAAAAAGACTATTCAAATGCCAGCATTTTTGTTTTTAGGGCTGATCAGTTTAATGCACAAACCCTTGCTAATGTGTTTTCAAGTGTAGGAATAAATGAATCTATTGAAGACATCTTCTCGTGTGTTTCACTAATTCCTGAAAAAATTGTTTTTATAGATGCTTGTGAAAAACTGTTGGAATCGGATCCAGAATGTGCATTTAGAGAGTTTTTAGCTTTGATAAAAACACATCCAGATGTGAAAGTTGTTTTGACTTCTCGTAAATATGCATTTAATCTGCTTTCATTAAAGTTTGATATTAGTTGTGAAGAGCAGCAAACAATCGAAATTCCACCAATTGGTGATAATGAATTTAAGATGGTCTCCGATAGATATGCCAATCTGAATATTTTAGCAAAAAATGAAAGAATAAAGGAACTGCTCTTGTGTCCAAAATATTTGGATTTTGCATTGCGAACCATTGACCAGACAAAAAATGACTTGTCAAGTTTATCTGTTGTCGGTTTTAAGGAATTGTTGTGGAACAAACTGGTTGCTGATTCCCAAAACACCAAGAATGGAATGCCTATTAAACGAGAAAAAGCGTTTATGAGTATTGCTGTAAAAAGAGCTAAAGAAATGAAGCTTTTTACAAAACCGGATGATAATATTGATGCTGAAGCACTGGTGTGTTTGGAAAAAGATGAAGTAATTTTTCAAGAGAAGGACAATAGAAAGTATTCTCCAACACACGACATTTTGGAAGACTGGGCGTTAATCAGATATGTATCAGAGAAATTCGATGATTGCCAAAATCCAAAAGACTTTTTAAACAGTTTGGGTACAGAGCCAGCAATAAGACGGGCCTTTCGTCTATGGGTTGAGGACTATTTGAATGAAAATAACGATCGTTTAATCGAATTAATAAGGATGTCATATGCTGATGACTCAATTAGCAACTATTGGGCTGATGAGATGTTGACCGCCGTTTTCAGATCGGATAATTGTGCATATTTCTTTGAAGCTTTTGAAAATGAACTATTGTTAAACGATTGCACGTTTTTTAATAAATGTTTGAATGTTATCAAAACATGCTGTAAAGAGTCTTTTTCTGTAAATAACAATAGATTTTTAGTGCCAATTGGCGATGGTTGGAAACGTACATTGCTTTTTATCAGTAATCATTTTCAACAATTAGACACTATTAAATTGCCAATAATCACTTTCATTACTGATTGGTATTCCAAATTGGTGTTGAAATACAAAACAGTTGATGTCGAAGAACAAAAAGCAGCAAAGTCTATTGTGTTGTTTTACATCGGAGAGATTGAAAATGGCTTGTTTGTTTTGCGTGGCAATGAACAGTTGAATGTGCTTATCATGATACTGTTTGATTTAGCGTCTGTTTCACAAGAAGAAATAAGATCTTTGATCAAAAGGTGTTATGAAAATAAAAAAGAGTCGTGGCAGTTAATGTCATTTTACGATAAGGTAAAAGAGATGGTTCTTTCTGGAATTGGTAATTTGCATTTAATAAAAGAATTACCAGATCTTATTATTGAAGTGGCATGGGAAGAATGGAAGTATATTCCTGAGGATGAAAAAAATAATAATAATCGGATTTTTGTACCACCCCATCAATTATCTGGTGATGAATGTTGGGGTATAAATATTAATCATGAGTTTTTCCCAGCTGGGATTTATAAGACTCCTTTTTATAATTTATTAAAACAATATCCCAAAGAAGGCTTGGCATTCATTGTTGAATTTGTTAATTATGCAGTTGATTTCTATATAAATGCTTCAAATACTCGGTATAAACATGGTTTCACGAAAGTAGATGTTGTCATTGATGATGAAACAGTGGTATCAAAATATGCTTGTGTTGAATTATGGACGGCATTTAGAGGTTTTAGCGTTACAAGTCATTTGTTGGAATCTTTACTTATGAGTCTTGAAAAGTTTTTGATGGAAATAGAAGTCGAAATGTCTTGAAGTATGTGTTTGATTATGTAATCAAAAATAGCAATAATGTTGCTCCTTTAGCTGTTTTGTCAAGTGTTACCATGGCGTATCCAAAAGAAGTCGGAACTGCAATGTTACCACTTTTGGGTACAAAAGAGTTTTATGATTGGGACTTGGATAGAGCATTACACGAGTATTCTTCTATGGCTCCAATGGATAATAAAATTTCGTTTGCTCAGAAAGAACGATTTGAGTCAAATCAGCTCCCACATAGAAAAAATTATCAGAGAGGATTATTAGATTTTGTTCTGGACTATCAATTTAATATTAGAACATTGAATAGAGATTTGTTCAAGTTGTTCGATCGTTTAAAAGGAAAGAGTCTTAATAATAGTGATATTGTTTGGAAGAAGACTTTGTTGGAACTGGATGCCAGAAATCATAAAATTGGTGACTATGATCCAAAACTTGGAGGTTATCCTATTGTTCCTAAATATAATAAAGAAGTTAGTGATTTTATAGAATCAAATCAAGACGAATATCTTCAGCATCAACAATCATCAATGTATGCCAAAGAATTAAGGGATGCATGGGATGGAATTAATATGATTAGTTTTGAAGAATGGCAAAAATGTTATGAATATTATATTGAAGGAAATGATAAAACAAATATACTATCCGATAGATTCTACGTTGATAGGCCAGTAACGCTTGCATGTATAGGTTTACGAGATTTTTCAAATAGGCTTTTACGAAAACAAAAAAAATGGTGTATAGATACAATATTTAATACAGTTCGAAATATTATAAAAACAAAATATAGTTATGGATTAAATATAAACATAAGTTATAATATAACCGAACAAGATATTGCTCTATCTTCTTTTCATTTGTTAATAAAAAATGTGGCAAACGAAAAAGAAGCGACAAAGATAGTAGAGCTCATGATACATTCAATAATTGCACCATTTGCCTTCTTTGAACAGGAAAAAATTTGTATATATTTCAGAGAGACGTTTTATGATAATTATCCAGAAATAACAAAAAAGATATGGTTTGCATTGATTAATTTATCAGTATATAGGGGAAGCCATCCTCTTTATCATCGCAATACAAACGATATTCAAGAAGAAAACAAATATATTCATACTTTAGTGTCAAATAACAATTTAATAACAGATGTAGAAACAATTCTATTTGAAAAATGTGATAAACTAATGCTATATCGGGTTTTTATTTTGACGCCAATTCATTTTGATGATCATGATTTTAATAAATTCATTATTAATATATTACCGATGATTATTAATGATTTACAGATTGATGATGATTATCAGAATGTAGTAAATTCAACAGATTATGAATTGAGAACGGGTATAGAGCGATATTTGGCTTTATGCTTTCTGGAATCTAATGAGAAGCATTCAATTCCTATGTTTAAAATGTTAATAGATTCTGTTCAAAACAGAGAACAAATCGTTAAATATGGCAGAAATGAATTGTTGGAGTTTGTAGAATATGTTTTGGATTTTTTTGTGATAAAATTGCATGATAATGGTGTATTAGGAACACCCCAAGATGTATATAAAAAACGAATTGAAAAATTCTGGATATTATGGAATGTTTTTTATGAAATGATTCCGGAAAGTGGAAATCACCCTTTGATAGATAAACTAATGTTTGATGTACGGTTTTTGCTTTTTGATGATAAAAGTGTTCCTAATGAATACGGATGGTTTGTGTTGGAAAACCAAAAAGAGTTTTATAAAAAAATATTGTTGGGCAAAGGGAAGCATCATATCTCATCCGCACTCAAAGTGTTTTCCACAATTGGTAATAAAGCATTTATGCCAGACGGAATATCTTGGATTGTGGAAGTTTTAAAAACCAATCCGGATTTATGTAAATGTTTAATGACCCCTCATGCTGACAGGATGATAAAAAGGCTTTTTTATGACCATATTTCTATGATTAAGAGTAATAGAAGGTTTATCGAAGATTATTTGTGGGTGTTGGATAAAATGGTGGAATTAGGATCTTCAGATGCTTATTTTGTTAGAGAAAATGTAATAACTTATAAAAAAGCGTGTTAACATGGATTCTTTGTAATAATTGATTATTTTTGCAAACAGGTTTTAATATGACAAAAGATAATATAAATATAAAAAACAATAACATCTCATTGCCGGACAATTTCGTCGACGATGTTCGCACCATAATAGAAAATGGACGGCAGCAGGCTTATGCGACGGTCAGTCTGATAGGCATTGCGACATTTTGGAATGTGGGGAGACGCATTGTGGAAGAAGAGCAAAAAGGAGAAAAACGAGCGACATACGGTACTCAACTTATAAAGAACCTTGCTGATGAGTTGATTCCTTTGTATGGAAACGGTTACAACAAACGCAATCTTGACTATTACAAAAAGTTCTACCTTTTGTTCCCTGATTTTGAGATTGTGAACACGCGTGTTCACAATCTGGAATGGTCGCACATTAGACGTGTGTTGTCTGTAACAAACCCTGAAGCCAGATTGTGGTATCTGGAAAATGCTTCGCATAATATGTGGAGCGTGAGAGAACTCGACCGAAATATCTCAACCCAATATTTTGAGCGTAGGCTTGCAGCACAACTGCCTGCAAAAGTTGAGGATTTGCCTCAAACAACAGAAAGAGACCCGTTGGAGTACATCAAAAACCCTATGGTTGCAGAGTTTATGGGCTTCCATCGTGACGCTATTTATTCTGAAACCGAACTTGAACAGGCTCTTATTGATAACCTCGAAAAATTCATTCTGGAACTTGGACGCGGTTTTGCTTTTGTAGAGCGCCAACAGCATATTGTGACTGACACATCGGAGTTTTTCATTGATTTGGTTTTCTATAACTATAAGATGAAACGTTTTGTTATCTTCGAATTGAAGACACATCGTTTAACACATCAGGATATCGGGCAGTTGGATATGTATGTCAGAATGTATGATGATTTAGTGAAAGGAGAAGACGATCAGCCAACCATTGGCGTGTTGCTTTGCACGGACACAGACAATACTATCGCAAGATATTCGGTGCTTCACGAAAGCGAGCAACTTTTTGCTGCCAAATATATGACATATATGCCAACGGAAGAGGAATTACGTAGGGAAATTGAGCAACAAAAGCAGTTCTTTTTGGAACAACACAAGAACATTGATGCTAATCAAAAACAATAAAGATTATGCCCCCACTCCACGAATCCGATATAGAGCAAATGCTCATAGAACTGCTGAAAGCTAAAGGCTATCAATACCTTTATGGTCCAGACATTGCACCTGATGGCGACAATCCGATGCGTCTCAGTTTTGAGGATGTTGTGTTGTTTGATAAGCTGGAAAAAGCAGTAAAACGACTCAATCCGTCGTTGCCTTGGCCGGTACAGGAAATGGCGATAAAAACGGTGATGCATCTGGACTCGCCGGATATGCTTGTCAACAATGAGACGTTTCATCGAATGCTGACCGAGGGTATCCCAGTGGTAATTACCAAAGACGGTGTGGAGCGAGGCGAAAGAGTGTGGCTTATCGATTTCAACGACCCGTGGAACAACGAGTTCACGGTGGTCAACCAGTTCACTATAATCGAAAACGGCCACAACCGCCGTCCGGATGTGGTTTTGTTTGTAAACGGTCTGCCATTGGTCATTTTCGAACTGAAAAATGCAGCCGACGAGAACGCCACATTGCAAAGCGCCTATCGGCAGATTGAAACCTACAAACAGCAGATTCCGTCGTTGTTCACCTACAATGCGTTAGTGGTTATTTCTGATGGCTTGGAGGCTCGTGCGGGCTCGCTTTCTGCAGGTTTCAGCCGTTTCACGGCGTGGAAGAGCGAAAATGGCGAGAACATTGCTTCAAATCTGGTGAGCGAGTTGGAGGTTCTGGTCAACGGTATGATGCGAAAAGACACATTACTCGACCTGATCCAATCATTCACGGTCTTTGAGAAGCAGAAGCAAGAAGATTTGAAAACAGGTCTGACCACGATTAAGACCGTCAAGAAGATAGCCGCCTATCACCAGTATTACGCGGTGAACAAGGCGGTGGAATCGACTATTCGGGCCACGGGTATCAACACGAAGAACATGGTCGCCGAATCGCCCGCACACTATGGGCTCAAAACGGTGGAGGAACAGACGGAAGGCGACCATCGTGCCGGTGTGGTATGGCACACGCAAGGTAGCGGAAAGTCGCTGACAATGGTGTTCTACACGGGCAAAATCGTACAGCGGCTCAACAACCCCACCATCGTGGTCATCACCGACCGCAACGACTTGGACGACCAGCTTTTCGACACCTTCACAGGTGCCAAACAACTGCTCCGGCAGACACCCGTCCAGGCAGAGAGCCGTGAGCATCTGAAGAAACTCTTGTCGGTGCAGTCTGGCGGTGTGATTTTCACCACCATTCAGAAATTCCAGCCCGAATCGGGAAATGTTTACGACACTCTCACCATGCGTAGCAATGTGATAGTGATTGCTGATGAGGCTCACCGCACGCAATATGGCTTCAAAGCTAAGACCGTCGATGTAAAAAACGAAGCCGACGAGGTTATAGGTTCTGAAATAAAATACGGCTTTGCAAAATACTTGCGCGATGCATTGCCAAATGCCACTTATCTTGGTTTTACCGGCACTCCTATTGAGAAAGAAGATAAAAACACACCAGCTGTTTTCGGCAATTATATCGACGTTTACGACATTGCACAAGCTGTTGAAGACGGTGCGACGGTGCGTATTTATTACGAAAGCCGTCTCGCCAAAGTGGAACTAAGCGAAGAAGGCCGTCAGCTGGTGGCAGACCTCGACAAGGAGCTTGAAACCGAAAACATGAACGATGTCCAAAAAGCCAAGGCGAAATGGACACAGTTGGAGGCTTTGATAGGCAGTCCTAACCGATTGCAAAACATAGCTAAAGATATCGTTACACATTTTGAGGAGCGACAGAAGGTATTTGAGGGTAAGGCAATGATTGTGGCAATGAGCCGACGCATAGCCGCAGAGCTGTACGACGAAATCGTCAAGTTGAGACCAGAATGGCATTCCGATGACTTGGCGAAAGGTGCGATAAAAGTGGTGATGACATCGTCGGCCTCGGATGGTGACAATATCTCGAAACATCATACTACAAAAGAGCAACGCAGGGCTTTGGCGGAGCGCATGAAAGACCCCGACGATGAGCTGAAACTTGTCATCGTACGCGATATGTGGCTCACTGGCTTCGATGTGCCATGTCTGCACACTTTGTACATCGACAAACCGATGCAAGGACATAACCTGATGCAGGCAATTGCCCGTGTGAACCGAGTCTATAAAGACAAACCGGGTGGCTTAGTCGTTGATTATCTTGGTATTGCAGCAGATTTAAAGAAAGCTTTGTCGTTCTATTCCGATTCTGGAGGGAGGGGCGAACCGACTCAACAACAGGAACAAGCAGTAGCTTTGATGCAGGAGAAGTTGGAAGTGGTACAGCAGATGTTTTTCGGGTTTGACTATAAACAATATTTCACCGCAAACACTTCTGGCAAGCTTTCTTGGATTTTGAAAGCGGAGGATTTCATTCTGGGCTTGGACGATGGCAAGAAGCGTTTTGTCAACGAAGTGACGGCTTTGGGTAAAGCGTTTGCATTGGCGATTCCGCAAGATTCTGCTATGGATGTGAAAGACGAAGTGGCATTCTTCCAAGCCGTGAAAGCCCGACTTTGCAAATTCGACCAAACTGGCTCGGGGCGCACTGATGAGGAAATAGAAACAACAATTCGTCAAGTTATTGACAAGGCTTTGGTTTCTGAAAAGGTCATTGATATTTTTGATGCAGCAGGAATTAAAAAGCCGGATATTTCAATTCTTTCGGAAGAATTTTTGATGGAATTGAAGGACATGGAACATAAGAACGTCGCTTTGGAGGTGCTGCGAAAGTTGTTGGAAGGCGAAATAAAGACACGTTCGAAGTTCAATGTGGTTGAAGGTCGTACTTTGATGGAGATGCTTGACAATTCCATTACGCGTTATCATAACAAAATTATCACGGCAGCAGAAGTTATTGAAGAGTTGATAAAGCTGAGCAAGACCATTGTTGAAAAAGACAAAGAGGCAAATAATATGGGTTTGACCACATACGAATACGCATTTTATTCGGCTGTGGCTGACAATGAAAGCGCCAAAGAGTTGATGGGCAAGAACAAATTGCGCGAGTTGGCAGTGGTTTTGACAGAGACCATCCGTAAAAACTCAACCATTGACTGGACAATCAAAGAAAATGTCCGAGCAAAAATGAAAGTGGCTGTCAAACGCTTGTTGCGTCGTTATGGCTATCCGCCTGATATGCAACAGCTTGCAACCGAGACGGTGTTGAAACAGGCTGAGCGTATTGCTGAAGAAATAATAAATGAAGAAAACAACAAATAATATGTCAACTAAATCTATCTACCTTGCCGGAGGCTGCTTCTGGGGCACCGAGCATTATTTCAAGATGATTGAGGGCGTGGTCGGGACTAAAGTCGGCTATGCCAACAGTATTAAGGAAAACCCGACGTATAAGGAGGTCTGCAGCGGCGAGACCAAGGCCGCCGAGACCGTCATGGTGGAGTACGACCCGAGCAAAATAAGCCTCGAGTTCCTGCTCGACATGTATTTCCATGCCATCGACCCGACGAGCGTCAACCAACAGGGACATGACGTGGGTTTGCAGTACCGCACAGGCATCTATTACACTGATGTCGCTGATTTACAGACGATTAACAAGGTGATGGCTGAACAGCAAGCTAAAATCGAAAGTAAAATCGCCGTCGAGGTGATGCCGTTGCAGAATTTCTACACGGCCGAAGATTACCATCAGGATTATCTGGAGAAAAACCCTGACGGATACTGTCATCTGCCGTTGGAGCTGTTCGAATTTGCGAAAAACGCTAAGAGCCGTCATTTCGACCGACCGTAGGGAGTGGAGAAATCTCATTTAATTGTTTGAGATTTCTCGATTCCGCTCCGCTTCACTCGAAATGACGAAGTAATACATCTTTCATTATTTCCTCATGATCGAATGCTAATTTTGGCAGGTTTTTTATTGAAAAACCACTGCGCATTGGCTGCATCGTCGCTGCCTTTGACGGGCAGGGGCTTGTCGACCAAGGCGAGGTATGCCACCGTGATGGTGCGTCCTCGCGGGTCGCGGTCAACCTTCGAATAGGCCCCGATCTGCCTGATTTCATTAACTTTTAATCCGGTCTCCTCTTCGAGCTCGCGTATGGCGCATTGTTCGGTGGTCTCATCCATGTTCATGAAGCCTCCCGGCAACGCCCAGCAGCCCTTGAAAGGCTCGTGTCCGCGTTCGATGAGAAGCACTTTGGGCTCGTTGTCGCGCGTCATCACGATACAGTCGGCGGTGACGGCAGGACGTGGATATGTGTAAGTGTATGCCATTTTCCAATGATTTTCGAAGTACAAAAATACAAAATAGTTAAAAGTTAAAAGTAAAAAGTTAAAAGTTAAAAGAATCTAAAAATAACGTATATTTGCACCGAAATTTATTCAATATGAAAAAGCTTATTACTCTCTTCCTTGCTTGTTTTATAGCATTGGATATCATTGCGCAGACTAACGATTACACTTATTTTGTCAACCCATTCATCGGCACGCAGACCGACGAGACGGGCGCGTTGAGCGGAAGCACCTTCCCGGGCGCGACCATGCCGCAGGGCATGGTGCAGCTGAGTCCTGAGACTGAGCTCATGGTGACATGGGACCCTTGCTCGGGCTACGATTACAATAAAGATGTGATTTACGGCTTCACACATACGCATCTGAGCGGCACAGGATGTACCGATTTGATAGATGTCAGCTTAATGCCGATGAGCTCGGAGGTGACACCCGAACAGCTTTCAAAAGCCGATTTCGGGCAGCATTACAGCCATGAGAACGAATCGGCGAGACCCGGTTATTATCAGGTGTTTCTGCAGGAAAGCGGCGTGAATGTCGAGGTTTCAGCAACGACACGCACAGGAATACATCGTTACACATTCCCGGAAGGACAGCCTCAGACGGTGGTGCTCGACCTCGACAGAGGCACCTATCGTGGCGATGCATATTATTCAGGCAGAAGGAGTTACGATGTGATTCAGGCGCAGATACGCATCGTCGATGATAATACCATCGAAGGATATCGCGTCATCACTGGATGGGCGAAAATGAGAAAAGTTTATTTCAGAGCAGAGTTTTCGAAGCCGATTGCAAGACATCTTTTGATGAACGGCAAACTCAACGTCGGCAACAGCGACGTGGTGAATGGCAGGACTTTGCGTGCAGCCTTGGATTTCAACCATAAAGACGGTAACGAATTGATTGTCAAGGTGGCAATATCGCCTGTCGACAACGACGGCGCACGCAAGAACATGCTTGCCGAGGCTGAAAGCTGGGACTTCGACGGTTATGTGAAAGCTGCCCATGACGTCTGGCAAAAAGAGCTCAGCCGCATCGACATTGAAGGCACCGACGAGCAGAAAACCATATTTTACACTGGGCTTTACCATGTCTTGATGCAACCAAACACGATGAGCGACGTCGACGGACGTTATATGGACACTAACTTCGAAATCAAGCAGATGCCTGAAGGACAGACCTATCACAGCACCTTCAGCCTGTGGGACACTTTCCGTGCAGCGCATCCGCTTTACACCCTTATCGACCCGAAAAATGCCGCACAGTTTGTCAATGACATGATTATCCATCATAAAACATACGGATATCTCCCGATTTGGGACCTCTGGGGACAGGATAACTACTGCATGATCGGCAACCACGCCATCCCGGTGCTCGCCGACGCCATTTTGGCAGAGATTCCTGGCATCAATGTGGAAGAGGCTTATCAGGCGATGGTCGAGAGCAGCACACGAAGCCATTTCAACTCTCCTTTTGAAATCTGGGAGAAATATGGTTATATGCCGCAAACGCTTCAGAATGAGAGTGTCAGCATCACCATGGAACAGGCGTTCGACGATGCCTGCGTGGCTTTGGTGGCAAAGAAACTCGGTCTCAAGCAGGACTACGAGCGATTCATGCATCGCAGCATGTTCTATAAAAACCTCTTTGATACTGAGACGGGTTTCTTCCGTCCGAAAGACGAGAACGGCAACTGGATTGAAGGTTTCGACCCGCTCAGCTACGAGCAGCCGTGCTTTGTGGAGGGCAACGCCTGGCAGTACATGTGGTTTGTGCCTCAGGATCCGCAGGGCTTGATAGACCTCTTCGGCGGCAAAAAGGCATTTTTAAAGAAACTTGACGAGAACTTCAGTCTGACTGCCACTTCTGGCGAGGTCAACGGCAATGCCAGCGGCTTCATCGGGCAGTATGCGCACGGCAACGAGCCGAGTCATCACACCGTGTATCTGTATAATTTTGCAGGAAAACCTGAGAGGACGCAGGAGCTGGTGGAGCAGGTGAGGAGCGAGTTTTACCGTGCCACGCCATGCGGCTATGCGGGCAACGACGACTGCGGTCAGATGTCGGCATGGTACATCTTCTCGAGCCTCGGCATCTATCCTTTCCACGCCGGCTCAGCCGAATATGTCATCGGGACGCCTTTGTTCACAAAAGCGGTTTTGCATCTCGAAAACGGCAACGATTTTGTGATTTCAGCGCCAAACAAAACGCCAGAGAAGATTCATGTGAAGAGCGTGAAGCTCAACGGCAAGGCGATAACTGATTACAAGATTTCGCACAAGGAGATTTTGGAAGGCGGCACGCTGGAGTTTAGAATGAAATAATTAACATCGAAAAACACGAATCACACGAATATTTTACCTGTAATTATTCGTTAGATTAGTGAAATTTGTGTTCAAAATTGATACTTTCCACTGCCTAAATATTTGATTTCATATCCTTTTTTCGTCGGAACCCAGACCTCGGCTTCGGTGTTGGCAGGGATTGTAATATCCCATTCAAAATGATTCCCGTCGCGTTTCCAGTTGCTCTCGATGCGACCGCTGACGGAGTTGTATGCGCAGTTCACAAAGTCGAGACCATCGATAGGGTAGGGCTTCAGCTGAATCTTTTTATAGCCTGGCTCAAGGGCGCGTATTCCGCCGAGATATTCGTATTCCCAGAGGATGAGGTCGCCGAGCAGCATCACGTGGTTGCCGGAGTTCATCGATGGGTCGGCGGTGTTGCCGTTCCAGAGCTCCCAGATGGTGGTGGCACCGTTGCGTACCATATAGCCCCAGCTCGGATAGGTGTCGTTGGTGGCAATCTGCAGTGCGAGGTCACCGCGACCGTATTCGGTGAGCGTGCGCATCAGAAACTGAATGCCTACAACACCTGTCGAGACATGACCGTCGTGCAGGTCTTCGGTGCGGTTGACGATGTTTTCGAAGACATCGTCTTCATGACCTTTGGGCACCATCCCGAAAAACAAAGGCAGGATGTTGGCTGTCACGGTGTTGTTGTCGTAACGCCAGATCTGATGGTTCAGATACTTCGTATTATATGCCTCCGTCGTGGCTGAAACCTCATTTTTGAAATACTCGGCATCGTCAGTAAAACCTAATATCTCGGCGAATTTTGCCATTTTCCCTGAGAGATAGCAGTAGTATGGCGTCGAGATGACGGCGGCACGTGTGCGGCGGTCTTTGTCGCGCGAGTGGATGAGCTCGGGTGACTCCGGTGGCATGCACCAGTCGCCGTATTGGTCTCTCATCATGATGCCGTCAAACATGTATTTGTTTTTCATGAAGTTAAGCCATTTTTTCATGGCATCGTAATGCTTGCGGATTGGCTCATTGTCACCAAAACGCGTATAAATCATATCTGCCACGGTGATGAAAGCGCCAGGCCACGTCATGCTGTTGGTGTAGTTGCGCCAATAAGGCGGAAACACGTCGGATATTGAGCCGTTATAGAGCTGGCAGTCTTCGCCATCGTCGAGCCATTTTGCGTAAAGCAGGTGATTATCAAAGATATACGACTCGCCATAACAGCCGGTGGCGCGGTCGCCGGTCCAGCCCATGCGCTCGTCACGCTGCGGACAGTCGGTGGGCATGGAGCGGTAGTTGCCGCGGATTCCCCAAAAAGCGTTGCGATAAACGGCGTTCAGAATCTCATCGGATGTTTCAAAAGAGCCTGTGGTTTGCATCTCGTCATAAAAGACAAGACCACGGAAATTTGTCGGGTTCGGGATATCTCTGAGGCCTTGGATTGCAACGTAACGGAAACCGTGGTACGTAAACATTGGTTTCCATTGTAGAGACGCGCCATAGCACGTCTTTACAATATATCGGTCCGTTGCCTCGGCACCACGCAGGTTTCTGACATCCAATGTGCTGTCGGGATAGAGGTTTTCGGCAAATCGCAAGGTGACGGTGTCGCCTGGTTGCCAGCCGTTGAGGTTTATTTGCAACACGCCGACCATGTTTTGGCCCATGTCGAGAATCCAATTTTCACCTTTTTTAAAAATGGAAACAGGGGTGAGCGTGTCCTGGATTTTGATGGTTGGATTGGGTTGGGGTGTGAGGGCAGAGACGATGTGCACATCACCCCTGCATGGTTCTGCATCAAACCATGAATTGTCATCGTAATTTGGCAATGTCCAGTCGCCTAATTCGTAGTTTTCATCGTATGTCTCGCCATCGTATTCGTTTGAGGTGCGGATGGGGCCACGATTGGTGATTTTCCACGATTCATCGCTGACAATCAACGACTTGCAGCCATCTTGATGTGTTATCTCAAGCTGCAATATCATTCTCGGCGTGCCGAAATGCAACACATTGTCGGTGAAGTCGTAATCAGGATTTGCAGCGTTATATCTCATCGCTGTAAAACGCCCTCCGGCGAGTGTCACACCGATGGCATTGTCACCGTTTTCGAGCATCTCGGTGACATCGAAAGTGTTGAAATACACTCGTTTGCGATAATCTGACAACGCCGGTTTCAGCAGCTCGTCGGGTGCGACTTCCACGCCGTTGATATAAGCGCTGTATTGACCGAGTCCGCTGACATAAAGCCGTGCCTCGACGATATTTTCATCCAAATGAAACTCTTTTCGAAGATATCGTGCCGCCAACCGTGTCTTCCCGACAAGCACATCGTCGTCAAACTCGTGTCCAATCCATTTTGCCAGCCAATCACTTGATTCTAAGAGACTTATCTCAAAAGATTTTACGTCGCTTTCAACAGAAATAGTCTTGTTATTATCGTAAGATAAGGTTGCAAAAACCTTCCAAAACACCTTGTCGCGACTTTGCAGCGCCTTTCCTTCGTAAGGGATGTAAAGCATATTATCGGATGCTATTTCGCCTGAATCCCAGAGGTCTCCGATGCCTTCGAGAGCTCCGTTTTCAGTTGAAGCAGCGATGATACGATAGCTGATCTGCTTCACATTTTGGGCATCCGACTCAAAGTTCCAACTGAAACGAGGCTCATTTGTTTCGAGGGTTTTTATCTCGAAATGCCTTGTTTTGCTACAGGAAACAAGGGTAACAAGAAGCAATATTTGATAAAGATATTTCATTTTTTATTTTTCAGACAGGATTAACAAGATTTACAGGATAAAATTTCTTTATAATCTTGTTAATCCTGTAAATCCTGTCATTTTTTTTCTCTGATGCTTACTGCAAAGCCACCGCACGGTGCCATCTTCATTTTCAGCACGCTCTTCGACGTGACAGTCTTCTTTGTTATCGTGTACGCCTGCGGATTGTAACCGTCGCCAGGGATTCCGCTCGCGTCTTTCGCATCGGAATAGATGATTGCCTCATATTTCACACCTGGCTTCAAGAAATCCAGTTTCACCTTGAATTCACGGGCGTTTTCGTCAGTGATGCCGCCGACATACCAAACATCGCGTGGTTCCGGTAGAGACGATGTATACATCGTCTCTACAGAATCCGGGATAGCATAAACATAACGTGTCGCATTGGAAATCACGCCTTTTTTGCCGTCTTCCAACGTTCCAACGCCTTCGGCGGCCTTGTTTAAGGTCGAAATCTTCGGATGGCGTGCTGTCACTATATATGCGCCAGGTTCTGCCTCGAGGTAAATCGACTTATCCCAATCGACTGCCACGTCTTTGATGAACTGGAACGCATCCATAAACTGTGCGTAATGCTCCGGGAAGTCGGCTGCCATCTGCAATGGCGAATAGAACGTGACATACAATCCCAGCTGGTTACAAATCGTGATGTTCATCTTACCGCCCCAAGGCACGATTTTTCCCATGTCTGTCACGAAGATGCCCGGTGTGTAGTCCATCGGACCGCCTTGAAGTCTTGTAAAAGGCAAAATGGTAGTGTGCCCTGGCTTGATTCTATCTTGGAACTCGGTGCCCATGGCGCTCTCGTTGCCAATCATGTTGGGCCAGGTGCGATACAAACCGGTTGGTCTGACCGCCTCATGGGCGTTGACCATGATATGATGTTTCGCCGCCTCTGTGATACAGTAATGATAATGGTTGATGATAGGCTGACTGTAATGTCCCTCGCCGTAAGGCAAAATTTTGCCCACATAGCCGCTCTTCACAGCATCGTAGCCATATTCGTTCATCAAGGTGTAAGCTTGCTCCATCCAATGCTCGTAATTGATTGTGGATGAAGAGCTTTCGTGATGCATTAGCAATCTAATTCCTTTTTCGTGTGCGTATTTGTTCAAAGCCGGCAAGTCAAAATCAGGATAAGGAGTGATGAAGTCGAAGACATAGTCTTTCTCCTTGCCATACCAGTCTTCCCAGCCGATGTTCCAGCCTTCAATCAACAAAGCGTCGAAGCCGTTTTCAGCTGCAAAATCGATATAACGGCGCACGTTCTCGTTGTTGGCGGCGTGACGTCCGTGTGGCGTCGCGTGCTCATAGTCGGTCTGCCCGAGCTTCACCGAAGGGAAGTCGTTGGTGTAAGCCCAGGTGCTCTTGCCTGAAATCATCTCCCACCAAACGCCCATGTATTTCACAGGGTGAATCCAGCTCACGTCGTCCAAAACGCAAGGGTCGTTGAGGTTCAATATCAGTCGTGATGCCAAGACGTCGGTAGCTTTCTCGCACACCATTATCGAGCGCCACGGACTGTGGCAAGGTGTCTGCAAACGACCTTTGTAGCCTGTCGCATCGGGACAAAGATGAACCTGAAAAATAAAGTTTTCATCATCCAATTCAAGATTCATTGTCGGAAAATCTAAAACCGCTGCTTCGTGGATGTTAATGTACAATCCATCGTCGGTCTTCATCTGCAATGCAGTCTGCACGCCAGTAGGAGAGAAGCTCTTCCAAGGCCAGCCATTGCCGGTATGCGCCGCGTCGTAAAGTCCGCGAATCTCGCTCAGCTTCGACTCGGTGTAGTTATATTCTTGCGTGTCGTAGTCGCCCGGAATCCACCATGCGGTATGGTCACCTGTCATGGCAAACTCGGTCAGCTCTTCTGTCAGCCAGAAATAAACCAAGGCGTTCTCCATCGGAAACTCATATCTGAAGCCCAATCCGTCGTCATACAGACGGAATCTTATCTGCATCACGGTGGCTTTTTTCTCTGTCGAATGGTCCATGCTTTCCACGCTGCCGACAGGTTGTTCAAGCGTCACCAGCATCTCGTTGTAATGGTTGCGGATTTGCGCTTCCTCGCCCCAAACTGGCTCCCAAGTCTCGTCGAAGGTGTCGAATTCCACGTCTTTCAGCACAAAAGCATGAGCCAAATCATCGCGCCACTCAAGGGTGAAGCCCATCTTCGAGGGCAGCACCACCGGCTTTCCGTCGCGGTTCAAAGCATAATACGGCACGCCGTCGATCACTTCAAACTGAAGCTCCATCTTCCCGTCAGGACTGGTCACTTTTTCCTGTCCCATGGCAGTCTGCCAACCGAAAGCAAACAAAACAACAATCGCAAAAAGTGTAATTTTAAACTGTTTCATAGCATGAAATATTTTTATGCAAAGATAAAACAAAATCATATTATAAACAACTGTTTGATATTTTTTATGAACAGACGGAATGTATGCTCGGATACAATTGTCAATATGCGAGGGCAAAGGTAAAGAGAAAAGAGGTGGAAAAGTTAGAGGAAAGTTATCGGAATGAACAAATCCTACACTGGAGGAATTGGAGTTTCTTTTGGATGGTTTTTTAGAAGTCCGATAGGACAATAGGGCTAATAGGAGAAAAATTTTTAGTTAACCGATGTAACATTTTGACTTTTTTGATACTTATGTGGTGAAGGTTAATGAAAAAGTTGTATTTTTGCGACGAATTTACTCACAAATATTGCAAAAATTTGTGAGCTTTTTAATGGGTTAAAATATTGAATATGACTGTATTAGACCAAATTAAAGAACAAATTGTAAAAAGCAGGGAAGGAACATTGTTTTTTAATAATAGTTTTCCTCAATATGATGAGGAATATGTGAGGCATGTGCTGTCGGATTTGTGTGAGCAAAAGTTGATAGCCAGGATCTCGTTTGGCGTGTATGTGAAGCCGATAAAGAGTAAGTTTGGCGATGTTTACCCTTCAGTTAACGATATTGTGGAAGCGGTTGCAAAGCGTGACAACGCCAAGATTCTGCCTACAGGAAACACTGCAATGAATCAGCTCGGACTGTCAACTCAGGTGTCGATGAAGGCGGAATATATAACCAGCGGTTCGGCGAGAGTGATAACACTGGGCAAGCGTACGATAAAACTGAAAAGAAGCGTGCCTAAGAATTTTGCATATAAAGGTAAGATGATGCCAGTGCTTGTGGCAGCCATGAAAGCAATAGGCAAAGACAATATGACTGATGAGCATATCGGGATTATCAGGAAACTTTTGATGGAAAACCCGGAAGAAAAGACCTGGCAGGCTGATGTGCAACTTGCTCCGGCATGGATACGCAAAACAATAACAACAATTAAAAACAGCATTAAAAATGAGCAGGTGGATTGATAACAGTGAGGCTGACCGTTTGTATATGGTCAACAAGGTGTCGGATTTGAAGGACATTGATCAGGAATCGGTGGAAAAGGATTGGTGGGTGTCGGCAGTGCTGAAAGCATTGTTTGAACTAAGCATTAGCAAATACATGTTTTTCAAAGGAGGAACAAGTTTAAGCAAGGGTTGGAATATCATAAACCGATTCAGTGAGGATATTGACATTGCCCTTTATCGTGATTTCTTCCTTGTGGAGAAAGGCCTGGAGTGTGCAAGATGCAATAACAACAATCAGGTAAAACTGTTGAGGAAAGCTTCGCGCGACTTCATCATTGGTGAGCTTAAAGAGGAACTTGAAAAGAAACTTGCCGCAAGCGGTTTGAATGTGAAGGTTGAAGCGGTGATGACATATTCGACACCTGAAGGCGAGAAGCCTATTGACCATGACACCGACCCGACAGTGATTAACGTTTACTACAAGAGTATTTTCAAAAACAGCCACACATACGTTAAACCGGTGGTAAAGATTGAGATAAGCTGCTTGTCGATGAGAGAGCCTTTTGAGGTGAAGAGGATTGCATCGCTGATTTCGGAGTCGTTTGCGGATTACGACAATGAGACTATGGCTGACATTCCGACAATTTCACCGTCGCGCACGTTTCTTGAAAAGGCGTTTCTGCTGAATGAGGAGTTTCAGAGAAACAATCCGAGAACGCTCCGCATGAGCCGTCATTTGTATGATTTGGAAAAGCTAATGGATACGGAATACGCCAAATCGGCACTGCAGGACAAACGGCTTTATGATGAGATAGTTGCACACAGGAAGAGGTTTTATCATGTAGGCGGTGTTGACTATTCGCTTGATTCTCGAGACAAGATTGTGTTTTGTCCGACAGGCGACATTCTTCAGAAGATGAGAGTGGACTATGAAAACATGAAATCGAGTTTCATCTACGGGAATCCGTTGGAGTTTGATGAACTTATAAAGAGGCTGGAGGAACTGCAGGAGAGGTTTAGAGGAAAAGTTTAAATTGGATATAATAAAAATGGTGTAACTCATTGAGCTACACCATTTTAGTTATTTTTTGTAGAAGGATGTTTATGGGGATTATTTTACCTCTTCGAAGTCGACGTCGGTGACGTTGTCGTCTTTACCGCCGTTGTTGCCCGGGTTCTGAGGACCCTGCTGGCCGCCGAACGGACCCTGCTGACCGCCGAATGGACCTTGTGGACCGCCCTGGGCTCCGGCGTTCTTGTACATCTCTTCTGATGCCTTCTGCCAGATGCCGTTCATCTCTGCCATGGCAGCGTCGATGCCGGCGATGTCCTGTGCCTTGTGGGCTGTCTTCAGCTTCTCGAGAGCGCTCTCTATCTCGCCCTTCTTGTCGGCCGGCAGCTTGTCACCATATTCCTTCAGCTGTTTCTCAGTGTTGAAGATCATGGCGTCGGCAGCATTGATCTTGTCGATACGCTCACGTTCTTTCTTATCGGCGTCGGCGTTGGCCTCAGCTTCTGCCTTCATACGCTTGATTTCGTCGTCGCTCAAGCCTGACGATGCCTCGATACGGATGCTCTGGCTCTTGCCTGTGGCTTTATCCTTTGCTGACACGTTCAAGATACCGTTGGCGTCGATATCGAATGTCACCTCAATCTGCGGGACACCTCTTGGCGCTGGCGGGATGTTGTCGAGGTTGAACCGACCGATGGTCTTGTTCTGGTTAGCCATTGGACGCTCGCCTTGCAACACGTGGATCTCCACTGATGGCTGGTTGTCGACAGCTGTCGAGAACACCTCCGATTTCTTGAATGGGATGGTGGTGTTGCTCTCGATGAGCTTTGTCATCACGCCGCCGAGGGTCTCGATACCGAGTGACAATGGTGTGACATCAAGCAACAGCACGTCTTTCACTTCGCCTGTCAGAACGCCGCCCTGGATTGAAGCTCCGATAGCGACCACCTCGTCCGGGTTCACGCCCTTTGAAGGTTCTTTCTTGAAGAAGTCGCGCACTATGTTCTGGATGGCCGGGATACGTGTTGAACCACCAACCAAGATGACGTCGTCGATGTCGCTCACGCTCATGCCAGCGTCTGCCAAAGCCTTGCGGCATGGTTCGATAGTGGCCTGGATGAGGTCGTCGCACAACTGCTCGAACTTAGCTCTTGAGAGCTTGCGCACCAAGTGTTTAGGTCCGCTCTGTGTTGCTGTGATATATGGCAGGTTGATCTCTGTCTCTGTCGATGCTGACAACTCGATCTTTGCCTTTTCAGCAGCTTCCTTCAATCTCTGCAGTGACATCGGGTCCTTGCGGAGGTCGATGTTTTCGTCGTGCATGAATTCTTCTGCCAACCAGTTGATGATTCTCTCGTCGAAGTCGTCGCCGCCGAGGTGGGTGTTACCGTTGGTGGATTTCACTTCAAACACGCCGTCGCCGAGTTCGAGGATTGAGATATCGAATGTACCACCACCTAGGTCATACACTGCAACCTTCACATCGCTCTTTTTCTTGTCCAAGCCGTATGCCAAAGCTGCTGCTGTAGGCTCGTTGATGATACGACGCACGTTCAGACCTGCGATTTCGCCAGCTTCCTTAGTAGCCTGACGCTGTGAGTCGCTGAAGTATGCAGGCACCGTGATGACGGCTTCGGTGACAGGCTGTCCGAGGTAATCCTCAGCGGTCTTCTTCATCTTCTGAAGCACCATTGCTGAGATCTCCTGTGGAGTGTAAAGCTTGCCGTCGATGTCGATACGCGGTGTGTTGTTGCCGCCTTTAACTACTTTATAAGGTACACGGCTGATCTCGCTCTGCATCTTGTCGTAAGTCTCACCCATGAAACGTTTGATGGAATAAACGGTTCTCAATGGGTTTGTGATGGCCTGACGTTTTGCAGGCTCGCCAACCTTACGCTCGCCGTTGTCGGTGAATGCCACGATTGACGGTGTAGTGCGGTGTCCTTCACTGTTTTGAATGACTACCGGCTCATTGCCTTCCATTACTGAAACGCATGAGTTTGTTGTTCCTAAATCGATACCAATGATTTTTGACATAATTTTGTTCTCCTATATTTTTATTCTACTTTTTTGTCGAATTGCGACAATGGCAGAACAAAAATTATGCCAAAATTAAGAAATATGACAAAATGTCACTTTTATCTATTGGGGTCGTTGATAAATCCAAACTGTTCGTAGTCGTTACAAATCTGAATTCTGGTGTTCTCCATTATGGTGATAAACTTGCTCTTAGCCACTCTTGCCGACATGATACCGTTGCCGTTTGTCACGTTGGTGTAATTTGGCACATCCTGGATGGCGCTGCTTGAGTTGGCAATCAGATTGTAGTTATATAAGTCTTCTCCAATAGCGAAGATTCTGAACTCGAATTTATCGAACCAGCGCTTCACACCGTACGGACTGTTGTTGTTAAGATATGCATCCTGTGAAATAATGTCAAACAGTGCGTTAGGGGTGTAATTAATCGCATAATACATATCGTTATTAGCCGTTGTGAACAGGTTTGATTCAGTACCTTCTCCCAATGACCACTGTATGCTGCGCTTGACGGTGTCGGTTGCACCCGGCATCAGCTCTGAATAGTTGAAGAAACCATATACTTCAAAGTATGATGCTGTGCTGTGATACATAGTGCTGGCGTCTCTTACTCTCCACTCGACACTTGCCGACTGGCCTGTGAATCCTACAACATTTGTAACAGGCTTTTTAAAGACGAAAGTGTTGATAGTCTTGGTGGTGGCCGAAATGGTAACGTTATCAGCTTTTCTTATAATAGTAAGAGTATATTCTTTGCCTTCAAGTAGTTTCTTGGTTGTATAATAATAGGTCTGGTAGCAACCGCTATAGAAAGTGGAGTTCGGATTATAAGGAATCCATTTCGAGATGGTGTCGAGCGCGATGGTCTGAGTGGCAGGACTGTCTTCAAAAACACCTGTAAAAGTCACTTCAAGCTCATCGTATTTGTAGTTGTTGGCATCGTAATTATGTGCCAGTTCGTTGGCATTCCCAATGAAACTGTGGGTAATCTTAAAGAAATTGGTGTCGACACCTGTATCAAGCATAGCGTAAACAATAGTGGTGTCGCCTTCATCGCAGTAAAGGTCGACTTTGTTGCTGCATGAACTGAAAGCCAAAGCAGCTATAGCGAAAATTGCCCAAATAATCTTTTTCATGTCAAAATTTTATTTATCGCCACTGTCGTCATTTCGACCGAAGTGGAGAAATCTCATTCAAATTTGCAAAAATACATTATTTTTAATTATCGTCGTAAAATATTTTTACAAATTCGGATCATAAATAAACCCATAAGGATAGTTTGTCGATATTCTTATCCTGCAAATCTGCTCAATCACATGGAAAGAGCTCACTATGGTACGTGCCGACAGCAGTCCTATGCCATTTTCGACATTTGAGAAATTTGGCACCTCCGGAATTACACTCGTTGCATTGTTAATGATATGATAATCATACAGTTCCTCTCCGTAAACATATAGCCTGAACTCAAAAGGCTCAAGCCAGCGCTGAACGCCATACGGACTGTTTTCGTTCAGATATTCGTCACGTTCCAATAAGTAGAAAAATGTTGATGGAGTGTAGAATGTCGCATAATAATTGAATGTCGTGTTTTGCCAATCGTCGGCTTCGCCCGATCCGATGGTCCATTGCATATAGCGCTCAACGGTGTCGGTTGCGCCCGGCATCAGCTCCTTGTAATGGAAATAAGCAATCATGGTGAACGATCCTGCGTTGATGTTTGGGGCATCCGGGTGATGCGTGCCAACCCACTGAATCTGGTTCACAACATCTGATCGTAAGTTGATATATTTTCCCATCGGCCTGATAAAACTGACATCGCAAATGGTCTTGGCTGTTGACGTGACAGTGACGCCGTCGTCTTTTCTCAAAACAATAATGGTATATTCTTGATTTGTAGTGAGTTTTCTTGTGGTATAATAAAAATGTTTCAACACCCCGTCAGTCATTATCGAAATGGTGTCAAGACTGATGGTGTCGGGCTGTAGCTCATTGTAGAAAAGACCTGCAAACTTGACGTCCAAATCGTCATAATTGTACTCAAATTCGTTGTTCAACGACGATTTCGAGATGCGGAAGTAGTTGGTGTCGGCATTGACGTCGAGCACCGCATAAACAATTGTGGTGTCGCCCTCGTAGCTGTAAAGGTCAAATTTAGTGGTGCATGCAGCGAGAATAAGCATCGCCAGCACTATAATTGATAAAAACTTTTTCATATTAGGTTAATATGTGCGCAAAGATATGCTTTTTTTATCTATTTTTGCAAAAAATTTTAAAAAATGTATTTGTCACATAACGCTTCTTTGGTCACGACACACGTGCTTCAGGAGATGAAGAACAAGGGCGAGAAGATAGCAATGCTCACCGCATACGACTATACGATGGCGAAGATTCTCGACCAGTCAAATATCGATGTAATCCTCGTTGGCGACAGTGCTTCCAACGTGATGGAAGGTCATCCTACCACATTGCCAATCACCCTCGACGAGATGATAATCTACGGTGCATCAGTGGTGCGTGCTGTTTCGCACGCCATGGTGGTGGTCGACATGCCGTTTGGTACTTACCAGGGCAACTCTAAGATAGCTCTCGAGTCGGCAATCCGCATCATGAAGGAAACGGGTGCCAACGCTGTGAAGATGGAAGGCGGTCGCGAGATCCTCGAATCTGTTGAGCGTATCCTTTGCGCAGGTATCCCTGTGATGGGTCACCTCGGACTTACTCCACAGAGTATCAATAAGTTCGGAACATACGTGGTGCGCGCCAAAGATGAATATGAGGCTAACAAACTGCGCGAAGACGCTCTTCTGCTTCAGGAAAAAGGCGTTTTCAGCCTCGTGCTTGAGAAGATTCCGGCAGCCTTGGCAGCAGAAGTGTCACAGTCACTGCGCATCCCGACCATCGGCATCGGTGCCGGTCACGGTTGCGACGGACAGGTGCTTGTTTTGCAGGATATGCTCGGCTTGAGCAATGAATTCTCACCGCGTTTCCTGCGCCGCTACAACAACCTCTATACCAGCATCAAGGATTCGGTGCATGCATATATTAATGATGTGAAAGAGGTAACCTTCCCGAATGAAAGTGAACAATATTAATTTTTAACCCGTAAGGACAAGGCATGCCTTGTCCCAACAGGATATGAAAATAAACGACCGTATTCTTTTTGAGGATAATCACCTGATTATCGTCAACAAATTGCCATCCGAGATCGTCCAAGGTGACAAAACCGGCGATGTGTGCCTCCTCGATGACGTGAAAGCGTACATCAAAGAGACGAAAAACAAACCTGGCGAGGTGTTCGCTGGCTTGGTGCATCGTCTCGACAGACCTGTCAGCGGAGCTGTCATTTTTGCCAGAACAAGCAAGGCGCTCAGCCGCATGACTACCATGGTGAAAGACCGCAACTTCCACAAGACTTATCTCGCCATCGTGAAAAACCGTCCGCCGAAAGACGCTGACGAACTCAACGATTACATGGTGAAAAACGAGGCTCAAAACAAGTCGTACATTGTGAAAGAGGGGACAAGCGGAGCAAAATTGGCTACTCTCCGTTATCGTGTGGTAGGAAAATCCGACAATTATTATCTCCTTGAAATAGACCTGCTTACCGGTCGCCATCATCAGATTCGCTGCCAGCTGGCACACATCGGCTGCCCAATCAAAGGTGATCTGAAATACGGCTACCCGCGCTCCAACCCCGATGCCTCAATCTGTCTGCACTCATATAAAATCACATTTGAGCACCCGACATTGAAAACCCAGATGACAGTCACTGCCCCAATGCCACAAGGCATGCCATGGGACGCTTTCGTCATTTCGACCGAAGCGTAATGAAATGGAGCGTAGTGGAGAAATCTCCTTTTAACGAAATCATCATGAAGTTCCCGTTAATAAAGGATTTCTCGACTACACTCCGTTCCGCTCGAAATGACGATATTACATTAAAAAATTATCAAAACTTCCCGAGGCTTGCTCAAAAACTCTATTTCCTCTTCTTTCAACTCAAACAAATTATCCCTGACAATCAGAAACTGCATCCCCGGCTTTTCAACCAGTTTCCACGGAAACTCCTCAAGCAGATTTCCTTCGCAGTTAAGCTCAATAAGTGAAGGCATTTCCGACATATCAGGCATCGAAATCAACTTGTTGTAACCTACTCCGAGGCGCTCCAGCGAATCAAGTTCAACAATCCAATTCGGAAGAGTCACGATCTTGTTATGATGAATGTAAAAATATGTCAGAGAACTCAGAGCTCTCAGAGTGTCAGGAATAGTTTCAATCTCATTGTAAGAAAGATACAAATAATGTAAATTCTCGAAATTCCCAACAAAATCTGGTATTTCCTTGATATGGTTTTTATAAAAATCGAGATGCTGCAAATTTACAAAACCTGAAATCTCTTCTGGAATCGTCACAAATTCATTTTCATAAAAAATGAGATGATGCAGCTGCTTCAAATCAGCGAAAGAAGCTGGTAATTCGCTCAAATGATTTTTGCCCAAATTCAGATTAGTGCATTGCAGAATGCCAATGTTTTCAGGCAATTTCTCGATATTATTGCCTCCAATCGACAGCTTTTTGACTTTCGAAGCATGCTTGATGTCCGATTCGGTTAGTTTTAATTGGTTGTGGTTCAAATCCAGACTTCTTAGACTGTCGAGTTGCGCGATGAAACGAGGAATATGTTTGATTCTATTGTGCTCTAAATCAAGGTGTTCGAGGTTTTTGCAATTTTTGATGCTCCGCGGAGTACGCTTAAAATTATTGTCAAAGAGTTTTATCGATTCAATCTTGTTGCCTCTCGGAAACTTGATTCTTCTCAAACCACACTGCTCTATGATGACGTTGCGCAAGCTATCTGATGCCAGCAGCTTTTTATCGATTTTCTTGATGTTTTCTTTAGTTATCATCAGTGTGCCGTTTTCAATTTCCGCCGAAAACGGCACACTTGTTGAGCGTTGAGTGCTGCAGGAAAAGAGCAGCATCAAAATCAGAAATAGGTATAGTATTTTGATGTAGAGTCTCATGGTGGTTGCGTCATTTCGACCGACCGAAGGGAGTGGAGAAATCCTCTTTGAGAATATGCTTTCGTTCGTGGAGGATTTATTCGCCATGGCGAATGCTTTCGCAAGCTCAGGTCTCGATTCCGCTTCGCTTCACTCGAAATGACTAGTTGCGTGTTTATTTTTTCACAAAAGTAATCTCCTCGATGCCGCAATCGTTCTTGAAGTCATAGAAATTGACAACGATGCTCTTCTCTTTTACCACGAAACCGTACGGTGGCTGGGCCTCTCCGAGGTCGCTGCCGTCAGGATTCTTCGGTTGGATAGAGCCTGCCGACTTGCCGTCGAAGGAATAAGTGAAGTCGAGGGCGACATTCTCGAACACCGTTTGTGCCACAGGAGTATCTTTTGGCTGGGCGGTGAGTTTCATCACAAACAGTCCGTCGTTGTCGTTATAAAAGTCCATGGTCATCGATATGACAAACTTGGTGCCTTCCACCTCATCGATGCCCGTGCCTGTGCCTTCCCAATGAGTGCCCGACAGGGCTGTCACAGTGGTCTCGTCGTTAAGCTTGAAAACGATAGGCAATGTGTACTGCACTCTTACAGGTTCGCCTTTGTCGCGGCCAGCTATCCATGTCGGCATTGATTTTACAACCCTAACTGCCTCACTGTCAAGCTCTTCGCAAACACCGCGCAAGACTTTTACGTTTGAGACAGAGCCGTCTTTCTCGACAATGAAGCCGATAAAGACTCTGCCTTCCTGTTTGTTTTTCTTTGCCGATTCCGGATATTTAAGATTTCCTCTCAAATAATCCATCATAGCGTTGACTCCGCCAGGAAATTCAGGGTTTTTCTCAACACTCATGTAAACTTCATCTTCGCCTTGAGATGTTGTTGCAACTGCTGAAGAAGCATTTTCTGTCTCAGTAGCAGCGATTTTCTCCTCTTTGGGAGTGTTGTTTTCATTCGATTTGCAGTTCGCGAACAATAACAGGGCGAACAGTGGTAGGGTAAGTAATGCCTTGATTACCACGCCCTTGGTTTTTTTGCTTTGAGTAATCATTTTAATTCTTTTTTTGGTTAATAAAAAACTGAAGTTATTGCTCATGTTGCTGAAATCGACGGCCGTGCACTGCTGCAAAATCAACATCATGTAGTTTTGTTTGTCAATACCTGTGGCGACGACATCTCTGTCCGCCATATATTCGTGGAGACTCTGTAACTCTCTCTTATACAAGTAGATAAACGGGTTAAACCATTGGATGATCATCATCAGCTCCACGAAAAGGATGTCGGCTGAATGATGGTGAGCGATGTGGCTCATCTCATGACGCACTATCTTCGCATTCACGTTCTCGTTAGGGAAGAAGGCGTAGTTGAAGAAAGAATACGAGCCATGTTCCTTGCCTGTAAACACTGCGGTATATCCCGGCATCTTCTTTTTAGGCGATTTGATGATGATAAACCAAATCTTTCCTAGTTTGAAAAGGAACATTAATCCCATCACGCCAACACCTATAACATATATAAGCCATAGGTATTTCCAGATATTAAAGCTGTTTGCCGCTTCCTGAATTGGAGCCACAGCCTCTTCGTCGGCAATCGTCTCAACCGGAGTGCTGATAGTCACACCCTCTGCCGTGATAACCACCTCGTCGAGCATGATGCCCTGGAACAGGCTCTGACGGTAGCTCACAATCTGCGGGGTGCTTCTGCCGATATATAATCCAGCCGCAGGCAGAATCAGCGAAAAGCCCAACGCAACGATGAGAAACGTGCGGTTGAAGACCAATCGGTTGCTATTGATAAACAGCACTCTGTACGCTATCCAAAGCACCGCTACCGCTATCGCTATTGAAATAATACTTGTTGCCATAATGTTTGTTGTAATTTGTGGATAACACATGTGTTATCCTTACTGGATTTTTTTATCCTGTTGGGTCAAGGCATGCCTTGACCTTATTCTTTAATATTTTCAATCATCTTTTTAAGTTCTTCAATCTGCTCCATTGAGAAGTTTTCTTTCTTCGCGAAAGCGGAAACTAGATCGAGGTACGAGTTGTTGAAATAGTTCTCAACCAATCCCTTCAGCGAGCTTTCCGAATACTCCTCTTTACTTATTAATGGGAAGTAGCGGTTTGCCTTGCAAAACTGTTCATGTCCGACGAATCCTTTCTTCTCCAAAATCCTCACCACCGTCAAAACCGTGTTGTATGCCGGCTTCGGCTCCGGATACGCCGCCATTATCTCGTTGGCAAAACCGCTGCCAATTTTCCAAATCACCTGCATTACCTGCTCTTCTGCTTTAGTTAACTCTTTCATAACACATCTATTTTTGTAATTAACGCTGCAAATATACAACTTATTTTATTACGATGTAACTATTTTTTTAGTTTTAGTGAAAAAAATTTAATTTTGGTCTTTTTTACATATTAATTGGTCTTTTTTACATATTTATAAAAAAATATTAAAAATATTTGGAAATTAAAAGAATTATACATAAATTTGCAGAACCTCTTCAGTTATTACTTATCCTAGGCCTTAAGCGTTTTTAAGAACGCATGGGTCTGATACACAATTAACTGATCATCAATCGTTTAAAATAAACGGAAAATGAAGGAGGTGGCAATTGATAAGTCTTTAAGTTCGACTGCAAACTACGCAGCCGACGCCGTAGGCGTACAATTTTCCGAGAAAAAACACTGGTTTATCGCTGTTGTTAAGCATGGAAATGAGAAAATTTGCGGAAAAATCCTCACCGATTTGGGCTATGAGAACTATGTTCCTTTTCAGCGTGAGCTCCGTAAATATGCCAACGGTCGTCGCAAATGGGTCGACCGTTTAGTACTCACCTCAAAGGTTTTTGTTCGCACTACAGAGGAAGACCGTCTGAAAAATGTTGTCACACTTCCTGTCATTTATCGTTTTATGGTAGATCCGTCGCGTCGTTCTAATAATATGGGACACGCATCTGCAGCCATCATTCCAGACAAGGAGATGGATGCGTTTCGTCGGATGCTCGAACAAGACGAGCTGCCTGTAACTTACCAAGAAACAGGCGCCATTTTCTTGGAAGGTGATAAGGTTCGAGTGATTGTAGGAAAACTTTCCGGACTTGAAGGCACGGTTATTCGCACTGTCGAAGGCAAAAACCGTCTTTATGTGTCGCTCGACATTTTGGGTTCAGCATCAGTGGAGATTGAAAGCTCTTGGCTGAAAACCATAGAATAAATAGAATACTAGTTTTACTTTTTTAACCATACTATGAAGAGAATCTTTTTCTGGCTGGTTTTGGTCTTGTCTCTGATCCCGGGCATGCTTTTTGCTCAGAAAGACAAGACCAAAACTATTGTTGAAGAAACGGTGACTGACTCGGTGACTATCATCACCACGACAGTCGTCGAGAAAGAAGCCTTTTTCACCAATGGCTTCTGGCACAATTGGGAGCTATCTGTCGGTTTGGGACCACATGCCTATGTGGGAGAAAACGACTACAAGGTGAAACACTATTACGAGCTAGTCGCTCCGGCTATTGATGTGTTGCTCACCAAATGGGCTTCCCCGTCTATCGCTATCAGCTTCGGTACCACCATTTCCAAATTCAAAGGATTGTATCAATCAAAAGACAATGATGGCAGTACCTTAACGTGGTATCAAGCCAATTACAAAACCGACGAGTTTTATTACGATGCCGACCCTATATGGGCATATCAGCAGTTGAAACGTCAGAAAGCATTGTATATGGAGCTTTACGCTTTGGCTCACGTCGATCTACGTTCTGTTTTCGGCGGCTATGACCCTTCGAGGTTTTATACTATCAATATGTTTATCGGTGGAGGTTTGATGCTTGGTTTTGACAAAGGCGGTACCGTAATGAGTGGTGCTTTCAACACCGGTTTTATCAATAAATTCAGGTTAAACGACTATTGGAGGATAATGCTTGCGGTGCGAGGTGCGCTTGTGGCTGACGACTTCGACGGGGAGATGTATGTCGCTGAGCCTTCCATGGCACACAGAGAGAAAAACTACAAAATGGATGTCGACTTTGGCATCACTGCCGGTATCTCGGTGTTTATCGACAAACAACGTAGCCAATGGACCCCTGCCAGCCGTACAACAGAAATTGTCCACCGTTCCGATTTGGGCGGAACTACCGACACTATCGTGATAAGAGAGGTCGATACAATAACAAAAGTTCAAATACCTCAATTCTGGTTCCATATCGTCTTCCAAGTTGACAAATGGGATATCTCCAACAAGGAAAAAGTTAACTTGAGAGCTATCGCCGACGCCATCAAGAGCACTCCTGGCGTACGTTACTTAGTGTGCGGCTATGCCGATATGCAGACAGCATCTCCTGAACATAACATGATGTTGTCGCAAAAACGTTCAAAGGCTGTATTTGACTTCCTGGTTGATGAATGCGGCGTTGATCCGGAAATATTGGTACTTGATTATAAAGGTGGTGTCGACTATATGTTCTATCAAGAGAAAGAACTTAGCCGCTGCGTGTTAATTACAACTATAGTGGAATGAAAAACAAAGAACTTAGACAGTATACTGAAAGAGGAGTAAGGGAAGGCGCAAAGCTGCATGTGGAAGATGTCGAGTTCTCTGATTTGCTAACTGTGCTTTACGCTATCAACGGCCGAAAACCTGACGCCGTATTAGAATGGCTCAATAACCATCCCAATAAGTTGAGCGAAAAGACAGTTATTATCGACACCGATGATCCGGAAGAGGTTAAGAAACTTGCATCGTCAAAACCGAAGCTTATCCTCAATCAACGGGGGTTGTCTTACATCCGGCATCTCAATTTGTTGCTAAACGCATACAACGATGTTCTTGACCAGGGAGATTATCTTTGGTGTCACACACGTACTTCCGCTCTTAAGCGACAGGTGCTTATGAATGCATGTCCGGGTATCAGAGGCAAACTATGGAGTATTTATTACTACATCTGGCATAGGATGTGTTCCAAAATGTTTTTTACACGCTGGTTCTATATGGCGGTTACTAAAGGAGAAAATCGCTCTATGCCTAGATCGGAGATTCTTGGAAGGATGTGCCGCGCTGGTTTTGAAATTATTGATGAGCGATTCAGCATGGGCGAGTTTTACATCTTGGGACGCAAGGTAAACGAACCGCGCCGCACAAAAGCCCGGAACTATGGGATGATTATCCGACTCGGACGTGTAGGCTACAAGGGCAAGATGATAAAGGTATATAAGTTCAGGTCGATGTACGCTTACTCTGAATATCTGCAGCCTTATATGATGGAACATGAGGGCTTGGCGCGTGGCGGCAAGTATTTCCACGACTATCGTATCAACTTCTGGGGCAGGCTTTTCAGAAGTTGTATGATCGACGAAATCCCGATGTTTATCAATCTCCTTAAGGGTGATCTTAAGCTTGTCGGAGTCCGTCCGTTGAGTAGAGCTTACTTCTCGCTATATACTCCCGAGATGCAGAGGATGCACCTCAGCGTTAAGCCGGGATTGATGCCTCCTTTCTATTATGAGGAGAAAACTCCTGTCACTCTTGATGAGATTCAGGAATCTGAAAAGCGCTATATCGAGGCTTATCACGAACATCCTTTCCGCACCGATTGGCGTTATTTCTGGGGTATTGTAGGCAATTTGGTTTTTAAACGTAAACGTTCTCACTGATATGGCAGAAGAAAAATGGGATCTGGTCATTAAGCCGAAAGAAAAGCTTCTGGCCGTCGATTTTAAGGAGTTGTGGCGCTATCGCGACCTCTGCGCCTTGTTGGTAAAGCGTAATATCATCACTCAATACAAGCAAACCATTCTCGGACCGGTATGGTTCGTGGTGCAGCCCGCCCTCACCGTGATAATGTATATGGTGGTGTTTGGCGGCATAGCCGGCATCCCTACCGACGGAGTGCCGCGCCCTGTGTTCTATCTGGCAGGCACATGTATGTGGCAGTATTTTGCCGACTGTCTCACCAAGACATCGAATACTTTTGTCGACAACTCAGGCATCTTCGGCAAGGTTTATTTTCCACGTCTTGTGATGCCAATAGCCAATGTAATCAGCAATCTGCTGCGTTTTGGCATACAGTTCGGACTTTTCATGGTGGTCTATATAGGTTATTCCTTGTTTGACAAAACATGCGAGGCACATCTCACTGCTTATGCCTTTTTATTCCCGTTGCTGGTAGTGATGATGGCGGGTCTTGCCTTGGGTTTCGGCACTATCATCTCGTCAATGACCACCAAATACCGCGACCTTCAGGTGCTGTTCTCCTTTGTGGTGCAGCTCTGGATGTATGCCACACCTATCGTTTATCCGCTCAGCCAAACATCAGGTAAGATGTTTTTGGGTGTGCCGGTTCACACTTTCATGTGCATCAACCCTGTCACGCCGGTCATCGAGACATTTAAGTATGGCTTCCTCGGTGCAGGCAGGTTCATCGGATGGTTCTGGTTGGGCTACAGCTTCGTCTTCATGATTGTGATTTTGGCTCTCGGCATAGTCATATTCAATAAGGTACAGAAAAACTTCATGGATACGGTTTAGTGATGAAGGTTTTAGTTACAGGAGCAGCAGGTTTTATTGGTTCGAAGCTGGCATATACGCTGGCATCGAGGGGCGATGTTGTTGTTGGCGTTGACAACTACAACGATTATTACGACGTTCGCCTCAAGCATGCCCGTGTCAAGGAGTTCAATCTTGATGTCCGCACCATTGATATAGCCGACAAAGCCAGTCTTGACGCTCTTTTCGAGAAAGAGCATTTCGATGTGGTGGCACATCTGGCAGCTCAGGCAGGAGTGCGTTACAGCATCACCAATCCTTATGCTTATCTGCAGAGCAACATGGCAGGCTTCCTTAATATTCTCGAGGCTTGTCGCAATTATAATGTTTCTAAACTCGTGTTTGCCTCCAGCTCATCGGTCTATGGCTTGAATTCTGTGGTGCCTTATGTTGAAGATGGCTTCACCGATGCTCCAGTTTCGCTTTATGCTGCAAGCAAGAAATCCAACGAGTTGATGGCTCACAGCTACAGCAAACTCTATGGTTTGCAATGCATCGGTCTGCGTTATTTCACCGTCTATGGTCCTTGGGGTCGTCCCGATATGATGCCTATGCTCTTGGCAAAGGCGTTATGCAACCAGGAGCCTATCAAGGTGTTCAACAATGGCGACATGTTGCGCGACTTTACCTATATCGACGATATCGTTGAAGGCACCGTTCGTGCAGTTGATTTTGAATTGAAACCTGAAAATTGCGCTAATGGCGTCCCATGTCGCATTTACAACATCGGCTGCGGTCATCCTGTAAAGTTGATGGATTTCATCGACCTTATGGAGAAAGCCTTTGGCAAAACCACCGAAAAAATCTTCCTCCCGATGCAGCCTGGCGATGTTTATCAAACCTTTGCTTCAACAAAACGCTTGGAAACCGAGATGGGTTACTGTCCTCATTGGTCGCTTAAGGCTGGTGTCAAGGAGTTTGTGAGGTGGTATGAAGGTATGTGTAGGGCAGGTGTAGGGCTAGTGTAGCATAGGTGAAAGATAGGCGAAGGATAGGCGAAAAGATTGAGGTCAAAATTAGTTTCAGCGTAAGATAGATTGATTCAATGAGTTTTTCATATTCAGTAGTTATACGAACATTGGGCAATGGCGGGGATAAATATAGAGCGTTGATGGATTCTATATTATCTCAAACGATAGAACCGGAAGAGATTATAGTTGTTATTCCGGAAGGTTATAACTTGGATTATGAATGTGGCAGGGAGAGAATTATTTACTCGAAGAAGGGAATGGTGACGCAAAGAGTGGTTGGGATAAATAGTGCTAAGTCGGAATACATTTTGGTAGTGGATGATGATGTGAAGTTTGAACCTGATTTTGTTGAATCTCTATATAGTTTTGGAACTCAACACGAGTTGGATTGCACACTTCCTATGCAAGGTTCAATAGATGATAAACAATCAACGACAATTGATCTTAGGTATCCATTATCAGTTAGAATTAGAGGAGCTTTTACAGGCCAGTTATTCCAATCAAATCAGAAGTCGATTTATTTGGATAGAATTACTGTAACAGCGGGGCATAAAGTTTATCTGAGAAACAACAAATTGGATAATTGTTATTTGTGTCAGACGGGTAACTTCCAGTGTTTCTTTATTCGCACTGATGTCGCAAAGTCTGTCAAGTTTGGAGATGAGCTCTGGTTGGAACAAGGTGAGTTGTCCCAATACGCAGCTTATGATGACTCCACATTTTTTTATAAGTTTTTCTTGTTAGGCGGAAAAATGGCCTATTCTTTAAAAACACGATATATCCATTTGGATGCTGCATCAGGAAGGCAATCGAAATCAAAAGTTGAAGAAAAAAGAATACGCTATTACACCATAGCACGAAACCGCACGGTTTTTTGGTTTAGGTTTTTATTACAGCCTGGTAATTCATTTTGGCGGAAGATACATGTTATTGCAGGAGGAATATACGCACTGATTAATTATACGTTATATAGCACCGTCATAAGTTTACGTCCTGGTTACCTTAAAAGCATTTCAGCCATTTTTGTCGGATATATTGACGCGTTTAAAACAATAAACAAATTAATGCCGACAGGGCTACGCTATCGTCATAATTAACATATGTAATAATGGCATCTAATCAACCAATATTATCTATAATTATCCCAGTATATAACGTCGAGGATTATATTGGTGAATGCCTCAATAGCGTATATAATCAAGATATTTGTGATACTCAGTTTGAAGTCATTTGTGTGGATGACTGTAGTACCGATGACTCTGTGCATATCATAGCAGTTTTTCAGGCGTTGCATGATAATTTGTTATTGTTGCACCATTCAAAAAATGAAAAATTAGGTAAAACGAGAAATACTGGATTGTCAGCTGCTAAAGGAAAATATGTTTGGTTTGTCGATTCAGATGATTTTATAAGAGAGAATTGTTTTTCTGTTATTGTGGGACAATGTGAACAAAACAATTTGGATATTTTTCATTGGACTGTCATGGATAATAATGGCACAATTCTTAATCCTGTTATTGAGAATGGTGTTATGTCCGGGACTGACGATGTGTTAAAAGGAAATAGTCCATATTGGTTTGCCTGGGATAGAGTGTACAGACGAGATTTTCTTATGGATAATAATATTTGGTTCAGCAATGAAAGGAATGGTGACATCTTACATACATTGTCTGCTCTAAATTTGGCACATCGTGTTATGGGGAGTGATACGGGCTATTATTATTACAGAAAAGAGCGAACGGATTCTGCGATGTTATCTTTACAATTCGTCGCATCAAAAGTCTATGACTTTTCTTTTGTGATGGGTGGTGAATTACTCAGATTATCTAACGAGCTAAAGCCAGATTTGGTGTCGGTTGCTCTCAAACATGCTGTCTGGCAATCAAATACTGCGTTTAGAATGGCAATTAAACTCCCTTTCCGTGAAAAGGTGCGTTTTTGCAAGATAATTGACAGTGAATTAAAGGATGATATTTGGATCATATTGAATGCGAAAAACCGGATTCTGATACAATTCCCCTTTATTCTATATTTGTGCCATATACCTTATATTCTCGTCCACTGTGTACGTCACATAAAGTGCAGATCTGTTAACAACAAGAAATAGAATTATGGATAAATCATTAACAGTTATTATCCCAACTTATAATATGCAGGATTACCTGCATCGTTGTCTTGATTCTTTAATCGTAAGTCCAGCTATGTTGGATTCTTTGGAGGTTTTGGTTATTAATGACGGTAGCAAAGACAAATCTTCCCTTATTGCACATGAGTATGCGGAAAAATATCCAAACACGTTTCGAGTTGTAGATAAGGAAAAAGGTCATTATGGCTCGTGTGTTAACCGTGGTATTGCTGAAGCTGCTGGAAAATATGTCAAAGTTTTGGATGCTGACGACTGGTTTGATACAAGTGAGTTGGAGAAGTTGTTGGAAAAACTGCCTGAATCTGATGTGGATTTAGTATTGACTTCTTATAAGATTGTTGACAATAATGGCAATAATTTGGCTGTTGTAGGACAGAGTATCGTTGCTGGAGAAGTTTTTGATTTTAACAGCAATCCGGCACCAGCGGTTACCAGCTATGCGATGTATATGGTTACATGGCGGACATCATTCCTACGTCGCATTAACTATGTTCAGACTGAAGGAATTAACTATACTGATGTTGAATGGAGGTGTATACCTATGTACGAAGTTAGTAAAAGCGTATATTATCCATTCTGTATATATCACTATCTGCTTGGACGAGTAGGTCAGTCAAGTGAAGATGCAGCAATGAACAAGAATGTTTGGCAGTTTGAAACATGTGTAAAGTCGCTCATTCGTAACAGATCACGATATAATATATCTGAATCAATATTGGCGAATAAAGAGAACGAACATGCCATATTATTGTATGCTTTGAACATCTATAAGATTATTCTCGTAAGAAAGAAAGCGACAAAAGAAGATTTGAGTCGTTTGAAGGCGTTTGACGATTTTTTGAATAAAAGTTGTCATGAGGTATGGAAAAAAGCAGGAGAACATGTTGCTAAGAAATGGCTACCTATTAAGTATGTTGCATATTGGAGAAAAACAGGCAGGGTGTTTCCACTGCATTGGATGCGAAGGAAAAAATAAGCACTATGAGGTTTTATGATTGGTTGATTGTCGGCTCAGGTCTGTTTGGCGCAACTTTTGCTCATCTCGCCAAAAAGGCGGGTAAACGTTGTCTGATTATTGACAAGCGTCCGCATCTTGGTGGCAATGTTTATTGTGAAAGCATTGAAGGTATCAATGTACATAAGTACGGTGCTCACATTTTCCATACTTCAAACAAAGAAGTGTGGGATTTTGTGAACAGCATAGTGCCGTTTAATAGATATACCAACTGCCCGGTGGCAAATTACAAGGGCAAGTTATATAATCTGCCGTTCAATATGAACACATTTTATCAGATGTGGGGTGTTACTACGCCAGAAGCAGCTAAGGCTAAGATTGAGGAGCAGCGTGCAGAGGCGGTTATGGCATTACAAGGTCGTGAGCCTGCCAATCTGGAGGAACAGGCTTTGATTTTGGTCGGTCGTGACATATATGAGGCTTTGATTAAAGGCTATACCGAGAAACAATGGGGTAGGAGTTGCACTGAATTACCGGCTTTTATCATCCGTAGATTGCCTTTGCGATTTGTTTTTGACAACAATTATTTCAACGATGCATATCAAGGTGTTCCAATTGGTGGATATAATAAACTGATTGAAGGTTTGCTAAAAGGCGTTGAGACTCGTATCAACTGCGATTTCTTTGCCAATCGCGCAGAATTGTCGGCTTTGGCAGAAAAAATAGTTTATACCGGGCAGATTGACGAGTATTACGATTTATGTTTCGGTCATCTGGATTATCGAACAGTATCTTTTGAACAAAAAACTTTTGATATCCCTAATTATCAAGGCAATGCTGTGGTGAATTACACAGAGCGTGAAATACCTTATACGAGAATCATCGAACATAAGCATTTCGAAATGTTTGGTCAGGAAGTCTATGATTGTCCCAAGACGGTTGTTTCTCGAGAATACAGTACGGAATGGCAGCACGGCATGGAGCCATATTATCCGGTGAATGATGACAAAAACAACAAGCTTTATTTGAAATACAAAGCTTTGGCTGACAAGGAAGAAAATGTGATTTTTGGCGGTCGCTTGGCGGAGTATAAATATTATGACATGGCACCTATTATAGAGCGTGTGATGCAAATGGAGATATTATGAAAAAGATAACTATTATCGCCGGCGCGCGACCGAATTTTGTGAAAATTGCCCCGATTGTGGCGGCAATTAAGGCGGCGCAGGATACCGGAGCGGATATTTCATATAGGCTGGTGCATACAGGTCAGCATTATGACCGTGCGATGAGCGGTTCATTTTTTGAGGAACTTGGAATACCCGAGCCGGATGCCAATCTAGGTTGTGGCGGCGGGACTCAAGCCGAGCAGACTGCATCGATAATGATAGCTTTTGAACGCGAGTTGCTAGCCAACTCGTGCGACTGCATATTGGTGGTGGGAGATGTAACAAGCACCATGGCATGCACGCTGGTGGCAAAGAAACTGAATACAAAAGTTGTGCATGTTGAGGCTGGAATTCGTAGTTGGGACATGACAATGCCTGAAGAGATAAACAGAATAGTGACTGACAGTTTGGCCGATTACTATTTTACTACATCAGATATTGCAGGTGCAAATCTCCGAAAGTTCGGCGTGCCGGAAGAAAAAATATTCTTCGTCGGCAATGTAATGATTGACACTCTGTTGAAAAACATGCCGCGTTTCAGCAAGCCTGAAGTGTTTGACAAATTGAATCTGGAACCGCAAAAATATCTGGTTTTGACGCTCCACCGTCCGGCAAACGTTGACGAATCGGAAAAACTGAAACAGACTATTCAGGCAATTGTGGAAAATGTCCATGGATTGCCTGTTGTTTTCCCAATTCATCCGCGCACTGCGTCGGTGTTCCGCAAACAGGGCATTGAGGCGGAAAACCTGAAAGTTATTGAGCCACAAGGATATCTTGAGTTTAACTATTTGGTAAAGAATTCGTTAGCTGTGATTACCGATTCGGGCGGCATCACCGAGGAGGCTACAGTGATGCATGTGCCCTGTATGACCCTTCGCGACAACACCGAACGTCCCGAGACGTGTACTGTCGGCACCAATTATCTCGTTGGCACCAATCCTGACAAAATAGCGCCTGTTTTGGAGCGACTCTTTGCGGGTCAGTGGCAAAAGGGCGGTATTCCTGAGTTGTGGGACGGACATGCGGCGGAGAGGATAGTTAAAACATTGATTTTAAAATGATTAAATAAGAAAAGTAAAAAATATATAATTGCGTTGAATATTAAAATTTAAATTGTAATTTTGCAACCATAAAAAAGAATAAAAGAGAATAAAAGAGAATAAAAGAGAATAAAAGAGAATAAAAATGACCAAAGATCTAGATAGAAACTATTTGTTCCAGCCGACATTCGGTAATCGTCCTGACAAATTTTTAGGACGTGACGGTGAAATTGAGCGTTTTATGGATGGGCTAAATGAACCAGTTGGCTCACGCAATAGATGCACATTGTTTCTCGGGCAAAGAGGAATGGGTAAAACGGCTTTGTTGCTTGAGTTGAGCGACCGAGCCTCTAAGGCAGGGTATGTTGTCGCACGTGTAACAGCACATGAAGGAATGCCGAGTGCTATTATAGAGCAACTACAACTTAATGGCTCGCAGTATTTCAAAGATGATAAAAGGCATTTGACCGGTATTAATGCAGGAGGACTTGGATTTTCATTTGGGCTTACATTTTCGGATGCTACCGAAAGACAATATGGTTTTCGTGCCAAGATGTCATTGCTTTGTGATAAGTTGGCGGAGAAAGGAAAAGGTGCACTTATTCTTATTGATGAAGTGAGAACTTCGGCAGCAATGCGTGAAGTGGCGGCATCATATCAAGAATTGGTTGGTGATCGGAAAAATATTGCTATTGGAATGGCAGGACTTCCACATGCTGTATCCAGCTTGTTGAATGACAGCGTGCTAACTTTTTTAAATAGAGCAAACAAGATACAATTGGACACAATTTCTGTGCAATTGATACGTGCATATTATGAAAGGGCCTTTAAATCCACCTCAATAGCTATATCAGAAGATTTGTTGGATAGGGCTGCGGAAGCAACACGGGGATTCCCATACTTGATGCAGCTTATAGGTTACTATCTGGTTCAATATGCGCAGCTTCAGGGTTTTATTGATAAAACAACATTGGATAAGGCGGAAAAAGCATCTCAGAAAGATTTGGAAAACAATGTGTTCAAACCAATATTAGCTCCGTTGTCTGATAATGACAGATTGTTTTTGAAAGCACTCTCACAGCATGGCGATAGTGCTACTATTGCTGATTTGCAAGCTACATTGGGATCAAGTGGACCGGCAATTCAACCATACCGTAAACGTTTAATCGATGCTGGCGTGATAGAATCACCGAGAAGAGGTGAACTTGTATTTGCAGTACCTTATCTTTCGGAATATTTAAGAAAGGAATGACAGTAATTATTTCAACGATACTTATCAAGGCAATGCCGTGGTGAATTACACCGAATGTGAGGTTCCTCTCACAAGGATTACGACATGGCATCGATTGTTGAGAAGGTGATGAAATTGAAAAATTGTATAAATAATGCCAACAGCAATAGAGTTTAACAACGTAAGCAAACAATACCGCTTGGGACTGGTTTCCACCAAGACGTTGAGCCACGACCTGAACCGATGGTGGCAGACGACGGTTTTGCGCAAGGAAGACCCTTATTTGAAGATAGGCTCTGTCAACGACCGCACGAAAGCTGCTGACAGTGAATATGTCTGGGCTTTGAAAGACATAGATTTCAAAGTTGAACAAGGTGATGTGGTCGGCATTATCGGTAAGAATGGCGCTGGCAAGAGTACTTTGCTGAAGCTTCTTTCACGTGTGACTACTCCGACCACAGGTACTATCCGCGCAAGAGGCCGTATTGGTGCACTGCTCGAAGTAGGAACAGGTTTTCATCCTGAGATGACTGGTCGCGAGAATATCTACATGAATGGTGCCATTTTGGGCATGACGAAGCCTGAAATAACAAAAAAGCTTGATGAAATAATTGATTTTAGCGGCTGTGAGAGATATATCGACACACCGGTGAAGCGTTATTCAAGTGGAATGATGGTGCGTTTGGGTTTCGCTGTTGCGGCTCATCTCGACCCGGAAATTCTTGTTGTGGATGAAGTGCTTGCTGTAGGTGATGCCGAATTCCAGAAGAAAGCCATTGGCAAGATGCAGGATGTGAGTCGTGGAGAGGGTAGGACGGTGCTGTTTGTGAGTCATAATATGACAAGTATCCTCAATCTATGTAAGAACGGTGTGTTGCTTGAAAATGGTAGCATCAGAACATTAGGACCTATAGCTGACGTAGTAGAAGAATACGTCAAACAGAGTGTTGCTGGATCAAAATTGGTGACACATTATGAGAAGAAAGAGACGGACCCTGATATTCAGGCTGATTATATAAGAATTACTTCATTCGAGATGCTTGATGTGACAAAGACGGCTCTTGAATATGGAAACAAGATGAAGGGAAGGATACATGTTGAATCGGAAAAAGAGTTAAACCATGTCGGATTTCGCATAACTTTGAAAAATATGACAGGTATGCCAGTGGCTATGTCAAAAATGGATAAACCTGTTTTCATAAAGGAAGGACACTCTGTTTTTGACTTTGAAATGGACACTTCGATGCTTGTTCCTGACAATTATTTGGTTACATTTGCATTGTATATTGATGGAAATCAGGTAATTGATGTCGTGCGAAACGGTTTTTCCTTTGAGATTATTCCAAACGAGGGTTTTAATGACGGTTATCGTTGGCAAAACAATATTTTTGGCAATGTTTCAGGTTTTCAGTTGAAATTGCTTAAATGACAGAATTTAAAGATTTGATTTTTGATAAGTTGTCTTCTCTTGTTGGCAAGAAATGCGTTTTGCCCGACTTGCCGTATTATTCCAATGTGGGCGATTTGATGATCTGGGAAGGTATGGAACAGTTTATCAAAGATAATGGAACTGAAATTTTGTGGCGTTCTTCGACTTCAACGTTTGAATATAAGCCATTACCAGAAGATGTCACCATCTGCTTGGTTGGCGGCGGAAATTTCGGCGACTTGTGGCGTGGCTTGCAAGAGTTTAAATGCAAGATAGTCCAGCTATATCCGAAAAACAGAATAGTGATTTTTCCGCAGTCGGTTTGTTATAATGATTCACAGTTGTGCAAAAATGATGCCGATGTTTTTGCTACCCATAATGATGTTCACATCTGTGTCAGAGACAAGATATCATTTGATTTTTTAAAGAAAAACTTCCCAACTTGCAATATTCTATTGGTGCCCGACATGGCTCTTTATCTTGAGTTTGACAAGAAACATACGAAAACCAACCGCACTTTATTTTTGAAACGAAACGACAAGGAATCTGTTGATTATTCGGCTTTTAATGCTGAAGGCATGGACGTGATGGATTGGCCGATGCATCAGTCGGATAACAATATAAAATGGAGTTTTTCGGATAGAATTTGCCACAAGCTGATTCGAAGTTATATAGAAAAGGGCGACAGTGCAAAAGCAATTAAGATACTAAAATGTAAATTTTCGGGAAAGGCATCATCACAAGGAAAAGATGTTTCAAAAAAATGGAAAAATGCAGATAACGATTTGGCTTATCTGTTGTATCTGAACAGGCATAAGTATCCTAAAAAGCTGGATGTTGTCATTGATTGGTTTGTGCAGAATTATTACCAGCCGTTCACGATTCAGTATGGAGTTGATTTTATCAACCAATATGATGTGATATACGCAACACGCTTGCATGCCGCCATTTTGGGATTTTTGTTAGGAAAAGAAGTGCATGTGATAGACAACTCTTACGGAAAGATTTCATCGTTATTTGACACATGGAATATTAAATAATGCTCAAACGTATTATCTCAAATATAAAAACCAATCAACAGCTGCGCCGAAAAGTCGAAACAGGCAATAAAGCGCAAGATAATGTGTGGCTGTACAACTTCTGGAAAGTCAGAGCGGAGGATATGTGGCTGACGAGGTTTCTGAGGTATCATGGGCTTATGCCGAGCAACAAACGTTTTTCATTCTATTCTGTGTTCGGCAACAGGAGGGTGGTAAACTATGATAACCGTGAAGTGAAAATATTTATCACGGGAGAAAACGTCCACTCGCATAATTTCAGAGCGTATTCCGATAATATGCTTTCAGAAAAAAAGATTGATTTGTCGTTAGGATTCGATTATATCGATGATGCTCGATATGTGAGAATGCCTTTGTGGCTGCGAACACAATTTGCTCCTGAATGGTCGGAAAAAGAGATAATCGAGCATGTGAACAGACTCCGCTATCCTGGTATTGGCGAAAGAGACAAGTTTGCGGCATTGGTCGCACGTTATGACTGGGGAAACACACGTTCACAAATTTACGAGTCGTTGAAGAATGTTGGCCATATTCAATGTCCGAGCAAGGTTTTGCATAACGACGAAACCTTGAAAACAGAATTTAACGACGACAAACCTGCATATTTGCGCCAGTTTTGCTTCAATGTGTGTCCTGAAAACTCAAATTACAAAGGCTATGTGACCGAAAAAATGTTCGATGCCGTTGCTTCAGGATGTATCCCGATATATTGGGGTAGCGACAACCAACCGGAGCCAGATGTTTTGAATCATGAAGCTATAATTCTTTGGAGTATCGGGGGCGACAACAGCCAAAATGTTTCTAAGATCCAGCATTTATGGGAAAACAAAGGTGAGTTAAATGATTTTTTGCATCAGCCGCGATTGAAGGATGGTGCTGAAGAAAAAATATTGCTGATGTTTAATAAGTTAGAAGATAAATTTAAGCAAGTTTTAAGTTAATGGAACCTTTATTATCTTTTGTCATTCCTTTCTACAACGTTGAAAAATATATCGCCCAATGTTTGGATAGTGTATATCAACAAGGTATACCCGAAGAAGAGTATGAGGTGATTTGTGTGAATGATGCCTCTCCAGACCATTCTCGGGATATTGTCTTGGAATACCAGAAAAAGCATACAAATCTCATTCTGGTGGAGCACGAAGTCAACAAAAAGCTTGGTACGGCACGCAATACCGGACGCAAAATTGCTCGAGGCAAGTATGTTTGGAATGTCGACTCAGACGACATGGTTGAACCAAATTGTCTGGGGGAAATTATAAAACAATGCGAAACCAATGAATTGGATGTGCTGGTTTTCCGTCATAGGCATTTGCGCGGTGAAGAGATATTGGATAACGACAAGAACACTTGGAATGAAATGTCGGAGCCTGTTTCTGGCTTTAATTTCTGGAAAAGCCAGTGCCTTGATAAACCAGGCATAATTTGTCCGGTGTGGAACAAGATATTTCGTAAAGATTACCTAAATGGGAATGGCATATTTTCTCCTGAAATAAATATGGGTGAAGATGTGCCTTTCTCAATAGAGGCAGTTTTATTGGCGGATAAGGTTCGTGCTATTAATGGAAAATATTATATACATCGGGAAACTCCAGAATCACTTGCCCGCTCATTACGTAAAACACCCTCGCCGCAAACTCTATATGAAAACAGCTTCGTTTGCGGGAAACACATACATAAAACAGTAGACCGAATTCCAAGAGAGGAAAAAGATATAGTAAAATCTATTAGAAATATTGAAAAGTATACTATTCAGGAATATTCGTCTTTTTTGAACATAATGACAGAAACAGACATATCAGAATTTAGAAAGATTTGTAAAAAAAATCTGTTTTCCAATATGTTTGTGTTGAATGTGCTCGGCAGAAAATGGACATTGAAATATCTTGAATTTCTTATGTTTGGACTAAAGAAATGATACGTATTTCATATATATTGCCTGTATATGGAGTGGAGAAATATATCTCCGAATGTTTGGATAGAATTTATTCACAAGATCTGCCTGAATCAGATTATGAGGTAATTTGTGTTGACGACTGTTCTCCTGACCGCTCTAATGAGATTATCAGACAATATCAGCAAAAGCATGATAATTTGATTCTGATAGAACATAAGATAAATAAAATGTCTGGTGGAGCGCGTAATACTGGAATTAGGAATGCAAAGGGAGAATACGTTTGGTTTGTGGATCCAGATGATTTGATTTCACATAATTCGGTTTCGCAGATTATTGATGTTTGCGAAAAAGAAAATCCGGATGTTATTTGCTTTAATTATTCTGTGCTAAAAAACAATAGCGAGAGTGTTGACAAATGTTTTAAGAAAGAACTCCATAATTTGAAGGGTGTCTCTTTTATTGAAAAACAATTTGGCAAGGAATTAATCTATCATCTGGGATATGCCGTCAGATCTGTATACAGGCTACAGTTGGTAATGGACAATAATATCCGTTTCCCAGAGAATATGCGATTTGGACAAGACACTACATTTATGATGCAAGCGATTGTCGTAGCTGATAAAGTTGCAGTTATTCCAGATGCGCTTTATCGCTATCGACAAACAGACTCACAGGTCACATCGCAACTAAATAGAGGCAGCGGAAAATTGATCTATTTTTCTACAATAGGAGCTGCGGAAATGATTATTAACTGGCGTAATAGCATTGTTGATTCAGCAAAAACTGTAGCACATTTTTTGGATGATGGCCTTCCGTGGTTTATCAATCGGCTTTTCATCAGATTGGTGAAGACATCCCATAAGGAAAGAAAAGAGTTTTATAATATGCTTCGTGATACTCGTCCGTCGAGGCAATTGGTGAATTATATGAACAGAGTTAATCGGATTATTGTCAAAAATCCTTTTATTGGTTCTGTTTTGTTGGATGTATTGTCTGTTTTTTATAAGATAAAACATGCCTGAATTTTCTATAGTCATACCAGTTTATAATGCAGAATCGACATTGGATGCAGCAATTAATTCTGTTTTAAAACAGACATATAATAACTGGGAACTAATCATTGTTGACGACTGTTCAACTGACAACAGTTTAGAGATGGCTCGACGTTATTCAGAACGTGATGTACGTATTCGTACTATATGTCTTAAACATAATTCAGGTAATGCAAAACGACCCATTGACGAAGGAGTGAAAGAGGCTAAAGGCACGTATTGTGTTATTTTATATGACGATGATGAGATAGAGTCAGATTATTTGCGAATAATGCAAAACAATATTAAAGATGGCACTGATGTCGTGTTACCCGTGATGGTTGTAAAAATTCCAGGTCGTGATGGCGAATATGGCCGAATACCTAACAATGAACCCCTTTTTGTCAGTTATACTGGTCGTGATGCATGCAAACTCACTTTGCCAGAATGGGAATTGGGATGCAATGGGATGGCTTTTAGGCGGGAGCTATATAATCATGTGTTTGAACAAAACAATTATTTCCACATGAACTCGGACGAGTTCTCGGAAAGACTGATACTGTTTTATGCCGAGCGTGTCGTTCAATCAAGAGCAGAATACTACTTCTGGCAGCTTCAAACTTCAATAACACATAAAAAAACAACAAAATTATATGAAAGCCTTTATGTGGACGAGCAATTGATGGAATTTGCAAAAATGCATTATGATGAAGATCAGATCGAAAAGGTCTTTAGTTATGCAATCTCCCGTTTGATGGTGCTTCAAAAGGATTATTATCGTGACAAGAATTTGTATTCTGACGAAGAAAAAGAGAAAATCAGACATATTCTTGATGAAGCGTTCGCTTATTTACAAGACATAACTGGAGTTAAGAAGTCAGTTAAAGAAAAGTTTTTGTTGTCAAACGCTATTCTGTTTCGTCTAATTTGTCGTACTAAATTATGATTTCGATAGTAATTCCGTTATATAACAAAGAGAAAGACATCCGGACGACAATCAGGAGCGTTATGGAGCAGTCGTACAATGATTTTGAACTCATTGTGGTGAACGACGGCAGTACTGATTGTGGTGCAGATATTGTGCGTGAAGAAATGTTGATATATCAAAATATACGTTTGATAAACCAACCGAACAAAGGTGTGAGTGCGGCTCGCAACAAGGGTATTCAAGAGGCTAAAGGAGATTATGTCGCATTGATTGATGGTGATGACAACTGGGATAAAGACTGTTTGAAAGAATTGGTTCAACTGACAGTTGACTTCCCAGATGCGGCTTTGTGCGGAGTGAATTACGCATATATAATCAAAGGGGATTATAAGGCATGCCAACAGGGAATGCCAAAAAATTTCAGAGATTATGTGAAAAACTATTTTGCCACTTCACATAATGATTTGTTTTGTTCTTCGTCGATTATTCTTCATCGTGAAAAAGCAATATCTGTAGGGCTTTTCGATGAACGTATAAAAATAGCGGAAGACTTGGATTTATGGTATAGGATAATTTTTCGTTTTCCTGTCGCATTTTACAACAAGGTCTTTGCTTATTACAATAAAGACGCATCCAACAGGGTGGAAGAGAATCTAAATGCTCATTTTGAAATAACACAACGAATAGATTATTATATAGACAAGTATATACCATATTTTGTGGAAAACAGAGCTTTTGCACGTTACCTCGGGATGCGTTTTGCCTCGAATATTCTCAAATATGGTTATTATTTCGGAAACAAACACGAAAGAGAATGCACTGACTATATTGTACGGTATTTGCCTTATGATGTTATGCCGCCGAAATACAAGTATATTTTCAAGACTTCACGACCAGTGGGATGGTGTGTGTATAAATTGTCTTTATTAAAAAAAAGACTTTTTAGATCAAAATGATACCGTTTTCACTGCGATTGATACGTGAACACAACCGCTTATACAAAGCGTGGATGCGTCTTTTATGGCGCCTTCATGGCAGGCAGTCGCCTATTGTGCTGATGGTTCATGGCTTCAAACCGTCAAAGGAGGATTGCAAAAGCGCTTTCGAGATGACGTGTGGCTCGTTCAGGAAAATGCTTGAGTATTTGGTGAATGATGGCTGGCATGCCATGACATGGGCGGAGTTACTTGAGATGATTGACAAACGTGATTGGAAAAACAAATGCTTTTACGTCACCTTCGATGATGTGTACGACACCGTTTATACTGATGCATTTCCTGTACTGAAGCAGTTGGATGTTCCTTTTACTCTGTTTGTAAGTCCCGATTTGGTTGACAAGCCAGGCTATATCACAAAAGAGCATTTGCGGGCTTTGTCATGGGAACCGCTTTGCCGTATTGGCTGTCACGGATGGCAACATAAAGTTTTCCGCAATTTGAGTCAAGACGAGATGACAGAGCAATGCAATAAAGGCAATGACTGGTTACAGGATGAGCTTGGTGTCGAAGTTGACTCTTTTGCTTTCCCGTACGGAAGAATTGTGGAAGTGTCGAACAACAACCGCCAGCAGATTCAAAAATTTAGCTATAAAATGGCATTCTCGGCGTTGGAAGGCACTTTAAAAGCAAGCTGGTTTACAGGCAGATGGTTCCTTCCACGTATCAACATGTCGGAAAAGTTTGTAGAACGCTTTACATCAGGAGACTTCCCCCGTTTTAAAGATTGTGAAGGAAGATGAAAGTTTCGGTAGCGGTCATAACATATAACCAGCAGGATACTATCGCCCAGACTCTCGATAGCATACTTTGCCAGAAAGGTGACTTTGATTTGGAGGTTGTCGTCGGCGAAGACTGCAGTCCTGACGGAACGTTGGCGATTTGTCAAGATTATGCAAATCGGTATCCTGATATAATCAGACTTTTATCTGACGCACATAATCTTGGTATCATGGCAAACAGTGCCAGAGTTTTTCACGCATGCACAGGCGATTTCGTTAACATCATAGCTGGCGATGATTATTGGTGCGACGACCATAAGCTGCAGAAGCAGCTGGATTATTTCAGACAGCATCCCGATTGTGGCATGGTTTCGACGGCAGGTTACAAACTCCTCGTTAGAGAAAACAAATTGGTTCCCAATGCTGTGGCGCCACTGCATCCTGTTGAAGACGGCAATGTCAAGCCGTTTTATTTCTCTCATGACTATAATGGTGGGGTTTATGCCATGCCATTGTCCGTTCTGATTCGAAAAGAGATTCTCGATAAAGTTGATTTTGACGAGTTTGTACGCCGTGGCTTCCCTGTCGAGGATTTGCCGATGCAAGCAGTGATGTCGCAATATGCAAAATGGGGTCATATCCAGGATTTGACGGTGGTTTATCGTGTTTATAAAGGTTCCGCGTCGTTTGTCCCAGTCGACCATCCGAAATATCTTTGGTATCATAAGGGGTTGATGAGTGTGCGTCGTTATCTCAACGAGATGTTTCCGCAAGATGTCTGTTTCACAGAAGAGATGATGCAGGAATATGTGTTTTACAAAGAATTTTTGCTGTATCTGCACAAAAGACAACTGAATGATGCCAGAAATCTTGTTGCCAAGTATGCCGATGTCATTCCTGACAGTGCGAAATTGAAGCAAGCACGGAAGATGACTGCATCGAAGCTTCGTTTTGAGGCTTTTGCCTTGTATAAGGCCATGATTTATAAGAGAGAATTGAGAAAAAGTACTTAAAAATGGATTTTGTAGCGACAAAAGTTGACGATTGCAGATGGATAGATATACGCAGGTATTCCGATACCCGTGGTTATTTATCGGTTATTGAGGGAAATATTGATATTCCGTTTGAGATAAAGAGAATATATTATTTGTACCAGGTGCCTGGCGCTTCGCGTGGTGAGCACGCTCACAAACAGTTAAGCCAACTGATGTTTGCTACCAGCGGTTCGGTGCGCGTAACCCTCAATGACGGAAAGAGAAAGAAATCGTTTGTGCTTGATTGCCCATGGAAGGGCTTGCTGGTAAAACCAGGACTGTGGCGTACTTTGGACAATTTTTCTGACAACTCTGTTCTGATGGTGCTTGCTAGTGAGAAATATGAACCGGATGACTATATCCGTGATTATCAAGAATTTTTAAAATTTAAGGGCTTATGATACATCCCCTGTCCGATTGCCAAGCCGTAATACCTGAATCAAGTCGCGTATGGCAGTTCTGCGTGGTGCTTCCAGGTGCGAAAATTGGTGAAAACTGTAATATATGCTCGCATTGTTTGGTTGAGAACGGTGCTGTAATTGGCGATAATGTAACCATCAAAAGCGGCGTTCAAGTGTGGGATGGGGTTACTTTGGAAGACTGGGTTTTTGTCGGCAGTAATGTCACTTTCACAAACGATAGGAATCCTAAGTCGCGCAACAAAAATTGGGTTATGGAGCCGACGTTGGTGAAAAAAGGTGCCAGCATAGGTGCCGGGAGTTGCATATTATGCGGACTGACCATCGGTGAAGGTGCCGTGATAGGCATGGGTAGCGTCGTTACCCGTGATGTTCCCGCAGGAGAGGTCTGGACGGGAAATCCTGCTAAATTTGTCAGAAAAGTTGGCGAAAAAGAAAAAAAGTGATGGAGATACCGTTTCTTTCATTAAAAGATATAACGGCCAAATATGCCGATGAAATCCACGAAACAGTGAATCGAGTTGTGGATAGCGGCTGGTATCTTCAAGGAGAAGAAAATGCCAGATTTGAACAGCATTACGCCGACTATATTGGGACGAAGTACTGTATTGGCTGCGGAAACGGTCTGGATGCCTTGATTTGGATTTACCGTGCATATATTGAATTAGGCGTAATGCAGTCTGGCGATGAAGTTATTGTACCGGCCAATACTTATATTGCTTCAGTTTTGGCTATTACCGAGAATGGCTTAAAAGCGGTGCTGGTCGAGCCCAATCCGAACACATTGGAACTCGACGAAAACAAGATAGAAGAGGTTATAACATCGCGAACAAAGTCGATACTTTTGGTGCATCTCTACGGACGCTGTGCTTATACTGAAAAGATTGGCGATTTGTGCAAGAAATACCATCTTCATTTGGTTGAAGACAATGCCCAGGCGCACGGATGTGAATACAAAGGACAAAAAACAGGGTCGATAGGTGAGGCTGCCGGACATAGTTTTTATCCTGGAAAAAATCTCGGGGCATTCGGCGATGGTGGTGCGGTCACTACAAATAACAAAGCAATGGCAGAATGTATACGCTCTTTGGCGAATTATGGTTCGAGCAAAAAATACGTTTTCAAGTATTGTGGCCGCAACAGCCGTTTGGACGAGGTTCAGGCGGCGGTTCTTGATGTTAAACTGCGTCATTTGGATGAAGACAACCACTTGCGCCAGCAGGTAGCGGCGTATTATTACAAAAACATCAAAAATCCTGATATCACTATGCCAACACGCTTGCATGATGAAAATAATGTGTATCATCTTTTCCCGATTTTTTGCGAAAAGCGTGATGCCTTGCAGGAATATTTGAAAAACAATGGGATTCAGACATTGATACATTATCCGATTCCACCGCATCTGCAGGAGTGCTATGCTGGATTTTGGGAAGGACTGTCATTGCCAATTACTGAAAAGATGGCAAACCAAGAGTTAAGCCTTCCGATGGGTCCATGCATAAAAAAAGAAGAGATTAAATATATTGTTGAAGCACTGAACAGGTTTTAAAACAATTTTGTTGTGAAATTCTCTGTTGTCATACCGTTATATAACAAAGCGTCGTATGTAGCCAAGGCCATTGGCAGTGTTTTGTCGCAGACTTTCACCGACTATGAGCTTGTGATTGTTGACGACGGCAGCAAGGACAACTCAGCCAAAATTGCTGAAAAAGTCATTATTGAGAAACCAAATTGCAAACTGATTAGGCAGGAAAATGCTGGCGTTTCGGTGGCTCGCAACAATGCAGTGTCGCTGTCGCAAGGAGAATACCTTTGTTTCTTGGATGCCGACGACTGGTGGGAGCCAACGTTTCTTGAAGAGATGTCGAAATTGATAGAAGAGTTTTCTAAAGCAGGCATCTATGGCACGAATTATACAATTGTTAACGAAACAAAGAAGAAAACCCGCGTGGCTCCAATAGGAGTTGATGCAGGTTTCGAGAAAGGTTACATCAACTATTGCCAGGTTTATGCAAAAACTTTGGCGATGCCGCTTTGGACTGGTGCTGTGTGCGTGCCAAGAACTGTTTTTAATGAATTCGGTGGCTTCCCAAAAGGCATAAAACTTGGCGAGGATTTTCTGTTATGGATTCGCATCGCGTTGAAATATAAGGTGGCATTTCTGAATAAGCCTTTGTCGTTTTACAACCAAGATGTTGACGAGGCAAACCGTGGAGTCAAGTTGCACAAACCACAAGATCACATGCTCTGGAATTTGGATTTTCTGAAAAATGAGGAAAAATCCAATCTTGATTATAAGCAATTGGTTGACAATCTCAGGACGTATAGTCTGATGCCTTATTACATATCTAATGAGTATCATAATGAAGCAAAAATAGAGCTCGACAAAGTGGATTGGAACCACCAGCCATTGAAAATCAAACGTTTGTATCAAAGACCAATGTGGTTTTTGAAATTAATGCAAAAATTTATGCGTTTGGGTTCTAAAATAAAACGAATTCTTAAATGATTCCAAAGATAATCCATTATTGCTGGTTTGGTCGCGGTGAAATGCCTGAATTGGCTCAAAAATGTGTCGCGTCATGGCATAAATATATGCCTGATTGGGAGTATAAGCTTTGGAATGAGGAAAACTTCGATGTGAACGATAACGAATATGCCAAAGAAGCCTATGAAGCCGGTAAGTTTGCCTTTGTGAGCGACTATGTCAGATTATGGGTCTTGTGTAATGAGGGTGGTGTTTATCTTGACACCGACGTGGAAGTGTTCAAATCATTTGATGATTTGCTGCATTTTTCAGCTTTCGCCGGCTTTGAAGGCAGCAAATATACGCCCCTTGGCACCTGTGTGATGGCAAGCGAGGCGCATGGCTTGTGGGTGAGTGAACAACTTGAAAATTATTGTGATAGGCATTTTATAAAGTCTGATGGCTCATTTGACATGTCTACAAATGTCCAATTCATCTCCGCAAAAATGTGCGAGAACGGATTTGTGCAGAACGGCAAAGAACAGGATTATAAAGACTTGCACGTGTTTCCGGTGGAGTATTTTAGTCCACGGCAGACAACTGGCGAGTATTTCTGCACAGAAAACACTTATTGCGAACATCTTGGACTTGGCTCTTGGGCGGACAATTCAACAGATTGGAAAGGTTTTGTCGGCAAAATAGTTGGTCCGAAGACCATGACAAATCTAATAAAACTTAAAAGAAAACTGTTAGGATAGCGAGATGATACCGTTCTTTCCACGACAAATAGCCAATCGTGCTATAGTTACCTATTTGATAGCATTAACTATAGTGACATTGATATTCTTCAGCTATGCCATGCTGTTTGAATATGTTGTACTCGGAATTATTTTCATAAGTTTATTCTTTGTTATGACTCCAAGATGGAGTGTGGACTGGAGTCAAGTATCAGAAAAGAATTATATCAGTTACGTATTCGGTATAGCTGTAACTTTGCGATTGATTTGGGTTGTGTTGTCCTATTTCCATTTTATGAATATCAATGGTGACCCGTTTGAAGTGGGTGCAGCCGATGCAAAGGGATATCACGGAGAAGCAGAATGGTTGGCAGCTGAGCCTTGGTCAGTGGCATTTAATTACTGGTTCTCCGGTGGAGGCTTTTCAGATGTTGGATATCCGCTTTATTTGACTGTATTATACAAGATTTTCGGGCCTATTATCATCATTCCACGATTAATAAAGGCATTGTTGAGTTCTTGGATGTGTATTCTTATATATCGTCTCTCGGCAAGAATGTTCAACGAGAGAGTAGGTCGTATTGCCGGTATAATGTGTGCATTGATGCCGAACTTGATTATCTATTGTGGCTACCATCTGAAAGAAACTGAGATGATGTTTTTATTGGTGGCATTTATGGAACGTACGGATTATTTGCTTAGAGAGCACAAATATAATATATGGACTATATCAATTCCAATGTTGTTAGCTGGTAGTTTGTTTTTCTTTAGGACGGTGCTTGGTGCGGCGGCGGTCTTTGCATTTGTGTCAGCTGTACTTTTTGCAAATACTCCATCTATGAAGAAAGGAACCAAGAGAATTGCAATTATCGGCTGGGGGTTGCTATGCATAATAGTTGCAGGTGGCGGAACAATTATGACAGAAGTTGAAGAATATTGGAATTTGCGACATACAAATTCAGAAACGAAACGATTGGATCAGGCTTCTAAAGGTAATCAATGGGCTGTATATGCTACAGGTTCGGTGATGGCTCCTATGGTGGTGGCTCTTCCTTTTGCCACCATGGTTCATGTCGATGATATTCAGGTTGCGCAGGAAACTAAGCATGCCGGCAATTATATTCGTAATTTTATGGCTTTTTTTGCATTGATTGCAATGTACGAAGCCATACGACAGAAAAAATGGCGTGATTTCGCTTTGGTGGGTGCCTATACATTTGCTTATTTAGGTGTCATTTCAATTAGTGGATTTGGCAATTCAGAACGATTTCTTCTGCCTGGATTGCCTGGATTGATAATTATGTGGACATACGGCATATCTCAATTACGAGCGAAGACGTATAATCTTCTGAGATATTGGAGTGTTATAGTTGTTCTAATGGAAGTTGCTTGGGCTTATTTTAAAATCGGCAGCCGCGGATTATTCTAATGAGAATTCTAGTAGTAGCACGATATAAGGAACGTGGTTTTGCACCATTTGTAACACAGCAAGTAGCTGCGTTGGAGAAGCAAGGTGTTGAATGCCAGTTTTTCCCTGTCAAAAGCAAGGGTGTGGCAGGGTATTTAAAACATCTGAAAGCACTAAATAATGCAATCCGTGATTTTCATCCAGATGTAGTTCATGCTCACTACGGATTATGCGGCTTATTGGCGAATCTTCAGCGTCGTGTGCCGGTAGTAACTACATATCATGGTAGCGACATAAACGACAAAAAAGTGTTGAGACTGTCAAAGATAGCAATTTGTCGCTCAGCTTATAATATCTTCGTATCGCAGAAAAACATTGATATTGCGCGACCAAAGAAAAATTATGCGCTAATTCCTTGCGGTATAAATCTCGAGGATTATCCTTTTATTGAAAAATCGGAAGCTCGTACACAAATGGGACTAAGTCCTGAAAAAAAATATGTTCTTTTTGCCGGAGCCTTTGACAATACTGTCAAAAATTCACCCATAGCAAAAGAAACTGTCACACTTTTGAATGATGAAAACGTGCAGTTGATAGAACTTAAAGGTTATACAAGAAGGCAAGTGGCTATACTGATGCAGGCTGTTGATGCATTTCTGATGACCTCGTTTACCGAGGGTTCGCCTCAAGTAATCAAAGAAGCTCTCGTATGCGGTTGCCCAATAGTGAGTGTCAATGTGGGTGATGTCCAAGAGCGTATCGAAGGTGTTGACGGATGCTTCATGGCGAATAGAGATGCCAAAGATTTGGCTAGTTGTCTCAAAAAAGCTATTGCTTTTGGGAAAAGGACAAATGGGAAAGATACCATTCTGCGCAATGGTCTGACAAACGACGCGGTGGCATTGCATCTGAATGATATTTATACTCAGATATCAAAAAAGCAATGAGATCGATTTTCCAACAGCCGGAGTTTTATAGATTTATTGAATCGACAGGATTTCTTGAGCCATTCCGCTATTCTGTAGAGCGTGATGGCAAGGAAGTCGGTGTGATTCAGGGGTTTATACAAAAAGACGGTGGCTGGTTGAAGAAGTTTTTCTCACGTCGGGCAATAATTAACGGAGGTCCTTGGCTGGCTGAAGATATTACTGATGAAGAGGTGGAAAATCTTCTGAAAAAGTGTATCGAAAGCCTGAAGAAAAAGGCTATATACATCGAAACGAGAAACTATTTCGATTATTCAAATTACCGTAGTGTTTTTGAAAAATCAGGATTCCAATATGAGCCCCATTATGACATTATTGTCGAGGTAAACGGTGACGACTCTTGGGAAAAGCGCATGGAAAGCAGCAGGCCGAGGTTTGTTAAGTCATCGTTGAAGAATGGGGCAGAAGTAATCGAAAACCCTACCGAACAAGATGTTATAGATTATTATGCCGTTTTGAAGGAATTATATACGACAAAAGTCAAAACACCGTTATTTCCCGTGGATTTCTTTTTGAAATTGTATCACACCTCGTTTTGCCGTTACATTCTTGTGAGATATCAGGAAAAAATTGTTGGCGGAATGGTCTGTGTATTTGATGATAATAAGGCTTACGAATGGTTTGTGTGCGGCTTGGATGGTGTGTTTAAACATGTCTATCCTTCAACAGTGGCAACATATTCTGCTATAAAATTTGCAAACGACAACGGTATGGGCTATTTCGATATGATGGGCGCCGGCGCCCCCGGCGACGGCGGCTATGGAGTGCGCGAGTTCAAAGCGAAATTCGGTGGTGAACTCGTGGAATATGGACGTTTTAAATATATATGCAACAAGTCTTTGTATACATTTGGAGAATTTGGCGTAACTTTGCTTAAAAAATTGAAATGAACATCCTCGTCGACATAGGTCATCCTGGACACGTACATCTTTTCAAAAATGTGGCGGCCGAACTGAAAAAACACGGACATAATCTGTTTTTTTCAGTGCGTGAGATACCTGTGGCAAAACGTCTAATGGACATATACGGCATGCCATATCTCGACCTCGGGAAAAAAAGTGACTCGGTATTGGGTAAGGCGTGGACAGTGTTGAAACAGGATTTCAGGATGCTGAAATTTGCTAAGAAAAACCATATTGACATCGGTCTCAGCTCCGGAATAGTGATCTCTCACGTCTCAAAGCTGACCAAGATGAAATCATTTATGTTCGACGACGACGATGACGAAGCTGAACCTTTTGTAGTGAAATACGGTCATCCTCTGACGGATGTGGTGATGACACCAGCGGCCATAAAACGCAAAACAGCCAACGCTGTGTATTACAAAGGTACCCATGAGCTTGCTTATCTTCATCCAAACTGGTTCCGATCAGATGAGTCGGTGCTTGAACGTGCTGGGTTGAAAGCTGGCGAACCTTTCTTCATAATGAGATTTGTAGCACTCAAAGGGCATCACGACATAGGGCAGGCTGGTCTCTCGTTTGAACAGAAACAGCGGCTGATCGATTTGTTGAGGCCTTTCGGACGAGTCATAATCACCTCCGAACGTGCCGTGGAGCCGGAATTTGAGCTTTATCGTATGCCAGTCGCTCCCGAAGACATGCACTCGCTTATGTCGTATGCTTCGTTGTTCGTCGGCGACAGCCAGACCATGACATCGGAAGCAGCCTTGCTGGGCGTTCCAGCATTCAAATGTAATACCTTCGCAGGAAAATTGTCAGTTCCAAATATGTACGAAAACTATGGTTTGTGCAAATCGTTCACACCTACGCAGTTTGATGAGATGTGTGCGGAAATACAAACCCTGCTTACAAATCCGGGAAAAAAGATGCAATTGCGTGAAAATCTCGACCATTTCCTTGCTGATACCATTGATGTTACTGCATACTTGACCTGGTTTATCGAAAACTACCCCCAAAGCCGAGATATTATGAAACAAAACCCTGATTATCAATGGAATTTCAAATAAATCTCAATATTTTTTGCTGTTTTACGAAAAAATTAGTATCTTTGCAGGTGGATTAGTAATATCATAATGTTTGTTATTGATAAAAAATGATGATAAATAACACCATAATATCTATTACTGACAGATCACCTCGAGAGGTTTTGCTTTCAGTGGCAGGTCGGGTGAAAGCACGCCGTCTGGAACTGAATCTTACCCAAGCAGAATTGGCAAAGAAGTCGGGAATGCCTCTGGCAACCTATCGTAAATTTGAACAAAGTGGCATAATCGCATTTGCCAAATTGCTTCAAGTGGCGTTTGCATTGGACGCCTTGGATGATTTTGACACCCTGTTTAGCCAACGCCGCTATCTGTCTACAGAGGATGTGCTGAATGAAGGGAAAAAACGTGAAAGGGCACGACATAATGGATAATCTTAGAAGAATTGAGGTTTGGTATCATGATTGCCTGGTCGGGCTTTTGGCCTTGACAAGTGACAACCTGTGTACCTTTGAATACACTGGCGATTTCCTTGCCAATGGTTTTTCAATCTCACCTTTTGAGTTACCATTGCAAAAAGGCGTCTTTGTTGCAAAAAGGCATCCTTTTGAAGGCGGCTTCGGCGTGTTCGATGATTCACTTCCTGATGGTTGGGGCTTGCTGATCCTTGACAGATACCATCAATCTATTGGGAAGAAGCCTTCGGAGCTTAATTTGCTCGACCGTCTTGCCTTGGTTGGCAAATCGGGTCGCGGTGCATTGGAGTTTGTGCCCGATAAAAGCGTATTGCCATCCACACAAACTGCTGATATTGAACTTTTGGCAAAAGAAGCGGCATCTTTGTTGGAAGAAAAAGACTATTCAGGACAGAATATAGAAGAATTGTATAAAAGAGGCGGATCGCCGGGTGGAGCCAGACCGAAAGTCTTTATCAAGTCGGAAGGTCAGGAATGGATGGTGAAGTTTCCAGCAAAAAACGACCCAGATGATATAGGTGAAACCGAATATAGGTACGCTTTACTTGCCAAGAAATGCGGTATAGATATGCCCGAAACAAAACTGTTTGATGGGAAATATTTTGGTGTCCGGCGTTTTGACAGAAAAGACGGCGAAAAGCTGCATGTGGTTAGTGTAGCAGGGCTGCTTCGTGCCGACTATCGCCTGCCTTGCATCGATTATTGGCAAGTCTTTCAAGTATCCATGTCGCTATCCAATGATATGGAGGAATTGTGGCGCGTGTACAAACTGATGTGCTTTAATTATCTGATTGGCAACAAAGATGACCATGCAAAGAATTTTTCTTTCATTTTCGATGGCGGTAAATGGAGATTATCGCCCGCCTACGATTTGTTGCCTAGTGATGGTTTGGGAGGTTATCACACCACTTCTATAAACGACAATATCAATCCTAAAGACTCAGATATTATTGCACTTGCCACAAAAGCCGGACTTGAACAAAAACAGGCGGCCAATATTTTGGAGGAAATGCGCATGATAATTCAAAATTATTCAGAAAAATAAACAAACACTTATATGAAAACTAGAAAATTATTTCACTATTGTTTTGCCTTCGCAACACTGATGCTTATGTTGAATTCCTGCGTTACCACCAAACAGGTGGCTTACCTCCAGGATATGGAGCACGACACACAGATTGAACTCGAAAACCAATTTGAAGCAGTGATAAGTCCATACGACGAACTGACTATCTTGGTGTCGTGTGCCGACGAGGAACTATCAAAGCCATTTAATCTGAATTTTAACAGCAATAATACTGGTGGAAACCGCAATATGGGTTACCTCGTCGATCAGTACGGCAACATTGAGTTTCCCGTGCTGGGCACCATACACGTTGGCGGCATGACACGACTCGGATTGCAGAATTATATCACCGAACGTCTTGTCGACGGAAACTATCTCAACGATCCTTTCGTTATGGTACGTTTCCAAAACTTCAAGATATTCTTCCTCGGATCGAATGGAGGCAAAGCCATAAACATCGACAATGAACGATGCACTTTCCTTGAGGCTCTGGCATTGTCGGGCGACCTTAACGTGTTTACCGACCGTACCAAAATAGCAGTGATGCGTGAGGTTGACGGCAAAATGGTGATGCGCTATCTCGACCCGCGCGACTCGAAAGTGTTCGACGATCCGTTCTATATGCTGCAACAAAACGACTTCATCATCACCCGCGACCGTGGTTACAAAAACTTCATGGAATCGACAAGTCAGGTGCTGACGATGCTCGGCTATTTAGCATCATTCGTATCATTAACAACAGCTCTTATTCTTCTTGCTAAATAAAAACAATTATTATGTCACAAGATAATCAAAATACCGACCTCTCTTTCCTCGATAAAAAAGATGCCAACGCATTGTCGCTCAAGGATGTCGTAGTCACCATTCTCCGCAACATCCATTGGTTTATTCTTTGCGCAGCCATAGGCGCTAACGTGGCTTGGTACATTAGCGACAAAGCTGACCGTATCTATGAAAGTCACGCTAAAATCAAGATTTACGAGCAACAACAGAATACGGTCATGTCGCAACTTGATCAAATAGCAAGCTTTAGAAGTAGGGCGGCATCAAAGGCTCTTAACGATGAAATCATTATCATCAAGTCGGAAACAGCCATGCTGGAGGTGGTGAAACTGCTGAATCTTAGCACTTATTATGAATATGAAACCAAGTTGGTCAAACGTAAGAGGGATTTATACAAGGATTCGCCTATCGAAGCGTTTTTCTTGGATATGAATGAACGCGAGTCGGTAACATTCAACGTTTTACTGCAGAACGACTCTCTTATCTCTCTGAAATTTGCCGATGGGTCAGAGAACCAAGGTCGTTTTGGCGACACTCTTTCAACAATAATAGGTCGTGTTTGCATCAATCCTACATGGGCATTTCGCGACAGCTATCTCAACTCCATTATTACGGTAAGAAAAAAGAATATTTACGACGTGGTGGCATCGTACAGAGACGCTGTAAGGGTGTATCAAGGCTCTAACAGCGAAGGTATTCTTGATATGTCAATCAACGATAAGTCGCCTCAAAGGGCTGCCGATATTCTTAATACTATGATAGCAGTATATAACAATAACGCTATTCATGAACGAAGAAAAGCTGTTGTAGATATGTCGAAGTTTATCAATGAACGTATCGAACAATTGGACCGTGAACTCGGTGCCCAGGAAGCAGAGATTGCCACGTTCAAAAGCGACAATCTTTTGCTGAATATCGATGAATACGGACAATCGTATATGGCAACAATTAAAGAGGCTTCAGAGGAGCAGGAAAGGTTGCAGGCTCAGATATCTCATGCTAATTATCTAAAACAGTTTATTGCTGATAATGTTGAAAACAAGCTTTTGCCTGTCACTGTCGATATTAATGATGAGAACATTACTCAAACTATAGCTGAGTTTAACCAACTGGTGCTTAAACTCGACAAATATAACAAATCGGGTATCACCAACAATCCTAATGTTAGAGCCATGCAGGTTGAGTTGACCACGCTTAAGGCTAATCTGAATCAGCTCATCGATTCATATGTCGGCGCAATTCAGCAGAAAATAGTGTTGCTTAAAGATGTTGAGAATAAAGCTCGTGCAAAGGCAAGCACTATACCAAGCGGACAGCTTTATCTCGACAATATTTCCCGTGTGCAGGGCATAAAGGAAAATCTTTATCTCGCTTTGCTGACAAAACGTGAGGATATGATTATCAGCACCACTTCTGTTGAAGATAAAGCTGGTGTCATCGATAAAGCCCGTGTCAACCCGGTGCCTATATCTCCAAAAACCAAGAAAAACATGACAAGCGGCATAACAATCGGTTTGCTGATACCATTGGGTATATTAGTCCTCCGTCATCTTCTTGATACCAAGATACGCTACCGCAAAGACGTTGAAAATTATCTCGATATCCCTATCCTTGGCGAGATTCCGTCGAAGAACAAACGCGACAAACGTCTTATCGTTATCGACCATAACAACCGAAATGAGATATCCGAAGCATTCAGGATATTGCGCAGTAATATCGAATATACACGTAATACCGACGGCAAAGGTACCACTTATCTGTTCCTTTCGCTTATGGAAGGCTCCGGTAAGACGTTCCTTACATCTAACATGGCGGCCAGCCTTGCTATGGTGCAGAAACGGGTGATAGTGCTCGACCTTGACTTGCGTAAAGGAACATTCACACGTATCTTCGGTTTGCGTAAACAGAAAGGTTTCTCAGATTATCTCTCTGGCAGAATCACTGATTTCCAATCGTTAATTGTCCCTGATAAAGTAGCTCCTGGTGTTGATATCCTGCCTTCAGGCTCGCTGCCGCCTAACCCGTCAGAGCTTCTCTCAAGCAACTTACTTGATACTGTGATAGCCTGGCTGCGTGAGAACTACGACTATATCATCATCGACGCTGTGCCTGCAGGTATCATCGCCGATGCCAATATCATCAAACGCTTCGCCGATGTCTCTGTGTTCGTAATCCGCTCCGGAAAGGTCGACAGACGTATGATGCCTGACATCCAGAGGATTAAGGATCGTGGCGAGTTCCCTAACATGATGATCCTCCTTAACGACGTCAAATATAAGAGAAAGAGTAAACACTATGGTGGCTACGGTTACGGTTATGGTTACGGTTATGGTTACGGTTATGGTTACGGTTACGGCTACGGCAGTCATTATGGTTACGGCGAAGATGAGAAAGGGAAGAAAAAACACAGAAAGTAACTGACAATGGATTTTTCTCTGAAGAAATATCGCGCATTGTTGGTCACAATGCAAAATCGGGCGTATACCACACTGACTTTTGCTGATTATATGCAGGGTAAGCGCCCCGACAGCTTCGTGATATTGCGGCACGATGTGGATCTGCATCCGGAGAATTCGTTGGCTACAGCCCGTATTGAGAATTTGCTAGGCATCAAGGCATCGTACTATTTCAGGTCTGTGCCTGAGAGCTGGGACGAGAAGATCATCAAAGAGATAGCAGCTCTCGGTCATGAAATAGGTTATCATTATGAGTCACTCGCCACTTGCAAAGGCGATATGGCAACCGCTCTACATGACTTTGACGAAAATCTCAGTCGTCTGCGCGAGCTGGCTCCTGTCACTACCATCTGCATGCACGGCAGTCCGCGCACTCAATGGGACAACAGAGATCTTTGGAAAGAGCATTCATATCATGAAAAAGGCATAATAGGGGAGCCGTATTTCGACATCGACTTCTCTGATGTGTTTTATCTCACCGACACCGGTCGCCGCTGGGACGGCTTCAAAGTGAGCTTGCGCGACAAGATTCCGGTGCATCAGGACCGTTGGTGCAATGAAGGGTTGGTGTTTCATTCTACAGACGACATCATTTGTGCTATCAACGAAGACCGTCTGCCACATCATGTCATGATGACCACTCACCCGCAACGCTGGAATGACCAATTCTTTCCTTGGATTAAGGAAAGCTTGTCGCAAAAAGCAAAGAATGTGGTGAAAAAGATATTGGTGAAAAAATAGTTATGAAAGCATTGTATCCTCAATGGCTTTTATAACTTCCTTATCAAGGACTTTATTATTGAAGCTGGCTGAAGTGATACTGAAACGGTGAATGTCGGAACCGCACAGGTGATAATAGCCTTTCTTTAGCAGCCATAAAGCTTTCGACATGACTTCGCGGCCATATAAACCGCATACCGAAGGCAGGTTCAGCTGAAACTCTACTTCCATCCTCGACAGCTGCTTGTAATCCTGCTCTCCCATGTAAACATAACGCTCAGGATGTGCCAAAACAGGGTAGTATCCTTTGGCACGTATTTTATCGAAAATCTCCCACAAGTTGAGTGGCGCATTTAAATATGATGTCTCCACAAGCAGACATTTGTCATCATAAGGCAACAAATCGTCTTCATCCAAACGCTGCTCAAAAAGCCTGTCAATCATGTGCTCCGCGCTGAGGTGAATCTTTACTGATCCTTTGTAAAGCGCCTGAAACTTCTCAAATCTTGCTTCCAGAAACTCTGTCTCGTTTGGCGTATCAGCCATAATATGCGGTGTAAACCACACTTCCTCAACTCCCGCCTTCTCGTAAAAATCAAGAATTTTCAAAGAGTCGTCCATGTGTTTGACTCCATCGTCAACACTTGGAAGTATATGGCTATGCCAGTCGGTCCATCCTTGCAGGAGTCCGCTTTCCATTAGGGAATATTTCTTGTTAAAAAAAGGCCACCACATAATTCTTAAATTAAAAAAACCCCACCTTTACACGAAAGGCGGGGAAAAACAATATAAAGATTATGAAAAAAATTTTCTTTGTTTAATTATTTCTTCGCACCTTCCATGACGAGTTTTCCTTTATAGTAAAGATCGCCGTCAACGTAGTATGCTCTGTGGTAAACGTGGATTGTGCCTGTTGTTGGGCATGTTGCCAATGTTGGAACCTCAGCTGTGTAGTGAGTTCTTCTCTTCGCGCCTCTTGTGTGAGACTGTCTTCGTTTAGGATGTGCCATTTTACACTATTTTTTTAATTATTACTTATCTATTTTACTTTTCAAATCTTTCATCATTTGTTTCCAAGGATTCTCTTCATCCTCCTCGTTTGTCGCCTCCGACTGAGAGAAGTTGTGCAGTTTCGCCAGAACTTCCTGGTTGCACAAGCTCTCGTCGTCGTGCGTTCTGTGAATTGGTAGCGACAAGATGATGTATTCATAAATCAAATCACTCAAATCGAACTCACTGTCGTCTTTTGTAATGATGATGACATCCTCGTCTTCATCGCCTTTTTCGGCACCGTATTTCAGGTAGATCTCTGCCGAATCAGCCACCGCCTGCTCATAGTCATCACCGCATCTGTCGCACTGAAGAACCACTTTCCCTTCAAAATTCATCGTCAAAACGAACATCGTCTCCATTTTTTCGATGCCTAAATGAAGGTTCACAACTCCTTTTTTCACCTCCGAATAGTCTCTATCTTCGAAGAAGCTGTCGTTTATAACATATTGATAATCAGTATGTCCGAACGGCAAGCCTGCCAATGGAATCGTGAAATTGTTCTCCTCTCTCTTCATTTTATCCAATTCGGGGTGCAAAAATACACTTTTTTTTGTTACAAATTACAAAAAATTAATTTTTTCGTGTCATTTCGACTGAAGCGAAGCGGAATGGAGAAATCCTTCTTAGTGAGAATCGTTAAAAAGGATTTCTCGACTACACTTCACTTCGTTACGTTTCGCTCGAAATGACATAGAGCTTCCTTCAGTATCTCGTCCAAACTTTCATATACCGGATAGAACGCCTCATCTCCAAAAATATTCCTCGCCACATAAGCCTTAAACAACTGCTCCGTCATCCGTCTCGCCACCTCCTTCTGCTCATCCGTTCCCGTAATCTTCTTTTTATTCGCTTCTTTCAGTATATCGTTCCATATCTTGTCGGTGAACTGGAACTTCTTGTCGAAGTTTTTCTCGTCGCCATATTTCAAGAGCTCATCGCGATGTGCGTCTGAATAATCGAAGGCATACTGGAACACTATGCTTGCGTTGACGATCTTATTGAAGAAATATTCTGTCGAGTCTTGTTTCAGCGGCACATAGATGTCGGGCATGATGCCTCCGCCTCCGTACACCGTCTTTCCGCCTGGGGTGATGTATTTCAGCGAGTCGGCAAAGTGTATGCTGTCGGCGCTGAACATTTCGCCCGATTCATATCTGTCGTAAGCTTCGAGGATGTATTTCTCTCTGTCACCGTCGTATGGCTTCTGGATGCAGCGTCCTGTAGGCGTGTAATATCTTGCCACCGTGAGCCTTAACCCAGCCCCGTCACCGAGGTCGAACTGCTCTTGCACCAAGCCCTTGCCGAAGGAACGGCGTCCGATGATGGTGCCACGGTCGTTGTCTTGAAGCGCGCCGGCGACTATTTCACTTGCCGATGCTGAGCCTTCATCGATGAGTATGGTCACAGGAGTGTCCTCGAGCATACCGCGCCGGCGCGCAAAGATATACTGCCTGTCGCGGTGCTCGCCTTGGGTATAGACTATGAGACTGCCTTTTGGCAAGAACTCGTCAGCGATCTCTACGGCCTCAACAAGATAACCGCCCGCATTGCCTCTGAGGTCGAAGATGAGCTTCTGCATGCCTTGTGCCTGCAGCTTCTTCACGGCTTTAACAAACTCCTTGTGCGTGGTCGCAGTGAACTTCTCGAGCTTGATATAACCTGTGGTCTCGTCAATCATATAAGCCACATCGACACTGTATGTCGGGATGACATCTCTTGTAATAGTGAAGTCGAGCAACTCTGGCACTCCGCGACGGAACATCTTCACATCGACCTTCGTGCCGCGTGGTCCCTTGAGGAGCTTCATCACCTTATTATTATTAATGCCTACTCCCGCTACGAGACTGTCGCCTACATACACGATTCTGTCGCCTGCCTTGATGCCGACCTTCTCAGATGGTCCGCCCTTGATGGTGCTGATGATGGTGACGGTGTCTTTCTCAATCCTGAACGTCACACCGATGCCTTCAAAGCTGCCTTGCAGGTCTTCGTTTACTTCTTCCAAGACCTCTGGCTCGAAATATTCACTATGCGGGTCCATCTTATCGATGACGTGTGTCACCGCATCGACCTGAAGCTTCTCGATGTTGACAGTGTCAACATATTCATTTTCAATGAGATAAAACACCTTGTCCACAAGGTTCACGTTGCCACCTTTATTAATAAACGACTTGGAGGCATCGTTCGTCCTCGCAATGACAATGCCCAGCAGTACTCCAAAAGCCACTGCCAAAGCAAGCCAAATCGGTGTTAGGTGTTTCTGTCTCATTATATCGCTGCGCTTGACAACTCGATAGTTCCGTTGAGTCTTCTGAACAATCCCTGAAGCACTGTGCCAGGACCCACTTCAATCACCTGGTTGACGCCTGCTGCAATCATGTTTTCCATGGTCTGTGTCCAGCAGACAGGTGCTGTGAGCTGTTTGATGAGGTTAGCCTTGATGATCTCTGGGTCGTTCACTGCTTGTCCTGTAACATTCTGATACACTGGGCAAATGCCGCGCACGAACTTGGTCTTCTGGATAGCTTCGGCGAGTTCTTCGCGTGCCGGCTCCATCAACGGGCTGTGGAATGCGCCGCCGACTTTCAGTGGAAGTGCGCGTTTTGCGCCTGCTTCTTTCATCTTCTCGCAAGCGATCTCGATGCCTTTCACGCTACCTGAAATGACCACCTGACCTGGACTGTTGAAGTTGGCCGGTACCACCACCTCGTCGATAGAGTTGCAGATCTCTCGGATCTTCTCGTCTTCAAGGTTGATGATGGCTGCCATAGTACCCGGGTTGGCGTCGCAGGCTTTCTGCATTGCCATCGCACGCTGTGACACGAGCTTCAAGCCGTCTTCAAATGTCAATGTCTGGTTGGCAACTAATGCCGAGAACTCTCCCAATGAGTGTCCCGCCACCATGTCAGGCTTGAAATCTTCAAGCATAGCTGCCAAAATCACTGAGTGAAGGAAGATGGCTGGCTGCGTGACCTTAGTCTGGCGCAGATCCTCATCAGTGCCCTCAAACATTATGTCGGTGATGTTGAACTTCAGGATGTCGTTTGCTTTGTTAAACATTTCCTTTGCCTTTGGGAACTTGTCGTACAAGTCTTTTCCCATTCCTACAAATTGTGCTCCCTGTCCCGGGAAAACGTATGCTTTCATATTTTTTTATTTAATTTTTCATTTTTTATTTGTCATTTCGACCAATCACTCCCGTCATTTCGACTGAAGCAAAGCGAAATGGAGAAATCTCCTGCATTTTAATCATTAGTTCCTTTTCCCAAAGAATCTCAAAAGATACAGGAATAAATTGATAAAATCAAGATATAAGTTAAGTGCCGCAAAAATCGAGATCTTAGTCATTGTGTCGTTGTTTTCAACACCTGTCATCCCGATTTGCTTGATTTTCTGCACGTCGTAAGCTGTTAATCCTGTGAAGATTATGACTCCTGCTATGCTGATGATGTAGTCAAGACTCTCGCTATGCATAAACATGTTGACAAGTGTCGCGATGATAACGCCAAGCAACGCCATAATCAATATCGAGCCGAGCTTGGTGAGGTCTGTGTTGGTGGTGTAGCCCACAACAGCCATGATACCGAACATTCCGGCTGTGATGATAAAGGTCTTGAAGATTGATGCTGAGGTGAAAGCTAAGAATATGAAACTCAAGCTCATGCCCATCAACACTGAATAAACGATGAAGAGGATCACCATTGTCGAGGCTTTCATCTTCGCCACGCACATCGACATCACCAGCACCATGATGAAAGGTGCCAACATCACTATCCAGCCGAGGAGATTCATCGAGACAGTGCCGTCGGCTCTTTCTGAGAACATCATCATGATAAGGCTGGTGTCAGTGCCAAAGAGATATGCTGTCAACGCAGTGATTCCGAGTGCTCCGAACATCCACATGAAGACGTTCGACACAAACGAATTCGATAAAACTTTTGTCGAATTTTGATATTCAAAATTGTTTTCCATATTTAATTTTTTGTTTTCGTCATTTCGAGCTTGTCGAGAAATCTCCTGCAAACTGAGTCGGAGATTTCTCCACTCCCTCCGGTCGGTCGAAATGACGGTGTTTATTAATGTAAATCTGTTCCTATTAAATTCAAAAACTCCGCTCTTGTCTCACCTCTCTCAAAAGCTCCAACAAAATCTGATGTCGTAGTGACGGAGTTCAGTTTCTGCACACCTCTCATGCACATGCAGAGGTGGCGAGCCTCAATAACTACTGCCACTCCCAACGGATGCAGCGCCTCGTTGATGGCTTCCTTGATCTGTGTGGTCAGGCGTTCCTGTACCTGCAGACGGCGGGCATAAACCTCGACAACTCTCGCAATCTTGCTCAAGCCTGTGATGTAACCGTTAGGAATGTAAGCCACATGCGCCTTTCCGATAAACGGAATCATGTGATGCTCGCACATCGAAAACAGCTCTATATCTTTCACAACCACCATCTGACGATAGTCTTCCTTAAATCTTGCCGAGAGCAGGATCTCCATCGGGTCCATCTCATAGCCTTGGGTAAGAAACTGCATCGACTTCGCTACACGTTGAGGTGTCTTCAAAAGTCCTTCACGGTCTGGGTCTTCACCCAAAAGGCTCAAAATTGCCCTGTAATGCTCCATCAGCATCTTGGTGCGCTCAGGGTTATAATGTTCAATCTTTTCGTAACCGATAATTTCGTTATTATTCATACGATTTTTTATCTTTTTTTGTAAGTTTATATGTCTCAAAGACACTGTAAATCAAATAGAAAGCGAGAAAAGTGATGGCGAAGCGCTTGCCGTCTTCCTTGAAGTTGATGACGTAAAAGAAGATGATGCTAAGGTAAACCACCATCTTTATCACTGTCGATGCCATATAGAAATTGGCAAACTTGCGCATGTCTTTCTGCTTGGCTTTTTCGCTGAGATAAAACATCACAATGCTGACAATAAAGAAGAATCCCATGATGGCAGGCCACCATATTGTCAGTATGTTACGTGCGAATATCGACGCCACGATAAGGATGAGCGTCAGTATGCACAGTTGTTTTATGAATTTGTTCATTTCGCCGGAGTTTCAGTAACCTTCTGCGACATGTCGCACTTACCTGTGAAGATTGAACCTACCTCGATGAACAGCTGCTTGGTGTAAAGCTCTGCTTCCATACGTGATGTCGATTTGAGAGATGTCAGTTCTTCAACTCTTACTATGCCTTTCACACGGCCCGAGATGTCAGCGCTGTTGCAGATGATCTCGCCTTCCACAACACCCTGTTGTCCGATGACAACCTTGCCGGTCGATTTCATTGTTCCGATAATTGTGCCGTCAACGCGGATGTCGCCGGTAGCGACGATTTCACCTTTGATGGTTGTACCATTACCAATGAGGTTGTTTCTTACAGGTACTTCTTGATTGTTTGAACTCATATTTTTATTTGTTATATTGATGCCAGAAATCCAGATATTCTTCAATATTTTTCTCCTGATAGAATATCGGATAGTTCGACACCGAAATAATTAATACTGTATAATTCTCTTCTTCAATTCCTCCGAAGACATAGTCGTTGAGGAACAAAGCTGTCTTATAATCAATGGCTTTATTGACATTTTCAAATTTCTCAATGGTCAGCAGGGCATCTTCTTTGTTGAGCATCAGATTCTTAATCTTCAGCTGATCCATACGGAAATTGTTCTTGTTGAAGTCGCTGAGTCGCACCTTCAACGGGTTGACACGCACCTTCTTGTTGCAGATCACCATCACGAAATACTCGTCGTTCGGGCGGAAGGTGTAAGGCGATTCTTTTTCCACGACATTTTCGTCTTTTGGACGTGCACTCTCGATGTTCAAACCGAGGTTGTACATGTCGTTGGCCTTCAACAGCACATCCAATGCAAACGGCTTGATGCTGCTTTCAGGATATTTCTGGATGAGACGCAACAACGAATATGCCATGGAGTCAACCACTTCGACATAGCCCAACGACACGGCGTTCAGGAACTCGAAACGTGGCATGTAGAGGGTGTCGTCCTCAAACTGCTGGCGTGCTTTCTTGACGTTCATCATAACACGCTGATACTGACCGTTTTGATAAGCCTCGAAGGTCTTTGCGTAGAGTTGCTCTGCTTCTGCACCTTTCTCGTTTGCTTTCACGAAATAATCAGGATCGAGGATGATTTTCGCCTGATTTGAGTCGGGATATTTCGTCAAGACGAGGTTTTTATATTTCTCGGCATCGGCGTTTTCTTTACGACTGCCATGCATCTTGTAAAGATAATACCATGCTGAAACCTCGTTTGCGTTGTCAGGATAGCGTTCGGTGAGCTCGGTATATGCTTCGATTGAGCGCGGATAGTCGGCCAAGTCGTTGTAGTAGATGAATCCTATGTTATTGAGAGCCTCTGCTATCTCTTGGTTTGCCTGGTCTTTTGCGCTTTGCGTGAAAGGTATCTGTTTCAGGTAATATCCTCTGTCAAGCGGAGTATATTGTGTCGTGTCCTTGATGATTTCAAGTGCTTTGAGATAATTTTCACGTTCCTCTTCGCTCATCAAAGCGAGTTCTTCTTCCGAAATCTCTTCTTGCTGCACTTCTTGGGCGAAACTTTGTTTGTTAGAGATAAACCAATAGTCTTCAAGCATACGGTTGCCCCATTTTGCCTTGAAGTCGTTGGCACCGCGGGTTCTTGTGGCTGTGTTGTAGAAGTACCAGTTGCCGTCGTTGCCTGTAGGCACTACCGATTCCGGTTTTTCGTTGCCTCCGTTCAAGGCTATCTGTTTTTCTATCTCACGCTGTTCCTCAAGACGTTTCTGCTCTTCTTTGTATTCGTCTATAACCTTGTCAATTATGGCATTACGGTGTATTGAATCCATATCGGCAAGGCGCAGCAGACTGTCTTGTGTATGGTAAACGGTGAGGTTACCCACGAGGTCGGTGAGCATCACAGAGAGGTTCAGCAGACTGTCGTAGCCCGGATAGCTGCGGTCCATCGTCATCACAGCGGTGTCGAAATATGCCTGACTGAGGATGTAGTCGTTGTTGCTGAACAAAATGTTTGCGCAATCGAGCGACGATTTGATCTTCTGCATGTTGTTCGTGGTGCTTGTCGCCACTGATCTTCTCAGATATTTCACGCCGTCATCGACATTGTTGTTTTCCATTGCCACACCTGCCATCGCATAATAGATACGGTCTTTGAAGTCGGTGTTTTTGCTGTCTTTCAACATCTTGTTCAGCATCTTCATGATGGTGGCGGTGTCAGCATCGTAGCATCTCGCGAGGTTCATCTGCGCCTCGAAGGTCATCTCATACGATGGGTGTTTTCTGATGACGTTTTTAAACTGCTCCGTCGCACGTGGCTTGTCGTTCTGGTGCTGATAAATCTGACCGAGGATAAACATTGCGCGCGACTTGTTATACTTGCCTTTAGCGGTGATGAGGGCGCTGCGCAGATATCTCACGGCCTCGTTTTCTCTGCCCAACGCGATGTAATAATCGGCATAAACAAGGTCGATGTTGGTGCGGACGTATCTCGGAATCTTTTCGTTCTCGTTGTCGGTTGCCACAAGTATCGACTGCAGCATGGCTTCAGCTTTTTCATATTGCTTTGTGGCGATGTAAGTCTTTGCTAACCAAAGTGTTGCTGTAAACCTGTCGGGACTGTTGCGATATTGTGTCGAGGCATAGTCGAAAGTGCGTCGGGCTGGGACGTAGTCTTGTTTGTAGAAATGTGCCTTGCCCATGTCGATGAAGGCGTCGTCAATCCAGCGAACACGCTCCACGTTGTTGAATCGCATGGAGTGCTTCTGTATGCAGATGGCGTCTTTCTCTATGGTGCGGTCCATGTATTGGTTGAGCGCCAAAGCGTTTTCTTTTGTACCATAATTGAACACAGGTAGCGTCTTGGTGTAGTCGTCCTGCACACTCTGGCGAAGAGTTTTTTCACCTTCTTTGATGCTCTGGTTGCCGTTCCACCACACGTTGTAATGGCTGGTCATGTTATGCCAGGCTCGTCTGTTCCACTTGTTTTTCTTTGTGGAGCATGAAGCTAACATCATGAAAGCCAACAAAATAGCTATAATATTGAATATTTTGTATGATCTATCTCTCATCGCTCTCTTTGCCTAATATCCGAAACTGCAAAAATAACAAATTCGTTGGTATAACGGGCTATTTTTTAAAAAATTATAAACAAGTATAATAATTTGACGATTTTTTTGTAATTTTACAAGCTGAATAAAAGGCTATTTTTGAATGGAAAATTTTATTGTATCGGCACGAAAATACAGGCCTTCGACCTTTGAGAGCGTCGTGGGGCAGCATGCCATCACCTCGACTTTGCAGAATGCTATACGCAACAACACCCTTGCGCAGGCGTTCCTGTTCTGCGGACCTCGAGGCGTGGGCAAGACCACATGCGCCCGTATCATGGCGAAGACCATCAACTGTCTGCATCCGACCGACGATATGGAGGCTTGCAACGAATGCGAGTCATGCGTGAGCTTCAACAACAACGCTTCGTTCAACATCTTCGAACTCGACGCTGCGTCGAATAGCGGTGTTGACGACATCCGCGCCCTCATCGACCAGGTCAGAATACCTCCGCAAATCGGAAAGTACAAGGTATACATCATAGACGAGGTTCACATGCTGTCGGGCGCGGCGTTCAACGCGTTTTTGAAGACTCTCGAAGAGCCGCCGGCGTATGCTAAGTTCATCCTCGCCACCACTGAGAAACATAAGATCCTCCCGACAATCTTGTCGCGTTGCCAAATATTTGATTTTAAACGCATTACAGTCGAGGATATCACCAAACATCTGCAGAATATCGCCGCAAAAGAAGGCGTGACGGCAGAGGAGGAGGCGCTCAATATCATCGCACAGAAAGCCGACGGCGCATTACGTGACGCCCTCTCGATTTTCGATCAGATGGTGAGCTTCTCGGGCAACAACATCACTTATAAAGATGTCATCGCCAACCTCAACGTGCTCGACTACGAATACTATTTCGGCATGGTCGAGAATATCCTCGCCAACGATATCAATTCCATACTCCTGCTGCTTAATGAAGTGATTAACAAGGGTTTCGACCCGCAAAACTTCATCCAGGGCATGGCAAACCATCTGCGCAACCTGCTTCTCGGCAAAGACCAGCGTGTTGTCGACTTGATGGAGGTCAGCAACCAGCTCAAAGCACGCTACGCCAAACAGGCTGAACGTTGCAGCACCGAGTTCCTGCTGAAATCACTGGATATCGCAAATGAATGCGACATCAATTTCCGCAGCGCCAACAACAAACGATTACATTTGGAAATCGCATTATTGAAAATGGTTCCCGTAGGGACGCCGCACGCGACGTCCGTAGAGACGTACGGTCGTAATGACGTGAAACCCGTGCAGCCTCAGCAACCAGCACCACAGCCAGCTCCTCAGCCAGTCCAGCGAGTGAAACGAGCTGGAACGATTTCTATCTTGGACGAAGGACAGAAAAAGAAAGAAGAAGAGGCTCCTGTCGAGGTGAGAAACAACCCTTTTACCCAGGAGATGCTGGTCGGAGCGTGGACGAAATTCGTTGAGACGAACAAAAATGCGTCGCCGAACTTCGTGGCCGGCATCGGTAAGTATCAACCATCGCTGAAAGAGAACAACGAGATACATTTTGATATCGATAACATATTGGTAATCAAAGATGTAAACAATATGGGCAAACTCCGCGACCATCTGTCGAAGTCGCTGAACAACAACCAGTTCACACTCGTTCATCATGTAGTGGAGAAACCTAAAGACGACATCGCCTATACCGACCGCAGCCGTTTTGAGAAAATGGCGGAAATGAATCCTAATGTTTTAACTTTAAAGAAAGGTCTCGGACTTAATATCGATATATGAGTTTTAAAAAATGGTTTGGTCGTAACTACCTCAAAATGAGAGGTTTCACCTTTGTGGGACAGTTTCCTGAAGGGGTAAAGAAAAGTATTGTCATCGAGGCACCGCACACCTGCATTGAGGACTTTGTCATAGGTCGCTGCTTCTTCTGGATGGAAGGCCGTGAGGTTAAATTCCTGATAAAGAAAGAGTTCTTCAAACCGGGTCTCGGCTGGCTGCTCAAGAAAATCGGCGGAATACCTGTCGACAGAAGCAGAGGCAACAATATGGTGGTGAAGACCGCTGCCGTTTTCAGACAATACGACGAGCTGAACATCGTTATCACTCCCGAAGGCACACGCAAACGTGTCGAGAAGTGGAAACGTGGTTTTTATTACATAGCCGAACTGGCGCAAGTGCCTGTGGTTCTTGGCTTTATCGATTTCAAGACAAAACGCTGCGGCTACGGACCTTCGTTCATCCCTTCGGGCGATTTCGACAAAGACTGGCCTCTGCTTGAGAATTTTTATCGCGGAATGCAAGGCAAGACTCCGGGAAAATTCAATTTGGAATAATTTTTTAAAATGAAAGACTGGTTTAAAAATTTTAAGAGCAAATTCAAGGTCGTCATCGTGCATCCTGAGACGTACGAGGAAAAAGGCCGTTTTAATATGAGTAAGATGAAATTCATCAACTTAGTGGTGATTTACTCATTGATACTCATAGCGATAACGACATGCATCATATTTTTCACCTCCGTACGTGAACTGATTCCAGGTTATACCGACGTTACCCTTGACCGACGTGTTTATAACATGGAACGCCGCGCCGACTCGATAGAAACAGTGTTCCGCCAGGAGGACCAGTACATCGAAAATCTGAAACGTATCATCAACGGCGAAGATGTGGATTTTGACATTAAACAGATGACGCTTTCTTCAGGTCAATATCAAACTGCTTCAGTTTCAGTACCGACGTTCTTTGTGCCTGTTAACGGATTGGTTACCAATCACTTCAATAGAAACAATAAGCATTATGGAGTCGATGTGGTGGGGAAAGCCGACGCTGTCATAAAGGCAACCGCTGATGGTACAGTGGTGTTTTCTGATTGGACTGTCGAAGGTGGTTATATCGTTGGTATTCAACACGATTGTAATATTATCTCCATCTATAAACACAACGCCACAGTGCTCTGTAACGAAGGCGATGTGGTGAAAGCCGGCGATGCCATTGCCATACTCGGCGACAGCGGCACGACATCCACAGGACCGCATCTGCATTTCGAACTGTGGGTCGACGGAAGAGCCGTGAATCCGGAAGATTATATTTCTTTCGAAGGAAAATGAAAAATTCTTAAACGATTTCCATTATTTTTCGTATTTTTGCACTTTTAAATTTTTATTATCAAAAGATGGTAGTTTTAATCAAGATAATTCAACTGTTATTAGCTCTTTCAATCCTCGTAATCATCCATGAATTCGGGCATTTCCTGGCATCACGGATCTTTGGTGTGAGGGTTGAGAAATTCTATATGTTCTTCGACTGGAAATTCTCTATTTTCAGATGTAAAAAGGTCAACGGAGCGTGGAAATTCAAGTTTTTCTGCAAAAACGAGCCTGAAAAATACATCACTCATGAGAAAATCGACCCAGTAACAAAGAAAAAAGAGTATGAATATGAGCCGATTGACTTGAACACTTTGCCGGAGGACGACTGGCGTAGGGCAGAGGATTCTACCGAATTCGGTCTCGGCTGGGTGCCGCTCGGTGGATATTGCAAGATTGCTGGCATGATCGACGAGTCGATGGACCAGGCACAGATGGCACAAGATCCGCAGCCTTGGGAGTTCCGCACCAAGCCGGCTTGGCAGCGTCTCATCATCATGATCGGCGGCGTGTGCATGAACGTCATCCTGGCTTTTGTCATCTATATCGGACTCATCGCAAGCTACGGCGAGCAGTATATCTCGACAGAGGAAGTCAACAAATACGGCATCGCTGTCGACAGCCTCGGATATAACCTCGGACTTCGTGACGGCGACAAGATTTTAAGCGTCAACGGCAATTATATCGAGGATTTCAGCCAGATTCCAATGGCGCTGATTCTGGAGAACACAGAATATATCGAGGTGGAACGCGATGGCGAGGCAGTGGTGGTTGACCTTCCTGACGATGCTATAAATCAGATACTTAAGGCCCGTTCGGTGTTTATCAGCACCAGGATGCCTTTTGTGGTGGGCGGTTTCTCAAATGGCTCGTATGCCGAGAAGGCCGGCATGATGCAAAACGACCAAATCATCGCTATCAACGAAGTGGAAACGCCTTATTTTCAAGACTTTAAGAAAAACATCGTCGATTTCAAAAATCAGGATGTCGACATGATGATAGTGCGTGAAGGCGACACCATAGTGATGCCGGTGCACGTGGGTGGTGACGCCACGATAGGTGTTTATGCCGCACAGATGCTGCAGGTGTCAACTCAAGACTATAACTTCTGGCAGTCGATACCGCGCGGCTTCAAGAAGACCGGCAAAGAGCTGAGCGACTACTGGAAACAGCTGAAACTCATCGTTAAACCGAGCACCGGTGCTTACGAGAGCCTCGGTGGCTTCATCGCTATCGGAAGCATCTTCCCCGACAGCTTCATCTGGGAACAGTTTTGGCGCATGACAGCATTCCTCAGCATCATCCTCGCGGTGATGAACATCCTCCCGATTCCGGGTCTCGACGGCGGTCACGTGCTCTTCCTCATCTGGGAAGTGGTGACAGGCCGCAAGCCAAGCGACAAATTCCTCGAAAGAGCCACAACGATAGGATTCATCTTCCTGCTGATGCTGCTGATTTATGCGAATGGCAACGACATCATCAGGCTCTTCCGATGACTATATTAATAAGGTGTGAATGTTGAAAAAATGTTGAAAACTTTCGGATTTAGACAATAAATTGATAAACAAGGCGTTATAAAATTCAATGCATAAGATAAAATACATATTGTTGTTGGTGATTAACATGTTGGCAATCAATGTGTTAAAGGCGCAGCAAATGCCAATTTTCACCAATTACAGTGACTCTTATGCGATAATAAATCCTGGTTATTACGGTTTGAGCGAAGGCGTGAATGCGATGGGAATTTACCGTAACCAGTGGGCGGGATTCAAAGACGACATGACGGGTGAGGTGGTCTCGCCGGTGACGTTCTTTGCATCTGCCGACCTGCCAGTCAAGGTGTTGAGAGGCGGTTTGGGACTTTCGCTGATGAAAGACCAGCTGGGCTTTGAGAACAATGTTGCGGTAAACCTCGGTTATTCGTATCATTTCGACCTCGGCGCCGGAATATTGGGAATGGGCTTGGCGTTTAGCTTCGACAACCGAAAAGTTGATTTCGGCAAGGCTAAGCCGTTGGACGACAACGACCCTGTCATCCCGACGAAGGAACAAAGCGACATGCTTTTCGATTTTAATTTCGGCTTGTTCTACATGGTTCCTGAGACGTTTTACGTGGCGTTGTCAACCACAAATTTGATGCAAGCGAAGGGCAAGGCACTTGAAGGTAAATCTTCGTCAAGTGCAAGTTTTGTTGGTGATAGGACGTTTTATCTGGCAGCCGGATACGAGTATCAGTTCATGAATCCTAAGTTCATGCTCAACCCGTCAATGCTGATTTTAAGCGACATAGCATCAACACAATTTAACGTCAGTGCGCGCCTTTGGTACAATAATAAGATGTGCTTCGGCGTTAACTACAGGTATCAGGAGTCAATAGATATACTTGTTGGCTTCACAATTAAGGGAATACAGATCAATTATGCATACGATATCAACACTATGGGTTTGAAATTACCGGGTTCGCATGAGGTCTCCATCAGCTATAACTTCAAGTTGGATATGGAGAAACAACCTCGTATCTATCGGAGTATCAGATACTTATAAAAAATGTTGATAAAAAAATGCCTAAGTTGAAATGTTTTTGTCGGAAATAATGAAAAAAAATATACTTTTGGACGCTTTTTTAAATAGGAAATAATTAATAAATCAACGACTATAAAATGAAAAAGTTTTTGTTATTAAGCCTTATCGCAATGATGCTTGTTGGTTGCAGCACCAGCGGCGGCGATCAAGGTGAATTAGTAGGCGTAAGAAAGAAATCAAAACCGTTCTATCAACCGGATCCTTACGGTATGGTGTTTGTCCCGATGGGCAGCTATACCATGGGTGCAGGCGGTCAGGACATTGCGGGAAGCAGTCTGTCGCAGCCTATGACTATTTCTGTGTCGGCATTTTACATGGATGAGACAGAAATCACCAATAACGAATACCGCGAGTTTGTGAACTACGTTCGTGACTCGTTGGCTCGTACCTATCTCGGTGAGGTCGATCCTGACAAATATCTCATCTCTCAGAACAGAAAGACCGGTGAGGTGTATGATCCGCCATATCTCAACTGGGATGAGAAGATCGACTGGCGCAGCGACAATCAGGAATACAGAGACGCTCTCGAGCAGCTTTATATCCCTGAAAATGAACGTTTCTACGGCAAGAAAGAGGTCGATGCCAGAAAGCTCGTGTATCACTACAGCTATATCGACTTGAGATCAGCTGCCAAGAAAGAGTTCAGAGAGGGTGCCGACTATCGTCAGGGTGCTTTCGCTAACCGTCCGCAGGGCTCGTCAGACCGTTCGGTGTTCGTGCATAATGAGGATATCAACATCTATCCTGACACATTGGCATGGATTTACGACTATTCATACGCTTTCAACGACCCGTTGACAGAGAAGTATTTCTGGCATCCGGCTTACGACCACTATCCTGTTGTCGGTGTGAACTGGAACCAGGCTAACGCTTTCTGTGTGTGGCGTACTGAGAAGCTTAACAAATACTTGTCGAAACATAAAGGTCAGACCGGCTTGTCAGAGTTCCGTCTTCCTACCGAAGCAGAGTGGGAGTGGGCAGCACGCGGCGGTCATCAGCTCAACCCTTATCCATGGGGCGGTCCTTACACACGTAACGAGAGAGGCTGCTTGAAAGCTAACTTCAAGCCTATGCGCGGTAACTACATCGCCGACGGCGGTCTCACCACAGTCATCGTGGGTCATTATCCGGCTAACGACTGGGGCTTGTACGACATGGCAGGCAACGTGGCAGAATGGACATCAAGCGCATTCGACCCATCATCATATAACGTGATGTGGGACATGAACCCTCAGTTCAACTACAACGCCAGCGATAACGACGACCCGGTGATGAAGAGAAAAGTCGTCCGCGGCGGCTCATGGAAAGACGTGGCTTACTATCTGCAGGTGACAACCCGTGCCTATGAATATCAGGACACAGCGAAGTGCTACATAGGCTTCCGTTGCATCCAGCCATTCCTCGGCAGACAGAAAGGTGACAACCCGTCAAAATCATCAAGAGTTTATAATTAATTCGTCATTTCGACCGGAGCCGATAGGCGAAGTGGAGAAATCTCAGACTAGAAAAATAATAAAATTAAAAAATAAAAGGTAAAATGACATTTAAAGAGTTTTCAGAAAGCAAGAAGTACAAAAACTTCATGGCTAAGGTTTATGGTATTGGTGCTTCCATCGTGTTGGTTGGCGCATTGTTCAAACTTACCCACATGTCGTTGTTCGGCTGGTCGGGTGCTGCTAACACTATGTTGACCCTCGGTCTGTTGACGGAAGCTATCATTTTCTTCTTCTCAGCATTTGAGCCGGCTCACCTCGAACCAGACTGGAGCTTGGTTTATCCTGAATTGTGGGATCTCTATCATGGCGACGGTCCTGTGGCACAGCCTAAGAAACCTACAGCAGGCGCTAAGAGAAATGAAGGTGGCAACGCCAACAATGATGTCATCACTGACAAGCTTAACGAGATGTTTGAGAAAGCTAACATCAACTCAGCTACTATGGATAGACTTAGCATGGGTCTCACCAAACTCGGCGAGAACGCATCAAAGATCGCTGACGTGAGCGAGGCTGTGGCTGCAACAAGCAACTACACCAAGGCTATGAACAAAGCTTCAGAAACTGCTATGGAACTCGACGCTCAGATGTCGAAGACAGCCACCAACGCCGCTATGTTCTCTGACACAAGCAGAAAGATGAACGACACAATGGCTCTCTACATCGAGAAAGTCAACGCTTCTGCAACATCAACAGATAACTTAAATCATCAACTCAACGACCTGTCAAAACGCATGACAGCAATGAATACCGTCTACGGTAACATGCTCAATGCAATGAATATTAAGGCCTAAGATTTACGAGAAATGGCAGCAGCAAAAGAAACACCAAGGCAGAAGATGATCGGTATGATGTACCTGGTCCTCACAGCCTTATTGGCATTGAATGTCTCGGCTGACATTCTCGATGCTTTCGCCATCGTGAACGACGGTCTGGAGAAGACAAATGCCAGCGTTGAGAGTAAAATCGAAGACTATTACAACATCTTTGAACAACAATATAGCAGACAACCTGAGAAGGCTCAGATTTATTGGGATAAAGCTAATGAGATCCGCGTGAAAACCGACGAAATCATTAACTATATCGAGAAAGAAATCAAAGTACCGTTGGTCATCGAGACAGAAAATATTACTGAACAGGAACTTCTTGCAAGCAAAGACAGTAAGAAGTCACTGATCAGAAATGTTGACAAGATTAACCCTGAAAACCGCCGCGTTTTCTACGAATTCGACCTTAACAACATCGGCGCTAAGGACAAATATGACGCAGCGACAAACTTCATGATTAACCAGGGCAATGCTACTATTCTTAAAGAGAAGATCCAGCAGTATCGCGAATTCGTTGTGAATACTGTGGAAGACGCAGGCATTGCTAACTATAACAAGTATGTCGGACTTCTCACAGATTATGACCTCAATGGTGATAAGATTATCTACACCGATAACGACGGACAGGAACTGAGCTGGGAAAACAAGAATTTCGAACATATCATCCTTACCGCTGAAATCGCTATCCTTAACAAGATCGTGGGTGAGATTCAGACTACAGAATACGACGCTATCACTGCTTTGTTCAAACAAATCGGTTCATCAGACTTCAAGTTTGAATCAGTCAAGGCACGTGTCATCCAGAAGAGCGACTTCATCATCAAAGGTCAGAACTACGAGGCTGAAATCTTTATCGCAGCAGCTGATACTTCAAAGGCCTTCGACGTGAAGTATTTCATGGGTACTGACGACTATAACAAAGCAAAAGGCGAACCTGTGAAGTTGAACAGTAAGGAAGGTAAGGTCATACTGAGCTTCCCGGCAACGACAGTCGGCGTACAAAAGTATGCAGGTCGTATCGAGATCCCTCGTCCGGATGGCACGATGGCATTCTACGACTTCAACGAGTCATTCCAGGTGGCCCCACCATCAGTGACAGTGGCTCCTATCAACATGATGGTTATGTACGAAGAGCTCCAGAATCCTATCTCAGTGTCAGCTCCAGGTTTCACAAGCGACGAGATCACCATCAACGTTGAAGGTGGCAAATACACCAAAGGCGCTACCAACGGCGAGTATTTCGTCGAGGTGAACAAAGGTACCAAACTGGTGAAAGTTCACGTTTCAGCAAAAGACGACAACGGCAAGATGGTTGACATGGGCTACCAGGAATTCCGCGTGAAGATGGTCCCTGACCCGGTCGTGAAAATCGGTGACATCACTGGCGGTAAAGTCGATAAGGAGGTGCTTCTCAGCATCGGCAGAGTGATGGCTGTGATGAAAGACTTTGATTTTAAAGACTTCAACTACACCGTTGATTCTTATACAGTGTCAACATATAGAGGAACATTCATTGATAAACAAAATAAAGGACCGAAGTTCAACGACGAAGTCATCGCTCTTATCAGCAATGCACAGACCGGACAGAGAATCCAGTTCCAGGACATCTGCGTGAAGAGTCCTAAGGGCGAGATCAGAAACGTAGGTTCAATAAACGTTCAAATAAAATAATATGAAAAAGTTAGTTTCAATAATCGTAGCAACATTTGCATGCCTTTTCTTCGGTGCTCCAGAGGCATCAGCACAAATCACCAGCGACACATATAACGACGGTTTATATGTTGAAAACGCCACTGGCATGAAGAAAATCATCCATAATCCGGAGATTCGTGAGGCTGACATTTTATGGAAGAAAAGAGTATGGCGTGAAATCGATTTCCGTCAGAAAATGAACCTCCCGTTCTACTATCCAAGAGACAGCCACCAGAACTGGAGAAGATTTATTGACGTCATCATGGACGCTTTGAAAGAAGGCAAATGCCAGGCTTACGAAGTGACAGTGACAGGCGAACTTAACAACCCTATGCCATATTCAAAACTTATGACAGGGCTTAATTCTGAGAAACACCAGGCTATTTACGACGACTACGGCAACAAAGTCGGTGACACAGTCATCTCGATCGCTTTCAAACCGGAGTCTGTCACACGTCTCCGCGTGATGGAAGACTGGTATTTCGACGCTCACAGAAGCCAGATGATGGTGAGAATAGAAGCTATCTGCCCGGTGACGATGCGTGACATCAACGACTCAGTGCAGATGCCTAACGAGCTGTTCTGGATTCCGTTTGATGAGGCTACACGCACAGTGTTGTCAGAGGCTCCTGTCTATAACAGAAACAACTCAGCAGCACGTCTGTCGTATGACGACATCTTCATGAAACGTCAGTTCGACAGCTATATCTACAAAGAGGAAAACGTTTACGACCGCAGCATTCAGGACTATGCCACTGGCATCGAAGCCTTGAAGGAATCAGAGAGAATCAAACAAGAGATTATCGAGTTTGAACAGAATATGTGGGAGTATTAGTTTATAGTTTATTGTTTATAGTTTATTGTAGAGATGGATTTTTATCCGTCTCTACAATTTTTTCTTGTTTAATCCAAAAACACTTCGTACCTTTGTAGATTGTTAAAACATAAAAAATTATGACAGACATTAAAGTTGAATTAAGCCATATCAAAGGCTTTATCTCTGAAAATCAATTAGATACATACAAAAAGAAAGTCGCCGACACTTTCAAGACCATCTATTCACGCACTGGCGCGGGCAACGATTTCCTCGGTTGGGTGAATCTCCCGTCGTCAATCACTGCTGATTTTATTAAAGATGTGAAGGCTAAAGCTGAAGAGCTTCGCAAGAAATCGGAGGTATTTGTGGTGGTAGGCATCGGCGGCTCATATCTCGGCGCACGTGCTGTCATTGAGGCGTTGTCGAATCATTTCGCACAGATGGTTGAGACAGGCAGTCCGAAAATCATATACGCAGGTCATAACATGAGCGAGGATTATATGAACGACCTCATAAAACTGCTCGACAAAAAAGACTATTCGATGACCGTCATCTCGAAGTCGGGAACGACGACAGAACCTGCAGTGGCATTCAGAATACTGAAGAACCATATCGAGAAAAAATATGGCAAGGAAGAGGCTCGCACTCGTATCGTGGCTATCACCGACAAGGCTAAAGGTGCTTTGAAGGTTTTGTCCGACAGCGAAGGCTACAAGACATACGTGGTGCCGGATGACGTCGGCGGTCGTTACTCTGTCTTGACTCCTGTTGGCTTGCTGCCTATAGCTGTTGCCGGTGTTGATATCGAGAAGCTGGTGAAAGGCGCTCAGCTGATGGAGAAATATTGCCTTGACAACCAGAATGAGAACAACGAGGCTGCTAAGTATGCAGTGGCACGTCAGGCGTTGTATCATGCAGGCAAGACCAACGAGATTTTGGTGAACTACGAACCTCGTCTTTGCTATTTTAGCGAGTGGTGGAAACAGCTCTATGGCGAGAGCGAAGGCAAGGACGGCAAGGGTATCTTTCCGGCAAGCGTGACATTCACAACAGATTTGCACTCGATGGGACAGTACATCCAAGAAGGTCTGCGTAACCTTATGGAGACCGTCATCAGCGTTGAGAATCCTGCCAACGAGGTCCGCATCCCTACTGATGACGCTAACCTCGACCAGATGAACTATATCGCCGGTCGCAGACTCAATGAGGTGAATCAGACTGCTGAGAAGGCAACTATCTTGGCTCATGTTGACGGCGGCGTGCCAAATATCCGTATCGCAGTGCCAAGAATCGATGCCAACGTGCTCGGACAGCTCATCTACTTCTTTGAGATTGGCTGCGCACTGAGCGGCTACATGCTCGAAGTCAACCCATTTAACCAACCCGGCGTCGAAGCTTACAAGAAGAACATGTTCGCTCTTCTCGGCAAACCAGGATTTGAAGAACTTAGAAGTAAACTTGAAAAAAGATAATACACACGCGTCATTTCGACTGAAGCGAAGCGGAATGGAGAAATCTTCGGAGATTTCTCGACTTCACTTCGTTACGCTCGAAATGACGGATACAAATGATGAATTACAACGACATTGAAATAATGGCCCCTGTGGGCTCGTATGAAGCCCTTTCAGCAGCTATCCAGGCTGGTGCTGGAAGTGTGTATTTTGGCATCGGCAAGCTCAATATGCGCTCGAAATCGACGAAAAACTTCACGCTTGATGACTTGCACACCATATCTGAGACCTGCCACGCTCATGGCGTGAAAAGCTATGTGACAGTGAACACTGTGGTTTTCGACGAGGAGATGGACGAGATGCATGCTCTTTTGGATGCTATCAAAGCCAATAACATTTCGGCAATTATCGCCTCCGACCAGAGTGTGATACAATACGCACACAAGATAGGGGTGGAGGTGCACATGTCGACACAGTGCAACATCACCAACATTGAGGCTGTGAAGTATTATTCACAGTTCGCCGACGTGATGGTGACGGCGCGAGAGCTCAACATCAACCAGGTGAAGCATATCACCGAAGAGATTGAGCGTCAGCATATTACGGGACCGAAAGGCGAGCTGGTGCGCATCGAGGTGTTCTGCCACGGAGCCTTATGCATGGCGGTGTCAGGCAAATGTTATCTGAGCTTGGACAACTTCGGAACGAGTGCCAACCGTGGAGCTTGTGTGCAACCTTGCCGTCGCGGCTACGAGGTGACCGACCGTGATAAAGAGATAACATTGGCTATTGAGAACGAATATATTATGTCGCCTAAAGACCTTTGCACGTTGCCTTTCTTGGATAAGGTTTTGGCGGCAGGAGTGAAGGTCTTGAAGATTGAGGGCCGCGGTCGTTCTCCGGAATACACCAAACTGACAGTGGGCGTTTATCGTGAAGCTGTTGATGCAATAAACGCTGGCACTTTCACTCAGGATAAGATTGAAAAATGGACTGAGCGTCTGCGGAGCGTCTACAACCGCGACTTCTGGGATGGCTACTATCTCGGCAGAAAGATGGGCGAGTGGACCAAGAAATACGGCTCGCAAGCCACTAAGACGAAGCTGTTTGTTGGCACCATCACCAATTTCTTTGCGAAAATCAATGTGGCGGAAATAAGGATGGAGACGCACGAACTTAACGTTGGCGACGAAATCATGATAATCGGACCGACAACAGGCGTTTATGAAGATACTATTAAAGAGATAAGAGTTGATTTACTGCCTGTATATCAGACAGTTAAAGGTGAGCTTTGTTCCATCCCGGCACACGACATAGTGCGCCGTGGCGACAAGGTTTATAAGATTATTGAAGCGACAGAAGACGATGCAACACTTTAATTTACATACACATAGCACTTATTCCGACGGTAAGTCACCGATGGAGGACACCATAGAGGAAGCCATCCGACAAGGCATGCACACCATTGGCTTTTCCGACCATTCAAGTCTGCCGTTTAAGAGCCGCGTCTCCATCCCGAATGATAAAAACGAGGAATACGCGCATCTTCTAAAGGAATTGAAAGCCAAATACTTAGGAAAGATTGATGTGCTGGCTTCGATGGAGATGGAGTTTATACCGGGCATAGTGGTCGATTTTGAAAAAACTAAACGTGATTATCAGCTCGATTATCTCATCGGTTCGGTGCATCTTGTGGGTAAAACGCCTGATACTCTGTGGTTTATCGACGGAAAAGATGTTGAGCCTTACGATGTCGGACTTCAAAAATATTTTGGTGGCGACATCCGCAAGGGCGTTCGCGCATATTTCGACCAGGAAAACGAGATGATAGAGACCGAGAAGTTCGACATTATCGGGCATTTCGACAAAATAAAGATGAATTCTCGCGGTCGTTATTTCCATGAGGACGAAAAATGGTATCGCGACATGGTTCTCGAGACCCTCGACCTCATCAAACAACACGATTTGATAGTGGAAATCAACACCCGTGGACTTTACAAGCAGCGTTACAACGGCTTTTATCCTTCGGAGTGGCTGCTGCCGCGCATGAAAGAGCTCAACATTCCGGTTTTGATTAGCTCGGATGCCCATCAATATTGGGAACTCACATACTTCTTCAAAGAGGCGGAAGATGCCCTTAAAGCCGTCGGCTACAAAGAAACATGGTGTTATAAAAACGGTCAATGGCACGCAGAGGCTCTGTCGTCATTTCGACCGACCGAAGGGAGCGGAGAAATCTCAAGCAAATAAATAAATCAAATTTTAACAATATGAAAAAACTATTCTTATCTATCACATTGATTCTTAGCGTTTTATGCGCTAAAGCCGACGAAGGCATGTGGCTGCCTTATAACCTCAGCGGCCAGAGTCTTGCCGAGATGCAGCAGCTTGGTTGCAAACTCACAGCTGAACAGATTTTCAACCTCAACCAGCCGAGCTTGAAAGACGCCATCGTGCAATTTGGCGGCGGCTGCACAGGTGAGCTCATCTCTCCGGAAGGTCTTTTGCTCACTAACCATCACTGCGGTTTGAGCTATGTGCAGACTCATGCTACCGTGGAACACGATTACCTTACAGATGGTTTCTGGGCTTACAGCAAAGCCGAAGAGTTGCCGAATCCTGGTCTGACAGTGTCGTTCCTCACAATGGTCGACGATGTCACCGAGGCTGTGCTTGATGGCGTCACTGATGAGGGAACTCGTGCTGAAATCATTGAACAGAACATTGAAAAAATTATCAAAGAGCGCAAGGGCGACCGCGATGTTACAATCGAAATCGTGCCTTTCTACTCTGGTAATCAATACATTCTGTTTGAATACGACGTGTATCGCGATGTGCGTCTCGTGTGCTGCCCACCATGGGGCATCGGCAAATACGGCGCCGACACCGACAACTGGACATGGCCTCGCCACAAAGGCGACTTCAACATCTTCCGTGTCTACACCGACCGCGACGGAAAGCCAGCAAAATATAGCGAAAACAACATCCCGATGCAGTCAAAACACTATCTGCCTATTAATATTAAAGGTGTGAAACAAGGTGACTATGCAATGATTTTGGGTTATCCGGGCTCAACCGACAGATATTCAACATCTTACACAGTTAAGAATTTGATTGAGTCAGACTGCCCGTCGATTATCAACTGCCGCACGACCAAGCTCAACGAGTACCGCAAACACATGGATGCTGACCAGGAAGTGTTCATTAAATATGCTTCAAAACAGGCTGGCGTGTCGAACTACTGGAAATATGCCATCGGTCAGCAGAAACAGCTGGTGCGTAACCACGTGTACGACAGACGTTTAGAGCAGGAGAAAGACTTCCGTGAATGGGTGTTCGAAGATCCTTTACGCCAGATGGTCTATGGCGATATCTTTGATGATATCCAAGCTAAATGGGAAATTATGGACGATATCATGATGCCTATGACATATCTTCGCGAAGCAGGCTGGAACGGCGGCGAGGCTGTGGCATTCTCACGCAGATTCATCAGAATCAATAAGTTCTTGCACGAAAATGGCTCAAAAGAAGATATCGAGAAGATGGCAAACTCACTGAAAGTCCAGTCAGAAGCTTTCTTCAAAGACTACGACAAAGCTCTCGATATGGACGTAACCATAGCATTGCTTAACCTTTTCTACAAAGATATAGATCGTTATGTACCTTCAATGATTGCAGAAATAGGTGCAAAGAATGGTGGCGACTTCACTGAGTGGGTTACAAAAGCATTTGAGAAATCTATCTTTGTTGATCAAGCTAAACTTGAGAAATGGCTTGCAAAACCTAAGAAACTCGACAAAGACCCTATCTTTGCTTTGGCAATGAACATCATCAATGAATATGCTGGAGTGGTATTACCGCTGTATGAGTCGGCCGGTATCATAGGCAATGCTGGCGAACGCCTCTACATGAAAGGCCTTATGGAGATGCAGACCGAGCGCAACTTCTATCCTGATGCCAACTTCACCATGCGTCTCACCTACGGCACAGTGGAGCCTTACAAGGGCGCTGATGCTGTAAACTACAACTACTACACCACTATGGACGGCGTGATGGCGAAATATATCCCTGGCAACTGGGAGTTCGACATCCCTCAGGACGTGCGCGACCTCTACGAAGCCCGCGACTACGGCCGTTATGCTGACGAAAACGGTAACCTTATCGTGAACTTCATCACCACCAACGACATCACTGGCGGTAACTCAGGAAGCCCTGTCATCAACGGCGAAGGCGAGCTTATCGGTCTTGCTTTCGACGGCAACTGGGAAGCCATGAGCGGTGACATCATGTTCGAACAGAAGGTTCAGCGTACCATCTGTATGGATACAAGATATTTATTATGGTGTCTTGAAAAAGTAGGTGGCGTCAAAAACATTATCGACGAGCTTACGATTATCGAATAACTTAATAACCAGTGGGGACAAGGCATGCCTTGTCCCCACTGGTTATTTCGAGAACCAATTCTTGAATTCTGAAACTTTGGCCTTACTGATTATTATTGCTTCTGGCATTTTAACTGTCAGATTGAGCGACAGTTTATTTCCGAACCATATTGTCAAGTCCTTAACCGCTTTGCGCGAAACTATGAACTGTCGGTTGGCGCGGAAGAAATCGTTAGGATTGAGCTGCAGCATGATGTCATCCAAAGTCTGACTCATGTAATAAGTGTGCTCGTCCAACGTGATCGCTTTAACCGTCTTGGTGTCGATATAGAAATACGCTATGTTGGCAGTGGCTAAAGGAATCAGCTTGTCGCGCTCTGGTACCAGAAAACACGATTTGTATTTTTTTGTTGCGCCAAGATTTTGAAGCAGCTCAGCAATCGCCTGATTATCAACAGAGTTACTGGCAACAAGACTTTTGTATTTATTCATCGCGCGAGTCAAATCGTTGCGGTTGATAGGCTTCAAAAGGTAGTCTATGCTGCTTACTTCGAAAGCTTTTAGTGCATATTCATCATATGCGGTGGTGAAGATGATAGGGCAGGTTATCTCAACCTGCTCAAAGATGGCAAACGACGAGCCGTCGGCGAGGTGAATGTCCATGAAAACCAAGTCGGGCATAGGGTTTTCGTTGAACCAAGCCACGCTTTCTTCTATCGACTGTAATGTAGCTATGACTTCGGTGTCGGGAGCCACCTCCGTTATCAGTTTCTGTAGCGACTGTGCCGCCAAGACTTCGTCTTCGATAATTAAAGCTTTCATAATCAATCGTTTTTAATCAATGGCAATTTCACGCAGAATGTGCTTCCGTTGTTGGTGATTTCAACTTTTTTGTTCCATTTCAGTCGATAACGCTCCGTGAGGTTGGCAAGTCCGATGCCGTTGCTCTCCTCAGGTGTCGCTTTCGGCTGTATCGGGTTCGAGACCGAGACGCTGCCGTCGCCAGTAGCCACTGTCACCACCAAAGGCTGCTTAGATGAGATGACGTTATGCTTCACCGAGTTCTCAATCAGCGACTGTATAGATAACGGTAAAACGTTGAAATTGTTATATTTATCGTCGATGTTAAACTCAAATTTCAGGTTTTCGCCGTAGCGAATCTGCATCATCTCGCAATAAGCGTGAACGCATTTAAGCTCATCTTCAAGACTTAAAACCTCCTTATTTTGCAGGGTGTAACGCAACACTGACGACAGCTGCTGCAGATAGTTTTCAGCTTTTTCGGTATCTAAAGTGATGAGCGACTGCAAAGTATTCAGCGAGTTGAACAGAAAATGCGGGTCGAGTTGGCTTTTCAACGCCTCGAAGCGCGTCAAGATGTTCTGGCTGCGCAACGTCTCGTTTTCAACCGCTATTGTCTTCTGGTAATACTGCGACCTAAGTAATTGAACCACAAGGAGAACCACGGCCGTCATAGTTAAATCTCTGACAAGGCTGTCTCTCATCACGTTATATAAAAACTCTGCGCTGGGATGTTGAGGCGATAGGGCTGCTCTTGTAAAAACGAAGCCAATACCAAATACAGCTCCTATTGCTATGGAACCTAAAACTATGAGTATCAGTTCAGTCCATTTACTCTTGAATGAAAAACTTAAAATGTTTCTATTGTACAAGAGTATCAGAAATACTATGATAAAACTTGTCGTGAAGAAATACAAAAATCTTCCAATATGAAAATGATGTGGGTGGACGGCATTTACTATCTCGCTGGAAAACAATGAGTTGCCGAAGAAAAACGACATCATCATTATGACATGAAAGCCAAGGCTGATGATGATTGCCACGAGGGCTATTGTTTTTAGAGATAGATATTCCGGTGCTGTGTGTTTGTTCATATTATGAATATTATCGGACACAAAAATAAGATTTTATGTCCGATAATGAAATTATTTTTTTATTGAAATGGCATTTTTAATTGATGAAACGCCAACTCGTCATTTCGACCGATAATTATTTGTTTTCCATTAGGAAGCGTTCCACTTCGATTCCGGCCATTGCGCCCGTGCCTGCAGCCACGATAGCTTGGCGGTAAGTCTTATCCTGGCAGTCGCCTGCTGCGAAGATACCTTCCACGCTTGTTGCTGTCGACTTCGGCTTGGTGATGATATAGCCGGTCTCGTCCATCTCGAGTATGCCTTTAAACACGTCGGTGTTAGGCACATGACCGATAGCCTCGAAGAATCCGTCAATTTTCAATGTGCGTTCCTCGCCGGTCTTGTTGTTTACCACTTTAGCGCCCTGCAATGTGCTCATAAATCCGCTGACCTCGCCGAACAGTTCTTTGGTGTTGGTGTTCCATAGAATCTCGATGTTAGGCGTGTTCATCACGCGGTGTTGCATTGCTTTTGAGGCGCGGAGCACGTCGCGGCGCACTATCATATACACTTTATTGCATAGATGTGCAAGATATGTGGCGTCTTCGCATGCTGTGTCGCCGCCGCCGACCACTGCCACGTCTTTGCCGCGGTAGAAGTAGCCGTCGCATGTGGCGCAAGCCGAAACGCCGCCGCCTTTGAACTGCTCTTCGGTTTCAAGGCCGAGATAACGGGCTGATGCGCCTGTTGCCACGACGATGACATCTGCCAGAAGCTCGTCGCCGAAGTCCGACTTGCAGTGGAACGGGCGTTTTGAAGCGTCGACTTCCACTATCGAGCCCATGCGAAACTCTGTTCCGAATCTCTCAGCTTGACGGCGCAAGTCGTCCATCATCTGGTTACCTTGGATTCCTTCCGGGTAACCCGGGAAGTTCTCAATCTCAGTAGTCTGAGTTAATTGTCCGCCAGTAAGCGGTCCTTCATAAATGACAGTCTTTATATCGGCACGGCCAGTGTAAATTGCTGTGGTATAACCAGCTGGACCTGAACCGAGGATTAAACATTGAATGTGCTCCATATATATTAATAAGGTGTTTAAATAATTTTTTGCAAAGATAATAAAAAAAACAATAAATACAGATTTTTAATACCCTTTTCGAAATGCTCTCAGTACCCTGTGGTAAGTCGCATTTCTGCAAAGGGCATTAAAAATGTTTAAAATATAGTATGTATTAAAAAAAGTTGTAATTTTGCAGCGCGAAAGCAATCGGGGCATGGTGCAGTTGGCTAGCATTCTTGCATGGGGTGCAAGCGGTCGCCCGTTCGAGTCGGGCTGCTCCGACTTTTTTATGGTCTTTTAACTATATTACCCTGTTAATCCCGCTGCGGCATTTGTTTACAGAGTGCACGCTAAGTCCGAGGATACGTCCTATCTCCCGATTGCTGAGATCGGAGCAGGAGAGGAGCATCACTTTTGACTCCGTCTCGTTTAAGGTTGGATATTTCTTGAGTATGGTGTTGTACATTCCGGGATATACACTTTCAATGGCGACCAATGCTGCCTCAAACATATTGTTTTTTTCGTTATTAATTTTATAGACCAGCGGACTCCATTCTTTTTTGAAATCGTCGGCATGTTCCGCAATGTGGTTGGCAGTTAATATTAGGTGCAGCTGTTTTGACAGCTCTTTTTCCACAACCTTTGGCTTTACTGAGTTATGCAGCTCATCTTTGGCTTTTTCGAGTTCCTTTCTTATCCTTGCGTCTTCTTTGATAATATTTTTCTGTTTCACCAGCAATCCTATCACCACTATTGATGCCAAAAGCAGAAAGAAGCTGACGGTCAATATAATACGTTGTTTTTGGATGATTTTTTGGTTCATTATGTTCTGCAACGCTTCATAATCGTATTTTCGCTGAATGCTATAAAGGTTTTTTTGTTCAATTTCTTTTTGTATTTTATATTGCAATGTATTATAGCTCTCAAAATAATCTAAAGCTTGCTGATAATTTTCTTGTTTTTTCGCAATGTAATACAAAGAAAAATACATGGATGCTTCGGAGTCGGATCTGATTTTAACTGATTGTGACAAATCAAAAGCTTTTTGTGTATAAAGTGCGGCGGAATCATATTTGTCACAATAAATATAAGATTTGCCTATATTTAAACAGGTCATGAAAATACTTGCGCTGTCATTTCCGGCAATATTTTGCTTGATACAATTTATTGATTGTTCATATTTCCCTTGTTTGCTATAAAAAACGGAGTAATTATTCAAAATTTTTCTTTTTACTATATCCATATGACTGTTTTCTGCCATATCAAGAGCTTTTTTCAGATATATTTCCGCACTATCATAGTCTTTTTGCAATATAAAAGATGATGCCATCAAGTTATAAGCATAGGCTTTTTCACCAAAATTATTTCCATAGTTTTTAGCAGCATCCATTGCCATATCAATAGATTCGTCATAAGCATGTTCGGCATATAGGAATCTTGCAATATTGTATTGCGAGCGTGCTGTCGTTAATGAGTCACCTGTAATATTGGAGTAATACTCGGCATCTTTAAAGGCTTTCATTGATAGAGTCTTTTCGTCGGCTTCTTTTTGAGAATAACCCAAATAAAGACAGGCTTTTGCTGCTTTGTCATAATCTTTTTTTGAAACAAAATATTTGGCTGTCTTTATCAGTTCTGTTGACATTTGCGAGGTATCGGCTTTAGCTGTTTCATATCGTTCGCCGTCAGGGTGCTGATATATGGTTTCAGCTTTTTGCAGGGCAATGTCCATAGCCTCATATTTGTCGTCTGAGGCATTACACGCAAACAAAGCCATCAGAAAAACAATTCCAAAAAACTTCAAACACTTCATAACATCGAAATATTTTTCTGCAAAAATATAAAAATTCCATGAAATCCGTGAGATATGGGTGGGAAAAAACATGATAAAAATTGTAATGCCTTAAAAATTGTTTGTAATTGCAAATTTTTAATCACTTAATATTCAACGATTTGCAAAAAGTATCTTAAAAAAAGTTTGTAATCGCCACAAAAAAAGTTAGTAATTCATTGTACAACCGATATTGTCGGAATAGTTTTGCGATGTCGATAAAGGCCTGAACGACGACAAATAAAAAAATGGTTGAATTTTAAAAAATGTAAACAATAACGAACAGAGTTTTATCATTAATTATGTTCGGATTCTTAAGCATTATTTCAATGCAAGCTATGCCTATTATGTATAGCGACATTCCAGAACAACAAGAAACATTTGATGTGCCACCTAATTCTACGGAGATTGAGTTACAAGGAAGATTGGACTATAATGTCGGTCCCGATTCCGTTCAGGCATTTTTTTGCAAAAATTCCGTACAGGTGTGTTTTTACCAGAATTTCGGTTATGTGAGCATCACATTGATGGGCGATACCGGCATTATGATATACAGCGGAACTGTCAACACGGCGGTTCAGCAGACAGTTTATATCTCCATAGCAGGAGCTCCAAGTGGCAATTACACAATAATATTAGATAATGTAACAGGAATGGCGGAAGGGGAGTTTGCGAAATAAAAACCGTTAATTAACAAAATACTAACAATTTAAAAATAAAAAAAATGAGAAAAAACTTTAAAATCGTTGCCACAATGGCAGCATTGCTCATCGCAGCAGTAGGAGTGATTACATTTGAGGCCTGCAATAAGAAAGACGAAGCCGTGAAAGACATCTCTGAATTGAATACTCCAGAATTGTCTTTCATGGACAAAGAGATGATACAGTTTGGCGAAAAAATGAAATCGGCGACAAAAGGCGGCGAAACCATGCAGCTTGATGAGGCTGTCAGAAACTTGAGCAACTATGAGAACTTCAAGATGTGTGACGCAAGCAGATATTCCGCCGATATGGAGCGTCTTACTATTGTGTCGGATTTACCAATAACAAATGGCAATGTCTATTTGTCGGATATCAATGCCATCTACGAGTCAAACAGGAAACAAATCAAGGATAAGCTTGCCTCTCTTGAAGGCGATAACAAGAACGTTTATTGTGTCTACAGCAGAATCGACGGAAACAGCAAAGACGGTGAAGATGCAAGAGTTGTAACTGATGCCATATTATTTAGGGGTTTTGGTACAGTTATGCCGACACCATATTATTTTGACGAAGATATGTGCTGGCCTTACACATTTGATTGTTATGAATGTCCTGGAGAAAGGGCTGTGTATGTGCTGAGTGATAGAATAGCAGCTATTATGACGGAACACGTGCAATGTTTACCTGGTTATAGAGTTGTATTGTATGAAGTGGATTATGAAACAACATATGCGACTGATGTACCAGACCCCAATAGTCCCAATGGACATTATGCACTTATACATAATGATTATGAATCGTTGTGTTTGAATGCTGACGACATGCGTTATTATCTGAACAGTATGGTTAATATAGCTACAGGGTGGAATGTAAATCAACACAATCTAGGCAGGAATCTATCACACATACAATACTTAGATTTTAATGACTCGGCTCTTTGGGGTATTTATTCAGAAGCTGAATGCTCTTATGTTGGTTTTGATTGGTAAAGCAAAAAGATAAACAACTATCATATGAAAAAACTGTTATCTTTACTGACAATTGTATTCCTTGCTTTTGTCGGCATCTCCCAGAACTATTTTGAAAAAATAATATTGCACGATGATAACATTACCAGAGATGCCGCGATGGTAATAGAAACACCGGAACATGGCTTCATCGTCAGTTGCCGTTCAAGATACTTATACGACAACGATATGCTTCTGAGTCTGTCGCCTGAAGGTGAGGTCACCAACAGCCTCGCCTTCCAGATAGACGGCAAAAACATGAAGTATTGCGGTTTGTTTAAGGATAATGAACGAGATGATGAGTATATAGCGATAGCTGTTTTAAGTAGCGGAAACACCACACAATCATGTATCAGAAATGAAATAGTTGTTTTGCACCTTGATGTCAATTTGGAGATAAAGAGCCATCAGATATGCAGCCTCGGAGAAAACGTTATCAATTTTGTGTCTGGAAGAAGAGTAATGCCGAGGTTTGTCCAGGAAGATGACGGGAATTTTTTTATGGCAGCTCATTGCCAGAAAACAGACGGCTACTGCTATCTGTACCTCAGGATGACTCCAGAAGGCGATATCGTTAAAATGGAAGAGGATTATTCACACGACAATGCGACTGATGTATTGATGGCTTTGTTCGGACGAAACAAGTCTGAGAAAAACTATGGCATGATACGATTGCAAAATGACGGCGAATACTATTATAAGATCGATTCAGCTTTTAACGCCACACGTGTCGCTAAGCTTCCGAATACGACAATTAAAACAGTTCAAAACGACCCTAATCAGCAATATCCTGATACCACGTTTAAATATGCATATCTTGGAGGATATATGACAAAGTATGATGATGAGACTTTTCTTCTAACTAGTCCTGGTTTATTTGTTAAACATTATGGCGGCACATTGGGATGGAACCATTATGTGGCAAAGATAAACGACAGTTTGCAAGCACTGGAGGCTGAAACATGGGATTGTGTCAGGCAAACCAATCCTCTCAACCGTGTTGTTGCGAATGTTCAGGCGTTGAGCGTCACAAACGATGCCATATTCCATTGTGGAATGAACGGATTAGCAGATCAGACACAAGGCTATGTCGGGCCGGTATCATCCGAAATAGTCATTAGCAAATTTGACATGGATCTTAACCTAATTTGGCGCAGATGGTATGGGGTAAACGATGATTATTATAATATAAATACCATCCTTGCCACAGAAGACGGCGGATGCATTTTGACCGGATATCATGCAAAAGCTCCTGAATATTACACTTATTATTCCTACATCCTCAAAGTCGACGAAAATGGCTATGACGCCGTCGGCGAGAACGCTGAAAGTGTGGCGAAACCGTATTTCTGCTATCCTAATCCCGCAAAAGACATCATTTACATCGAATTTTCACCCGATGTCACCTGCCGTACGGCGGAAATCTACAGCATGGACGGCAAGCTCGTGAAATCGCAGGCATCAAATCTCGAGACAATCGACATCTTCGGTCTAACTTCAGGCGTTTATGTGATGAAAGTGAGGATGAGCGACGGCTCGGAGTTCTCAGAACGCATAGTGAAACAATAGAATGAGATTCCTCGCACTGCGTGCTCGGAATAACAACGGAACATAAAAAGGGAACAATATGGCGCGGCTTGACGGCAACTACTGAATTATTAGTTGCGTTTTGCCGCGCTACCTTATTAATATAGTAAAGACGCCATTTTATCAGACGTCTTTTTTTTGTCAAAAATTAATCACTTTTTAAGCTAATTATTTAGAAAAGTTTTTTATCTTTGCATCGTTAAATCTAAATTTATGTCTTTTATGAACAATGCAAAGATTAAATTCGTTGACAGTACTGATAAAGCTGCTTTGTACACAATCATTTTTGAAAAAGATGATTTGAGTGAATATGAAAAATTTTTGAGCAAATTGCAATTGTATTGCATAAGATTGTCGGATAAAATATTAATAGTTGGGAATGGAGGGGTTAAAAACGGTAAAACCTATCAAGAGAATCCAGAATTGAATGGCTATGTTGTTGATTTGCAAAAGTTTGATAAACTTATTGATAATGAATTGAAAAATGGCTCCATATCAATAGAGGAAACAGCTATCAAAGGAATAGAAAACAAAGATTTCAAGTTATGAATAGTGCAAAAAAGCTTTTTGATGAATGTTTAGCTGAGATTCCTGCAGAAGTGAAACAGGAAATAAGCATTTCTTTTGCAATTGCGAATAGAATCGATGAATTGTTAAAGGAACAACATCTTACTCAAAAAGAGTTTGCAAAACAGATTGGTAAAACACCCGCTGAGGTCTCAAGATGGCTTAGTGGTACTCATAACTTTACATTGAAAACTATTGCATTGGTATCTAATGCGTTACATTGTGATATAGTGAAAGTAATTTAAATATAAGAGACGTCACCATAACAAACGTCTCTTTTTTTTATCAAAAATTAATTACTTTTTAATGATTTGGCGTAAGTGTGGCGTAAATTTTTTGGAGAGAAGGCGTGAAAAAGTCCTTGGAAGGGTATGACTTCGAGCCTTTTTTCCGCCCAATCCAAAAAATTTCCCTCTCCAACCGATTGATAATCAGCGTCAAAAAAAATAATTTAAAATTTTTTTGCAAAAAGTGTTGCGCGTGTAAAAAATTGGTGTACTTTTGCATCCGCAATCGACAGAGATGGAGGTTGCGAGTTC
>CAJOHD010000006.1 GCA_905234275.1 uncultured Bacteroidales bacterium | reverse complement strand
CCAGGCATTACCCACGCCCTCTTCGTTGGCATACGCTTGTGCCGTGTCTATCAGCCGGTAGCCGACGCTCAGCGCATCGCTGACACAACGCTCGCACTCTTCAGGGCTCACCAAAAACACTCCGTAGCCCAAAGTTGGCATCTCCACGCCATTATTCAATTTGATGTATTCCATATTGTCGTTTGATTTACAATGATGCCACAAGTATTTCTTTGATATCCTTCTCCGTCAGTGGCGCGTAAGCATTCTCCAGTCCTTCATTCACAGCGATGTGATGAGCCATTTCGTCAAGGCGGCTATCATCAATGCCCACATCGCGCAAGTGCATCGGGATGTTGATGCTCTCGAAAAAGGCGTAGGTGGCATCGATGGCCTTTTCTGCAATTTCCTGTTTCGGCAACGAAGCGTCGATGCCGAAGACGTTGATACCATATTTCACGAAACGGTCAAGAGTGCGCTCGCTGAGAATATGGCGCATCCAACGCGGGGTGATGATGGCCAGGCCCTCGCCATGGGTGATGTCGTAGTAGGCGCTCAGGGCGTGTTCGATACCGTGACAGGGCCATCCTGACGGGCTGTTGCCAAGGGCATAGATACCGTTGCAGCCAAGGGTACAGACAAACATCATTTCGGCACGGGCACGATAGTCTTCAGGGTTCTCCAAACATGCTTTGGCATTCACCATCAGACTTTTCAGGCCTGCTTCGCAGAAGCCATCGTTCAGGAGCGTCGAGTCCTCGCAGAAGTACTGTTCTATGATGTGGTTCATAGCGTCGGCACAGCCAGCTGCCGTCTGTTTCTTCGACACGGTGAAGGTGTAACGGGGATCGAGGAACGAGCAGACAGGGAAGAGGAGTGGATCCACATAGCCGACCTTGTCGTTGGTCTCTGTGCGCGAGATGACGCCGCCACAATCGTATTCCGAGCCTGTAGCCGCCAGCGTCAGGATATCCACGATAGGAAGAGCGGCTTTGGCTTTCACTTTGTAGGAAATGAGGTCCCAAGGATCGCCGTCGTACTTGGCTCCAGCTGCGATGGCCTTCGAGCAGTCGAGCACCGAGCCGCCACCCACAGCCAGGATAACGTCGATGTTGTTCTCCTTGCAGAGACGTACACCCTCGAGCACGCTGGGGTTGTATTTCGGGTTAGGCTGAATGCCAGAGAGCTCTGTTATCTCGAAGTCTTTCAGCAACTCCTTCACACGGTCGTAGAGACCGATTTTCTTGATGCTGCCGCCACCGTAGGTCAGCAACACACGCTTACCGATAGCTGCCATTACCTCGGGCAGCTTTTCTACAACATTCTCGCCAAACACCAGGCGTTCTGCATAGTCTTTATTCTTTATAATTAACTTTTTTCAATTATCATTGCGTACTATTGGCACCCTAAAGTGCTATCATTTGTTTTGTTTGTTTCTGTCCAATATAATGTTCTACTATTCTATTATCTTAATCAACTTCGCGGGATTGCCTCCCACGATGGTGTTCGGGGCTACATCCTTGGTGACGACGGCTCCTGCTGCCACCACAGCGTTGTCGCCCACCGTCACACCCGGAAGGATGGTGGCGCCGGCGCCCACCCAGGCGTTGCGGCCGATATGGACGGGCTTGCAGATGAGCAGCTGGCGGTCGTGTAGGTCGTGGTTGTTGCTGATCAACTGCGCGTTGGCGGCAATCATGGCACTGTCGTCGATAGTGATGCCTCCGCGGGCCATCATCAGGCAGTTGTTCATGATTTTCACGCCACGGCCCAGCTTCACGCGGTCGAAACAGACACCTGTGAGTCCGGGCATCACGAAGCCGCCGTCGGCAAACACGTCACAACCAAATAGTTCCTTAGCCCGGGTGTTGTACTCGTCAGTATAAGGCATAGTATGGTTCAGTTTGAAAAGGACTTGTGCTTGGCGCACGCCTTCCGCGTGTTCTTCGGCTGTGGTCAGCCTGGGGTCAACTCTTTGTTCTTGCATTGTCTTGGGTTTTGAATTACGATGCAAAATTACAGCAACTTAATGGGTTATAAGTTTCACAAAAAGCATCATTATTTTCACAAAATCCATCTTTTTTTGTGCCAATGAGAGAAATAAAGTGTATTTTTGCACCATGAAGATTGATTTTCAGTACGCTACGGATTTTCTCGGGATGAATGACCCCCAATTGAGTCATACGTGTATGCATTTGCTGTGTACAGAAGGGGAGGGGAGTTTCGTGTTCAACGAAAAATGTTACCACATAGCGAAAAACGACCTTGTGGTGATGCCTAACCCCACAAGGGCGAAAAATCTCGCTGCGGCCCCGGGAATGATGGTGGAGTGGTTTGCCGCCGACAACAAGTTCCTGCAAGGCCTCCTGCCGTCGAACAACTACAGTATTGGTGGAAGCATCTCGCTCAACCAAGACCCTGTCATCAGACTCACCGATGAGCAGGCAGCTATCTTGCTTGCCGACTTCCACCATCTTCGTGATCGCCTCGGCGACCGCCATCTGCTGTTTTACCGTGAATTGATGGGGAGTCTCTGCCTGACGATGATGTATGACATCTTCGAGCCTCATGCACAACGTGATGCCACCGATTTCCATAGCGACCGCACCGCCTACATCGTCCGTCAGCTGACCGACCTGCTTGCCACCGGCATCAGTCGTACCGAGCGTGAGGTGAGCTACTATGCCGAGCGACTGCATGTGTCGCCGAAATACCTCTCCGCCACAGTCAAGCGTTTTACAGGACACAGCGTCAGCAGCTTCATCGACCGCCACACGGTGCCTATCCTGAAGAAATATCTCGACGACGAGCGCCTGTCACTCACCCAAATCGCCGACAGCATGAACTTCACCTCGCTGAGCTATTTCAGTCGCTACTGCACCAAGCACCTCGGGCAGTCGCCGAGCGAATATCGGCGGAGTCTGCAGCCGCGAGGGTGACACTGCCGACAGGCATAATCTTATGTGAATTCTATGATTGCACTCACATCCTCACCAATCGATAAAGAGACAATGATCACACCGTCATGTTTGTATATGGTAGGGACAAGCATGTCGCCCAGCTTGGCAGCGACACGGTATTCCACCCGTAAGCCCTTGATTTCGAAATCTTCTGGCAGAAGTTCCATAGCCATACGTACATAGTTGGCGTTGTTCATGTGCCGGTTGTAGTCGATGTCTGAACGCATCACCTTGACAGGCTCCAGAACTTCACCTTCTGTTTTCGGCAGTATGATACGGCGGTCTTTGTAGTCCATCTCCAGCTGCGGCTCGATGAACAAGGATCCGGCGACGGTGTCATCGACACGTTTCAGTTTGCCGTTTGCCTTGTCCACAAAGGCGCCCATGCTCCAAGTGCGGTAGCAGGGTTTTCCCTCTGCGTCATAGATAAAGGTGTTGCGGAAACCGAACATTGGTTTCATGCCATATACCGAGGTCGTCACGGTCAGTTCTTCCTTGAAATCCGGCACTCTGACAATCTCCACCTGCCTTGAGGCCAGAAGTTGCGCCATGTTCTCACGCGCGAAGTAGTCCTTCACCTGTGGCTCGCTGTCGATCCACATCTCAGAGCAGTCCTGCATCATCTGGAGCGCCGAATAGAGTTTCAGCTTGCCTTCGCTGTCGCAGGTGCTTGTTGTTACCTTATAATTTAAACTGTACATTTTTATTTCTTCCTTAAACTTTTATCTTTTTTATCACCTTGGCAGGAACGCCACCTCCACTAGAGCGTATGAGTTGAAATAATCCACATGACAGGGACGGTAAGAATCTCTCCAAATTTATAGATCCAGATTTACCAACTCATACTTCTTTGTTCCAAGTCCGATTTTCTCGGCCCAGTCGATGGTGTGGGTGCCGTGTTGAATGTCGCGCGCGGGCCTCCGTCGATGATGATTTTTTTCATTGTCATTTTATTTTCGTTCACAAAAAGTTACATGCACCGTGTCGCCAAAGCTCTTGCCAATCTGTTTTCGGATGTCCTTACGCACACCGATGATGAAGCAAGGCGTCCCCATTTTTACGATTTGCCCATCGTACGGCACATCGTCGAAGGTGGCGTGAACCGCCAATCGACCTTTCCCGAAGATTGCCTTGATGTCGAAAGGCACCTCCACGTATGCGGCATCCATGTCCTCGTTTTGGTAGATGATGGCTTCGAATTCGTATGGTGTTGATGTGCTCATGTTATTTCTTGATGTTTTTCTGATGCTTCTCCACCAGCATCTTGTCCATCTCGTGGTAGTTCTTGCGGTATTCGTCGGGCAGGTAGTCACGAGGGTGACCTTTGCGGATGTTGTTCACAAACTCGCGCATCAGCACCTGCCACTCATAGAGATGGATTAGCAGGTCGCGGCGGCTTTTTGCCGTTTGACAAAAGAAAAACCATTGTAAAAAGCGACAATCACACTTGTTTGCCTAATTCGTAAGCCTCCTGCAGCTTGGCATTGCCGGCAATCTCTTTCGGACCGCCTACGCCACCGCAGAAGATATGTCCTTTAAGACTTGACTTGTCGAAGCAGTCAATCCAGCCGGTGAGACCGCTTTCGGCGCGCTTCGGCACGAACTCCTCGTTCTCGGCCGCGGTGGTCAGCAGATAGACGTCGCGGAACTTGTAATCCTTGGGATACATCGCGTTCATACGGTCGATGAGGGTCTTCATCTGGCCGCTCATCTCGTAGTAATAGATGGGCGTGGCCCAGCAGACCACATCGGCGTTGAGGACGCTCTCCATGATGGCCGGCACATCGTCCTTGATGACGCAGGCGCCCGTCTTCTGGCACGACAGGCAGCCGATGCAGAACTTGATTTCCTTGCCTCGCAGCGAGATGAGTTCCACTTGATGCCCGGCGGCTTCCGCGCCCTTGGCAAACTGCTCCGCCATCGCGTTACTGTTCGAGCCCGGACGGAGACTGGTTGAGATTACGATTACTTTTTTCATATTTTTATCTTCCTGATTAACGATAGATCCTATTTCTCCAGTATTGGCAGTAAAACCAGAAAAGAGATTGCCATCATAAGACTACCGATTGCGATGAGAATCATTGGGGTTTTCTTGCGGGTTTCATTCTTTCTGTCAATAAAAGTCCACACCCCACCAATGACTAACAAAACCAGTTGAACAATCATCCAAATATAAATGAAAACTCTCATATCTTAATAAATTTAGTTTTATTACCTGTTTTTTTCAACGTCCCAACATCTCCATCCCCACCATCGGATTGGTGTCAATAAGCTTCAGCGACTTCACCATCTTGACGGTGCCTTCCTTGTATTTCTTGAAATGGGCGGTCTGGAGGTGGCTCTGGTAAGCCTCCTTGTCGGCATATATTTCCAAGATGTAGATTTTGCAAGGGTTTTCCTTGGTCTGCATCGAAAATAATGTCAGCACGCCTGGCTCCACTTTCACCGAGGTCTCCCCGACTTCCTTGGCGTAAACCAGATACTCTTCCAGATACTCAGGCACCACCTCGATTTCGGCGAGGCGGACGATTTTGTCGCCGTAGGTGCGAAGCGGCACATTCTCGCCGAATAGTCGTCGGGCGTTGTCTGTGAAGATGTCTTGTGGGTCAAGTCCGTGCGAGGCGAGACGCCCCTCCAAGGCCTGCTTGCCGCTGATGAGCACCGGCTCGGCCACATACGGATAGTCGCTGCCGTAGAGTATATGGTCGGGCGTGGTGATGGTGAGGAGCGCGTCGAGGACATCGTCGGTGGGCGCGCCGGCCAGGTCGTAGTAGAGCCGCGACAGGTTGGCATCGACATCCACGGGTTGCATGATGCCCTGTTTCACCATCACCGGCAACAGCGAGCGGAAACGCGGCAAGGCGTTGGGCAGAAACGAGCCGCAGTGCGGCACCACCACCTTCAGGTTGGGATAGCGCACCAACACATTGTGAGCTATCATGTTGAGAATAGCGCGCGACGTCTCGGCCAGATATTCGTAGCTTGCCAGCGGCACGTCGGCAATCAGCTGTGCGTTGACCGCCGAGGGCTTGTGCGGATGCAGGATGACGATGGCCTTTTGCGTGTCGAGGTAGGCCATCAGCGTGTCCAAGGCGGGGTCGCCGAGGTACTGCCCGTAGCTGTTGGTGGCCAACTTGATGCCGTCGGCGTCCAGCACCTCAAGGGCATAACGTGCCTCCTCCAAGGCGTGCGGCACATCGGGCAGTGGCAGCGCGGCACAGAACATAAAACGCCCCGGATAGCGGGCCTTCAGCGCGGCGCACTCCTCGTTGTACTTGCGGCATACTTTTGCTGAAGCCTCCGCATCACAGAAGAAAGGCTGCGGGGCAGGCATCGTCAGCACGGCGGTTTGGATACCGGCCTTGTCCATGAAGGCGATATGTTTTTCAACATCCCAACTGGGGATGGGAAAACCCTCGTCCATCTCGGCGCCGTTGGCTTTGATGTAGTCGAGGTAGCCCTGCGTGACGGCGTGGCTGTGCAGGTCGATTTGTGCCAATGTGGGCAATGTGGAAAGTGCCATAAGGATAATTGTTACGATGCGCTTTTTCATGTTAGTTGAGTTTCTTCCTTTTGTGGCTTTATTTCAGATTTGTCCTGAAAAACTCTGCCAACGTATCCCACGGGATATAGTTACCCTCGCCACCGTCGTAAAGGTCGCAATGCGAGGCTCCAGGTATGATGAGCAGCTGCTTGTTTTCGGGCACAGGATTCGGCTTACCGATGAAGTTGTAGCCTTCTGCTTGGCCTTCCACCATGTATTTGTATGCGGCTTCGCCGAAATAGCGCGAGTGGGCGTTCTCGCCGTGCATCACCATGACGGCAGAGCGGATCTCGTTGATGTAATATAGGAAACGGCTGTTGGCGTAAGCCTGTGTGCCGATGACGCGCCAGCCGTCGTTGCTGTTGCCGCTGCGCTTGTGGTAGCCGCGCGGGGTTTTATAATAGGCGTGGTAGTCCTTCACAAACTGCGGAGCATCCTCGGGCAGCGGGTCGATGACACCACCTGCCATCGCCATCGGGTCGGTAAGACGCTGTTTGGCGAGGGCCTCGCGGGCTGCGTGGCGTGACTCTTCCTTGTCTTCGCTGTCGAAGTAGCCATTGCCGCTGACACGGGTCATGTCGTACATCGTGCTGGCCACGGTAGCCTTGATGCGAGTGTCGGCGGCGGCAGCGTTGAGGGCAATGCCACCCCAGCCACAGATACCGATGATGCCTATCTTTTCAGCATCCACATTGTCTTGTTTTGAAAGGAAATCAACGGCAGCCATGAAGTCTTCCGTGTTGATGTCGGGCGAGGCTGTACGGCGAGGCTCACCGCTGCTTTCGCCGGTGTACGACGGGTCGAAAGCCAGCGTCACGAAACCTCGCTCTGCCATCTTCATGGCATAGAGTCCGCTCGACTGCTCCTTGACGGCGCCAAAAGGACCACTCACGGCAATAGCCGCCAATTTGCCTTCGGCATCCTTTGGTGTATAGAGGTCTGCTGCCAAAGTCAGACCGTACTGTGTTTCAAACGTCACCTTGCGGTGGTTCACTTTGTCGCTCAGCGTGAACACCTTGTCCCACTCCTGTGTTAGGTTTAGTTCTTGTTTCATATTGTCGTTGTTTTTTGTTTCCTGTTTGTTGCTGCAGGCGGCCATTAATAGTGCCGCGGCTGCCAAAATAATAATCTTTTTCATTTTAATCTTGGTTTATTTCTTTTTCAAATATTTTTGATGCGTTTTCAACATCTTCAAGGCCTGCTTGTAAGGACTTGTGGTGACGCTTGTGAAATAAGCTGCCATATCGGTGGTGTAGGTGCACTTGTAGTAGCCCTTGGTGAAAAGTTCCTCTTCAGATAAACTGCCTGCCAGCTGAATCATTTCGTTATGGGTCTGCTCCAGATGCCGCTGCGCCTCCTTCAACGAAGTGCTCTGATGTTTTTCCACCAACATCTTGTCCATCTCGTGGTAGTTTTTGCGGTACTCGTCAGGCAGATAGTCCTTTTGATGGCCTTTGCGGATGTTGTCCACAAATTCGCGCATCAGTATTTGCCATTCATAAAGGTGTGTGAGTAGGTCGCGGGCACATTGGTCATAAATCCACCGTGCACCACATTTTTTGGGGTCATTGGCAAACTGGAAGGTCGCATTCAGTTCGTCATCCGTCATTTTGCCGATTTGCTCGTTCAGTTTTGCATAACTGTCCGACATGGATGCTAAGAGCTCGTTTTTGTCCATTGTTTTATATGTTTTTGACCAATACGTTGAGACTAACGTTGATAAGCAATGTTTTTATATATGTTCTACTTAAAAAAATACAAAGATACAAATTTTCTCCAAAAGGAGAAAGAAAAACAACTTTTTTCAACGTCCCAACATCTCCATCCCCACCATCGGATTGGTGTCGATGCTACGAGCATCAACGAAGGCTTGCAGCTCTTCAAACGTCATGACACTGTCGATGGCACCGCGGGTCTTTTCGAGCCTGTATTCCAACTTTTTCGAGGTGCAGAGCCTATGAAGACGACCTTGGCCGTCGGGTCGGATTTCTTGATGAGGCGAGCGGTTTCCACCATTGGCGACACCGAGGAAGAGATGTATTGCTTCAGTTCGGGGAAGTTTTTCTCCACGAAGCTTACAAACGATGGACAGCACGAGGTGGTCATCAGCTTCTTTTCGTTCCATTCCTGAGCCTCACGATAGCGAGTATTTGGGGAAATAGCTGGGTCGAGAGGTATATTGGATGATTATTTAAAAGCCCCTTCAACCATTATTAACGATATATCCTATTTCTCCAGTATTGGCAGTAAAACCAGAAAGGAGATTGCCACCATAAAACTACCGATTGCAATGAGAATCATTGGGGTTTTCTTGCGGGTTTCATTCTTTCTGTCAATAAAAGTCCACACCCCACCAATTACTAACAAAACCAGTTGAACAATCATCCAAATATAAATGAAAACTCTCATATCTATTAAATTTATTTCTATTTACCTACTTGCTGCAAAGATAATGAAAATGTTTTAATTATCTGCCGATAATCTTGACGTCTAATCTTCTTTTTTTGCATTTGGCACTGCAAAGATTACAACCATAACACCTATGGCGCCGGCAATGGGAACAATTACTCTGGCTACTGAGCCTTCTGGAATAAAGAAGAAAACGGAGAGCAACACCATCGCCGCCATGATGCCGCAGGCACCGGCTTTTTGCGCAATTGTCATTCCGCCGCGACGGTGATAGCTGCGGATGTAGGTGCCCAGCCATGACTTCAAAAGCCAGTCCTGCAACCGTTGCGATGAGCGGTAGAAACACCATGAAGCCAACAAAAGAAATGGCGTTGTTGGCAGTCCTGGTACCACTACACCCAAGGCTCCAAGCCCCAAACTAAGCAGTCCAAATGCGATTAGTAATGCTTTTTTCATGCTATCTATTTAACATATTAACCACGAATAAATTCCTGCTCCGATAAGGCAAGGTATCAGTCCTATTAGCATACCCCAGCAGGATTGAATGAAGTGATATTTCTTTTGGTGATATGCCTCGTCCATGTGTTCGGTGCCAGGAAGTCGAACCTTTTTCATATTCGCAAACAACACCCAGTCCAAAAAAAAGCAGTCGTACCAGTCGATGAAAAGCCATATTCCATAGCCCACTCCTAACGCCGACCAGAAATCATAAGCACCAGCCAACTTAACCACTACAAGTAACAGAGCGAGTGCGATGAGTAGCGCCATTCCTTTCTTCAATAACACTGTCGGAGTGAAAAATTTTGATGGTATGCGCTCGTGGGTTTTGAAATACTCCTCCTGAATGTCCTCCGGGTAATCTGCGATCCACCACACAGGATTTTTGATCAGCGGAATCAGAATCATTGCCGTAAAAGCCGCCGTCAGGATTATTGTTTCGATGATTATTATTGTCCAGGTCATTTTTTATTTTTTTATTGTAATTCGCTTTAACTTTTTACCTTCAATTTCGACCAGGTTTGAAGCATCACCGATATGATGATGAGTGCGATGCCGAGGATAAACGAGAAGTTCAGCTCTTGGTATTCGTTGAAAATAATCATGGCGATAATGATGCTGTAAACCGGTTCCAGATTGTATGTGAGGTTGACCGTGAAGGCGTCAATCTTTTGTAAAACAATGATTTGCAGCAGACAGAGACCGATGGTGCAGACGACAACCATAAACGCCATGTATGGATAATCCAGGCCTTTGTTGTCTTTTTGAGTCACTATCCTAAATGTTTCTGCAAAGATATGAAAAATTTCCTTCAGCAACAATAGCAGCGGTGCCTCCGATGAAGACGTTTCCATCAGATTGAATGCGGGTGGCGATGACCGAAGGCCGTCCCATTGCCTCGCCTTGGATGAAGGCGTCAACGATGAAGTAGTTCATAACGAGATTTTAGAGATTAAGAATCGTCTTGCCGACGTTGGTGAGGTGGTCGGCCACACGCTCGGAGTTCTGTGCCAGCGACAGATATTCCGCTCCTACTGATGGCGTGCACACTCCACGCACAAGGCGTTCGATATGGTGTTGCTCCATCAGGTCTGTGTAGTCATCGATAGAATCCTCGATCATGTCAGCGCGTTCGAGAGCCTCGTGGTCGAGCTTGTGGTAAGCGAGCATAGTCTCCTTGTACAGATCCACGATAAGCTGCTCCATCTTCTTGATCTCCACCACGGCATCATCAGAGAATTTAGCGTTCTGTCCTTTGAGTGCGTCGGCATATTCGACGATGTTTTCAGCGTAGTCGCCGATGCGCTCGAGGTCACTCACGGTGCGTATGGTTGTAATAAGATAACGTTGGTCAAAACTGTTGAGGCTCTTGCCGGAAAGCTTTACCGAATAATCAACCAGTTCTTTGTTAAGATAATTCAGCAATATCTCGGTTTTTCGGAATTGTTCCACCTCGCTGTAGTCCATGGTGGTGATGATATGAATCGACCTTTGGAAGTTCTGTATGGCGAGTTCTGCCATATTCTCGATTTCGGCCTTCAGCTGACGGATGGCGACTACAGGTGTGCTCAGCATCTGTTCGTTGAGATAACGCAGATGAGGCTCGTCGCTTTTTTCTTCAGGCGATTCTTTCACTATACGGCAAGCCAAGTTCACCAAGGCATTTGTCAACGGCATGGCTACCAACATGGTGCTGATGTTGAATATGGTGTGGAACATAGCGAGCTGTATTTGAGGCGCTGAAGGGAACATCCTGTCAAACAGAATTCCAAACGTCCATTCATTGCCTGTTGTCACGCGTAACAGGAATCCTATCAGCATGAAGATCGCCACACCCATGATATTGAAAATCAGGTGTATCATGGCTGTTCGTTTCGCTGATGTGCCACTCGTCACGCCGGCGATGATGGCGACCACGCATGAGCCGATGTTGCTACCCATCGTCAGGTAGATGCCTTGGTCGAGCGTCACCAAGCCCGAGACGACCATAGTGATTGCGATGGATGTCATCACCGACGAGGATTGTATGATGGCTGTCAGGATGGCGCCGACCAATACCAGCAGCACGGCATTGTTGATGCTTGCAAGAAACTGTTTTACAGCGTCGAGAGCGGCAAATTCATCCATGGCGTTTGCCATCATCGAGAGACCGACAAACAGCATTCCGAAGCCTGTCAGTATGCCCCCGATCTGCTTGGTGATATTGCGTTTGCTGAACAGCGTCATAAACGCTCCGATGCCTGCAAAGGCCGCAAAGATGATTGTCGTGGAGATGCTGTTCTTGCCGAACATTCCCAACGCCACCAGTTGTGCAGTAACTGTGGTACCGATGTTGGCTCCATAGATGATGGTGGCAGCTTGTGTCAACGACAGTATGCCCACGTTGACGAAGCCTATCACCATCACTGTGACGGCGCCGCTACTCTGAATGGCGGCAGTGCCCACTGTGCCGATGCCTACGCCGAGCCACTTGCTTTTTCCTGTCTTTGAAAACAGCTGCTTCAACCTTTTCGACGACACCGCCTCGAGATGGGTGCTCATCATCTGGCAGGCTACAAGGAACACGCCTATGCCCGCCATCAAGGTCAATATTGCAGTTAGAACGCTTGAAAAACTAATCATAATGAACTATAAGCTTTGTGGTTTTAAAATGTTCTGCAAAGATAATAAAAAAATCATCCCATTACAACATCTAAAATCATCATTAATACAAAACCTATAGCGAAGCCTATTGTTGATAGGTTGGAATGCTCACCTGACGATGCCTCGGGTATCAGTTCTTCGACCACCACGTAGCACATTGCGCCGGCGGCGAAGGAGAGCATATAAGGCAGGATAGGGGTGAGCCATGATGCTAAAAGCACCACTGCCAGACCGCCCAGCGGCTCGACGATGCCGCTGAGCGATCCGAGGAGGAACGAACGTCCCTTGCTGTTGCCTTCGGCACACATCGGCATGGAGATGATGGCGCCTTCGGGTATGTTTTGTATGGCGATGCCGAGTGAGACGGCTATCGCGCTGGCTATCGTGACGTCGCCGACACCCTGCGAGGCGGCAGCGAACACCACGCCGACAGCCATGCCCTCAGGCAGGTTGTGGATGGTGACAGCCAACGCCAGCATCGCGGTGCGCGACAGCTTCGAACGCGGTCCTTCAGGAGTGTTGGCTCCTAGATGAAGGTGAGGCGTGAGCTCATCTAAAAGCAGCAGGAAGCCTACACCTGCGAGAAATCCTATCGCTGCGGGCAACACCGACCATGCGCCCCCTCCGGCCTCCATCTCGATCGACGGGATGAGCAGCGACCACACCGAGGCGGCCACCATCACGCCCGAAGCGAAGCCAAGCAACGACTTCTGCAGTCGTGGCGACATGTCTTTCTTCATGAAGAAGACAAACGCCGCACCGAGCATGGTGCCAAGAAGCGGTATCAAAAGACCTATAGTGGTACCCATTTTATACATTATTTATTCATCAGCCTGTTTTCGCCCCAAGTATACTGCGGATAAGCTTTCTTCAGGTCGTTGTAGGAGCCCTTCACGTCGCTGCTGCCGCTGGTAGCGAATACGTTGAGAGTTTTGCCGCTGAGGTCATGTGCCTCGATGAAGGTGTTGACGATAGTTGGAGCCGTGTACCACCAAATCGGGAAGCCAATCCACACCACGTCGTAGTCGGCGATGTTGTCGCAATGACCTTTTATTGCCGGACGTGATGATTTGTCTTTCATCTCGATGGTTGAGCGTGAGTTTTTGTCGCGCCAGTCGAGGTCGGTGGCGGTGTAAGGCACCTCAGGTGTGATTTCGTAAAGGTCGGCGTTGAATTCTTTAGCCAGACGTTGTGCAGCGGCCTTTGTTGTGCCAGTTGCTGAGAAGTAAACTACAAGTGTTTTCATGTCTTTTTTGTTATTTTCTTGTGAATATGCAGTAATATTTAGGCCTAATATTGCTGCAAGGATGATTAAAAGTTTTTTCATGATTGATATTTTTTGCAAAGATAATTAAACCTCATCAATAACTTTCAAGAACCTCTTGTCGTTCATCTGCTCGTTGGTCAAATATGCGCCGTCACGGAAGAAAGCGTATGTGGTGATGGGTGTAGGGGCATTTTGTGCCTCCGACTTGCTCTGCAAGTGAATGGCTTTGAACGACACTCCCTTTCCCTTAGCTACGGCTTCAAGAACAGGAACATACTTGGCGTTGAACGGACACTGGCTGGTGTAATACAGCACATATCCCTTTTCTTCGGTATGCGGATGCTTGGCGCACTCCTTGAATTTCGGAACCTTAGCGTTTTTAGCAAAAGGCAGGTACCAAAGCTGGATGCCGTTGTCAGCCTCGTCACAAACCGTGAATCCTTTGTGTGACAGATATTTCGGGTCGGCTAAAAATGGCTTTTTCTTTGCCGATGAGAGGATGCACAATCCGCTCTTTCCTTTTTCCTTGCTGTCGCGAATACATTCGTTGAGCAAGTCGTTTGAGTAGCCGTTTCCCTTGAAACTGCCAGATACCCATAGGCAGTCGATATACATGTAATTTTCGGCCACAATCGGGTTCCAAGCATTCTCGGCAGGGAGATACTCGATAAAGCATTTCCCTCGCTCTACGCTTTTCAGAAACACCAGGCCTTCGTCGAAACGTTCTGCCAACCATGCTTTTTTCGATGCCACCTGAACATCCTTGTTGTTTGAAATCGCGCAGCAGATATGCTCTTGCTCGATGTTTTCTTTTGTTACTTTGATATATTCCATGGTTTGTTTGAAATTGCTTTGTTAATCAGAATGCAAAGATAATGAAATCGTGCGATAGCTGTATTATTTTTCACCTCTTTTTGAACATCATTCATTAAATGTTGTGATAAAAAAAGCTTGAAAATCACTAAAAATGATGATGTTTGTTAATTATCCAAGGTCGTACTTTTGCAAAAAAATTTAAAACATAAAAACTATGAATTCACATAAGATCAACGAACACTTCGGAAGGTATGCCGCCTTCCTTCTGAGATGGCGCTGGGCCGCCATTGCACTCTTTGCGGTAATCTTGGTCGTGTCGTTTCACGGCATGTCAAAGATGGTACAGCAGACATCCTTCGACGACTATTTTATCGAAGGAGACCCTATGTTGGTGAAAACCAACGAGTTTAAAGCCAATTTCGGCAATGATTATTTCATTGGTATCCTCACTGAATGTGACGATCATTTCACGAAAGAGAATCTTACCATCTTACGTGAGTTAGGCAACGAGCTGCTCGACTCGCTTTCTTACGCTGATAAGATCACTTCGCTGGTTGACCTTGAGTTTATGCTGGGTTCGGACGATGGGATGGAAATCGTACAGATAGTCCCAGACGAGATACCAGAGACCGGGTCGCCAGAGATGGAGCAGATTCGGTCTCTTGCTTATAGCAAGCCCCATGTCGCGCGTAAGCTCATCTCCAAAGACGGAAAGAACGCCTGGACGCTTTTGAAGCTGCGTGCCTTCCCTTCGGAAGAAGAGTGGAAAAAGACAGGCAACGTGTCGCCCGACATCGTGACAGGTGAGGAGGTGAGCCGTATCATCACGAAAGAGAAATACGCCTCGCTGCATCCGCGTGCTACAGGCATGCCGTATGTGACACAGCAGAAGTCGGCGTACATCGGACAGGAGATGGGACGACTGGTGATGATTGCCGCCATCATCTGCATCATCGTGATGTTGTTGATGACCCGTTCGCTGCGTGGCATCGTCTGTCCGCTTCTCGCTGTGATCGGCGGCGTGGTGTTGACATTCGGCGTCGCAGGTTACACCCAAATGTATGTCGACAGCACCGTGCTGATGATACCGGCGATTTTGGCTTTTGCCGTGGCGATAGCATACAATATTCACATATTCTCCTATTTCAACCAACGTATGAGGCTGCACGGCAAGCGTAAACAAGCCGTTGTAGAGACCGTCAGCGAGATAGGCTGGTCGGTGGTGTTCTGCGGCTTGACTACCGTGATTTCCCTGATGTCGTTTATGGTGATTCCTATCCGACCGATGAAATGCGTCGGAATGACAAGCTCATTGACAGTTTTGTTTGTTCTTTTCACCACCTTGCTGATGGCTCCTGTGTTGTTGTCGTTTGGCAAGGACAAGCAGCCTAAACGCGGTATCGACGGCTCAGGCGGTACCCGCCTGAGCCGTGCTATGGAGCGACTCAATATCTTCACCTTCAAACATTCCAAGACCATTGTGGCAGTGTTTGCTGTGGTGTGCGTCGCCTTTGGCATCGGACTGTGGAAGATTGAGCCTGCATTCGACATCGAGAAGACCATGGGCATCAACGTCCCTTATGTGAAAGACGTTCTGACAGTGGGACGCAGCGAGCTGGGTGCCTTGTATTCATACGACCTCGTGATGGAGTTTGCTAATGAGGACGACGCCAAGCAGCCTGCCAACCTGCATAAACTCGAGCAGCTGGAGGACCTGATAGGCACCTATCCGCTTACCAAACGCACCAACTCTATCCTGGATATCCTCAAAGACCTGAATCAGACGCTTAACGGCGGCGACAAGGCATATTATCGCATCCCTGACACTGAGGAGGAGGTGGCGCAGATGCTGGTGCTTTACGAGAACGCCGGCGGCTCCGAGACTGAATACTGGATGGACTACGGTTACCGTCGTCTGCGCATGATGGTCGAGATCTCTGACTTCAACTCCGCTGAGGTGGAACGCGAACTCAACGACATCGCCAAAAAGACTGCTGAGATGTTCCCTGGCGTCACCGTGACGGCTGTGGGTAACATCCCGCAGTACACCACCATGATGCAGTATCTGGTGCGTGGTCAGATGCAGTCGTTCCTCATCTCGGTGCTTATCATCGCCATCATCCTGATGATAGCCTTCCAGAGCGTGCGCGTCGGCTTGATAGGTCTCATCCCTAACCTCATGCCTGCGATCTTCGTGGGCGGCTTCATGGGCTGGGCGGGCATCCCATTGGATATGATGACGGCAACGCTCATCCCTATGATGCTGGGTATGGCTGTCGACGACACTATCCACTTCATAAACCACTCAAAACTCGAGTTCGACCGTACACCTAATTATACAGAGGCTATACGTCGTACTTTCAGAGTCGTGGGCGTGGCTATCGTCACCACATCCATCGTCACCTCTGCTGTGTTTGCGTGCTTCGCCACATCGGCATGCGCCATGTGCATCAACTTCGGAGTGCTGGCTGTCATAGGCATCATCTCGGCATTGCTCGCCGACTTGTTCATCACACCGCTTTTGGTCAAGAGATTCAATGTTTTTGGTAAAGAAAAATAAAATCAATTTATAATTTTAAAAACGTAATAATATGAAAAGAAATATCATTCTGACAGCATTGTTCGTCGCTGTCGCGACATTAGCCAGCGCCCAGACCGGACGCGACATCGCCCAACGTGTGAAAGACCGTCCCGACGGCGACACCCGTTATGCGGAGATGCAGCTCACTCTTATTAAGAAAAATGGCGACCAGCGCGAACGCAAGATGGTCTCGTGGGCTATGGACGAGGGCAAAGACACCAAGAAAATCATGTTTTTCACCTATCCCGGCGATGTGAAAGGCACGGGATTCCTCACCTGGGACTACGACGAGACCGGCAAGGACGACGATAAATGGCTTTACCTGCCTGCGATGAAGAAGACACGTCGAATCAGCGGCGCATCGTCGAAAACCGATTACTTCATGGGTACCGATTTCACCTACGACGACATGGGCGGCCGTAATGTCGATGAAGACACCCACACTCTTTTGCGCGAAGAGATGCGCGACGGTCATCAATGTTGGGTGGTGGAGTCGGTTCCTGTCGATACACGCGAGATATACAGCCGCAAGGTGAGCTGGATACGCCAGGACTGCGCCGCCGCCGTCTATGTGGAGTTTTACGATAAGCTGAACAAGCTGCATCGTGTTATGACAGTGCTCGACCTGCAGCAAGTTGAAGGCTTTTGGACCATCATGAAGATGGAGATGAAAAACGTGCAAAACGGCCACAGCACACAAATCGTCGTGAGCAATCCGAGATACAACATCGAGGTGGACAAGAACATGTTCACGGTGGCGAAACTGGAGAAAGGATTATGAGTACTACTTTAAAATCAATTTTGCTTGGAGTTGCCGCCGTGCTCTGCACGGCGGCAACAGTCTCGGCGCAGGATGGCATGGATGTCTCCGTCAAGGGGTTTGTCGACACCTATCATGCCATGCGCACCGAGGCGCCCAACGACTGGATGTCGTCACGCTCACGTGTCAGAGGCGAGCTGCGCCTCGAGAAAGACGGCGGCGGCGCCTTTGTGTCGGCTAACCTCATCTACAACGCCCTGCTCAACGAACAGTCGGGATTCCAGCTGCGCGAGGCCTACGCCTACTGGGGCAATCCGAGTTGGGACATCAGGGCTGGCAACCAGATAGTCACCTGGGGCGTCGCCGATGGCATACGCGTCACCGACCTGATTTCCCCTATGGACTATACCGAGTTTCTGGCTCAAGATTATGACGACATCCGCGTCCCTGTGGGAGCATTGCGCGTGCGATATCTGCACAACTCCTGGAGCCTCGAGGCTGTCGCAGTGCCGATACCGGAGTTCTTCAAGATACCTACTGACTCCCTGAACCCATGGTCAATGGGACCTCTGCCTCCTGAGGTGAGACCCGACAAGACCATCGAGAATATGGAATATGGAGGCCGCTTCAGCTGCTTCCTGGGTGGCGTCGACTTCTCGCTGATGGCACTGCGCACATGGAGCAAGATACCTGAGCTTGTCGACGACCATCTGGGCTATCATCGCATCACAGCACTCGGCGGCGACGTGTCGGTGCCATTCGGTGATTTCGTCTTCCGTGGCGAGATGGCCGACTATATCGACGACCATGGCAACCATCTTGGCAATGCCTTGGCTGGCCTTGACTGGTATCCGGGCGCCGACTGGAATGTCTCGGTGCAGTATTACCAGACTTTTGGAGAAGGTGAAGAGGCCGCACTGGCAACGCTGCGTGTCTCCAAAACCCTGTTGAACAACGCGCTGACACTTTCCACCTTCGCCTACGCCGACGTCAAAGACTTGGGCGTCTTCAACCGCCTCAGCGCCGACTGGGCAGCCACCGACCAGATACACGTGCTCATTGGTTATGACTATTTTTATGCTGACGCCGGAATGTTCAAAAGATATGAACACAACAGCGAAGTATGGTTTAAATTGAAATATTGTTATTAAAACTTAATAAAATGAAAAACGTATTAAAACTTTTGTTGATGGGGATTGCCTATCTCGCAATCTTTATTTTAGGAGCAACGAGCGGAATTATTCATCCGATGTGTTATGCTTATATCGGCGCATTGTTGCCGCTGTTGTTCGCCTTTGTGTATCTTTACACTTCGAGAATTATTAAAGGATTTGGAGTGCCGACTTTCTTGAACGGATTCATCTTGGTTTTGTTCCTTTTGGCAGGTGAAGCAGATTTGACGCTCGTCGTCGGATTTATTATCTTGACCGCACTTTCTGAAATCCTAAGATATTTCTTGGGATACAACACGAAGAAAGGCGTCCGTTGGGGCTTTGTGCCATTTGCCTTCTCATTCTTTGCCTACACCATGCATTGGTGGACCGATACTGCCGGCTCTCTTGCAGCTGCCGTCGAAGAAATGCCTGCAGGTTATGATGAGATGATGAAACCGGTGATCAACAACGTCCCGATGCTGGTAGTTGTGTTGCTTTTGACGATACCAATTTCAATGTTGTCGATAAGACTTGCGGAACGGACGATGAATCGGTAGACAAAATAAAAAGTTTGGCGCTTTTTTATTTCATATATGCCACCGACTTGTCAAAATCGAATACCGCGTCGGTTTTTTCGAAAAACTTTAGTCCGATGTTGCCGGGTGTTGTGATTAATGGCAGATTTTTTGTGATGACGACTACAGCATCAGGGAAAGTGATGCCACCAAGCTGACACTGTTCAGTGATGATGTATTGTCCAACAACCTGACCGTTTGGGGCGACAGCCTCATGCAGTTCAAGATCGGCATTGTCGGCAAGAAACTGCTGAACCTCATTGGTCTGCTCTATAAGGAACAACAGCTCCGGATTGCCAAAATCGATGAGGAAATTGCCGCTGAGCGTCCTGGGTTTTATCCCGTCATCGAGCGTCGCGCTGGTCTCGACAGCAAACATATTCATGTATGTGTCGGTATTCATCGTGCTTTTCGAATAACTTGCTTTTTTAGTGATGAGCGCTTTTCTACTTAGCATCTGCATCCGTTGGTTACCAAGGTTGAGGTTGACGATGCGGCTGCCTCTGTCGAGGTCGTTGTACAGATACATCACCGGCACCGCCATTTCATAGTTTCCGTAATCGTAATTCGACAAAACAAAGACATCGCCATTAAAAGATGTATTGTTGCCAATCCGCACCGTTCCGTTAGCCTTGTGTGTGATCTTATAGACGCGTCCGCCAAGGTCTATTTTCTCCTTACCGCTGGTCGGTGTCAGAGTCAAATCCGAAAAAACGCCATTATTGAAAACGTATGCCGAGTCGGCAAGCAGAGCCGGAATGCCCGATTCCACAAGGATGGTGGCGTCGGCTGTGCCGTTTATGCTGGCCGTGAATACATAATGCGCACCCTGCTTTGTGAGGTCGAAAGCCTCGCCGGTGGGTTTGTTCTGCGCATTAAAACTCATTGTCATCATTATCACCGAAACCAGCCCCATCAGGTTACCTGCCATGTGAACAAATATGGCGAAGATGTGGTTGTCGTGTTTTTCCTGATAATAACCAGCAATTAAGCCTAAAACAAAGGTGAAGACGAGGACTCTGATGATAAACATCATGTCGACACCCGAGGCGAGAAGCACCAAGTGTGCTGCGCTGAAAGTCAGGGCGCTTATCAACACCGGCAAGCTTATTCTTCTTTTAAAAACCTTAAATCCACAGTTGCTGAGCGGCTTCAGGTAGTTTTGGAAGAACCCTCTGAAAAGGAACTCCTCCCCTATGCTGGCAAGGATAAAAACCGACAGGAAATTTTTCAAAACCGTGGTGTTTTTCATCAAAGGATGGGTCTGCACCGAGCCGGTGACAACGACAGAGATGATGTTCATGACCACGTTTATCACCACAGCGCAAAGGATTCCGAACAGTATCGGCTTGAAGATCTGGTTTAATTTCGGCATCGCGATGCGATATTTGACCTGCTTTTTGAAGGCTAAAATCAGCAAAATTGACAAAATCAGCATCGTGCCATGATTCAGGACCGAATCTTCGACGATGCTTGAGTTCAGCTGCCAGTGATGCCCCATAAAAATCGAGACAAAATAAACCACAGCGGTTAAAATCAATCCGCTAAGGAATACAAACAAAGGATTTTCTGCAAGTTTTTTCATTTTTCATAGTTTTAAATGGAACTGCAAAGATATGAAAAATTATTTTGTTCTTATGAAATGTCCTTCCTGTATTGCTGCAAAAGTGGCAAAAGCACAAACCACCGCTGTGCCTCCGATGAAGACGTTTCCATCAGATTGGATGCGAGTGACAATAATTGAAGGCCGTTCCATTGCTTCGCCTTGGATGAAGGTGCACTCTGCATCTGTGGAGATGTGTCCGTTTTGTTGCAAATAATATGTCAGCGAGGCATTGGCAGTGCCAGTTGCCGACTCCTCCGGGATGTCGTACAATGGAGCGAAGTCGCGCACATGGGCGGTATAGCCGTCGTTACCGAAGGCGAAGACATGGAAACTCACGGCATCGTATTTCTTTGTAATTTCGACAATGGCCTCCATATCAGGTTGCAGCGACTGCAATGTTGTTACATCGGGCAGCGGAATCATGAGGTCGGGGAGGCCTGTAGAGACAATTTGAACTGGAAAGTTTGAAGTTTGGAGTTTGAAGTTTGGAGTTGTGATTATTCCTAAAGCCCTGTAAACTTCCTCGGTTTCAGCAATCGTTGCTACAATGCGCGGCTTAGCCATCTGCATCAGCACTTTTTCACCGGCTTCGACAGTAATGTCGCCAGCTTTAGTGTGGCAGAGATATTGCCCCGATGCCAGTCCCTTTTTGTGAAGAAGGAAAAACGAGGCGATGGTGGCGTGACCGCATAACTCCACTTCGCCTTTAGGCGTGAAATAGCGGATGGTGAACTCTTTTTCGCCGTCGCGCCGCACGAAAGCCGTCTCCGAATAGTGCAACTCTGCTGCTATCTTCTGCATCAGCTCCTCTTTCGGAAAAGCATCCGACTCAAGCAGCACCACTCCTGCGGGATTTCCGCCGAAAGGCTTGTCTGTGAAGGCATTAACGATGAAGTAGTTCATATCATCATTTACCTATTCATCAACCTACTTTCGCCCCAAGTATATTGCGGATAAGCTTTCTTCAGGTCGGCATTGAATTCTTTAGCCAGACGTTGAGCTGCGGCTTTTGTTGTGCCGGTAGCCGAGAAGTAAACTACAAGTGTTTTCATGTTAATTATTTTTTGCAAAGATATGAAAAAATTACAACAAAAGTTTTCAATGTTTTAAAATCCCCCAAAATGATGACTCCCGAAGCTAAAAATCCCTAAAAATGATGACCCTGGCGCTTTGTGATGTGAAGTATTTTCGCATCATGAATTATTAGGTTATTTTTTAGGAAATGAAAAGGTTTTTATTATCATTTTTTGCTTTAACAGCTTTGATTTCCTTCTCCTTGACGGAAGATTTGAAAGCTGCCGAAAACGACACTATTCCTGCTGAAAATCAAAAAGTTACAAAATCACGACTGACAATCGGAGGCTACGGCGAGGCGGTTTACACCCGCACCTTTTATAGCGATAACATGTTTCGCTACTCGCATCCCGACCGCTACAAAGATTCTCCAGGTTATGGTAGAGTCGACCTTCCGCATGTGGTCATCTTTTTAGGCTATGACTTCGGTCACGGCTGGACGATGGGCAGCGAAATTGAGTTTGAGCACGGCGGCAACGAGGTGGCGGTGGAGATAGAAGCCGAAGAGACGGGCGAATTCGAGCACGAGATAGAACGTGGCGGTGAGGTCGCTCTTGAACAGTTCTGGATTCAGAAATCGTTCTGTAAAGCTTTGAATATCAGGATGGGACATATCATCGTGCCTGTCGGACAAACCAACAATGCTCACCTGCCGACGGAGTTTTTCACCTGCTATCGTCCTGAAGGCGAGTTCACCATCATGCCGAACACTTGGCATGAAACGGGCGTAAGCATCTGGGGAAGATTCGGCAAATGGAGCTACGAAGCCGTAGTGGTACCGGGCTTGAATTCCAATATGTTCAACAACGCCAACTGGGTGAAAAACGGCTGCGCATCACCGTATGAGTTTAAGGTGGCTAACAAGCTCGCAGGTGCCTTGCGCATTGACAATTATTCGATTAAGAACCTGCACATTGGCGTGAGCGGCTATATCGGAAACTCGTTTAACAACGACATAGTCACCAACGAAGCCGATAAATATAAAGATGTGAAAGGCACAGTGCTTATAGGCACTGCCGAGTTTGACTACAAGGCATACGGCCTTATTATAAGAGGTAACTTCGACTACGGTCATCTCAACGATGCCGACATCATCTCGGCTTACAACAAAAATCAGAACCACCAGAGCTTCTCGCCATATCCTCGCTCTCTCGTCGGAGAAGAAGCAGTGGCAATAGGCAGTGAAATCGGCTACGATATCTTCCATAATATAAAAAGGGCTGGCGAGCGACAGCTTTTTGTGTTCGGCAGATATGACTATTACGACAGCTACATCCCTTACGCTTCGGCAATCACCATGTACGACTGGACAGAACGCCATGTGATGACCCTCGGATTTAACTATTATCCGATAAAACAGGTGGTTGTGAAAGCGGAATTTTCAGAAAGATTCTTGAAAGAACAATACAACAACGAGCCGATGATATCATTAGGCGTCGCTTACAGCGGATTCTTTAACAAATAAATAATACAATGAACAAACTTTTTAAAACCGCAATGCTCATGACAGCCACAGCGCTGTTGGCATTAACTTTTAACGCTTGCAAAAAAAGCAGCAAAACCACCACAGAACCTACAACCGACACTGATGCTGTCAAAACTGAAATCATCAACCAGTTTCTTGACCATACGGTGAGCCCGACTTACACCAAGCTTGCCAGCTACACCGACCAGCTTGTCGACGACCTTAAAGCTTTGAAAACCGACATGAATCAGAACAATGTCAACACAGCTTGCGTCACATTCCTCGAAGCCCGCAAATGGTGGGAATTGAGCGAGGCGTTTCTTTTTGGTGCCGCCTCCGACTTCGGCATCGACCCGCACATCGACTCATGGCCGCTCGACGAAGACGCTTTCAACAACCTCATGGCAAGTCCGAGCATGATTGCAGCTCTGGATTCTGAAGACGGTGACGTGGTTGCTGGCGAGCAGCTCGGCAACGCTCTTCTCGGCTTCCATGGCATTGAATACGTGCTCTTCCGTGACGGTCAGCCAAGAAATGTCGCTGATCTTACCAACGACGATATGATTTACGCTGTTGCAGTGTCGGGCGACCTCCGCAACCGCTGCTTCCAACTCGAGGTGAGCTGGCTCGGCGACAACGCTCCTGCATCGCATCGCGAGAAGATGGAAGAACTCGAGTTCAACACCACCGTCAACGGCGGCGACTTCAGCTATAGCGAGAACATGCAGAACGCCGGAAAGGCAGGAAGCACCTATGTCACACTCACCCAGGCACTTCAGTCGATCATCGACGGCAGCATCGACATCTCCGACGAGGTCGGAACATCAAAAATCGGCAAACCGCACACCGGCGAAGACCCGACATACGTCGAATCACCTTACAGCCAGAAGTCAATCATCGATTTCTACGACAACATTACCTCTATTAAAAACGCTTACATGGGCGGCAACGAAGGCGAACGTGATGAGAATAAATCATTGCACGCTTACGTAAGAAGTATTAATACAGCATTGGATGACAGAATCGTCAATGCTATCGACAATGCTTTGGCAAAAATCAACGGCATGGCTGCACCTTTCGTGCATAATTATGCTGATCCGAGCGCAGGCGAAGCTATGGAGGCTTGCCAGGAGTTGTCAGACGTGCTTGCTGAGGCAAAAGACGCCATCAAAGACATTTAACCTAAACTAACTATAATATGTTTAAATTCAATCAATTAACAACTTTTGTTGCGGTTGGTGCGCTGGTCTTGGGATTGGCTTCCTGTAAAAAGGAAAACAAGACTGCTGGTTCGACGCCAACCCCACCAACACCAACTGTAGTGGAGGGCACATACGCCGGCGGTGAGTTGGGTACTACATTCAACAACACCCAGACGGCTTACGAAGACCCGACACCTGCCACAGTGCAGGCAGGACTGTCGACGCAGTTCAAATACGGCGAGTATTTCTTCGAGCGCACCTACACACAGAACAACGAGCCGTTCAACGGCTTGGGACCTCTTTACATCCGCAGCTCGTGCATCGCCTGCCATCCAGGCTACGGTCACGGAATGCGCATGAACCGCTATCGCGCCGACGACTGGGGCAACGGCTATCTGCTGGTGTTTACCGACAGAAACGACACCTATCTCAGCTCGTACACAGGTATGCCTCAGACAAAGGCTGTCGCGCCTTTCAAGGCACCTCTCGACGAGACAAAGATCCAGATCAACTGGCTCAGCTACACCGATGAATGGGGTAACCAGTTTGCTGACGGAGAGACGTACAGCCTCACTTATCCTGAGGTTTACATCCCAGAGGATGCATTCTATGTGCCTCTCGAAGTGGGCGGAAATCCTATCCCTTACAGCGATTTCGTGTGCCGTCTTGAGTCGACAATCGGCATCTACGGCACAGGCTTGATCGACGCTATCCCTGACGATTCGTTGAAGGCTCAGTACCAGAAAGAGTTCAACGACGGCTACATGCAAAACGGCATCAACCCGGGCATGTGGGCTGGCAACGACTGGGCGCCGACTGGCTTGTACGGCAACACCGACCACCCGAAACGTTACACCTACGCTCTCACACGTGGTCCGCTGCAGGACGCTCCAGGTGCCAACGCCATCTGGAACATCACCAATGTGACGCACCGCACCAAGATGGGACATTACATGACAGGTGCCTACGCCTTGAAAGCCTCGAAAGACCCTGACGTCCAGGCGGAGTTCTACAGCTATTTCCCGCAGTATAACCTCACTGGTAATGTGGAAAACGACATCTACAACTACCTCATGATGAACGATCAGATTCCTGATTCGATGAAGGTTCCTGAGATGAAAGACGAGGACTACGTCAACTTCATGGTGTGGCATCGTGGCTTGGCTGTCCCGGCAGCCCGCAACCTCGATGACCCTGAGGTGCAGCGTGGTCGAGAGCTGTTCAGCAGTTTGGGTTGTGCCTACTGCCACCGTCCATCATGGGAGACCGGCGACGATGTGTTTACCGACCCGGCAGGCTTCTTCGAGACCGCCGACCCAAGGTTGCCGCGTTATCCTCACCAGAAGATTTGGCCTTACAGCGACTATATCCAGCATAAGCTCCACATGGAGAACGACATACGCACCGGATGGTGCCGCACCACACCTCTCTGGGGTCGCGGACTCTCGGCAATCTGCACCGGCTCAAGCGACCGTCTGCACGACTGCCGCGCACAAACCGTCATCGAGGCCATCATGTGGCACGGAAACCCACAAAGCGACGCACGCCGCACCGTGGAGAAATTCCGTGAATTATCTAAATCAGACAGAGACGCTGTCGTGAAATTTATTGAAGCGATTTAAATAAAAACATTAATTTTGCGGATTCGTAGAGACGCGCTTTGCGCGTCTCTACGATCCTGACAAACATTTAAAACGTTAGCCCGATGAGAAACAACAAAGTATCCCTCGCAATCTGGATTATCACCATCATTACATTGATAATCAGCACATTGGTTAAAACACCTTTTTACGACAAATGGTGGTTTGTGACACTTCTTTTTGTGTTCGCAGCCTCTATAGTTTATAACATTTTCAAAACGAAAATGTGGCAACAGATGCCCGTTTTCGGCATTCATGCCTCAATTCTAATCATTCTGCTCGGCGGCTTCCTAACTTTCACCACAAGCCAAAATGGAAGCATGCATCTTACTGAAAATGAACCCGTTAACACCTTTTTAGATGGTGAAAACCAAATCCAAATGCCATTTTATGTAAACCTGAAAAAATTTGATGTTGTCTACTATCCAGGCACCATGTCGCATGCCGATTACGTGTCATATGTGGAGCTTTCCGACAACGGCAGCATCCTCAAAGAAGGCAAAATTTCGATGAATAACATCTTGAAATACAACAGTTTCCGTTTCTTTAACGAAGATTTCGACGAAGACCTGAAAGGCTGTACCCTCTCCGTCCAACACGACCCATTGGGCATCCTTGTAACCTACATCGGTTACATCCTTTTATCGATCTCAATGATTATCATTTTCTTTAAAAATATCATTAAAAAACGTGTGCCAAAACAGCTCAAGAGTCTAGTCATCCTGTTTGTGATGCTGATGTTCGGCACAATGGCTAACGCCCACGAACTCAAGACCTTACCGAAAGATGTCGCTGCTGAATTGGGTGACATTTACATCTATAACAGTGGCAGAATCGCCCCGATGCAGACCTTCGCAAAGGATTTTGCCTGCAAGCTGTATGGCAAACCGACCTACGAAGGCTACACTTCAGAGCAGATTCTGGCAGGCTGGATGTTCTACCCTACTTATTGGAAAGGCACTGAACGTCAACAGAGTAAGCGCGATGAAGTGAAACATCTGGTCGAGTCGTTTCAGACTGGTGCCATGACGAAGATTTTCCCTTGCCAGATGCCTGATGGCACCGTGAAATGGCTAAGTCCTAACGACAACCTCCCGGAAAACATGAGCGAAGACGAATGGGTATTTGTCAGGAAATCAATGAGTTACCTGAATGAACTCGTTGTCAAACAAGACTATGCGACATTAGCAGAAACTCTTCAAAAAATTAAAGCCTATCAGAAGAAAAACGGCGTCGCAGCAGATGGAACGACCTCGTTGCCATCAGATTTCAGGTTTAAAACTGAAAAAATCTACAACGTCTGGTCAAAATACAACTACGTGGCGTATTTCTCATTGTTCTTTGGATTGGTGTTCTTCGTTTTGTATTGTGTGTTTACCGCTATCGGCAAACAGACACCGAAATCATTGGCAAATATCTCTGTATCAATAAATTGGATAATCTTTGCATTTTTGACATTTTTAATAATCCTACGTTGGATTGTTGCCGGGCATATCCCGCTGGCGAGAAGCGCCGAGACACAGCATTTCATGGCGTGGGTGTCGCTGCTCATCGCGGGCATAATGGCTTTGAAGAAAGACGGAAGAGTCAGTATTATCGCCACTGGCATGATTGTCAGCGGATTGATGATGCTCGTCGCTGTGATGAGTTCGGCAAACCCGAAAATAACTCCGTTGATGCCGGTGCTTTCTTCGCCTCTGCTCGGTCTGCATGTCGCGATAATCATGGTAGCCTACGCCTTGCTCGCCTTTATGTTGATCAACGGCTTGGCGGCTGTGATTGTCAGAATCTGCAACAAGAACTCGCAGCTTGAGATAGAGCGTATGGCAGAAGTGTCGCGTAATATGCTTTTCCCTGCTGTGATGTGCCTCACTTTCGGCATCATCATCGGCTCGGTGTGGGCTAACATCTCGTGGGGCAACTATTGGGCTTGGGACCCGAAAGAGACCTGGTCGCTGATAACGCTGATGGTTTATGCCCTACCGCTGCACAAAAATATGGCTCCCGCATTGCAGAAGCCACTTAATCTCCATATTTTCAATATCTTTGCATTCCTTTTCGTGCTGATGACCTACTTCGGTGTCAATTTCCTCGGTGGAATGCACGCTTATTAAATCGTGTCAGCACTCCCGATTATGACAATGGCATTCTTCCGTCTCAGGCTCTAATGTGGCATGAGCTATGCTATGCTCTTCGAGCTCGTGTTTGAGATGCTCCGATACCTCAGGCCAACAATTTAAATCGTCAATGACGACATGTGCCGTAAGCGCCGTCTCAGTGGTGCTGATAGCCCACACATGAATATGATGCACTTCTTTTACATGCTCTTCTTCTGTCAGAATCTGCTCAACTTCTTTCAAATCAACACCGTCAGGGATGCCGTCAACAGCTAATCTTAGACTGTCGGAAAGCAGTTCCCATGTCGAGATGAGGATAACGCCGGCGATGATGAGCGACACTATCGGGTCGATGATGGTCCAACCGGTATAGGCGATGACAATACCACTGATGACTACTCCGACTGACACCAAAGTGTCGGCCGCCATGTGGAGGAAAGCGCCCCGCACGTTGAGGTCGTTTTTCTGTCCGCGCATGAGTAGCAACGCCGTCGCTCCGTTGATGATGATGCCGATGCCTGCCGTCCACGACACCGCGACTCCGTTCACATCAGTCGGCTCGCTGAACTTGTGGATGCTCTCGATGACGATAGCACCGACTGCCACAAGCAAAATCACCACATTAAGCAGAGATATGAGAACTGTCGACTTGCGGTAGCCGTAGGTGTAATGCTCGTTACTCTTGACTTTTGCCAGACGGAAGGCGACGAGCACCAAAACCAGACTGAACACATCGCTGAGGTTGTGTCCAGCGTCGCTGAGAAGCGAAAGTGAGTCTTGCCAAAGGCCAATACCAGCCTCAATGAGCACAAATAATCCGTTAAGGATTATCGATAAGATAAATATGCCGCTCAGCGACTGCGCCGGTGCGGAATGATGATGGTGATGATGATGTTCCATAGCAACAATTTTATTAACGCTGCAAAATTAAGGAAAGTCAAATAGCGACCTGTTCACTAAATCCTATGATTTTTTTGATAAATCATCCCCTAAAAAGGTGATGCTTTATAATACACGCAATCCTTATCGCGGTAAAACTCCTTTGCACCCCAACGTTGCCAATATTGGTGGGTTTTGAGGCGATGCAGCACGGGGATGAAGATGAAATCATAGTTGGCTTTCAACTCGGGCATGATAGTCATCAGCATGTCGTAGTTCAAGCGGGTGCCACGATATTTTTCAGCAACAATGAAAGAGAAGACGGCGATATAACGCTGAGCGTTGAGACTTTTTATCAGCTCCGGCTGGTCTTTCAGAATCTGCGGCGTCTCCTCCTCAATGCGATAGTCGCTCATATTGAGCAATCCTATCACATCGCCGTTTTTATCTAAAGCTTTGACACTCAACGGCCAGTTGAAATGCAGGTTTCGCACCCAATCCTCGACTTCAGCGCGGTCGAAGCCGTATTGCCGTACCATCCAGTCGACGGTAAGCGAAACGTCAGCTTCGGTCATCTTTTCAATAACCCATAACCTATCACCAATAACCTTTACCACATTGTAAGTCAACAGTATTTCAGGGTGATACGACAGTTTCGCTTGACGAAGCCCAGGGATTCCCATGTCTTCTTCGCGGTTCAGATAGATATATTGCTCGGGAAGATGCTCGGCAAATTGCTGGTTGATGATGGCAAACGCACCTTCCACGTTACGGTCGGCTTTCTCTACACAGACATCCAAGGTGTCGTTGGTGACAGCGGCGCCGTAGGTGAAAGCCACCATACGGCCGTCCACGAAGATACTTCCGCCTATCATGCCAAGAGTGTCCCAATTTGAGAATATGGTCTCCATCACCTGTTTCTCGGCTTCAATAGTCTCATTTTCGTTTTGGTTATCGTTATCGTTATGGTTATCGTTATGATTATCGTTTTTCTCTTCCCTCCAAATCCCCGTAAGCCGTCTACATTCGTCGAAGAGTTCAGGTGTAAGCTGACGATATTCAAAATCGGGATGCTCGGCACGAAAACGGTGGATGTGGTTGCGCTTGGCGTTGAGATGACTGCCGTGAAGCGTTGCAAGGTCGGTGCGACGATAGATGTAATCGTATTGATTTCGAATCGGCTCCACCGAAATCGAGAGTTGAGAGTTAAGAGTTAGGAGTTGAGATGTTTGCGAGTCCTCAAGTCCGATCAGGGTCAAATCTCCATTGCTATCATTCAATAATGCCTCTATCAGTTCCAGTGACAACTCTTCTGCTGTGCAGACCATATACGCTCGCTGGCCGTCGAAAGTATAGCGCAGCACCACGGCGTTTTCGAGCACGCAAACCTCGGTGTAGTACCAAAACTGCCATCCCACAAGGTTGGCAAAGGTGTAATTACAGTTGCGGCGTCCAGCGTTGAGCGTCACAGCCTGCATCACATCGCGGTCGGAAAGTGTCAACTGATGAAAAGATAGCGTCATAATAAAAGTTATCAAGCCGCAACTTGAAAATTACGGCTTAACATTTACTTAGAGCTTTTTATTTCAGCATCTCCTGAACGTCTTTCTCGAAATCCTTCGGCTCGGTGGTCGGGGCGTAACGTTTTACTACGCTGCCGTCTTTCGAGATGAGGAATTTAGTGAAGTTCCAGAGGATGTCACCCTCTTTCTTCGCAGTCTTGCTGAGGCCTTTGAGCATGGTATGAGTGGCCTTTGCCTTCAAGCCTTTGTATTCCTCTTTCGGAGCCTGCGACTTCAGATATTCGAAGATAGGATGTGCCTCTTCGCCGTTGACGTCGATTTTCTTCATCAGCTGGAAAGTGACGCCGTGGTTGATACGGCAGAACTCAGCAATCTCTTCGTCGGAACCCGGCTCCTGGTGTGCAAACTGGTCGCAAGGGAAGCCGATGATGACCAATCCCTGGTCTTTGTACTTCTGATAGAGCTCTTCAAGTCCGTCGTATTGCGGAGTGAATCCGCATTTCGATGCGGTGTTGACAATCATCAGGACTTTGCCTTCAAACTGGCTGAAGTCCATCTCCTCGCCACGGTTGGTGAGGGCTTTGAAGCTATAGATTGTTGCCATAATATTAGATTTATTAGTTATTTATTAATTTTAGATAGTTTTTCTATGAGTTTGTCTATGGCAGGTATCATCTGAAAGATTTCTTCCTCTTCGCCAGATTTCAGAGCCATATCATTGCGCATGCTCTCATGGATGTCAACAGCCTTTTTCTGCATCGCCCGTCCTTTTTCGGTAAGCGAGACTATGCGCTGGCGTGTGTCGACTTTACCTTTTGTGCGGGTGATGAGACCCGCTTTCTCCATGCGCTGAAGCAGCGGAGTGACGGTGTTGGTCTCGAGAAACAGACGTTTCGCGATGTCACATACAGGCTGTTTGTCTTGCTCCCACAACACCATTAATACAAGGTATTGCGGATAGGTTAAATCGAGCGGGTCGAGATATTGATAATAAGCGCCCGTCATTAGGCGTGATGCCGCGTAAAGACGGAAGCAGAGCTGATTATCTAATTTCAATTGGTCGTATGCCATATCATATTTATGTCGTTTGCGATGCAAAATTACAAATTATTTTTATATCGTGAACGATATTTTTAAAAAATTTTTGTTTTCTAAAAAATACTATATCCGTATTTAAAGGTTATCGAGTATCCTAAATGGTTGGAATCGTCATATTTTACTACATCTGTGTGATGAACCGTTGGAGCCTCTTCCGAACCGTGAACCTCGTTGTCGGCATACGACCAGTAGTGATTTTCAATTGTCGTCTCGAGGTTCATGTTGTACAAATCAATGGCCATTCCGAAACTTGAGCGGTTGACCTCAACGCCGAAGCCGAACGACACGAAGTATCCTTTGGCACACAAAGCATTATCTTTAATGGTCACGAAATCTTTATAGTCCTCAGTTGTGTGAAAAGCGCTGCCGTCCCAGTAATAGTTGGTTCTATCGAAAAGATCGTGTTTGAGGTAATATGCGTCATCATCCATGCTTTTGCCACTCAGTCCCAGCAAAAATCCCGACTTGAGGTCGAAGAAGAATGTGGCCTTTCTGTCGCCAAGATAAAATCTCGGGTTAGCATAAAGCGCCACAGAAGCACCGCTGCCGCCATAAAAACCGACACCTCCGCCGAGGAAGACGTAAGGACTAAAATTATATCCGAAGTTTGCCATGAGGTTGTAGGCTGCACCGTTGGTCCCTTCATTTTTCAGAAAAACGGTGGTGTTTTCCTTTCCAAAGCCCGGGGCTGTGAAAGTGTTGATTGAGCAGACGTTTTCGAATGTTCCTACGCTATACAATCCGAGGCCTACTTCAGGACGGAACACAAAGCCTTTTTCGCGTCCCGACTGTGCTGATGCTGTGAAAGCACCGAGAAGACAGATAATTAAAAAAATGCGTTTCATTGTAGTAAAAATTGAATAGTTATTTTAATTTTCTGCAAATATATGAAAATCATGCAAGAAAAGGATTAAAAATTTTCACCATAGCGAAAAAACAAAAAAAATATGTATATTTGCAGTGAATTACCTTAACTATTTAAAAGTAATGAAGAAACTATTTTTACTATTTGCGACAGTTTTCTGCATGGCAGTGACAAACGCTCAAGATTGGAATTTTGTGAATTCTTTCGCCACCTCTACAGGTCGCCAGCACGCTGTAGTCTTCGACGGCACATATTTCTATGGCTGCGATGCACATTCGGGTAAAATATGGTGCTACGACCTTCACAACAAGACATTGGTCGGCACTATTGAAACAAGTTTAACTGAACTTGGCACCTGCACCTACGACCCTGTGAACGACGCTTTCTGGGTTGGCGAGAGAGCCGCAGGCAGCAGCCCAAACCTCATGCTTGACCTCAAACTCGTCAACCGCAACGGTGAGGTTATCCAGTCGGCACCTATTTCCTCAAGATAACCTCTGAAGGTTTAGTTCAAACCAAACGCTTTTTGAAGAAATAATAAACTGATTTATGAAAAGATTCATCCTTTCCCTGATATTGTTCAGCTTATGCTTGGCTGGCATCGCTAACGAGCCTGTTGAAGTGATGGTGCTGATGAAAGCCCGTTATGACCGCACCGAGCTGTGCCGTCGTGCCGAGTTTTATCAAACAAAAGCTGCACGCCGCGACTATGTGGTGAGAGAGCTGAAAGCCTTTGCTGAAACCTCGCAACACGACCTTATGGTCACGCTAAAAGATCTTGAACAGCAGGGATTGGTGTCAAATATTCACTGCATCTGGTCGGCTAATGCTGTCAGTTTCACAGCAACAGATGAGGTTATCCAGATGCTGGCCGATCGTGCTGATATTGAAAGCGTTACACCTGTAGAAAAACACCAGTGCATCCATGAGGCGGAGACAACCGGCGAGGTTACAGATATCTCTCGTTATACTATAGCCCCAAACATCTCTCAGGTGAACGCTCCTCAGGTGTGGGCACAAGGCAACGAGGGCCAGGGTGTGGTGGTTGCTGTTATTGATTCAGGTGTGAATTACAACCATGCCGATATCGCCGACCATCTCTGGGATGGAGGCGAGGAGTATCCGCATCATGGTTGGGACTTTGCAAACGATGACGATGACCCGATGGACGACTTAGGACATGGTACACACTGCGCAGGTATAGTGTGCGGCGATGGCACTGCGGGCTTGCGTACGGGTGCTGCGCCTGAAGCCACTTTGATGTGCATCAAGAGTTCTGATAACGAAGGTCACACAACGCTTGTCAACATGGTCAAGGGGATGGAATTTGCAGTGGAACACGGCTGTGATCTCATCAGCATGTCGATGGGCATAGCTCAAGCCGAAGTGTCGGAAAGAGATCTGCTTCGCCATACCTGTGAAGCACTGTTGGATGCAGGCATCGTAGGCGTATTTCCGGCAGGCAACGAACACAACCTGCAGCATCTCTGCCCTATCCCTCTCAACGTTCGCGTGCCAGGCAGCTGTCCTCCACCTTATCTTGACCACGACCAGATGGTAAATCCGGGCGGTCTGTCATGCGTTATTTGCGTAGGTTCTGTCGATGAAAACGACACTGTGGCATCATCCAGTTCTGAAGGCCCTGTGACATGGCAAGATACTGAGTTTGGCGACTACGCCTACAATCCCGGCATCGGCCTCATCCGTCCCGATGTATGTGCTCCAGGCGTTATAATATGGTCGCTGCACTATCAACACCTTAATGACTATGATTTTATGAGCGGCACCTCGCAGGCTACGCCTTGTGTGGCTGGCATAGTAGCCCTCATGCTGCACGAAAACCCCGAGCTGACACCGGCTGCCATCTGCCAAATACTCGAAGAGACATCTTTAAAGCTGACCCCGACCAAGAGCAACCGTACCGGCGTTGGACGAGTTGATGCGCTTGCCGCAGTCACAGCAGCAGCTGAATGGGACGACGTTGGTGAGATTTTCCATACCGACAATGAATTTCAAGCCTCGATACAACAGATTTTTGACATCTCGGGACGTATCGTTGACTCCGACTACGACAAATTATCCCCTGGCATATACCTTATCCAATATCGTCAAGGTAATCAGTTAAAAGCTAAAAAAATACTTATCCGATAATCGTGAAACACCTATTATTATATCTGATTCTGGTTTTATTTGCTGTCGGCTGTGTGCATACTGACAGTGACGTGAAATATGAGCCTCAGCTGAGCGACACTATATATACCGCTGATGCGGCGCTGGCTATCTTCGACCGTAATCCCGAACGTGCGCTGCTGATGCTCGACTCGGCAGTGATCGTCGGCAACCTCGATGAAGACCTCGCCAAGATGCTGCGCGCCAAAGTCTTGAGCCAATCGACTGCCGATCTTCATTTCGATGAGGCTCTCCAGATCTGCGAAGAGCTGATGCAAAGCGATTTCGTCGATAATCCGGCTAACCGCGAGAATGTGCTCGACTTGCTGATCACCATCACACGCCGCCGTGGCGACAACGAGCAATGGGTGCGCTGGTCGACCGAGAAAGTTGACCTCTGCCGTCAGCAGGGCGACGAGACTGAGGCGTTGCGCACCGAAGCCGAGATAGGTTTCATCTTGGTCAAACTCGGCGAGGAAGAGAGAGGTCTCGCCAAAATCAACGGCGTCATCGGAGCTCTCGACGAGCAACGTCATTTCAACGAGATGGACGCCTGCATCATCGCGCTCAAACGAAAGATAAATATCTTAGACATACTCGAACGACCTGAAAACATCATCCCGCTGGCACGGCGTATCATCGAAAAAATCGACGATTACCGCTGGCACCGCGACGAATATGCCGACGGCTCGTTCCGTATGCCGCCTAGCGACGAGCCATTCTACAGCTATTGCAATTTCTATACCGCCCAGGCTTACTGCTTCCTCGCAAAAGCATACGCCGACATGGGACAAGACGATATCGCCCGCCGTTACCTTTCGTTGTTCGAAGAAAGCGACTATGGCAAGACCTTCTCGGGACGTATGATGGCATCCAGCACATGGCGTGTCTTGGGCGATTACGACAAGATGCTCGCCATCTACGACGTGGCCATCAAGCGTTTAGGCACCGACACATTAAATATAGATTTCTCGACTATGCTTTACGGTCGCGCTGTTGCCGCCGAAGCCAGAGGCGATTATAAAGCCGCCACAGGCTATTGGCATCGTTATAATAACATAAAACAACAACTCGACAGGAAACAGTACGAGGGACAGGCATATCACTATGCGACACGCTATAAGCTGCAGGAGGAACACATGAACACCGAGCGCGAACAGGCTAAGGCTCAATACAACAAAACCCTTGCATGGGCCGGTTTTATCCTGGTGATATTGTCTGTCGGCTTTATTATCTACCTGCTGATACAGCGCCGAGCCATCGACCGTAAAAACCGTGTGCTCACCGAACAGATGATGGAATCGGTGAAATATAAAAAGGAGATATCTCAAAACTCCAAACTTCAAACTCCACACTCCACACTTCAAACTAAAGGTGTGGAGGAGCTCAACGATGAGCAGCTTTTCGAATATCTCAGCAATGTCATCCGCAACGAAGAGCTTTTCCTCAACCCCAATTTCGGACGCCAGATGCTGATTGACCGTTTCCACCTCACCGACCGTCGCGTCGGAGCCGCCTTTGCCCACGGAGGCTCGCACAACTCGTTGCCTGATTTCATCCGTGACTTGCGACTGGAGTATGCCTGCCAGCTGTTTACCGACCATCCCGACATGAGCATCAGCGAAGTCGCAGAGTCCTCGGGCTTCTCCAACCTCACCGTTTTCGGTCGCGACTTCAAACGTAAATATGAGGTCACTCCGACGTATTTCAGAAGCCAAATGATTTCAAAAAAGTAAAAATCATTCGACTTTTTGTGTTTGGAGGCACGAGCTCTTATACATTACCCTTTTATTATCAATTTGTTAACTCCATTGTTTGTAAAAAAACATTCGATTATTTATGTATTTTAACAAACAATGCATATAATTTTTTATTTTTGTAAAAATAAAAGGACAAAATGAACAAGATTATCATCACTATCAACCGCGAATGCGGCAGTGGAGGCGGCGAGATTGCACGCCTGTTGGGAGAGAAACTGGGTATTAAGGTATATGGTCGCACCGTGCTTGAAGCTGTGGCTAAACGTTTTGGCACCACCCTTGAGGAAATGGACAAAATCAAGGCGCAGAAGACAAACTGGTGGAGCGAGTTCTGCAGTTTCTACCAGCAGTTCGGCGCCGCCGGATATACTACAGGTGCCATTGCCGCCCCTACGCCAAAGAGCGTTTATTATGCTGAAGAACGCCTGCTGCGCGAATTGGCAGAAAAGGAGAGCTGTATCATCGTAGGCCGCGCCGGATTTCATATTTTCCGTGATAACCCGAACGCATTGCACATTCTTATCATTGCTAAACGTGATGCCCGCATTGCACGTATCGCAAAGAAGCAGAACATCAGCAAAGAGGAAGCCGCCAAGGTGGTTGACAACGTTGACAAAGCGAGAGACAACTTCGTGCAGACAGTTGCCGAAACCTCACGCTACGATGCCCGAAACTATAACTTCGTGTTCGATGTGACAGGCATGGATCCTGAAAAAGTGGCAACGTTTATAGCTGATAATATCCGTAACTATGGAAAATAAATCATCATATAACGAAGAACTGTTAGCTCAGTATCGAAACCTTCTGCCAGTTTATGAAAAGATGGTGGAGGTGATTCCGGCAATGCTGAAAGACTTTTTCGACAAGACAGGAATCATCGTGGCGGCTGTGGAACAACGCGTGAAGGCCGAGAAATCACTTGCGGGCAAGCTTCAGCTAAAAGGCGAAAAATATCGCGACATCTACGACATCACCGACCTGGTAGGCGTGCGCGTCATCACTTTCTACACCGACGATGTGGACAAGGTAGCCACCATACTCGAGCGCCTCTTCGACATCGACTGGGAGAACTCCATCGACAAACGTAAAGTTCACGATATTGACAGCTTCGGTTACCTCTCGTTGCATTATATCTGCCGCATTCCAGAGTCGTCATACACCATGCCTGGACGGCCAGAGTTCAACAAGATACGCTTCGAAGTGCAGATGCGCACCGTGCTGCAGCATGCTTGGTCGAATATGGATCACGACACAGGCTACAAGAGCGGAGTGGAGATTCCTAAAGTGTATAAGCGCAACCTTAGCCGCCTGGCAGGCATGCTGGAGCTCGTTGACGATGAGTTCAGCCGCATCCGAAGAGAGCTTAACGACTACAGACGCAGGGTGCAGTCGCTGGTGGCATCGGGCAACCTCGACGAGGTGCTGCTCGACGGCGACTCATTCAAGAGCTACCTTCAGATAGGACCTTTCGACGCTCTGATGCACCGCATCGCCTCCATCAACCAGGCCGAGATACAGGCAGTGGATCTGTCGCCATTCCTCCCGTTGTTCAAAGCTATGGGATTCAAGACCCTCGGCGATGTGGCGAAGATGGTAAAAGACTATTCAGATGCCGCCTATCAGATTGCCTGCTTCCAGATGGGCATCACCGACCTGGATATCCTGTCATCGTCAGTGGCGCCGCAGAACCTCTGCACGGCTTTCATCCTCAAAAACGGAGGAGGAAAGACCGGCCTGAAGCTGATGTTCGACACCTTGAACGGACCATCAGAAAACAACGCTTTCATGGCCGAATTCCTGATGGAACAGGCTCGTGACTATCCATTTATGAATAAGTAAATTATGGCAAACAAATATTTGAATACCGAACTTCTGGACCGCGCAATCGTTTTTGCAGTCAAGGCTCATGCCAACACCGAACGTAGAGGCAAGGGCTATCCTTATATAGTGCACCCTTTGGAGGCGGTGGAGATTGTGGCCACCATGACTCCCGACCAGGAATTGCTTGCCGCAGCAGCCCTTCACGACACTGTGGAGGATACCGAGGTGACAGTGGAGCAACTCAAAGCTGAGTTTGGCGAGCGTATAGCCTCTCTGGTGGCCGATGAGAGCGATGTGATGCCTGAAGGTATGATAGAGGAAGCCAGTTGGCATCAACGTAAACAGGCTGCCATCGACCGCCTCTCAAGAGCCAGCCACGATGCCAAGATGGTGGCATTGGGCGACAAACTCTCCAACATGCGTGCCATCGCCCGCGACTACGACGAGATAGGCGAAGCCCTCTGGAACCGTTTTCACACCAACGATCCAAAAGAACACGAGTGGCACTACCGCGGACTCGCCGACGCGTTACGCGAGTTGGAAGACACCGTGGCTTATAAAGAATTCGAATCGTTAATTAATAAAGTTTTCAAATAATGGAAGCTATCAAGATAAACCTCAACGACTATGTGCTTTCCGGCGGCGGCGCCAACGGCGAAAGCTACGACCACAAGACCGACCCCTCGGTGATGTTGAAGCTATATTTTCCGGGCAAGATCCAACAGCCATTGGATGAGATGAATCTCGCCCGAAAAGTCTATGACTTGGGCATCCCGACGCCAGAACGTGGCGAATATGTGGTGACAGAAGACGGCCGCTACGGCATCCGTTTCAAGCGTATCCTGGGCAAGAAATCGTATTCGCGCGCCACAGCTGACGAGCCCGAAAAGGTGGCACAGTTTGCCGAAGAGTTCGCCCAGATGTGCTTAAAGCTCCATGCTATCCACGTCGATACCAAACAGTTTGAGAACGTCAAGGACCGTTACTACCGCCTGCTGAAGGAGAACCCATTCTTCACGACGGCTGAAAAGGACAAACTGGCACGTTTCATCGCCGACACACCCGACGAGGACACCGCCATCCATGGCGACCTCCAATTCAGCAATGTAATCTTTGTCGGTGACAAGCGTTATTTCATCGATTTGGGCGATTTCTGCTGGGGCAACCACCTCTTCGATATGGGTATGCCTTATCTCTGCTGCTGCCTCGACGATGAGGCCTTCATACAAGAGACATTCCACATGTCGAAGGCACTTGCCTTAAAGTTCTGGGAGTGTTTTGCACCGGCATATTTCGGGAAAGATATCCCGCTGAAGGAGATTGAGGACCTCATCAGACCATACGCCGGACTTAAGACCATAATCATTGAAAGAGACACCAAACGGCCTATGCCGGAATTCCGTGCAGCATTAACATCTATATTATGAAACTCAAAGCCGGATTGTTATTAGTGATTGTGGCTGTTATCACGTTAGAGGCCACATTTATCATCCAATATCACTATTCCCAAAAGGAAATCAAAAAAGAGGCCTCGCTCCGCGCTGCTGGTGAACTGAAAAGTGCCGAGAACAAGATCATGGATGTAGTGAACCAGGCCGAAGCCGCCGTCCGCAATAGTATTTGGGTGGCAGAATGGTGTCTGGAAACTCCCGACAGTCTGGAACGTATTCCCCAAAGGATAGTGAGCGAGAACCCTGTCGTGGTGGGGTCGACAATGGCGCTGGTCCCGGGATACAACGAGAAATATCCTTTTTATGCCCCATACGCCATGAGAGATTTGGAGACTGGCGAGATGAGGATGCTTTCGCTGGCCACCAAGGAATACGACTATCCGTCTTCGGAATGGTTTACCAAACCCATTGAGATGGACGATAGCTATTGGTCGGAGCCATATTTCGACGAAAACGGAGGCGACATCCTGATGACGACGTTTTCCATGCCGGTAAAAGACAAAAACGGCAAGATAGCCGCCGTCGTGACTGCCGACATCTCGTTGGAGTGGCTTGCGGAACTCATAGAAAGGATGAAGGTTTATCCAAACGCTTTCAACATGGTCGTTAGCCGTAATGGAAATATTATGGTGTGCACTGTTGAAAACCTGATTATGAAAGCCACCATCAACCAGATTGCCTCGGAATCGGATGACCATGAAGCCCTCGACCGTGTCAACAAAGCTATGTTGGCGGGGCAATATGGCGAGATGCCGGTCAAATACCAAGGAGAAATAAACCATGTGTATTTCGCACCTGTGGAGCGTACGGGCTGGTCGCTGTCGATCGTGCTTCCCGAAAAAGATCTTTACATCGGCGTCCGCCGAATAGGATTGATGGTGCATTTGCTGCAATTACTGGGTCTCGCCATGATTGTTATCATTCTTAGAGTGGTGGCCAGAAACCGTGCCAAATACCAGAAAATCAACGAGCAAAAAGAACGTATTGAAAACGAGCTTCATATTGCGCAAGAGATTCAGATGGCTATGATTCCCAAGACTTTCCCACCTTTCCCGGAACGAAAAGACTTGGACCTCGCCGCCTCCATCATCCCTGCTAAAGAAGTGGGTGGCGACCTGTACGACTTCTTCATCCGTGACGAGAAGCTGTTTTTCTGCATAGGCGACGTCTCGGGTAAAGGTATCCCTGCCTCTCTTGTGATGGCGGTTACCCGAAGCCTGTTTCGTGCCATGTCGGCCCATGAAGACAGTCCTGCAAAAATCGTCACCTTGATGAACAACACTATGTCGGAGGCTAATGAGAGAAGCATGTTTGTCACCTTTTTCTGTGGTGTCCTTGACTTGAGCGCCGGACGACTGCGCTACTGCAACGCAGGTCACAACCCGCCAATGATACTCACCGATGCCATCAGGGTGCTGCCTGTGGAGCCCAACCTCCCTATAGGCATCATGAAAGGAGTGGATTTCATCGAACAAGAGACGCCATTCCTTTACGACGACGCCATTTTCCTCTATACCGACGGACTCTCAGAAGCCGAAAACGCAACACAGGAACAATTTGGCGAGGCTCGGATAGAGAAGGCTCTTCACGGAAGAAAAAGCTCAGCCGATCATCTGGAAAACATCAAACAGCAAGTGTCGCTCTTTGTTGGCGAGGCTCCGCAGAGCGACGATCTCACTATGCTATTCATCCACTATCTGGCTCATAACGTTCCTGCACAGCAGGAGCGGCATCTGGAGCTTCACAACGACATAAAGCAGATTTCTCTGCTGGCAGAGTTTATTGAGACCATAGCCGAAGAAAAACAGCTGGATGAGACTCTGGCGATGAACCTCAACTTGGCGCTGGAGGAGGCTGTCACCAACGTCATCCTCTATGCCTACCCCAAAGACACCGACGGACGGGTGGACGTGGATGCCATACTGAAGGAACACTCGTTAGAATTCATCATAACCGACAGCGGCGTGCCTTTCGACCCTACCGCAGCACCTGAAGCCGACATCACACTCTCGGCCGACGAGCGCCCTATTGGCGGCCTGGGCATCTATATGGTGCGTAAGCTGATGGATGAGGTGCGCTATCAGCGAGTCGATAATAAAAATGTATTAACAATGATAAAAAATATTTAACGCGATGACTATTAACATTGAAAAAACCAACGACATGACGATCGCCCATCTTGCTGGTCGTCTCGACACTCCCGCAGCAACAGAGGTGACACCAACTTTTGAGCAGCTGAATGATGCCGCCAACGGCACGGTGGTTCTCGACTGCACAGAGCTTATCTACATCTCCAGCTCAGGATTGCGTCTGTTTCTCGCCTTGCGCAAAGCATCAGCAGCCAAAGGCGGAAAGGTGATTGTAAGAAACATCAGCAACAGCATCCGTCAGGTGTTTATGATGACCGGATTCCTTAATCTTTTTGAGATAGAATAAACATATTGACGTATTCTAGGAGCTACATTGACGCAATATAGTCGTTTTTGAAGCAACTTTTTGTGTTTTTCATTCGACTTTTTGTGTTTAAGCCTCGACTTTTTATTCATTGCCACTCCCCATTATCAAGTCATCGATTCGACCGTTTGTGAAAAGTATTCGACCATTTGTGTAAACCGAAAATTTTTACCCTTGATTTGTTATCTTTGTGAAAAATAAACAGGTCAAAATGGGTAAGACAATCATCACGATTAATCGCGAAAGCGGAAGTGGGGGAAGAAAGATAGCTTTCCGTTTGGGAGAGCTGCTCGGCATTAAGGTTTACGACAAAGCCGCAATTGAGGGCATCAAGACCTACAAACCTGAGAATAAGAAGATCACATCCCGTGAGGCTTATTATGCCCAGATTCAGAAAATGCGCGACCTCGCCGCCAACGAATCGTGTATCTTCGTCGGGCGCACAGGATTCCGTGTCTTTAAAGACGACCCCAACGCATTGAAAATCTTCATCTTCGCCGACAGAGATGTTCGTATCAAGAAAATGGCCGAAAAATTTGGCGTCGATGAGGAAACAGCTGCCCAGCGTATCGACGATGTTGACAACGCCCGTGAGACCTACACCAAATACTTTGCCAGCGCCTCTCGCTATGAGGTCCGAAACTACGACTTCACCATCAACGTAACGAATTACACCATTGAGGAAGTGGCGCAGCGCATCGCTGAAAACATCAAAAAAGAGAAAGAAATATGAGCACGAAAAAACTATTTCTTATCTTGATAATCATGACGATGGTATTTGTCTTCTCATGCAAAAAAGAAGACAATGACATTCCGACACCAGTCAAACAGACTGTGTTCGCCGGCATGGATGTCTCAAGAATGGTTTTTTACGGCAACGTGTCATATAATTATACCTACGATGACGACTATCGTCTCGTGAGAATAAAAGAAATCAACTCGGATGGCCATTATGTGATACGCGACATGAACTTCACCTATAGCGACGGTCACCTCTCAATCACCGGCATGTCGGAAGGTTACTATGTAACCAACGAGTGCACCCTCGACGATCAAGGTCGCATCATCGAAATGATACACTCCGGCGTTACTGACTACACCTATACATACACCTATGATGACGAGGGTCATATAGCGACAGCAACCCAAATCACTGACGACGGCGGTATTACCAGCACATACGTATGGGAAAACGGTGATATCACTATGGTTTACACTGGAAATGGCACAGGTAACGGGGACAAGGTGCTTACTTTCGAGACCAGCGACGCTCCTGCACAAGCATTGTTTAACAGGTTGAAATACGACAATGACGTCTCGGAGCTTTGCGCCCAAGGCTGTTTCGGAACACTTCCCGCCCACATGCCTTCAAAGAGATCCTTGACCTTATATCTCAATGGCACTCCGGTTAATACCATAACCACAGAATATTCCTACACCGTTGAGGATGGCCGTCTTGCCACATGTCAAGCAGGCGATAATCTGACATTTGCCTTCTGCTGGGAAGAAATATAGTTTGGGGTCATCATTAATAATGACCCTTCCACTCTTTTTTCATCATAAATGATGAGTTATTAGTGAAACTATTTTTCGTATTTTTGCAGCATGAAAAATGTTGAAATGATAACCCTCGATAAACTCAAGATAGGTGAATCGGCAATAGTGAAAACGGTTAAGGGTAGTGGCTCGCGCCGTCAGCATTTCCTCGACATGGGAATGATTCCCAATGCTATTGTCAAGCTCGTGAAATACGCCCCTATGGGCGACCCAATGGAGGTGACAGTGCACGGCTACTCGCTCACGCTCCGCAAAGCCGATGCCAAACTCATCGAGGTGGAACCACATATTTCTGACGAAGAGACCGAAAACGACGCTTTCGATATCGACAAACTGTATATCACCTCGTTACCCGACCATAACGCTCACCCTGGTCTCGGTGAGGAAGGTATCTATCACGACAAAGAGCATGAAAATCCTTTGCCGAAAGGCACTGTTTTGACCTTTGCCCTTGCTGGTCAGCAAAACTGCGGCAAAACCACGCTCTTCAACCAGCTGACAGGCGCTAACCAACACGTGGGCAACTTCCCGGGTGTCACTGTCGACCGCAAAGACGGCGTGATAAAAGGCCATCCTGATACTTTGGTGACCGACCTTCCGGGAATTTATTCGCTGTCGCCTTATACCAACGAGGAGATAGTGTCGCGTGAGTTTATCATGCAGCAGAAACCCAAGGCTATCATCAACATTGTGGATGCCAACAACATAGAGCGAAACCTCTACCTCACCATGCAGCTGATGGAGCTTGGCGTGCCTATGGTGCTGGCGCTCAACATGATGGACGAGGTGCGTAACAACGGTGGCACTATCCGTGTGAACGAGATGGAGCAGATCCTCGGACTGCCTGTAGTGCCAATCTCAGCCTCGAAAAACGAAGGTGTCAACGAGCTGGTTGAACACGCTATCCACGTGGCGAAATACCAGGAAGAGCCTGTGCGACAGGACTTCTGCGACAAAGACGACCACGACGGAGCCGTACACCGCTGCCTGCACAGCATAATGCATCTTATTGAGGATCACGCTCAACGTGCTGAGATACCGGTGCGTTTCGCTGCCTCAAAACTGGTGGAAGGCGACAAAATAGTGCTCGACGCTCTGCAACTCTCTCAAAATGAGAAGGAGACACTTGAGCATCTCATCCTTCAGATGGAAGAGGAACGCGGACTCGACCGTGCAGCGGCAATGGCGGACATGCGCTTCACATTCATCAAACGTCTGTGCTCGAAAACAGTAGTAAAACCTAACGAAAGCAAGGAATATAAACGCAGTCGCCGTATCGACAGAATCCTCACCGGTAAATGGACCGCCATCCCGATTTTTATATTGGTGATGATAGGAATCATATATCTTTCAATCGACGCTCTCGGTGCGCCGCTGCAGGATCTGTTGGACAACGGCATCGACTGGCTTGCCGGCATATGCGGTGCGGCATTGGCACGATGGAACATCTCCCCTGCCGTGCAGTCGCTGGTTGTTGACGGCATCTTCGATGGCGTGGGCACCATCATAAGCTTCATCCCAATTATCATACTGCTGTTCTTCTTCCTGAGTATCCTCGAAGACAGCGGCTACATGGCGCGCGTGGCTTTCGTAAGCGACAGCGTTTTAAGGAAATTCGGTCTCACCGGACACAGTATAGTGCCACTGCTCATAGGCTTCGGATGTACCGTGCCGGCTGTGATGTCGACACGCACACTGCACTCAACGCACGACCGTTGGCGTACGATACTGCTCACTCCTTTCATGAGCTGCTCGGCAAAAATCCCGATTTACGCATTCTTCACCGACTATTTCTTCCCGCATAATGGCGGATTGGTACTCATCTGCCTTTATCTCTTCGGAATCATCGTCGGCTTTATAATAGCTCTGTTTACCAAGACCAAAGGCGACGTGGCTCCTTTCGTGATGGAGCTGCCTAACTACCGTATGCCGGGTGCCAAAAACGTGGCGCATCTGCTGTGGGACAAGACAAAAGACTTCCTCCAGCGCGCTTTCACTGTCATTTTCATCGCCTCTTTGGTGATTTGGTTCCTTCAGACCTTCGATTTCAAATTCAATATGGTTGAAAATGGCGAAGGCAGCATGCTTGCTATGGTTGCAGGATGGATAGCTCCGCTGTTCAAGCCTTTAGGTCTGGGCGAATGGCAAATCGTAACAGCATTGGTCAGCGGCTTCATGGCAAAGGAAAGCGTTGTGGCTACCCTCGAGGTGCTTGGCGCGATGGATTTGTTCACCACAGTGACAGCGATCTCAATGCTGGTGTTCTGCCTGCTTTACACACCATGTGTGGCGGCAATGGCAGCTATCAGAAGGGAACTGGGTACAAAATGGATGGTTCTTGTGATTATGTTCCAATGTGCTGTGGCTTGGCTCTGTGCGTTCTTTGTATATTTAATCGCAGGCGCGATTATTTAATTCTTCTAAACAATCCTTGCACAGACAATCACTATAGTTTTCTTTAAGATTTGCCTTCGCGCGGTCGCTGAGGTGTATTGTAACACACCAGCAGTTGATTGAATGTACACATTCAAATTCTTTTCCGCAGCGAGGGCAAATCTTCTTCATTTTTTCTGATTATTTAATGATTACACGTTCTGTAAATACATTCGCACCGCAGCTGACGCGGACGAAATATACTCCAGATTCCAATTCCGAAACATTGATTTCATTGTCGGTCGATGATATCATCAACTGGCCGGCAACACTAAACAAATCAATACGTTGAATGTTTGCAGCGTTGACAAAAAGCTTGTCGTGTGCCGGATTCGGATACACCGAAATCGTCATATCCTCATTCTCTTCAACGCCGTCATCAACGAAATGCATCGTGACATTAACGTCAAAAGTAACACTTTGACCGTTTGATGTTGCACGCATAACAATTGTTGCCGAGCCTTCTTCCATCGAAAGACGTGTCAAAACCAACACCTTATCGTTCAATGTTGCTGAAAGCTCTTGTGCATTTGAATTCGAAGAGATTCTGTAGCTGATGTTCTCATCCGGATCGTCAGGATCAGAGACCACACCATCGAGATTGATCTCAATAGTTTCAGGATACTCGTTGAAGATTACTTCTTCGACTGGATTTGCCACGTATGGTGGTTCATTTGGCGCCGGAGGATTCGGGAAGTGTTCCACGTCATGAATAACGCCGACAGCGTCAAGATCGTGACCGCTCGATGCGAAAGGTGTAGGCCACGGGTCGTTGACAGGGTGTCCCTGAGAGTCATAAGTGCAGTATTCAGGATCGATACAACCTATAACGTCAACTACGCGAACGTGAGTGATGCTGTTCTTGTCGAGAAGCGGATTGTCAGGAACCTCGTCAAGTTCAAACGGGGTACCGTAGAAAGCACCGTATTTGCCAGCGAAGTTATGAATCTGTGCAGGATCCATGGTAGCAAAACCACCCAGCTGTGTCTCGTATTGCACTGCTGTTATTGCCGGGAAGCGGAAGAAGTTCTCGCCATCAGAGCTGACTTCAACAAACGCTATCTCGAGAAACCACTGTGTGCCGCTCTTGAAACCGTTTTCAAACACAGCAAAGTCGGGACCTGGCTGATTGCAGATAGGCGAAGCGAATGTCAATGTTGCGCTTCCGCCATCACCGAGACATGTCACTCCGTATGTGCCACCAGGAACGCCTATAGCGTTAGATGCCGGATAACCTGCACCTGCTATGCCCAAGCTTGGGTTAGCGATATTCATTGGTCCTGGCTCAGCCACGCAGTCAGTAGCCCATGCTACGAAAGCTGACGAGTCGGCATGCATGGCAGTGGTGCCAGGCTGGTCTTGTGCAGGAGCAAACTGCGCCAAGGCTAAACCAGGCATCATCACCATCATTATGATAACTAAAATTTTTCTCATTTTACAATGAGTTTGGTGGTATTAACCGTATTTCCGCTTCTCACTGTGACGAAGTAGACACCAGCCTCAACATCTCTCAAGTCGACAACCGACAATGTTGTGCTCAACACGTTACGGCCAACCATGTCGTAAATATCGACACGCTCAACGTTTTCAGCGTTGACATACAACGTCTCTGAAGCAGGGTTAGGATACACTGACAATGATGAAGTCCCAACTTCGTTAATGTTATCGTAAGCTGTCACAGGCTGAACTGGTGTTTCCCAAACATATGTCCATTGTGCAATCTCTGTAGCGATAGTATAGTCGCCCCATTTCACAAAGTCGCCATTGACTACTGTTTGCTCGTCAAAAGTCAACCATGGTGCCACACCATTCAAATTGTACATGGCGTTATAACCAACAAGTTCATAATGAACTTCATTATAGTTGAATGTGAGGTCGGTAAGACTCATACCACCCCATGGAGACGGCTCGTCATTATAAGCGAAGCGAAGGTCAACTGCTGCTATAGCTGTCATCATGTCTTTAATTGTGACGCTTTCGCCAGCAAATCTGTAGCCCCAAGCAAAGCAAACATCCTCAGGTTCAGCGAAGTTGACTGAAAATACCACTTCGTTTTCGCCTTCGCCAATCCAGTAAACTATATCCGAAGGGTCAATCATAGCTTCTTCGCCAAGAGCGTAGACAGGAGCGACTTCTTTTTCATAGACATAAATCCAGTTTTCAGGATCAACCATGGTGCCGCATTCTGTGTCGCCAATTTTCACGTATTCACCATTACCGACCAATGCTGCATCAAAGAAATCCCATGTGGAATTGCCATCGATCAGATATGTAAGCCATCCTGGTGTAACGAGACTCAGGTCAAGAACGCCGTCGTTGAAATGCAAGTCGTTGAGCATGCTTCCGCTTGACTCATAGCTGAAACGGTAGTCAACTTCTGCTATGTCGTCCATGATGGTTTTCAAAACGACGTTCTCGCCAACAAAACGATAGCCCCATGCCAATGCCGTGTCAGGCTCAGCCCAGTTGACGATGAAAACCACTTCACTTTCACCTTCGCCAATCCAATATTTGATTAGTGAAGGGTCGATTGTCGCATCTTCCTGTGCGAAAAGGTTGGTCGTAAACAGACCGAAGACTCCTAAAAGGAGAAAAAGCGTAAATTTTTTAACCATAATTTAAGATTTTTAAGGTTTAATAATAATTTAATTACCTCAAAACCTCGTGGAAAAATGTTGGTACCTTTAAAAAAGGGAACGCCAGCTTTTATCCCGAAAGCTTTGTTTACGATAGATGGCAGGTCTTCTGACTCACTCCCTGATTCTTGTCGCCTTCCCGAAACTTGTTGATTATCAGTGGCATAGTGACAGATTTAAGAGTTCACAGCAGCGGGAACTGTCCGGGAATTTCACCCGATTCCCTATTAAGCCTCCTCGGCACCATAAATCGCTGCAAAAATACAAAAATTTTTTTATTCAAAAAAATAGTCTTTAGTTTTTAGTCTTTAGACTTTAGTCATTCTGCACTAACGACTAAAAACTAACGACTAAAGACTATGATTCTAATTCTACTGAAACCGACTCCATCTTTCCTCCCAGCGGCGGATTCATCTTCTTCACCTTCACCCAGGCGTACGATACCGCTGGAAACTCTTTTTGGATGGCGTTTAATATGCGTCTTGCAACGTTTTCGAGCAACTTTGAGGAAATCATCATCTCGCGCTTCACCACGGCGTAAACCTCCTGATAATTGACCGTATCGTCAAGATTATCAGACTCTTCCGCCTTCGAAGTGTCGACTTCCATGCTCAAGTCCACATTGAACCACGTACCTATCTTGCGCTCCTCCTCGAAGCAGCCATGATAGGCGTAGAATTCCATTTTTTCAATACTAATAATAGCCATAACTAATATCTATAAGTTTCCTCGCTACGCTCGGAATGACAACTTTTTTGTGGGATGATAAACAAAAAGGGTTGTCATTCCGAACCCCGAAGGGGTGAGGAACCTCATTTCAAAATTTCAATTCCTTTTTCAATACGTTTCAACGCCTCGTCTTTACCAATGAGTCCAAGGATTTCATGGATATGCGGACCTTTACCTGCACCTACCAGCATCAGACGGAGGCCGTTCATCACCGGTCCCATGCCGAGTTCGTTCTTGGTAATCCATTCGTTCAAAACCTTGTCGATGTTCTCTGCGCTGAAATCGTCGATATTCTTTATCACTTCCGAAGCCTGGCGCATCAAGTCTGCCGAGTTTTCTTTCCAGCGTTTCTTCACCGTCACCTCGTCATAAGTTGTAGGCTCCTCAAAGAAGAAGAAGCTCTGATCCCACATCTCTTTCACGAAGTTGACGCGGTCTTTCACCAATGCCGCAACCTTTGTAACGTATTCAATATCAGCGTCGATGTTCTTTTCAGCCTTCAGCCATTCCTGATATTCCTTGCCCACTTCCTCACTCGAGCGGCGCATCAGATATTCGTGGTTAAACCATTTCGCCTTTTCCACGTTGAATCTTGCTCCCGACTTGCTGCAGTGGTCGAAAGAAAACGCTTGGATAAGCTCGTCCATCGAGAAGATTTCCTGCTCTGTCCCAGGGTTCCAGCCAAGCAATGCAAGCATGTTGATGAATGCCTCAGCATAGTATCCCGACTGCTTGTAACCCGACGAAATCTCATGCGTCTCAGGATTCTCCCATTGCATAGGAAATACTGGGAATCCGAGGCGGTCGCCATCACGTTTGCTGAGCTTTCCGTTGCCGTCTGGCTTGAGCAACAATGGAAGGTGCGCAAACTCTGGAGCTTCCCATCCAAATGCCTGATACAGAAGCACATGCAATGGCATCGATGGCAGCCATTCCTCACCACGGATCACGTGCGAAATCTTCATCAGGTGGTCGTCGACGATGTTTGCCAAGTGGTATGTCGGCATGCCATCTGACTTGAACAAAACCTTATCATCCAAAGTGTTGGTGTTCACCTTGATATCTCCACGGATGATGTCGTGCATCTCCACTACGTAGTTCTCAGGTATCATGAAACGCACAGTGTAAGGAGTGCCGTTTGCAAGCAGCTCATCAACATCTTCTTTGGTCATTGTCAACGAGTTACGCAGTTCCTGACGAGTCTCGGCATTATAGATGAAGGTCTTTTTCTGTGCTTCTGCTTCCTTGCGGAGGTTGTCGAGTTCTTCGGCTGTGTCGAATGCATAGTAAGCATGGCCTTTCGCGATGAGCTCATCGCTGTATTGTTTGTAGAGAGGCTTGCGGTTGCTCTGTTTGTATGGACCGTAAGGGCCGCCAACTATGTCGCTTTCATCAAACTTTATGCCGCACCAGTCGAGCGATTTTATGATATATTCCTCAGCGCCCGGCACAAAACGTGTCTGGTCGGTATCCTCAATGCGCAGCAGCATCTTTCCGCCGCTTTTTTTGGCAAAAAGGTAGTTATACAAAGCGGTTCTCACGCCGCCTATATGCAACGGTCCGGTCGGACTTGGAGCAAAACGTACTCTTACTTCTTTCATTTCTCAAAAATTTTTGCAAAAATAAAAAATTCTCTCGCAGATTTCGCAGATAACTCAGATTTTTTCTACCACAAATTCTACCACATGGATTTAGTTCGCTAACGCTCACAGATTTCGCAGATATTTTCTGCTGTTTCTGCGTGAAAATGGTCTTCCGTACCAATCCGTACCATTTTTTCTTGACAAATTTCTATAAAACCACTACTTTTGTCGTTTTAAATTTGATATGAAAAAATTCAAAGCTTTATTGTTATCAGGCGTAATCGCCTTAATGATTATTTCTTGTTCTAACAGCGTTTCAAACAAGACATCGCAGCTTGAACTATCGCCAGAACTTATTGAAATCGACAGCGTCATGCAACAACGGCCCGATTCGGCATTCATGATGCTTTCCGTCATTTCGACCGAAGCGGAGCGTAGTGGAGAAATCTCCGATATTTTAGACAACCATTATTATTATCTCCTTGTTTCCGAAGCCCTCTACAAAAACGACGCTCCGCAGCTTGTTCGCACCGAACTTCTTGACGCTCTCGCCTATTTTGACAGCGTTTTCAAAGCTAATCCCAAAGACGAAATCGCCGCTATACTATCAGCCCGCTCCCATTACATGAATGGCGTTGGTTTTTATGAAAACGACAGTGTTTTCGAGGCTTGCCAGCAATATTACAAGGCTCTCGAAATCGTGCAGTCTTTCGATTGCAATCCCAAATTTATTTCGTTGATTTACACTCGTTTGGCAAATATCTATTCTGACAAATTCCTCATCGAACAGGCTATCGTTTTCTACAAAAACGCACTCGAATACAAAAAACGTGACCCTCGCTCAAACTTAGCTAACACATTATTTTTCATAGGTTATGAGTTTGAAAAAGGAGAGAAAGCCGATAGCGCAATCTATTATTACAACCTCTCTTTGGATAATATTTCCGACACTAACAGCCTTCTGTATCGAAATGTCATAAATAGGAAGACAATTGCCACATATACTGTTGATAATGATGGAGAAAAGGCAATAAAATCATTAAAAAACATTATCAAAACAGGTGAAGATTATGAGATATATGACCGGTATTTAGGTCTTGGTTATATTTATATTCTTGAAAACCAATACGATACGGCTCTTATTTATCTCAACGAAGTCTTCAACGACGCGCCTGATATTTTCCTGAGGACGCAAAGCGCCAACCATCTTTATGAGATTTACAATCATTTAGCAGACACCGTAAAAGCGGATTCCTACTCGCGATTCATCACCGAAAACACTCCGCCTGAATTCGGCACAAAAGCCGACGAATGGCAGCTCACCGGCATGTTTCAAGATTATCTCAAACAAAAACACGAGCAAACTCTGGCATTGGAACAACAGAAAAAGAGGCACGAAATCACCATTATTATAATTGTTGCAATCGCCATAATAATTGTAATTGCTGTTTTTTTGGTGATTCGGCACAAAAGAAAACTTAACACTTTCAAAAAAGAGGCAAACATGGACGGCTATAACGCCTTTATCAACGAGCCTGTTTGTCAATACATCCTCGAAACAGCGCACGAGCAGCAGTTCAAGTCGAAAATGGATTGCACCATTTACAAGGATTTCGCGCTCGACAAAGAACAGCTGCTGACGTTGCGGACTGCAGCCGACAACCATCTTAACGGCTTCACTGAGCGTATCAGAAACAAATATCCGGAGCTCACCAATGACGATGTGAACTACTGCATCCTCTATCTGCTCGGCATGAAAGAGCCCGACATCGCGGCGTTTATGCAAAAAGCGTACTCCACCGTAAGCGACCGCAGCCGCAAACTGAAAAAGATTCTTACTTCCGATTTCGATCTTACAACAACATTGCGTAACATCGCAATCGAATGACAATCGTACCTTTTCGTACCCAGTTTTCCTTGACATAGCTGCTTTTTGGAAATAATTTTGTCGTCGTAAACAAAATTGTTAAACTTAAAATCTTATGACTATGAAAAAGATCTTATTTACAATGATTGCAATGCTGATGACTTTGGCACTCAACGCACAGATTTCAGTTTGGGACGGTTCTGTTGAACCTTGGGACACCATTCATGCAGGCACCGCCGATGACCCTATCCTTATTGAAAATGCAGCACAATTGGCTTATATGTCAATGTTTACTTATTGTTCACAAGAGCCCAAATATTGGAAACTCACAACCGACATCGACATCGACAACAGGCATTGGAATCCGATAGGTGACCTTCCGTATATAACTTGTCCAGAGTTTAACGGTTATTTCGACGGCGACAATCACACAATATATAATCCTTCAAATACCTTGTTTTTCCATACTTATAACGGATATATCAAAAATCTTACAACCAAAGGTTCAGATGTTTATCGTGAAGAAGAGTTCAATAATTTCGGTATGATAACCTATTCGGCTCCATTGGTTGAAAATTGTCATAATTACTGTAACATCACAATTGATGGTATTGATTATTTAAGTGTTGGAGGCATTGTCGGTATGTGTGACTCTATAATAAATTGCAGCAATCACGGGACAATAACAGTAAACTCTGCATATTTGGGTCACTGTTATACAGGTGGTGTAGCTGGCGAAGCTAATTTTATAGAATCATGCAATAATACTAGTGATTTAAACATTGAATTATCCAACTGTAACAAATGTAAAATCGGTGGAATCAGCGGATTGATTATCACCGATATATCTCATAGCTATAACACCGGAAACATCATGGTTAACTGCGAAAACTCTTACGCCGGAGGCATTGTCGGCGACATGAATGAACACATCAATTCGTTAAACGATATTTTCATCAATTCTTGTTATAATGCCGGCAATATCGAAGCTGCGAATGTTGGCGGAATTATCGCTAAAACCGATTATGAAAACATCACAATAAATGTCGATAACTGTTACTATATCAACACTATAGCAAGCATTAACGATTACGGCTCCCCAAAATCTGAATCCGAAATGAAAACTCAGGATTTTGTTAATCTTCTGAATGATGGCGGCAATTTTTACGCCATGGACGACCTTTATGTTAACCGTGGCTTCCCTATTTTTGCAATATATTATTCCGTTGATGAAACTGTTTTTGAAAATAAAATATCAGTTTATCCCAACCCAGCAAACAGCGTTGTAACAATCTCTGGAGACAATCTCTTAAAAATTGAGATTTTCAATATCATTGGGCAAACTGTCTTTTCAACGATTTGCAATGCCGATGAAAACACAATCAACATTGCAAATCTCAATTCTGGCATCTATCTGATAAAGGTTGGAACAACAAATGGGAAAGAGTTTGCAACAAGAATTGTGAAAGAATAATTCTTACATTCTCTTCCCTTGATATCCAAGGCCTTCGATTGTTTTGACAACCTCTTCATCACTGACGTCGCCTTCAACGACAGCCATTCCTGAAGCAAGGTCAACTTCCACATTTTCAACACCTTCGAGGGCTTTGAGACCCTTCTCAACATTGGCACGGCAATGGTTGCACATCATGCCATCAACTTTAAACTGTTTCTTATTCATAACTGTATGATTTTCATGAGAATGAGACTCGCATTCGCAGTGGTCGTCATGGTCATCACAACCGCAGTCGCAATGGTGATGACGCCTCATAATCAGCGCAAAGATAAGCAAAATTCCCAAAACCACGCTGCAAATCACATTGAAAACAGCTGGCGCCTCATGACAGCTTTCTTTGGTGGCTACAATGCTTGAAGTAAACCATTCAGTAGGCAAAACAAGGTCGATAATAAGACCGAAGGTTATTGCTCCCAAGATTATTGAAAACAGATAAACCCACATCGTCTTCTTTTCCAAAGCCTTCCGAATCACCATAATCGACGCCATATTGCAGGCCGGTCCTGCCATCAGGAGAACCAACGCGGCACCAGGTGAAATGCCTTTCAGCATCAGAGCTGCCGCAATCGGGATGGAGCCCGTCGCACAAACGTACATCGGAACTGAGACCACAAGCACCATCAACATGGTGAGCAACGGTTTGTCGTTGAAATAAAGGAAGAAATCGTCAGGCACGAAAACCGTAATCAAACCAGCTACCACCAGACCTATCATCAGCCACTTGCCAATATCCTGCATCATCTCGAAATAACCGTATTTCAAAGCCTCTTTAATCTTGTTCCAGAAGCCTTTTGGCCTTTCATCAGAAGCTTTTCTGATAACTTCCGAATTATCCGATTTCTCGTTTCGCGTTGCAATGTTCACCAGCTGCCCGCCAAACAGAGCCGTCACCAAAGCCGCAATAGGCCTGATGATAGCGAAAGGTATACCAAGCAACGACGCTGTGGCTAAAATAGAATCCACACCGGTTTGTGGCGTAGCTATCAAAAACGAAGTCGTCGCACCTTTCGACGCCCCTTCCTTGCGCAACGACATAGCCGTCGGAATGACACCGCACGAACACAACGGCAAAGGCACTCCTATCATCGCCGCCCAAAAAACTGAACGGAAATCGTTTTTCGATAGGTAACGGTGATATACCCGCGAAGGCACAAAAGCATGCAGCAATCCCGCAAAGCCGAACCCTAAAAGCAGATACGGCGACATCTCATTAATAAGATTCCAAATTTCTCGCATAACAAAATCATTAACAATGCAAAATTACAGCATTTTAAAACATAAACAGCTCATCATTAATAATGATTTTTAACAGCTCACTCATCATTTTTAACGATACCATAACTTAAAAAGATTATTGATGCCATTTGCAGAAATGCGACCTACCATAGGGTACTGTGAGCATTTCGGAAATGGCATTAAAATATGAAAATTATTAGCTGTTAAATAAAGACTTTTTCGTATTTTTGCAAATTTATAGTATTATGGCGAATTCTACTCTGATATCGAAAATTGAGCGCTTCATCAGGAAGTTCTACCTCAACCGCCTCATCCAAGGCGCACTGATAGGGCTTGTCTTGATTATTGCCTTATTCTTGATAATCAATGGGATAGAGTATTTCTCATGGCTTCCACAGAAAGGCAGACTCGTGCTGTTACTGCTGTTCATCCTCGGCACATTGTTTGTCGCCATCTTCCACTTCGCAATCCCTGTCGCCAACCTCATCCGCTTCCGCAAAAAGATGTCCGATGAACAAGCGTCAGTGATAATCGGAAAATTCTTCCCGGAAATCAGCGACAAACTGCTGAATACCATCCAATTATCAAACGAACTATCACAAAATACTGATAATCAACTGCTTATCGCAACAATTGAGCAGCGCACCGAACATCTGAAACCTATCAACTTCTCCGATGCGGTCAACCTGAAAGAAAATTACAAATATCTGAAAATTTTCGGGATAGCTTTCGTCGTTTTAGCTGTGACATTGATATTTTTACCAGATTTTTCAAAGAAACCCGCACAACGCATTTTCAACTATTCTCAGGATTTTGAAAAACCGCTTCCTTTCAACGTCGAGCTTTCCGCAACAAATCTTGAAGCATCGCAAGGCAAAGATATTGAATTCAACATCCACGTCACCGGCGAGCGCATTCCCGATGCGTTCTATATCAAATCCAACACGGGAATCAGAATGATGAACCAATTGAATACCAACAATTTCCGCTTCATCTTCAAAAATGTCTATCAAAACGAAGAATTTTATGTGGAAGGTGGTGATTATCGTAGTCAGATGATAATCCTCATTGTCCGTCCAAACCCGACAATGCTGTATTACGAGGCAAAACTGACGTTTCCGAAATATATCCATCGCAAAAACGAAACATTGAATGGGAAGACACGCATCATCGTGCCGCAAGGTACCGACGTTGAATTTGTTTTTCATACACGCGATGTAAAGACTATCTTCATCAATGATTCTGTTTCAATTGATGATTTCATTTATAAATTTACAGCCATAAAATCAACAAAATTCACGGCTTCATTACAAAATGAATGGAATTCAACAGATCCGATAATATTTACCGTTGAGGTCATCCCTGACGCCTATCCCGACATCCAGGTGCAGAATTTCCACGAAGATTTCGCCAAGCAGACATATTATTCAGGTCTCATAGCTGATGACTATGGTTTCACTAAACTTCTCTACCATTTCGAAGTTGATGGCAAACCGAATCAGTCGTTCGTGAAAAACATCCCTATCGATAAGCGCAACACTCGCACTTCATTCTACTATAGCATTGATACTGACACTCTTACGCTTTATTGTGGCGACGAGGTGAAGGCATATTTCGAGATCTTTGACAACGACGGCATAAACGGTCCGAAATCGAAGCGCTCTGAGGTGTTTTATCTGGTTCTGCCGACAACCGAACAACTCGATTCCATCGCTAATAACACTGAAAATCAGATACTCGACAACCTCAACCAGCGTTCCGACGAGCTTCAGAATCTCCGTAAGGATATTGAAGACATGCTTCGCGACCTGATGTCGAAAAAAGACCTCGACTGGAGCGATAAGGAGAAGATGAAAGAACTGCTCGAGAAACAAAAAGAGGTTCAGGAGGAATGGAACAAGATTCAGGAGGAACAGAAGGAACTGTCAGATTTTATTAAGGAAAACGAGCTTTCATCTGAAGAGCTTATAAAGAAACAGGAAGAGATAAACAAGCTTTTCGACGAGGTTATCCCCGACGAGATGAAAAAACTGATGGAAGAGATTGAGCAGCTGCTCAACGAGATGCCGCGTGAACGTATGCAGGAGATCATGAAAGACCTCAAGAAAAACAACGAGGCTCTGCAACAGATGATGGACCGCAACCTCTCGCTTCTTGAACAGCTGAAGGTTGAAAAAGACATGAACCAACTGATGGACGAGATGCAGAAACTGGCTGACGAGCTTCTGGAAAAAACCGACTCCATCTCCGCTCAAGATGCTGAAAATCAATTAAATAAGATGGAACAACAACTTGATTCCATCATTGAGAAAAACCAAGGTCTGAGCGATTCGTTTGATATTAAAAAAGACGAAGAAGCTTTCGAGGAAATACAAGAAGACTTAGAAAACGCTGAGGAATCGGAAGATGGAGGCGAATATGAGAATGCCCAACGACAGAAACAGAAAGCCGGCAAGAAGATGAAGGAAATGTCGGAAAACATGATGTCTATGATGATGGGTGGCGGCATGGACCAGCTTGCCGAAGACGCTTATCTGGTGAGGATTCTGCTCGAAAATGTAGTACGCTCATCACATGCTGAGGAAGAACTGATGCAGGAAATCAGCGTCATGAAGAAAGACGACCCGACAGTGTCACAAAAGATTTCACGCCAGAAAGAAATATCTGAAAACTTCGCGATGGTGGAAGACTCCTTGCGTAAGATGGCTAACCGTCAAACATCTGTTAAAAACTTCGTTTTCAACGAGTTACAAGTCATCGACCAGCAGACAGAGTCGGCAATGCAAGACGTTTTGGAACTGAAATTCGGCAGTGCGACCCATAAACAGCAAAACGCCATGATGTCGATGAACAACCTCGCTTTGATGCTCGCCGAGTCACTCAACGATATGGAATCAATGATGGACGGCTCAAGCAGCAGCTCTTGCTCGAAACCTGGAAAATCCAAGGGAAATCAAGGCAAGCCGAAGAGCATGAAAAACATGAGAGACCTACAAAATCAACTTGGTGAGCAGCTGAAAAAGATGCAACAGCAGATGCAACAACAGCAAAAAGACGGCACTCCATCGGAAAATATGAACGAGGAACTGGCAAGAATGGCGGCTCAACAGGAGCTCATCCGCGAAGGTATGCAGCAAATTCTCGATGAAATGAAGAAAGACGGCATGCTCGGTGACGATGGCATCAAACAGATAATGAAAGACATGGAAAAGCTTGAGGAAGACATTGTAAATAAGCGCATTACGAATCAGACCATCAAGCGTAACAAAGATATCATGTCGCGAATGCTGAAAGCTGAAAACGCACAGCAGGAACGCGAGAAAGAGGAGAAGCGCAAGTCTGACGAGTATAAAGGTCCCGAAAAGAGCCATAATATCGATGAGCTTCGTTACGAGGAGAGCATCAAGAAGCAACAGGACTTTTTGCGTACGAATCCTATTGAGTATCAACCGTTTTATAAACAAAAGATAAACGAATACTTTATGAATAAAAACCGTCATTTCGACTGAAGCGTAATGAAATGGAGCGAAATGGAGAAATCCTTGTTAAACGAAACCATTCAAGTGTATACGTAGAAATAGGATTTCTCGACAAGCTCGAAATGACAAAACAAAACAACGATATGATCAAATTTGAAAGTATAGACATCGAAATGCCATCCTTGAACCAGCGCCTTGCTAAGGAATGGATTGAAGAGTTTGTCGCTTCTTACGGCAAGAAAATCGGCGAGTTGTACTATCTCTTCTGCAGCGACGAATATCTTTTGGAGTTCAACCAAAAGCGTATGAACCACGATTTTTACACCGACATCGTGACGTTTCCGTTGAACGATTGTGAGGAGTATCTCTCTGGCGAGTTTTACATCAGTATCGATAGAATTAAAGACAACGCCGAGCAGATGGGAAAGCCGTTCAAAGACGAGTTTCACCGTGTCTTGGCACACGGCGTGCTGCATCTGATAGGCTTTAAAGACAAGACCGACGAAGATGCCGCGACGATGCGGGCACAAGAGGAAAAATGTCTCGCAATGCGACGTAACAAATTCTAAATCAATAAATTAACAAAATTGTTCCACGTGGAACACTCGGAAATATGATATTTGAAAATTACGATGTGATAGTGGTCGGAGCGGGCCACGCAGGATGTGAGGCAGCAGCTGCAGCGGCAAACCTCGGCAACAAGACCTTGCTCATCACCATGAACATGAGTTTCATGGCTGCGATGTCGTGTAACCCTGCCGTTGGAGGCATCGCCAAAGGTCAGATAGTGCGCGAAATAGATGCACTGGGCGGACAGATGGGCATCATCGCCGACAAGACCATGATACAGTTCAGGATGCTTAACAAATCCAAAGGTCCGGCTGTTTGGAGTCCGCGTGTGCAGAGCGACAAAGCAGCATTCTCGGCTGAATGGCGCAACACACTCGAACACACCAAGAACCTCGAGTTCTGGCAAGACCACGTTGACGGATTGTTGGTTGAAGGTGACCAAATAAAAGGCGTGCACACTATGATGGGTGGCGACGTGCATTCCAAGACCGTCATCCTAACCAACGGCACATTCCTCAATGGTAAGATTTTCATCGGAGAGAAGTCGTTTTCAGGCGGCAGAATAGGCGAGTCGGCAAGTCACGGAATAACTGAACAGCTCGTGGGACTGGGTTTTGAAGCCGACAGAATGAAGACTGGAACACCTGTCAGAATAGACGGAAGAACTATCGACTTCAGCAAGCTCGCAGAGCAGAAAGGCGACGAGGAGATCACAGGTTTCTCGTTCATGAATGTGGAGAAACCACTGAAGCAACGCTCATGCTATATCGCTTATACATCGTTGAAAGTGCACGAAATATTGCGCAAAGGGTTCGACAAATCACCGATGTTCACAGGTAGAATCCAAGGCATAGGTCCACGCTACTGCCCAAGCATTGAGGATAAAATAGAACGTTTTGCTGGGAAAGATTTTCATCAGTTGTTTGTGGAACCGGAAGGCGCAACCACATGCGAGTATTATCTCAACGGCTTCAGTTCATCGTTGCCGGAGGACATCCAATATGAAGCTCTACGTAACATCGAAGGATTTGAAAACGCCAAGATTTTCCGTCCTGGTTACGCCATTGAGTACGACTTCTTCCCACCGGAGCAACTTTATCATAGTCTGGAGACACGAAAGATTCACGGCTTGTTCTTTGCCGGACAAATCAACGGCACTACAGGCTACGAAGAAGCGGCAGCGCAAGGTCTTATGGCTGGTATCAACGCTCATCGTCTCATCCACGATGAAGAACTAGTGGTTTTGCGTCGTGATGAAGGTTATATTGGTGTTCTTATCGACGACCTCATCACCAAGAGTGTTGACGAGCCTTACCGTATGTTTACCAGTCGCGCTGAATATCGTATTTTGTTACGACAAGATAACGCAGATGCCCGATTGACCCCACTGGGATACAAACTCGGTCTTGCAACCCAAGAACGTTATGAGCGTTTCCAGCAGAAACAACAAAAGGTACAAGACTTGATAACATTCTTGAAAGAAACCAATGTTTCTCCAGAGGAAATAAACACTCTTTTGGTTGCAAAAGAAACTCCTGAGATTGCAGGAAAAACCCGTTTTGCGCATGTGCTCACACGTCCGCAGTTGAGCCTGATGGAGATGATGCAAAACGTGGAGTCATTGAAATGGAAATACGACCTCGCCGACGAGATGACGCGAAGTGTCATCGAGGAGGCGGAGATTTTGGTAAAATATGAAGGATACATCGACAAAGAACGCGAAGTTGCAGATAAGTTAAAACGCCTCGAGGACGTAAAACTGAGTCCGGATTTCGACTACAACGCTCTGCACTCGCTGACAATCGAAGCCCGACAGAAGCTTACAAAACATAAGCCGCAAACCCTCGGACAAGCATCGCGCATCAGCGGAGTTAGCCCGGCTGATATTTCGGTCCTTGCTGTATTTTTAGGACGGTAACATTCAATTGTCATTTCGACTGAAGTGGAATGAAATGGAACGGAATGGAGAAATCCTTGGTTTATAGGAACATTGTATTGAAAAGGAAATTAAGGATTTCTCGACAAGCTCGAAATGACGAATGGAATGTTCCACGTGGAACAATTTTTGAAAACAACAATAAAACAAAGATATTATGAGCACTAAATGCCCGTTTTGTGAATCAGAAAACACAAGGTCTTACCTTAAGTTGAAAGATTATTTTCTCTCTCAGGAAGACTTCGAAATCGTTGAGTGCAACGACTGCAAACTGCTGTTCACCACTCCCCGACCGGATAAATCCGTTATCGGAAATTATTACAAATCGGAGGATTATCTCTCGCACAACGAGCACAAAAAAGGTCTCGTTCCTTGGATTTACAACCAGGTGAAAAAGATCAATATCCGAAACAAATATAAGATAGCCTGTGGCGACCGCACCAAACCGCACCTCCTCGATTTCGGATGCGGCGTCGGTGATTTCCTGCATTACGCTCAACAAAAAGGATGCGAGATAACCGGCTGCGATTTAAGTGAAGACGCGCGTAAATACGCTTCCGAAAAACTCGGTAAAACAATAGTTTCACCAGAAGAAATCTTCACTCTCCCCTACTCCACTTTTGACGTTATCACAATGTGGCATGTGCTCGAACATATCGACGATCTTAAATTTCAAACCGAACAACTTCACCGTTTGTTAAAAGACAACGGACAACTGGTAATTGCAGTGCCGAATTATATGTCGTATGACGCGCAATATTACAAAGACAAATGGGCAGCATACGACGCTCCGCGTCACTTGAACCATTTTCATAAAGAGTCGCTGCAAAATATTTTTGCCGGCAGTTTTGAACTCGAAACGATTCATCCGATGAAGTGGGACGCATTCTACATCTCCATGATGAGCGAAAAATACATCGGCCAAGGTAACTCTTTTATCAAAGGTATACTCACAGGCTGGAAGTCGAATCGTAAAGCTCATAAAACGGGAGAATATTCAAGTTTGATTTACGTTTTTCGCAAAATTTGATTTTAGCCCGTTTTTAGCCGTTTTAAGGCGTTTTGGCTTTTTAACATATCAAAACATCAAACTATACGAAATATTGTCTTAAATCAAGGCCATTTTTGGCATGATTTTTGCAGAAAACAAGGCTATGAAGAAGATTTATATCATAATTATCACATTAGTTCTTATCTCTGTCACGGTTTTCTTTCACCACAGAAAAGAAAACCGCGAAAACCTTGAGATGGAAAATTTCGCCTCACTCATCGCTGACGAGACCGATCATGAATTCGAAACAGCCACAACCGAAATCCTTGAAAAAATAAAAAACGATGAATTATTCAACTCTTGGGTGAAAAACGATAACCTTCCAAGCGACGACAGCCTCCTCTCCTATTTCAAAAAACAGTATTTCAGCAATATTGAATTATTCAATCCTTACAATATCGCTCTAACGGTTTGTGACAGCAACACCTATATAGCATTTGACAATAAGCCTGACATTGAATATCCTTGCATTGAATACTTTAACGATATCTTCAAATTCGATTCTGTAGCCTACATCAACAATGGTCTATACCATATCGACGATCCGATGTCGAATTTCTATTATATCGCAAAAATAGACATCAATGGATCACAGAATTTGTATTTCGAGTTTTATAAAGAGAAAAATGTCGTTCCGAATCTGAAAAACTATTCGTACGGAATCTATAAAAACAACATTTTAAATTATAAACTCGGCAATTACTACTACCCAAACAACATCAACAATTTCATTTCTCAAACCAACGGTATACATAAAGGAAAGAAATTCAAGCATTTCATTTTCAATGATTCATCATTAAACAAAACTGTCGTTGTATCAATCGAATCTGAAAGATGGATGAGGTACGTGGCGCCATTTTCTTTCATCTTTTTAGCACTGCTCCTCGCCTACTTCTTGTTTACCTACTTCGAACATGATCGCAAAGGTACGTTTAAAAACAGTTTCCACAGCAAGATGCAACTGACAATAGTGCTTACTCTTACAATTTCTTTTGTTGCAATTGGTATAACATCTTTCTTGTTTTTGGAAAACAATATCACTAAAAAGACTCAAATTGAACAATATAAACAGGCAAATATCATTCGTAACAGATTGGAATCCAATATGTTATCGGAAAACAGTCTGACAAATGCAGATTATCTGTATTATCTTGAAGAGACTTTCTTCTGCGACCTTAACATCTACAATCTCGCTGGAGTTTTGATAAATTCAACACTCAAAAATTCAAAAGTCTTAAACGATTCGATAGAATCACACGCGTATCAGGCTATTTTCAAGGAAGATGCAGGCTACCTTGTGCAAAACGAGATGTACGATAACGAAAAATGTACGTCCTACTACTTCCCTATTCTTGATGAAAACAATCATCTTGCCGCAGTTTTGAATGTCATCTATTTCGATTCTAAATCGGAATATGACGACCAGCTATCAGATTTCGCACTCAATTATATCAACATTATTATTGTCTTGCTCGGCATTTCATCAATAATTGTGCTTTTGATAACTCGTAAAACTCTTAAGCCATTGAAGATCATTGAAGATCAAATGGGCAAGGTGCGTCTCGATGGGCATAATGAACCTATAAATTTCAAAGGTCGTGACGAAATTGGCGCTCTTGTTGAGCAATATAATAATATGTGTCGCCAACTTGAAATAGCTGCAAATAAGATCGCACGCAACGAACGTGAGAATGCCTGGCGCGAGATGGCTCGTCAAGTGGCACATGAAATCAAAAATCCTCTAACTCCAATGCAGCTGAACATCGAGTATTTGCAGATTCTTTGGGATAGAAAAGATCCGAAATTTGAAGAGAATTTCAAAGAAACTCTAAAATCTTTGCTTGAACAGATTGAGACGCTTTCAAAAATAGCAACCGCCTTCTCCGACTATGCCAAACTGCCGGAAAACGTATCAACGACTTTCGATTTGAGCGAACTGCTTAAAAACACCATAAAACTTTATGATGTGGAGGAAAACATCTCCATCTCATTGATTTACAATGAAAACGAAGATTGGTCGATGTTTGCTGATAAGAATAATCTTGGTAGAGTCTTTGGAAATATCATCAAAAACGGCATCCAGGCAATTGGAAGCGAAGTAGGTCATATTGAAGTGATTCTCAATAGGTTAGGGGAGAAGTACAGAATTCAAATCACCGACAACGGCTGCGGAATTAAAGAAGAAGACAAGAAAAAGGTGTTTTTCCCAAATTTCACAACCAAATCGAGCGGAATGGGCGTCGGTTTGTCGGTATCGCAAAATATCATTCAGGGAATGGGTGGAAATATCAGTTTTGCCAGCAAAGAAGGAATAGGCACAGTTTTCACGATTGATATACCTATTTTAAAAGAAAAGTAATATATTTGCAAAAATTTTGTTATTATCATCATGAGTAATAACCCTATTAAAGCCCTCGCGGGACAGACAGTCATATACGGCATGGGAACCATCGTGCCGCGATTGCTGAATTATCTTTTAGTGCCGCTCTATGTGCGTGTTTTCGCAGCAGGAGTTTATGGCCAAATCACCGATTTGTATGCCTGGATAGCATTTTTACTCGCCTTGCTGACATACGGAATGGAGACAACTTTCTTCCGCTACACTCAAAAAGAGAACCCTGATAAGGTTTTCAACAACATAGTTTCGTGCATTATCACTACCACAACCGTGTTTTTGATTTTGTACGCCATTTTTTACAAAAATTTCGCGCATATCATTCAGTATGAACATAATACACAATACGTTCTTTTCCTTGGAATAATTGTTGCACTTGATGCCCTCACTGCTGTACCGTTTGCTAAATTGAGAAAAAACAATCAAGCTAAGTTGTTCACTATCATTAAAATAGCAAATGTAACGCTGAATATCGGACTAAATCTGTTTTTCTTGCTTGTTATTCCTGATACAGCTTTAGCTATTTCTGACAAGTTATTTGGTCCTCAGGCGGGCTTACTCGTTTGGGTTTTGATTTCCAATGTGTTATCAAGTCTTTTGAGTTTGGTTTTATTACTTCCACAGTTTAAAGGTTTCCATTTTGAACTCGATAAAAGCCTCATCCGACCGATGTTGGCATATTCACTCCCTATTTTACTCATCAGTTTAGTTGGTATGGTCAACGAGGTGGCAGACAAGATTTTGATAAAATATCTCACCCCAATACCAGATGTACAATTCCTGCAAAACCTTGATATGACAGGGGAGGAGTACGCCTTACAGCAGCTCGGAATATATGGTGCGAATTTCAAACTGGCCGTGCTTATGACCATCTTCATCCAGATGTTCCGATATGCTTCTGAGCCTTTCTTCTTCGGCAAGGCGAAAGACCGCAACGCACCTGAACTTTATGCAAAAGTCATGACATATTTCGTAATCTTTTGCTTGTTGATATTCCTCGGTGTGATGTTGTACATCGACATTCTGAAATATTTCGTTGGCAGGGGCGGCAGTAATTATCATGAAGGATTGATTATCGTTCCTATCGTATTGATAGCCAACATGTTCTATGGAATTGTGTTCAACCTTTCCATTTGGTTTAAGCTCACCGACAGAACTTTTTCGGGCACGATAATTTCAATCATTGGTGCAACTGTTACATTGCTTTGTTTGTTCATCTTGGTACCGCAAATCGGCTACCTCGGTGCGGCTATCGCGCACCTCGGTTGCTATTCCGTCATGATGCTGGTATCGTATTTCTGGGGACAGAAAGTCTTCCCAGTACCTTATCAAGTCGGAAGAATAGCTTTATACATGGTTTTAGCCATCGGATTATATCTGCTCAGCACCGTATTTGGCGATTATAGCCTTATAATAAGATTGATAATCAATACATTACTGATATTAGTCTATTTAGGAATAGTTTTTGTTTTTGAACGTAAAAATCCTTTGAAGATATGAAATTGAATATTGTAAATAAATCAAACAACGCACTCCCAAGCTATGAGACAATCAATTCGGCTGGTATGGATTTGAGAGCGTATCTCCCTGATGGTGAAATGGTTATCAAGCCGATGCAGCGTGCATTGGTACCAACAGGATTATTCATGGAAATCCCGGTAGGATACGAGGGACAGGTTCGTCCTCGCAGCGGTCTGGCAATAAAGAGCGGCATCACCGTTTTGAACTCACCAGGTACCATCGACGCTGACTATAGGGGAGAGGTAAAGGTTATTTTGATTAACCTTTCGGATGTTGATTTCGTTATCAAAAGCGGCGACCGAATTGCACAACTCGTCATTGCAAAATGCGAGCAGATGGAAGTCGTTGAAGTTGAAACGCTTAGCGAAACCGAACGTGGTGCCGGTGGTTTCGGACACACTGGAAAATAACACACAATTCACATTAGGTTCCTCACCCCTTTGGGGTTCGGAATGACAAAACGAAGGGCTGTCATTCCGAGCGAAGCGAGGAATCTCATACAAGATAGATGATTTATAAAATGAAAAGATTTGTTTTAATTGTTTTGTTGTTGATTACAAGCAGTGTTTTTGCCCAAAGCGAAGCTGTTGGCGAAGCGCCAAACGATACTATTGTCGTGAGGCAGGATTTGGCAAAAAATGCTGAATATTTCTCGAAAGGTCTTGAGGAAAAGTACAACGAGAATTTTCCTGTGGCAATTTATAATTTCGAGCAGGCACTGAAGTTTTACAACGATGATGATGCCAGCATGTACGAGCTTTCTGAACTTTACCAGGATGCAGGCAGAAACACCGAAGCTTTTTCTATGATAAGCAGAGCGGCCGAATTGCAACCCGACAACAAATGGTATCAGATACGATTAGCCAAATTCTGTGTCAAAAACGGTGATTATCAGACATTTATCGACATCTACGACAAGCTGATAGAGAACGAGCCGGAGAATCTCGAATATCTTGAGACATATATCAACGTGCTGCTTCTCATGGGCGATTACGACAAAGTGATTGAAACTCTTGATGTTGTTGAACAGCAACTGGGCAAAAACGAGTATGTTTATCTCCAAAGAATCCAAATTTACGACGAGCAGGGTAAAAAGGATAAAGCTATCGAAGAAATGGAGAAACTCGTCGAATTCATGCCTGAAAACACTCATTACATCGCTATGCTCGCTGAAGCTTACCGCAAGGTGAAACGCGACAAAGACGCATATCCTTTATACTTAAAGATTGAGGAATTAGAGCCTAACAACAAATATATCAACATTTCGCTGATGGATTATTATCAAAGCATGGGCGAGATTGATAAAGCGTTTGAAGAGTTCATTGCTGCCATCAAAAACAAGAATCTCGATTACGAAACAAAAGCTCAGATTTACGATTTCTGGTTCCAAAATCAAGATGACAAAAACTCCAGCGAAGAGGCTGAAATTGCAGGTAGAGCCTTCATTGAGACGCATTCCGACAAGTCTATCGGCTATTATATTATCGCGACAGTTTATTACAATGATAAGAAATATGAACAAGCGAAAGAGTATTACAATTTGGCATTAGAGCGCGAAGCAAGTAACTTCGCATCGCTTTACCAACTTGCCATTTGTGATATTGAATTGCATGATTATCATGATCTTATAAAAACAACAGACACAGCAATGTCGTTTTATCCAGAGCAGCCATTGTTCTATTTGTTTAACGGTATCGGATATTTCAACCTAAAAGATTACGAAAATACAGTTAAAGTGCTTGAAAAAGGTCGGAAACTCTCAGCAAACAAAGAACTTACAGCTGATTTCGACACTTATATAGGCGACACTTATAACATCTTAAAAAACAAGGAAAAATCGTATGAGGCATACGACAGGGTTTTACGTTCCAATCCCGACAATATCTATGTCTTAAACAACTATGCCTATTACTTATCGCTTGATAATCAGGATCTTGAACGTGCTTTGCAGATGTCTTCAAAAACAATAAAAGCAGAGCCTAAAAATCCAACTTATCTCGATACTTATGCCTGGATTCTCTATAAACTGGGTCGTTATGACGATGCTTTGAAGTATATGAATAAGGTGTTCAAATACGATAAAAATCCGCAAGGCATTAACTTCGAACATCTTGGAGATATCTTGTATCAGCTTGGCGATACCAAAAACGCTGTGAAGAACTGGAAAAAAGCCAAAAAGGCCGGGGGAGAGGTGTCAGAATTTCTTGAACAAAAGATAAAAGACGAGAAGCTCTATGAATAGAAAACTCCATATTTTATTGGTATTTTGCCTGATGGCAATTGTGCCGTTTCTAAGCACAAGCTGTTCTTCAAAAAAAGCGATGACGAAGACCACTTTGCGTGAATTTACGGCGCGCCAACTTATCAAAGAGGTTGATGATAACGCTTTTGACTATGAAAACATGATGGCTAAAATAATCGTTAAGGTCGAGACTAACGATAAGAATGTCAATATGAAAGGTCAGCTAAGGATGCAAAAAGACAGCATCATCTGGACCAGTCTCTCTTTACCATTGGGAGTGGAAGTATTGAGAGTTAAAGTCTCTACTGATTCCGTCTATTTCCTTAACCGCAATGATAAAACATACTTATGCGAAAATATTGAGGTTTTCAGCGATATTTCACCTTTGATCACATCTTTGCCGTTCATACAATCAGTGCTGGTTGGCAACGACATCAATCTTCGTGAAAGCGATAATTATAAGTTACTTATTGATGGCGATCAATATAACCTGTTGATTTCCAAATCATTAAAAAAGTCGATCAAGCAAAAAGACGACGAGTGGAAAGTGATGCTGAAAGATATTTGGATTGATCCACAACATTATAAAATTACCAAATACCACATCAGGGAATACAACGACAGCAAGCGAAAAATTGAACTGCAATACTCTGATTTTCAACAGATTGGAGAAAAATATATTCCTACAAAAATCTCTATTGACATACATGGTGACCAGCATCTGAAAGCGGATATCATCTATTCAAATATTATCATAAACGACAATATCGACTTCATTTTCAACGTTCCTAAGAAATACGAGAGGATTTACAGATGACCAAAAAAGTTGCATATCACATTTGCCTAATATTGATGTTTTTTAGCATCAATTTGATATGTAATGCTCAGAGTGTCAACGATTTGGAACAAAAAGTCAATAAGCTTCAAAATGAAATCAAGACTTCTCAAAACCTTTTGAAAAAGACATCAAAAAACAAAGAAACAACTATCAGGGAAGTCGAGCTTTTGCAAGCACAGATTAAGAAAAGAGACGACCTTATCAAGACATACGACAAACAGCTTGCCATTTTAAACAAAGAGACAAAAGGTTATAAAAACGACATCAACAATCTGCAAAACGAACTTGAGAAGAACCGGAAGGAATATGCCGACTTGCTGGTGATTCATTATCGTAACAGAAACAATCTCAATAACTTACTTTTTATATTCTCTTCAAAAGATTTCAATCAGGCGGTGCGAAGAATGAGATACCTCCAGCAGTTTAACGACCTATTGAAACACAAAATGGCAGAGATTGACGATACGAAAACTGAGATAAAACAGCGCATCGACAAAAACGAGGAAGACAAGAAACGCATTGAAAATCTTAACAATACGCAGAAAAAAGAACGCGATGAGCTTAACAAAGACAAAAAAACGCTCAACGATAAACTGGCAAAACTCAAAAAAGAAGAGAAAAACATAAAAAACGATATAGCCAAGAAAGAGAAAGAGACGAAAGACCTTCAAGCTAAGATTAAGAAAATCATAGAGGAAGAACTGGCAAAACGCAAAGCTGACGCTACTATCGACACCAAGCTTGCAGCTAATTTCGAGAGCAACAAGGGTAAACTGCCATGGCCGGTTGCGAGTGGCGTTGTCACCAAGAAATATGGCAAGACAGCTCATCCGACACAGTCTAAAGTCGTCGTAATGAACAACGGCATCGATATCTCAACGGAGCAAGGTTCCAATGCTTTATGCGTGTTCGACGGACAAGTATCAACCGTTTTCAACACCGGCACGACCAACGTGGTGATGGTGCGACACGGCACTTATTTCACGCTTTATGCTAATCTGGATAAGGTTTATGTGAAGTCAGGGGACAAGGTGAAGACAGGGCAGAAGCTCGGTCTGATTCACACAGGAGCCAGCGACAATGTGACAACTCTGCATTTCGAGGTGTGGAATGATAAAAATAATACAAACCCGGAAACATGGTTGAAATAACTCACCACCGTCATTTCGACCGAAGCGAAATGAAATGGAGCGAAGTGGAGAAATCCTCTTATAACACAAACAATATGAAAAAGGTTATAAATACAATAAAATGGAATAACAAGGCTTTCTCGACAAGCTCGAAATGACATTAAAAATGAATTATGAAAAAAAGTATAAAAATATTTAGAATCTTTTTGATAATCATTTCGTTATCAATTGTTTTCGCATCGTGTTCGAGGGCGTATGAGCCGAGTAATTATCAAAAAAAATCGAAAGATTGCGATTGCTCGAGGTGGAAGTAGTTTACTGTTTACTGTTTACCGTTTACTGTTTAAAAAGCCTTAAAAAATAAACGGTAAACTGTAAACGATAAACAAAAAAAACAGCTCAAAAAGCTGTTTTTTTATTGTCGGGATGACAAGATTCGAACTTGCGGCCTCTTCGTCCCGAACGAAGCGCGCTACCGGGCTGCGCTACATCCCGAACCCGTTTTTTTCGGACTGCAAAAATACAACTTTTTTTAATACCACTTACAAAATTTTTTTAAAACTGTTCTTACACTTTTTTAAACACGAATCTCACGAATTGACACAAATGGGTTTATTCCTTCATTTTTTTGACAGGATTAACAATATTTACAGGATTTATTTATAAATTTGCAGTCATGATAGGTTTATAGACAGTGTTATGGAAAAACAAAGTAATCTTGACAAACTAGCTGGATATCTTATTTTTCTCGGGATTCTGGCAATTGTAGGTGTAACCTGCTGGTATTTCAGCAACGTGCTTGTGTATATAATTCTAGCGTTTGTGGTGTCGCTTCTCAGTCAGCCACTGATGCGAGTGATGATTAAAATACAAGTCAAAGGGAAGAGCGCTCCCAACTGGCTTTTGGCAATTTTGTCGATAATAATTGTCCTCTTTTTACTGACAATAATTATCATTCAGGTTATTCCTGTGATAACCAATATAGTCAACGATGCTTCTCTTGTAAAAGACATTGAAAGTTTTGACGGTAACCTTGGCGATAAAATCAATGGCTGGATCATCAGCGTATTCCCAAGTTTAGGCAAGGATTTCGACGCCATCGGGATGCTTCTCGACTACCTGAAAGGTACGTTGTCGAACTTATCTGTCACCGGTATTCTTGGCTCGGTAGGCTCAATTATTGTTGATCTTGCTGTGGGTATTTTCTCAGTGGTGTTCATCTCGTTCTTCTTTGTTAAAGATGAAAATTTGTTCTCAAAGATCGTTGCTGCCCTCGTTCCCGACCGCATAGAAACCTCAGTAACAGAGTCGATATTAGATATCGAGCACTTGCTTTCACGTTATTTTGTTGGTCTTCTGCTGGAGATGTTAGGTGTAGCTTTCTTTAATTTCCTTGGCTTATGGCTCATCGCCCGTGTCAGTCCGGTATATGCCCTCGGCATTGCGTTCATTGCTGGTATTCTCAATATCTTGCCATACGTAGGACCAATCCTCGGTGAGGTTTTGGGCACATTGTTATGTTTAGTGCTCAAATACGGCACCGGCATGGGTTTGGACGTCAACATCTGGATTTTCGCACTCATTGTGTTTGCCATCATGCTTACAGTGCAAATCATCGACAATTTCGTGCTGCAACCAGTTATCTATTCCACAAGTATCCAATCCACACCGCTTGAAATCTTCATAGTGATGCTATTTGCAGGAACAATAGGAGGCATTTTAGGCATGCTGGTGGCTATCCCGGCTTACACAGTGGTCCGCGTTATCGCTGGAAGGTTTTTCTACGATAAGAAGATTGTCAAGCGACTAATGCCTGACATAGGGAATAAAGCTGATTAAAGATTTTTGTGTCGTATTTTATTCTCAATTCTTCGCTCCCAAACAAGGAGTAGCGACATCGCCCAGCGGGAAAGCAGCATCCACAAGAAGTTGCCTCCCATCGCTGTGAAGAGCAATAAATCTTCGAGGTTGCTGTGAGAGACACCTATATGGTGATTTAAGATATCGTTTTCTTCTTTTGTAGTTGAGCCTGTCTCAGCTTCATCAATCATCACTGCAGCTCCATAGGCAAGACCGAGAGTGTTGGCAACAAGCCACAGGAATGCGGTACGAGGTGGTAATCCGAAGAATATCATCACTGGCTTCAGGAAGTTGGCAATGTGCTCTATGATGCCGAATTCATTCAAAATACGCTGCAAAAGTGTAAGCAAATACACCAAAACTATCATCAAGCCGACAGTTTTCACTGTGCGCAATGCCCAGTTTTTCAGCATCTCAACAAAAGTTACGTTTTCAGATGTTACCAGATGCGACTCACCTGCGACAAATTCACCAGGCATCATTTTGTTCAACACAAACGCTAAAATGAAAGCTGATAAAGTTCTGATAACGACTATTCTTATTGCTGATGAGCCTGTTTTTGCTTGCACCGTGGTTTCCACAATCATATTGTGAGAACATAGCACCATAACTGCCAATATCGTTGCGGCTCGCATATCAAGTTCAAGGGTACTCATAACCGCCATTGCGGTGTAGCAGTTCACAAAATAGCCCGAAACGTATGCCAATGCCGCCTCTCCCGGGAGTCCGAAGCTGGAAAAAACAGGCGTAAGCAGCGCAGAAATCCAAGCGATGACGCCAAAATACTGAAGCAGCATTATGCCAAACGACACACCAACCATGATTTTAGTGAGCCACCAAATAGTTTTCAGCGCGCTTGGAGTAGCAGAGCGTACACACGAAAGCATGCGCTCTGTAAATGTTTTATTATCAGTCATTTTACTCGTCAATAGTCATCTCATCAATGAGACGTGTGCAACCTGCATACTTGTCGATAAGGAACAGCACGTAACGGATGTCAACACTGATGTTCTTACAAATCGACGGATCATAGATGAGGTCGCTCATCGTGCCTTCCCAGGTACGGTCGAAGTTAAGACCTAAAAGTTTACCTTCGGCATTTAAAATCGGACTTCCGCTGTTGCCGCCTGTGGTGTGGTTGCCAGCAATAAATGCCACATGCATTGTACCGTCTTTGTCGGCATAACGACCGTAGTCTTTTGCATCATAAAGCTCATGCAATCTGTCAGTTACAACATAATCGTAAATGTCAGGATTTTCTTTCTGCATGATACCGTCAAGGGTGGTGAAATAGCCGTATGTAACAGCGTCTTTAGGCTTGAAACCGCCAACTTTGCCGTAAGTCACACGAAGGGTGAAATTAGCGTCAGGGTATAGTCTCTTTTCAGGATAAACCTCAGGAATCATCTTCATCTGACCTTCCATGTAAACACGGCGCAGGTTGTTAATCTTGGTGTTGCATTCTCTCGATTTTGGCATAACGTTTTCAACATAGAAATCCATCATGCTGTTAACAGCAACAACAGCCGGGTCTTTAGCAAGTTTTTTAACTTTTGAAGGTTTAAATTCGTCAAGGAACTTATTAACTTTTTCTTCCGATGTCAAAATTGTTTTTCCAAAAAGATAATCAACGTAAGCCTTCACATCGCCTTTAAATTTCTTATCAATCTCATTTAAAATCTCAGGACGGAAATCCTCAGGTTGGTTAGCACGATAAGCTGTAAGCATAGTCAAAGCGACCTCTTCATCTATAGGTTGATAGTAATCTTTGAAAAAGACTGTAGTTGCTTGTCTTAAATCATTGATTTGTTCATCTATTTCCTCTTGCGGAGTGTCTTTTGTTACCTCAGCAAGCTTTGCGAAATTAGCTGCAAAGTCGAGAAGTTCGATCGAAAGACCTGCCTCAGTGAGATAAGTAGTCGCCATGCGGTATTTCTCGTATTCCTCATAAACAGGATCAAAATCACGGAGAGCGTGCATATATTTCATACGGGCACGAGTCTCCTGGCACCAGTTGATATAAGCCTCTTCGAAAGCCTTTTTCTTTTCAATTCCATTGAAATTCCTGATACCTTCAATCACACCCATCCATTTCTTCCAGCCATTGCCCAATCCGGCATGTTTAGAAGCGTACTGAAGTCTCACTTTAGGGTCTTTTTCCTGATATTTATTGTAGATGTCAAGAATCTGTGTGCGAAGGTCGACCACAACAGGATAAACCACGTTAGCTTCCTGGTCGACAGCTACTGCAGGCAGATACTCGTTGGTACGTGCAGGATAGCCGAACACGAATGTGAAATCGCCTTCTTGAACGCCTTTCAAAGAGATAGTGAAATGATAATCAGGTTTGTAAGGTTTGCCATCTTTATAAATTCTGAAGATTGAGAAGTCACCAGTGTGACGAGGCCATACCCAGTTGTCAGTGTCGCCACCGAACTTGCCGATATTTGAAGGTGGAGCGCCAACCATACGAATGTCGTCAAAAATCTCATTATACATCAAAAAATATTGATTACCAATATAAAACGACTCAATCGTCACCTTATATTTATTGTCTTTTTGCGCTGATTCTTTGATGTTTTTAATGTTTTCAGCGATGATTTTAGCACGTTCGTCGTCTGTTGTCTGGTCGGTGATTCCGACAAGAACCTTATCAGTGACGTCTTCCATATATCTCAGCATCTTGGCTGTGAGACCAGGGCAGGGGAGTTCTTCTTCCAGCGTCATTGCCCAGAAGCCGTCTGTAAGGTAGTCGTGCTCGATGGTCGAGTGTTTCTGAATCCAGTCAAAACCGCAGTGATGGTTGGTAAGGAGCAGTCCCTGATCGCTTACGATTTCGGCAGTGCAGCCGCCTCCAAAGAGCACTACAGCGTCTTTCATTGAACTGTGATTGATTGAAAAGATGTCGTCGGCAGTGATTTTCATGCCCATAGCCTGCATGTCGGCTTCATTTCTCTGAAGCAGCGCAGGAATCCACATGCCTTCGTCAGCACTAACTAAAGTGCTGCAAAGGATGATTGCTGTTAATGTTAATAATGTTTTCTTCATATTTATTAAATATTACGTTCAGTTTAAATGAGATTCCTCGCTACGCTCGGAATGACAATGTGGCTAATCATGATGATAAGATTCTCCTTTTAAAATAGTGAACGCTCGATAGAGCTGTTCGGTGAAGACGAGTCGCACCATCTGATGCGAGAACGTCATCTCCGAGAGACTGATTTTAGCATTTGCCTTTTCGTAAACCTCCTGCGAGAAGCCGTAAGGTCCACCTATTACAAACACTAATCGTTTGCAGCCTGTATTCATCTGGCGCTCAAGCCATTGTGAGAAACCACGCGATGAGAATGTCTTACCGTTTTCATCTAAAAGCACTATTTCATCGCCTGCCATAAACTGTGATAAAAGCAAGTCGCCTTCGAGTTTTTTCTGCTGCGCCTCCGACAAGGTCTTGCGGTTCTTGATGTCAGGGATAACCTTCATCTCGAACTGTGCGTAATGTTCCAACCGACTGATATACTTTGAGATACCAGTCTCGAGATAAGCCTCATCGGTCTTTCCTATCACGAGCAACACTATTTTCACGTCGCAAAGATAGTAAAAATTTTAGTTGCCTGCACATGCAGCCGTCGCAACGCTTATTTTTATTCCTTCTACCTGCATCAGAGCCCTTCCTGCCGACATGAGAGTGGCGCCGGTTGTAAGCACATCGTCAACCAAAAGCACATGTTTTCCTTTAAGTTTCTCTGTATTTTTCACTTCAAAGATATTTTTTACGTTTTGCCAACGGTCCTCACGGGATTTCTTCGTCTGCGTGTCGGTGAAAACGCTCCTCACCAGACAATTTCCAGCAATTGGAACACTCGTAATTTGGGAAATTCCTTCCGCAATGACGTGACTCTGATTGTAACCTCTTATCTTTTCTTTTTTGGGATGGAGTGGAATTGGAACAATAAAATCAATTCCTTGATAATCAGCAGCTTGTAACAAACTTTTGCCAATTTCCTGACCTAAAAATATGCCGTTTTCGCGACAGTGATGATATTTCAAACCATGAATAAGGTGTTGCACTTTGCCGGTTTTGCTGAAGAAAAACTCTGCCATTACTGCATTGAACGGCATCTGGCCATAGAACATCTGCGCCATAGGGTTATCAGGATGTTGTTCGTATCCGGTTTTAGGCAATAAAAACCGACATGTGGTGCAGACCGTGTCCTCACCTTCGAGAAGTATGTTTCCGCATGCGGCGCAAACACGGGGAAATAATAGATTTACCAATGATTTGAGTAGTTTCATAAAAAATGGTTTTAAAAGTTAACATTAAATGGAGGATTTCTCCACTACGCTTCACTGCGTTACGCTTCGGTCGAAATGACGGGTAAAACCGCTGACTTCACTTCGATTCCTTCAAGTTTGCCGAGTTGCCCTGTAAGTGACCCTATTTCGTCTGTGGTCCCTTCAACCACTAGATTGATAAGGCTCATCCCTTCGTTGCGAGGCAACCCCAGCCGACCGATTATTATATCAGAATGCTTTGAAATGATACCATTGACTTGTGGCGCTGCCTCACGGTTCTCAATTCCAATAATGACTGTACCAATCCTTTTTTCCATAGAGCACTATTTTTTGTGCAACATCTTATATTCAGTCAGACTCATTCCATATTGATCGCGGAAAAGCTTCTCTAAGTTGCGAGGTGTAAGTCCCACAGCTTTAGCTACTTCAGGAATCGTCATATCAGGTTGCTCACGAATCATCTTACAGGCTTCGGAGATGCGCTCCACATGGCTTTGCTCGTCAATCAGGCGCACCAACACAGCGTTTCTTGCCGCCAACTTCTGTTTTTGGTAAACAGTGTGGTTATACAGGAATATGATGATCATCATTGCGACCAACAAGACCAGAAGGATATAGTTTAAGAAGCGGTTTTGTATGGCCTGTCGGTCAATCTCCATCTGCTGCTCCTGTGCACGATAGCGGGCAGCATATTCGTGTGCTTTGCTCTCTTGTATCTCGTTATTAAGTATCTGATTCAGTTCAGCATCACGTTTTATGTATTCATAAGCCTGACGGTACTGTCCACGAGCTTCAGCGGCTATTGCACGATTGTGAAGTATTGTGGAATAAGTCTCGTTTATGGTATCGCCATTCAAATAACTTTCAGCTTCATCATAGATAGCCAGCATTTTATCATAATCACCCAACTTGCACCATGTCGTCGATATCATCATACGACCATCGAATGTCTGACTGTAACGGCTTTCTTCAAATAGCTTGAGATAATAGCGAGCGTTTGCGATATCATTAGTTTCAGCATAGGCTCGAGCAAGATATGCATAAGCTTTTACACGATAAAAACTACAATAATCCGACACATTGGCAGCAGTTGGCTCACGGTAAGAACCATCGCTGTAATCGCTTGAATGCTGTTCGTAGTCGTCAGTTATTTCAATGATTTTTTCAGCAACAGGTACGATTTCTTCATACTGTCCAAACTGTTGCAACACATCCACCTTGCGGCGCAGTGCAATGATGCATGCATCCATTTCGCTGAATTTCTTTATTCCGTCAAGTTCTTCTATCACATCGTCAAGTTTTTGCAAGCCCTCATCTTGACGGCCCAAATATGCAAGGATAACACCAATTTCAGCTTCTGTACGCAAAGCCTCAACTTCTTTTCCGTATTTACGGCAAAACTCAGCTTTCTCTGTTGACCACTGCAGCCATTGTTCAAAATCTTGTTTTCTACGCGAGATGGCCACTAACAAATCAAGCACCGACTCATGGTTCTCAGTATTTTTAATGTAATCACTATGCATCAGCGACATACAAATCTTTTGTGCTGAATCCAAATGTATTCCTTCAAAGGTCATTGTGAAAATCTTCGCCCGATAATACGAGGCACGATCATGAGTCATGTTTCCCACAATCTCCGCTGAATCGATTATTATCAGCGCCCTATTAGGGTTATAATCATAGATATCCATAGCCGCTTTGGCAGTATAAAGCGTATCGGAAAGATGCGGCTCGCGTTTCATCGTCGTGCCTCCCGTGCAACTAATCATAATAATCACAATGGATATCAATAGTAAATAGAGCAATCGCTTCATAGTCAAATAGTTTTTTAACGATGCAAAGATAGAAAAAAATTCAATAGAAACAAAAAAAAGACGGATTTTCACCCGTCTTTTTGTACATCCTCAGGGATTCGAACCCTGGACCCATTGATTAAGAGTCAATTGCTCTACCAACTGAGCTAAGGATGCATCATTTTTGTGGCTGCAAAAATACTACATATTTTAATACGTGCAACATTTTTCTTAAAAATATTTTTTTGAGTCGTCATTTCGAGCGTAGTCGAGAAATCTTCGACTTTATTTGCAGGAGATTTCTCCATTCCACTTCGTTTCAGTCGAAATGACGGAAAGTTTTTATTTTTTTTATTAATTGAATTATCTTTTTCGTAATTTTGCAAAAAATTTGACAACAACATTAAAAAGTAAAATACTATGGCATTCAACCTCAGAAACAGAAGCTTCTTGAAGCTTTTAGACTTCACTCCAGAAGAGATTAAGTTCTTCCTCACATTGGCAGCTGACCTTAAGCACGCCAAATACACCGGCACAGAACAGCCACGTTTGAAAGGCAAGAACATCGCCCTCATTTTCGAGAAGACCTCGACACGTACACGCTGTGCTTTCGAGACAGCAGCTTACGACCAGGGCGCTCATGTCACTTACCTCGGTCCAACAGGTTCACAGATTGGTGTTAAGGAGTCAATGAAAGACACAGCACGCGTTCTCGGACGTATGTACGACGGTATCGAATACCGCGGCTTTGCCCAGAAGACAGTGGAAGAGCTCGCACAATATGCCGGCGTACCGGTATGGAACGGTCTCACCAACGAGTTCCACCCGACACAGATCCTCGCCGACTTCCTCACAATGCAGGAACATGTCGACAAACCTCTCAACCAGGTTACTTACGCTTACATCGGCGATGCCCGTTTCAACATGGGTAACAGCTTGATGGTCGGCGGCGCAAAGATGGGTATGGACGTCCGCATCGTGGCTCCAAAAGAGCTCCAGCCTTCAAAAGAACTCATCGACACCTGCAAGAAGATCGCTAAAGAGACAGGCGCAAAGGTCACTGTGACCGACGACGTGAAGAAAGGCGTCAAAGGCTGCGACTTCCTCTACACCGACGTGTGGGTATCAATGGGCGAGCCAGCTGAGGTATGGAAACAGCGTATAGACCTCCTCCGTCCTTACCAGGTCAACCAGGCTATGATGGACATGACCGGCAACCCGAACTGCAAGTTCATGCACTGCCTCCCGGCTTACCACAACCTCGAGACACAGGTCGGCCGCGATGTCAACAAACAGTTTGGTCTTGACGGCATCGAAGTCACAGAAGAGGTGTTCGAAGGCAAGAACAGCATCGTGTTCGACGAAGCCGAGAACCGTATGCACACCATCAAAGCTGTCATGGTGGCAACATTAGGTGACTAATAATTTCATTAGATAAGCACGGAAATGCCCTGCTTCGGTGGGGCATTTTCAATTTAAATTAGAAAAATGTATAATCTTTTCACTGGTTCGGGCGTCGGCCCATGCATTTTATACCTTGCATTGTCAATATTTCTTGGCTTGCTTCTTGGTAAAATAAAAATTGCCAAAATATCTTTGGGAATCACTTGGGTGCTCTTTGTTGGCATCATCATCAGCGCTTTAGGCGTAACGCTCAACGCACAGATGCTCCACATTATCAAGGAATTCGGACTGATTCTGTTCGTCACCGCCGTTGGATTGCAGGTTGGACCAACCTTCTTCAATTCCTTTAAAAAAGGCGGCTTAGCGATGAACCTAATGGCGTTGACCAACGTGGCATTAGGCGTTTTGATAACCTATATCATCGCTAAGGTAGCAAACCAGAGTCTGACCGATATGGCCGGTGTTTATACCGGTGCTATCACCAATACGCCAGGTCTCTCGGCGGCACAACAAGCCGTCACCGATGCAGGCGATCCTGACGCAGCTAACAGATTGGCTGCAGGTTACGCGGTGGCATATCCATTAGCTGTGGTTGGAATGATTATGACATGCATTGTGCTGCGTCCATTGTGCCGCATCGACATGAAGTCTGAACCAGTGCATGAAGATACTTTGGAGGCTCCGGCACCAAAAACAGCCACTTCCACATCCCAGCGTCATAAGATCAATCTTGTGCCAATCTTCGTTATCATCGCCCTCGGCATAGTTTTAGGCTCAATTCCGATTCCTGTTGGTATGGCAGCCCCTGTGAAACTTGGCTTAGCTGGAGGTCCGCTGGTAGCGGCTCTCATCGGCAGCTGGTTGGGCGTAAAAAAAGGCTGGTTCACCACTGAATTCACCGACAGCCATGGTGTTTGGATGTTACGTGAAGTAGGAATTGCGTTGTTCCTTGCAGGCGTAGGACTTGGCGCAGGCGGCGTTTTCGTTGAAACAGTAAAGATTCATTACATGTGGGTGCTTTACGGTGTTATCATCACCATTGTTCCGCCAATGATTGTGGCTACATTCGGTCGTTTGGTACTGAAGATTAACTATTACACCCTGATGGGTTTCATCGGGGGCTCGCATACCGACCCTCCGACACTGGCTTTTGCCAACAACATCGCTCCCGACGGTTGCAAACTGCCTAACACAGGATATGCAACTGTTTACCCGCTGACAATGTTCTTGAGGATATTTACCGCGCAGTTGTTAGTATTGTTAGCAATGTAACTATCATAATTTTTTCCGAATATGCAAAAATCAGTCTGGATATGCTTCGCATACCGCAAGGCCTGATTTTTTGCATATTCTACAAAAATTATTAGGGACAAACCAATATTTGATTGTTTATATATTATTGATTGTCAATATTTTACATTCGGACATTTTAAAATCATAGGGACAATCTGTCAAGTGATAGCTCCAACCTCTTGACAGATTGTTTTTTTTGTATAACTTTGCATTGATGAAAAAATTGACCACATACTTAATCCTAATCGTCGTGATTTTGACGCTTGCCGCTTGCAATAATCAGGCCAAGAATCAAGATAAGGCGCGAGTTTTGTATGAGGAAGGATTGCGCCTGCGAGAGGAACAACGTTCGGAAGAGGCAGCGGAATGTTTCTTGAAGGCGTTGGAATTGTTGAATGATGTTGAGACGCACGGCCGTGCGTCTCAACGGGCACAAATCAACGACAACCTCGGTGCGTTGTATTTAAAACACGGTATTTTCGACGGTGCATTCGACGCTCACAACGATGCATTGCAATGTTTCAAACTACTTGGTGACTCAACCGGAATGATGAATGCCTATCGCAACTGCGGTCGCGCGATGCGCTCACAGGAACAATATGCTGTTGCCAAACAATATTACGATTCGGCGTTTTGCATCGCCAAATTAATTAGTGATAAGGCTATGCTGAGCGATCTTTATATGGAGATTGGGCGCGATTATTATATGGAAATCGGTGATTATCAAACTGCGATTGAATTGGTGAAATATGCGTTGTATGGCGATAATGTAGAGACGCACGGTCGTGCGTCTCTACAGGACAATGATGTTGATATTGCCAATATGACGTTAGGTATTCTTTATTATTACACCCAAAATTTCAATCAGGCAAAAACCTATTTGAATAAGGCCTTGCGAAGCGAACGTCCGGGACTGAAAATGTCAGTGTATCAGGCGCTTTACGCGATTGCTTACTATGAGGGCGACTATAAAACGGCGGTGTATTACCAGCAACTTTCCTCCGAAAACATGCTTGAATCGGAGCAGAAGCAATCGAGCGAGACGATGCAGCGATTGAAGTCGGAATACGAGCTGAAAGCGCAGAAAAACGCCATGGAAAGTCTGCATCGAAATCATAGCCTAAAATTGTATCTCATCATTGCGCTTGCAGTAATTGCATTCTTGGTCATCTTATTGATAATCAGAAAAAAAGTAAATGAAAACAAGATAAAGGCACTTGAAAAAGAGCTGGAGATGCGCAATAAGATCATGCTCAGCAACAAGGTGTTTGTCACGGCGAAGAATCTTGGCGAGCATCTTACCTCCGACACCTTAGGCTTTGTGTTGGACGACAGCGACTGGGACGATTTCATCAGTCTCACCGACATGATTTTCAACGACTTCTCGAAGCGGCTGCTTGCCACTTATCCCAAGCTCGGCAAGTGGGACGTTCGCATCTGCTGCCTCTGCAAAAACGGCTTCTCCAACCAGGTGATATCCATCTTGCTTGACACGCAAACCGACTCGTTCTACAAACGAAAAACGCGAATCAGGCAACAAAAAATGGAGTTGCCGGATGACAAACGGACATTTGACGAAATTATAAATGCAATTTAAATTTAACCATATGAAAACATTCTATTTTACAATTCTTATCATGGTGGGCTTTGCACTTAGCTGCGTTGCACAATCAAATTATTATCCTTTGATTCATGAAGACGATGACCAGCAATGGAATGTGCTTTACGTCGTAGAGCCCTATCACTATACATGGAGCACTGATATTCAATTTATTGAAGGCGATTCTATCATCGATGGTATAGCATATAAACAAGCTTGGAGAAAAAGCTCGTATGGCACAGGGCTTCGTTTAAAAGGTTTTGTACGCGAAGAAGACCAGCGTGTTTATTATCGCCAAATACAACCTTGGGCCTTGGAAGAAGAGGTTGTGCTTTATGACTTTAACATTACGTTGGGCGACACTGTAACGATAGGTGGTGAGTATGGCGTAACGCTAATGGTGATTGAAGAATCAGAAGTGGAAGTGGATGGCACCATGAGACGACAATTGGGCCTTGGGGAACCTAATAATCCATTTAGTGATGTTTATGAATACTGGATTGAAGGCGTGGGAAGCTCCTACGGATTCTTGAATAGCGGCTCTGAAAGCGTGTGTGGCTCAACATCCTATCTTTTGTGCTACTACGAGAATGACGGTCTGATTTGGGACAACGAGGAGTTTGATGATTGTGTTATGAATAGCAACGATGCGGGCACTTTAGCTAAAATAAATGCTCCTTATTTCGAAAACAACGTAAACGACTACCGTTTCGCAATAATAAATTGGATTGACACCTGCTATGTCATGGTTAATGGTGCTTGGCCGAATCCAAATGCCGATGAGCTGATTGTGAAATACGACACCATTCCGTTAGGAAGTGAAATGGATGTGACAGGAACTTATCATTATATGGAAGATGATAATGGAAATACTTTTCGGGTTATTGATATTCAGCAATATAATAATGCAATTTACAGTTATTCGACAGGCTATCTGCTGAGTTGGAGTATTGATGAAATTCCGCATATCACCGATTATTATTTAAATCCGAAATATTATGTGGCAATTAATGGCGAATTGCAGACTGAATTTCCTGTGACTTTCAACGGCTTAACGTTAAATATCGGTGATGGAATATATACTTTTGTAGGGATAGCCGAGACTTGGCCCGATTATGATCTTCCAATTTTAAATTTATATGATATCATTCCTTATTCTTCCGACTTGAATATCAATGGAATAATATTGCCTGATGATTTGTGCATGACTTTGCCTTGTGAAGAAGACAAATATCTTTCATGCATCGACGGATTGCAAGAATTCTATCTGACAAATGAAGGAAAACTGATTGAAAAAAGTTGGTTTGGACCTCTTTGGAATGATAACACTAACTCAACGATAGCTGGAATCAGCGGCTGTGTCTATGATTTATATGGCAATGAGGTTCATACTATTGAGATTCGGGAAGTTGAAAGTGTGGGCGAAAGAACGCTCAACGGACAACTCGAGCCGACATGTTATCCCCCAATGGGACCATATCCTCCAATCGGTCTTGATATAGCAATTGTCTCGGATGAGTTTGAGTATTTTATTGATAATCCGCATGAAGACGGTTTTCAACCTTATTGTATAATAGAAAACGACACTTTGCCATTTTATCAAGATATAACCGCTACAATATCAAGCTCTTACATGTTTGTCGACGGTTCAAATATAAAACATTTCACTGTTCATTTGGATAACATTGAAGTAGTTCCGGAAATGTTCCTTATCGGCACCGAATGGTATTATGAAATCACCAACGACAATGGCAGTGTTACCTACCAATATCTCGAATGTGCCGCTGACACCACTATCAACGATCATCCGATTCATATCTTAGTTAGAATCAACACTCTATATGACAAATCAGAGGTTGTCACCCATGAATACATCTATGAGGAAAACAACAAAGTGTATTGGTGGAACAAGACATTGGGCGAATTTACAACGCTTTACGATTTTGGTGCTGAAGTCGGCGACGAATGGGAAATAAAAGTGGGAACACATACCATTCCAGTACATGTGGATGCGGCACAAACCGTCACCTACAAGAGTCAGGAATACAAAATGCTCAGCATCAGCGACCCCGACGACATCTTTACAGGCGACATCATCTGCGGCATAGGCCATCTCACCAGTTTCTTCCCTGAAAAACTGATGACAAAAGGCTATCGCGTGGAAAACATCCGCTGTTTCTGGCAGGATGGTGAACTGGTATATCAAAACGGCGACCAGGATTGCGATGAAATCTATGAACAACATCATTTGGGCGTTGATGAAATCGATGCTGAAAACGAATTTGCGGTTTATCCTAATCCGTCCTATAATGTCCTATATGTCCTATCAGACAATATCAATTCAGAATATCGCGTCACCAACCTGATGGGACAAACCTTGATGATTGGCGAAATCACATCTGAAAATCAGATGATTGCTGTCTCATCATTGCCAAAGGGTATTTATTTCATCACAATCAATAATGCATCTAAGATATTTGTTATCAAATAAACGTCATGAAACGAATACTGTTCTCGCTGGTTCTCGTCTGGATATTCGGATGTGCTGAAGCCCAATCCGACCTTGAGGCTCTGATGGCTGCACGTGGGGAATATTATTTCTCCATCGGGATTCAACAACCCGAAGAGGCCGCTCAGCTTACACACCTCTGCTCCATCGACAGGCTGGATGGCCTAAACCTGATTTGCTACGCAAACGCTGAGCAATATCAACGGCTTTTGGCAAAAGGCTATCATCCAGTTTTGCTCACTCCTCCATCAATGGAGCAGGATTATGCCATGTGGGACGGCTCCAACCGCGAAGCCTACGACTGGGACGCTTATCCTACCTACGATGCGTATCAGGATATGATGCAGCATTATGCCAATGATTATCCCGAAAGATGCTCTTATTTGGAACTGGGCACTCTTGCAAGCGGACGCAAGCTGATGTTTTGCCGCATCAACAACGGCGAGCCGGACGGCAAACCGAAGTTTCTTTACACCTCCACCATGCACGGCGACGAGCTGACTGGCATGATGCTGATGCTTCGGCTTATCGATGAGTTTTGCACCAGCAACGACCCGCGAATTCTGAATCTGATAGAGAATCTCGACATCTTCATTTCACCTTGCACCAATCCAGATGGAACTTATTATGGTGGAAACAACACCGTGAGTGGCGCCAGACGCCGCAACGCCAACGATGTTGACCTGAACCGCAACTATCCGGATTTCGACAACGGTCCGCATCCCGATGGCTACGAATACCAGCCTGAAACTCTTTGGATGATGGAACTGGCTGAGCAATATCCTTTTACGATGGCTGCCAACTATCATGGCGGTGCCGAGGTGATGAACTATCCTTGGGACACCTACCAGCCGCATCACCCCGACGATGCATGGTGGCAGTTGGTGTGTCACGAATATGCCGACTTGACACATCAACACGACCCGGTATATATGAGCGACTACAACAACGGGATCGTCAACGGCTATGTGTGGTTTCCTATCTATGGCAGCAGACAAGACTACATGAACTATTACGCCCAGTGCCGCGAGGTGACTATCGAGTGTTCGTTCTCACACACGCCCGACCCGTCGCAGATGCCGATGTACTGGACTTATAACCACGAGAGTATGCTGTGTTACATGGAGCAAAGCCTTTTCGGGATTCACGGCATCGTCACCGACTCGATTACCGGCGAACCTTTGAAATCGACAGTATTCATTGAAGGTCACGACCATCACGGCTCGGAGGTCAGCAGCCACATGCCCGCAGGCGACTACCATCGGCCTATCAAAGGCGGCACCTACGATGTGACATTTTCTTGCGAGGGATATCGCCCAAAAACCTTCACGCTGACAGTGGCCGACCGCGAAACTCTGGTTCATGATGTCCAACTGGTTACAAAAACCTATGGATTGGAAGAAAACTATGTTTCTGGCGATTGTCAATATCCAGCCGAATATCGAATCATCGACCTAACTGGTCATATCCTGATGACAGGTACGATTGAATCAGAATCGCAACAAATTGATTTTTCAAATCTGCCAAAAGGCATTTATTTCATAACTATTGGCAGTCGAACAACGAAATTTTTGAAAGAATAACAATCCAGTTTTTGTAGAATATACAAAAAATCAGGCCTTGCGGTGATCTCGAAGAGATTGCCCAGACTGGTTTTTGCATATTCGGAAAAAACTATTCCATTTTTTCAATAAAAAATACTATTTTTGCAGTTTGAAAATTTTGCGAAAATGGAAAAGAATTTCAAACGTTATCTGATAACCACAGCGCTTCCTTACGCCAACGGCCCGGTGCACATCGGCCACCTCGCCGGCGTTTACGTCCCTGCCGACACCTACGTCCGCTACCTCCGCATGAAAGGCGAAGACGTACTGTTTATTGGCGGTTCCGACGAACACGGAGTGCCTGTCACCATCAAAGCTGAGAAAGAAGGCGTCACACCTCAGGATATAGTCGACCGTTACCACGAGATGATTAAGAAATCGTTCGAGGATTTCGGCATGAGCTATGATATCTACTCGAGAACGACATCGAAGATTCATCACGCAACAGCGGCTGAGTTCTTCGAGAAGCTTTACAAAGAAGGCAAGTTCATCGAGAAGGAGACCGAACAGTTTTTCGATCCTGAGCGCAACAAGTTCTTGAGCGACCGTTACATCATCGGCACTTGCCCGAAATGTGGCAACGACCGTGCTTACGGCGACCAGTGCGAGAAATGCGGCAGCACACTCAGCCCCGAAGAGCTCATCGACCCACATTCAGCAATCAGCGGCGCTAAGTTGGTGAAAAAGATGACGAAACACTGGTATCTGCCTCTCGAACAGTACGAGACATGGCTCCGCCAGTGGATTCTTGAAGGACATAAAGAGTGGAAGATCAATGTTTACGGTCAGGTGAAGAGCTGGCTCGATGGCGGACTGCAGCCTCGTGCCGTCACCCGCGACCTCGACTGGGGCGTGCCGGTACCTGTTGAAGGTGCCGAAGGCAAGGTGCTCTACGTTTGGTTCGACGCTCCTATCGGATATATCTCAAACACCAAGGAAATATGCGAAAAACGCGGCGACAACTGGGAGAAATGGTGGAAATCGGAAGACACCAAGATGGTGCATTTCATCGGAAAAGACAACATCGTGTTCCACTGCATCATCTTCCCTTGCATGCTCAAGGCATACGGCGACGGCTACATCGTGCCTGAAAACGTACCGGCAAACGAGTTCCTGAACCTCGAAAACGACAAGATCTCGACATCGCGCAACTGGGCAGTGTGGTTGCATGAATATCTGCAGGAATTCCCAGGAAAACAAGATATCCTGCGCTACGTTTTGACAGCTAACGCTCCTGAGACAAAGGACAACAACTTCACTTGGAAAGACTATCAGGACCGCAACAATAACGAGCTTCTCGCCATCTTCGGCAACTTCGTCAACCGTATCCTGGTGCTGACACACAAATATTACGAAGGTGCCGTGCCGGCTTTGGAAAACCTCAACGACCGCGACAACGAAGTCATCGCCGAGATGAACCAATATCCTGAAAAGATTGGCAAACTCATCGAAAACTACAAGTTCCGCGAAGGCGTGAGCGAACTGATGAACCTTGCTCGTTTGGGCAACCGTTATCTCACCGAAAACGAGCCTTGGAAGCAGTTCAAGACCGACCCTGAGCGCACCAAGACAGTGATGGCGCTTTCGTTGCAAATAGTAGCAAAACTTGCTATTTTGAGCGAGCCGTTCCTGCCGTTCAGCGCAAAGAAACTGCAGAAGATGATTGGTCTCGAGGTGACAAGCTGGAACCAGGCAGACGCAACGATTTTGCTCAACGCAGGTCACGTTATCGGTCAGCCGGAGTTGCTGTTCGAAAAGATTGAAGACAGCGTGGTTGAAGCACAGATCAAGAAGCTGGAAGACACCAAGAAACAGAACGAGCTCAACGCTTGGAAACCTAATGAGGTCAAACCGAATGTGAGTTTCGACGACTTCATGAAGGTCGACATTCGCGTGGGTACCGTTTTGGAATGCACCAAAGTGCCTAAAGCCGACAAGCTGTTGCAGTTCCTCATTGAGGATGGCATGGAGAAACGCACTATCGTGAGCGGTATCGCCAAGTATTACCCAGACCCACAGGTCCTGGTCGGAAAGCAGGTCTGCTTCATCGCCAACTTCGAGCCACGCAAGCTCAAAGGCGTTGAAAGTCAAGGCATGATACTCTCGGCGGAGGACAAAGACGGCCGCTTGGTCGTGGTCACTCCGAGCAAGATGGTAGCACCAGGCTGCAACGTGGGATAATCTGTTGATTATCTGCGACGACTTAACATCGGGTAGAACGCATTTTCAATGTGGTCTATCCGATGTTCGTTATTTTTATCGACCACGATAGCCACAATGTCGAAACGCACGTCAACGTCGAGGTTGTTGCGCTCAACATACGACTCCGCTGCCCAAATCAAAAAACGCTGCTTTAGTTTGTCGACGGTCTCTTCGGGGTCAACAAGAAACGTCACCCGACGCGTTTTCACTTCCACAATCACAAGCTCTTTGCCATCCATCGCAATAATGTCAATCTCCTTGTGACCGCAGCTCCAGTTCTGTTCCAAAATCTGATAACCCTTGGCAATCAGAAAGTCACGGGCGAGCTGTTCGCCTAATCTGCCTAAATCATTGTGTTCAGCCATTTTAGTCTTTAGTTTTTAGTCTTTAGACTTTAGTCGTCGTCCTTCACTAAAGACTAACGACTAAAGACTAACAACTCTTAATGCGCTTCCAGCCAATTCGTCCCCGTGTTCAATTCTACAACCACCGGGATGTTCAGCGGCAGCGCGTTTACCATTTTATCGTTAACTAATTCTTTTAATGTATCTAATTCATCTTTTACCGCATCAAAAACAAGTTCGTCGTGCACCTGAAGAATCATTTTTGACTGTAATTGCTTGTCGTTCATCGCTTTATAGATGTTCGACATTGCAATTTTTATCATGTCGGCGGAGCTTCCCTGGATAGGAGCGTTCACTGCGTTACGTTCAGCAAAATTCCTTACAACGCTGTTATGAGCATTGATATCGCGCAGATAACGGCGCCTTCCGAGCATAGTTTCTACATATCCATGCTGACGTGCAAACTCAATGTTGTTTTTGATATATTGTTGAATACCAACGTATTCCTTGAAATAATTCTCAATAATCGATACCGCTTCCGAGCGTGAAATGCCCAGTCTTTCAGCCAATCCGAAGGCAGACATTCCATAGATAATACCGAAATTCACAGCTTTTGCGTGACGACGCATGTCTTTCGTGACTTGGTCAATCGGCACTTTGTAAACTCGAGCCGCAGTTGCCGCGTGGATGTCCAAACCCTCACGGAAAGCCTCGCTCATCGCAGGGTCGCCACTCAGATGCGTGATGATTCGAAGTTCGATTTGCGAGTAATCTGCCGCAAGAAGGATGTGATTTTTGTCACGTGGTACGAAAGCTTTTCGAATCTCACGACCTTTGTCAGTTCTAACTGGAATATTCTGCAAATTTGGATTTGTCGAACTCAAACGTCCAGTAGCTGTAACTGCTTGATTATAAGAGGTGTGCACCAGTCCGTCCTCTTTGCTTATCAGAGCCGGAAGTGCGTCCACGTAAGTCGATTTAAGCTTTGTAAGTCCTCGATAATCAAGGATTTGCTGAATAATCGGATGCACGTTGATAATCTTTTGAAGCACCTCTTCGCCCGTCGGATACTGACCTGTTTTAGTCTTCTTGGCAGGCGCTTTAATCTTCATTTTCTCAAATAAAACCTCACCAAGCTGTTTTGGCGAAGCGATGTTAAACTCCGTTCCAGCCGCCTCAAATATCTGATTTTCAATGCCTTTAATCTCCAACGCCTGCTGCTCGCTGATCTGCTTGAGGTTGTCGCTGTCTATTTTTACACCATTAGCTTCCATTGTGGCAAGCACTGGAACAAGCGGCATTTCAATCTCATTAAACAGCTTATCCACCTGATTTTCAATGAGAATTGGTTTGAATTTCTCATACAATTGATAAGCGATATCGGCATTCTCAGCAGAATTTTTCGTGATGGTGTAGTTCAGATACACGTCAGCGAGGTAATCCATGGTGTGCCTCTGCTCAGGCTCGATGAGATAATGCGCGATCATGGTGTCGAAGAGCTTGTTTTTAAGCTCTATCCCATGCTTCCGCAAAACTGCAATAACCGATTTCAGATTATGCCCGATGATGGTTTTTGAAGGATCATTAAAGATTTTTTCAAACAGCATTAATTTGTCATTTCGACTGGAGCGTAGCGGAATGGAGAAATCCTTGTTTTCCGTAATTATTTGATTGTTTCCGTTCATAGAGGATTTCTCGACTTCACTCCACTTCGTTACGTTTCGCTCGAAATGACAAGAGTATGCTTCGTGCGCTTTCACCGCAAACGTCATTTCGACCGAAGTGGAGAAATCTCCTCCATTTGTCTTTATATCTACCGCGAAAACCTCAGCTTTTTCAAGCACTTTCAGCAAGTCATCGAGCTCCTCATCAGTCTTCACGACCTTATAATCGTGGGCTGTTGAAGATGTGGAAGCCTTTGATGAAAACAGCGAGTATTCCGATGTCTCCGAATCCTCTGAGAGCACCGAAAACAAATCCGGTTCCTTTGGCGCCGCTTCTTTTGATGCTGAAACTTTTTTTGTTTCCAACTTTGTTTCCTGCTCCTTCTTATAGGTCGTATCGGTCTCATATGACATATACGCCTTATAATCAGAAACTATTCTCTTCGCCATCGTCCTAAACTCCAGCTCTTCAAAAATCTTAAGCAGCTCTGGCAAATTCGGCTGCTTCACCTTCAGTTCCTCAGCATCAAACTCAACAGGCGCTTCGGTGTTAATGGTTGCGAGCATCTTCGACATCCTGCCTTGGTCCGCGAAATTAATCACGTTTTCCTTCATCTTGCCTTTCAAATCGTCAGTATGCTCAAGCAAACCTTCAAGCGAGCCGTATTCCTGCACAAACTTCGAAGCTGTCTTCTCGCCAACACCAGGAATTCCCGGGATATTATCGCTTGCATCACCCCAAAGTCCAAGAATATCTATAAGTTGTGTAGGAGTATTTATGCCATATTTCTCGCACACTTCCTTCGGTCCCATGATAGTAGCCGGATCATTGAACTTCGCAGGCTTGTAAATGAAGATATTGTCGCTCACCAGCTGCCCGAAGTCCTTGTCAGGTGTCATCATGTAAGTAAGAAATCCTGCTTTTTCGGCTTTTTTAGCCAAAGTTCCAATCACATCGTCAGCTTCGTAGCCTTCAGCGGCATAAATCGGGATGTTGAAACCTTTGATAATCTTTATAATATAAGGTATCGAATCTCTCAAATCAGGCGGCATCTCCTCGCGGTTTGCCTTGTAATCGCAGAAGTTTTCAGTGCGCAGGGTAGGGGCGCCCACATCAAAAGCTACACCGATATGTGAAGGTTTTTCGTTCTTCAAAACCTCATAAAGTGTGTTTAAAAATCCGATTATCGCTGAAGTATTCAGTCCTTTTGAAGTCATCCGCGGATTCTTATTCAAAGCGAAAAACGCCCTGTAAATCAACGCATAGGCATCTAAAAGGAAGATTTTTTCTGTATTTTTTGTGATCATTTTCATTAATATTATTAAGGTGTAAAATTAGCAAAAAAATGTCAACAATCCGTTAAAAATCTGAAAAATCATTAAATTTCAAAAAGGTCAAAAATTTTTCTTCAAAAAAGGTGTTTTAAAATATATTGATAATCAACATTTTACGTTTTTACCAGCTAAATAAGACATTTTTTTTGTTGTCCGTTCAAAAAAAAACCTTAATTTTGCAGGAGTTTTTCTTTAGAGCAGAAAAAAGATTTATTAATTAAAAATTATTGAAAATGTCAGAAATTAAAGAAAAAGTTGTATCAATCATCGTTGATAAATTAGGTGTTGATCCATCAGAAGTTGTTGAAACAGCAAACTTTACACAGGATTTAGGTGCCGATTCTCTCGACACAGTTGAGTTGATCCTCGATTTCGAAAAAGAATTTGGCGTATCAATTCCTGACGATCAGACAGAAAACATCCAGACAGTCGGCGACGCTATCAAATATATCGAAGAACACAAAGCATAATCATGGAGTTCAAGCGTGTAGTCATTACAGGCTTAGGTGCCATTACGCCAATCGGCAAAAACATCTCAGAATACTGGGATAGCCTTTGTAAAGGTGTTGGCGGAGCCGGAATGATAACACGTTTCGACGCTTCGAAATTCAAATCACGCATAGCATGCGAGGTGAAAGATTTCGATCCGTTGCAATACTTCGATAGAAAAGAAGCACGCAAACTGGACTTATTCGAACAGTTCGCCATGATTTCGGCGGATGAAGCGATTCAAGATTCAGGTATTAACAGAGATAACACTGATTTCACTGAAGTCGGTGTTATCTTTGCATCTGGTATCGGAGGTATAGAAAGTCTTTACCTCGAAAACGTGGACTACGCAAGAGGCGACGGGACACCTCGCGTAAATCCTTTCACAATCCCAAAACTCCTTCCCGACCTCGCAGCAGGTAATATCTCGATAAAATACGGTTTCCAAGGTCCAAACTACTGCACAGTCTCAGCTTGCGCCTCATCGGCAAACGCCATTATCAACGCCTTCCGTTATATCCATTACGGTAGAAACGAAGTGATGATAGCAGGTGGTTCTGAAGCTCCGATTTGCCCAATCAGCGTTGGTGGTTTCGAAGCTATGAAAGCCCTTTCGACACGTAATGACGACCCTACAACAGCCTCGCGTCCGTTCGATGCAGACCGCGACGGATTCGTTATGGGTGAAGGTGGAGGCTGCCTGGTGCTGGAAGAACTCAACCACGCCATCAAACGTGGAGCTAAAATTTATGGTGAAATTGTAGGCTGCGGTGAGTCGGCCGACGCTCATCATATCACTGCGCCACATCAGGAAGGACAAGGTGCAGCGCTCAGCATGCAACGCGCACTGAGAGAAGCCGGCATAACACCTGACGTCATCGATCATATCAACACTCACGGAACATCAACGCCAGCAGGCGATATACCTGAGATTCTCGGCATCAAATCGGTGTTTGGTGAACACACCTACGATATGTCAATCAACTCAGGCAAATCAATGACTGGTCACCTCCTCGGAGGAGCAGGCGCAGTAGAGGCTATTTCTACAGTACTCGCATGCAAAAACGACATTGTTCCTCCAACTATCAACCACTTCACCGACGATCCGAACATCGATCCTAAAATCGATTTCACATTCTGGAAAGCAAAGAAAAGAACCGTCAACTACGCTCTCAGCAACGCTTTCGGATTCGGTGGACACAATGCAAGTATTATCTTCAAGAAATTTTAACAATGTTAAGTCTTTTTCGTTATCACAACAAGGCTGAAAAAGATTTGGCTAGATATATACATAATGTGTTCGGATTTTATCCGCACAATATTACCCTTTATCAGCTTGCATTTACACATAAGTCGGTGGGCAGCAAGAAGTTAAACGGCATAACCATAAGCAACGAACGACTCGAATATCTCGGTGATACGGTTCTCAGCACCATTGTAGGAGAGTATCTTTTCAAGAAATATCCTACTAAACAAGAGGGTTTTCTTACCGAGATGCGCTCAAAAATAGTAAGCCGTGCTTCGTTGAACAAACTGTCGATGAAATTGGGGTTCGACCAGATGGTTATGTATGCGAAATCGCACGACAGACATGCACAATTCCGCTCAATAGGAGGCAATGCTTTTGAGGCTTTCACAGGAGCTCTTTTCCTCGACAGAGGCTATAATTACACCTATAAAATCATAGTCAACAATGTCATTTTGATGCATCTTGACATTGAAGATCTTGAGAAAAACGATGTTAATTATAAGAGCAAACTCCTCGAATGGTCGCAGAAAGAAAAACATCATGTGGAGTTTAAACACGTTGGTGTCAAAGGAGAAGGCTTCGAACGACAGTATGTCATCCAAGTGATAATTGATGAAAAAGAATACGGTCAGGCAATTGATTTCTCTATAAAAGGCGCCGAACAGCTGGCAGCAGAAAAAACCTGGCACCAAATGGAAGAGGAGTCACAAGACATATAAAAACAATAAGTTATGGTTAAGAAAAAAAGAAAAATCGTCGTCGAGCCCTTCGATGACATAAAAATCATAGGCATCTGCACACACCTCGAGGATTACAAACTCGCATGGCACATCAATAAGTTATTGAATATCAATCTTGTAAAATATTCTGATATTTTCAATGAAGATGGTTTGGGCTTTTCTTTTTATCTTTACGACGGGGGAGAAAACTGCAACACCTTCAACCTTGTGGAAATTGTAAATTCTGAAGGCCGGTGGGTTAATTTTTCACCAGCCACCGACTATCTCATCGTGATTCGTAATTTCATCAACGATGACAACTTAGCCAAAATCCTCGAAAAAATCAAACATATTGAAAGTGTTCAGTTTGCATATCTCATTGATTTGGATATGAATAGCAAAATCGATACCCTACTTGAGGATATCGAAATGCATGAAATCGAAATTGTTTCCGATATGAAGAAATAATTTAGGCCTGTTCGAATTGTTTCAAGAATCTTAAATCATTCTCGAAGAACATTCTAAGGTCGTTGATTTGATATTTCAGCATGGCGATACGTTCAACGCCCATGCCGAAAGCATATCCGGTGTATTCTTCAGGGTCGATATTTGAAGCCTTGAGGATGTTAGGATCGCAGATACCGCAACCCATAATCTCAACCCAGCCTGTGTGTTTGCAGATGTTACAACCTTTACCTCCGCAGATGTTGCATGAGATATCCATCTCGGCCGATGTCTCGGTAAACGGGAAATATGACGGGCGGAAACGCACTTTTGTACCCTCACCGAAGTATTCCTGTACAAAGTGATAAAGAGTCTGCTTAAGGTCGGCAAACGACACGTTTTTATCGATATAAAGACCTTCTATCTGATGGAAGATGCAGTGAGCACGTGCAGAGATGGCTTCGTTACGGAAAACGCGACCTGGAGCGATGATGCGGATAGGCATCTTGTTAGACTCCATAGCGCGTACCTGAACACTTGAGGTATGTGTACGAAGAAGCACATCGGTTGGCTTGTTCTCGCTCGGCTCCTTGCTGATGAAGAAAGTATCCTGCATGTCGCGCGCCGGATGGTCTGGCGGGAAGTTCAACGCCGCAAAAACATGGTAATCGTCTTCAATCTCCGGACCCTCAGCAATAACGAAACCGAGGCGTTTGAAGATGTCGTTAATCTCGTTGCGCACTATTGAAAGAGGGTGACGAGCGCCATTCATTGCATCAACTGGAAGAGTTAGGTCAAGGTCGGTTTTACCTTCCGACTTTGTCTCAAACTGCTTCTGCTGTTCGTCGATGATATCCTGGATGGTGTTTTTAAGCTCGTTGAGCTTCATTCCCATCTCCTTACGCATCTCAGGAGCCACCTGTTTGAATTCGGTGAAAAGCTCTGTTATGGTGCCTTTTTTGCTAAGATACTGGATGCGGAACTGTTCCAATGCCTCTTTGCTGTCGGCATGGAAAGATTTCACTTCCTCAAGTATTTTTTCTATTTTTTCTTTCATTTTACAATTTCCATTGAGATTATTGTAACTGGCTCTACAGGAACGTCCATATACCCTGTTTTCACTGCAGCGATTTTGTCAACGATATCAAGACCGTCTGTCACTTCGCCGAACACTGTGTAGTCACCGTCAAGATGAGGTGTTCCACCGATGCTTTGATATGCCTGACGCTGTTTTGCGCTGAACACCTTGCCGTAGCGTGTCTCAAACATATTGATTTCTGTCTCATTCCAGACCTTGCCTTGCACGATGTAAAACTGTGAGCCGCTTGATTCTTTCTTAGGGTTCACCTGGTCGGCCTGACGTGCTGCAGCAAGAGCGCCTTTTTTATGAAAATGGTTTGACTTGAATTCAGCTGGAATACGATAGCCCGGGTCAACGCTGCCATCAGCATTCTGTCCACCCTGAATCATAAAGTTTTTGATAACACGATGGAAAGGTGAGTCATTGTACCAGCCTTCGTTTACTAATTTGATAAAATTGTCGCGATGCAGCGGTGTGTCGTCATAAAGCATCACTGTGATGTCGCCCATAGTAGTCTTGATCAAGACTTTTGTCTCATTTTGTGCTTGTGCTGCCATACCTAAAAAAACGCAAAGTATTAATAATAATTTTTTCATATTTTTAATCATTGATCATTGAATAAACAACTTCAAGACGGATTCGTTTGTCGAGGCTGTCGCTCTGCGGACCGTGGAAAGCCCAGCGATGAGGCGATGATGAGCCCTGATCGACATATATCAAGAGACCGTCGCATTGTGTAGCATACAATCCGTTTTGTATAACGTTTTGTATATATTCTGAGATTCTGAACCAGACTTGTCCTGTTTCTGCACTATACCCTCCACCAAAATATTCAGAGCTGATATATTGGTCAGGAAGAATTGCGTAGGTGGTGTCGGCATCGAATTTTGCGCCTGCTGCCACTAATTTCGCCGGAGGATTATACATTGCCGTATCGGTCACAGCGCCTGACAATATCAGTTTTGCCTCGTTGATAGCTATATTGGTGTTTAAAGAGTCGGATATATTTCTAGCCCATCTTTGAATATTCGGGAACTTCACCCACACTCTCGTTCCAGCCGCACCTTGAACGTACAGCTTCGGATTATTCACTGTATCGAACAATGTTATCTCAGAATTTGAATAATCATGTGTGTAATGATTAAATCTTACATCCGACGAGGTGACTCTGAAATCATAGCTAAGTGTGTCATCATCATTATGATAATAAACACGCAGATATGAATAGCTATGCGTCAAATTAAATGAAACCGCTGATGCCGGGATTTCGTTTTTCTCGCACATCACGCGCAAACCTTTGAATTGTTCCTTAAAGCCGTCGTTTGTCTCATAAGGTCCGTTGGCAACAAGCTTTTCAGCTATCGACACATCCAACGGGATTCGCAGCACGCCTCTGTCGATAACGGTATCGATAGGGGTAAGCGGACGCGGTATAAAAGTATAATTTGCCAGCTCTTCAGGTTCGCATTCAAGAACCATATTCGATCTGTAAGTCGAGTCGGCATACATATCTTCAATAATCTCGAACACCTTAGCTGTCAATGGTTTGTCGATTGTATCGCCATAATAGCCGTTATAAGCCATACACAGCACCACAGAGTCAGCAACAGCACCATCACCCCAATACAAACTGGATGTGCTGAGCGAGTATTGTGTGAAAAAGTCAAAATTGGAATTACCAAAAATCGGGTCGTTCATATTACCGATGAACGCATATCCCAACTGTTTGGTACTCAGATAAGGCACAGTAAAAGTACTTGTCACAATATCCTGTGAATCAGTGAAATCAACTGTAATGTAACTGTTTGTCGGCTGCAAGTCGTTACCTATTTTTTCAGGTGTTTTTCTGCATGCCGAGAAGCTTATCAGGGTAATGAAAAATATCAGTGTTAAAACACGTGTTTTCATCATAATGTCATTATCTTATCATAAAAGTCGTTATAAGCATCAACGTAATTTTCTTCTCCTTGGTATTCAAGAATCGGTTTATTTAACGATCTTGCATATTTTTCAACCTCAGGATTTACGTTAGGACTTGCTATAACGATACCATCGGCGAAGTCGAGAGCCGACTTCTGAATGTTAGCATATACTGGGTTTTTGAGCCATTTTATCTCTTTTGCGACGATTCCAGGCATCTTGAGTTTCTTGTCGTAACTGTCACGGAAAGCACCTGTAAAGTCATCATCATAAAGTGAATATATCACTTTTGAGTCGCTGAACAGCGGGTTGTCTTTGAATGCGCGTTTGATGTAAAGCGGCACGAGCGATGTCATCCATCCATGGCAATGAATGATATCAGGAGGCCAGTTAAGCTTTCTCACCGTCTCGATAACGCCACGCGAGAAGAACACAGTGCGGTCGTCGTTATCCTCGAACATAATGCCGTCTTTATCGGCAATCGTCGTCTTTCTCTTGGTAAAGAAATCGTCATTATCGATGAAATAAATCTGAATTCTGGCTTTCTGTATTGAAGCCACTTTTATGATCAACGGGTGGTCAGTGTCGTTGATAATCATATTCATACCCGAAAGACGAATCACTTCATGCAGCTGATTCCGGCGTTCGTTGATATTGCCGAAACGCGGCATGAAAATACGTATCTCCTTTCCCTTTTCCTGAATCCCCTGCGGTAAGTATCTGCCAATCAAGGACATCGGAGTCTCTTTGAGATAAGGTGTGATTTCTTGGTGGATAAATAATACCTTCATTGTGTCGCAAAATTAACTTACAAAATTAAGCAATTTTTTTGGAATAAAGCAAAAAAAAGTGAAAAAATTAATGAATTTGCTTTATCAGACGTTCATACCAAGCTTCACCGAACTTACGAATCAGAGGTTCTTTAAGGAATTTATACAGCGGAATGCCTTCTTTTTCGCCGAAACGTTTCGCGGGAACGCACACGCTCCACTCGTGGTACATTATATACGTGAAACCGTCTTTTTCGAGCAATCGTATAGGGTAAAGATGACAGCTAATGGGTTTCCAGAAGTCGATTTTGCCTTCTTTGTAAGCCTTTTCGATAGCGCAAAGAGCGGTGCCGTTTTCATGAAAATACACAAAAGCACACTCCTCTCCATTGACGAGCTGCGTTGTCAGTCCACCAAAGTCATCGTAGTCGTAAACATCATTGTCTTCTATGGCTTTGATGCCTTCCGGACGCATGTATGGTTTTATCTTATCAATGTTTTCCTCTATTATGCCGACCTCATCAGGTTCGAGAGGGGCACCCGCATCGCCTGCCACACAGCATTCGCCTTTGCAACGCGCCAGCTGGCAGCAGAAACGGGCGTTGAGGAACTCGTCGGTCACTATTACGTTGTCAATAATTATCATGGCGCAAAAATACAAAATTTTTGGATTCCTCGCTTCGCTCGGAATGACAACTACATTACAAAGACAAAAAGGCGCGGCTTGATAGTCCCAACTGATTTGAAAGAACGTTATGCCGCGCCACATAAAAACCAAAAGAATTGTCATTCCGAGCACAAAGTGCGAGGAAACTCATTGAAAATCAACAATGTTTAAAATTATTTAAAAAAATATTTCATTTTTAAAATAATAATGTAGTAATTTTGCAGCGCGAAAAAAGGTCGTCATTTCGACTGCAGCGAAGCGAAATGGAGAAATCTCATTTTCATTTGGAGGAGATTCCTCCGCTCCCTACGGTCGGTCGGAATGACAGGTAAATAGGAATAAATTTTAGTTATATGGTAAAGAATCTTGTGATAGTTGAGTCTCCGGCGAAGGCAAAGACAATTGAAGGCTTTTTGGGGAAAGATTTTACAGTTAAATCGAGTTACGGACATGTAAGGGATTTGAACAAATCGAACTTGAGTTTGGATATGGACCACGGCTTCATGCCGGAATATGAGGTCCCGGACGATAAAAAACACCTTGTTGCTGAACTTAAGAAGCTGTCAGCGGGCGCCGATATGGTGTGGCTGGCTTCCGATGAGGACCGTGAGGGAGAGTCAATTTCATGGCATCTTTATGAGACTTTGGGCTTGAGTGAAGATAAGTATCGCCGTATCGTGTTCCACGAGATCACAAAACCGGCCATCTTGCATGCTATCGACAACCCGCGTAAGATTGATATGGACCTCGTAGCCGCTCAGCAGGCACGCCGCGTGCTCGACCGTCTTGTGGGTTATGAACTTTCACCACTTCTTTGGAAGAAGGTGAAACCGGCACTTTCAGCAGGTCGCGTGCAGAGTGTGGCAGTGCGTCTCATCGTTGAGCGTGAAGACGAGATCAAGAACTTCGTCAACAGCAGCGCATACCGCGTGACAGCGAATTTCTCATTCACAATCGACAACCACGAATATCAGCTGTTTGCTGAGCTTCCTACTCGTTTCGAAAAGGAAGAAGAGGCTTATAAATTCTTGGAAGACTGTAAGAGCGCAGGATACACCATCAAAGCGGTGGATAAGAAGCCCGTTTCAAAATGTCCGGCTCCTCCATTCACAACGTCAACACTGCAGCAAGAAGCGGGACGTAAGCTTGGTTTCTCGGTGAGCAACACCATGCGTATCGCCCAGCAGCTCTACGAATCAGGAAAGATCACATACATGCGTACCGATAGCGTCAACCTCTCAACTTTCGCTCTTGGTCAGGCCAAAAAAGAGATTGAAAACCTCTATGGCGCACAGTATGTGAAAACACGTCAGTTCACCACCAAGACAAAAGGCGCACAGGAAGCTCACGAAGCTATCCGCCCGACATATCTCGACCAGCAGACCATCAAAGGTACCGCCGACGAACGCAAGCTTTACGAACTCATCTGGAAACGTACCATCGCATCGCAAATGGCTGACGCTCAGATAGAAAAGACTTTAGTAAACATCGATGTTTCGAATTCTGATAAGGACTTCGTGGCATCAGGCGAAGTGGTTCTCTTCGATGGTTTCCTCAAGGTTTACATCGAAAGCGTTGACGATGAGAACGGTGAAAATATCAACAGCATGCTTCCTCCGATGAAAGTCGGTCAGGTCTTGGATCTCGACAAGATGGAGGCGCAGCAGCGTTTCGCACGCAAGCCGTTCAGATATACTGAGGCTTCACTCGTTAAGAAAATGGAAGAACTCGGCATCGGTCGTCCTTCAACATACGCACCAACAATTTCGACCATCCAGAAGAGAGAATATGTCGAAAAGAAAGACATCGCTGGCGAGACCCGCACATACAAGATTTACACTCTGAAAAAGAATAAAATCACTGAAAAGACAGGTAAGGAAAATATCGGTTACGAGAAGGCTAAACTCGTCCCAACCGACATTGGAATTCTCGTAAATAAGTTCTTAATCAGCTACTTCGAGACCATCGTCGACTATAACTTCACCGCTAACGTGGAAAAAGAATTCGATAAGATCGCTGAAGGTCGCTGCGAGTGGAACAAGATGATTAAGGATTTCTACAAAGATTTCCACAAGACAATCACCGAAACATCAGATAACTCTGGCAAATTCAGCGGCGAGAAGCTTCTTGGCGTTGACCCTGTGTCAGGCAAGAACGTCTACGTGAAAATCGGTCGTTTCGGTCCTGTGGCACAGATCGGCGACACTGAGTCGGATGAGAAACCTAAGTTCGCTGGCCTGCACAAAGACCAGAGCATCGAGACAATCACTTTGGACGAGGTTTTGGATTTGTTCGCATTCCCACGTTCTTTAGGTGAATACGAAGACGCTGAGATTCAGGTTGCAATCGGTCGTTTCGGTCCATATCTTAAGCACAAAAACGCATTCTACAGCCTTTCGAAGCTCGATGACCCGTCATTGGTGACATTCCAGCGCGCCGTCGAAATAATCGAGAGCAAGCGCAAATCAGATGCCGACAATGTTGTTACAACTTATCCTGAAGATAAAGAAATGCTGGTGCTCCGCGGCCGCTTCGGAATCTACATCTCATACAAGAAAGCCAACTACAAGATTCCGCGCAGCTACGACGCAAACAACCTTACATATCAGGATTGCTTGGACATCGTAAACAATCCGGATAACGCATCTAAGAAGAGAGGGAAGAAATAACCTGTAGGGATAACGCAGCGTTATCCGTACGGGATGACAAAAAAGGAAACGAATTTTTTCGTTTCCTTTTTTAATTCTGAACAATAATATAATCACAAACCAAGTATCGCAACCATCTCAGCAGGTGTCACCACAAACGGCTTTTTAGGGAAATGCTTGTTATTTTTTGCCATATCTAACTTCATTAATAATTTCATTAATCTCGTCCAATGAAAGGTCTTGTAATCCTGCATCAGCAGCATCCATTCTCATTCTTTCAAAGGCAAGTCTTGCTTTTCTGCGTACTTCCTCCTCGGAATCGGTCCTGATTTCGAAAGGAATACGACATTCCCTAACAACAGTTTTCATAAACACAATCAAAGCTGAAGTGGTATTGAGTCCAACCTCATCGCAGATTGTATCAAAACGCTGTTTCAAGTTGCTGTCAACTCTTATTGACATTGTTGTTTGTGGCATAATACTTTACATTTTATATTATTTGTAATGCAAAAATATATATAAAATCAATACAACGTATTATTTTTTGTAAAAAAATTTAAAAAATGCTGTGCGGAGCTGCGCTCCGCACAGCGAAAAATGAGAGTAAAATTGAACCTGTGAAAAATTATTTCACAACAATCTTTTCTGAAAATTCTTTTCCGTCGCTCATTCGCACTTTGATTAGGTATAAACCTGGTGTGAGGTTGGCGATGTTGATGGTTGA
>CAJOHD010000005.1 GCA_905234275.1 uncultured Bacteroidales bacterium | reverse complement strand
TTGAAGGTTTTAGGCCTTATTCTATTATGGATAGTTCTCCTTTAGGAGACTTGAATACACTAATGAACAACTATGATTTGTTAGGTGAAGAGATAAAATACCTTATTTTTTTGAATAATGCCATTTTGACTTCAACGGATTCCAATGTGTATATGTTAATTGGGAAAGCTTTGGAAATAATTAATGCAATATATCCTCTAAAAGGTAAAAAAGATAATAGGATATATGATTATTTTCCTGAGCTTGAGGATGTTTGTGAAGGTTATACAATTAAAGATTTAATGGGACTTTGCAATAACCGTAAAGAGACTAGACATTATATAAAGAATAAAACGCAATTGACCCCTCATGATTCTTTAAGCAAGGAGGAAGGACTGTTGTTGTTCAAGTTTTCTAATAATCTGATATTGAATGTGGTTAGAGACAAAGTCGGGCTTGCTCATGTGGCAATCATACACAAATAACAACTAAAGAGCTAAACTAATGAAATTCAAATTCAAGATACAGCAATACCAGACTGACGCGGTGGAAAGCACGGTGAGCGTGTTTGCGGGACAACCCTCGAAGACCAATGCGCAGTATCGCCGCGACTTGGGCAAGCAGAAGCAACAGTTGAAGGCAGAGTTTGAGGAGGACTATGTGGGCTACCGCAATGCCGATGTGGAACTCAGTTCAAGTCAGTTGTTGGAGAACATTCATCATCAGCAGGTGCAGAATGACATCCCGCTGAGCAAGTCGCTGGCAGCCACCAACGGCCTCGGTGCCTGCTCTTTGGATGTGGAGATGGAGACGGGTACGGGCAAGACCTATGTTTATATCAAGACCATGTTCGAGATGAACAAACGCTTCGGCTGGTCGAAGTTCATCGTGGTGGTACCCAGCATCGCCATCCGTGAAGGCGTGTACAAGAGCTTCACCATGCTGGAGGAGCATTTCATGGAACTCTACGGCAAGAAAGCCCGCTATTTCATCTACAACAGCGCCAACCTCACCCAAATCGACTCGTTCAGCAGCGATGCCAGCATCAACGTGATGATTATCAATGTGCAGGCGTTCAACACTTCGTTCAAGGAAGGCGCGGCCAACAAGGAGGCGCGTATCATCTACTCCAAGCGCGACGATTTCCAAAGCCGCCGCCCCATCGACGTGATTGCTGCCAACCGTCCCATCATCATTATGGACGAGCCGCAAAAGATGGAGGGCGAAGCCACACAAAAGGCCTTGCGCAACTTCAAGCCGCTGTTTGTGCTCAACTATTCCGCCACCCACAAGACCTCGCATAACTGCATCTATGCGCTGGATGCCTACGATGCCTACAAGCAACGCTTGGTGAAGAAAATCCAAGTAAAGGGCATTACGGTGCAGAACCTGTTGGGTACGCAAAGCTACATCTATTTCGACAGTATCATCCTCTCGAAGAACCATGCGCCAGTGGTCAAGTTGGAAATCGAGGTGAAAGGTGCCGCTGCCACCCGTCGACAACTCTGCAAGTTCGAGCAAGGCGATTCGCTGTTTGCTGTTTCAGAACTTCCTGCCTACAAGGATTTTGTCATCACGGAAATCAACCCGCTGACCAACACGGTCTATTTCCAAAACGGCAAACAACTGCGCCAAGGCGAGGTGATGGGCGATGTGAGCGAGAAAGCCATCCAACTGATTCAGATACGGGAAACCATCAAGTCGCATTTTGAGAAGGAGAGAGCTTTGTTCCAGCAAGGCATCAAGACCCTTTCGCTTTTCTTCATTGACGAGGTGGCCAACTACAAGAGCTATGATACAGATGGAAACGAGGTGAAAGGCCCGCTGTGGAAAATGTTTGAAGACGAATACAACCACTATCTGAACGAGAACCTGACTCTGTTTGAAGACAATTATCAGAATTACCTGCATCGGTTTTCGGCCGCACAAGTACACAACGGCTATTTCTCTATCGACAAGAAAGGCCATTCAATTGATAGTGAGGTGAAACGCGGCAAGGATACATCGGACGATATCTCGGCTTACGACTTGATTCTGAAGAACAAGGAACGCCTGTTGAGTTTCGATGAACCGACTCGATTCATCTTTTCCCATTCTGCCTTGCGCGAAGGTTGGGACAATCCCAATGTGTTCCAAATCTGCACGTTGCGCCACGCCAACTCCAGCACCGCCAAACGACAGGAAGTGGGACGCGGTCTGCGTATCTGCGTTGATAACGACGGCAACCGCATGGACAAGGAACGTTTGGGTGACGCCGTGCACGACACCAATAAACTGACCGTCGTCGCCAACGAGAACTACAGCACCTTCGTCGATGCCTTGCAAAAAGAGACCAAGGACACTTTGCGCGAACGTCCGACGCAAGCCACGGTCGATTACTTCAAAGGTGTCACCGTCAAAGTGGGCGAGGAGAAGCACACCATTTCGGAGCAAGAGGCCGCCAGCATCCTTAGTTATCTGTTCGACAACGACTATATCGACGAGAAGGGCAACATCCTGCAAGGTTATCACACCGATATGGAAAAAGGTACTTTGGCCCCGATGAGCAAGAAGCTGCAACCCATCGAAGAGCAAGTGCATAAACTGATCCAGAGCATCTTTGACCCGTCCGCTTTGGACGACATGGTGGAAGATGCCAATGGCAAGGCGGAAGTGGTGAACGAGCGTTTGAACGACAATGCCGAAAAGAAAGAATTCAAGGCTTTGTGGAATGAAATCAACCACCGATATGTCTATACGGTGCATTACGACAGTGAGGAACTGATACAGAAGGCCATTGCCGCCATCAATAGCGAGTTGAATGTCACGCAGCTGAAGTATGTGGTGACTACAGGCATGCAAGGCGATGACGAGTTGGATTTCACTGGCGAACAGAGCACGCGGACGAAGGAGATGCGCGATGTGTCAACCAGCAATGTGCCTTACGACTTGGTGGGCGACATTGCCAAAGCCGCCACATTGACGCGTCGCACGGTTACCCGCATTTTGAAAGGCATTCAGCGGTCGAAGTTGTACATGTTCAAGAACAACCCTGAAGAGTTTATCCGTAAGGTAAGCCATATCATCCGCGAGCAGAAAGCCACGATGATTGTGGAGCACATCAGCTACAACCGCACGGAAAACCAATACGATTCCGACATCTTCACAAAAGAGAAGAGTCGCCAAACCGTTGACAAAGCATACGAAGCCAAGAAGCACATTCTCGATTATGTGTTCCCCGACAGCCAAGGCGAACGCGCTTTTGCCGAAGATTTGGATAAAGCGGAAGAGGTGTGTGTTTATGCCAAACTGCCGAGGTCGTTCCAAATACCGACACCCGTAGGCAACTACGCTCCCGACTGGGCCATCGCCTTCAACGACAACATGGGCATCAAGCATGTGTTCTTCATAGCCGAAACCAAAGGCTCGATGGATTCCATGCAACTGAAAGGCGTGGAAAAAGCGAAGATTGACTGTGCCAAGAAGTTGTTCAACAATGTATCAACCAGCAATGTGAAGTATGGTTGCGTAGACACGTATAGTAGTCTATTGGATATAATGAAATCAATGGATTAAAGTAAAGATTATGCGAGTTATTAAAAGTTACAGTGACTATCTAATCGCCGTAAGGGATCAAACATCCGACTTACGTTATGTACGAACTGAAGCGATAAATGCGCTTGAGAACTTATGTCGTAGTAATCCGGAAAAGTTTGCTGAGTATAAGGCTAAGCAAGAAGAATCTAAAAAACCTAAACCAAGATTTGCTCAAGGAAAAGCATATGATAAAGCTAAGTACATCCAAGAACATCCAGAAATCCAGGTTGATGAATTACGTGAAAATGCTAAGGAAAGATTGAAAAGGGGCTCTTATGGGTTTGCATTGGGTTTTGAGTTGCCCACTTGGTTAACAGAGGAGAATTTATTGGAATCTGTTGATAAATTGACTATTTCCGATTTAATAACCGGTAATGGGAATCCGGTCTCTCGCCAAACTTTATTGCGAAAGTGTATAAAGATTGCTGTGGCAGAAAGAAGAATAAATGAAGCTATAATACGTGACGCTTTAAAAGACGATAATCTTTGGAATTCCCCAGCCAATAGGCAGGGTATGCTTGTTTTTGCCCTTGCAGCCATTGATGCACTGGATGAAAATTTGATAGTGAACACAATATTTAGTTATTACAAGCCTGTGTTGAATCAAATACCCAAGGATATTCGAGGGCATGCAAAGAAAGCGTTTTGTTCGGCATGTAGTAAGGTTGTAAGTGCCAAAGGAATTAAAAGCTTCATAAGTGCCGACGGAACAATCAATGTAAATAAATTACTCAGAAACATTCCAGAGAAAGGCAATGAAGAACTCTTTGAAATGTTGTCTAATAGAAACCGTGGAAACAATGTGGATTCTGTGTCCCCTTCCCTGAAAATGTAAACTTCCCTTTTTTAGGGCAGTCGCTAAACAGACTGCAAAAATCAAACTTTGTTGTCTAATCCATAGGCGGCTTGTTTATTAGGGGAGGGGACAGGCATTGCTGTTCAAGCGGACAGGCTGAATGGAGGGCATAATTTGTCGCTTACATTGGATGATGTGCAAAGAATAACAGAATTCGGGCTTGCACTCGGCTGTCAAATCCACAAGGCAGACAAAGTTAATACCGGCAAACTCTTTACACCATTCCTTTTTGTTGCCATCGATATAAGGACCGATGTTTTGCGATGCTACAAATTGTTTAACGCCTTGTATAAATAAAAGAATGCTTCGGGATTGGTTTTCTTCAGCTTGTTAAGTTTTGTATATTCATATTGTAAAAACACCCAATCTTTGATTATTGTTAAATGCTTGGAATTGAACTTTTCAAACGATTGAAATTGGTTTTGTATCAGTGAAGCAAGATAGGCTATTTTTGCTGCTGATAGAATGGCTTTTTCAATATGAAATGATTCTGAAAAGATGTGGCTGGTTATATCCTTTATGCCTTTCTGAAGTATGCTGAACTCGGTGCCATTGTAATCGCGACGGAAACAAATAGATAGCGCATTGTCAATGGTGTCGTGGAAAACATCGTCCAAAGTGAAATTACCAGCACGATAGGTCAATTCCTGTCTGGCAATTCTACAATAGGTGTTTGCTATGGAAGTGATGTCATCCGCACGGTCGAACAGATGTCCGATGTCATACAACTGCTTGATAATCTCCATGCCACATTCAGCGCCGTTCTTACGATAGGGAATACCTATGGTTCTAGGAGCAAAGGCTGTTAGCTTGTCGGCAAGCAAGTTGTTGACATCTGGCACATATATTTGGCAATCAGGTCCTTCCATCTTAAGAAAACGATTCGCAATGGGAATTGCCACATGATTGCTGTATGGTGTTGTCTCAAACAACACATCCAAAAGAATATGGGATTCTTTGTTTTCTACTGTGGAGCTATAGAAAAACTTAAAATGCTTTTTGGGAATGTTTGATATCGGAGTTCGCTGTTGCTCTTCATATCTGATAAAGCCTTTGTTTTTGGCTATGTTTTGCAGAACGTCTTGCAGATTGCTGTTTTGTGGGGCAACGGTGATATCAATATCTATCGATAATCGATGCGAAACCTGCATCATCAGCATCATTGCCGTGCCTCCCTTAAAGACAAATGGAACTGAGGATTCGGCAAGACCCTCCAACAGAGACAGCGCATGGATGGTTTTCTCAACAAGAATTCGATCGGCTTTATATTGCCGAGATACAGCATTTATCCATTCCAAAGAAAACGATTGTGGTGTAATCATGGCTTAATAATCTATTTCGTCAAGTAAATCTTCAATAACTTTATGGCGGCCACGTCGTCCGGCATATCGAAGCATCTTGCTAGTGCTTACAGCACAAGAAGCAAGTGCATTCTCATAAATGCGAAGTATCTCAGTGTTCTGGAACGGGAACATGCGATCTAATGCCCAGTCAACCAGCATCTTCTCAAGCGTGGCCATTGGGAACCCCCAATCGGCATCTTCTCGGACAGGTGCTCCAGAAACGAGATTTCTCACCACGACATAACCATCGTAATAGGACAAATCGCCATCAAGATTATGGTAAAGCATGGTGGAGCGAGGATAAAGGTCGCGAATTGCATAATAAACCGATTCGGTGGCATCACGTTCAACATCCACAAAGTAAATCTGAGTGTTTATCATGTGTTGGGCAAATGAGTTCACACGGGAATTTGTCACGCATCATACAACCAATTTTCTTTGTTTTCTGATGAATGACTGGGAAAAACGCCTCTTTTGTCCCTAAACGATAAACGCCCCGTCCAATACTATACAAAACTCTTTTTTCTAGCAAGGCATGGATACGCCATCTCACAGTGGCAATCGGAATATCAGGAGTAAAGCTACGGTAAAAGTCATCGATATCCTCGAAGACGATTTCCCTTTGATGGCCAAATTCCTTTCGGAGTTCTTCTATGTGTAGATTATTGGACATTGTATTATTATTTTGCGCTGCAAAGATAAACAAATTTTCGTCAATAATTCACAAAAATTGACAAAATTTTGATTTTTTGCTTTTTCCAATTGCCACATCAAAGGAAACGGAGATGCGTCTCACCAATGTGGCTCGCGCAAGCCTCTCGGAACTTGCAAATGATTTTCTCAATACACCCCAACCTCATCCACAAAAATCCACGCAGGATATCCATAGCCCGAATGCCCCTCTGGACAGTCAAAAGGCTCAACTATAACCTCCACATAACGTGTGTTTACTGGCTCAAACGAAATCTCAACAGGGTAGAAGCTGCTCCCGTAATCGGCCGGCAAGAGGTCGAAATCTTGTGATGCAATCTCAGTGAAGTCCTCACCATCGTCTGAAACCAACACCTTCACCGTCTTGGCGTTGAAAATCCAGTCTTTCATGTTGACGAGAAGAGTGAATCTCACCGAACTGACTTCTGTAACCTCCTGTAAATCAAAGGTCGCATCGAGGTTCTTGCCGTACCATCCGAGCCAGCGTCCACTGCGATAGTTAGAGCCGCCACGCAAGCCGTCAATCAGCATCTGAGCCCCGTCGTAAGCATAGTTACGATGCGGCTGATCCTTCAAAACTATAGGTTTCATTGAGGCCTTGCTGAAATCGAAATCGGTCCTGAACACCTTGCCCTTGCCGCCGTCAGGATACTGCACATAACCCTCCAAATGACAGTTTTTGTCAATCTTCAATGGCTTTGAATATTCTTTAAAACCTTGATTGTCAACAGAATACATTATAGTTCCGTCAACTTGCTTGGTCATCGTGACATCGATAACGCCATCCTGAATGTTTGGTGTGATTTTCACGTCGATATCAAAAATATGAGTGGCATATCTCCAATGATATAAGTCGTAAAGCTTAGTGAGGCGGTATTCGCGCTTTACAAAATCGTCGTAATTCTTTTGTTCAGGGTTGCACCACTGCACCTCGGAAAGTGCTCCAATGCGAGGTAACAGTCTGAATAACACCACGTGAAACTCGCTGGCGTACTCGGTCCAGATGTTGGCTTGAGGGCCTAAGATGTATTTCTCTTCTTCACTGGTGAGTCCTTCGGGGATAGGCTCGAAAGAATAAACTTTTTTCACAGAGTTGTATCCGCCGCCTGCTTCAGGTTCACTTTCGGTCTCAAGTGACTGATAATAATCGAAATAGAGATAATCACAAGGTGTCATGATGACGTTGTGATGCATCTTTGCCGCCTTGTAGCCTCCCGAACTGCCTCGCCAGCTCATCACGGTGGCGTTAGGAGCCAGCTCGCCATCAAGCATCTCGTCCCACCCGATGATGTGACGGCCATGACTTTCAACGAATTGCTCCATGCGCGACATCACATAGCTCTGCAGATAATCCTCGGCAGAATGCTTGTCATCGCCTTTAATTCCAAGCTCTTTGATCTTCGCCTGGCATTTCGGGCATTCAACCCAGCGGTCGCGCGGCACCTCGTCGCCTCCGATGTGGATGTACTCGCTCGGGAAGATGTCCATCACCTCAAGCAGCACATCCTCAAGGAACTGCAAAGCCTGCTCATTGCCCGCACATATCACATCTTCCGACACTCCCCATTGCTTCCAGACCTCGTAAGGACCGCCCGTGCAGCCCAGCTCAGGATAAGATGCGAGAGCCGCCAGCATGTGACCCGGCAAATCTATCTCAGGAATGATGGTGATATGACGGTCTTCGGCATATTTTACAAGGTCTCGCAGCTGCTCCTGGGTGTAAAAACCACCGTGGCGGATGGTGTCGTAAGCCATGGTCTTCCCGATGATGGTCCCAGAACGCCAAGCCCCGATTTCAGTGAGCTTCGGATATTTCTTAATCTCCACACGCCAGCCTTGGTCGTCGGTGAGATGAATGTGGAATCTATTCAGGTTATGCAACGCCATAACATCAATATACTCTTTCACCGAGTCGAGAGGGAAGAAATGGCGGCTCACATCGAGATGCATGCCTCGGTAGGCGAATCGCGGCCAGTCGCTTATGATACCGGCCGGAAGCTCAATATGGGTGCTTCCAGTGCTCACCGGCAGACTCTTTCTAATCGTTTGTGTGCCGTAAAAAATACCTGAAGTATTACTTGAAGTAATCTTTATAACATTTTCATTGACAATTATTTGATATGACTCTTCATCGTCGAATGAATTTCTGTTCAGCACCAGATTTATGCTGTTTTTAACCTCCTTGTCGGTGCATCTAACCTCAGGTCTGAACCCCAGGATATCGTCGATATAATCGGCGAGAAAACCGGCTTCTTTAGCCACTTCTTCGTCGGCAACAGAATAAGTAATCACCGTGTTTTTGTCGAGCACAAAAGGCTTCTCGTCGCTCAAATTTATCTCTTTTGGCAACGGTACGACCCGATAATCAGCGGTTTCAATACGATTATTGCACGAAGCAAAAGCCAATGCGAACAAGGCTCCGATAATAAAAATGTACTTTTTCATATGATAATTATTTAATCGTCATTTCGACCGACCGAAGGGAGCGGAGAAATCTCAAGCTTTTTGTCGGAGATTTCTCGACTTCACTGCGTTTCGCTCGAAATGACGTTACAAAGATAAAAAAAATACTTTAATTTCAATTTTATTTTGTAATTTTACACCCTAATTTTTCGCTAATGAAGCTACTGCATACAGCCGATTGGCACATCGGTCAGATTTTCCACAACTACAGCCGCGAGGAGGAGCATCGCTACTTCTTCGAGCAACTTAAGTCTATCATTGTCAATGAGAAACCTGATGTGCTAGTGGTTACCGGCGATGTGTTTCACACCGCTACTCCGACCATAGTGTCTCAGAGGCTGTATTACAACTTCATAGTCGATTTGTCGCGATTAGACCCTGATTTACAGATAGTTATCACCAGCGGCAACCATGATTCGCCGTCTCGCCTTGAGGCTCCGCGTCCTTTGTGGGAGGCTTTTAACGTCTCAGTGATCGGAATGCTTGATTATCATGCAGTTGACGAAGATTCCGACCTCAACTTCGATGCGACAAAAATCGAGATCCCGATAACGAAAAACGGTGATATTATAGGTTGGGTGTTGGCTGTTCCATATCTCAGCGGCAGGCAGAATCATTACGCAAAGCTCTTGGAGCACCTGAAATCGCGTCCCGATTACAAACCTGATCATGCTATTGTGGCTACAGGCCATCTGGCTGTCCGAAGTGCCGATATCGCAGGTCATAGCACCGATATCATCGGCAAGCTCGAAACCATGGATGTTGACGACTTCAGCGGTGTAAAAGGCATCGATTACTGGGCTTTTGGTCATATTCACTTCCCGCAAGCTATCCGCGGAATTGCCAATATGCGCTATGCAGGCTCGCCGTTGCCTATATCGTTTAACGAGAATTATGAGCATTCGGTGGTGTCGGTAACAATAGAAGGAGGAAAAACAGAGTCAAAAGTCATCCCTCTGAAAACCCTCATCCCCGTTGTCGATTTCCCTGCAAAACCTAAGGGTTACGACGATGCGCTGCCGTTCGAGACAGTGATGATGCAACTTATTGAAGTTCTCAACGAAAAGGCCTATGTCAGAGTGCATATCCAAGCCGAAAAGCCTTTGTCGCAAGCCGATTCGATGGCTATAGTGCAGGCTTTCGAGGGTCATCAGGCGATGTTTTGCGGAGTGCAGTCGTATTTCCCTGAAAAGTCAGAAAGTGGTGATTATCAACCTATTAAGACGTTGCACGATCTCAAGGCTATGAGTCCTTTCGACCTCGGATGCGATGTTTATCAAAAGAAAAATGGCTGTGAGATGCCTCAGGAACTCAAGGAAATGTTTAAAAAAGTGTGCGAGGAAGCCGGGAAAGAGTCATGAAGATAGAAAAAATAATCATCGAGAATATAAATTCCATCGAAAAAGCCAAAATAAGCTTCACAGAGGGCTCTTTGGCGAACGAACCGTTATTCCTTATCACCGGAGAGACTGGAAGCGGCAAAACGACTATTTTAGACGCTATAACGCTCGCGCTTTACGATAAGTCGCCCCGTTACGAGAACACCAAAAACAAGGAGGTTGTCGAAAACGGACTGTCGACCATGCAGAGCACTACCAACGCGTTGCGAAAAGGCACCAACGACGGAAAAGCCGAGCTGTGGTTCAGTGTTGGCAACGAGAGGTATATCGCCACCTGGCAGATGCACCGCACCCGTAACGGCACGTACGACAAAAGTAACCGCCGCAAACTCGAGGTGGTGAAAGGCGAGGAGAGGATAGTTCTCGAGACCAGAGTTGACGCTGTAAATCAACAGGTTGCAGAGCTTGTAGGGCTCACTTACGACCAGTTTGTGCGCTCGGTGATGCTGGCTCAAGGTCAGTTCAACACCTTCTTGACTTCTGAGAAATCGAAGCAGACAGAAATCTTGGAAATGCTTACCGGCACTGAGATTTACTCGAAGATTGCCGATATGGTGGGAAAAAAGAAAAACGCCGCCCGTGCCGACGAGGAGAGAGCTGCCGAGTTGTATAACACATTAAAAAACAACATCTTACCAGACGAGGAACTGGTCGCTCTCAATGCCGAACTGACAAAAAACGAAGCAGAGCTGAAGACTACCCAACAGGCAGCAGCTAACATCGAGAAACTCGAGCGACTGAATGGCGAAATAGCCGACCTCAATACGCAACTCACTCAGCATCAGTCGTCATACAACCAAAGTATTGAGGAGAAAGGCAAGTTGCAAACCCGTCGTGATGAACTGAAAAAGCGCATCGACGAGGTGGCCGGCAATAAAACATTGGCAGAGCAAATGCCGCTGATTGTCAGCATGCTACAAGGCGAGTTCTCAAAGAGCTCCGAGATTAAAATCGATAATGAATCCGATTTCTCGAAAATATCTAACAATCTTGCGAAGGCTGAAACAGCCAAAAACGAAGCCAATATCGCCTTTGAGGAATGCAGTTCCCGACTTGAAAAAGCCGACCTCGAAGGCCTCCAAAACCAGTTCAACATCCACAATGACGCGCTCGCCGCTCAAGATAACCGCAAGCGTCGTTATCTGCTCGTAAAACAGATTTTAACCGATTATTTGAACAAAAAACAAATAATTGATAATAAATTAGTTGAATTAAATAAATTAAAGGAAAACTTTAATATTTGCGAAAGCGAGTTTCAGAAGGCAAAAGTGGCTTTTGAAGCCAAAGATTCCGACTATCAGATACAGAAAAACATGGTAGCCGACTTCATGAAATCGCTGCGTTCGAAACTCGAAGACGGCAAACCTTGTCCGCTTTGCGGCAGCACCTCGCATCAGTATCACGACGATAAAGTGGTCGACTCATTATTCGCATCGGTCGAGAAGGCATGGAACGAGGCAAGAAGCGCCTTTGAGAAGGCTAAAGACAGCAAAAACAAGACCGAAGGCGAGATACGACTTCTCGGCAATAGTATCGACAACGAACGCCGTCAGCTGCAAAACCTCGAAACAAACCTCAAGCAGCAGTGCAATGACAAGCCTATTTACGACATGAGTATCTTGGATAAAGGCTTGAACGACTGCGAGTTAAAGATTTCAGCCGAACAATCGGCATTGAACGAAATCAACGTGAAGAAACAGGCTGCTTTGGTCATTCAAGACGAGTTAAAACAGCTTCAAAAGCGTAAAACCGACGCCGAAGAGGCTTATAAGTCGATTCTGAGGAAGCTGGCATATAAATGGAAACATCTCAACGACGAGTTGCTGAAAGTCGATGCTGACATTGTTAAAAACACCGAGAAAGCCAATGGCATCAAGCATCTGGAGGGCGTTGTGCAGACTAACCTGAAGACTAAAAACGACGAGAAGCAGCTTGTTGAGGTCACATTGAAAGATATTGATAAGGCTCAGGTGCAAGAAACCCTCGAAACGCTAGGAAAAGCAGTCGCCGATATGCGAGCCAGAATATCTCTCAACGACCAAAACTCCAAGCAATCGCAAGCTGCAAAAGACGACCTGCAGGCAAAAACCACTCAGCTTACGATGTGGACTCAGCTGGCCGATGCTATCGGTACCACTGCAACCAACAATTTCCGCGATGTGGCGCAGGCTCACACCATGCGCATATTACTCGGTCAGGCTAACTATTTTCTTCATAAACTCAGTCAGCGATATGAGCTCACATGTTATTCCAACTCGTTGGCTATCATGGTGATGGATAAGGAGATGGGAGGGGAGCTTCGTAGTGCCAGCTCGCTTTCGGGCGGCGAGACATTCCTTGTTTCATTGGCACTTGCATTGGGATTGGCTTCGCTCAACGACGAGAATCTCAACATCGACATGCTCTTCATCGACGAGGGATTCGGCACCCTCGACGGCGAGAGTCTTGAGATGGCGGTAACAGCCCTCGGAAACATGCAGAAATTCGGCAAGAAAGTGGGAATCATCTCACATGTCGACAGCCTCAAAGAGCGCATTCCGGCCCAGATCAGAGTAACAAAACGAGGCAAAGCCGCAAGCGAAGTTACTGTCGTCTAGAAATAAAAAAAAGCTGGCATCTCTGTCAGCTTTTTTTAGTGAACTAGGCGGGAGTAACCGAATGAAACGAACCAAAAAACTAAAACACTTGTAAACAATAGCTGAAACATTGTGTATTTTAAGGGTTTGACGAAACTGCTGAGCGTCTTTTATATTTCATGGAATAACACTAAATTTCAATAAATTTCGTTGTGGTGGACAAAATTTTCGTGTTTTTGTCCACCAAATGAAATTATTTATTATCTTTGCATTGTGTTAAATAAATGAATTATGAAAATCACCTTATCATTGTCGGACAAAATCAGTCGCACAACCGGGGAAAGTGAAATAATGCTCCGTTGTTCGATGGGGCGTGCTTGTCGTTTGCGTGCTAAAAGCGGTATTTATATTACTCCCAGCTTTTGGGACAGGAAAAACAACCAAATTAAATCGACTAACAGAATCCAAACGACGGAAGTCATAAAAGCCAACAAAATAAAATTACAACTTGACGAGTTGTGCAAACACATCGAGGAGGAAAGTTTAAAAATCCCGGGTGAGGACATTACGCGCGACTGGTTGAAAGATGTTATTGACGAGTACAATCACCCCGAAAGCCATAAAAGAGCCTCTGAGATGCCGTTTTTTGAGGTGATGGACATATTTATTAAAACCGAGAGCAAGGATAGCAACTGGAAAGCAACGACGGCGGAGCGTTTTATTACGTTGATGCATCATCTGAGAAGTTATGAAGATGACAGGGGGCTCGCTATCACTTTTAAAATGTTGGACAAAGAGTTTTTCGATGATTTTGCTGATTTTCTTTTGAAGTCGAAAGAGATGAGGAACTCAACCAATGCAAAAAATTTAAAGCTGTTAAAATGGTTTTTGAGATGGGCGACGCTCAACGGATATAATCAAAACACATTCTTTGAAATGTACACCCCGGGAGTGTGCAAAACCAAAGGAGTCAAGGCCGAAAAGAAAGTGATTGTATTTCTGAATGAGGACGAATTAAAAACCGTTCGAGACTTTGATTTTTCTGATAATAAGAGACTGGAACAGGTGAGAGACGTTTTTTTGTTTTGCTGTTATTCCGGGTTGAGATATTCTGACGTTGAGCATCTGACACAAAACAGCGTTTATGATGATATGCTGCACATCACAACCATAAAAACAAACGACACAATAACAATCAATCTGAATAATACGACGCGGGCAATACTCGCAAAGTATCACGATGAAGATAATCCGAACGCGAAAGCCCTACCGGTTATCACCAATCAGAAAATGAATATCTATTTAAAAGAGATGGCAAAGATTTGCGGGATAGACCAACCAATAACAAAAACATATTACGTTGGAAGCAAGCGAGTCGAGGAGACACGCCCTAAATATGAATGGATTGGAACGCACACGGGGCGCAGGACATTCATTTGTAACGCGTTGAGTAAAGGCATAGCACCCCAAATGGTTATGAAATTTACGGGACACAGTGACTATAAGGCAATGCGACCGTATATTGATATAACGGAAAATGCAAAAGCAAACGCGATGAAATTACTGGATGATTAAAACAAAGATTATGAAAAGTATTAGCAGGGTAAAACTGAATTTAATTATTCATCGAGATTTGTTGTACAAGTGTACTGATGCAAGGGTTGAGATGCTTGACGGCTTATATAAACAGCTGTCTAAAGACGATGTCTTTAAATCAAAATTGGGATTTAAAAAGAAAGTGATAGACACAATCAACGAGGATTTTGCCCACTATTCCCAAACGGAAGGACTAAAAGAAGATGTCGAATACTGGTACCAGCATTCAAACGCTCAACAAATAAAGCTGGCCATATCAGAGCAAGATAAGCAACTTTTATACAATTTGGCACAAGCGTTAAAGATAGATTATGCCGATTTGTTAAACAGTGTCAGTAGTGCCAATTTTTCAAGTTTGAAAGATTTTAGTAAAAACAAAATTTGCGGTATCATCTTATTTATTCAAGGGCGTATTAAGACAGATAAAGAGTGGAAAAAAGCAGCCGCCGAGAGTATTGGTTATTCAACTCAATACGTATCAAAAAAATCTAATTCAAAACAAGCAATACAAGAGCTATTAGACAACTATAATTGTCAAAATCAAGATCATAACAACGAATTTAATCCGTACAAAATAGCATAAATTAGGTGGTGGAGAAAATAACCACCGATATTTAACCGCAATACGCTAATAATCTGTGTGTTGCGGTTTGTTTTTACCACCACAGCACCACCGCCGTAAAATCATCGTATATCTAATTTTGCATTGTCAACATAACCGAAATAGCGGTCGGTATTGACACGGCCAAACGCTTTTTGTCCGCTATCAAAAAGCGAAGCCGGAAACAATTAACAAAAAGTTGTCAATATGGCAGAATTGAATTTATCAGAACTTGCAGAAGCATTCCCAACAATGCAAGTGACTATCAACGTTAGGGATTTGCTCAAAGCAAACAGGGAACTAGTGACAGAGACAGTCAAGGCACTGGAGCAGAAACTAACTGACACAGCGGCCGAGACATATCCGAGCGCAGACAAAGTGGCTGAAATGCTGAGCGTGTCCAAACCTACATTATGGCGATGGGAGAAATCCGGCTACCTAGTTCCGGTGCGAATTGGAGGGAAAGTACGTTACAAGATGAGCGACATAAAACAGCTATTGAAAGAAAGGAGCGGTAATGAAAAATAATGTTGTAATAGAGGTTGAGATATCAGATGGTGATTATCAGCCGTTAGACCTTTGGGAAAACACCCCCATAACGCTTGAATATCGATCCAACTTGTTGACTTCTATTTCGGATATAACGTGTTCGTCCTCATATACGGTCGATATCCCACACACGATCAACAATGACAGGATTCTCGATCTAGCCAAGGTGCCGTCTCGTAATAGTAGCAAACCATATAGGAAAATTAATTGTAGGGTCTATGTTAATGGAATTGATATGATCGGCCCGGCGTGGTGTTACTTTACCACGTGCAAACGTGACAGCTATAGTATTGTGATATCGTTTGGGCTTATGCATACTCTTGAAGATTGGCTGGATAATAAGCCTGGATTGAGGGACTTAACACAAGGCGAATACGATTATATAAAATGGTTTGAGGGTTCGGGAAACAACGAACACAGTGACCCCATGTGGCTGAGCGGTGTTAGTCATTGTTACCCACCAAGTGAAAACCCATACCCTGGCGCGGGTAGTATATTTTTCGGATTGTATGACTATGGAGTTGAGCGAAACGATAAAACGATATCGCTTTGCAATATTCATCCGTTTGTTAATCTTCGTGAGATTTGGGAGAGAATCACTGCAGAAAACAAGCTTAATTTTAATATTCCATGGGAGTTTAAAACGGATATGGAAAATAACGCCATTGTTTTGACAAAAAACAATAACAACGGAATAGCATTTGAAACCCAACAAATAGACGCGGTGTTTAAGCTGATAACTCATGGAGGAGCGACGGACACAAAGAGAAAATGGTTTTTCTGTATGAAGCCGGAGTTTGCTGAATACTTCAATAACACAAAATCGGCGTTTATCCACAAAGGCGAAGGAGTCGTAAATATTACCATAAACACAATTTATCTAAAATGTGTTAAGTCAGGCGGTTTTACTACCGCTTTTTTGACAGATATTCTTAACAACCCTAACGACTATAAATTAACTATCATTGCAGGGAGGAATCGTACAGATATCACACCAGCACAAGGAGACGGGGAACCAAATATAAAGTACGTCGTAAATCAGACATTTACGGTTGAAGCCTCCTCAACTGGTTGGCCAATTGTCTATATGTTTATCAATTGCAAAAAATTACCATCATTCCCGGATGATGTTTGGGAGCACCCGTGGAGCACTCCGCCGAGTAATCCAACATGGAGCGGTGGGATGGATTCTTATATATATCTTGCCACAAACGCTCAGCTCACTACTCAAGACAATTTCGCTTCATATTCATACCAACAGGGCACAACCAACCAGTATCCGCTTGTTGATTTTGAACTCGTTAAGAATTTGCCGGATATGTCGCAAATAGAATACATAAAAGCTGTTTGCCAAATGTACGGCCTGTTTGCCGTAACAAACCCCAACGATGCCGAGACGGTTGATTTTGTGCCATTTACCGTATTTGCGGACAATGCGGATAGCGGTAACGTCTACGATTGGAGTAACAAACACATCGACACCGGGAGAGACTCAGCAGAAGAAACCAATTTTGTTATAGGTGATTATTCGCAGCGTAATAAGGTTTGTTACAAAGTCGATGAGAAAGAGGAATACCCAAACAATTCAGAAGGTTTTTTGATAGTCGAAAACGAGACGCTCAACGAAGAAAAAACAATTATTGAATTCCCATGGGCGGCATCGAGCGGCAACAAAATAACTCAATACAAGCTGGAAGGTGATAAAGCTGCTTTTGTTGATTGTGAATACCGCTTAATGAGGGTTGTGAAATGGGGAAATGAAATAAAACTGTCTTTTACGCCATCACTCGAGGCTGGTAGTTTGATAAATTCTCATTATGCGGAATACCAAGACATAATAAAACGCCCAATGATTATCACTGATAATTTTTTGCTTAACGAATACGAACTCAAGACTATTAACTTTACAAAACCAGTGTATCTGAAGAAATACGGCAGATATTTCGCTATAATCTCGGTACGCTGGAGCAGCGATCGTCGGACTTCAGAAGTTAAACTGTTAAGACTTTAGGACATGGAAACAAGACGTAAAACAAAAAGATATATAAAGCCGGAATCAGTCAAGGAACTAGAACGCCTGGCGAATGAAAAAGAGTTTGCGTGTTACCCAAATTTCCCATACCCCGTAAAGGCGAGCTATCGAGACGACACAGCTAACGGCTTGACAAAATGTGTCATTATATGGCTCAAGCTTCATGGTTGCCAGGCTGAGCGTATCAATACCACTGGGCGAATGATTGATGAGCGTTACAACGTCGAAGATGTGACAGGTAGAACGCGTCAGATCGGGTCGGTTCGCTGGGTTTATTCAACGACCACCAACGGAAGTGCGGACATATCGGCGACAATCAAAGGTCGCAGCGTTAAAATAGAAATCAAGGTCGGTCGAGATGTTCAGAGCGACGCTCAGCGAAGATATCAACAAGAGGTTGAGGCAGCCGGAGGCGTTTATTTACTCGTTCACAACTTCACGGAGTTTGTCAATTGGTGGAGCTCCTATACGAAAGGAGATGTATGATGAAACGCAGGGATATTAAAACGGCTATCGATAAGGCAAAGGAAAGCAAGACGCCGATTAAAGAGAGGGCGACCCTTTATGACAATGTGATTGATTTTATTCTGCAACAGTCTGACAAAGAAAGGTGTGATTATTACGACCGTTCCTTTCTCTATTTGGTGTACGGAATAGAACCCAATTTGGATACCTTTTCGGATACCAAAAGGAGACAAATTGGTATACTTTTTTCACTACTTAAAAGGCAACGAAATGGATTTATAAACTCCTTACAATCAACAAATTGCAAAAATTTACCTCAAGGGCAATCCCCACAGGTAGCCTCACAGCAAGATATAAGTATAAGTAATAAGATAAAAGATAAAGAATTAATCGAAAAATTAAAAGAAAATGGAAGGTTATAACAAAGACAGTTGCTCCTTGTTTGATTCTGAAGATTACCAGGTTAAATTAGCGGAATTGCTTTTGACCAGGTATAGAAGGGGAGGTTATAAAACACCAGATGCAGATACTTTGGTAGAACTGACAAAGGATGTTTCGGAGATGCTTATTAAAAGTTTTCCACATATATCATTGTCGGAGCTTGAAGAGGCTCTGGAAAATGGGTTTTCTGGCAAATATGGGGAGTTTAGAGCAGGAATATACGCAGATAAGGTGTTGGCGTTTGTCCGTGCTTATAGGTCGGAAAAAGGCCTGGATAATAAAATTAATTGTCAGAGTCATACTACGGATCGCAAAAGACCGATAACTGAATACGATATTAAAGCCCTGCTTACGGTGATGTATAATCTTCATTGCAGTGGCCAGGTGGTGTCATATTGTGGCGGTCTCCTTTTTGATGATTTGTTTCTTTTGGGCATGATAGATTATGACACACCGCCTCGAGAGTATATTGATAGGGCTATAAACAAATTAAAGGAACTAAAGCCAGATAGAATGAGGAGGGGGAATGAGTTTGACAGAGCCAGCATTATCAAAGAATTGGAGCAGCTAGACAATAACAACGAAGAGGTTGTTACTAAAGCAAAAGATCTTTACGTTATAGATTATTTTGATAGCTTAAAGTTAATGGGTAAGGATATCCGTTGTTTATTGGAAAATAGACGTGTTAACGAAGCTGCTTTGGAAGAAAGAAACAGAAGGCTGGGACTAGTTATGTCGTAATAACCTAAAATAGAAGAAATTAGATTAGATATGAGCAGGACAAAAGGCAGCCCCAAAACAGGGGGAAGGAAAAAGGGTACTAAAAATAAAGTGACAACTGAGCTCAAAACATGGATTGAAGAAATTATCAACGACCAGAGAGATAAATTTATTGAAAATCTTAAAAGTTTGTCACCCGATGACCATGTTGCAGCTATTGTGAAGCTTCTAAGCTTTTCAGTTCCAAAACTGCAGGCGGTTAGTATCAAAGAACAGAAAGAGGCTGAATATAACGAATTAAGGCGATTACTTGAAGAGTTGCCCGAAAAGGCAATAAATGAAATAACAAATAAGATTTTGGAATTAAACAAGGATAGTAACAATGAGCAATAGCAGTTATATTGATTTGTTGATGAGCGTTGCAAAAGGCAATAAACCAAGCCCGGAAACATTTGTAATCGAAGTCGTTGAACGTGTTGGCAACGATTTTTGTATAACAAAAAGATATGCAAGCAAAATAATTGCTCGAGATATTTTTATTGAGGGAAGTGCGGAAGAAATAAACGTTGATCCGCCGGAGCCGATGAATAAAGAAACGGTTGAGCAACGAAATTAGCGTAAAAATCGGTTTCACTATGAAACCAGGGGAAGTTTTGGGCTTTTACCGTTAAAATGGTGTAAAATTGTAACCAATTGAATTGCAAGGCAGTAAAAATCTTGTTGTTTTCACTATGAAACCAAAAAATATTTGTCAAGGCATTGACAATCAATAAAATAAAATGCTAAATTTGCTTAACTAATAAATTAAATATCATGGAAGTACAAAAAACACGTCTACAAGCGTTTGAAGAAGCCCAAAAGACCGGGCAAATTGCAATTACAGAAGAGACCGCCAAACTATTTGCAAATATACTTAAGATGGAGGGTCTGTTAAACGATACTATCACACTGTTGGCCGCGCCTTATGATGATACTGTTGTAGAAAGCGACATAACAAAACGCTTGTTAGATGCCTGGCAGCCGTTTTGTGATGTCTACGCAAAAGAAGTTAGTGACTATATTACTAGTAATTCATTGAGTTTGCTGGATTTCAAAGGATTGTAAACAAAAATAGTTTTTTGCGTCCACTCCGGCAGATCAAATATTTTTATTATCTTTGCATCGTCATTAAGACATTTATTTAACACACACGAAAAGCACCCCGAAAAGCCATTTTGAGGTGCTTTTTTAGTGTTCGTGGACAAATGGTGGACAAAAACGGACAAAAGAAAAACGCTAACACTTGATTTTCAAAATGTTAGCGTTCGAGGTTGTGAACTAGGCGGGAGTCGAACCCACAACCGCCTGATCCGTAGTCAGGGACTCTATCCAATTGAGCTACTAGTCCATTGCGTTTTGCGCTGCAAAATTACAACATTTTTTTATTGGTTATTCAAAAAATGTGAAATTTTTTGTGGGGGAGGGTGGACTCGAACCACCGAACTCATCCGAGGACAGATTTACAGTCTGTTGCAATTGCCGCTATGCGACTCCCCCAAGGATTTTGCGGTGCAAAGTTACTACTTTTTCTGCAATCCGCAACAATTTTTATTAAAAAATTTTTACGAGTCTTAATAACCTATAAATCAATATATTACAGAGCATTGCCGTAATGATGAGGCATGAAAACAGCCCACGGCCTCGCCTTCAGGATAGATGTTGGTACGCACATTTGAAGGCGTTCCCATCATAGGGTTGGTACCTGTGCTCGCCGAAATATCGACAATATAATGTGCGTAAACTCCAGGCACCGACCATAAATCCATGGTGACAGTGTCGCCAGGATGCACCACCTGCAGACTGTCAAGCTGGTTGAGTCCGTAAAGCGGGAACTCACCGGCTATCATCACCATAAACGGACCGTTGAAATAAACGCCCGCATAGCCGTACATCTCAAAAATCTCACATTTTGTCAAGGTGTCGCCTCCAACATCTTGGTTGTTGATTCTGACGCGAGCCATATAGTATGTGTTTGGATCGTCGGTGGTCTGGAAATATGGGTAAACCCCCAGATAATCGTCAACCTCAAGTGAATTGAACACCCACGGCTTCACACGTATCGAGTCGATGCACTCAACGTTTTCGTTCATGGTCGATTCGGCAAAGAAATGGTGGTTGCCGTTATCATCTGAGAAGTCGATTGAGAGATGATAGGTATGACCTGTTTGCCCGGCAAATTCGTTGACTGACAAATAATAGCCTGGTTTCTCGCTTTCCTCATACCAGATGGTATCTGCGCCGTCAACAACATAAACTATGGCATCGGATATCATCTCAGGCTCACCTCCGTAGAACGGCATAGTGCGACTGACGATGACCTCCTGTTTCTTAAACTCGTCGGTAACCGAACCGCTGACACCTACAAGCTGCTCGCCCTCCTGAGGGGTTATGGTGATAGGCTCGGTGCAGGCTGCAAGCACGAAAACTGAGAATAATATGGTGATGATTCGCTGCATGTCTTTAATATTTGAAGTTGTATGATATTGAAGGTATTACAGAGAAAAGATACATCTGTTTTGTTTCCAAAGTGTTGTTGTCGCCCGGAGTGAACATCACAGCCCAGGTGTTGTGTCGTCCGTAGACGTTGTAGATCGAAACATTCCACTCTCCTTGCCAGCGTTGGTGTTTCTTGCCTTTCCAGGTAGCTGAGAGGTCGAGTCGATGATAGTCGGGATAGCGGCTTTGGTTGCGATATCCATTGTATATGGCGTATGTTGAGCCGTGGTCGGTGTATTTTCCGTAAGGATAGGTGATAGGCTGACCGGTGTTGTAAATCCAGTTGGCGGATGCGTTGAAGCGGTCGCTGAACTCGTAATTGACCACTATGCTTATGCAGTGCGGACGGTCGTAAGGCGAGCGGTATTCCTCATTGTGGTTGATGCCGGGCACCGTGCGGAACGAACGGCTGTAGGTGTAAGCAACCCAGCCTGTCAGCTTGCCGTAGTTCTTTCTTACTAGAAACTCGGCGCCGTATGAGCGGCCTTTTCCAACTCGCACCTCACCGTCGATCAAGAGGTTGCCGTAGAAGAAGGCATCGTCAACAAAATCAATGACATCGGTGAGGTTTTTATAGAACAGCTCGACCGACGACTCGATGTCGTTACCGCGGAAGTTGCGGAAATAACCCACTGCAAACTGGTCACACTTTTGTGGTTTGATGTTAGGATTGGTAGGGAACCACACGTCGAAAGGCAGTCCGCCTGTGGCGTTGGTGGCGAGCTGCGCATATTGCACAGTCCTTGAATATGAGGCTTTTACTGACGAGGTGGCACCCAGACGGTACATCACAGCAAGACGGGGCTCGAGGTTGACCTCAGTGTTGAAAATCTCGCCTTTGCCGTAAATAATCGAGTCGTAATAATCGTAATTCTCGTCGAAGAGATATAAGGTCTCAGCTCCGATATTTTGATACATTGACAAACGCAATCCGTATCTCACTGACAGGAAAGGAGTTATGTTGTGATCATGGCTGTAATACAACGCCGACTCAATGGCTTTACGATATACCGCTGCACTTTCACTGATACCTAAAAACTGTGATACAACACCAGTTCTGTCGTGTAACTCACCTTGGTTATACTTATGGTAAATCATTGATACACCGAACTTTGATGTAATCTTATCGTTGATCAGCCAAGTGAAATCATATTTTCCGGTAAGGTCGTTGATGCCAGCTTTAATGGTGAAGTCGTATGGACTCATCATCACGTCAATATCGTATTGATATTTTGTGTAAAGCAGTGACAGATTGGAGGTTAGCTTATCAGTGAAGATGTGATTCCAACGTATTGTAGAAGTGGTGTTTCCATAACCGATGTTCATCAGGTTGACCACGCCAATTCTGTCGTATCCTTTATACATTGAGACGAAAAGACGGTTGTTTTCGTTGAAAACGTGCGTTATCTTTCCATTTAGGTCGTAGAAATACAAACGTGTATCTTTCAGCTTTTGAAAGAGATATGGCGTTATGAGACCGCCGTAAGTGACACGTCCGGCGAGCATCACTGAGGTGCGCTGTTGGTTGAACGGCATGTCAAGCATGAGACGGCTTGTGAGTATGCCGACACCTCCAGTCATGGTGAAACGGTCCGGGACTTCGTCAATTGTCCTGACATCAAGCACGGAAGACAATCGGCTATCGTAACTTGCAGGGATATCACCTTTATATAACGTAGCGTCTTTCACCACATCATTGTTGAAAATTGAGAAAAATCCCAGAAAATGCGATGCGTTATAAACCGGAGCGTCGTCAAGAGTGATAAGGTTCTGGTCTGGAGCGCCACCACGTACGCTGAATCCTGATGAGCCTTCTGATGCGGCCTGAACGCCAGGAAGCAGCTGTATGGCCTTGATGACGTCGACTTCTCCCATGAGTGCCGGAATCCTCTTGATTCTCTTGATCTCCAACTTTTGAACACTCATTGCGAGCTCACGCACATTGGCATCCGCTTTCTCGCTGGTTACGACGACGCCCTCAAGCATCTGCGACTCCATCTTCATGCTGATATTCAATCGCTTGCGCGAATTGTCAACCACTATATATTTTTCGATGGTAGTATAGCCGAGATATGAAAAACGAATTTTATATTTGCCCGGATTGAGCTGAAAATCGTAATAGCCGTTGTAATTGGTGACGGTTCCTTTCTGCAACGAATCGTTGTAAATGGCAGCTCCAACAAGCACTTCACCCGTATCTTCATCTTTTATAACACCGTAGATGCCCGATTGAGCAAAAGCACTCAACGAGGCTAACAGCATCATAATCAATAAAATATACGTTTTTTTCATAAAGTCATAATTGGACTGCAAAGATATACTTTTTTTTGTAATTTTGCAGAAAAATATCGGATATGAAGTACAATTTCGACGAGATAATAAACCGTGCAGGCACCGAGAGTGTAAAATACGATTTGAGAGAGAAAGTTTTCGGCAAAGCCGACGTGATACCGATGTGGGTTGCCGACATGGATTTCCGCACCCCTGATTTCGTTCGCGAAGCTGTTATTGAGCGCGCAAAATATGATGTTTACGGATACACTTTCCGTGAGGACGCTTATTTTGAGGCTATCGCCAACTGGATTCGCCGCCGTCATCAGTGGGACGTACAGAAAGAATGGATGACCTACACCCCTGGTGTTGTCGCAGCCTTTAACATGGCAGTGATGGGAATGACGAAAGAAGGCGACGAGGTTATTATCCAGCCACCGGTCTATCCGCCGTTTTTCCACGCTGTTGAGAGTCACAACCGCAAGCTTGTGCTGAATCCCCTGATTGATACTGACAACGGTTTTGTGATGGATTACGAGCTTCTTGAGAAACAGGCTAAAACGGCTAAGATGTTGATACTCAGCAATCCGCATAACCCAGTAGGACGTTGCTGGACTCGTGAAGAACTGCATAAATTGGGTGACATCTGCATGAGAAACAACGTTTTGGTTTTCTCTGACGAGATTCATTGCGACCTGGTGCTGCCTGGTTATAAACATGTGCCTTTTGCCAGTATTTGCAAGGAGTTTGAGCAACACAGCATTACAGCCCATGCAGCCAGCAAGACGTTTAACCTTGCCGGAATGGCGACTTCGACAATCATCATCCCGAACGAAGATTTACGTAAGAAATACGTTGATTTTGTTGACAGCACAGAGATCAATCTGGGGAACATCTTCGGTAAGATCGCCACAAAGACAGCAATGGAGAAAGGCGAGGAGTGGCTGCAACAGTTGCTGCAATACATTAAAGGCAATATCGATTACGTTGTTGAATATATTAATAAGGAGTTGCCTAAGATCAGAGTCCATAAGGCACAAGCCACCTATATGCTTTGGCTGGATTTCTCAGCCTATAGACTTGACAACCAGGCACTTAACCACAAGATGATATTTGAGGTGGGATTGGGATTGAACAACGGAAAAGAATTCGGCAAGCAAGGAGAACAATGCTTGAGGATAAATCTCGCATGTCCACGTAGCACCGTGGAAGAAGCGATGAGAAGAATGAAATCGGTATTTTAGACTGTTACCATTCGACAGGCTGTCTCTTAAGAGGCATTGTCATGCATCTGGCACCGCCGCCGCCACGTGAGAGCTCGTTGCCCTCGAAAGCGACAACACAACGTTTATAGTCGTCAACACTGACTTTTCCTGAAGCCACATCGGCAGCTTTAAGTACCTCAAAACCGTTCTGGTTGAGAGCTTCTATTGTGTTGTAGTTTCTTGCATAACCGAGCACTTTGCCGGGAGCGAAAGCGAAGAAGTTGGCGCCACTATGCCATTGTTCGCGCGGTCCGAAATAATCGTCGCCACCACCACAGAAGATAGGCTCGAGGTTCATTCCGAGCTTACCTAATGCTTCAACGAGGTTGTTTTCCTCAGTAATTCTTGTATATTCGTAACCATTAACTTCGTAGTGTGTGGTCTTGAAATTATCGTTCATGATAACCGGCTTGTATGCCATGCAGCGGTCTCTGTCGAGGAAGGTGAACACCATGTCAAGATGGATGAACGACTCAGGTTCAAAAGGCAGCTGCTGGGTGATGAGATGGCGAACACCACCGAGGCTTCTCAGATGTTCGAGCAGCGCATTGACGCCTTCTTTGCTCGTTCTTGAGCCACATCCGCTAAGAATGATGTCATGACGTGCAATCTCAACGTCGCCGCCTTCAACAGAGCCTATTCCGTTCATGCTGTAACGGTTGATAGGGTTGATGCCTTCGACGTCAATTATTCTCGAGTGTTTGAAAATGGCTGTCCAGAGCATGGTCTCGCGATCGCGGACATCTGTTGCCATCTTGCTGATTATCACGTTGTTATACATCGTGAACGCGGCGTCGCGCATGAAGAACAGATTCGGGATAGGATGGAATATGTAACGTTCCTTGAGACTGCTGTTGTCGTAGCCTTCGATGAGCGCTGTTGCCAGTTTTTCCACGTCAAAGCTGCAGAGAAGCTCCGCTATATACGGCAGGTTTTCCCTCTCGCAAATGCTTTTTACCAAACTTTCCCTGACTTCTTGGTCTTTCAAAATATCAATCAACAAATCCTTGAAAGTCAACACATTGGTAATCTTACGCAGACTTCCTTCAAAGTCTTTGTAGTTTTCCATTGCTTCGCGATAGTTCAAAATGTCACTGAAAAGGAATTTGTGGGCGTTTTCCGGTGTCATGTGCTCAATCTCCTTGCCTGGAGCGTGCAAAATGACATAATCTAATTTACCAATCTCTGATTCAACACACGGTTTAACACGTCGAAAATAATCCATAAAAATTTATTTAGAATTAGACTGCAAAAATACAACTTTTTTGATAATCTCTAACAACTTTTAACTTTAAACTTTAAAACTACTCTCAACTCTACACTCTAAACTCTACACTAATAGAGTTCTATGAACTCATAACCGTTCCCCATCGCATCCAAGAACTTCACCAAATCCTTTGTCTTGATGACGCAAGTGCCAGTGTTGTCGTTCGGATGGAAGCTGATGTATTCGCGGTCAAGCAGATTCTTGTCGAGATACAGATAAACATGATGTTCCTCGTCGTTGATGATGCCGAAAGGAGAGACGCTGCCAGGCTTCAAACCTAAATATTTATCCATACGCGCCTCCGATGCAAAACTCAGTTTTCCTTGTTTCAGACGATGTTCAAGGTCATGAATCGCAAGCTGCTGCATACAGTCGAAAATCACCAGATAATGGCGGTTTCCCTTGTGATTCCTGAAGAAGAGGTTCTTGCAGTGCGTCCACTCGAACTTGCCCCAATAATTCAGCGCATCCTCAATGGTTGGCAGTGCCGGATGGAATATCAACTTAAAAGGAATGCCTAATTCATTCAGCTTGTCGACGACTTTTTTCTGTCGTTCGGAAAGTACATGTTCTGACATAGTTATCGTTAAGTTTGAACGAGGTGAGGAATCTCATTTAAATATTTCTTTAATTCCGCCAATTGAACCGAGCAGGTTTGTTGCCTCATACGGCAGATAGACCGTCTTGTTGTCTTTGCCGCTGGTCATTTCCTTCAGGGTCTCGATATATTTTGTAGCGAGCAGATATGATGCTGGGTCGGTTTTTGTGGCTTTGATAGCATCGGCCACAAGCTGGATGGCTTTTGCCTCTGCTTCTGCCTGCATAATCTTAGCTTTTGCTACACCTTCCGCCTCGAGCAAGGTTGACTGTTTAACAGCTTCAGCTTTGTTGATTGCCGATGTCTTTTCACCTTCAGAGTTAAGGATTGCCGACTGTTTCTCACCCTCGGCTTTCAGAATCTCAGCACGACGGTTACGTTCGGCCTGCATTTGTTTCTCCATAGCCTGGCGCACTGTCTCAGGAGGTGTAATATCCTGAAGCTCAACACGGTTCACCTTAACACCCCATTTGTTGGTTGCATCGTCCAACACGGCACGAAGTTTGGCGTTAATAGTATCGCGTGAGGTGAGGGTTTCATCGAGTTCAAGCTCGCCGATAACATTACGGAGAGTGGTCTGGGTAAGTTTTTCGATAGCGTTCGGGAGGTTGTCGATTTCATATACCGACTTTACAGGATCGACAATCTGGAAATACAGCAAAGCGTTGATTTCGGTAGTGACGTTATCTTTAGTAATAACGTTCTGTTTCGGGAAGTCGTAAACCTGTTCGCGAAGGTCGATTTTAGCCGTCTCGCTCATGCGGACAACCTGACGACCCTGATAGCCTTCGACGACTTTTCTGGTAACGATGATTTTCGGGCGGTCGATGATAGGCCAGATGATATTGAGACCTGCAGGAAGCACCTTATGGAACTTTCCGAGGCGTTCGATTACTCTTGTTTCAGACTGCGGGACGACCTTAAGTCCTGCTAAAGCGAAGATGATAACTATCGCTGCTATTACTATTACAACATAAATCATGATTAGAGTTTTTTAACGGTTAATATTATGCTTTCGAATGATTCAATTTTAACTTTCTCGCCGACTTCGGCCGGGGTGCCGTCGGTGGTTTGTGCTTTCCAGTCGTCGCCGTCGATTTTCACACGACCATAGCCGTTTTCCTCGATGCGTTCAGTCACAACGGCGGTTTTACCGATTATGTTATCCATATTGGTTTTAACATGGTCGTCGTTGGTCTTTTTGTCGATATACTTCATGACGAAAGGACGGATGAAGACAAATGCGAGGAATGTGCCGATAGCGAACGCCACTATCTGCCAGGTGAGTGAACCGTCGCATGCAGCTATTATAGCACCACATACGCAACCTACTGAGAAACATGCAACTGCGAATCCTGCGGTAAATATCTCAATCACCACAAACACAGCTGCTATCAATAACCAAATTTGCCAAATTGTCATATCTTTTTAGATTAAATGTTTAATTTGCAAAGTTATGAAACATATTTTATATTTCAAAATTTTTTCGTCATTTCGAGTGTAGTCGAGAAATCTCCTGCAAGAATGAGATTTCTCCGTTTCGCTTCGCTCCAGTCGAAATGACGGGATGTGTTGTCGCTACAGTCGAAATGACGCGGGAAACTCCGTCTCAAACTTCAAATCTTTGCCAGTAACCGGATGTTTGAAACACAGTTTGTAGGCGTGAAGTCCCAAACGTCCGATCTTATCGTCTCCGTCGCCGTATTTCGGGTCACCGACAACTGGAAAACCTATGTCTTGCAGATGAACGCGAATCTGATTTTTACGGCCGGTATCCAATCTCAACTCAACGAGAGAATAGCCGTCCGATACCTTTATTAATTTATAATGTGTCACTGCGAACTTGCCTCCGTTGTCGAATTTGCTCGAATATGTCACAAACTGCGCGTTATCTTTGAGCCAAGAGCTTATCGTTCCTTCTTGTTTGCGCATCTCACCGTGAACCAGAGCCACATAACGGCGGTCGTAAACCGTCTCCTTCCAGTTTTCCTCAAATTTCAACGCGATTTTCTTGTCTTTTGCAAAAAGAAGCAGTCCGGAAGTGTCTCTATCCAAACGATGAATAGTATGTGCATGACATCTCTGATGATTTTTCTCAAGATATTGATTCAGAATGCTTTGCACTGTCTCGTCTTCAGGATTTGGCGAATGGCAGATTATACCGGCTTTTTTCTCAACGACAAAAAGATACTGATCTTCATAAACAATCTTAACCCATTGGTTTTCAAGATGATTCAGCTTATGATTCTTCCCAATTTTCACCTCCATACCCGGTGTGAGTTGGAAGTTATGCTGAGTCACATTTTTATCGTTGACATAAACCGATCCTCCAGTAAGAATGTTCTTTGCTTTGGTGCGACTGATGCCATTCATTTTCTTCATGATGAACGGTAAAAGCTCGTCATTATCCAAAACTTTGAAAATCAATTCCTTATTACTGTCGTTTTTTCTGTTCTGCATAGAAAAATTATTTTACACAAAAATAATATTTTTTTTATAAGCTTTCACAAAAATGTATAAATTTGCAAAAGAAAACGAATTAACAATAACACTCTGATAATAATATGACTATCAATGAATTAAAAGATGTTGCGTCGCAAGTCAGACGTGATATCATCCGTATGGTTCATGGTTGTCAGTCGGGACATCCAGGCGGCTCGCTTGGTGCTACCGACATTGTGACGGCCTTGTATTTCGACCAGATGCAGATCGACCCGAAGAACTTCAAGATGGATGGGGCAGGAGAGGATATGTTCTTCCTCTCGAACGGTCACATCAGCCCGATGCTGTATAGCATTTTGGCTCGCCGCGGATACTTCCCGGTGGCTGAATTGGCAACATTCCGTCGTCTTGGAACTCGCCTCCAGGGTCACCCGACACCTGTTGAGGGGCTCCCGGGAATCCGTGTGGCAAGCGGCTCACTTGGACAGGGACTTTCGGTGGCAGCTGGCGTTGCACAGGCCAAAAAACTCAATGGCGACAATCATCTTGTGTTCTGCCTCATGGGAGACGGCGAACAGGAGGAAGGTCAGATTTGGGAAGCAGTGATGTACGTCCCTGCAAAGAACGTCGACAATCTCGTGGCTATCGTCGATTACAACAAGAAACAGATCGACGGTCCGACCGACGAAGTGATGAACCTCGGCGACCTTAAGGCTAAATATGAGGCATTCGGCTGGAAAGTGTATGAATGCAACGGTAACGACATGCAGCAAATCGTTGATACTCTTAATATCACACGCAAGAATGCTCACAAAGGACAGGCTCAGGTCATCTTAGCTCACACAGAAATGGGTATGGGTGTGGATTTCATGATGGGCACGCATAAATGGCACGGAACACCTCCGAATGATGAACAGGCCGCAAACGCTCTGAGTCAATTAAAAGAAACATTAGGAGATTATTAATTATGAAAATAGAAGTACAGAATTTTAAAGATACAAGAAGCGGCTTCGGCGACGGTTTGCTCGAAGCTGGAAAGCGCAACCCTAAGGTGGTGGGTCTCACCGCCGACCTCACAGGCTCGCTGAAGATGGGCGACTTTGCAAAAGCATTCCCTGAGAGATTCTTCCAGGTGGGCATTGCTGAAGCCAACATGGTGGGAATTGCAGCAGGATTAGCCATTGGCGGCTATATCCCGTTCACTGGAACATTTGCCAACTTCTCATCGGCACGCATCTATGACCAGATTCGTATGGTTGTGGCTTATTCAAACAAAAACGTGAAGATTGCTGCATCACACGCAGGCGTCACCCTCGGTGAAGACGGTGCAACACACCAGACACTGGAAGATGTCGGCATGATGAAGATGTTGCCTAACATGACGGTTCTCGTTCCTTGCGACTACAACCAGACAAAAGCTGCTACCATCGCAGCTGCAGAGCACGACGGTCCGGTTTATCTGCGTTTCGGTCGCCCGAAAGTGGCTAACTTCACACCAGCCGACGAGCCGTTCGTCATCGGTAAAGCCCAGATGATTCAGGAAGGCAAGGATGTTTCAATCTTCGCTTGCGGTCACCTCGTATGGAAAGCCATAGAGGCACTCCCGATTTTGAAAGAAATGGGCATCAATGCTGAACTTATAAACATTCACACCATCAAGCCGTTGGATGTGGAAGCAGTGTTGAAGTCAGTGGCAAAGACAGGTTGCGTTGTCACAGCTGAAGAGCACATGCGCAACGGCGGTCTCGGTGACAGCATCGCACAGGTTCTTGCCTTGAACAATCCAAAGCCTATTGAAATGGTCGCTGTTGACGATGTTTTCGGCCAGAGCGGCACTCCAGATGAGCTGCTAAAACACTATCATTTGGATACTCCAGACATCGTAGAGGCGGTGAAAAAAGTTATCGCACGCAAATAAAAAAAGGAGCCGTTTGGCTCCTTTTTTTATGTAGCGGGGATGAGAATTGAACTCATGACCTCCGGGTTATGAATCCGACGCTCTAACCAACTGAGCTACCCCGCCGTTTTCAGGGTGCAAAAGTACACATATTTTTTATACCTCCAACAATTTTTTTCAATTTTTTAAAAAAAATATTTTTGTCGTCACATATCAGAAATATTTGTATTTTTGTAGGTTGAAAATATTAAAATTTGTTCGATATGAAAAAGTTATTTGTTTTATTTAGCGCCCTGTTTTTGATGTGCACCATCGCATTTGCACAGACTGAAGAAAAAGCAGAAAAACAAAACGGTGCTGAAATCACATTCAAAGAGACAAACCACGATTTCGGATCAATTCCTTTCAAAGGCAATGGTTCATACGAATTCGTGTTCGTCAATACCGGCAACGAGCCGCTTATCCTTACCCAACCTAAGTCATCATGCGGATGCACAGTGCCTGAATGGCCTAAACAGCCAATTTTACCAGGTCAATCGAACGTCATCAAGGTGACTTACAAAAACACCGACCGTCCGGGTAACTTCAACAAATATGTTACCGTGTTTTCTAACGCAGTGGTAAACAAAGAAGTGAAGTTGCATATCAAGGGCACTGTCGAACCAGAAGCAACTGACGCTGCTCCTTTAAAGATGGAGCCAATCAGTTCACCAGTAAAGAATAATTAATCTAATACCTAATTAATATTATGCCGAAGATTTCTAAAAAAGGCCATTTCATGCCGGCTTCGCCAATCAGAAAGCTTGTTCCTTACGCAGACGAAGCAAAATCAAGAGGTATTCACGTTTATCACTTGAATATCGGTCAGCCAGATATCGCGACAACTCCATATGCACTTGAAGCTGTCAAGAATTATGACGAAAAAGTTATCAAATATACACATTCAGCAGGTACTCTTTCATACAGAAAGAAACTTTGCGAATATTATGACAGACTGAACATCCACGTAACTCCGGATGATATCATCGTTACAAACGGCGCTTCTGAGGCTCTGTCGATTGCATTCCAGACAATCATGGACCCAGATGACGAGATCGTCATCCCGGAACCATTCTATGCAAACTACAACGGTTTCGCACAGACAGCTGGAGTGCGTGTTCGCCCAATCTATTCAGAGATCAGCAACGGTTTCGCATTGCCTCCAATCGAGGACTTCGAGAAGGCTATCACCGAGCACACAAAGGCTATCCTCATCTGCAACCCTAACAACCCGACAGGTTACCTTTATTCAGAAGAGGAAATGGAACGTCTTCGCCAGATTATCTTGAAATATGACCTTTATCTTATCTCTGATGAGGTTTATCGTGAGTTCTGCTACGACGGTTCAAAACATTACTCAGCAATGAGCCTTAAAGGTGTTGACGATAACGTCATCTTGATCGACTCAGTGTCAAAGCGTTTCAGCGCTTGCGGCATCCGCGTCGGTCGTATGGTGACACGCAACCGTGAAGTCATCGCTACAGCAATGAAGTTCGCTCAGGCACGTCTGTCGCCTCCAACATACGGTCAGGTGGCTGGTGAAGCAGCTCTCGACACACCTCTTTCATATTTCGACGCTATCGTTGCTGAATACGTGAAACGTCGTGATGTCTGTGTTGAAGGTATCAACAAGATTCCTGGAGCATATTGCCCAACACCTAAAGGTGCTTTCTACATTGTAGCACATTTGCCAATCGACGATTCAGATAAGTTCTGCAAGTGGATGCTTACCGACTTCAACTATGAAGGCAAGACTGTGATGCTCGCACCTGCAAGCGGATTCTATTCAACGATCGGTCTCGGTCGTCAGGAAGTACGTTTGAGCTACTGCCTCAACTGCGACGATTTGAAAGATGCTATGATGATTCTCGGAAAAGCTCTTGAAGTGTATCCAGGTAAGAGAATGTACTAATAAATCAGATATTTTTCTCTGATTTTCAGATAATTATCGATTCCGGTTTGCCACGATGAACGAATTTCATCCTCCGACATTCCGGAATCGATTTTTTGTTGCAGATCGGAAACTCCAGCCAATTTTATAAAATAGTTATTGAAAAATTTCTCATCGTTCCGAGCCTTATTACGAGTGTCGATAATCCACGAGAGATTCAGTTTTTTCTCGTTTTTACGATAACGATGCGCGTAATCCAGAAGGTTGACGGTGTCGTTCAACTGCGGATGCGAGTAAATCTGGAAAGGATATTTTGTTCCACGTCCGACGCTGACATCGGTACCTTCAAAAAGACAGAGCGAAGGGTAGAGGTAAACCGCTTCCCAGTTAGGAAGGTTAGGTGACGGTTTCACAGGAAGCTTATATATGGCGTTTCTGTTGTATTTTCCAAGCGGAATGACAGTCAAATCACATTGGATGCTGTCGTTGAGCCATTTCTCACCGTTGACCATCAAAGCATATTCGCCTATTGTCAACCCATAAACTATTGGCACACAATGCATCCCGACAAATGATTTGTTTTTAGGGTCAAGCACCGGACCGTCAACATAAAAGCCGTTAGGATTGGGGCGGTCGAGAACGATAACAGGGATATTGTTTTCAGCAGCAGCCTCCATCACATAAGTCATTGTTGAGATGTAAGTGTAGAAACGACAACCTACATCCTGAAGGTCGAAAACAATAATATCGATACCCTGCAGCTGTTCGGCAGTAGGTTTTTTATTCTTTCCGTAAAGGGAAACGATCGGAATTCCGGTCTTTTCATCAATACCGGAAGCCACAAGAGCACCAGCTTCTGCAGTACCGCGGAAACCATGTTCCGGAGTGAAAATCTTGACGATATTTACATTATAACTCAATAAAGTATCAATGAGATGAGTGCCGTTATCCATTATGCTACTTTGGTTTGCAACCACCCCGACGGCCTTGTTTTCAAGCATCGGAAGATATTTTTCGGTTCGCATCGCACCCACTTCAGCATCTCTCGCATCAAGAAGTTTTAATCCTTGAGCCTTGATAATCAATGTGATAGATATTATAATGGCAAATAAAGCCAAAATTTTCTTTGTCATATTCAATATTTTTTTATTTTTGCAATGATAAGAAAAAAATGAACGCGGCGAGCTTTATATCGAAAAGAATTTTTTCGCTGTCGAAGGAAAATCTGTCTTCGACGGTGATGCGTATAGCCGTTGCCAGTGTGGCTCTTGGAATCGCTATCATGTTGATTTCCATTGCTGTAGTGGTAGGATTCAAAAATCAGATTAAAGATAAGGTAGTTGGTTTTGTAGCCCCGATTCACATTCAGGCATTAAACCAGAACGAGTCGATAGAGGAGACGCCGTTTTTATTTGACAGTGTTCTGAATGCGCGTCTCGATAAGCCGTTTATCACGGAGATGCACCCCACAGCCAACAAAGCAGGCATCATCAAGACCGACGAAGAGATTCAGGCTGTTGTTCTTAAAGGCGTGGATCATGATTACAACTGGAGCTACATCGGATCGTATCTTGTAGATGGTGAGATACCGCAATACGCTGAAAATCAACGTTCTAACGATGTGGTGATTTCAAATATCATCGCCAATAAGATGAAATTGAATGTTGGCGATCCGGTGAGAATATGGTTTGTCGACCAGGATTTGAAGGCGAGGGGTAGGAAGTTCAACGTAAAAGGCATTTACGAGACGGGGCTGCAGGAATGCGACGAGCGCTATGTTTACTGCGATCTGGATCAAATAAGGAAACTCAACGGATGGAATAACAACGAAATCGGACATCTTGAGATTTGGGTTGATGATGAGAAGCAAATCAACGATTACAACGAACAGATTTACTACAGCATCCCGACGCATCTCGTGTCGTATTCCGCTATGGAGACATATCCGCAGATCTTCGATTGGCTCGAGCTGCAGGATATGAATGTGGTGATTATCATTGTTTTGATGTTGCTGGTGGCAGGTATCACAATTATCAGTATGTTGTTGATAATCATACTTGAACGCACATCTACGATAGGTCTGCTGAAATCGATGGGAGCCTCAAACGGACTCATCAGAAGCATATTCCTGAAACGTTCTTGTCGCATATTATTAATAGGTATGGCGATTGGAAATGTGGTCGGAATTGGATTGTGTTTCATTCAAAAGTTCACAAACTTAATCACGCTCTCGCCAGAATCATATTATCTTTCGGCGGTTCCCATTGAGTTAAACATCTGGAACATACTGGCATTGAACGCAGGCACGATGATTCTTTGGGTGCTGATGCTTCTTTTGCCTACAATGCTTATAAACAATATAAGACCTTCAAAATCAATAAGATTTGAATAATTAAAAACATAAACATCATGATGGAAAATTTTAAAATTGAACCTTTAAAAGGATACGGCGAGCTCCAGTTTGGAATGCCAATTGACGATGTGGTCGAAATCCTTGGTCAGCCTACAAATCAGGAAGAAATCGAATCGGCCTACGAAGACGACAGTCATGTTATCGTTTTGGATTACGATGACAACGATTTCTCAGCCTATTTCGAAGGAAATGAGACGATGCAACTCTCTAATTTCTACACATTTAACGAGAAATCAGAGCTTTTCGGTGCAAAAATCTTTGATCTTAACAAGGAAGAATTGGTCGAACTGATGAAACAAAACGGCTACGAAGTTTTTGTTGAAGACAAAGAAGACGGCGACTGCATCACATACGAAGACCTTAATATCGACTTCTATTTCGATAACAATCAATTAGTTGAGGTATTCTGGGAGTGCCAGCGCGGATGATATTCCATTATCACCTGACGCAGATATTCGTCTGAAACGTGCGTATAGATCTCGGTTGTCGAGATGCTTGAATGACCCAGCATTTGCTGGACTGCACGCAGGTCGGCGCCACCTTCAAGAAGATGTGTCGCAAACGAATGCCGCAATGTATGCGGACTTATTGTCTTTTTAATTCCTGCTTTTTCGGCAAGGTTTTTCACCAATAGAAACACACTTTGGCGCGTGAGGCTTGAGCCTCGCGCGCTTATAAACACTTTGTCGCTGAATTTCGGCTTGATATCCTGATGAAGCCGCTCGCCTTGAGTGTAGTTTGTAAGTTCTTTTAGCGTCTTTTTACCAATAGGTACAAGTCGTTCTTTGTCGCCTTTTCCGATGACACGGACGAACTCATCTTTAGCGTATATGTCACTGATATTCAATGATACAACTTCCGAAACACGCAATCCGCAACCATACATCACTTCAATGATTGCCTTGTTGCGATGCCCGAATTGCTGACTTAAATCGATACAATCCATCATGCTCACAATCTCTTCATAACTCAGCACATCCGGGATGTGACGGCCTATCGAAGGAGAGTTGACGAGCAATGTGGGATCAGATTCACAAATCTTTTCCTGAAGCAGATATCTGTAAAAGCTTTTCAATCCCGACAGGATGCGTGCCTGCGACGATGCGGCAATGCCCAAATCATAAAGCTGAGCAAGGAAATCCTCAATGTCGTGATGCGAGATTTCTGTTATTGAAGGCGAACTTTTCTTTTCCTCACAAAACTCTCTAAACAATTCAATATCATGGCAATACGCATTGATTGTATTGTCAGACAACGACTGTTCCAAACGCAGATAATCGCTGAAATGCTTAATGAGATTTTTATCCAATAACATTTCTAAATTTTATGCAAAAATACAAATTTAGTTTAATAGTTTAGTAGTTTAAAAGTTTAATAGATATGAAAAACTTTTCATATCTTTGCAGGGTAAAATATTAATAAGCAATTAAATTTTAAAAAGATGAAAAAGATATTATTATCAATTGCAGCCTTTATGTTATTAGGCTCATTATCAGCGCAAAACGTAGCACGTGAATGTGTATTGTTTGAAGTTTTCACAGGTGTCAATTGTCCTTATTGCCCTGCAGCGGCTAATGCCATCAACCAGATGATGGAAGAAGGTCTTGCGGTTGCTCCTGTGGCAATACACACAAGTGCTTTCTCAACTCCTGAGTTTTACACTACAGAAACTAATGCAAGAGCTAATTTTTATGGTATTAGCAGCTATCCTACAGCAAAAGTCGACGGCACGCTTACTATGTCTGGTGGCGGTAGCGCAAGCCAAACAAATTATTCTCAATACAAAAACATGTACAACAATCGCATCAATGTGACAAGCCCTTTCACAATCGATTTGTCATATAATTATCTTGAAGGCTCGATTTGTCAGGTGAATGCTGTGGTTAACAAAGTGGGCGATTGCAGTGCGGCAAACCTTAAAGTCATGATTGCTTTGACTGAATCACATATTCAGAAAAACTGGCAAGGCATGAGTGAACTCAATGCTGTTACCCGCGATCTTATTCCAACTCAGAATGGTACTGCTTTTTCAGGAGAGTCAATGACAGTTACCGAAACGTTTGATATGGCAGGATTTCCTAAGGAAAACATGAATCTTGTGGCTTGGGTGCAAAGCTTCTCAACAAAGGAAGTGTTCCAGGCAGTGAGAATTTCACTGGAGCCTGAAAATGTGAATTATGACGTGGCACTTCGCAAAATAGGTTCTGTTATCACCAAAAACTGTTCAGGAAAAACTGACCCGAGTTTGACGATAAAAACATTTGGTACTGAGACAGTTACATCAATGGAAATTGAAGTTAAGGATGAGAACAGCAACGTTATAAATACATACAACTGGACCGGAAATCTTCCGCAAGGCGAAACAGCAGAAGTTATTATGCCGGAATTTGATATTCAAGGAGCTAACACATTGAATTTCAATGTAAAAAAGATCAATAACCATGACGATGCTTATCCATTTGACAATTATTTGTCTATCGGTATCGAATCAGCCGAGTCACATCCTGGTGACCTGTACTTCCAAGTGAAATCAGCTTCAGATCCAGACAGATTCTATATGCAGCTCAAAAACATGGAAACCAATGAGATAACAGGAGAGTGGCACTTTGATCAAGGTGGTCATGCATACAAGTTTTATGTGTCAATTCCATCGAATGGTTGCTATCAAATAAGCGCTATCAGCCCTAATGGCGATGGTTGCGGCAACGGTTTGGGTGTTATTAAAGATGCCAACAACGATATTTTCATGCAGTTTGGTTCAAATATGAACGTATTCACCAATAAGTATGCAGTCGAGTTTACATGTGAAAATGCCGGCGTTGAAGAGAATTCATCATCTTATTTGACAGTATTCCCGAATCCAGCCTCAAATCAGATTAACATCGAAGGCGAAGATATCTGTGAAGTGATGATTTACAACGCTTTAGGTCAGATTGTATATTCAAAATCGGGTAATGTGGAATCGGTTGACACATCAGCATTTGAAGAAGGCTTGTATGTTGTTAATGTCAAGAATATCAACGGAATAACAACTTCACAAAGAATTGTCATCAAAAAATAAAATATGAAGAAAGTCCATTTTATTGCAGTAGGCGGAAGCGCGATGCATAACCTTGCAATCGCTTTACACAGAAAGGGTTACGAAGTGACAGGTTCTGACGATGAGATTTTTGAACCATCAAGAACCAGATTGGAGAAAGAAGGCATCTTGCCAAAAGAATTTGGCTGGCATCCGGAGCTTTTAGACAATTCGTATGAAGCTGTGATTTTGGGAATGCACGCCCGTATCGACAACCCGGAACTTGTTCGTGCTCAAGAACTTGGACTTAAAATTTATTCATATCCGGAATATCTTTACGAACAAAGCAAAGATAAAATACGCATCGTGATCGGCGGCAGTCACGGAAAGACCACAATCACCTCGATGATTCTGCACGTGATGAAACAAGCCGGCATCGAAACCGACTTTATGGTCGGCGCGCAACTCGAAGGTTTTGACGTGATGGTGCGTCTCAGCGAGACTGCAAAATATATGGTGATTGAGGGCGACGAATACCTCACTTCGCCTATAGACCGCGTGCCTAAATTCCACAAATACCATCCGCATATCGCTGTAATTAGCGGAATAGGGTGGGATCATGTCAACGTTTTCCCAACATTTGATTGCTATCTAGATCAGTTCAGAATCTTTGTTAAAACCATTGAAAAAGGTGGCTGTCTGATTTACGACGACAACGATGTTGAAGCTAAGAAAATAGCAGAAAATGCTAGTGTTCCGACTTACGGATACGAGATTCATCATTACAGAACAGACGGCGACAATACTATTTTGATTCTGCCTAACGGGAAGGAAGAGAAAGTGCAGATTTTTGGCGAGCATAACATGAAGAATATCAACGCTGCACGTTATGTGGCGAAGCAGGTCGGCATCAGCGACGAGCAATTTTATGAAGCTATCAAGACGTTCAAAGGCGCTGCCAGAAGACTTGAGCTGTTGTTTGAAAACAAAGCCAAAGGCAACCTCGTGTTCCGTGACTTCGCTCATGCTCCGTCGAAGGTCCTGGCAACAGTGAAGGCTTTACGCGAACAATATGCCAACAAAAACTTATTGGTAGTGTTTGAGTTGCACACTTACAGCAGTCTTAGCGAGGTCTTCATCGACCATTACGCACACTGCTTGGACAACTGCGACAAAGCCGTTGTATTCTACGATCCACATGCTGTTGCCATCAAGAAGCTCGACATGATGACCGACGAACGAATCATCAAAGGCTTCCAGCGCCCTGATTTGCAGGTGGTTCACTCAAAAGACGAGCTTGTAACATTGTTAAACGGCTTAGACCGAACCAACATGGTCGGTGGTTTCATGAGCTCCGGTGATTTCAATGGTCTCACCACAGAAGATTTGAAACAGTTATTTTAAATTTTTAATGCCGGTATCAATAAACTAATTCCCCGTTGATAAAGGTATTAACAACCTTCACTTCGGGGATTTTTTCGTCCTCAATGGTCATGATATCGTCTGAAAGTATAACAAAATCAGCCTCTTTACCGATTTCGATGCTGCCTTTGCGAGACTCGGCAAAATAACCTTTCGCTGTCCAAATTGTCATTGATTTTAAGGCTTCTTCACGACTTAATTTGTTGTCGGTCAGATATTCGCGAGCAACAGACGAATAGAAGGTCTTAAGAGGGGAGATGTGCTCAATAGGGAAGTCCGTGCCGTTGATGAGCCAGCCGTTTTGTGCGAGTAAGGTCTTGTATGCGTAGGCATTTTTAACCCTTTCTGAACCCAGGCGTTCCTCCGCCCATGGCATGTCGGAAGTGCAGTGTGTGGCTTGAATCGAAGGAATGACGCTGTATTCTTTATATAATGCAAAGTCCTGAGGATTAACCACCTGAGAGTGCTCGATACGCCATCTGAGGTCGTTTTCGCCTTTTAAAAACTTGCCATATTCGTTGAGAATCATCCTCACGCCGCCGTCGCCGATGGCATGACAGCACACCTGATAGCCTGCGTTGTAAGCCTTTTCGCAGACATGATCGTAGAATTCTTCATTTTCAACATATAATCCAGTGGCTTCGGGTGCATCGGAATATGGCTCAAGCAACTTGGCGCCACGCGAACCGAGAGCACCGTCAGCGTAGATTTTCACGGAACGAACTGTAAGGCGTTCTTTTTCGATAACCCCGAATTTCATGAAGTAATCCATGGTTTCATCATCCGGATTCACCATAGCATTGATTTTCATCTTTAAAACACCCTCAGTCTGTAAAGAATCAATAAGAGCGATTGATTTTATATCAAGACCAGCGTCAGTAACTCCAGTCAAACCGTGAGCTAAACAGTCGCGCTGCGCAATCTTTAACGCTTTGATTCTCTGAGCGTTATCAAGCGGTGGAACTATTGCTTTCGCCATGTCGGCGGCATTATCTAAAAGTATTCCTCCTGGCTTAATATCGATCCCGGTCTTTCCGTATAATCCAATGAGTTTCAATACATTATCGCTTACAAGCACAGCGTGACCATCAACTCGAGTGATAAGTACTTTTTTATCAGGAAAACGTTTCTGAAGCTCAGTGTTTTTAGGGAATTCCTTCACTTCCCAAAGGTTCTGGTCCCAGCCGCGACCAAGAAGCCATTCAGAATCGTTGCCTTCGTTAAGTTTTGCAAGCCTTTCAAGAACTTCCTCAAACGATTTGCAGCCATTAAGGTCAGCGTAACGCACTTTCGTCTCACCATAACCAACAAAGTGGCAGTGTCCGTCGATGAAGCCAGGATAGATGCTTTGTCCTTGTGCATCAAGGGTTTTAGTGGCGTTATAATGTCGTAAAACATTTCTGTTAGAACCAATGGCAACAAACTTTCCATCCTGAATGGCAAATGCTTGTGCCTTACTGAACTGATTGTCAACAGTATAGACATTGGCGTTGTAAACAATCAGATCGACTTTGGTGCGTTCACTGCAGGAAAACATCGAAACAATTATTAAAAATAACAGTATTCTTCTCATGGTACAAAAAGGGCTGACTTATAACGCCAGCCCATTATGATTTAACTTATTGTAATACAATTACTTGCTTTGTGTTTTGACCGTCCTTGTCAGTTAAGACCATCAAATAGGTGCCTTTTTCAAGCTTTGACAAATCAACGGTTGTTTTATCGTTAATTGATTGATTATAAACCAATTGACCAGCCGTTGTATAAATTGTCATTATATTAGTTCCTTCAACATCAATTGTAATCAAACCATTTGACGGGTTAGGGTAGATGTTAGCGTTGTTTGCAAGGGTTTCAGCAACGTCGTCATTTGTCGAATATGCAAATTCATTCGATTCTCTATCAGTGAATGCGCTACCTGAAGCGATTGTTTGGCTGCCAACTTTTAAGCCATAGAGACCATTTCCGCCTTGAAGACCATTACCGCCAGCATCGTAAATTGTAAACATATAGCAGTCATCGCTGTTAAGCTCAAAGTTATCGGTGTATTGTTTGTGCGCTTCTTCATAAGGGCCACCGCTCACAACAACTTCACCTGAGGTATTAGTGACTTCCCAAGTGATAAGCTGTGGCTCATCGTCAGTTCTGAGCACAAGTTTAAAAGGTTTATTTATAACCAGAGATGCCTCATTGAATTTGTATTTATAAGTATCTGGTGCATAATCGTCGGCAGCGCCATTGATTTGTGTTATTTCAAAGATCATTTCATTGTTCTCAAGAATTTCAACATCTTCAAAACTCAATACACCAAAGTTAATCTTAGCTGTTGCCCCAGTGGCAATAGTGCCTTCCCAAGTATAGTCACCGATATTAGTTCCGTTTACTGTTACATTGATAGACAATGAGTTGATGGTTTCTGAGCCGAAGTTGGTCACAAAGATATCAGGATTGACGCGTGAAGAGCAGACGGTCTTCATCGTATGGTCTAAACTGCTTATCTTTGCCTGTTTTCCATAAAATGGCTGGAAGTCGTCTGAAGATTTGCATCCCTGAATCATTTGTTTTGTGTTGCTGTCCTGGAGCCATGCAACTGCTGTCAACTCGCTGACATTCATCACATTGGCTAATGCCCATGAATATTTATATGCGAAATAGTCACCAGCTTCCATTGCTCTTATTCCAGTTCCGCTTGCACCAGGAAGAAGTTTTTTCATAACGTTGTGGAATATTCTCTCACCGTTAGATCCCGGAGCAGAAGCATATTCCATCGTTTTTTCAATAACAGAGATGTTAAGTCTCAAGTTTTCAGAGTTGATTGCTGTAGTAGCTTTACCCATAACGACAACAAACATAGTGTCTTGAGCAGCATTAAAATAATGAGTCATTCTCATCTCGATAGGCGATTCAACTGCAGCCCATTGGTTGACCAAACTTTGACTTACGCTGCCAGAGTTGCCAATCCAAGTGCCGTCTCCAACTGAATAAGGAACAGCATTGATGCTGTAAAAAGAGACTTTAGCCGACACATCGCCAGGATTGTGAAGGTTCATCGGGTCACCGGCAGCAGGCCAGTTAACATGGTATTTGATGGCGATAAGCTGATCGGCGTTATTGCTAATAAGGGCGTCCAAAGCTGGATTTGCCGATGCGCAAGGACCGCAAGTCGTACTCGTAAAGCATTCAAGCACAACGGTTCTTTGATTCTGAGCGTTTGAAACGCCGATGCCAATAATAAGGCTTAATGTAATGATTGATAATAGTTTTTTCATAAGATGATAATTTTAATGTTTGCAAAGTTATAAATTTTATTTCAAAAGATAATCGTTATCAGTGTCTTTTAATCCAAAATATTTTTTGATGACTCCATTCTTCAATAATTCCGTACTGTTTCCTGCGACGAACTGTTGGTCTTTTGCGATAATCCAAAGGTTGTCGGTGTAACGAAGCAGAAGCTCGAGGTCATGCGAACTGAAAAGAATAGCTTTTTTCTGTTCTTTAGCCAGCTTTTTTAACAATGAAAACAGCTCTATCTTGCTCGGATAATCAAGGAAGGCTGTCGGCTCGTCAAGCATGATGATAGGGGTGTTTTGAGCTATCGCTTTAGCTATCATAACCTTTTGTTTTTCACCATCAGACAAAGTATTAAAAACTCTGTCAATCAGATGATTAACACCAACCAATTCAAGTGATACTTTAATCTCGTTTTCATCGTTTTCTGTCAGCTTTCCAAACATTCCGGTGTAAGGATAACGGCCTGCTGCGACCACGTCGAAGACCTTCAGGAACATATCGTCAGGGCGTTCGGTGAGGACGATGCCAAGAAGCTTAGCGCGCTCCTTTGGCGAATATGAAATCAGGTCTTTTCCAAAGAGCTCGATCTTACCGCCAACAGGCTTGATATGCGTCGAAAACGTCTTGAAAAGCGTCGATTTTCCTGCACCGTTAGGACCCACGAGAGCGATGATATCACCCTCATTGAGCGTCACATTGATGTTTGAAACGACGGTTTTGGTATCATAACCGATTGATAATGCTGATGTTTTTAATATTTCCATTATTTTCTACTTTTCAAAATTACTGAAATAACAACTGGTGCGCCGATAAAGGCTGTAACAGCATTGATAGGTAAGTTGCCGTCGAATCCCGGCATGCGTGCTATCAGATTGCAAATCAACGCCATATCCATGCCGATAAGCATTGTGGCAGGGATGAGGAGACGATGGTCGCTGCTCTTAAATAGGAATCGCGCGATATGAGGCATCGCCAAACCGACAAAAGCGATAGGACCGCAGTAAGCTGTTACGATAGCCGTGAGATAACCTGAAACAAGAATTATTATCACACTGTTTTTACGTAGGTTGAGACCGAGATTTTCAGCGTACATCTCACCTAAAAGCAAGATATTCAGGTTCTTAGATAAGAAGAATGTCACCACGAGACCGATAATGATGCTGATTGCGAAAACAGGCATTTTTGAGGTTCCGACTCCCGAGAAGCTACCCATTCCCCAGATCACGAAGGCGTGGATGTCTTCTTTAAGACTGAAAAATTTCAGAATATCGGTGATTGAGCCAGCGAGATAAGCAATCATCAATCCTATGATAATCAAGGTTGTCATGTTTTTCATTCGTGAGCTGAACGCCAACATCACGAACAAAACCACCACTGCACCAATGAATGCTGCCAGACTCACTCCAATGGTTGACCACCAGCCAAATGATGAGACGGCGGTTCCGGAAATCGCACCTGTTAAGAGTATCACTATTCCGACGCCTAAACTGGCGCCGCTTGAAATTCCCAACATGGAAGGATCGGCGAGAGGGTTGCGGAACAAGGTCTGCATCAAGAGACCGGCAACTGCTAACGAAGCTCCTGCTAAAAGCGCCGTCAAAGCTTGCGGAAGTCTATAATTAAAAATAATGACACTCAATGTCTTATCAGGATTATCATCAAGTAATACTTTAAATATTTCATCGAATGGCACCGTGACCGATCCGACGAATAAATTGAGGATAAAAAGCGCTATTCCTACGATTATTATCCCTAAAATTCCGAATGTTATCTTGCTATTTTTCATCTGTCAGTTTGTAAAAATAATGCGGTTGATAATCAGATTCAATCAGCTCGGGATGAAATGCCAACACGAAATCTTTCAGCAGCAAATCAGGCTCATATTCCGATTTCTCGAAGTATCCGCTCTCACGAATATCGCAAACCAAAATGTTTCTGTCTTTATATGCTTTGAAATACGTATATAATTCATTTTCAACAGCTAAGCGTTCGTAAGAATACTTCGTATTAGTCGAATTCATGATACGCCAGAAATCAGCGTCACGGGCTTTGGAAAGCACTGTTTCCGCATCGACAGGCAGACTGGCGGTGGAGTTGTTGTCACTCCAAATATAATCAGCACCGGCATCATGGAAAATCTGCGCGATATAGCTTGCGCCACCAGGCAAATACCATTGTCCTTCAAACGGCAAATCTGAAAAGACAGTAGGACGCTTTTTCACATCTTGGCAGATGTTTTTCAATGATTCATAACGACTTACGATATCATTGAACCATTTGTCGGTGTCAGCTTCACGACAGGTGAGAAAACCTATCAGTTTCAGCCATTCAGCACGTCCAAGTGGATGATTTTCAAGGTAATCAGCGAAAGGAAACATCACAGCGCCGGTCAGATCACCTATTTCTGTCTTAGGCACCGTTGAATATGGCGTATAGAGAATCACATTGGGATGAAGATTGATGGCAATTTCGGTCTTAAGACTCGTCTCAATGCCCACATCCTCAATCTTTTTCTCTGCCAAAAGCCGCTTGATTTCAGGATTGTCGGTATAATTACTCTCAAGTATGCCTTTCACCCTGCAGATTTCGCCAAGCTCAAGAAATACTGACCATTGCGTCGATGAATAAGCAATCACATTCTGTACAGGAGTACGTATCACTGCCTTATTTTCAAGCTCATCTGGGAGCTGCAAAGTATCTGGATAAAGGTAAAACTCACCAAGCGATTTTTCGTTCCATGGACACGAAACGTTTATGTAATATCCTGATTTATAATGAATTACATCAATATAACTTGCATACGGCATCAAATCATCGTTTTCGGCAGTCGACCTGTTATTCGCATTATTCGATTTATCGCCACACGAAAACAATATGAAAGTCATTGATAGACAAATAAATAGCAATTTCTTCATCTTGCTTATGATTTACGATTTTAAAATGCAAAAATAATAAAATAAATGTTTCGTTTTGTTGATAAAAAATGTTTAATTTTGCAAAATTAAAATAACGAATTATGGGATTTTTCATGTTTCACAGGCCGGAAATGCCTAAGTTTAACTACATTCCGAGATATTACAACCCGGAAAAAGAGGAGTTGGAGAGACGTAAAGCTGCAATGGGCTTAGACTCAAAACTCTCTGATAGCGAAAGACTTAGGGTGCAGATGCGACAAAGATGGGGCAGAAGTATTGATGATGGAAAACTTAAACAAGGCTATTCGATGAAATGGCTGCGTATCGCAATAATAGTTGGAATTTCAGGATTTTTGATCTCAGTGATATTCTTTACTCCATTCTTGGAGAATTTTGTGACTATGTTCCTGAAGATGGGAGGTAAGTAGATATGTCGTTGGATATCATCAAGTTACTTCCGGATTCCGTTGCCAATCAGATAGCTGCTGGAGAAGTGATCCAGCGGCCAGCATCAGTCGTTAAGGAGCTGATAGAGAACGCTATAGACGCCGGTGCTACGCAAATCGATTTGATAGTGAAAGATGCTGGACGCACTTTTATTACAGTTATCGATAATGGTTGTGGTATGTCGGAAACGGATGCGAGACTGTGCTTTGAGCGGCATGCAACCTCGAAAATCAGTTGCGCAGATGATCTTTTTGCCATAAAAACCATGGGATTCCGTGGAGAAGCGCTCGCATCAATAGCGGCTGTCGCTCAAGTTGAGTTGACAACACGTCGCAAAGAAGATGAGGTAGGCACTAAGATTCGCATTGAAGGTTCGAAAGTGATAGAACAGCTTCCGAAACCGGCATCAGTGGGTACGAATTTCACTGTGAAAAACCTGTTTTTCAATGTACCTGCACGACGTAACTTCTTGAAATCCAATGAGGCAGAGCTTCGACATATCAACGAGGAGTTTTTCCGTATCACGATAATGAACCCGGAGATCGGGTTTACCTTTGTGAGCAACGACAAAGAGCTTTTCCATCTGTATTCAGGCACTCTGAAACAGCGTATCGTCGGGCTTTTCGGCAAGGATTACGACAGTAAGTTGCTGCCAGTCAATCAGATAACCGAGTCCGTCACAATCGATGGATTCATCGTGAAACCTGAGTTTTCGAAGAAGACACGCGGTGAGCAGTATTTCTTCGTGAACCGCCGTTTCATCAAACATGCCTACCTCCATCACGCAGTGGAAAACGCCTATAAAGAGCTGATCCCGCAGGATTGTTTCCCAGGCTATTTCCTTGATATTCAGATAGATCCGAAAGAAATTGATATCAATATCCATCCGACTAAAACGGAGGTCAACTTCATCGATGTGAAGCTGATTTATGCCATCATGCATTCGGCAGTGCGTAAAGCAATAGGACAGAATAACTTAGCTCCGACTTTAGACTTCGACATCAACCCGAATATGGGCATCGATTTCGGTGAGGCAAGCCGCATGGACCGTCCTGTTGTCACCCCAAAAGTTGATTTTGATCCGACATTTAACCCGTTCAAAATCAGTCCGATACGACATCAACAACAGAATTGGAGAATTGCGTACGACAACAGTAACGACATCGTGGCAAACACCGATTTTAACGAAAATACCAATGAAAACAAGCCTTTGGATGAAGAGCAGAAGAGTCTTTTCATACAATTACAACAGTCGTATATTGTGACAGCCGTGAAGTCGGGTATACTTGTCGTTGACCAGCATCTGGCGCATGAAAGGATACTTTACGAGAAATATTTGAAGGAGATGGAGACCGAGGTGATAGCATCGCAACAAGAGCTGTTTCCTCATCATATCTCATTGAATATCAACGATGCTTCGATTTTGAAAGAGCTGAAACCTGAGCTTGAAAAAATCGGGTTCCGTATCGAGGCGATGAACAACACAACTTTTGTGATAAACGGCACGCCGGTCGATTGCAAAGGTAGTGACGCCGTTTCAATGATTGAGAAAATTTTAGAAGATTACAAGAACAATCTCTCTGGTAATCAATCAGATAGAAAATTGAATTTAGCGCGTTCGCTGGCATCACAGATGGCAGTGAAGGCAGGTCAGACATTGAGCTCTGTGGAGATGCAGGACATCATCGACAGGCTTTTCGGCTGCGCGGTGGCAGAAGTGGCGCCAAATGGCAAGAAAATCTTCATAATCATCAATGCTGACGACATTAAAACACGTTTAAACTAATGGACAATCAATTCAGACCGCAAGGCTTTGCTATTTTACCCTTGGTGGTAAAAAACCTGCTGATAATCAACGGTATATTCTTCCTTGCAACCATCGCAATGGACATGGTTTGGCACATCGATTTGGCAAATTATCTTGGCTTGCATTACATCGGAGCGTCAGATTTCAGACCGTATCAGTTCGTGACTTATATGTTCATGCATGGCAGTTTCGCACATCTGTTTTTCAACATGTTTGCGTTATGGATGTTCGGCAATGCCATCGAAAACGCGTGGGGACCGAAACGATTCCTGTTCTTTTACATGGTTTGCGGAATAGGTGCCGGATTGACCCAGGAGCTCGTGCAATATATCCAGCTTAATGACATAGTGCAAAACTATGAGTATGTGCAACTTAACAATCGCAGTATTCCTGTCGACGAATATCTGAACATGCTGACCACCGTGGGCGCTTCAGGTGCTGTTTACGGCATACTTCTCGCATTCGGCATGATGTGGCCAAACTCCAGGATTTACTTGTATTTCCTGATACCTATCAAGACAAAATGGTTCGTTTTGATTTACGGTCTTCTCGAGCTTTTCTCAGGATTTTCATCAATCGACAATGTGGCGCATTTTGCTCACGTAGGAGGCATGGTTTTCGGACTTTTGCTAATACTTTATTGGAAAAACGGAGGTTCTGCCGGGTTAAAAATGAGGTTTACAAAAAAGAACTCTAGCGACAGCCGTCCAAAATCCGATTGGGACTACAACAAAGAGCGTCATGATGAAGACCGGAGAACCGACGAAATACTTGATAAGATTAGCAAAGGCGGATATGATAGCTTGACCAAAGAAGAGAAGGAATTTCTGTTTAAACAAAGCAAGAAAAGCTGATGAATTTCAAGTTGTCATCGGAGTTTAAGCCCACTGGCGACCAGCCTCAAGCTATCGAGCAGCTGAAAAACGGCATTTTAGCAGGGGAGAGGTATCAGACTCTGATGGGTGTGACAGGCTCCGGCAAGACGTTCACTATCGCGAATATGTTGGCGGAATTGAACCGTCCGGCATTGATTTTGAGCCATAACAAGACCCTCGCGGCCCAGCTTTACAGCGAATTCAAACAGTTTTTCCCTGAAAATAAGGTCGAATATTTCGTTTCGTATTACGATTATTATCAGCCTGAAGCGTTTATTCCACAAACAAATACATACATTGAGAAAGATTTGTCGATAAATGACGAGATCGACAGACTGCGTTTGAGTACCACTTCGGCTTTGCTTTCTGGAAGGCGAGATGTCATTGTAGTGTCTTCAGTATCATGTATTTACGGTATCGGGAACCCGGAAGATTTTAGTAAAAATGTTATTAACATAGAGCTCGGTCAGAAAATTCGTCGCGACGACCTGCTTTTCAACCTCTCGAATGCTCTGTATAACCGCAATGACATTGAATTCACGCGTGGCAGATTCCGTGTAAAAGGCGATACTGTCGATGTTTTTCCTGCATATTCTGACATTCCATATCGAATTATATTTTGGGATGATGAAATTGAAGAATTGGAGTCGTTTGATCCGATAAACGGCACGAGAATCGAGAGTTTGCAGAACATCACGCTGTTTCCGGCTAATATTTTCGTGACTTCGAAAGAAAAAATCAAACAAGCGACGGAGGAGATTCTGCTCGACATGTTCAAGCAGGCGGAATATTTCCGTGAGATTGGCAAATACGAGGATGCAAAACGTCTGGAAGACCGTGTAAATCATGATGTTGAGATGATTCGAGAGCTCGGCTACTGTTCAGGAATCGAGAACTATTCGAGATATTTCGATGGCCGCGCCGCCGGCACGCGCCCGTTCTGTTTGTTAGACTTTTTCCCTGACGATTTTATCACCATTATCGATGAAAGTCACGTCACAGTGTCGCAGATTCGTGGCATGTACGGAGGCGACCGCTCACGTAAGCAAACTCTGGTGGAATACGGCTTCCGACTGCCGTCGGCGCTCGATAACCGCCCATTGAAATTCGATGAGTTTGAGGCACTTACGGGACAAACTATATATGTCAGTGCTACGCCTGGAGACTACGAGATGCAACAGACCCAAGGTGTTTACGTAGAACAACTTATCCGCCCGACAGGACTTCTTGACCCGAAAATCGAGGTGCGTCCATGCACAAATCAGGTTGATGACCTTGTCGATGAGATAATCCGAGTGATTGCACGCAAACAGCGTGTGCTCGTCACAACTTTGACGAAACGTATGGCGGAGGAGCTTACTAATTATCTTAACAACTTGAATATCAAGACGAGATACATACATTCCGATGTCGACACATTGGATCGCGTCGAAATTATGATGGGCTTGAGAAGGGGAGACTTCGACGTTTTGGTGGGTGTCAACCTGCTTCGCGAAGGCTTGGATTTGCCTGAGGTTCAATTAGTTGCAATACTTGATGCCGATAAAGAAGGATTTCTCCGTTCGGAGCGTTCGTTGACGCAGACGGCAGGACGCGCCGCCCGCAACGCCGACAGCAAAGTCATAATGTATGCTGACAAAATCACGGACTCGATGCGCAAGACCATCGACGAGACACAAAGGCGGCGCGAGAAACAGACAGCATACAATACAGCTCACGGTATCGTACCTAAGACTATCATCAAGCCGCTTGACACAGCTTGGGGTGATCTGAACAAAGCGAAACTCGTTGATTATGAGATGACTGAAGAACACGTTAGATCGGTGGCAGAAGAGAAAACAGCCATCTATCGTTCGCCAAGAGACATCAAAAAAGCCATTCAAGATGCCAAGAAAGAGATGGAGAAGTCTGTCAAGGAGCTTGACTTTATGAATGCCGCAAAATACCGCGATATAATAGTCGCATTAGAAGAGAAATTAAACAAAATCGATTGAATATGAATACGTTAGCAGTACCATTTTTCGCAACAGACGAGGTTTGGAACATAATGTTACAGTTTTGTATCATCGCAGCCGGACTTCTTGCAGGAAACATTGTGCGAACTAAAGTCGCATTCATGCAGAAAAGTCTAATCCCGTCAGCATTGATAGGAGGGGCTTTATTATTGATTTTCAGAGCGATATACACCGAAGTCCTCGGATGGGAAGACTTGATAGACAAGAGTTCTATGGAAGTTATAACATACCACGCTCTAGGTCTCGGTTTTGTGGCTCTTGCATTGAAAAACAATAAGGTAGAATCGAAATCAAGCACGATGAAGGTGATTGAGACAGGTACATTGACTGCCAGCACATATATCATCCAAGGCATTGTGGGTCTGTTAGTTACGATTCCGTTGTTTTATTTCGGAAACAAAATCTTCTATGCCGCTGGATTGCTGCTGCCGATGGGCTACGGACAAGGACCGGGACAAGCACTGAATTTTGGCACTATTTACATGGATAGGGCTGCTGAACAAAGCATCATTTTCCCAGGTAAAGACTTCGGATTGTCAATAGCGGCAATGGGTTTCGTGATCGGCTGCGTTGTCGGCGTTATCTATCTTAATATCCTAAAACGAAAAGGGAAAATCAAGATCTCTGAGATCCGCGAGAAGCAGATGAATAAACTCAGCGACTATGAAAGCGAGAACGAAATCCCTGATACTGAATCAATTGACAAATTGTCAATACAGATTGGCTTGGTATTTTTCACATATTTATTGGTCTATCTTTTCAATCATTTCTTGCAGACTTTAGATCTTGGCACATTCGGCGAAAAGACTCTTATGCCGTTGATGTGGGGCTTCAACTTCCTGCTTGGCACACTGTTCGGCATCATGATTAAAGGTATCATCAAAGTGTTGAGAAAGCGACAAATCATGAAGCGAGAATACATCAACAATTATCTTTTGAACCGTCTCAGCGGATTGTTTTTCGACATCATGATTGTGGCAGGTACGACAGCTATAAACTTCAGAGAATTCAAGGGTTTTGCGCTGCCTTACATACTCGTTTGCACCCTCGGAGCCATTGCAACTTTCTGGTTCGTGCTGAAGGTCTGTAAGCACCTTTATCCAAACTACACTTACGAAGGATTTTTCAGCATGTTCGGCATGCTCACAGGCACTGCTTCCAACGGTATGATTCTGCTTCGTGAAATCGACCCGAAATTTGAGACGCCAGCAGCAAACAACCTTGTTTTACAGTCACTTCCAGCTGTTGCACTCGGATTTCCAGTGCTACTTTTAGTCAGCTATGCACCTCAAGGCTTCAATCAAGCCCTCATCACTTTGGGAATTTTGATTGTCGTTTTCATCATTTTCAATCTTTTCATGTTCAGAAAGAAAATATTTCGGAAAAAGAAGTAACGACTTACCGTAAGGTTATTCCATCTGATCAAAAGATTATTGGTATCATTTGCAGAAATACGACCTACCACAGGGTACTGTGAGTATTTCGAAAATGATACCAATAATCTTCTATAATTTTTAATGCCATTCGCAGAATTACGACTTACCACAGAGTACTGTGAGTATTTCGAAAATGATACCAATAATCTCCGTTATCAAAAATTCGAAATTTTTTGTTTTTTATTAAAAAAAATATATTATATTTGCTGACTTGATAAAGGTGAATCCGCCTTTGTTTTGTATTGTTATTTAACTCGTTGATAAAGAATAATTTATATAATATATGAGCGAAGGATTATATTCAATGGAAGCTAAGGATTTTGATAAAACCTTAGACTTGACGAAAATTAAGCCGTATGGCGACACGATGAACGATGGCAAGACCCAGCTGAGTTTCACATTACCGGTGCCATGCGGCGCAGAAGCTGTTGAGGCAGCAAAACAACTCCTCAAAACTATGGGTTTCGAGAATCCTATCGTGGTGTATTACAAAGAGTTGACACCTGGATTCACATTCTTTAACTGCTACGGAAGCTGTACACATACCGTCAACTATAGCACAATTTACGTTCCTAAGGTCGAATCAAATACAATGGATATGTATGAAACCGACCAGTACATCAAGGAAAACATCGGCCGTAAGATCGTCATCGTTGGCGCAAGTACTGGTACCGACGCTCATACCGTGGGTATCGACGCCATCATGAACATGAAAGGCTACGCCGGTCACTACGGACTCGAGCGTTACGAGATGATTGAGGCTTACAACCTCGGTTCGCAGGTGCCGAACGAGGAATTCATCGCCAAAGGCGTTGAGCTTCATGCTGATGCTTTGTTGGTTTCGCAGACAGTTACACAGAAAGACGTTCACATCAAGAATATGACCAACTTCATCGAGCTGATGGAGGCTGAAGGCTTACGCGACAAGATGATTTGCTGCTGCGGTGGCGCCCGTATCTCGCACGAATTGGCTAAGGAACTCGGTTTCGACGCCGGATTCGGCATGAACACCTACGCTGACGACGTGGCATCATTCGTGGTTCAAGAAATGGTAAAACGTGGAATGAAGTAAGGCGGTTTCTGTCATTTCGACCGAAGCGAAGCGGAGTGGAGAAATCTTTGAGGATTTCTCGACAAGCTCGAAATGACAGAGAAAAAAGAGAATTACAATAACAATTAAAATATTTCAGAATATGGATAAAAATGAAATGAGAGAAGTTATCGCCAAGAGAGCGGCAAAAGAGCTGCATGACGGCGATGTAGTGAACCTTGGTATCGGTATCCCGACATTGATCCCTAACTACCTTCCAAAAGGCGTTTCAGTGACGCTGCAGACCGAGAACGGCGCTATGGGCATGGGCCCAACACCTGAAGAAGGCAAGGAAGACAAGAACCTCATCAACGCAGGCGGCGGTTTCATCACCTTGACACCAGGCGCTTGCACATTCGATTCTGCAACATCATTCGCAATCATCCGCGGCGGTCACGTCAACGTGTCGTTCCTCGGCGCATTGCAGGTCGATGAGAAGGGTAACCTCGCCAACTGGATCATCCCGGGCAAGATGGCTCCAGGTATGGGCGGCGCAATGGACCTTGTGGTCGGTGCAAAACGCGTTATCCTCACCATGGAACACACACAGAAAGGTGCTCCTAAGATCTTGAAGGAATGCACACTGCCTCTCACAGCAGCAGGTCAGGTCAACATGATCATCACCGAGATGGGTGTGATGGAAATCACCAAAGAAGGCATCGTCCTCACAGAGATCCATCCTGAATTTACCGTCGAGCAGGTGCAGGAAGCAACAGAGGCAAAATTGATAATTAGCCCGAATTTGAAATCAATGATTGATTAATATTCGTTGTAGAGACGGACGGCCGTCCGTCTCTACAACAGAATAATTAAAAATTATGGAATATCAATTCTTAAAGACCGAATTTAAAGACAACGGCATCACCATCATGACGGTGTCGGCTCCTAAATCGTTGAATGCACTGAATTCAACGGTTTTGAAGGAAATCGACGACTTCGTCAGCAACCTCGACACAAAGAAGACTCGAGTGCTCATCATCACTGGTGACGGCGAGAAATCGTTTGTGGCTGGCGCAGATATCTCCGAGATGGTGCATCTCTACGAGAAAGAAGGCTACGAGTTCAGTAAACTCGGCGCCATCGCTTTCCGTAAGATAGAGCTGCTCCCGATTCCTGTCATAGCTGCCGTCAACGGATTCTGCCTCGGCGGCGGATGCGAGCTGGCAATGGCATGCGACTTCCGTTATGCCTCAAGCAACGCCAAGTTCGGTCAGCCTGAGGTTGGACTGGGTATCACACCAGGTTTCAGCGGCACATACCGTCTCGCGAAGCTCATTGGACAAGGCTACGCCAAGGAGATGATTTACACTGGCAAGGCCATCCGTGCCGACGAAGCATTGCGCATCGGCTTGGTGAACGCAGTTTATGAGCCTGAAGTTTTGATGGAAAAAGTCATCGAGACAGCCCAGAAGATCGTCGCCAACGCACCTTTGGCAATCAAATATGCTAAGGAATGCATCAACGAGAGCTACGACATGGTTGCTGCCGACGCCATCGAACTGGAGAACCGCAACTTCGGAAAATGCTTCGCTACAGAAGACCAGAAAGAGGGGATGAAGGCTTTCCTCGCGAAGAGTAAACCTAACTTCACCGGAAAATAGTTTTGTAATAAAAAGGTCAACCACAATGAAAAAGACATTATTATTCGTATTTGCTTGTGCAGCAGTTTGTATCATGCCGTTGCATGGGCAAATTATTAATGGTCATGAGTGGGTTGACCTTGGTTTACCAAGCGGAATTTTGTGGGCTACTTGTAATATAGGTGCAGAAACACCTGAAGATTATGGTGATTTCTTTGCTTGGGGGGAGACTACACCTAACAAAGACAATTATGATTGGAGCAACTACAAATACTGCAAGGGAAGTGACAAAACCCTAACTAAATATTGCTGCAAATCTAAACTTGGCAAAATGGGATCAATTGATAACTTGACCTTATTGCTTCCGGAAGACGATGCTGCAACAACAAATTGGGGTGAGGGTTGGAGAATACCAACTGAGGAAGATTTTGAAGAACTATACAATAACACAACCGTTACATGGACAACACAAAATGGTGTTAACGGAGTATTGCTCACAGCTTCAAATGGTAACAGTCTCTTCCTGCCTGCAGCTGGCTATCGACATGAAATCGACTACGAAGATGAAAAGGTTCAAGGCTACTATTGGTCGAGTTCGCTTTTTACAGTCGCTTCATATGGAGTGTATTTTCTTAAAGTCGATTCGGATGGTTGCGCTGTCAGACGCATCATTCGGAGCGTTGGTTGCTCTATTCGCCCAGTAGCTTCTTCGCATTAATTTATATGAATCTAAATTATCAAATTTAAAAAATATGAAAGTATTCGTTATCGGAACAGGAACCATGGCAAAAGGCATCGTGAAGGCTTTCGCAGCTAAGATGCCGGTCGTCATGAAGAGCAGAACTCAGGCCAGCATCGACAAGGCTATGGGTTCAATCGCAAAAGGTTACGCAAAACTCGTTGAGAAAGGCAAGATGACTCAAGAGGTCGTTGACGCTCTTTTGAAGAACATCACCACCACCACCGACTACGCCACATTCAAAGACGCCGACCTCGTCATCGAGGCTGCATCAGAAGATATGGCTCTTAAGAAAGAGGTGTTCACTGAACTCGACAAGATCTGCAAACCGGAAGCAATCTTCGCAACAAACTCATCATCATTGTCAATCACCGAAATCGCTGCCTGCACAACACGTCCTGCACAGTTCATCGGCATGCACTTCTTCAACCCGGCCGACAGAATGGCATTGGTGGAAGTCATCAAGGGACAGCTCACAAGCGACGAAGTGACAAAATGCATCGTTGACCTCGCCACATCAATCGGCAAACAGCCGGTCGAGGTGAAGGAAGCTCCAGGTTTCGTCGTCAACCGCATCCTCATCCCTATGATCAACGAGGCGGTCGGTATCTTGGCCGACGGCATCGCATCAGCAGAGGATATCGACAAGTGCATGATGCTCGGCGCAAATCACCCAATGGGACCTCTCGCATTGGCCGACCTCATCGGAAACGATGTCAACCTCGCCATCATGGAGGTGCTTTACAACGAGTTCGGTGATCCGAAATACCGCCCACATCCACTTTTGAGAAAGATGGTGCGTGCAGGTCTTTTGGGACGCAAAACTGGTGAAGGATTTTATAAATATTAATTGAAACATAATGGATTTTAGCTATTCAAAGACAGAAGAATTGTTCTTGCAGATGATCAGATCGTTTGCAGAGAACGAGGTCAAGCCTTTGGCAGCCGAAGTTGACGAGACAGAACGTTTCCCTATGGAGACCGTCAAGAAGATGGCGAAATTAGGTTTGATGGGCATCCCGGTACCACGCCAGTACGGCGGAGCCGGCGGATCAGTGCAGATGTACATCATGGCTGTTGAGGAGCTCTCAAGAGTGTGCGCCACCACAGGCGTCATCCTCTCGGCTCACACATCATTGTGCATGGCACCTATCCTCGAAAATGGAACAGAGGAACAGAAGATGAAATATTTGCCGAAGCTCGCATCAGGCGAATGGATCGGCGCTTTCGGTCTCACCGAGCCTAACGCCGGTACCGACGCAGCCATGCAGCAGACAATGGCTGTTGACGCTGGCGACAAATACATCCTCAACGGAACAAAGATTTTCATCACCAACGCAGCTTACGCCGATGTGTTCATCGTCATGGCAATGACAGATAAGAGCAAAGGTACCAAGGGCATCTCAGCATTCATCGTTGAGAAAGGCTTCTGAAGATGGGTATCCGCGGCAGCGCGACCTGCGAGTTGATTTTCGAAAACTGCGAAGTGCCGAAGGAAAACCTCCTCGGACCTCTCGGCAAGGGCTTCAACATCGCTATGAAGACCCTCGACGGCGGTCGTATCGGTATCGCTTCACAGGCTCTCGGCATCGCTCAAGGCGCTATGGATGAGACAGTGAAATACACCAAGGAACGTAAGCAGTTCGGAAAGGCTATCGCACAGTTCCAGAACACACAGTTCCAGATGGCTGACCTCAAGACAAAGGTCGAGGCAGCCCGTTTGCTCGTCAGAAGCGCAGCATGGAAGAAAGACAAAGGTCTCCCATACTCGGCAGATGCAGCAATGGCAAAACTCTTCGCAGCTGAGACAGCAATGGAAGTGACCACAAAGGCAGTCCAGTTCCACGGCGGCTACGGCTACACACGTGAATATCCGGTCGAGCGCATGATGCGCGACGCCAAGATTACCGAGATCTACGAAGGTACATCAGAGGTTCAGAGAATGGTTATCGCCGGTCATTTATTTAAATAGGAGGGAAGGATTATGAATATTATAGTTTGTATTAAGCAAGTACCTGATACTACCGAAATCAAAATCGATCCGGTAAAGAATACTCTTATCCGTGAAGGCGTTCCGAGCATCATGAACCCTGACGACAAGGGCGGTCTCGAACTCGCACTCCAGATGAAAGACAAATACGGCGCTAACGTCACAGTTATCACCATGGGACCTCCACAAGCCGACCTCATCCTGAGAGAAGCTTTCGCTATGGGCGTTGACAGAGCTATTTTATTGAGCGACAGAAAGTTCGCTGGTGCTGATACTCTTGCAACATCATACGCATTGGCAGGCGCCATCAAGACTTTGGACTATGACCTCATCATCGCTGGCCGTCAGGCTATCGACGGTGACACAGCACAGGTCGGTCCTGAGATGGCTGAACACCTCGGATTACCACAGGTTTCATATGTCATCGACGCTGAACGCGAAAAGAACGGCAACTTCATCGTGAAGAAAGAAAACGAAGACAGCGTGCAGACTCTCGAAGTCGAAGGCAAGTGCGTCCTCACAGTGTTGGCATCAGCATTCGAAGCTCGTTACATGACAGTCGCCGGCATCGTTGACGCTTACGACAAGGAAGTTGAAGTTTGGGGCGCCGACAAACTCGATGTCGACGAGAACAAACTCGGCTTGAAAGGCTCACCGACAAAGGTGTGGCAGTCATTCCCGAAACAGCTTAAGGCACCAGGTGAGGTGTTCGAAGTGAGCGAGGAAGAAGCAGTCGAAATCATTGTTAATAAACTGAAAGAGAAACATTTAATCTAAAAGTAGCCATGGATATCAAAGATTACAAAAACGTTTATGTGTTCGCAGAACAGCGCGGAGGTATGATTCAATCCGTAGCATACGAACTTTTAGGTAAAGCACGCGACTTGGCCGACGCTCTCGGCGAGAAAGTCGTGGCAATGTTACTTGGTCACAATGTGAAAGATCAGGCTCAGAGCCTCATCGAGATGGGTGCTGACGAAGTGCTCGTCGCTGACTGCCCAGAACTCAAGGATTACTTGACAGAACAGTACTCACAGGTTGTGTATCAGATGATTACAGCCGGTTGCCCAAGCATCGTCCTTTACGGTGCAACAACCATCGGCCGTGACCTCGCACCACGTATCGCTTCACGTTTGAAGACCGGTCTGACAGCAGACTGCACCAAGCTTGAAATCGGTATCGTCGAGGAGACAGGCGAGAAGCAGTTCCGTTCAACACGTCCTGCATTCGGCGGCAACCTGATGGCAACAATTCTTTGCCCTAACACACGTCCTCAGATGTCGACAGTGCGTCCAGGTGTGATGCAGAAACGCGTCCGTGAGGCTGGCAGAAAAGGCACCATCACAATGTTTGCTCCGAAGTTCGACACAAGCAAGTTCAAAGTCAAAGTCATTGAGACCAAGATGAACTGCAAGTGCGCTGACGACATCGCCGATGCCAAGATTTTGGTTTCTGGTGGCCGTGGCGTTCACGACAAGGAAGGTTTCAACAAGCTTCAGGCTTTGGCAGATGTCCTCGGTGGCATGGTGTCATCATCACGTGCCATGGTTGACGCAGGCATCATGGATCACTGCTTCCAGGTCGGTCAGACAGGTAAGACAGTGCGTCCGGCCCTTTACATGGCATGCGGTATCTCCGGCGCTATCCAGCACCTCGCAGGTATGGAGGAGTCAGACTTCATCATCGCCATCAACAAGGACAAATACGCACCAATCTTCTCAGCCGCTGACCTTGGCATTGTAGGCGATTTGCACAAGATCGTTCCGATGTTGACAGAAAGACTGAAGAAAGAAGTGGAGAAATAATGTGTAGAGACGTTTCCTGAAACGTCTCCAATTTGAAACATTTGTTTCAACTACAAAAATTCCCGGTGGAAGCAATTCTGTCGGGAATTTTTTATTTTTTTGTTGGAAATTAAAAAACAATGTGTATTTTTGCACTCTAAGCAATTATATGCTACTTTTTAATGAAAAAAACAATTATTTTTTTTGCGTTTTTGACGACATTCTTGTCGGTTTTTGCACAGGGTATTGATTTTCAATTGCGTGATGATTATTTGCCCGATAATATCGATTCAGCGAATTGTGTTATTTACCCTGACGGCAATACATGGAATGTCAAAATCGGCTGGTCTTCTGAGCCGAGAATATCCAATCTTAACATCCCTTTAGTCGGTGATTTAAATGGTGACGGGGTCCCCGAGATTGTTTGTTGGACTAAAGATGGCGACAGTCATATCACACCTTATAGATATAATAATGAGTTTATTGTTTACGACGGCTTTACAAAACACGTTAAAGCTATTGTAACTCTTCCTGATGAGCAAAAAATTACTGCTAACGATGCTGCCGCTTATGGACTTATAAAGACTAGTAATCGAAAAGGTTTGATAGTGGTCGCATGCGGTGATTACATGTTAAGGGCTTATGACATATTAAAAGCCAATTATAGTGAACCATATTGGGTGTCTGATGTCCCTTATGGCTCTGAATTTGCCGATTGGGCTGTCAATGTCAGTTTTGCTGATTTTAATTCGGACGGTATACCGGAAGTGTATGTGCGTGATAAGATTTACAATGCCGAGACCGGCGTGCTGTTGGCACAAGCTGATGGCTCCAACACTGGCTCATCATTTGGACACTGGTCGCATGGAAAGCATTATAAATTGTCTTCGCCTTTGGCAGCCAATGTGTTAGGTGATGATAATCTTGAATTAATATTAGGAAATAAGATTTATTCCGTTGAGATTAATAATCCTAACGGACAGTCTTCGAATAGCATAACACTCGCGAAAAGCCTTACGCCACCTGATGGAGTTGTTGAAGACGGACATGCTCAAGTCGCAGATTTTAACTCTGACGGATTTTTGGATGTGTTTATAAGCGTGCGCGACACCGATGAGTCTAATGGAACAGTATATGGTTACGTTTGGGATGTCCATAATGATATTGTCAGTACGCCATTTGCAATAAGCACTTCGTTTTCCGGCAAAAGCATTCCAATGATCGGCGACATCGACAATGACGATTTGATGGAGGTGATTATACAATGTGGTGCAGCTGGCACCGACCAAAAGGTTCAGACATACAAATATAATCCCGACAGTCGCACATTTTCTTATATGTGGGGCTTGAATGTTAAAGAGAACTCTTTTTCCAACAGCGTCACTGCATTTGACTTCAATCAAGACGGTTTGTTGGAATTGATTATTTGTGACGAGGAGAAACTGAGAATTGTCAATGGCAGCGGCAAAAGCCATATCACACATAATGACACCATTGCTTTTTATGTAATGGAGACTTTCCCGTATGAAGAAGTCACCATTATGCAATATCCAGTTATTGCAGATGCCGACGACGATGGAATTGCTGAAATCATTTCAGTTGGAAGCAACAAACTGAATTTTATCGAGTCTGACGGAAGTTTATGGGCTCCGGCAAGAAAGGTCTGGAACCAGTATATGTACAATGTGACAAATGTCAACAACGACTTGACAATAACGCAACATCACTTTAATAACGCAACACCTTTTGTTGACCCCGATGGTGTTGTCCGTCATCCGTTTAACAACTTTTTGCAACAAGCGACAACTCTCGACCAATATGGACGTCCGTTTTTTGCAGCGCCTGATGTGTTTATCCATGACATCACCATGGATGACTTCGTGTTGAAAGTCGAATACAGAAACGATGGCGATAACATTCTATACGGTCCTTATAATATCACTGCATTCGCTAATGAATTCGGCGGTGAAGTGTTATACACCAATATCATTGAAGATAATCTTCCACAATTTACAGATGCTGTGGAGTTTATTGCTCTTGACAAAAACGACCTTTGTGGCAACCATGATTTAAACAATATTGTAGTCGCAATTAATTGTTTCGATGCCAGTATCACTCAAAATGATTTAAATCATCAGGAATGTGACACGACAAACAACATTGGATTCTTTGACTTTTCAGGAATTTCCGGCGCATCTGATACAGTTTTTGTCCACAAAAAGACGTGCAGCGAGTTTACATGGTTCGACAGCACTTATTATGAATCAGGCACACACATTCATATCATTAACAACGAAGAAAACTGCGACAGTATCTATAAACTGGATCTTGTGATCCAAGACTCTCTGGAATTTAGTGTTCAAGGACTAACCGACTTGATAGTGTCATCTAATATGTGGCCCGGCACATATAATTATTATATCCCTGATTCATTGTATTTGGCGGATTGTGATTTGGAATGGACTTGTTCCAATCCGTTATGGAATATGATGACATCAGGAAATAAGTTTGTTTGCCGATTGATTGTATTGGATACAGTTACAACAACACTAACTGCACGTGTCAATTGTGAAGATGTATGCGTCGGCACTTATTCGTTAAGGTTGCATGCTTCGCATATTTATGACAACATTGTTGATGTAGCTACTGAAATATATCCCAATCCGACAAGAAACACTTTGACGATTATAGGCGATTTGCTAATGCGGGCAAAATTCTACAACACATCTGGTCAACTTGTTAAGAATTATCCTATAGAACTTCCTCAAAATGAAGTGGTTATAAATGTTCAGGATTTAAAGCGAGGGGTTTATATAGTTGAAATAACCACTATGAAAGACAAAGTATATAAGCGAGTTGTTATATATTAAAATGGCATGACTATGAAAAAAATATTTTTGTTTTTAATAGTACTATTATCTGTGTTATGTATCGGCTGTCAAAAAGGTGATACAAACGGTGAAACGATAATATTATTAGGGGAGGAGTCATATGTCAAGCCTTTTAAAGACTTTGTCCCGGATTCTTTATATGCAATATTTGATACAATATTTGTTTCACATAGGGATCACTGCCATGAAGGATATATCCCGCCAAATGTTGAAGGTGTTTATGTTATTGATCCCAAGATAATATGTTATTCTAATTATTTTGATACAATTCACTCCCACAAACTGTATTTTAAGATTACTGACCAGCATAATCGAATAGCCAATATCAATTTATTAGATGGAGGATCAGTTGTTACGGATTCTGTTTTCATAATGGGTAATGACCCGTATTTTACACTTTATTATACTGAATATAGGATAATGCCAAACAATAATGCATATTCATATATTACCAGAAACATATTCATATCAGGAAAAAAAACCGAGGAAGGAATTCACGACCTAATGCATGGTACAATAATAATGAAAACTCCCAGTATTAATAATCCCTATGTTGTAAGTTTTGTTCCTGGCAATTATTTCATCTATACTGACCCAGATGGATTGGCTGAGAATAGCAGTTGGCCTGATTGACAATAGAATAGAGTGTTATGTATAAGCGTATAATTTTTTCCATATTATTGATTGCGTCGATATGCGGCTTAAATGCCCAACATATCAACGACAAGGTTTTATATGGCATCAAAGGTGGAGCAAACTTCCCGCGCTTAAATTATACTGAAATAAACCTGAGAAAGCTTCCGCATGACTTCATGATAACTCCAACTGTCAGTGTGTTTGTTGAATTCAAAATACGTGAAAAATGCTCAATGGCGGTGGAGTTGAATTATCAGCAGAGAGGCGGGGCCACTTCTTATGTTTATGAGAATGATTATAAGGTGCACTATAAACTACTGGCTGATTACGCTTCAGTGCGTTTGCCTTTCTTTGTGTATCTGTCAAACAGCAACACAATAAGTCCGTATTTGTTGCTATCGCCAGAATTTAGTTATGCGTTTGGCGGAAATATTTCGTTGACACAACCTGGATTGCCAATTCCCGAAGCTTCTGTTGAAATTAGTGATGCCAATATTAACCGTTTTAATTTCGGTATTTTGGCAGGAATTGGCGTGCGAAGAAATGCCGAGCTTAACAACTGGATATTTGTAATGAAAGCAGATGTGGCTTTTAATATTGGTTTAATCAACACCTTTTCTCCGTCGGAAACCAATGAAAACGCCACACCGACAAATGTTTATGCGTACAACAGCCAGGAGATTCGGCGTACTATGGGGTTTGAGTTAAACCTAAGTATTGGAATAAGCAAAAACAATAATTCAAAAGCCAGACATAGTTCGAGAAAAATTCATAGCAACAGGAGCTCATCTGACTGCTATCCGTGGAATTAAAACTTTTTCGCAAATTTGTTTGCGCAATCCAAAAATTTCGTATTTTTGCAGCGGGTAAGTCTTATACGACCAGCTCCTGTCGAACTCCCCCAGGGCCGGAAGGCAGCAAGGGTAGATGGTTGAGCGGTGCGATATAAGTAGCTTACCCTTTTTTGTCTGAAATGATAATTGAACCTACATATACAGGCAAACAGTATTGGCTCACAACAGTCATCTCAGGATTGTTGTTAAGTATTTTATTATCATTTGCTTATATCATATTTTACGAGCGTCTGTACGTTGAATCATCATACCTTTTCTCAATAATTTACCTCATTCCATTCGTTTGGTTCAGCATGACAATAGCTTTCTTTAAAAGCAAATTTGTCTGGAAAGAATTTACATACGGAAAAGCTTTTTTGATGAGTTTTCTCTGTGGAATTATTGCTTCAATACTGTTCTCCGGCGTAATTTTTGCACTTTATGCCTATCTGGGAATGGAAAGTAGGATAGGACTTTACGAAAACGGTCGCCAGATGCGTGAACTTTTCTCACCTTTGGCAACAGCCGTCTCGATGTTGATAATAAATATCATTTTATCACTCGTTTATTCATTGATAATTGCTATTTTTGCACGTAAAAAAGTTTGAAATGGATATATCTGTCATCATACCTTTGCTAAATGAAGAAGAGTCATTGCCTGAACTCGAGGCTTGGATTCGTCGCGTAATGACCGAAAACAACTATTCTTACGAAATCGTGTTTGTCGATGACGGCAGCACTGATGGCTCATGGCATTGCATTCAAAAGCTGAAGGAAGAGAATCCTAATATAAAAGGTATCCGTTTCCGTCGTAACTATGGCAAATCAGCTGCTCTCAACGAAGGCTTCAAAATCGTGCAAGGTGATGTGGTAATCACTATGGATGCCGACCTGCAGGACAGCCCTGATGAGATTCCGGAACTTTACAATATGATTGAAAAAGACGGCTTCGATCTCGTAAGTGGCTGGAAGAAAAAACGTTACGACTCAAAAATGTCGAAAAATATCCCTTCAAAATTCTATAACTGGTCGACACGCCGCATGACAGGCATCAAACTGCATGATTTCAACTGCGGACTCAAAGCTTATCGCAATGAAGTGGTGAAAAGCATTGAGATCTATGGCGAGATGCACCGTTATATCCCTGTTATAGCCAAATCAGCAGGCTTCACGCACATAGGGGAGAAGGTGGTACATCATCAGAAACGCAAATATGGAGAGTCGAAATTCGGAATGAGCCGTTTTGTGAGAGGCTATCTCGATCTGCTCACCATCTCGTTCATCTCAAAGTTCGGAAAACGCCCTATGCACCTCTTCGGCGGACTCGGATCACTGATGTTCCTCGTCGGTTTCATAATCGGCATAATATTGGTTGTCAAGAAGTTTGCTTTCCACGCATACGGAATGACCAGCCGTCCGTTGTTCTACCTGGCTTTAGTGTGCATAATCGTTGGTGTACAGCTGTTTATGACAGGATTCCTTGCGGAACTTGTACAGTCATCTTCATCTAAACAGAAAGTTTACGGAATTGCAGAACGCATATAATGTCATTTCGAGCGTAGTCGAGAAATCTCCTGCCATTGAAAATATGAGATTTCTCCATTACGCTACGCTTCAGTCGAAGTGACGGTTTTGTTTAATATCTGTCATACGGATCATCATACGGCTCGTCGAAGCTGTCCTCTTCGTAGTATTCATCTTCATTCTCGCCGAAGATATCTTCTTCTTCATCAGCAAACATGTTTTCTCCTTCTTCCCAGTCGAAGTCTTCCTCCAGCTTGCTCTCGTCGAATTCATCGATGTCGTTCATCTCGTTCATGAAGTCGCGCAGTTCCTCGTCACTCATCTCGTCGAGGTTGGCTGTCAACAACTTATTGTCGCGTGACGATGCCCTCAGTTCCTTCAAAACATCAGGTGCAATATAGAAATCATCGATATTTTCTTCACAATATTTTATATATTTCGGGTCTTTTTCAAAGACTTCAGCCAAAGTCTCACCCTCATATTTTCCAAAAGTAAAAATCGAATCTACGTCGTAAAATTTCATATCTTAACAAATTTTTGATTTACAAAAATACATCGTTTGCTTTAAAAATGCAAGTTTTTTCGTTATTTTTTGAAAATAAAATACACTGCCAGCACCAAGAATCCGAATCCGATAAGATGATTCCAATTGAATTCGCCCATCTTAAATACTTTGATGCTGATAATCATGAAGATAACAAGACTCACAGCTTCCTGAATGACTTTAAGCTGAACCAATGTGAAAGGTCCTCCATGCACAATCGAGCCGATTCTGTTTGCTGGAATCATGAACGAATACTCAAAAAGCGCGATGCCCCAGCTTGCTAAAATGACAAGAATTAATGGCCAATCTTTCATAACTCCCATTTCGCTCAGTTTTAAATTGCCATACCAAGCAAAGGTCATGAAAATGTTAGAAACAATCAACATTAAAACTGTATAAAGTCCTCTCATATCTTAAAAAATTTGCCGCAAAATTACAAAAAAGTCTTAAATTATTTAGATATTTTTAATGCCATTTGCAGAATTGCGACTTACCACAGGGTACTGAGAGCAATTCGAAAATGGCATAAAAATATCAAAAAACTAATGTGTGGTGTTTAAAGTCTAAAGTCTTTTTATTATTTTTGCAAAAATATTTCAAAAATGATTTTGATAGAAAATATCATCAAGGATTCAATAGATGTTAAGCAACTGATTCTCAATGATAAAGACCTTGTCAAAAGGATCAACGACGCTGCAATGATGTGTGTTGAATCGCTGAAAAACGGCGGTAAGATTCATTTTTGCGGCAATGGTGGCAGTGCTGCTGATGCGCAACATCTCGCGGCAGAACTGAGCGGACGTTTTTATTATGACCGTCCACCGCTGAATGCTGAGGCTTTACACGTGAATACGAGCTATTTGACAGCTGTTGCGAATGACTATTCCTACGATATGATTTACGCTAGAATGATCCAAGCATCAGCGAAAAAAGGTGATGTTTTGGTAGGCATAAGCACCTCTGGAAATTCATCTAACATATTGAAAGCCATTGAAGTCGCCAAAGAAATCGGTGTAAAAACTATCGGAATGACAGGTGAGACTGGCGGCAAGATGGCTGAGTGCTGCGACATATTACTTAATGTGCCAAGCAAATGCACTCCTCGCATCCAGGAATCGCACATCATGATTGGTCATATCATCTGCGAAATCATCGAAGCCACAATGTTTCCGAGATAATCATGGACTGGAACAGCAAAATCGACAAAACCTGGACCTTGTTCCTCGACCGCGACGGTGTCATCAACACCCGTCTGGTTGATGATTATGTCAAGAATATCAATGAGTTCGAGTTCATGCCTGGTGTTTTGGATGCCTTTAGAATCTTTGCAGAGAAATTCGGAAAAATCATCATAGTGACAAACCAACAAGGTGTAGGCAAGGGCTTGATGACCATGCAGGATGTCGAAAAGGTCCACAAATTCATGCTAAAAGAGATTGAGAATCAAAAGGGTAGGGTGGATGCGATTTATGTTTGCCCTCAGCTGAAATCCGATCCTGACAATTTCCGCAAACCGAGTCCTAAGATGGCTTACATGGCACAGCACGATTTTCCGGAAATCAACCTCGACAAATCCATCATGATTGGCGACATGAACTCAGATTTGGAATTCGGCAAAAACTGCGGCATGTACACTGTTTTTATCGGAAATGAGCCTATAAAAATCAAACCAGACGGCAAATACGAGACGCTTTTAGACTTTGCAAAAATATTAAAGTAACGCTTAAAATAAAATAGTTTAATTTATTTATACACAATATTATATGTCAGCATTGATTCTAACGGTTTTTATTGTTTACACAGCACTAATTCTGGTCATTGCGCATATAACATCAAGGAAATCAAATAACGAGACTTTTTTCACCGGAAACCGCAAATCGCCTTGGTTTGTGGTGGCTTATGGCATGATTGGAGCATCGTTGTCGGGCGTTACTTTCATGTCAGTACCGGGTAATGTTTACACCGGACAGTTTACGTATTTCGGCATTGTATTAGGCTATATCATCGGTTATGCGGTGATAGCACTCGTATTGTTGCCGTTATACTACAAGCTCAACCTGACCTCCATATATTCGTATCTCGAGATGCGTTTCGGAAAGCGTTCCGAAAAGACCGGAGCGGCGTTTTTCATCATATCGCGTCTGCTCGGCTCTGCGTTACGTATGTATCTGGTAGTCTTTGTGTTATACGAATTTGTCTTTAAGGCTTGGGGCATTCCTTTCTGGGTTCCGGCAGTCATTTTCATAGCGCTGATTTTGGTTTACACCTTCAAAGGCGGCATCAAAACTGTGGTTTGGACCGACACTTTACAGACCACATTCCTCATTTTAGCAGCTGTCATAACTGCTGTCTGCATTCTGAAAGAACTCAACATCTCAATTCCTGATTTGCTGAAAGCATCATCAGAGCAAGGCTATACCAAAATCTTTGAAACCGACCCGAATCACAGCAGATTCTGGCTAAAGCAGATTCTCAGCGGAGCCTTCATCACAATCGTGATGACTGGTCTCGATCAGGATATGATGCAAAAAAACATGACTTGCAAGAGTCTGCGTGATGCCCAGAAAAACGTGATGACTTCGAGCATTTTGTTCATTTTTGTGAACATCATTTTTCTGTGTCTCGGCGCTTCATTGATTTATTATGCACAACAAACGGGCTTCCAGTTATCGACAAACGACAGTGGAGTAGTGGTCAACGACAAGATTTTCCCTGCTATCGCGTTCAGTTTCAGCAAGTTCACAAGCATTGTGTTCGTCATCGGACTCGTGGCAGCCGGTTATTCATCCGCCGACGGTACTCTAACAGCGCTTACAACCACTTTCTGCTATAATTTCCTTGATTTTGGAGGCAGAAACGATATATCTGATGCCGAAAAACTCAAGACAAGAAAAAAGATTCATATTGCGTTTGCAATTCTTTACTTGTTGGTAATCATAGCGTTCCGTCCATTTCACACTCAGTCGCTGATTGACAAAGTCTTTGAAATTGCAGGATATACCTACGGACCGCTGCTCGGACTGTATTCTTTCGGACTTTTCGTGAAAAACCGCAAGCCAATCGACAAAATTGTGCCATATATCGCAATAGCTTCGCCGATTTTGAGTTATATATTAAATATGTATTCGGTTCAATTGTTCAACGGATACAAATTCGGATTTGAAATATTGATTATCAATGGGTTAATAACGTTTATCGCGTTATTGGCATCATCTAAAAAAATAAAATAATATGAAAAAACTGCTTTTGATCTTATCATTATTGGCATCGTTAAGCCTTGATGCTCAATTTGTTACAACATTTGCAAAAAACGTTCCTGACACACAGGAGGATGGCGTTTTCTATTATCTTCCAAGAAATGTTATCAGATTGGAGTTCACAATCGAAGAGACTGATTATTACATCGGACCGTATGCCGAGTTTGCCTCCAGACTCTTGGGAACAACTGATTATATCAAAGAAAACAAATCGGAATTCAGTATTCAATCTGTTGATATTCAGGTTGTTAGTGATATTGATCCTAATGCGGTATATTGTATCGCACCGGATGAGAAAAGCAAAGAGCCGTTGCCAAATATCATTTTGAATAACGACGGTATTCTTCTTGCTTTTGGTTACGACAACGTCAGTTTTGATGAGTTTTTAACTCGTAACTCATTTAATGACAATTATTTAAATGCCCAAAAGCAGGACGTTTCATTTATTGAAATCCTTGACAATGAGGTTGAATTGGACGATGACGATGATGATGAAGAGGGTAGTGCTCATAAAAAAATCACCAAGGAGGACAAGGCGAAGACTGCTTTGGAGAAGATTTCCAAAATCAGAGAGTCGTATCTTGATCTTGTTTCCGGCGTCCAGGAGGTTTCATTCGGAAACACATTGCCTTATATGATTGAGAATGTCAAAAGCATTGAAAATGAATATGTTAGCTTATTCAAAGGTAAAACTGTAAAGAGCACATATAAAAAGGTAATATATTATGCTCCAGAAGAAAACCAGGTAAATGCTTCAGTATCAATAGCTAAGCTTTCAAATACCGATGGTATCGTCGATGTCGGCGGCAAAGGAGAAGCAATAAAGATTCAGTTTGAAAGCAGAAATACCTTGGCTAACATCAGTCAAACAGGTAATGATGCCAACAAAACCGGTCAATTAAACAAGATATTCTACAGGATTCCGGCTGTTTCTGACGTCAAAATCTTGGTAGGAAACAAAGTTTTTGCCGAGAAATCATTGACTATCAGTCAATTTGGTATGATTAAGACGATATCGGCAAAGAACAATAAGATCTTATTCAACCCAAATACGGGTCAAATCATATCAATAACAAAGCAATAATCTAGTATTAGAACGGCAGATCGTCACCGTTGTCTGAGGCGAAATATTCCTCATTCATTGGTGGCAATGGCTGCTGTGGCATCTGCGGAGACATCTGATTCATCGGCTGCGCTGCAGGCTGTGCTGTAGGCTGGTCGAGGTCCAGACGGAACGCTGTGACGTCAGTATACCATTTGCCGTTAAATTCACGCGATTCTATGCGTATCTGAGCCTTAATAGTTTGTCCGACGAAGAAACTGTTAGCGTCATTCACGCGATCGCCCCAGCACATCAAACAAACTTTCTTTGGAAACTGCTCAAGTGTTTCAATAATCAATTCCTGTTTTTTCCACGGTCCGCGCGGTGAGTTTCCCTCAATCAAAGTACCCAATTGTACAACTTTTCCAACTATTTCCATTATGTTATGTTTTAATTATTTTCTCACTGCAAATTTATTAAAAAAATCTCAACGATTTTCATTTTTAACAATTTTTAACTTAACTTGCACAAATATGGTTTTTGTGTTAAAATTTGTTAAGATTTATTTCATATTTTTGCAATCCCTTTTGCAAAATAATATACATTATGTTAAATAGTGTATTTAAAAAACGGTGGAGCACTATCACTCCACCATTTAGTTTTTATTCAAGTTCTTTTGCTTTATCCATCATCTTAAGACGTGTGTAAAGAGTCTTAAGAGCATGTTTCACAGCCTCATCGCTTGGGAGCAATTCATAAGCTTTCTCCATGTAAGGCAAAGCTCTTTCGTTGTATGTCTTTGCTTCTGCTGCGAGTTTATCTGTTGCATCAAGATATGCGTTGAAATTTGAATATTCTGAAGGATCTTTGTCATCAGCTTCCTTAGAAATTTCAGCAGCCTTGTTCATCAAAAGAACGCCTGCGCCGTAATATGCATCGGCATAATTTGCATCTTCCTCGATAGTTTTGTTATAGTATTCAAGAGCTTTCTCAACATCGAAAATCTCTGAATCCATATTGCTGTAAATGTTACCAAGGATGTAATAATATACAGGCTGTTCAGTGTATTTCTGTGCCATTGCCTCGATCTGGTCAACGATTTCAGCTTCTCTGTGAAGTGTCAGATAAGTGTTGATCATATCGTTGATAATCTGTGGGTTATCAGGATATTTCACTCTAGCAATTTCGATGATTTCGATTGATTTCTCGCCGTTTCCAAGTTCTCTGTAAGCGTTGATAAGACCTGAATAATTTGTTGCATCTTCATAGCCTTTTGCGATAAGAGCATTGAAAGTTTCGGCAGCGATGTCATATTTACCGAGTTTAATAGCACATGTTGCACAAGCCATCATAGCTGCATCGTCGACAGCACCGATTTTGCTTGCTGCTTCATTAGCTTTCTGGAAATTGACCATAGCATCCTCAAAGTTGCCGTTGTTGAAGCTGTCAACACCAAGCTGATAGTATGTGTTGTCAACACCTCTTACGTATGATGAGAGTTCCTGACCGTTCTGACGGTAATAATCAGGATCAATCTGCTGAATCTTCTCGACAGCCATCAAAACCTTGTCAAATGGGTTTGGATCGAGGTCGTAAAACTCAGGATATGCACCGATTTTGTAATAAATAACTGCATAATAATGCCATGTCTTAGCCTGATTCATTGTTGCTTCATGCTCAGCAGCTGCATCGATAGATGCTTTTGCCTTCTGCATCAATATCTTAGCGTTGGCCATCTGTTTGTTGGCTTTATCAATCTTGTTGACGGCCTTGTAGTCGTCAGCTGCATCGATAAGCTGCTGTGCCTGTCTCTGATAGTTGTTAGCATCCTGACGTTTCATGTCCTGAGCCATAGCAAACTGGCCGAATACTGCCAATGCCAATAAAAACAATACTTTTTTCATTTTATTCAATTTTTAAAAGTTAAACTTCTTGTTGATTTTCTGTATTAACGTTGTCTGTGCCTTCATTATTGTCCGAAGTCTCAGTATTTTCAACGTTTTCAGCATTTTCATCGAATTCTTCCTCTTCCTCGATATCTTCAGCCTTTACTTTTGTAACAGCCGCAATCTCGTCGTTGTCGCGGAGGTTGATGAGGCGCACGCCTTGTGTTGCACGACCCATAACTCTCAGAGTATCAACGGCTATACGGATAAGAATACCCGACTTGTTGATGATCATGAGGTCGTCGCCATCGACCACGTCCTTGATAGCGACCAACTTACCGGTCTTATCGGTGATGTTCATGGTCTTGACGCCCTTGCCGCCACGGTTAGTGATGCGGTATTCCTCAAGTTCTGAACGTTTTCCGTAGCCCTTCTCAGAAACCACGAGCACGTTGGTCTGTGGGTCATCGATGCAGATCATGCCGACAACTTCATCGTTTTCGTCGTCAACGGTGATAGCGCGCACACCTGATGCCGTTCTACCCATCGGACGTACAGTCTTTTCTGGGAATCTGATAGCCCTACCCGACTTCAACGCGATCAAGATTTCGCTGTTGCCGCTGGTCATCTTAGCTTCAAGCAGCTCGTCGCCTTCGCGGATACCGAGAGCGATGATACCTGTTGCACGCGGACGTGAGTAAGCCTCCATCGTAGTCTTCTTGATGATACCCTTCTTCGTGATGAGTGTCAGATAATGACTCTCACAGAATTCAGGTGTCATATTAGTCAAGTTGATGTAAGCTTTGACATTGTCGTCCGGCTCCAGATGGATGAGGTTCTGGATAGCTCTACCCTTGCTTGCCTTAGTACCTTCTGGGATTTCGAACACGCGGAGCCAGTAGCATCTGCCCTTCTCTGTGAAGAACAGCATGTAGTTGTGGTTCGTCGCCACGAAGATCTGTTCGATGAAGTCCTCGTCACGTGCGTCAGAGCCTTTCGAGCCCTTGCCTCCCCTACTCTGGCGGCGGTATTCCGTCAGGTTGGTACGTTTAATATAATTAAGGTGTGAGATTGTCACAACCACTGCGTCGTCAGCGATGATGTCTTCCATCTTGAAGTCCTCGGCTGTGCGCTCGATAGTGCTCTTTCTCTCGTCACCGTATTTCTCCTTGACATAACGAAGCTCATTCTTGATGATATCGAACTGCAACTTCGGATCAGCGAGGATTTCCTTAAGATGAGCGATGAGTTTATGCAATTCATCGAGTTCATCCATAATCTTCTTGATCTCGAGGCCAGCTAACTGACCTAAACGATATGCCACGATTGCAGCTGCCTGCGGGTCGTCGAAGCCATATTGATCCATCAAAGCCTGTTTTGCTTCCTGGGCACCGCCCTTACAAGCCTTGATAGTAGCGATAATCTCATCGATGATATCGATAGCGCGTGCGAGACCTTCCAAGATATGAGCGCGTTTCTCAGCCTCACGAAGGTCGTGTTGTGTACGACGTACGACGCACTGATGACGGTGTTCCACATAATATTGAATCAACTGCTTGAGATTCAATGTATAAGGACGACCGTTCACCAAGCAGACGTTGTTCACGCTGAATGAGCTCTGGAGGCCTGTCATCTGGAACAGCTTGTTCAAGACCACGCTTGAAACAGCGTCACGTTTCAGATCGTAAACGATACGCAGACCGTTACGGTCGGATTCGTCGCGGATATCAGCAATGCCGTCGATCTTCTTCTCTCCGATGAGGTCAGCGGTACGTTTGATCATATCGGCTTTGTTGGTCAGATATGGCACTGATGTGGCGATGATTCTCTCGTGGCCGTTATGTTCCTCAATAGTAGTATTTGCACGCAAAACGATACGTCCGCGGCCAGTCTCGAAAGCGTCTTTCACGCCCTCATAGCCGTAGATGATACCGCCAGTCGGGAAATCAGGAGCCTTGATATACTCCATCAACTCGCTGATAGTGATGTCGTTATTGTCAATATATGCAATGATTCCGTCGACCACCTCGCTAAGGTTATGAGGCGGCATGTTTGTTGCCATACCGACTGCGATACCGCTGGCTCCGTTGACCAAAAGGTTCGGGATGAGTGACGGCAGCACGGTAGGTTCCTTCTCAGAATCATCGTAGTTGTTCATAAAATCGACAGTGTCCTTGTCGAGGTCGGCAAGCATCTCTTCTGCTATCTTTCTCAATCTCGCCTCGGTATAACGCATAGCCGCCGGTGGGTCAGCGTCCATTGAGCCGAAGTTACCCTGACCGTCAACGAGAGGATAACGCATGCTCCAATCCTGCGCCATACGCACCATAGCGTCGTAAACTGACGAGTCGCCATGTGGGTGATACTTACCCAAAACTTCGCCCACCACCTTAGCTGACTTCTTGTACGGGCGGTTCGAGAGAACGCCCATATCCATCATTCCGTAAAGGATACGGCGGTGAACAGGTTTCAAACCGTCTCTAACATCAGGCAAAGCACGCGCCACGATGACTGACATCGAATAGTCGATGTAACTCGATTTCATGTGGTCCTCAATGCCAATAGGGACTATTCTTTCGCCTTCAAATTGTTCTTCCATTTATCTTTCTTTTAATTTTAAAAATCCTTAAAAATAGTTTACAAAAATACGGAATTTTTTTGAACGAAAAACAAAATTTATTTAATATTTTTTAACATTAAATTAACAAAATTCATGCCAAAAATGACGCATATAAGGAATTTTATTTGTATTTTTGCAGTTTGAAATTTTTATAAGATGGATCAGAAATTTTCACCCAGGGTTCAAGATATTATGCAGCACAGTCGCGAGGAAGCTGTGAAGATGGGCAATGCGTACATCGGATTGGAGCATATTTTCCTTGGAATTGTGGATGACACAGACAACAATGCGGTACAGATTTTGCGTAACTTAGAGCTTGATATTGAGGCGTTTAGACAAAAACTTGAGGCATCAATCAAGACGAACAACACCGTTCTCGGAAACGTCGACAATCTGCCTTTGACCAAGCAGGCTGAACGCGCTCTGAAGTTCACATATATCGTTGCGAAAGACTTCAACAGCGAACAAGTGGCATCGGAACATCTCATGCTCGCAATACTTCACGACGACAATAATATCGTGTCGCAACGTCTTGAATACGAAGGGATTACGTTTAACAAATACAAGAAGGAAGTGGAGAAATTGACACCTAACTACCCGATAAAGAACAACGAAGACATAGTTGAGCAGCCTCAAAACGTGTTTCAGGATGAGGACGAAGAAGATGAGGCTCCTACTCAAACCACTGATAAACAGCAGAATAAGAAAAGCAAGTCAGGGACACCGGTGCTCGACAGCTTCGGCCGTGATTTGACGAAAGCTGCTGAAGAAGGCCGCCTCGACCCTATCGTCGGCCGTGAGACAGAACTGGAGCGTATCGCACAGATTTTGAGTCGCAGAAAGAAGAATAATCCTATTCTCATTGGCGAGCCTGGCGTGGGTAAGTCAGCAATTGTGGAAGGTTTGGCGCAACGTATCATTGAACATAAAGTTTCGCGTACGCTCTACAACAAACGCATCATCGTTTTGGATCTCGGTTCAGTGGTCGCAGGAACGAAGTACAGAGGACAGTTTGAGGAGCGCATGAAGAGCATTCTCAATGAGTTAGAGAAAAATCCTGACATCATCATATTCATCGATGAGATTCATAATATCGTGGGTGCAGGTAACGCTAACGGCTCACTCGACGCTTCGAATATGTTCAAGCCGGCATTGGCTCGCGGAGAAATACAGTGCATCGGCGCAACCACTTTGGACGAGTATCGACAATATATCGAAAAAGACGGCGCTTTGGAGCGTAGATTCCAGAAAATACTGGTGGAACCGACAACTCCGGAAGAGACAGTTCAGATTCTGAACAACATCAAAGGTCGTTACGAAGATCATCATTTGGTGAGATATTCAGATGATGCCATCGAGGCTTGCGTGAAACTCACAAACCGCTATATCTCCGACCGTCATCTGCCGGATAAGGCTATCGACGCATTGGACGAAGCCGGCGCAAGAGTGCATATCGGCAACATACACGTCCCGACTGAGATTATTGAGATGGAGAAACAAGTCGAGGAGATTCGCCAACAGAAGAAACTCGCAATAAAAGAACAGCGTTTTGAAGACGCAGGAAAATATCGTGACGAAGAAAAATCGTTGGTTGAAAAACTCGAAAACGCCAAGAAAGCTTGGGATAATGACACCAACAGCCATCGTGAGACCGTCACTGAGCAGAACGTAGCTGAAGTCGTCGCAATGATGACCGGCGTTCCGGTTCAGCGCATCGCACAAAACGAAGGCGACCGCCTGATGAGCATGGAGACAGAGCTCGCCGGCACCGTCATTGGTCAGGATGAGGCGATTAAGAACGTGGTGAAGGCCATCAGAAGAAACCGTGCAGGTTTGAAAGACCCGAACAGACCGATTGGAAGCTTCATTTTCCTCGGTCCTACAGGCGTCGGAAAGACATATCTCGCCAAGGTTTTAGCCAAGTATCTCTTTGACTCTGAAGATGCTTTGATTCGTATTGACATGAGCGAATACATGGAAAAATTCGCTGTCTCGCGTCTCGTTGGAGCGCCTCCAGGATACGTCGGATACGAAGAAGGCGGCCAGTTGACTGAGAAAGTCCGCAGAAAGCCCTACTCTATCGTGCTTTTGGACGAAATAGAGAAAGCACACCCGGATGTATTCCATCTGCTTCTGCAGGTGTTAGACGACGGTCAACTCACTGATTCTCTGGGAAGAAAAGTCGATTTCAAGAATACTATCATAATCATGACGTCGAACATCGGCTCGCGTCAGCTGAAGGACTTCGGACAAGGCGTAGGATTCGGCACACAGGCGAAGAAAGATTCGAAAGATAAATATTCACGTGCTGTGATAGAAAACGCTTTAAAACGCTCGTTTGCCCCCGAATTCCTTAACAGAATTGACGAGGTGGTGATTTTCGAGTCGCTGAACAAGGAAAACATCAACCAAATCATCGACATCGAGCTGAAGAAGGTGTTCGAGCGCATCAGAGAGATGGGCTACGAGCCGGAACTCACAGAAAAAGCACGCAATTACATCGTCGAAAAAGGCTGGGACGAGCAATACGGAGCACGTCCGCTGAAACGCTCTATCCAGAAATATGTGGAAGATGTTTTGGCAGAGGAAATCATCAAATCGAACCCGGCAAAAGGCAGCAAAATCGTGATTGATTACGATGCCGAAAAAGATGATATGACCGTAGAGACGCACGGTCGTGCGTCTCTACAATCGATTGAAAATCAATGAATCTGAAGGATAAGATAGAAAACAAATTTTTCAAGGTAATCACAGCCGCGTCGCGTGAGTTGGGATTCGATTCCTACATCGTGGGCGGCTATGTCCGCGATTTGTTGTTGCATCGCCAATCAAATGACATTGACGTGGTTACGGTCGGCAGCGGCATCGAGTTGGCCAAGAAAACAGCCGAGTTGTTGCCAGGCAAGAAACACGTGAAATATTACGGTCGCTTCGGCACCGCGATGATCAACGTGGCAGGTCATGAGATTGAGTTTGTAGGCGCCAGAAAAGAGTCGTACACCGCCGACAGCCGCAAACCCACATGCGAAAACGGCACCTTGGAAGACGACCAGAACCGCCGCGACTTCACCATCAACGCGATGGCAATCTCATTGAACGAGAAGGACTTCGGTGAGCTCGTCGACCCGTTCAACGGAGTGCAGGACCTTGAAGACAAGATCATCCGAACGCCTTTAGACCCGGATATCACCTATTCCGACGACCCTTTGCGCATGATGCGAGCCATCAGATTTGCGACACAGCTGCATTTCATGATTGAGGCGGAGTCATTCGAGGCGATAAGACGTAACGCTCAGAGAATCAAGATAATATCGATGGAACGCGTCACCGAGGAGATGAACAAAATCATCATGTCGGACGTTCCGAGCATCGGTTTCAAGCTTTTAGATAAGAGTGGTCTGTTACCATTGATTTTCCCGCAGATGGCAGCGTTGAAAGGCGTTGATATTCAAGAAGGTAAAGGACACAAAGACAACTTCTACCACACTTTGGAAGTACTTGATAATGTGGCTGTTAGCGGTGGTGATTTATGGCTCCGCTGGGCTGCAGTGCTTCATGATATCGCCAAACCATTGACCAAGAAATTCGAGAAAGAACTCGGCTGGACCTTCCACGGTCACGAGGTGAAAGGCTCGAAGATGGTGCATAAGATTTTCGCCAACTTCAAACTGCCGCTTAACGAGAAGATGAAATATGTGGAGAAGCTGGTTTACCTCCACCTCCGCCCTATCGTGTTGGCTCAAGATATCGTAACTGATTCAGCAGTAAGGCGTTTGCTCTTCGACGCTGGTGACGATATCGACGATCTGATGACGCTTTGCGATGCAGATATAACATCGAAAAACGAAGAGAAGAAAGCCCGTTTCCACAATAATTTCCAGATTGTAAGAAGGAAGTTGAAGGAGATTGAGGCGAAAGACCACTTGCGCAACTGGCAGCCGCCTGTCGACGGTACCGTCATCATGAAAACCTTTGGAATTCCTGAGTGTCGCGATGTCGGCGTGATAAAAACCGCTATCCGTGAAGCCATCTTGGACGGCATCATCGGCAACAACTTCGCGGAAGCTTATCAGTTTATGAAGACCGAAGGCGAAAAACTCGGTTTGAAGGTGGTTTGCGAGGTCACTGAGCCTGTGGAAGTCAAATCTAACGGACCGGTTCCGGTAAAATAATTCACATTTTGGAAGGCAAGCATATCATAGTATTGGCGGGACCGACGGCGTCAGGAAAGACTGCGACCGCGATAAAGCTCGCGAAAGCCTTTGATGCTGAAATCATATCCGCCGACAGCCGTCAGTTTTACAAAGAACTGTCAATTGGAACAGCCGCTCCGACAGCCGAGGAACTGGCTCAGGTGAAGCATCATTTTGTTCATAATCTGAGTATTGAAGACAAATACGACGTGGCTGATTATGAAAGAGATGTATTAAATTTTCTAAAGCAATACTTTAAGACTAAAAATGTTGCCATCATGACCGGTGGTTCGGGTCTTTTTATCGATGCTGTGTGCAACGGATTGGACTCGATTCCTGACATCTCGGATGAGATAAGAACCAAGGTCGCGAGGATGCTTGAGGAAGGTGGCTTAGAGGCTCTGCAGAAGGAGGTTGAGAAGGTTGACAACGACTATTTCCAGATTGTCGACAAACAAAACCCACGTCGTTTGCAGCGGGCTTTGGAGGTTTATTATCAAACTAACAGGCCCTACTCCACTTTCAGACAGAGAAATGTTGCAAAACGCGATTTTGACATTATTAAGTTGGCGATACTTTGGGATCGCGACAAGCTCATTGAGCGCATTAACAAGCGCGTCGACATGATGATGCGGCAAGGATTGCTCGATGAAGTGAAGTCGGTGTATCCGAAACGGCATCTAAACTCTTTAAACACAGTAGGTTACAAAGAATTATTCGATTATCTTGACGGAAAATGCAGTTTGGAGCAGGCTGTAGAGCAGATTAAGATCAACACTCGGCAATATGCGAAGCGGCAGATGACGTGGCTGCGAAAAAATAATGATTATCAATGGTTTACGATTGAAGAGATTGATGATATTATTAGATTCTGTAGGGACAAGGCATGCCTTGTCCGTACGGGTTGTTAATGTATTATATTTGTATGATAAAGAATATAATTTTTGATTTTGGTGGAGTGTTGGTGGATTGGAATCCGCACTATCTGTTTGATAAGTATTTCAATGATATAGAGAAATCGAACTATTTCATTGAGAATGTGTGCAATACCGAATGGAATGCCGAGATGGACGGCGGAAAGCCGTTTGAGCAGGCGGTGAAGGAACGCACTGCCATGTTTCCGAAGTATGCAGAGCCGCTGAAGCTGTATCAAACCAACTGGATGGACACCATGGGTGATGAGATTCCTGGCATGTTTGAGCTTATCAAGTCATTGAAAGACAACGGTTTTCCGATAATATACGGTCTCACAAACTGGTCGGCTGAGACATTCCCGGCAGTGCAGAAAAAGTATCATATCTTTAGCCTCATCGACAAGATTATTGTTTCAGGAGAAGTCAAGCAATTAAAGCCAAATCCGGAGATTTTCCACACTTTGCTGAACACTTTCGGCCTCAAAGCTGAAGAAAGTTTGTTTATCGACGATAATATCAAAAACGTCGAAGGCGCTAAAGCTGTAGGAATCAATGCTATACGCTTCGAGAATGTCAATAAACTGAAAGAAGATTTACAGACATTAAACGTCATTTCGAGCGAAACGAAGTGAAGTCGAGAAATCTCCGACAAATAGAAGAGTCATTCAAATGCAGGAGATTTCTCCGCTACGCCTATCGGCTCCGGTCGAAATGACAATCTCAAAGGAACCTTAACTCCTTCTTCCATAATCGCCAATCAGGCATCATCTCTTCCATCAAAGCGTAAAATCCTGCTTGGTGGTTGAAATAAACAAGATGGCACATTTCGTGGATCATCACTTGGCGGATGCAGTTTTCATTGAGCTTGATGAGCTGCAGGTTAAGGCTGATATTGCCTTTTCGCGAGCAGCTGCCCCATCTCGACCGCATGTCGCGGATGCTTATTTTGGCTGGAGCAACGTTGTATTTCTTGAATTTTTCGATAATTGGAGGCAGCAGTTCAGCAAACACTTTTTTTGCTTGGTTTTTATACCATTTGTTTAATAAAACCTCTAAATATTTCGGGTTTTCCGGATATTTAGAATTGATTATCAATGAATTACCTTCGATAAATACTGAGTTCTTCCCGCTTTCAAACACTTGAAGCGTGTATTGTTTGCCAAGATAGTAATGAATCTCTCCAGAAATATACTTTTTCTGTTGATTATCAGCGTTTTGCAGTTTGTCGAGATGATTAAAGACCCATCTGCGGTGTTGGTTAAGGAATGCGAGCATGTCGCTTTCGCGGTACAGCAGCGGCGCACGGACTTCTATCACTCCGTCGCGACGGATTTTAGCTACCACGCTCCGCCGATGCGAGCGCTTGAACTCGTAGCGGATTTCCTTCCCGTTGATGGCTAACGTTTTTATCATTTGAGTTTCGCCATAAAGCGTTCGATGTCAACGATATAGCGGATATGGGTGCCTTCGCCTATGATGCCTTCGTCGTCGCATGCCGACACTTTGAATGTGAGTTTTCGGCCGTCGATTTCTTCGAGTACGGCGGTTGCTTTTATCGTTGCGCCGAGTTTTGAAGGCTTGACGTGCGATGTGCTGATATGTGCGCCCACGGTAGACGAGCCTTCCGGCAAATCGTTCTCAACGGCAGTCATTGCTGCGTTTTCCATGAGACCAATCATCGCTGGTGTTGCGAACACGTCGAGGCCGCCGGAGCCATAGGTGCGGGCGGTGTTGCTGTTGTTTACAGTGGTTGTTGAAATGTGAGATAATCCTAGTTTTAACATATTTGAAATACTTTTTTATCGCCATTTGTCATCTTGGCTTTTATCATATCATAAATTTTTAACTCAAACTCTTTCATCGATTTTGTTGAGATTTGAGATAATACTTCCTCGCATTTTTTCATCTCGCCGGCTTCACGATAAAGTTCGGCTTTAAACAGCATATTCTGGCTATTCCACTTGTTTGAAGCGATATAAACATTGATGATTTCGACAAAAAACGCCTCTTCACGCGCTGGTGCCGGTGTGTCAGAGTTGCGATAATATTCATCATTGAAAGCCATGATGATATGATGTCTTATCACCTGCATGTCGTCGCGTTTAATGCTTTTATCGGCTTTAAGCTGCTCGTAAGCCTCTTTCCATTCCTGATAAGAGAGCTCTCCGCGTTCCGACGACCAATCGTCGCCTTCCTTGTAATGTTGTTTATATTCCAGATAATATTTCCCACATGCGGGGCATTTCTGCACCGGGGAAACCCGAGGCAACATCGGGGCAATCATTTTCTGGTCGGACCAATGCTTAGCTCCGAAAGTATTGCCTGATGCAAGGTTCAGCAGTTCTTTCCGCTCGCCGCAAAAAGGACATTTAACAATTTTAGCATTTGCAGGTAACATATACTATTGCTTTTTTATTAAAATTACAATGTTTTTTAAAAACCTGTTTCCATAAACGCTTTGCCAAGTTCATGGATTTTCTCCAGAATCTCCTGTTCACGTTCTTTTGAAGGCTTTTTGAAGCCGTTGATATAGTTTCGGAGCAATGTAGCGTTTATTCCTGCGATTTTAGCAAATTCCGTGATGTTTATTTCCTTATGAACAAGGAAAAACCTCTGAAAATCAGACGGCTCCGCGTCTTCATAAAGAAAACTCTCAAAACTCACGTCAACGTCGAGATTGCGCCAGTGAATACCGTCAAAACCGAAAACATAGGCATTTCTCTCATCTCCCGAGGCATCTTTCAGTTTCTGATACCACAGAAGCGATTGCTTGTAAATATTACCATTCTCATCTTCTCCGACGAGATGCTCATCGTCGAACCAGATCTTCGTTATTTTCATTTTCGCAACCGAATTTTTCATTCCAAAACTTGACAATCAAGTCTTTGTTCGCATCAATAACCTCTGTAATCTTCTTCAAATCCCTTGCCTTGATGCAATGTTGTTCTTTCAAAACAAAATTCTGACCATCCCAATCAAATTTTGCAAAACCGCCGTTACCTTCAACGTGAACGTGAATTGGTTCGTGTTCTCTTGAATAAAAGAAGAACGAGAACCCATAAAATCTAAAAATTTCAGGCATAAATTTCAATTTTATAATTCCGATGCAAATATAGGAATTATTTTTGATACCTGAGAAGTTTTTTGAAAAAAATTTTTATTGCCGTTTAAGCTCCTTCAGCGCTTGGCACAGCTGATCGGGGCAAGAAGTTATCTTACTGCCGCATCTGATGCCTTCCAGTTTGTCGATAACGTCGTCTATCTTCTGCCCTTGCACCAATCGGCAGATTCCCTGCAGGTTCCCGTTGCATCCGCCGAGGAATGCCACATTTTGAATGATGTTGTCATCATCAGCTGTCACATCGATGAGGATTGAGCAGGTGCCCTGGGTGGTGTATTGGAGGTGTTTCATTTTATCTTGTAATTTCTTTGTAAAGCGACAATCCTTTCACTGTGAGGAGGTATTTCTGTCGAGGATGGCGTGGTTTATCGGGATATAACATTCGAATATAACCTTCGGCAATAGCTGGATTCAGATAAAGATTCATAAAGTTCACACGATCTTTTAACCCAATCCTCACCATCATATTTTTAACTGAGATTCCCTCATCCCCTACAATTTTTATCAGATCTATTATATTCTGATTCTTTGTATGAAACTTGTTCACAACTTGATGGGTGCTTGATGGGTGCTTGATGGGTGTCTGTTCCTTACTTGTGGGGATACTTGTGGGGTCTGCCAAATTTGGCTGTATTCTCCATTCTACTGTAGGATGGATATGCAGATAGCGGTTTCGCAGATCCCATTGTTCGTCAAGAAGCAGATTGCGGAAAAATCTTTCCAAATAAATTGGAGAATAATCAATGCCTTTCACCGCGCTTTTGTAATTGGCGCGGACGAGTGCGTTACGAAAATACCAAGAATGCTTGGCAAACATATCGTTAGTCACTTCAAAACCCAACGACCTCAGATACTGGATTATGAAAACCGCGGTTGTTCGGGTGTTTCCCTCGCCAAAAGCGTGGATTTGCCAAAGATCTGAAGTAAATCTGGCGATATGTTTTATCAAATCATCCTGAGAGATGCCTTTGTAGCTGAATTCGCGTTCTTTTGCGATATCGTATTCCAAAGCACGGTGCAAGTCTTGCCAAAACAGATAATCGACCGTGTCCCATTCCAGCACCCATTCCTTTTTGGAGATGTCACATTTACGCAGTTGGCCAGCATGTTTGAAAACCCCGTCAAAAATTTTCCGATGTAAGGCCATATAACCTCTAACTGAGAAATCGAGAGTGTTTGTCGCCAGTATTTCCTGGATGTTGCTCGACACGCTATCCGCTTCCTGGCGCTCATCGTCGTCCGGTTCGCGTTTGGTTTTGGTTTGATAATACTCTCTGATGCGCCGTTTTACATCATCTGACGATATCTCCCCTTCGATGTGCTTTTGTGCGGTCTCTCGCAGATAATCCGACACACGAAGTCCGTCCACGGCCTGCAAGCCGATAGCCGTCTCCCAGTTCAGAGCCTTCTCCTTTTGCGACGGCTCCCCTTGCCGGATGTACTCATCGAAGTTAAGATATGGATGATTGTCAGACATTATAAATGCTAAATGTTGTCTTTGCAAAGGTACGAAAAATTTTTGAAAGTTCAGAGGTTTATTTTATATTATCTTGTTACTTTTTTCTTGACAAAAAAGTAACCAATTTTGCGAATGTCGAATGCAGAGCCAAGTTTACTTGAGCTATGCTGAGACAAAGCAAAATCAGTAAAACTAAAAAGTCAAGCGCCATACAACGCTCTGACCGCTGTATGACGCGGGCCAACGCTGTAAACCATATGGGGCAAAGCCACATCTATAAATTGGTAAGTTTTTGTTCTACGATAAAGTTGCGCAGTTTTTCTCTCCATGGCTGGTTTTGTAACAAAATCCACAGGTCTTCATCAAAATAGGCGTAGTTAACATTCTCTTTGAGCCATTTTTTTGATGGTGTGGTTTTCATTTCAAGCACATTTTTGCCGTGAAGATGCCAGAAGTCGTCGGTGGCGAGATGCCAGAAAGGATTGGCTATATCGGCTGGCTTGTCGAATTGCGAATGACGGGTGTTTTCCGCCATCAGTTTCAGGTAGCGGTCCTCAAGCCATTCGTTAAGCACGAAACGGTTTTCTTTGAATATCCCCTGCCCTATGCCATCAATCAGTGCGAGTAGCAGAACAGGCTTAGCGACTATCACCTCGCCATGGATTTTGGCTTGGCGGAGATTCAGGATGCGGTTGGTGTAGTTAGAATAGGTTTGTTCCATGATAACGATGTTATTGTTTATTTCACGAGAAATGTTTTGCAAATATAGGAATTTTGGCCTTAGAAGGCGGTTGTATGATACTTTTTTCTTGATAAAAAAGTATCCAAAAAATCAAGGCCCGAATAATCGGCCCCCGCTGCAGCCGGTCTAAGGCTGTGATTCTCAACGTGGGTAGTGTTTTCTTACAAAAACAAACGACTGGGCGCCCCACTTGAGAATCAGCGCCTTAGTCCGTCTTTTTGGCCATCGCTGCCCCGCGATTCGGGCCACTCCCACCGCACCGCGAAGCGACGTGGGAGCGAAGCCCCCAAAAACAAGCTCTAAGAAAGTGGCTCACAATAGGTTTTATTGACCACCCTATCTCGCATCAGTTTCATGTCTGTGAAATTTCTAGAAATATTTTGGACAAGATCAATATAGTTATCTGAGCCATCTTTCTTTTTGTGATAAAATGGTTTTATAGAAACACAGTTTTTATGCTCAAACAACGTGTTTAATAATGTTCTATCAGAATTGCCACAAGAATGTCCCATAATATATATCTGATACGGAGCTGATTCAATAAATTCTAATAATTTGCGATAATTAGGAGATTCAAGATATTTAATTGATTTTATATTACGCAAATATTCATTGTCATTTTTGTTCAATATGGTTTTATAATTCTCGTCTAATTCGTCGCCATAGCCAAAAATAATGCTATCAGGATTTGACAATGAACCATGAATATGATTAACTATATCATCATTGTTTTCTGGTAAATACATATCAGCCAACGAGGTATAGTTAAAATTCAGCATCATAATTCTACCAGGATATTTAGTATAATTTTCTGTAAATGATATTTGTCTCTTAAAATCTAAATATATTGGCATAGATTCAACTGAAATATCATTATCTTTAAAAGGCTCTATAATTATGTTTTTGATTTTTTCATTTATAGCAATAGTTGTTGATTGTAATTCTAACAAATATTCTATTAAATCTTGTTTGATGATATTTAATTCATCATTTAATTGTTGAGGAAAATCATCACTGATAATATTTTGACATAATTGTTTATAAAAAACATTTTCAATATCCACCCAGCCTTTTGTTTCGACAGATTCACATATTTCTTTAAAAAATGGGCTCAAAAACGTAAAATTGCAAAAATCTTTATTGTCTTTGGCAACTTCAACTGTAAATTTTGCATCCCATTTATATGATGGATTTTCTCTTCTCAAAAACCCCAATGCATTGAACCAGCCATAATCTTTCCAATCTTCACTTAATCTAAACGAGCACAGTCTGTCAGACTCAACATTATGTGAACCATGTATTAATCTATTACCCCATTGTTCCCAATACCAACTGATAAAATCAGCATAGCTGGTTTTCAAATCATGCGCCAAATCAAAACCGTTGCCAACAAGGATTATTCTGTTCATCAAACAACTTGATTAACTTTTATGTTAGATTTCTTCCAATCCCAATTCCTTCAAATAGCCATTAAGTTCTTTGAGAGCCTTGTCTATTTTTTTATCAGTCTCTTTCAGTTGAGCTGTCACTACGCCCAAATCTATCAGTTCTTCATCTATTGACAGGTTCACATAGCGGGTAATATTGAGGTTGTAGTCGTTTTCCTTAATTTCCGCCAATGAAACCAAGCGTGAGAAACGTGGTTCCTCTTTACGGAATTGGTAGGTCTCCACGATTTTTTCCACATCCTTGTCACGAAGGTAATTTTGCCGTTTGCCCTTCTCGTAATGCTCCTCACCGCTGGCGTTGATGAACAAAATCTTGTCGTTCTTGCGACATTTCTTCAACACGAGAATGCAAACCGGAATGCCTGTGGAATAGAACAAGTTGGCCGGCAGACCAATAACAGCGTCAATATTATCGTCTTCAAGTAGTTTTTTGCGAATGTCAAGTTCTTTACCGCCACGGAAAAGTACTCCATGAGGCAAAATAATTGCCATCGTTCCATTGTCGCTCAAGAAATGAAAACCGTGTAACAAGAAAGCAAAATCCGCAGCCGACTTTGGAGCTAGACCATAGCGATTGAAGCGAAAATCTTTTGCAGTTTCCTCCGTCGGATCCCAACGTAAGCTAAATGGCGGATTTGCGACCACTGCATCAAACTGCATCTTTTTAGCGGGGTTCTGCTCGTTGAGGATGTCCCAATCGTTGGCCAACGAATCGCCATGATGAATTTCAAACTCCGTGTCCTTCACACCATGCAACAGCATGTTCATTCGGGCGAGATTGTAGGTAGTAATGTTTTTTTCCTGTCCGTAAAGTTTGCCAATGCCAAAGCCTTCCATCTCGCGGCGCACATTTAGAAGCAAGGAACCCGAACCACAAGCGAAGTCGAGTACCTTATCAATGCGTTTTTTCTTCCCTGTGGAAGGGTCTTGGCAATCCAAAGTAACAATGCGCGAAAGGATTGTGGAAATCATTTGTGGCGTATAGAATTCTCCTGCTTTCTGGCCCGAACCTGCCGCAAACTGGCCAATAAGATACTCATAGGCATCGCCTAACGAATCTCCCTCTGCCCCACTATCTGCCAAACCATTGGCAATGGTTTGGATGACCTTTGCCAAAAGGGCATTACGTTCAGTGTAATTTTTCCCTAATTTCTCCGAATGAAGATTGATTTCTGAAAACAACCCTTTGAATGAACTACCAAACGACTCGTTTTCAATATGTTTGAAACCATCATAGAGTACATCCAACAAGTCGTTGCTCTGTGTGCGAGCCAACTCTGCTATATTGTCCCAAAGATAATTTGGTTTGATAAAATAGTGGATTTTCTTACGCATTTGGTCTTCAAACAATTTCACATCGTTTGGATTGTTATCGTACCAAATTTGCAAAGGAATTCTTTTCGTGTGGTCACTGATGGGATAATCTGATCCCAATTCTTTATGTGCGGATTTGATGTAATTGTCCGACAGGTATTTCCAAAAGAGGAAGGACAACATATAATCGCGGAAATCATCCGCCATCATCGCGCCGCGCAGGTTGTTGGCTATTGCCCAAAGGGTTTTGCCTAATTCTTGTTGGTTATTTTGTGCCATATTTATTGCATTCTTTTATAATCAAAATGATACTTTTCGATAATTCTATTAAACACATCTTTTAACAGATTCTTATTATCAGGAACCATGATATCGGATTGTGGGAAATACACATTTCTATGAGTTAAAGCATTGTCTTCAAGTGCTATTCTATCAGCCTCCTCTTTATTGTATCCTATTTGTTCCAACACAAAACTAATTCTTCCAACACCTAAAAATGAAGAAATATTTTCCAAAATCTGTCTCAAAATTGCCATATGATAGACCTCAATTCCATTCTCCGAGCTATCATCTGCATCATCTTGAATAGCTTTGTCCAACACTTGTAGCATTCTCAAATGATAAAGCCAAACTGCCTTGTCTGCAAAACTAACAAACGAATACTCACCATTATCTATTGACAATCCTCTGAGTTGATATTTATTATTCCCTTTATTCCCTCTGAAATGATTACTTGGATCCGTTAGCCAATTGCCAAGAATTGTCGCAAATCCGATATGGTGAGTCGTGACAATAATCTTTCGAGTTTCGTAATGCTTCTTGATAAGTTCAAACAAAGTGAATGCCGTCACAAAAATATTATGGTCGTCAAGACTTGAAACAGGATCATCAATAAAAATATACTGATTTTGTTTGTCCGCCCATCCTTCCGAATCAATCAAAGCCAAGAAAAAACACCAAACAAAGATTCTTTCCTCTCCCCTAGATAGTTTTATGCTTTTTTCATCTTTGTCATCCAAATGAAATGAAATAAACTCAATACCCTTTGACGGGTCATCCTCATACGAATGGAAAACAAAATCATATTTTGGGTTATATGGTTTTAGTTTTAGCCTTACATCATCTTCATAAATCAATGAATGGGACTCATTCAGACTACTTGGGACTATACGCAACTTGATATTTTCCTCTGAATGTTCAATGTCATTATCCCAGACGAACAAGTCTTCACTATAGGCATTATAGTAAACTCCAGTTTGCTTTCTTTTTCCATTTTCATCAGGCTGTTGTTCTCTTGCATCTTCTTTGTATTGAATAGAAAGCCTTGTCTTTCCTGTGCCATTGAATGCATATATGAGAAATATGCTTTCCTTCGCTTCTCTTATCTGTTTTGCTATTTCTATCAATTTCATGTCTCTTGAATTATTTTGAAGTTGGAAACAGTTGTTGCATCAATCCTTTTTTATATTGCCCCAATAGAGCAATCTTTTCCTTGTATGAATTTATCTTTTCATCCAATGTGGAAAGGCATGAGGCAATTTTTACCTGCTCTGGCAAAGATGGAATAAGTAATAATATGTTACGCATATTTTGTTGGTTTATTTTTGGTGGTATTCCCTTAACCAGAGATTGCACATCAACTTTTGAAAGAACATAAAATACATATTTGAGATATGCAGCATTACAGTTTTCACTCATTACATGTGCATGATTATTAACCCAAATCCGCCCTTCTGCCCAGTGTAATACTGGTGTGCCATCTTTGTTAATGACACTCCCATCTTCACCCATTAGTAAAAAAGAACCATCAAAAATATAATCAGAAACATAATCCTGAATACCATTAGCTCCATAATACGGATATTTTCCTCTCATCCTCTCATTCTTTGCCACAGGCTTGCGCTGAGAATCTAAAACATTAACTATCTCCCCCAACTTTTTTTCTTCCCATTCCCCATCTTTCTCAAATTCCTTGAAACGCAGTTCGGGCTGTTTTTTGCCTTTTGCGGGGAAGAGTTTCTGCATCAGTCCTTTCTTGTAGGCTTTCAGTTGCTCGAGTTTCCCGTTGGTGGCGGCAATGAGTTCGTCCAAGGCGGTGAGGGTTTGCGCTATGCGACGCTGCTCGACGAGAGGGGGAAGAGGAATTCTTAATTGTCTGAATGCCGACATATTTACAGACAAGAAACCTCCTGTATTTGTATTTTTCTTACACCATTCATCTATTACAAACATATAATAGTGAAAATACAACATATCAACTTTGTTTTCAAAAGGCTTCTTTTTTGACAAATAAGTAAACCTTTGATTGGCAAGAGACTCTACTGTTATTAGAGCGTGTTCCCCTATTGTGGCTGACGTGGCGACAATAATAGAATAAGCAGGAAACAAACCAAAGCCTTTGATGGCTTCCTGTGTTATATGTTGAATCGAATCAGATAAAATATTACCATTTGCCCGAATATCTTCCATACGAAACCACGGAATGGTACCATTTTCCCAATAATCGGTTTTTGATTTTGAAGGTGTGTATCCATTTCGTATATCAAAAACCTCTTCAATAGAATAATCCTCCCATTCCCCGTCGTTGAGGAAATCGGGGAATCGGAGGGCGGGAATATGGTTGTATATGGGTTGGGTAGTCATAATCAATTATTTATAACGGTAATGTCAATTGTGTACCATCTTCTTTTGGCGGCCAAAATGTTCCAATAATGATGAAAGGATTCGGGGCAACATTATGGAACCGCTTTGTCGTGCCCAAAAAGAAATAAAAGTCTCTCTTTTTTGCCATTTCATCGAAATACTTTTCCCGCACTTTTTGGCAAGCAATATCCTCATCTCCATCCGCTTTCTCAAGGCAGTTCCAATATAACATACCAAGTTCCCAATCCTCAATCATCAATTTGCGCTCCTTGTCATCCTCCGATGTGAAAATGTAGGAAAACTCGTACGGGACCTTTTTGGCCACTTTAAACATTCCTCTTGTGGTCTCCTCATCAAAAAGGCTATGTTGTGCTTGGTTGGCAATCACGGCATCAAGTTTTTTCTTGTCCCATTCTCGTTCGCAAGGTTCCCAAACGAAATCCAATACTTCTTTTGGCTTGAAGACTGCAAGCGAGGTTCCAATTTCTGGATTCTTGGCCTCTTCAATGAGTTCACTCATATTATGATACACATGCTGAAGAACATATTGCTTGCGCTTGACCCAATTCTTCTTTGAGTCAACAAACTCTCCCATTTCAATATCTTCCTCAATATTGGTCGGTCTGAAACTCTCCTTGCGAAAATCTTTGGTATTTCTAGTCACATCCAGCGTAATCCATTGCCATTTCTGATACCGATTGGAATAGTCCAATTTCCTGAATGGAACAGGATAAATGCGAATCCACGATCCGTCTTCACGGAATCCGGCAGTGCAAACCAGTTCATCATATTTTTCAGATAATGTCGGATAGGTTTTTACTGCAATCAGTATTTTTGTCAATGGCATACTATAGCGGTTTAAGTTCGTATTGGATGTTTGGCAGTTGCATCAAAGCTTTCGCCACTCGCGAGCGGTGGCATTGTCTTGGGTCTTTCTCGAAACAGGTAAGCGCCACTCTTTTGTCTGCATCTATGATGGAGCGCACATACAGAAGGGCTTCCGTATTTTCTTTTAACGTAGTCCGTTCATACTCATCAAACAGAATGTCGTAGTCTTTCTGTGACCTCAAATCTCTTCGTTTATCAGATTCGATGCCAAGTTGGGGCACATGAACATATCGGATTCCAACGCCAACACAAGCCTTTTCAAGAGTATGTTTTGAAAAGCCATATTTTTGGCTGTAAGCATTTTTGCGAACATCACAAAGCGTATGCACATCAAACAATATCAATATCTTGATATATTGCTCCAACGACAGGCCTTCATAACCTATCGTGAATAACATCGGCTCTTCATAATGGCGTTTTTGGGCGTTGATTCTTTCCATCTCCGCCTCCGTCATCAATTCTGTCGCAATCTTACTCTTTATAGCATAGAAAGGATAGTTGGCATAGGTGTAACGCACAATTTCATCCTGTGTCATCCCGCCAAATTTTTCCTTGATGGTTTCAATATCTTTCTGCTCAAACAAATCCAAACTTCCAGAATAATTGTCACCCTGTATTATTCGAATATTGTTTTGCTCATCAACATTCAAAAAACCTTGGTTGGCCAAAGAAGCAACGTCTTGATTGGCCTGAAATGAGAAGCACCCATATTGATAAGGCACGAAATCGTATATCCGTTCCTCTTCCGATTGCAAACGGGTAAACAAAAAGAGATACTTTTGCAAAGGAATGGCTTTCACATTTCCTCCCAAAGCCTCAATCAATGCTAATAATATTTTGTGTCGTCGATATAACATATTGCAAAAATACACATTTTATTCCTCATACGCCTTCAATCCCGAAATCTCTTGTCCTGGCACTAATCGTTTCAGCAACGGGACGAGGTCGTTCATCAGTTCGGTTTCCTTGCGGGTGCGGTCACGCCAGCCCAATTCCAAAGGCTCAAGCAAGTCGTTCAATTTCTCGCCATTGAAAATCTTGCGTTCTACAATGTCGTTCACGAAAGTCTGCAACGAGGCCACGCTTAAACCATGCTTCTCGGCAATGGCTTTCAGCTCCTTCGCGTATTTCTCCGTTTTGAAATCCTCGTAGCCGTTCCTGATTTCATCTTCAGTCTTACCATTCACACCATCGAGGCTGTCAATATAGGCAATAATGTCCTCACGGTCGTCAAGCAGGTTGGCACTCGATCGAATCAAGTTGACGAGTTCCTCTTTGGTCATCTTCCACTTCGACGGCTTGCCCATATTACGTGCAATTAATTCCATAATATAGTCATAATCGATAACTGAAGAAGCAAATAACACGAACTCAAAATCCAACTCATTTACTTGTTCTGATACCGTATAATCTTTCTTATCGCGAGCACTTCTCAATTGTTGGGCGATGTCAAGATAAACGCCACGGAACGAGCGCAAATCCTCTTCTGTGAATCCATAAGGAGCTTGTGCCTCATGAAACATATATTTATCAACATCCTCACAAGTTTGAATAAAGTCAGTATATTGGTCGAGTTGTGTCTTTAAACGCTGAACATCCTTAAAACACTTTATAAAGCCAGCTTTTGCGTCGTCGCCTTTAAGATTAAACACCTCTTCCGGCTTAAAGTCCAGATTGTGAACAGCCATATAACTGCGCAAATTGTTTATGGCATCATAATATTTCTTTTGGATAACATCAGCCGGCTCAACAAGCCAAATTTGACGTGCATTGTCTTTTTTCTCACCAGAGAATAACGCTATTGCCGTATCCACAGCATCCTGTTGACCTCTGAAATCAAGAATATTACCATATGGTTTAGTGTCGTTCAAGATTCTATTTGTACGTGAAAATGCCTGCACCAAACTATGATATTTAAGGTTCTTATCAACATACAGCGTGTTAAGATATTTCGAGTCAAAGCCCGTAAGCAACATATCAACAACAATAGTTATGTCAATTTTGTTTTCATGTGCATAATCTTTATTACTATATTGTTGGTTTTTAATACGTTGCTGAATATCTTGGTAATATGCATCAAAATCGTTTATTGAATGGTTCGTGTCGAATTGCTTGTTATATTCGGCTATTATACTTGATAACGCAGCTTTTTTAGCGTCAGGTTCTTGCTCGTTGTCGAGCTGCTCTTGCGGCAAATCTTCTTGAATTTGTTTAATATCACTGTTCCCCTCAGCTGGTGGTGAAAATACACAAGCAATGTTGATGGGTTCGTAATTATCATCTTCCTCTGCTAATTGAGCTTGCATATCTTTAAAAATGCTATAATATTCAATAGCATCGTTTATTGAACCAGTCGCAAACAAAGCATTAAAACGGCCTTCATTTGTCGCTGCACGATGCTTTTTCAATATAGCCTTTACTATTGCTGTTTTCTTTATTGTTCCACCTACAATGTCAGATTTTTCAGGTTTGAAGTAATCGACATGGAAACGTAAAACATTACCATCATTTATTGCATCTGTAATTGTATAAGCATGTAACTCTTTCTCAAAAACATCTTTCGTAGTCTTATACTGAGCTTTTTCGCCAGTTATTTGAGTATATGTCGCATTTGTTTCAAATATCGGCGTTCCTGTAAATCCAAACAGCTGTGCTTGGGGGAAAAACTCCTTTATTGCTTTATGATTGTCTCCAAATTGTGAACGATGGCATTCATCAAATATGAATACGACCCGCTCATCCTTTATTGGTTTAAGTCTTTCTTGATAATTCTTGCGATTTAGCGGATCTAAAGCTATACCTAATTTTTGAATTGTAGTCACTATAATCTTATCAGCATAGTCCTCAGAAAGCAATCTTCTGACAAGTGCGTCTGTATTAGTATTTTCTTCAACACACCCTGGCTGGAACTTGTTAAACTCTTCACGGGTCTGTTTATCAAGGTCTTTGCGGTCAACTACAAACAAGCATTTTTCAATTTCAGGATTATCCTTCAATAATGTTGAAGCCTTAAACGAAGTAAGCGTTTTTCCACTGCCTGTAGTGTGCCAAATATAGCCGTTACCGCGATTCTCATTAATACAATTTACAATCGCTTTTACTGCATAAATCTGATATGGACGCATCATCAACACTTTGCGTTCACAAGCCACCAAAACCATATAACGGCTAATCATCTCACCCAAACGACATTTTTGGAGGAATACATCAGAAAATGCGCTCAATTCTGTTATCTTCTTGTTTTTCTCATCAGCCCATTGATAGACTGGAAGATATTTTTCATCAGCATTAAAGTTAAAATGCTCATTGTTATTATTAGCAAAATAATACGTATTATGCTGATTACTGACAATAAACATTTGAATGAAACACAACAGAGAATTAGTGTAACCGTTCCCGACATCATTTTTATAGTCAATAATCTGCTGCATCGCACGACGTGGACTAACATCCAATGTTTTCAATTCAATCTGGACAATTGGCAAACCATTAATCAGAAGTATAACGTCATAGCGCTGAAAACTATTTCGAGTATTGATGCGCAATTGATGAATTACTTCATAATCATTTTTGCACCAATCCTTAATATTTACAAGCATGTATTGCAATGGTGTGCCATCCTCACGCATGAAAGTATTGCGTTCGCGCAACATTTTAGAAGCATTGAAAACGTCAGAATCAGTAATCTCTTCCAACAAACGCTCAAATTCATTATCAGTGAGATGCACCCTGTTCAATGAGTTGAATTTTTGCCTGAAATTTTCTTCAAGAGCTTTCCTGTCGTGAATGTCATCACGAAACACATACTTCAACTCATCACTTAATTTCTTAATGAAATTGTCCTCAATCTGTTTTTCAAGCGCCATAATACTACCTTTTTAAGTTGGAATAAACGACAATACTTCTTTCCAATTTTCAAACTTACAAAAATACAAACTATTTCCAAAAATGCAAAATATTTTAAAAGAAAAATCTGATTCTTATTTTGATTTCATAAATGCCACTTCATTTCTGAGTTTTTCATTCTCTTTTTGAAGTTCTTGAAGTTCTTTTCTCAACTTATCCAAATCGTTTTTTTGTTCGTTGCGATAGCCTATTCTGGCCGCACTCTTGCATTTGCGGATACCACTTTGAATAATGAATTACAATTCTTTTTTATATGTTAATTAAAATATTTTCGACTCATGCTGTGCGTCCCATCCCTCATGGCTTCGCCCCCACTTCGCTTCGCGGCGCGGGGGCCCGGCCCGATTGCGGGGCAGCGAGAGCCCAAAAGACGGACTAAGCGGATGATACTCAAGGCGGGGCGCCCAGTCGTTTGCTTTCACCAGAAAGCACTCCCCGCCATGAGAATCACCGCCTTAGGACGGCTGCAGCGGGGGCCGATAATTCGGGCCTTGATCTTTTCGGTTCATTTTCCATCAAGGGAAAAGGAACAAATAAACCGCCTGACAAGGCATAATAATTGTTAAAAATTTTTAAGATTTCCTCCAAAATCCCGCAACTTTTGTTAACAAAATTTAACACTAAATTCCTTGACAAATAAGGAATTATGACCTAATTTTGCAACCAAGGAATTCAACGTTATTTTTGAAATCTTTTAAAATATAAAAAATGGATAATCAAATAATTTTATCAGCAGACGGTCAGCAATCGGAAAAGACGGTAATTATTTACAGAAGCGAAGATGGCAGTATACAATTAGAAGTTCAATTAGTTGATGATAATGTATGGTTGACTCAAAATCAAATGACAATTCTATTTGAAACAACCAAACAGAATATCAGCCTTCACATTAATAACGCGTTTAAGGAAGGTGAATTGGTACGAGATTCAGTTGTCAAGGATTTCTTGACAACTGCTACAGATGGGAAAAAATATCATGTTTTGTATTATAATTTAGATGCCATTATTTCTGTGGGATATAGAGTAAAATCACAACGTGGCACTGATTTCCGTAAATGGGCTCTTCCAGTTATTAAAAACCATATACTACACGACTATTCAGTCAATCAACGTTTTGAACGATTGGAACAACGAGTTAGCAAAACCGAAGAGAAAATAGATTTCTTTGTTAAAACCTAGCTACCCCCAGTTGAAGGAGTTTTCTTCGACGGACAAATATTTGATGCCTACAATTTTATTTCGGATTTAGTAAGAAAAGCAAAGAACGAAATTATACTAATTGATAATTATGTTGATGATTCGGTTCTAAAGATTCTAAACAAACGAGAAAACAATGTTGCTGCAACGATTTACACCGCTCATATTTCTGAAACTCTTAAACTAGATTTAGAAAAGCACAACTCTCAGTATCAGCCAATAAACATTAATCAGTTCAATAAATCTCATGACAGATTTATGATTATTGACAATGAAGTATATCACATCGGGGCTTCATTAAAAGATTTAGGAAAAAGAATATTCGCTTTCTCAAAAATGGGAATTGGAAAAGAGATAATTTTATCAATTTTGTAATTATTTAAAAATAGTTTTTACCTTTGCATCAAATTATGACATTATGGCTTTCACATTATTACTTTTCGGTCTTATTTCCGACACTTTTGTCGCCGCTTTAGTCGGACTGGTCGGCGCCCGTCGCCGCATCGGCTTCGGCTGGACGTTCTTCCTGTCGGTGCTGTTCACACCTTTCATAGGCCTGATTTTCTGCCTTTTATCAGATAAACTGCCTGATGGCGACCGAAACTGGGGATGCCTCGGAAGCATACTGGCGATTGTTACAATAGCATTGTTTGTTTTACTGTTTATGACACTGCTGGCAGCTTAAAACCTCTTCAAACATCTTCCGATACGCCTCCGCTTTCTTTTCAAACGCCAGCGGATAAGCTCGCGATGATGACGGCAAACGGTATAAAACGAGGTCGTTTCCCAATGTGATTTTGCTATTCGGCGCCGGAATTTCACTAATATTGAAATATTCACAGACTTCAACGGTAGCCTTCTCCCCTGTCGTGGCAATGGCTTTGCATTGTGGCATCTTCGCCAACAAAGCTCTGATGTCGGTTCTCTCAACTATTTCAAGAAACGCATCGGAAGCGTTGTCTTTCAGTCGGTTTACAGCCATTGCAGTGTCGAAAAACGCTATTCCTTTTTCATTTAAAAATGCGATTATCTCATCTTTTTTAAAGCATTTACGTTCCAAATCGACAAAATGGTTCTTGTCGTGAAACCAAATCTCGCCTTCCAGACGCCAATGGTCGTTCAGGAAATTCGGGTAATAGAACTCCATGCACCAGCGCTTCTTCGGCGGCGGAAAACTGCCTAAAAACAGCACTTTAGCATTAGCTGGAAGAAAGGGTTGCAACGGATGGCGCTCGGTCATAATCTAAGGTTTTAAACAAAAAACAAACAAACTCCAGCCACGCTGATAACAGCGCCTATGACCTCGCGCACGGTGACTTTCTGATGGAAAAGTATCGCCGCCGGAGCGATGATGAGGATTGGCGTCAATGCAAAAAGCGTCTGCGCGATGCCCGCCGAGGTGTATTGAGTGGCAAGCAACGACGCACTGACACCGATGAAAGGCCCGAAGACGGTCGACGCCAGCACACACCACATCGCCTTGCGGTCGTTAACAGCATGATGCAATTGCTGTAATCCGTCTTTATTGAAGATAATCAAAGCCAAGAAAAAGCCCGTCAATCCGATGTAAGCGCGAATTGTAGTGGCCGCAATGGGCACACTGATGCTCACCGGCAACGGCAGTATAGCGCCTTCAAAAACAGCGTCTTGCGAAATGCTTAACGCTACAAGAGCCGCATCGTAATGCGTCAAGCCGACCTTACTGAGCACCAAGCCGAAACCTTGGCAGATTCCAGCCATCGCAGCATAAAAGATGCCTCTCGCAGGCAGCTTGAAATGCAATTTCTGTTTCTCAGAACCGTCACTTTTCGACAATATCGACAAGGCAATACCGCTTAAAGTTATAATCATTCCGACAATAGCTATCGGACGCATGTGCTCACCAAGAAAAATCCTTCCCGTGATAGCTGCCGTAGGTGCTGAAAGTGTCATAAAAAGCTGGCCGAAACGCGAGCCGATATGGATATAACCCTGCATCAGGCAGTAGTCGCCGATGACATAACCAACCAAGCCCGAGAGAAGCAGCCACAACCATGTGCCGCCATCGGCATGACGAGGATACGGCACGCCCATCACCAGCCACAAAGTAATCATCAGAAGCACAAGCGACATCGTCATCCTGATGGTATTGAACGGCAACGAGCCCATACGCTTAGAGCCGACCTCCGCAAACAAAGCGGTGGCAGTCCATGAAACAGCAACGAACAAGGCTATCAGCTCTCCTAAAAACATGGTTATTTCAAAATTAAGGCGCAAAAATACTAATTTTTTGATAATGACGAAAAAAATCAGTGTAATCTGCGTATTCTGCGAGAAAATGTTATACCTTTGCAAAAAATTAGGATTTTTATGATGGAATTGAATGCTTCTTATTGCTCCGACAAGTATCAGTATACGATGGGCAAGTCGTTCTACGACAATGGGATGAAGGACAAACGCGCTGTTTTCAACCTCTTCTACCGCAAGGCTCCGGATACCAACAACTGGGCGGTCGTCAGTGGCGTGCGCGAGGTGCTGAAGATGGTGGAAGGCCTCGGAAAAGCTGACGAAAGCTTCTTCGAGCAGTTCCTGCCAGGCGACGAATATGAAGAAGTACGCAAATATTTCGCCACGATGAAGTTCACCGGCAACATCTACGCCATGCGTGAAGGCGAGATAGCATTCCCTAAAGAACCTATCATCACCATAGAAGGACCTATCATCGAGGCTCAGGTCCTTGAGACTCCTATGCTTTGCATCATGAACCATCAGATGGCGGTGGCTACGAAGGCGTCGCGTGTGACACGTAGCACCACCAAGCCTGTCAGCGAGTTCGGAAGCCGTCGCGCTCACGGTCCGTGGGCTGCCATCTACGGCGGAAAAGCAGCATTCATCGGTGGTTGCCAGAACACATCCAACATCGTGACTGGTGTTGAATTTGGTTTCCCTGCTTCAGGCACGATGGCTCACAGCTATGTCACATCGTTCGGCCCGACGGTGAAAGGCGAATACGAAGCGTTCGACAAATATATCAAGACCCACAAAAACGAGGTGCTGATACTCCTCGTCGATACATACGACACACTGAAATGCGGCGTCAAAAACGCTATTAAGGCGTTCAAAGACAATGGAATAGACGACTCCTACCCTTACGGCTACGGCATCCGTCTCGACAGCGGTGACCTCACCTATCTCTCAATAAAGGCTCGTGACATGCTCGACGAAGCCGGTTTGAAGAACTGTAAGATATTCGCTACCAACGCATTAGACGAATATCTCATCACCGAATTGGAGCGTCAAGGTTGTAAGGTTGACAGCTACGGCGTGGGCGACGCTATTGCGACAAGCAAGCACAACCCATGCTTCGGCAATGTTTACAAGTTGGTTCAAGTCGACGACATGCCGGTTTTGAAGCGCTCCGAGGAAAGCAGTAAGCTCATCAATCCTGGTTTCCAGATCACTTATCGTATCATCAGAAACAATAAATTCAAAGTCGATGTGACTTGCTTGAGAGGCGACAAACTCGCACAAGCCATCGAAAATCATGAGGAAATAACACTTCGTGACGAGATGGACCGCCTGAAATCGACCACCTTCCCTGCAGGTTCATACGAATACCGTATCTTACAGCCGCAGGTGATGAAAGACGGCAAACCTATTGTGGAATACGTCTCAATTCAGGAGAAACGCAACTATTACCTCGACAACCTCGCCCACCTGGACGACACCGAGAAACGTCTCATCAACCCGCATTACTACAAATGCGACATTTCCGACGACCTTTACGATTTAAAGGAAAGATTGATTGAGAATATCGTGAAGGAAATCGAAGAATTTGATAAGGAATAATTAGCTATTAGCAGTTCTCTTTCGGAGAGATTATTGGTATTCTTCGCAGAATTACGACTTACCACAGGGTACTGAGAGTAATTCGAGAAGGATACCAATAATCTCTTAAACGCTAGATCTGTTTCAGCAGATTAACCATCTCAATTGCGGTTGTCACTGCATCGTAACCTTTATTTCCAGCCTTTGAACCTGCGCGCTCGACTGCTTGTTCAATGCTGTCGGTGGTGAGAACGCCAAAGATCACTGGCACTTCGGTCTGCAAACCGACTTGAGCGATGCCTTTTGTAGCCTCGTTAGCAACCATGTCGAAATGTGGTGTAGCGCCACGGATGACAGCGCCAAGGCATACGACGGCGTCATATCTCTTGCTTGCAGCCATCTTCTTTGCCACGAGCGGAATCTCGAAAGCGCCAGGAACCCAAGCCACGTCGATGTTTTTCTCATCACCACCGTGACGTTTGAAAGCGTCGATGGCACCACCCAACAGCTTGTTGGTGATGATTTCGTTGAAACGGCCAGCCACGATAGCGATCTTCTGGCCCTCAGCCAAGAGTTTTCCTTCTAAAATATTCATAACTATTTGATATTTAATTGTTTATAACTTATTTCTTTTAAAACTTTTTAACTTTAAACTTTAAAACTACTCTAAACTCTACACTTTACACTCTACACTAAAAAAAAGATTTCTCCACTTCGCTCCATTTCATTTCGCTTCGGTCGAAATGACGGATACAAAATGTCATTTCGAGCTTGTCGAGAAATCCTTTACATGGAGCATATGCCCCATTTTTTTGTATTTCGTGTAAAGATAGAAAGCATCCTTTTCGTTGCAGGTCATCTCGATTGGCTCACGGCCGACAATTTCGATGCCGTATCCTTCCAAACCGCTGATTTTCATCGGGTTATTAGTCATCACGATGATCTTTCTAGCACCTAAATCAGCCAAAATTTCAGCACCTGTGCCGTAATCGCGTAAGTCAGCAGCGAAACCTAAAGCTAAATTTGCTTCAACGGTGTCCATGCCTTTGTCTTGCAAAGTATAGGCTTTCAGCTTGTTAATCAAGCCGATGCCACGGCCTTCCTGGCGAAGATAAAGCAACACGCCCCTGCCCTTGGCCTCGATGCGGCGCATTGCCTCCTGCAGCTGCTCACCACAGTCACAACGCATCGAACCGAAAGCGTCGCCGGTCAAACATTCAGAGTGCACACGGCAAAGCACAGGCTCTGGAGTGGTCAAATCGCCTTTCACCAGCGCCACATGATGCTCACCAGAGATCTTATCTACATAACCGATAGCTCTGAAAGTGCCATATTTTGTTGGCAGTTCCGCCTCTGTCACGCGTTCAACCAAGACCTCAGTCTTACGACGATATTTAATCAGCTCAGCTATCGAAGTGATTTTCATGTTGTTAGCCTTCGCAAACTGCACCAATTCTGTTGTGCGCATCATGGTGCCGTCTTCGCGCATGATTTCGCAGCACAAACCGCATTCCTTCAAACCTGCCAGGCGCATCAAATCGACGGTAGCCTCAGTGTGACCGCCACGTTTCAGCACTCCACCCTGACGGGCTTCAAGCGGAAACATGTGACCAGGACGACGGAAATCTTCAGGACGGATGCCGTCTTCAACCACTTTTTTGGCAGTTATTGAGCGTTCGACAGCCGAAATGCCAGTCGTAGTGTCTCTATAATCGATTGAAACCGTAAAAGCAGTGCAGTGATTGTCAGTATTTTCAAGCACCATCTGATTGAGTTTCAAGCGTTTGCATATCTCAGAACTCATCGGCATGCAAATCAAGCCTTTGCCGTATGATGCCATAAAATTCACGTTCTCGACGGTCGCAAACTCAGCCGCACAAATCAAATCGCCCTCGTTTTCGCGGTCAGGATCATCAACCACGATGATCATTTTACCTGCGCGAAGGTCTTCCAAAGCTTCCTCAATAGTATTAAAATCCTTGTTCATTTATGTTAAAAATTATTATCTATCAATAAGTTAAGAAGTTTTTCATCATGTTGGGCAGTGATATTGCCAACAAATTTCTCGATATATTTTCCAACGATATCGTTTTCCAAATTCACTGTATCGCCTATCTTTTTCTTGGTCAATGTCGTCTCGTCCTGAGTGTGCTGGATGATCGAAACTCCGAAGTCGAAACTGCTTACATCGGTGACTGTCAATGAGATACCGTCTATTGTAATAGAACCTTTCTCAACGATATAACGCAAAATCTCAGGTCTGGTCTCGATTTTCACTCGGATTGCCTTGTCGTCGCGAGTCATTTTTGAGATAACGCCAGTGCCGTCAATATGTCCCGAGACTATATGTCCACCGAAGCGACCGTTGGCAGGCATTGCACGTTCACAATTCACCAAATCATTGATTCTCAAGTCTTTGAAATTGGTGCGGTTCATAGTTTCTGGCATCACGTCGGCGGTGTAGGAGCTGTCGTCGAATGTGGTAACTGTCAAACAAACGCCGTTTGTGCAGATGCTGTCGCCGATATGGATATCTTCCAAAATCTTCTTCACCGCAATAGTCAGCTTGATGCTGTTTGCATGACGAACTATCGCTTTCACCTTACCGATTTCTTCAATTATTCCCGTGAACATATCTTTCCTTTAATTAAAATATCTCCGTTAATATTCTGAATATCAATATTTTGCAATTGAATTGCATCGCTCATTTTTTCGATTCCCTTACCGGAAACAGGTGTCTTTGCGCTTTCTCCGCCAATGATTTTCGGAGCAATAAATGCCCAAACTTCATCCACGCAACCTGCCTCAAGGGAAGCGGCATTAAGGGTTCCGCCACCTTCAAGAAGAAGTGAGTCAATGCCCATTGCTCCTAATTTGGTTATCAGGTCGTTGATGTCGACGTGGCCATTATTTGATTTGCATTGAATCAATTCAATGCCCGTAGAGACGCACGGCCGTGCGTCTCTACAATTATCGGACACGGTTGTCGCAATAATCGTTCTGTATTCCTTCGCTGTCTTAACCAATTGAGAATCAATCGGTATTCTTAAATTCGAGTCAACTACAATGCGTATCGGCTGGTGATGTTCGCCTTCCAGCCTTACATTCAACATCGGGTCGTCGGCTAAAACTGTGCCAATTCCAACCATAACAGCAGCCATTTCGCTTCTGAGCTCATGAACCAGTTTGCGCGACTGCTCGTTAGTCACCCAGCGTGAATCGCCAGTGCATGCTGCTATTTTGCCGTCAAGGGTCATTGCGGTCTTCATGATGACGTAAGGGCGCTTAGTGGTGATATATTTCAAGAACACCTTATTCATTTCGCGAATCTCATCATCGCAAAGACCGACTTCAACCTCAATGCCAGCATCCTGCAAAATCTTAACGCCTTTCCCAGCCACAAGAGGATTCGGATCGAGGATGCCGACGAAGACTTTTTTGATACCTTTTTCAATGATTATTTCAGTGCAAGGAGGCGTTTTTCCGTAGTGACAACATGGTTCAAGTGTTACATAAAGTGAAGCGCCTTTAGTTTCTGATTGACAACGTAATAGAGCATTACGTTCAGCATGAAATTCACCGTATTTTTCGTGATATCCTTCGGCGATTATCTCACCGTCTTTCACGACCACACAACCCACCAAAGGATTCGGATGGACGTATCCTCCGCCCTTCTTGGCGAGCTCAATGGCGCGCCTCATTAACTCGATGTCTTTTTCGCAATATGACATAAAAAAAGCCCCAAATAAACATCAGGGCAGCATATTTTGAAAAATTAAACAAACAAACTTCTCTCATCCGGACTGTCACCGTCGGTTTCGGAATTTCACCGAATCAGTTCCCTTTGGGGAAGTCGCGGACTGTCACCGCCGGAAAGGAATTTCACCTTGCCCTGAAGTTTTCGACTGCAAAAATACACAAATTTTTAATTGTGTGCTATATTTTATTGCATTTTTTTAACAAAACAAAGTCGAGGGTGACCATCGCCGCCATCGCCTCAACGATTGGAATCACTCGCGGAACGACACAGGTATCATGTCGACCTTGAATCTCCAAAGTCACCGGATTTCCATGACTATCAACGGTTTGCTGTGGCAACATTACCGACGGAATCGGTTTAAAAGCGACTCTAAAAACGACATCTTCGCCATTAGTGATGCCACCTTGAACGCCGCCAGAATGATTGGTCTTCGTGCGGATTCGCTCGCCGTCAAAGATGAATTCATCGTTGCACTCGCTTCCCCGCATGCGGGCGGCGTTGAATCCTTCGCCGATTTCGAAACCCTTCGCCGCGTTGATTGTCATCATGGCCTGTGCCAATACAGCATGAAACTTTTGAAAAGCGGGCTCTCCGAGGCCTACAGGAGTGTTTTTGACGATTCCTTGGACGACGGCACCCACAGTGTCCTTTTCTTCTCTGTAACGGCTTAAAATGCGTTCAATCTCATCTTTTGAGAAGCTTTTACTTCTCTCCTCGCCTATCTGAATCACATCTGATTGAATCTCAATGCCTTGCGATGCGAGAATCTGTTTGGCGATTGCACCCGCCACAACACATGGCAACAATGTCCTTGCCGAGCCTCTGCCACCTCCGGCATAGTCTCTGATTCCATATTTCATCTGATAGGTGAAATCGGCATGCGACGGACGGAAAACATCCTTAATATTCTCATAATCAGACGTTTTCGCATCTTTGTTGCGGATAAGAAACGCTATCGGAGCTCCAGTGGTCTTGCCATCAAACAATCCCGAAAGATATTCAACCTCATCGGGCTCTTTTCTGGCCGACATAGTGGCATCCTGTCCTGGTTTTCTGCGTGATAACTCTTTCTCAATCAGTGATTTATCCAATAAAATACCAGCGGGACAGCCGTCGATGACTCCGCCGATAGCTGCCCCGTGTGACTCACCAAATGTAGTCAAGCAAAATGCCGTTCCAAATGTATTGGAATTCAATTATTGTTCGTTTAAGATTTTAATCTTTGCCTCGAGAACCTTAACGTCGTTCTTGAGTTTTGCAATCTTCTTCTCGTATTCAGCCTTCAAAAGATCTGACTGCTTGCTGTTGGCAAAGAATCCGATGTTATTCTCCAAAGTCGCAATCTCGTCGCGCAGCTTCTGAATCTTATTCTGGAGGTTCATGCGCTCTCTTCTGACCTTGTCGCGTGAATCAGGATCTTCTTTCAGACCAGAAATCATTGTGCGATACTCGTTGGTAGTCAATTCGTTATCATTGACACGCATCTTGTCGAACATACCGTCGATGAGGCTGCGATATTCGTTCTGGATAGCGTCTTTGACCTTCATCGGGACATGACCGATAGCCATCCATTCTCTCTGGAATCCGCGGATTGCCTCCATATTCTCGTTGCGGTCTTTCTTAAGCTCGTAAGCTTTGATGCGCTCGATGAGTTCCTGTTTTGCCTTGAGGTTAGTATCCTCTTCGCCTTTAATTCCTGAGAAATGCTCAGATTTCTTGCCAAAGAAAGCGTCGCAGGCGCTACGGAAACGTTTCCAGATCTTGTCTGAATGACGTTTTGGCACCGGACCGATGGTCTTCCATTCTTCCTGCAACTTCTTGATACGGTCGGTGGTCTTCTTCCACTCTGTCGAATCGACGAGATTCTCAACTTCAACGCAGATTTGCAGCTTCTTGTTGTAGTTTTCCATCTGCTGCACCTTGAGCTTGCTGAAGAATTCCTTCTTTGCTTCGAAGAATGTGTTCATCGAGCCTTTGAAGCGGTTCCAGATCTCATCGCTCTGTTTCTTGGCGACAGGACCGATTTCCTTCCACATCTTGAACAGATCGTTGACGTCGTTCGACTTCTTCTGATATGCGTTGATGCTGTTAACCGGCTCATTTACAATCTCTTCCATCTTCACGCAGATAGCTTCCTTAGCGTCGTAGTTAGCTTTTTGTTCTTCCTCGAGCTTAGCGTAATGCTCGCGGCGAATCTGGTTGACCTTATCTGTAGTGTTCTTGAAACGCTCCCAAATCTCGTCTTTCTTATCTTGCGGAACCGGACCGATTTCCTTCCACTCGTCGTGATATTTCTGGAGAAGTTTGAATGCTTTTGTCAATGATTTCTCAAGAAGCAGAAGTTCAGCCTTCTCGCAAAGCTCGATTTTAGCCTCGAGGTTCTTCTTGAGGTCGAGGTCACGTAACTCTCTGTTAATCTTAACCTTATCGTAGAATTTCTCGATGAGGAAATGATATGTGTTCCAAATATTTGAGACCTCGTTTGCCGGCACCTGACCGATTTCTTTCCATCTGTCTTGCAGCGCGCGGAAGTCGTCGTAAGTCTTTTTCAGAGTCTCCTCAGAGTAAATCAAAGTCTTCAATTCCTCAATGATTTCAAGCTTTTTCTGAAGATTGTCGTTCTTCTGACGTTCGAGTTCTTCTTTATATTTTTCCTTATTTACCTTGTAGATGTCGAAAGCTGCTTTGAAACGCACCTCAAGCGGGTCGTCTTTGTGCTCGTAGCTCTCTTTATCGCCACCGTCAAGGATAAACTGTTCCATCTCGCGGTCACGGTCTTCCTTATTGAGTCTCAAGAAGTTAGATTTAATAGCAACGACTTTGTCTTTGATCTTCGCGATGTCTGAATCTTGGACTGTTTCTTCCAAGAGTTCAACGAGTTGGAGCTTGTTAAGATTTGAAAAATCGAATTCCAGTTCCTCTTCTTCCTCGTTTTCGTCGGTTAAATCCAATTCATTTTCCTGTGGAATTTCTTCATTCACATCAATTTTCACATTGATTTTTACAGAACCTGGCAAAATTGTCGGTTTGTTGAGTTTCTCAATTGTCTTGAGTTCGGTAGCGTTCATCTTTTGATAAATGTTTGATAATCAATAATTTAGTTAAGTCGTTATCAGAATTTTGCTTTCACAAAACTCGATATTAGAGTAAAAATAGGCTGCAAAGATAATAATTTTCTCATGATTTTGAATTATTTTGAAAAAATTTTGTAAGTTTGTAACCTAAATTTTTGCGTATGTTGACTTTGGAAGAGATTAAGAAAACGATTGCGGAACTCATTGAAAATCTTGGAGAAAAGGTTTTAGAGATTGTGGCAATGCCGAGTTCGGGCTCGTCGAGGAGATATTTTAGGGTGAAAACCGACAAGCGATATCTGATTGGAGCGTATAACATCAACATTGAGGAAAACGACGCTTTCTTCAGTTTTTCAAAGCATTTTCATGAATGCGGACTGCCAGTTCCAGAGATTTTAGCCATCTCTCCTTCCAAAGAGATTTACGTTCAGACCGATTTAGGTGATGCGACATTGTTCCATCATGTTGAGAATTGCTTGAAAAACGGCAGTTTTGATCAAAATACCATCGATTTATACAAAAAATCGCTCGATAAACTCGTTGATTTTCAGATAATTGGACATAAAGGACTCGATTATTCGAAGGCGTTCCCCACTCCGGAATTTGATGAGATGTCGATCATGGAGGACTTGAATTATTTCAAATACTGTTTCTTGAAGGAACAGGAAGAGATTTCGTTCAATGAGACACGTTTGGATGCTGATTTTCAACGACTTGCGAAATACATTTTAGAGGCTCCGTCCGACTTTTTCATGTATCGTGATTTCCAGTCGAGGAACATCATGATTGTCGATAACGAGCCTTATTTCATTGATTATCAAGGAGGAAGGAAAGGACCGCTGCAGTATGACGTGGTGTCGCTGCTGTATCAGGTGAAGGCGAGGATTCCGGAAGAGATAAGGTTGCAATTGATTGATTATTACAAACAACAATTAACAATAAAAGCCTGTCATTCCGAGCGCAGCGAGGAACCTCATTATGATCAGCAGGCGCACATTGAATCCTTCGACAAATTCTTCCCTGCCTTTGTATTACTTCGACTCCTTCAAGTTCTTGGCGCATACGGTTTCAGAGGCTTGATACAGAAGAAGTTACACTTCATGCAGAGCATTCCGTACGCTATCCGTGAGATCATGAAAGCCTGCGATAAATTGTCGTTACCATTCGAGTTGCCCGAATTGCAGGCGGTTATCAAGCAGTTCGGTGTTTTGTTGATGAAGTACGAAAACATTGAACCTGAGAAACTTACGGTTACAGTCAACAGCTTCTCATTCAAAAATGGCGGCGTTCCATACGACAAAAGTGGCAATGGCGGAGGTTTTGTTTTCGACTGCAGAGCATTGCCAAATCCGGGACGTTATGTTGAGTTTAAGCAAAAGACTGGTGAAGACGCTGAGGTTCAAGAGTTTATGGACGATAAAACGGATACGCATTATTTCATGCAAAACGTCCAAATGCTTGTATATCAGTCGATTGACAACTACTTGGAACGCGGATTCAAGAACCTTCAAATCAATTTCGGATGCACCGGCGGTCAGCATCGTTCGGTGTTTTTCGCACAGAAAATCGGTGAACTGATTCATGAAAACTACCCGATGGTGAACGTCGAAATCAACCATTTGGCACAACATATCTCTCACATTTATGAAGCAAAGTAGAAGAACGGCATTTATCCTCGCAGCAGGTCTCGGCACCCGATTGAAAGAGCTAACATCTAACACACCAAAAGCTTTAGTTTCAATCAATAATATGCCTTTACTTGAAGTGTTACTTAAAGAATTGATTAGGCAGGATTTCAATCACATTGTTATAAATATTCATCATTTTGGAGAGCAGATAATTGAGTTTTTGGGAGATTTCTCCACTACGCTTCGCTCCGGTCGAAATGACGGGGATGGTGTTGTCATTTCGAGCGAAGTCGAGAAATCTCATGCTGACGTGATTATTGAGATCTCCGACGAGCGCCCACTCCTGATGGATACCGGCGGCGCCATTTTGCAGGCTCTGCCCTATTTTGCACAAAGCGAAGCAGTGTTGGTTCACAATGTCGATGTGCTAACAAATGTTGATTTGAAAGGTTTTTACGACGGTTTCTGCAAAAACGACGACGCTGCATGGCTTCTCACTCAGGAACGTAACAGCAAGCGTAAATTAGTGTTTGACACCAATGACAATTTCCTCGGTCGTTTTAATAACGAAACCAACGATTATGACGGCAACGGGGCATTGCCAAATGATTGTAAATTATTGTCATTCAGCGGGATACATATTTTTAAACCGAAATATTTCAAAGATTTCGAGGTAAAACCTTGTTATGTCTTTGGATTATATCAAAAAATCGCTGAGAATCATAGAGTTACATCAAAACTTATATATCCTGAATACTGGTTTGATTTGGGCACACAGGAACAACTGAAAAACGCAGAGCAATGGCTTTCATCCAGAAGATAAGTGATTATATTACAAGTCATTACGATTTGACGAAGGAGAACATCACCATTGTTTTCCCGAACAAACGTGCCGCTTTGCAGTTGAGGACCGAGCTTGCGAAAACCATAAAAACCAACTTTTGGGTGCCTCAAATTTTGTCTATCCAGCAGGCAATGGAAGAATGGAGTAACTTGCAACTTATTGATAATATTGAAGTTATCTTCGAGATTATCAAGATGAACCAAGAATTTTTCCCATATGCCGCTCAGATGGCTAAGGATTTTGACGAGATTGATCAGTATGGTGTTGATGCCGAGAAGCTTTTTGCGCATTTGAAAGACGCGAAAGAGATTGAAGAATGGAACCTGAATCTGGAAAACGGGGTGGAATCGAATTATCTGAAGTTTTTCGGTTCACTCCTATCCTATTATAATAATCTTCGCAATACGCTTCAAAAGAACGGACAAGGCTATTATGGCTTGATAACCAAGAAGATAGCCTCGTATGACGACGCCACTTTGCAAAAATGCACTCAATGTCGCAAAATCATTTTCGCTGGTTTCAATGCTTTAACCAGAACTGAGGAAAACATCATCGTTCGTATGGTTGAAAACGGTAACGCGGTGATGCTCTGGGACTTAGACAGCTATTATTTTAAAGACGAAAAACAGGAAGCAGGTTATTTTGCAAGGAAATTCTTCCAAAAACACCCGGATATCGAGAAAAACTTCATTGGCGACAGCTTTTTAACGCAGAAAAAGGAAATCAATGTCATAAGTGTTTCGGGAAATGCAGTGCAGACTAATGCTTTGCAATTGGCATTGCAGGATAAGGTGGATAAGGAGGATAAAAAGGATAAGAAAAGGGTGATTGTTTTGGCGGATGAGTCGCTGTTGATACCGGTTTTGAACTCCATTCCGGAGTCGTGCGGTAACATCCAGGTGACAATGGGCTATCCTTTCGACAAAACGATAGTCTATCACTTTGTGGATCAATGGTTTAGATATCAGAGCACGCTTTCTGACGACGAGAACAAGCTATATCTTTGGACGTTTTTGCGTTACTGTAATTCCGACTTTATCAAACTGATTTTCAATGGTTTGGAATATGAAAAGCTGAATACCTGGCTCTTGAAGATGGCAAAGGATTCGGTTTATTATTTCAAGAAATCGGACTTAAAACAGTTTGAAGAATACACACAACTTTATGATTTTCTTAACATTACGACTAAAAAATGGCAAAACGCAAAAGATTGTGTCGATTCTTTGAAGGAAGTTTTATTGGTATCTATGGCAAAACTTGGCAAAAACGACAACTTTGTCAAGAATCAGATCAGTGTGGCCGGAAGAATCGCAAACAGACTTGAATTGCTGCTAAAAAAATATTCAGATTACATTAAAATCATTGATTTACAAATGCTTTACGCACAAGTGGCGGGTCAGATGTCGATCAACTTGCAGGGCGATAAAGAAGGTTTGCAAATCATGGGATTGCTCGAAACTCGCAACCTTGACTTCGATGTGATTCATTTTTTGAGCGTAAACGAAGGCATTTTACCACAAAATAAAAACAATAACAGCTTGATTCCGTTTGACTTACGCAAAGCTTACGGATTGCCGACCTATGACCAGCAGCAAGCGGTTTACGCATATCACTTCTATCGTTTGTTGCAAAATGCCAAGGAAATCAACCTTTATTACAACAATATCGCGGACTTGTCGGGCATGGGTGAACCGAGTAGGTTTATCAGACAGTTGGAATTTGAATATGCAAAAAATAATCCTAAAGTAACACTTGAATATTGGCAATATAAATCACCTTCAATCAATGAGAAACAGAGTGAAATAGAGATAGTTAAAACAGACGAAATACTTGCCAAAATTCACAGTCTCTCGCCCACTTCTATTGGCTGTTATGTGAGATGTCCGCTGCAGTATTATTGGAAAAATGTAGAGCAAATCGAGGACAAATCGCCAGACGAAGAGATTCAGGTAAACGTTGTTGGAAGCATTATCCATGCAACACTTGACAATTTCTACAAATTGTTTGATCACGAAGTGATTTCCCTTCCGCTTTTCGATGAGATGTACAAAAAACATTTCAAGGATTGCTATCATAAATCATTGATTTACAATGGTTTTGCTAATGGATTACCTGATACAGGATTCAATTATCTGAACAAGACAGTGATCGATAACATGCTTGAGAATTTCATCAAGTATGAGCGGAAATTCTTGGAAGAAAACAAGCAATTATCGATTATTGATACGGAAAAAGAACTTGAGAAATATATTGATATTCAAGGACATAAAGTGAGATTGCACGGTTTTGCAGACCGAATCGACAAGGTTGGCGACGAGATTAGAATTATTGATTATAAAACGGGTAAGGTGAATCCTTATGACGTGAAAATCAATGATAAGGTTGAAGGAATTACGGGAATGGCTGAGAAATCGATACAATTGTTGATGTATAAATACTTGTACTTGTCGGAGAACTCAGAGCATCCAGAAATCTCTGAACAGCTAATAAAACCTGGCATTGTCGGTTTCCAGAAGCTCAGTCACGGGATTTACAATCTCGAAATCAGCGAGGCACATGAATTGAGCCAATCGTTTAAAGAGACTTGTGACAAGTACTTTAACGAGTTTTTAGAGGAGCTTTTCAACAAAGATATCCCGTTCACACAAACTGAAGACACAAAGAACTGCAGTTTCTGCGATTTCAAAAACATTTGCAAACGTGGTTAATCACTTGAATATCAAGTCGATATAAACCGGCAAATGATCGCTGTAGCCACCAAAATATTTAGGTCCGACGTATGTTCTAAACAGTTTCACACCACCGTATGATTTGTCTTCTTCAAACAGAAAATCACCATGAAATATAGTGGCGCTATTTGTCTTATATAGTAATCCTATATCATTGTCAATCAATGCTTTACTAACAATGATTTGATCGAAGATTTGCCAATTATACTGATGTTTTAAAGTGCCATCGAAACCAAGTTTTTTGCTTTCGGCAAACAAATTGACCAACGACTTATCCTTACACAGAATATCTTTGATGCTCGGATCTTCAGGGGTGTCGTTGAAATCACCCATGATGATGATTTTAGGTATGGATTGTGGTAGTGCAAACAACGAATCAACCTTGTGCCTCAATGTGTTGGCTGCCAATGCACGTAGTTTGATAGTCTCTTTTTCCCCACCATAACGCGATGGCCAGTGATTAACAAAAACTTGTAATGTATCTCCTCGCCTGTCGAAAAACTTGGCGTACAAAATGTCGCGTGTCTTATAATTCGGGTTCTTCGGATTTCGTACCTTAACAGGCTCAGTATAAACGAGTTGCAGTTTATCAATGCAATAAACCATTGCAACATCAATGCCACGCTTGTCATCACCTTCATAATGAACGATACGATAATTATGCGTCTTCAAAGGCGTCTGGTTGAACAGCATTTTCAGCACATATTCATTTTCAATCTCAGCAATGCCGAGAATTGCCAATGGTTCATTTTCGGAAATGGCAAGAATCGCTTTATACAAGTTATTTCGCTTCTTGTAAAACCGCGATTTTGTCCAGTGCTGACCGCCGTTTTCAGTAAATTCGTTATACACTCGTGTTGAATCGACAAACGGATCGAAAAAGTTTTCGAAGTTCCAAAATGCCACACGCATCCACTCTCTCTCCTGTCCTAATGCGACAAAAGAGCTAACTACCTGAATCTCAATGATTAAACAGAATAGCAAAGGGACTTTTAAAAAAGATAAAGGCCTCATGTTTTGAAGTTTTCAGACATGCAAAGATACAAAATATTTTGAGGCGTGACTCGTATTTTTCATTATTTTTGCAAAAATTTTAAGTCATGATGAAAAAACTGTTATTTGTTTTCTGCTTCCTTCTTCCTGCAATCGGATTTTCACAGGCAAACATCCGTATTTCCATTGATAATCAAGAGGATGGCACGTTTTACTTTTGTAAATATATCGGAGCAAAGACTTTTGTTTTGGATACTTTAATGTCGAAAAACGGCATGATCCAATACAAAAGCAAGACAAAATTGCCAGAAGGAATTTATCTTATAAAAAATGACAAAAACTATCCTGTGACCGAGGTTTTAGTGGCAAAAAAGCAACGTTTCACGGTGAAAATCAACGACATAGATAACTGGAGCACTTATAAGGTGAAAGGATGCGCCAAAGAGACCAAGATTTATTACCAACTGATGGCAAAAGTGCATGAAACTGAAGCAAATATTGCAGCTTTGGAAAGTGAAGAAGGTTATCATCCGGAGAATTGGAAGAAAGTCGACTCGCTGAAAAAAGACTTGGATAATTTTGAAGAATCATTGAGAATCAATAAGAAAGACGCATTTATCAATACAGTGATAAGTTCGCTGAAACGACATGGCATGCATGATTATTGGGACGATTTCCCATTGAATGACGCAAGAGTCATCACCTATCCGTTGATAGAGAATAAGTTGGAAACATATTTCGACAATCTCTACGACGACGCCAAACAAATCAATGCTGAAATTGACACACTTATAGCAAAAGCTGGCGATTGCGTAGCTGTGCGCGACTATCTTCTTTGGTTTTTCTACATAAAATATTTCAACCCGAAATACATGAATCTTGACGACGTTTACATCCATATCGTTGACGACTATTTCATGCAACTGGATTTGCCAAATGTGACAAGTAGCATGCTGAACATAATGGCAGACCGAGCCAGCTATCTTGAAAACCTAAAAATAGGTGCAAAATTGCCTGAAATTGGAGATATGTATTCCATCGAAGCCTCATATATTGCTGTGGTTTTCTACGATAAGTCATGCCAAAAATGCGCAAAGGAAGGCCGTATCTTGGAAGAGACTCATGAACGTCATCCTGAGATGGTGATTTTCCCTGTGGAAATCAACTCGACAGACATAAACAATCTGCTTTCGAAATACGACATCCAGAACACGCCAATGATCTATATCCTTGATAAAGACAAACATATCATCGCAAAACGCATCAAGGCGGAACAAGTTGAACTGATTTTAAACATGGATTAAGATGAGCAAGTACGACACAATTTGCGCTGTTTCAACAGCTTCGGGAACAGGAGCCATTGCTGTAATCAGACTTTCGGGCATTGACAGCCATGATATAGTACATTATATTTTCAGAAAGAACGGCAATACATTGGACGTCAATGAGATTGAGCCTTACAAAGTGTATTATGGCGAGATCTTTGACCCTGTGCCGGATGACAAACCGATGATTGACGACGTGCTAGTGACTTTTTTCAAGGCACCTCACTCCTACACCGGTGAAGATTCTGTTGAGATAAGCTGTCACGGCTCAGAATTCGTGCAACAGATGATTTTAGAGCTGCTTTGTGTCAGAGGCTGTCGTCTTGCTGAACCAGGCGAATTCTCAAAACGTGCTTACATCAACGGGAAACTCGACCTGGCACAAGCTGAAGCAGTGGCAGACTTGATAGCGGCACAAAACGAGGCAGAGCACAGGATTGCAGTCAACCAGCTCAAAGGCGGTTTCTCAAATGAATTGCGTGACTTGCGTTCAAAATTGGTCGATTTGACCTCACTTTTGGAACTGGAACTCGACTTTTCAGAGGAAGATGTGGAGTTTGCCGATCGCACGAAGCTCAACGATTTACTAAACAAAGCTTTGAAACATATCGTGAAGCTAACCGATTCATTCAGAGTGGGTAACGCTATAAAACACGGCATCCCTGTAGCTATCGTCGGCGAGACCAACACAGGCAAAAGCACACTTCTGAACGCCATTCTCGGCGAAGATCGCGCCATCGTTAGCGATATCGAAGGAACAACACGCGATACCATTGAAGAGACTTTCACCATTGAAGGCATGATGTATCGTTTCATCGACACAGCCGGCATCCGCGAGACATCGGAAACCATAGAAAAAATTGGCATCGAGCGCACTTTCAAGAAGATTTCTGAAGCCGATATCGTGATTGGTTTACTCGACGGCAGCAAGTCTGTGAAAGGCATCATCAAAGCATGGAAAGACATTGTAAACCGTGTTAATTTGTTGAAACAGAATCTCATCATCATGGTGAACAAAAGCGACATCATGGATGCAACGAAAATGTTCACCCTGAACGACGATTATCTCGATTACATGAAGTCGACATACGAAAAAAACATCGAAAATCATGGCGGCTACATGACTGACGAGTATTGCTACAGCATTACAGGAATGGATTTGTACGACATCCACGCTCTGCTCACATTCTCGTATATGTCGGCAAAGAATCCGGAAGATATTGAGAACTTGAAAAGCAGCATACGCCATCGTTATACCGATATGCCAGATATTGACAGAAACACCACTTTGGTCAGCAATATCAGGCATTTTGAGGCACTTACCCATGCTAAAGAAAGCCTTGAGCAAGTGAAAAAAGGGTTGGAAAACAAACTCTCCGCTGATTTGCTTGCCGAGGACTTGCGACAGGCGCTATATCACATCGGAAGTATCACCGGAGAGGTCACAAACGGCGAGGTTTTAAACAACATCTTCAGCCGTTTCTGCATCGGAAAATAAAACCTATTCTGACGTAGCTTTTTCCAAACGCTTCATCATTGAAAACATAAAGATTGCGGATATCACGCAAAGCACTATCAAGACACCCCAAATCATCACCAACGACAGTCCGGTGTTCCAGATATTACTGATGACTGAAGTCAGATAGTTGCCTATTGCAGTCGCGCCGAACCAAAGTCCCATCATAAGGCCTTTGAGTTTTGGAGGCGCCACCTTCGAAACGAATGAGATACCCATCGGGCTGAGCAGCAACTCTCCAAAAGTCAGCACCAAATAGGTGGAAATCAGCCAGTTAGGTGATACGAGAACACTACTCACACCGCCCGTCTCGGCGAGTTCCTTTGGTGACGGAAGTCCGATTGACGCTGCTGCCATCACGCAGTAACCCAATGCAGCCACCAACATTCCCAATGCAATTTTACGCGGTGCTGAAGGCTCCTTGCCTTTCTTAGCCAATGCGCCAAACAACGCTATTGAAACAGGTGTCAGCGCGACCACAAAGAACGGGTTGAAATGCTGGAAAATCTGAGGAAGCAGCTCCACCCTGTCGTCAACGGTGATGGCTTTATACCACACACCTGCCACACATGCCGCCAACAACAAGGCAGAAAGAAGCTTTCCTTTTTTTGTATCACTTTGGAACACTCCAAACAAAGCATAAACGCCAACAGCTATCATCGCCAACGTGAACACATCGAATCCGATGCGGGTCCAGCCTGTAGCCACCGACGCTGTGTAGTCGCGGGCAAAATATGTCAATGTCAGACCAGCCTGCTGGAATGCCATCCAGAAGAAGATAACCACAGCAAACACGAGGAACAACGCCAAAACACGGTCCTTTGTCTGCTTTGGTGTCAGTTCCACCACTGTTTCTTCAGCCACAGACTTCTCGCCCTTGCGAACATCGACATGTTTGAACAGTCTTCTAAAGCCGAAATAGATGGCTATTGAGAGTATCAAAGAGAGGCAAGCTATTCCGAAACCATAGCTGTAAGCCACTGATAATGAATCGATATAGTTAGTACAGAAGGCTGTCATGTCGCCATTAAAATTGCTCTGATAGCCTGCTAAAGTCTCGAGACGCGTCATGCCGTCAGCGGTTATCGTTCCGTCAAGGAATTGATGTGCTAACGACGGGATATTGGCATCGTAGGTGTAGCCGTTCTTTCCGAGGAAAAGATTAGTGACTGCAGTAGCTGTTGTCGGAGCGAACATAGAGCCGATGTTGATTGCCATGTAGAAAAGGCTGAAGCCGCCATCACGTTTTGCTGCATATTTGGCGTCGTCGTAGAGGTTGCCGACCATCACCTGAAGGTTACCTTTGAACAAGCCTGTTCCCACTGCAATGCAGAACAAAGCGATAATCATCATGGTGAATGCCATGCTGCCCGCAGCGTCCTTTTGGGTGAAAAGCAACAGATAACCCGTAAACATCACCAGGATTCCGGTGACAACGGTCTTGCCGTAACCCCAGAACTTATCAGCGATGAAACCTCCGAGTATCGGCATGAAATAAACCGTGGCAAGAAACACACCATAAAACTGTCCTGCAGCCTTAGCCGACAGACCAAATTTCGCCTGCAAAAACAACACGAAGATTGCAAGCATAGTGTAATAGCCAAAACGCTCTCCAGTATTAGCCAAAGCGAGAGCGTACAAACCTTTAGGATGACCTTTAAACATAATACCTTAATTAATTATAGTGCAAAAATAGAAAATTTTCTTTAATCTTTCATCTATTTTTCCTAATTTTGCAAACTGAAAAGCAATAGTAGCTAACTACTTTCATTTTATTGAAAATCAATATTTTACAATGAGTCAAAATATTTCAAAGCTTAGAAATATCGGTATCGCTGCGCATATCGATGCAGGAAAGACAACTGTTTCCGAACGCATTTTGTTCTTCACTGGCGTAAACCGCAAACTCGGTGAGACACATGACGGTCAGGCCACCATGGACTTTATGAAACAGGAGCAGGAGCGCGGCATCACCATCGCTTCAGCAGCTATCACAGCACATTGGAACGACTATCAGATCAACTTGATCGATACTCCCGGCCACGTCGATTTTACTGTGGAAGTGGAACGTTCGTTGAGAGTCATCGATGGTATGGTGGCAGTGTTCTGCGCTGTTGGAGGCGTACAGCCACAAAGTGAGACGGTGTGGAATCAAGCTGACAAATACCGCGTTCCACGTATCGCATTCGTCAACAAGATGGACCGCACGGGTGCCGATTTCAACGAAGTCGTCAACCAGATGAACAAATACCTCGGAGCCAACGCAGTGCCACTGCATCTGCCTATCGGCGTGGAAAACGACTTCGAAGGCATGATCGACCTCGTGAACATGAATTCAGTGATCTTCAAAGAAAAAGAACGTATCGTAGGTCCGATTCCGGAGAATCTGATGGAACAGGCTCAGGCAGCACGTCAGAACCTCATCGAGCATGTTGCCGACTTTGACGACGACATAGCTGAGCTTTATCTCGCTGAGGAAGAGATTCCATTAGATATGCTGAAAGCTGCTATCCGTAAGGCAACCATTAAACTCATGATGGTGCCTGTTTTGTGCGGCTCGGCATATAAAAACAAAGGTATCCAGCTCTTACTCGACGCCATCGTCGATTATCTGCCATCACCGAAGGACCTCGGCGCCATCATAGCGCACGACCCTTACGATGAGGAGAAAACATGTCAGCGTAACCCTGTCGAGAGCGAGCCTTTGGCAGCCCTCGCATTCAAGCTCATCAACGACCCGTATGTCGGACAGCAGACGTTCATACGTGTGTTCAGCGGTAAGATTACCAATGGTATGAGCGTGTATAACACCAACAAAGGCAAAAACGAACGCATCGGACGTATCTTCCGCATCAAGGCGAAGGAACGTGAAGAGATTCAAGAGGCTGGCGCTGGCGAGATCGTGGCTCTCGTGGGCATGAAGATCACCCGTACCGGCGACACCTTGTGCGACGAAAACTCACCGTTGCTGCTTGAAAACATCCATATCCCTCCAGCGGTCATCGAGATGAAGGTGAACCTCGAAGACAAGAAAAACCGCAACAAACTCGGCGAGGCGTTGGCTAAGCTTTGCAACGAAGACCCGTCATTCCGCGCACATTTCGACGAGGAGACCGAAGAGACCATCATCGCCGGCATGGGCGAGCTGCATCTCGAGATTATCGTCGACCGTCTGAAAGACGAGTTCAAGGTGCCGGTAAGCGTTGGCGCGCCATCGGTATCATTCAGAGAGACAATCACTTCACAGTTCGAATGCAACTATAGATTTGTGAAACAGACTGGCGGCAAGGGTCAGTTCGCACATACCGTCATCCGCTTCGAGCCTAACCCGGGCAAGGGCTTCGAGTTCGTCGATATCACCAAAGGCGGCGTGATTCCTAAGGAGTTCATCCCATCAGTGGAGAAAGGTCTGCAGGCTGCCATGAACAAAGGCCCGTTTGCAGGCTATCCTGTCGTTGACGTGAAATGCGTGCTCGTGGACGGTAGCTCCCACCCTGTCGACTCTTCCGACATGGCGTTCCAGCTATGCGCCCAGATGTGTTTCAAACAGGCTTTCATGAAAGCAAGTCCAGTGTTGCTCGAGCCTACGATGAAGGTCGAGGTTAACACCCCTGACGACTACATCGGCAACGTGACAGGCGACCTCAACAAACGCCGCGGACGTATCGAGGCGATGCGCCGTTTCCGTAAAGGTTCGCAGAAACTCGACGCCTTCGTGCCTTTGATGGAGATGTTCGGCTACGCTACAGCATTGCGTAACATCACTTCCGGAAGAGCTAATTACTCCATGGAATTCCATCAATACGTACCGATGCCTCGCGACAAGCAGGATGAGATAGTGAAAGAAAGAAATCAAGAGAAATAAGGCTTGCAAAAGCCTTATTTTTTGTTCCAGAATGTTGGTGTGAAAATCAACAGGACGGTATAAATCTCAAGACGTCCGATAAGCATCAGGAACGACATCACCCATTTCGCTGTGACTGTCAGGTCAGAGAATGTCGTAGCCGGACCTGTTGATTTGTAGCCAGGTCCCATATTACTTAATGCAGTGACAGTGTTAAACACACTCTCCTCAAAATCGCATCCGGTGATAGCAAGCACGATGACGCTCACAATACATATTATGACGTAGAAGAACAGAAAATTCAGTGTCCTGAGAAGAATCTCGTTAGACACCACCTCTCTCGACACTTTCACTGTAAACACTGCGCTTGGATGCAGGAACTGTTTAATGGTTATGCGGATTGACTTCAGGCACACCATCCAACGTATAATTTTAATACCTCCTGATGTTGATCCCGCACATGAACCGCTGAGCATGAGCAGCAACGTCGGGAAAAGGAACAATCCGCCCCAAAGAGTGTAATCGTAATATGAGCCTTGATATCCTGTCGAAGAGACGATTGTCACGACATGGAACAAGGCGGCGCGGAACCTCGACTCAAATGTCGGCTCTGGATATGCTGAAGTGTCAGTGACGATTGTATTAACGTTTGGAGCATAATAGAACAAAGCCGTCATGACAGCCACCATAATGACTATAACACCAAAGAACCAACGCAATTCCTCGTTTTTTAAGAAATATTTCACATCGCCTCGCGAAAGGAAATAATATAAGGAGAAATTAACTCCCGACATTATCATAAACAAGACGCAGAAATACTCGATATAACTCGAATTGAAATATCCTATGCTCGCCTGGTGTGTGCTGAAACCGCCGCTCGACATTGTTGTAAGCGCATGACAAACAGCATCATACAGGTTCATTGGACCTGCCCAATACACCAAAGCGCAGACGACCGTCAAGAACATATAAATAATCCACAGATGACGTGCTGTGACAGCCATCTTAGGATGTAACTTCTTGACACTCAATCCCGACATCTCCGCCGCATAAAGTGTGGTTTTATTTGAATTTTTATTCAAAGCAGGGATGATAGCGAGGAATAACACGATGATGCCCAAACCGCCGAGCCATTGGGTCATGCTACGCCAAAACAGAATTCCATGTGGCTGTGAATCGATGTTGTTCATGATGGTAGCACCAGTGGTAGTGAATCCAGACATCGACTCGAAGAAGGCATCGGTGACGTTGTCGATGGCGCCAGTGAAGATAAACGGCAGCATTCCGAACACAGCGAATAGCACCCACGCCACGGTAACGAGCACGAAGGAGTCTTTCATCGTGAGGTTGTCGATTTTCTTCACTCTTTCATCGCCTCTTCTGGCTCTCTCGCGACCAGCCGACAACAGGATAAAGCCGAAGATACCGGTAATCATGGTGGCAGCAAGCAGCGACACCACGTCTTTCTCGCCACAGTGCACGTTGTAGTAAAGCGCCACCATCGAGGCGACCAGCATGAAGAACGCCTCAACGAGAATAAAGACACCGTAAATCTTCGCTTTCATTTCTTAAAATTGTACGATTGCAAAAATATATATTTTTTAAATACAAACAAAAAAAGTTTTGTGGCAGAAATATTCACTTCAGTCGAAATGACGGAGACCCCATCTGAACCGACAAAAATCGACGCTGAAAAGTTCGAAATGTTTGCATAAAACCGCTATCTTTGCAACCTATTAATAATAGGTATAGAAAAATAATAAAATTAGAATAAAATGTTAAGATTGAAAAGTGTTTTAATGACGGTTTTTTGCCTCTCGATGGTAATGGGAAGCAGCCTTGCAAAAGCCCAGCAGGCGCAGGACTCGCTGATCATCAGCCTCGACCAGGCAATAGAAATCGCCCTCGATGAAAGCAGGACCATCAAGATTGCTGACAAGAGCATTGAAAAATCAGGATATGCGAAAAAAGGCACTTATGCCGCTTTGTATCCTAATATCAACGCCAGCGGAAGCTACCAGCGCACTATCAAAAAGCAAGTGATGGCTATGGATTTCGGTGGTCAGGCTATGGAAATTGAAGTCGGTAAGTGGAACAACGTGAACGCAGGAGTAAGTGCTGCCATGCCTCTCATCAACGCACAGCTGTGGCAGACTCTGAAACTGTCGGCATTGGATGTGGAACTCGCTGTTGAACAGGCTCGTTCTTCGAAGATTTCGATGGTGGCTCAGGTGAAAAAAGCTTATTACGCAGTGTTGCTGGCACAGCAGGTTCATGAGGTTTACACAGAAGTTTATGACAATGCTGTCAAAAACTATGAGAGTACTGAGCAACTCTACAACGCAGGTAAAACTTCTGAATATGAATACCTTAGAGCTTCGGTGAACGTCAAAAACGCCGAGCCGAACGTCTATAGTTCCTTGACCGCAATCGAACTCGCAGTTTGGCAGCTCAAAGCCGTGATGGGCATCGACCTTGAGACCAAAATCGGCGTGCAAGGCAACATCGACCAATATAAAGACGATATGCTGTCATACACCATTACTAGCGACGACGTGAACCTTGAAAACAACAGCACTTTGGTCCAGATGGCGATTCAGAACCAACAGTTGGAGCGCACAATCAAGATGACCAAAGCTCAATACATTCCTACCCTATCTGCTTCATTCGCATATAATTACATTGCGATGGGCGATGATTTCAAGTTTAAATGGAATCCTTATTCAGTGGCAGGATTAAGCCTCAACATCCCGATTTTCGAAGGATTTTATAAACGCAACACCATCAAGCAGTACCAGGCTTCGCAGAACATGTTGGAGCTGAGCATCGAAGATACGGAAAGAAACCTGAGAGTGGCGTTCAAAAACTATGAGAATGAAATCACAACATACATGAAAAACTACTCTGCTGCTGAGTCGACAGTGGAGATGGCACAACGAAGCTACGACATAGCTGAGAGAATGTATGAACTTGGCAAGACCACACTCACTGAGCTCAACGACGCCCAGCTCGCATTGGTGCAAGCGCAGCTCACCATGAGCCGTACAGTCTATAACTTCATGGTTACCAAGGCATCAATCGAAGAACTTATCGGTGACGAATTCAAATAAAAAGAAAATAAAAATAAACGCAATATGAAAAAGTTAAGCACATTATTAATCGCAACAGCCGCCGTCGTTTTGATGTCATGCGGACAGCAGGATCAGAACACTCAGCAGGTTATGGAAAACCCTAAAGTGACAGTCACAACAGTTAATGCCGAATACGTCTCGCAGCTTTCGGTCTATCCGACGACCATCGAGGCCGACATCGTGAATAACATCGCGCCGCAGTCAGCAGCACGTATCAGCAAGATTTTTGTGGAGATTGGCGACAAAGTCGAAGCAGGAAAAACACTCGCCATCATGGACGAGGTGAATCTCGACAAGGCAAGACTTCAGCTTATCAACGACTCCATCGAATATGGCAGAATCAAGCAGCTCCATGATATTGGAGCCACCTCACAGTCAGATTATGAGGCGATGACGCTGAAATACGACGTGTCGAAAAAAACATACAAAAACCTTTTGGAAAACACTGTTTTGAAGAGCCCTATCTCAGGTATCGTGACAGCCCGCAACTATGACGTCGGCGACATGTATGCTATGACGCAGCCACTTTTCGTGATACAGAAAATCAATCCTGTGAAGATGCTCATCAACATCTCGGAAAGCCAGTATTCACAGATTAAGAAAGGCATGGAAGTGGATATCACCACCGAGGCTTATGGCGACCAGGTGTTCAAAGGTGTTGTCGACCTCATCCATCCTACTATCAACGCTATGACACACACTTTCGCCGTTGAGGTGAAGTATGCAAACAAAGATTTGGCTTTGCGTCCGGGTATGTTCGCACGCGTCACTGTCAACTACGGCGACAACTATCGTGTTGTGGTGCCTGACCGAGCCGTCATGAAACAAGTCGGTTCTGGTGAGCAGTATGTCTACGTCTTAAATGCTGATGGCACAGTGACTTACAGCGTCGTCGAACTCGGCCGCAGAATGGGCAACAGATACGAGGTCATCAGCGGCTTGGACGACAACGCCACCGTTGTAATGACAGGACAGACAAAATTGAAGAACGGTATCGCCGTCGATGTAGTAAAATAATCTTGTAAATCGAAGAAAATCATGAGTTTATATAGATCATCAGTAAATCATCCGGTAACGGTTTCCCTGGTCTTCATCACGGTGGCCATTATGGGTATTTTCGCTCTGACCAAGCTGTCGATCAACCTCTTCCCTGACATGGGAACGAACGCCATCATGGTGATGACGTCATATTCAGGCGCCAGCGCGGAAGATATCGAGACGAATATCACCAAGACTTTGGAAAACACCCTCAACGGCGTGAGCGACTTGAAACACCTCTCGTCGTCATCAAAAGAAAACGTGTCAGTCATCACACTGCAGTTTGAATACGGCATTGATATTGAGGACGCGACAAACAACGTGCGAGACAAATTAGACATGGTGCGGCAATACCTGCCAGACGGAGCAGGCAACCCTACCATCTTCAAGTTCAGCATGGAAGACATCCCTGTGATGTTCCTTTCCGTGACAGCCGAAGAGAGTCTTTCGGGTCTTGACAAAATCCTTGACGACAAGCTCACAACGCCTTTGGCACGTGTCGCTGGAGTGGGTACCGTCTCAGTGTCAGGCGCACCGAAACGTGAGATTCAGGTGTATGTCGACCCTAACAAACTCGAGGCATATAATCTCACTGTCGAGCAGATTTCACAGGCTTTGGCTTACGAAAACCGTAACACTCCTGCCGGAAATATCGACATCGGCTCAAACACTTACGCCGTGCGCGTGGAGAAAGAGTTCAAGTCGGCAAAAGAGATGCTCGACGTGGTCGTCGGCACCTTCCAAGGCACACCTATTTATTTGAAAGACGTCGCGAGAGTGAACGACGGCGAACAGGAACGTCTGCAGAAAGTGTTCTCAAACAAGATTCAGGGTGCCATGGTGACCATCCAGAAACAGACCGACGCCAACTCAGTGCAGGTTTGTAAAGGCATCAACAAAGAGCTGGCGAAGATTAAGAAAACGCTTCCTTCCGACATTCAAATCAACCTGATTAACGATACGAGCGAGAGCATCGTCAACACCATCGACTCATTGAAAGAGACCATCTTCATCACATTCATCGTGGTTATGCTGGTGGTGTTTATCTTCCTCGGAAGATGGAGAGCGACAATCATCATCGTGTTGTCTATCCCTATTTCGTTGGTCGCATCAGTTGTGTACCTCTTTGCGACAGGTAACACCTTGAATATCATCTCAATGAGTGCTTTGACCATCGCCATCGGTATGGTGGTGGACGACGCTATCGTGGTCTTGGAGAACATCACCTCGCATATCGACCGAGGTGCGAAGCCGAAAGAAGCCGCTGTGCACGCAACGCAGGAGGTGTCAATTTCTGTTATCGCCTCTACCCTCACCATGTTGGCGGTGTTCCTGCCTCTCACCATGGTGAACGGCGCCGTCGGAGTGTTCTTCCATCAGCTTGGCTGGATCGTCAGTATCATCATGATAGTATCAACATCAGCCGCATTGACTTTAGTGCCAATGATGTGCTCAAGACTCTTGAAACGCAACCCAAGAAGCCATGCATGGCATAAGATTTTGTTCACACCTATTAATAAAGGTCTCGATGCGCTGAGCCGCGGCTACGGACGACTCATCAACTGGGCTGTGACACACAGAGCATTGACGGTCATCATCGCCATTGTGATATTTGCAGTGACACTTGTCACCACCCTGCCTGGAATGAAGACCGAATATCTGCCGAGCATGGACCAGGGACGTCTGACTGTCAACATTGAGTTGCCTGTTGGTACTCAAGAAGATATCACCGGTCAGCTGGGCGCTGAATTGGCTGAGAAATACATGGAAGCAATTCCAGAGATCAAGGTGATGAACTATCGTTACGGTGTCGCTGACGAAGAAAACGCCTTCGCATCAATGCAGAGCAACGGCACTCACATCCTTGCGATGAACCTCAACCTTGGCAGCAAGGACACACGTAAGAGAAGCACTCAGGAGATTGCGGAATATATCCGTAAAGACCTTAGAAACAATGCAGTCATCAAGAAATACAACGTTTCAGAAGGTATGGGCATGGGCTCGACAGCCAGCGTGAAAGTCGAGATTTACGGCTACGACTTCAATGTTTCCGACCGCATCGCCAACGAATTGGCAGCAGAGATGAAGGAATGTCCTGAGATTTCGCAGGTGCTCATCAGCCGTGATGAATACACCCCTGAGATGCACGTCGATTTCGACCGTGAGAAGCTGATGCTCAACGGCATCAATATCACTACGGCATCACAATATGTCAGAAACCGCATCAACGGCTCAGTGATGTCGTATTTCCGCGAAGACGGTGACGAATACAACATCCGTGTACGTTACGCCCCGGAATTCAGAACAGGTGTCGAGAACATTGAAAACATTGTGCTTTACGGCTCATCAGGTAATGCCGTGAGACTTAGCGAGGTGGCTAAGATTGTGGAAGGACGCACACCTCCTACTATCGAGCGTAAAGACCGTGAGCGTATCGTCACCATCACAGGCATAGTGTCGAAAGGTTATGCCTTGAGCGACGGCGTGGCTGCTTCAGAGAGATGCATCGACGATGTTGAGATTCCAGCCGAATTCATGGTGAAAATCGCAGGTGACTACGAGGATCAGCAAGATGCTTTCAAAGACATGTTCACACTCATCGTCCTCATCATCATCTTGGTCTACGTCGTGATGGCATCACAGTTTGAGTCATTGCTCGACCCGTTCGTCATCATGTTCTCAGTGCCATTCGCAATTACTGGCGTTTTGATCGGATTGAGAGTCAACGGCATGGCATTGGGTGTCATGGCACTCATCGGCGTGATGATTTTGATGGGTATCGTGGTGAAAAACGGTATCGTGCTCATCGACTACACCAGACTTTGTCTCGAACGCGGCATGGGTGTCAACGAATCTGTCGTCACAGCATCACGTCAGCGTCTGCGTCCTATCCTCATGACCACTCTCACCACCGTGCTCGGTATGGTGCCAATGGCTCTCGGAACAGGCGAAGGCGCAGAGATGTGGAACGGACTCGGCGTGGTAGTGTCGTGGGGACTCTCGATCTCAACACTCATCACCCTCGTGCTCATCCCGACATTGTACGCAATATTCATCTCAAGAAGAATTAAACGTCAGGAAAGAAAAGCAGCAAGACTTGCAATGGCTAACTAATATCGAATAACAATGACAGCAATTTTCATAGCATATAATCAAGCTTATTACGAAGAGATCTCCGAACTCCTTGAAAAACAAGGAGTTCGTGGATTCACCAAGTGGAACGAAATCACAGGCAGAGGCTCAGCAACAGGCGAAGCCCATTATGGCACCCACACCTGGCCTACATTCAACGACGCCATGCTCACCTTCGTCGACGACGAGAAAGTGGACAGCATCATGAACATGCTGCACGAGCACGACCTTCAGACACCGGAATTGGGTCTGAGAGCGTTCTCTTGGAAAATCGATAAGACTGTTTAAGAATTATTTCTTAGTAGGCTTCTTCACATCGAACTTGTAGATACAGGTGTGATGATACTCCTCGCCTGGTCTCAACACCACGCTTGGGAAGTTAGGCTGATTTATAGCATCAGGGAATTGCTGTGTCTCAAGGGCAAACGAAGCACGGTTGCATAATGGCTTGCCATATTTACCTGTCGTCTTGCCATCAAAGAAATTGCCGCTGTAGAACTGCATTCCAGGCTGGTCGGTGTACACCTCCATCGCCCTACCCGACTCCGGCTCAAAGACAGAGGCAGCCAAGCCCATCTGTCCGATAGGTTTGTTCAAAACCCAGTTGAAATCATAGCCGCCGCCATTAACCATCTGCGGATGATATGCCTCGATATCACGTCCTATTGGTTTGGCTTGCATGAAATCCATCGGAGTGCCTTTTACAGGAATGAAATTACCGGTTGGAATAAGATTTTTGTCAATAACAGTGATAAGCTTTCCGTTAATCATCAGCTCATGGTCGAGGATAGTGCCGTTACCCTCGCCTTTCAAGTTGAAAAACGAATGATGCGAGAGGTTGCACACCGTCGGAGCATCAGTAGTTGCAAGATAATCGACATGGAACTCGTTATCAGCAGTCAAAGCGTATGTCATGGTGATGTCGAGGTTGCCCGGAAAACCGTCCAATCCGTCAGGCAACACCACATGCAACACTATCGCAGTGTCATTCACTGACTTAACATCCCAAACGACGCGGTCAACGCCAAACTCACCACCGTGAAGGGTGTTGCCGTCGTTATTTTTATAAAGCTCATATTTCTTGCCATCAAGCGTAAATTCACCATGTGCGATGCGGTTTGCGCAACGTCCGACAACTGCGCCAAGGTATCTCTCGCCAGTACAATTAATATAACGGTCAATATTGTCATAACCGAGAACTATATCTTCAAAACTTCCTCTGTAATCAGGCATCCACAGCGATACAACACGTCCGCCGTAATTTGTAACCTGCATTGTCAGAAAACCATTTTTCAAAGTGTAAAGCGAAACTTTCTTTCCATCCACTTCGGTGTTGAAATCATTGACATTCATAAGATTAACCTTGTTTTTCTTTGTACAACCAATTAAAATCATCGCGCAAAGCGCCAAAACAAAAAACTTTCTCATTTTTCCAAAATTATTTGCGCAAAATTATAAAATATTTCTGACATAAACCATTTTTTTAGTAATTTTGTCACGATGAGAGAAGCGAAATTCATACGAAAACACTACGAAAGTCGAGTCAGATGGGAGGCCTTGATCATTTACATTTTGGCTATAATCGTCTGCTCAGCCGTTATATATTACATCTCAAATCTCAAGAAATCGATTCTTGATCAAAGAGTTGCGATTGACCGAAACGAGAAAGTGTTGAATTTCACCAACGAGCTCATCCAAAATGTCAACGCGGCGCAGTCGCATGCACAGCTTTACACAATATCAGGAAATCCTGAGCATCTGATAAGTTTTAACCAGAATCTGCAACAGACTGCAGCCATCAAAGATTCCATCATTTTTTATTCGGAAGACGACATCAACAACACGAAAATTCTCAATGACATTGTTGATTTACTTGATCGTAAAGAAAACATTATCAAAGAGTTAACTCATCAATACGATATTTTTAACCCGTATGATGAGATTTATAAACTTTTATCAGACTACAAGCCGAAAGAAAAAACCACGCGAATTGTAGCTACCACCAAAGTTGACACCATCGTGAAAAAAGCTGACAAACAAGGCTTTTTCCATCGTGTCTTCTCATCCGAAACACCTCGTGACAGCGTCATTTTGGTCACTACGACAACTTACGACACCATCACTGAAGAAACTCCAGGAAGCCGAATCGACCTCATGGAAGGTATAAAAATCTATACCGACAAAGGCAAACAAGAATATCTTCAAAGGTTGCAAACCATTGAGAATCAATATCAAAGTTTCATTAAATCTGATCAAGAGATTTCCGAAGAGATTTCAGGACTGCTCATCATCCTTCACAAGCAGACCCTTACTTCTGTGATGATCGCGATTCAAAAGAGCGAGTTGATGATTCAACGCAGCTTGGATTACACGATGTATGGAGGTACTGTTGCCCTTATTTGCATCTTATTGTTTATCTTCTTGATTTCCAGAGACATAAAGCGTGTCTCGCGTGCTCGTCGAGCTATGGAAGAAGCCCAGCAACGCACAGAGGAAATCATGGAAAGCCGTCACAAACTGCTGCTTACGGTGTCACACGACATCAAAGCGCCGCTGTCGTCGGTCATCGGATACATCGAGTTGATGCAGATGGAGCAACATAACGAACAGGACAGGCTGCGACTCAATTCCATGAAGTATTCGTCACAGCACATCCTCTCGCTTCTCTCGAATTTGCTGGAGTTTTCGAGTCTCGAACAAGGTAAGCAGTTTATCCGTCGCGCCGATTTCAACGTGTCGGAGCTATGCGACCAGCTCGTCACCATGTTCAAACCGATAGCCGAGAACAAACAGCTGAGATTCTTCTATCACAAAAACATCGCCGACAACCTGTTTATCAACTCTGATGCGTTGAAAATCAAGCAAGTAGTTAGCAACATCATATCAAATGCTATAAAATACACTATCGAAGGTGAAGTTCATTTTGGTGTTTATCTTGTAAACAACAAATTGATTTTCAATGTGATAGATCAAGGTATCGGCATGCCAACCGAAAAGATTGAGGAGCTATTCAAACCTTTTAGCAAAGCCGACAATAATACAGGTCTCGCGGAAGGCAATGGCTTCGGTCTCTTCGTCGTGAAAGGACTTCTCGAAATCCTCGGCGGCAATATCAAGGTGATGTCTGAACTTGAAAAAGGCAGTCACATCGAGATTTCAATACCTGTCAAACTGGTGGATAAAAAAGAGGAAGAACAAGCCGAAACGCCTGACACTCAACTTATTGCGCAAAATAAAAAGCTTCACATCCTTCTCGTTGACGACGACAACAGCCTACTCGCAGTCATTGGCGCAATGCTCAACAAATTAGGTCATAGCTCCGACATCTGCCGCTCATACATCGAGTTTAACAAATACATCAATGAGCTTGACAACTATGATATTGTCCTCACCGATCGCGAGATGGGCACATTCTCCGGCAATGATGTCATGAAGATGATAAAAGCCGTCAACAAAGAGAAAAAAGTCATCCTCATGACCGCCAGCGACGAGTATTCCGAAAAATTCGCACACAATGAAGGTTTTGATGGATATATCAAGAAGCCATTCAGCATCAAGGACTTGGCATTATTATTAAATGTAAGCATACCTGATGAGGATCGCCAAAAATGCGAATTCTCTGACGATTTTCCGCAACTTTGCAGCATGTTCGACAACGACAGCAACGCCATTCGCGAGATTCTGCAGACTTTCGTGAACTCAACATCCGACAACCTCGTCATCCTCAACGATGCCATCACCGAGCACGACTTTGCGAAAGCACAGTCCATTTGCCACAAGATGCGCCCGATGTTCATTCAGCTGGAGCAGAAATCGGCGGAATATCTCATCGACATGGACAACCGCCGTGGTCAAGACGCCTCCACCCTTCCCGACTGGGAAGAAAAAGGCATCGAATTCATGAATCAATCCGATGCCCTCTTGGCTATGTTAGCCGAAAAATATGATATTTCCGATTAGTCGCTGATCTCTTCGCTGTGTCTGCCGCTTCTCTTGCGCTCAATCTCATCAAGGATAATCTTACGCAAACGCAAGCTCTTCGGAGTGACTTCAAGATATTCGTCATCACGGATATATTCCATGTATTCTTCAAGCGACATCCTTACTGGCGGGATAAGAACTATTTTATCGTCTGAACCCGAAGCACGCACGTTGGTCAAATGCTTGGTCTTGTTGATGTTCAACACGATATCGTTTGCACGGGTGTTCTCACCGATGACCTCGCCCATGTAGACATCTTCATTAGGCTGCACGAAGAATTTACCACGGTCCTGAAGCTTCCACAAAGCATACGGAACGGCTGTTCCAGTTTCCATTGCGATGAGAGCGCCCACCTCGTGTGTGTCCATATCGCCTTTCCAAGGCTCGTAATCTTTGAAACGATGCGACATCACCGCCTCGCCTTCTGTTGCGGTAAGCATTGCTGAACGTAAGCCGATCAAGCCACGTGCCGGGATATCAAAGTCGAGGTTCATACGGTCGCCCTTTGGTGACATGTTGGTCATCTCGCCTTTATGCTGTGATGCCAGCTCGATGACGCGACCTGCGAAGTTTTCAGGAACCTGCACGTTCATCACCTCGATAGGCTCGCATTTCTTGCCGTCTATTTCTTTCAACAAAACCTTTGGCTGACCGATCTGGAACTCATAACCTTCACGGCGCATCGTCTCAACCAAGATACTGAGGTGAAGGATACCACGACCGTAAACCATCAATGAATCAGGCGAATCGGTGTCTTCAACCTTCAAAGCAAGGTTCTTCTCAGTCTCTCTGTAAAGACGTTCGCGCAGGTGGCGTGATGTCACGAATTTGCCTTCTCTGCCGAAGAATGGTGAGTTGTTGATGGTGAACAGCATACTCATTGTTGGCTCATCGACATGGATTGGAGGCAATGCCTCAGGATTCTCAAAGTCAGCAATAGTGTCACCGATTTCGAAGTTCTCAAGACCCATCACAGCGACGATATCGCCAGCCATCACAGGCTTTTTCGTTCTTTCCTTGCCGAGACCTTCGAAAGTATATAATTCCTTGATTTGGTTCTTTTCAATTGAGCCGTCGCGTTTCACCAACGAAACATTCATTCCAGCCTGAAGGATACCGCGTTTCAGACGACCCACCGCGATACGGCCCACGTATGAACTGTAATCCAATGAAGTGATAAGCATCTGTGGTGTTCCTTCTTCATATTTTGCTTCCGGAATAGTGTTGATGATCACATCCAAAAGGTAAGAAACGTCGTTTGTGACATGTGTCCAATGGTCTGACATCCAGCCTTGTTTCGATGAACCGAACACTGTCGGGAAGTCGAGCTGGTCATCAGTTGCGCCGAGGTTGTACATGAGGTCGAACACTGCCTCTTGAGTCTCTTCAGGAGTGCAGTTTGGCTTATCGACTTTATTAACCACCACGATTGGTTTCAGTCCGAGCTGGATAGCTTTCTCAAGCACGAAACGAGTCTGCGGCATCGGACCCTCGAAAGCATCAACGAGAAGCAATACGCCGTCAGCCATATTCAAAACACGCTCCACCTCACCACCGAAATCGCTGTGTCCAGGAGTATCTATAATGTTGATTTTCACATCTTTGTAACGCACTGAGACGTTCTTCGACAAGATGGTGATACCTCGTTCACGCTCAAGGTCGTTGTTATCCAGAATCAAATCTCCTCCATTATCCTTATCTTCCCTGAAAAGTTTTGACTGATACAGGATTCTGTCCACCAAAGTTGTCTTTCCGTGGTCAACGTGAGCGATTATCGCAACATTACGAATACTTGTCATTTGCTTAAATTTTGAAAAAATCGGGCGCAAAATTACTAAAAATTTGCGAATTATTTTTATCTTTGCAAAAAAATATTCAGATGAGTGAACTGACGCGCGCTGTTTTGGTAAAATACTGGGGTTACCCGTCGTTCCGCCCTATGCAGGAAGACATCGTCGATTCTGTCATCGCGGGTCACGACACCCTTGCATTGTTGCCGACAGGCGGAGGAAAATCGATCTGTTTTCAGGTCCCCGCCCTCGCGATGGATGGCGTCTGCATTGTCGTCACGCCTCTCATCTCACTCATGAAAGATCAGGTGCAACACCTGAAAAACATAAACATTCCTGCCGCTGCCATCTATTCAGGGATGCATCCCAGCGAGGTGGAGATAGCATACAACAAAGCTGTTTTCGGCGGCCTCAAGTTCTTATACGTCTCACCGGAACGCCTGATGACCGACGCTTTTGTCGAGGCAATAAAAAAAATGAAAGTGTGCCTGCTCGCCATCGACGAGTCACACTGCATCTCACAATGGGGCTACGATTTCCGTCCACCTTATTTAAAGATAGCGGAGATACGTCCTTACATACCTAGCACTCCTGTGTTAGCCCTCACTGCTACCGCAACGCCGAAAGTCGTGGAAGACATCCAATACAGGCTCGGCTTCAAGGAGCAGAATGTTTTCCAGACCAGCTACGAGCGCAAAAACGTCACATACAACGTCATGAAAGTCGCTGATAAATACGGACTTATGTACCGACTCTTCATGAGGATGCAATCGGGAAGCGGCATCGTTTATGTGCGCAGCCGCAAACGCACCAAGGTCATCGCCGACTGGCTACAGTCAGCCGGCATCAGCTCCACTTTCTATCATGCAGGCATCGACGCCAAGACCCGTGACGAGCGCCAGAAGCTATGGATGGACGGCAGGATAAAGGTTATCGTCGCCACCAACGCTTTTGGGATGGGCATCGACAAGCCCGACGTGCGCCTCGTCGTTCACATGGACCTTCCCGACAGCCTCGAGGCTTATTTCCAGGAAGCCGGACGCGCAGGCCGCGACCTTAAGCCTTCTGAGGCATTCCTACTCGTAGCCGACAGCGACATCAAACAACTCAAAGAGAACCTCCAACAGTCGTATCCTGAGCTGGATCGCATAAAAACGATTTACGATGCACTCGGAAACTATCTTCAGATACCTGTCGGCGCAGGCAACGGGCAAAGTTATCCGTTCGACATGAACGAATTCGCGACAAACTATGGCTTTTCGCTTCTCGAGGTGTTTAACTCCTTGAAACTCATGGAACGAGAAGGTTTTTTTGCCCTGTCGGAAGCACTCGACACTCCTTCTCAGCTGTTCATCAAAGCAAGTCGCGAGGATCTCTACCGCTTCCAGGTTGAATACCCTGACTTCGATGTCATGATAAAATATCTGCTCAGAAACTATCCCGGCATCTTATCAGATTTCGTCAAGATACGAGAAGAGCAAATCAGCCACAAGCTCGGCATCGATGTGGAGAAAGTCGAGCAAACACTGAAACAACTGGAGAAATTCAACTTCCTAACATATATCCAACGCAGCGACAAGCCGCAGATTCTATATCTCACCGAGCGTCAGGACACAAAGCATTTCATCCTCTCTGATGAGGTTTATAAAAACCGCAAGGATGACGCCACGAAGCGTGTTCAAGCCGTCATTGATTTTGTAAATAACGACACCGAATGCCGAAGCGTCCAGCTCCTAAGATATTTTGGCGAGAAAATCAACACACGATGCGGCAAATGCGATGTGTGCAATATTCGTAACCAGATGAATATCAACGACGAAGAATATAGAAACATTAGCGAGTTGATACTTCAGGAGCTGAAAAAACGCGTCATCCCATTGTATGAGACCCCCTCACTGGCGAAGAATTATTTCGAGGAAAAAGTGCTTGAGACCGTGCGTTGGATGCTCGACAACGGTACAATCGAGCAGGACGAAAACGGAAACCTGAAGGAAAAAGGCAAACAACAGACGTTATTCTAAACAAAAAAAGGTCGCTCGTAAGAGCGACCTAAGTTGTCAATAGTAAAACCTATTATTTTACTAAATCAGCGCTAGCTTTGAATTTCACAACTGTCTTAGCTGCAATTGTGATTTCTTTGCCAGTTTGTGGGTTACGACCTTTACGTGCTGGACGTTTTGTTGTTGACAATGTGCCGAAGCCGACTAATGAAATACGTTCACCTTTACGGATTGCACCTGTTGCTGCGCAAATGAAAGCGTCCAATGCCTTTTTAGCGTCAACCTTTGTGAGGCCAGCTTTTTCAGCCATCACATTTACTAATTCTGCTTTATTCATTTTGTAAGTTTTAATAAGTTTGTAATTTTTGACAATGCAAATATAACATAAAATCAGTCACTTACAACTTTTTTTTTCATTTTTTTTAATTTTTTTGAAAAAAATTTCAATGACAACTTACAAAATAAGTTTCCAATCTTCGGAAACCCTTGTCCCTCTTAGGAATTCTGCAATTGGCATCGCTTTCTTTCCTGGTTGCTGAATTTCCAAAAATCTTATGCGCGAATCCTTCAAAACCACTTCCAAATATGATTTTCCGTCGGTTTTAAGGCTGTTTACAGTGTCTTTTTCACAAGATTTTAACGCCAAATCCACCTCATAGACCTTTAGATCTAAAATCTCGCCTTTCGGATTCTGAATCTTTGCATGTGCTGCTGGGTATGGCGAAAGCCCTCTCACAAAATTGTAAATATCCTTCCCTGATTTGCTCCAGTCGATGTAGCAATCCTCCTTGAAGATTTTCGGAGCAGGCTTCAAAACAAGATTATCTTTCTCGATGACTGAGTTCTGGCTTTGTGCCTGCACCTTCCCTTCTTCAATCATTTTTATCGTCTTGACAATGACATCGTTGCCGAGGTGCATCATCGCATCATGAAGCTCGCCAGCGTTCATCTTATCCCCAATAGCGATCTTTTCCTGCATTATCATTGCTCCGGTATCGATTTCTTTGTCGAGAATAAACGTCGTCAGGCCTGTTTCTTTCTCTCCATTGATAATCGCATGGTTGATAGGCGCAGCGCCTCTGTATTGCGGCAAAAGCGACGCGTGCAGGTTAATGGTACCTTTCGGTGGCATACTCCAAATCACTTCCGGAAGCATCCTGAAAGCCACCACGACAAATAAATCGGCATTGTACGAACGCAGCTGCTCAACAAAAGCCTCGTCTTTTAGTTTCTCAGGCTGCAGAACTGTCAAGCCATGCTTCAAGGCACATTCTTTAACCTCGGAAGCATGCATCTGCTTTCCGCGTCCTGCCGGACGATCGGGCGTGGTCACAACAACCGGAACATCATAACCTGCCGCCAATATTGCCTCAAGCTGTGATGCCGCTATCTCCGGAGTTCCGAAATATATGATTCTCATAGTCTTTATTATTTATTAAAAATGCCTGACTCCTCAGAATCAGGCATCTTCACTTTTATCTAAGCTTATATCTTATTCTGCCATCTTTGCCTCGACGTAAGCAATATTCTTCAATACGTAGAATCCTTCATTGCTTGTTGGATAATCGTTCTTGATGATATTGTAAACTTCCAAAGCTTTCTTGTAATTTTCAACCATCTCGTAAGCATAGCCGGCTTTCATAAGGAACATTGGGCTTGTGAGCACGTTGTCTGTATCTTTTCCAGCTCTCTCATAGCATTTTGCTGCCTCGCCTGCATTGCCGAGCTCCATATATGCATCGCCCATAGCAGCCATAGCCAATGGCTTCACGAACAAATCCTTGCCTTTGTATTCGCCAAGATACTTGATAGCGTTATTGAAGTCACCAAGGTTAAGATAGCAAACACCAGCATAATATCTTGCAAGATTTCCTGATTTTGTTCCACCGTATTCGTTGATAACACTAAGGAAACCATCAATATTGCCATCACCGTTGAGAGCTGTAGCATAGTCATCTTTTTCGAAGAGCTGCTCTGCGTGGAAAATAGCGTTGGCTGCCTCTGTCTCACGAGGTTCCATGATGAACTTCTTCACACCAAAAATAGCCAAAATAGCCACGATGAGGATCGCTACAACTATAATAATAGGCTTGCGATGGTTCTCAATGAACATTTCTGTTTTACCTAATGTAGTTTCAATCTGTTCAAGACGTTCTTCGTCTTTCTGTACGTTTTCTTTTGCCATATCAATACATTTTTTCGGACTGCAAATTTACGGTTTTTTTATTTATGTTTGAACAAATTTTTTAATATATTTGTAAAAATTTTAAGTCAAAGGTTTAATCATCTTAAGTCATTCATTTTGAACGCAAAAGAAAAAAAATTATACGAATTTCTTTCGGAATATATCACCGATGAGAGAAAACAGCGATTCGAACAGGTGCTGAATTATCGCACACGTCACCTCACAATAATGCTTGAAGACATCTATCAGTCGCATAATGCAAGCGCCGTGCTCAGAAGCTGCGACCTCACTGGCGTTCAAGATATTCACATTATCGAGAACAAATGGGTCTATGACATAAATCCTGATATTGTCGTCGGCTCAAGCAAATGGCTCGACCTTCACAAATACAACGTGAACGAGTTCAACACTCCGGAAGCTTTCGATTATCTTCACAGCAAAGGTTATAAAATCGTAGCCACTTGTCCTCATCAGAATGATTACAGCCTTGACACACTCCCACTCGATCAGCCTATCGCCGTGGTTTTCGGCACCGAGAAGACAGGTCTGACCGACTATGCCCTGGAACATGCCGACATGTACGTCCAGATTCCGATGCACGGCTTCACAGAGAGCTTCAACATCAGTGTTTCCGCGGCATTGCTGATGTACACCCTCACACAACGACTGCATAAAAGCGACATCGACTGGCATCTCTCTGAAGAGGAGAAACAGGAGATACGCCTCGATTGGACACGCAAATCACTCAATCGCGTCCGCACTTTCGAAAATAAGTTTTACGAATTATACCCGGAATTTAAGTAAGATCCATTCCGTACAGATGCATCTTGTTATACAGCGTTTTACGGTCGATCTGCAGCAGTTTGGCGGCGACAGTCTTGTTTCCGCGCGCCTTTTTTAATGCCGCAAGAATCTGCTCCTTCTCGTCGCCAGGCTGCAATGCCATATCTTCAACCACCTGCGCCTTTTGTGCCTTGTTTTTCAAGACAGGCAGATTATCAGCGCTAATCTCTTGATTTTCAGCAAATAAAGTAGCTCTGCGAATCACGTTTCTCAACTCACGAAGGTTACCGTCCCACTCGTATTGTTTCATGACATCCAACGCCTCTGCACTGATATGCTTCACATCTTTGCCCAACTCGGCATTAGCTTGTTCCAGAAAATGATATGCGAACTCCTCAAGATCATCAATTCTGTCGCGCAGCGGCGGCACTTCTATCGAGAATTCATTTATTCTATGGTACAAATCCTGACGGAAACGTCCTTCTTCAATGGCTTTTTCCAAGTCTTCATTGGTAGCTGCAACGATTCTGACATCCACATCTATGTCTTGAGCAGAACCCACAGGTCTCACCTTCTGCTCCTGCAGCGCTCTCAGAAGCTGTTTCTGCACCTCATAAGGCAGATTACCGACTTCATCGAGAAACACTGTTCCACCCTTCGCCTCCTCAAAAACGCCTCTCTTATCAGCAATTGCCGATGTAAACGAGCCTTTTTTATGTCCGAAAAGTTCAGAAGGCGCCAGCTCCATTGAGAGACTGCCGCAATCAACGGCGATAAACGGCTTGTCTTTGCGACCGCTTTGCTCATGAATCATCCTTGCGATGTATTCTTTACCAGTGCCGCTCTCTCCAAGCACGAGCACCGACATCTTAGTCGGAGCCACAAGCGAAATATGAGTGTAAACTCTTTGAATCACCGGACTCTTACCTCTCACCATCATCGCCACCTCTTTATCCTTCTTATCTCTCTTATCCTCCTTATCCTTTTTATCTGCTTTATCCTGAGTTAAAGCTAATTCTATTTTCTGCTGTAAAACCTCAGGAATAATAGGTTTCTTAAGGTAGTCAAAGGCTCCGAGTTTTATCGCGTTCACAGCCGTCTGAACATCGGCGTATCCTGTCATAATAATAAAAGGTGTCATGATTTTCTTCTCACGCAGATACGTGAGGAACATGATTCCGTCGCCATCTGGAAGACGCAAGTCACTCAGTATCAAATCGAATTGCGACGATGTCGACACTTGGAGTGCCTGCTCCAAACTCGAAATCAACACCGCTTCCCAGCTGTTCTTCTGGAACCATGTTCTAAGCATGACTCCAAAAGCGACATCATCATCTACTATAAGAATCCTTCTTGACATATAAATATTTTCTGCTCGTGTGCAAAAATAAATATTTTCTTTTTATTGGCGACAAAAAATACTATAAAAATACTATAAAAAAATAGAAATCCGGCGCCAGGCGGCGCCGGATTTCCGTAAATATTGAAAACGAGCAGAAAAATTACTTGGTTAGAACAACCAAATATCTTGTTACTTTCCAGAACATCTCTGGATTTGTAATTTCAAGTGTCATGATCTTCTTACCGTCAGCGTCAGTACCTTTGACGAGTGTGTAAGAATCAACTGGGTGTGTTGAAAGAACGACAGCCTTCTTTGAGTTGAATGTAATTGTATTGAGGTTGCGCATGTCAGCCTTTGTGAATTCCTGTGTAGGAACATCACTCTTCAAGATCTTCTTTGTGCTGAGGATAACGCCCTTCTCTTTCAATTCTTTCACTGTTCCGTTGATGTAATAAACAGCGTTCATCTCATTTGTCTGATTTTCAATGTTCTCATTCAGATTAGCAATCTGGTTGTTTGCATTGTTCAGGTTTGTGTTGAGGTTATCAACCTGTGTGTTCAAGTTAGCAATCTGACCATCTTTCTCTGCAATCTGTGCCTGGAGAGTTGAAATCATCTCTTCCTTCTCTGTGATCTGAGCCTGTAACTTCTTAATCTGAGCGCGCAAATTTGCATTGTTTCTGTTAGATTTAGCAAGAACTTCGTTCAATGAGTCCAAACGTGCGTGATTTGCTGCCATAACTTCCTTGATCTGAAGAAGCTCTGCAACGACCTGATCTCTTTCGCTACCTTCCTGTTTAACTAAAAGGATACCTTCTGCGTCACGAATTGCCTGGAGGTTGTTCTCAACTTCATTGAGGATACCCATTGTGGCATTGAATTCGTTTTCCATCTTCTGGTTTTCAACAACAAGAGATTCTTTTTCAGCAACTAATGCTTTGTACTTCTTTGAACTCTCAACGCATGAGCTTAATAAAAGAGCTACTAATGCGACAGATAAAATTGTTAATGTCTTTTTCATTTTTGTTATAATTTTAGATTAGTCGATGCTAACGTCATAAGTTTGTGCCAAAATCGTGCCAAACTGTAAAATTTGTTGAAATTTTATCTTTCCACCTGATAATCAATGCTTTATAAAAATCTTCTGCTTTTGTCTTCCACACATTTCATTGTGGAAAATTGTGGAATTGTTTCACACTTTTCCACACCATCTCGTTTCAACACGGCAAATTTACGAAAATATTTGATACATAACGCATTATTTTTTAATTTTGCATAAAAATTTTTTCGTGAACCGTTCAATTTTAAAATTAGCCATCCCAAACATAATCAGCAACATAACTATTCCGTTGCTCGGTTTGGTGGATATGATTCTGATGGGGCACCTCAGCTCACCTATTTATATAGGTGCTATCGCCCTCGGAGGAACTATATTCAGCGTGCTTTATTCTTTTTTCAGCTTTCTGCGCGCCGGAACCACCGGTTTCACCGCACAATCATACGGCGCAAAAAATTTTTTAGAGGTAAGTTACTCTCTTTACAGATCCATAACAATCGCGATTCTGGCATTCCTATTAATATTATGCATCCAAGGACCTATCGCCAAACTCAGTCTGGCTCTACTCGACGGCAGCGATGATGTGAAAAATCTGGCGATAACATATTTCTTCGTAAGAATTTGGGCAGCACCGGCAAATATGTTGCTTTATTGCCTCAACGGTTGGTTCATTGGGATGCAGAACACTAAAATTCCAATGGCTATCGCTATCATAATCAATGTGTTAAATATAATATTCAGCATATTTTTTGTAGTAGTGATGAAACAAGACGTAGTTGGCGTTGCTCTCGGCACCGTCATCGCACAATATTGTGGTCTCATCACCGCCTTGGTCTTCATCATCGTAAAATATCGCAGCTATCTCACAAAGATTGATTTACATATCTTATTGGATATCAATAAATTAAAGAGATTTTTCAAAGTCAACACCGACTTGATGATCAGAAGCATCCTTCTGGTTTTCACAATAGCGTTCTTCACGAACCAATCAGCGAAACTTGGAGATAATATACTGAGTATCAACATGATACTTCTGCAATTCTTCTATATTTTTTCATATTTCACCGATGGTTTCGCATACGCTGGTGAAGCTCTAGTAGGAAAATTCATCGGTGCCCGCGACGAAGCAAAGCTGCAGAGCGTTGTCACACATCTTTTCAAGTGGGGATGCTATATATGCGTTCCGTTTGCCATTCTTTACGCTCTCTTTCCTACCCCATTCGTGAAAATGATTTCCGACAGCCCTCTGATCCTCGAACAGATTCCACCTTATTATATTTATATGGTGCTTATCCCGATAATCACTTTCGCGGCATTCCTTTGGGACGGCATCTATATCGGCGCAACAGCCTCCAAAGCCATCCGCAACACCATGATTATCTCGTCTATCCTGATTTTTATGCCACTTTGGTATTTTTTAGTCCCTATTTACGGCAACCACGGACTTTGGATCGCTTTCCTCGGCTTCATGTTCGCAAGAGGTATCACAATGACCTTATTTGCGAAGAAAAACATTTTACAACTCCCTAATAATCAATAAGATGCATATTTTATCAAAATCGACATATATCAAAGGCGAGCAATGTGAGAAAGCGCTGTTTCTATTCAAAAACAGACCGTTTTTGCGGGATAAATTAAGCATGGAGCAGCGTGCCAAGTTCAAACGCGGTACCGATGTTGGCTTACTTGCCCAACAACTGTTTCCAGGTGGCATCAACATGACTCCAAGCTCACCGTCGCAATTCGGCAAAAAAGCTGTAGAAACACTTAAAAACCTGACAAATCCAGCCGTTAACGTGATGTACGAAGCCGTCTTTCAATACGACGACACTCTTATCATGCTTGACATCATTATTCGCGACGGCGACAAATGGCGTGCCATCGAGGTGAAAAGCTCACTCAGCATCAGTCAAACATATATGAAGGACGCAGCTTTGCAGTATTATGTCCTCAAAGGCTGCGACGTGCCTCTATCCGACATCCAGCTGATGTACATCAACGCTGATTATGTCAAAAATGGCGATTTGGACTTATCGCAACTATTTGTGTTTCAATCTGTTAAAGATTATGCAAAGCAATATCAGGATGTGATTGCAAAAAATATCGCACATTTCAAAGACATCATCAAGCAGCCCCATTCGCCAAAGATTCCTATTGGCGATCAATGCGATACACCTTATCGATGCGAATTTCACGGTCACTGTTGGAAAGATGTCCCCAACGAAGCCGACAAGCCTTATACCATTGATTATAAGATACTTTACGAGATTTTGGGCGACAGAAACAAGTCTACAGCCTTCCTGAATCTGCTGTTTTATCGACCAGCTGTGCCTCTCTTCGATGGCGATAAACCTTACACGGAGTTCTTCATCGGGTTTTCTATCCTTTCAAACAACGGAGAATTCGACAAAATATACAACTGGAACTGCCTCGAAGACATGTCAAAATGGAAAGAATGTCTTCCTATTTTATCCGAAAAACTCTCAGGTTTCGAACGCGTCGTTTGCTTCGCCTCACAAAACATCACAGCTTCGTTGCAAAAGTATAACTTATTGGAATCCAAAGAGTTAAATTATAAAATCTTAAATTTAAGAGAAGTGCTTCTGCAATCCGATTTTCATCATGAAAACGTGAAAACCGACTTCTCCCTGAAAAACGTTTACGAAAGTGTCTTCCCCGACAAGCATCTTTTCGAGCATAGCAGGATAATATTAAACGCCTTAAGCGACAATATTCTTGAAAGAAGTATGATTACCAACGACTTGGAACAAGAAGCGAAAGCGCTACGTGAAATCTACAAAAAAGTTATCAACATCTTATAAACAAACTATCATTATTCATAATTTTGTGGTATGAATAATGAAAGTATAAAAAAATCGGGTTTTGTTAGGTCACAAGCCGCTGTTCCAAACGTGGATGTGCTTAATAGTCAAGGGAGAATACCACCTCAAGCCGTCGACTTGGAGGAGGTCGTTTTAGGTGCGCTCATGCTCGAAAAAGAGGCTGTGAATGCCGTGATCGACATCTTGTCGCCAGAGGTGTTTTACAAGGAAGCACATCAGATAATTTTCGCAGCAATCAAGGATTTGTTCACCAAATCTGAACCTGTTGATATTCTTACGGTTACCAACCATTTGAAATCGACTGGCGACCTTGAAGCTGTTGGCGGACCATATTACATCTCACAGTTGACCAACCGCGTCGTATCATCAGCAAATATTGAGTATCACTCAAGAATTATATTGCAGAAATATATCCAGCGTCAGCTGATTCAGATCTCTTCTGAGACAATTAAAGATGCTTACGAGGACTCTGCCGATGTGTTCGATTTGCTTGATACAGCTGAGAATAAGCTGTTCCAGATCAGTGAGAACAACCTGCGCCGCAACTACGACCAGATGCCTGACCTTGTGAAACTCGCTATTGATGATATCGAGAAGGCGAAAAACGCCGGTTCCGCGCTTCGTGGAGTGCCTTCTGGCTATACCGAGCTCGACCGCATCACTCAAGGTTGGCAGAAATCCGACCTTATCATCCTTGCTGCGCGTCCAAGTATGGGTAAAACGGCTTTCGCACTCAACATGGCACGCAACGCTGCTGTCGACTTCAACAAACCTATTGCTTTCTTCTCACTTGAGATGTCGTCAGTACAGCTCGTCACACGTCTGATTTCTTCGGAAACATCACTAACTGCCGACAAACTGCGTTCTGGACAGCTCGCCGAATATGAATGGCAACAACTCAACACAAAGGTCTCACCTCTCATCAATGCGAAACTTTTCATTGACGACACGCCTCAGCTTTCGGTTTTCGACCTTCGTGCAAAATGCCGCCGACTCAAGCAGCAGCATGACATTCAGATGATTTTCATTGATTATCTGCAACTTATGACTGCCAAAACCGAGAAAAACGGCAATCGCGAGCAGGAGATCAGTAATATTTCACGTTCGTTGAAGAGTCTGGCAAAGGAGTTGAACGTCCCTGTTCTCGCACTTTCTCAGTTGTCACGTAGCGTTGAATCGCGTCCGGGCTCCAAAAAACCTATACTTTCCGACCTTCGTGAATCTGGTGCTATCGAGCAGGACGCTGATATGGTTATCTTCATCTATCGTCCTGAATATTATGGACTTAGCGAAGATGAAGACCATTCATCAACTAAAGGAAAAGCCGTCATCAACATTGCAAAACACCGTAACGGCAAGCTTGGCGACGTGGAATTGCGTTTTGTAGGACAATATGCGCGTTTCGAGGACCTCGAACAGGATTACACAAAGAGCTTTGGTGGCAATGAAAATAATAATGCCGGCAGTAATGACCAACCGGCACAATTTGCTCCAAACGCTAACTTCAACGCCCCGAATGAACGACGCATCGGATCCAGAATGAACGAAGACGTTCCGTTTTAGTTTACCGTTTACCGTTTACAGTTTACAGTTTACGGTTTACAAAAAAAATAGACAAGATCTTGTCTATTTTTTTTAATCCATTTAAACGGTAAACGGTAAACAGTCAACAGCAAACTATTTCGTGATTCTCGTTCCCGCGTTAGGATTTCCAAGGCTTGTAGCGTCAGTGATGACAGCTTCATGACCTGTTTCCTCGACGAACTTGATAGCTGCGCGCATCTTAGGTGCCATAGAGCCTTCAGTGAACTGACCTTCTTCAAGATATTTCTTGGCTTCAGCCACTGTGATTCTACCGAGAGCCTTCTCGTTTTCCTTGCGGAAGTTGATATAAGCCTGCGGAACGTCAGTCAAGATATAGAACTCATCAGCTTTCACCTGCACTGCAGCCAATGATGAAGCGAGGTCTTTGTCGATAACTGCCTCAACACCAACGTAGTATCCGTCTTTCTCAACGACCGGAATGCCGCCGCCACCCACTGTGACAACGATATTACCTTGTCTTGCAAGCAACTCAACGAGCTCGATATTATTGATTTCCAACGGCTTAGGTGAAGCCACGACCTTACGCCAGCCTCTACCCTTAGGATCTTCTTTAAAAACTGAACCGGTGGCGGCGGCATATTCCTCAGCCTCTTCCTTCTCATAATAAGGACCGACAGGCTTTGTAGGATTCTTGAACATCGGGTCATTGCCGTCAACCAACACGCGTGTCACCAAAGTGACGATATTATTCTTATATCCATGCTGTGAAAGGACTTTGCGGAATCCTGTCTCGATAAGATAACCGATTGATCCCTGGGTCTCAGAAACACAGAAATCCATCGGCATCGGCTGAACCTCAAACATCTTGGCACCTGCCTCGTGCTGAAGCATCACATTGCCAACCTGTGGACCATTGCCGTGTCCGATAATCAAACCATCACCGTTCTTGATGAAGCTCATCAAAGCCTCGCAAGTGTCGGTAACATTCTCAATCTGTTCTGTGTAAGTTCCTTTTTGATTGCTTCTCAACAAAGCGTTTCCGCCGAGAGCCACAACAACTAATTTACTCATGTCTGTATCTATTATTAATTTTTCTTCTTATATTTTACTGAATATCCTGATTGTGAGAGAGTTAACTCGTTATCTGTCACATTTTCAATAATAAGTGTGTCGGTAAACTGTCCTTTCACCGAACCTGTATTCTCACCTTTTAAAATCAGCAAATTGCCTTTTTTCTCCCATGAATTGAAAGTCACAAAATCAATGTTTATATCAGATGCAGTGCCATCTTTATACAAAACGAAACCTTGCTCCTGAGTATAACTCGTACTCGGCTGCACCCATGTTCCAACAAGTGGACTTGTGCATGAAATCATCATAAAAGAAAGTGCCAAAGCACTGAATAACAATACTTTTTTCATATCAAATAAACTATCTTGCTATCAATCCCACACCAAGCATCACAAACAGGACACCGACCCATCTGACGACCGGAACCGTTTCCCCAAGAAGAAACATTGCCAATAAAATAGTAAAGATATAGCTAATACTTGTAAGTGGGTAAACTAATGATAATGAATAACTTTTCAGCATAAACATGTAAATCACCATCGCGACGATATACAGAAGCAGCGACAAACCGAGTTGCCAGTTCATAAAACTTCTGAAAAACGCCCACGACATACTGTAATCAATCACCCTATCCATGCCCACCTTCATGAAATATTGGGCGATAGCAAGGAATGCCGATTGTATTATCGCTGTGATTATCAGTTTAAACATACTAAATTTTTTGCAAAATTACGACTTTTTTCAATGCAAATAGTAATCTTTTAAAAAGTCTTTGTATTCTTTTGTGAAAGAATGATCGGGGTTTCTTAAGACAAAAGTCTCTGATTCTGTCTTATCAACTTGATTAACAACAAGTTGCATATTTATTCTGTTTGGTTCTTTTCCTTCAATTGGAACTATCAACAATTCTTTTTTAAGAAAAAATCCTTGATTTTCAGCATCTTTCAGAAATATCTTAGATTCTATGGCTGGCAAAACCAAAGAAAATCGTCCATCAGGTTTTATCACCCTTTTAACTGACGAAAGTAAATCATTGTAGCTCAATGTATTAGTATGACGTGCCAAGCCTTTTTTAGCTTTTTCAGGGATGTTGTCGCCGAAATAAAAAGGCGGATTCGACACTACCAAATCGTACTTTTTCTCGCAAATCTCCGAATAATGTTTTATGTCGTCATGAATGGCGGAAAGTCGAGAATTCCACGCCGAATTGCTGAAATTTTGCGCCGCTTCTTCATAAGAGTCGTTATCCAATTCAACGGCGTCGGCACTTTTTATGCCTTTTTGAGCAAGCATCAGCGGAATCAGACCGCAACCTGTGCCGATATCGAGAACATCATCGTTTTCCGATACCTCCGTCCAACGGCCTAGCAAGATGGCATCCGTCCCGATTTTCATGGTCGAGCGATGGTGAAAAAGACCGAACTTCTTGAAGAAAAACGGACGGCAATCCATAATTACATATTGAGATACATATCGATCAAGCCTTCAGGAGCCTTGACAGTCAATGTTTTAGCTTTTTTATTCACCTTTTGGATGATATCGTCGTGAATTGGGATCAGAATCTCTTTCCCATCCTTCATCACCTGGATCACTGCTTGCGTCGGGTACTCCAAAACGTCAGAAATCTCCCCTATCTCACCTTTCAGCACGTCAATCATCTTAAAACCGATGATTTCCTTGTAATAAAAATCATCCTCATCAAGCTCGGGCATAAACTCATTTGGCAAAAAAACAGCCTTACCCATGAAAGTAACCGCCTGCTCCACCTTTTTCACATCTTGAAGCTGCACAATCATCTTATCGCCGTTAATCTTCTGATTTTCAATAAAATATGGAATAAGATTACCTCTATCTTCAATCAAAAGATATCGCAGATCTTTGAAATCTTCAGGATTCGCCACGTCGAGTTTGACGGTTATTTCACCTTTCAAACCGTGGGTTTTCGTGATCTTTCCGAAAAAAAAGCAGTCGTTTTTTGTCATATTAAAATCCCATTAAAAGTCCAACAACTCCAACAGCTATTCCCAACCCGATTTTTATTCCTTTTGAAAGCAGAAACACCCTTCGCGACTCGGCAAGCAACGGCAAAGCGCCATGTCCGTCCTGGACTATCGAATTTGCAAGCAAAATGCTGAACGGAAGCGTACCATTTGCAAACAAAAGCACAAAGACCAAGTGTGGACCCGACTGTGGAATGATGCCAATAAGAATCGCGATTAGCAGTACAATATATGGATTTTCATTTACAAGTCCTTGAATATCAATATAGTTTTCAAGAATTGTGATAACCAAAATCACTCCGAAGCTCCACAAGAAAATCTTAGGCAGATGCACTTTGATGACGTGTTCCCAAAGATGTTCCTGCAAAAAATGCTCTTTCGCCACCACAACAATCACGAGAATCACTGCAAACATTGCCATCAGCGAGTAGCGAATCCATTCCTCATCGCCTCCATGCTCGTGCCCGTGTTCATGGCCTTCATCGATGACACCACCAAGAATCAAGCCTAAAACCAAGATACACATCGCAATAAGCAACGCTCTTACAAAAGTTATGTTTTTGAAATTGTTCTTAACCGTGTGTTCATGATGATGGTGATGGCATTCCGGCTCGTCGTGAAGCGGAAACGATTTCTCCGACAGTCCGATAAACTTGTTTTTCATCGTGAGTTGAAGCACTGCGCCAACCACTATAGCAGCGACAAACATTATCAAAGTGATTTTCAGCGCGTCGCCAGGAAACATTGAGAACATGAAAAATGCCTCATCACCTGCTGTGGCTATCAAAGCAGCCATCAGAGCCGGGAAATTCACAACCCGGTGGATGTAAAGCGAGACAATGGTATAGGTCCCGAGGCATCCTGGTATCACGCCCATCAGAGCACCTATTAATATCTGCATCCACGGCGATGCCTGCAGCTTTTTCGACCACAAGCCGTCGGTTTTCACATTGATAAATTCAATAATCATCATCATTCCGATGACGAATGCCGTGATCGTAAGTGTTTGTTGCAGAATGCTGTACAACTGTTCTAACATCGTTTTCAAATTTTGTGCAAAGATAATAAAAATAGTTTACAGTTTAAAGTTTAATTAAAGAAAACGCGAAGCGGCTATACAGCCGTTTCGCGTTCTTTAAACAGTAAACATTTAAACTGTAAACTACTAGAGAACATCAATGTTCTTTGAAACTTTCACATCTTTCTTTGTTTTCTTTGGCAAAACAACGGTCAGGATACCATGTTCGACCTTTGCGGAGATGTTGTCTTTGTCAACATCCTCTGGCAACGTGTAGTTCTGTTCGTAGTTTGCGTATGAGAACTCGCGGCGCAGATAGTGATGTTTGCGGTCTTCATCCTTATGTTCTGTCTTGTTTTCGATGGCGATGTTCAAATTACCGTCTTCGTTAATGTTCACGCGGCAAAACTCTTTTCTGATGCCAGGAGCCGCAAGCTCCATTGTGTAGGCCTTTTCGTCCTCTTTCACGTTCACTGCCGGTGCTGTTGTGTTGGCACGAGGCATTAAATCACTGTCAAAGAATTCATCAAATACTGTTGGGAACCAACTGTTTTTAAATACTGGTAACATAATTCATACCTCCATAAATTTGTTAAACATTACTTTTTTAATTCTCATATCTTTAATTGTTTTTTTTGCCTCCGCTTTCGCTTCAGCTTTCGACAGAAATAATACCAAATTATGTGCCAGAGGGTTATTTTGGACAAAATGACACAACAAATGACAAATTGACACTTTTTAGTGTTAATTAGACATGATTATTAAGATTTTTGGGTAAATTTTTGGGTAAAACGAAACAAAAAAAACCGATGTAACTTTATGATATTCATCATTTTACATCGGCACTTGGCGGAGAGAAAGGGATTCGAACCCTTGGAACGCAAAAGCGTTCAACGGTTTTCGAGACCGCCCCATTCGACCACTCTGGCATCTCTCCCCAACCTTTTTATAAAATAAAAGCAACCCTTTTGAGTTGCTCTCAGCGGAGACAGAGGGATTCGAACCCCCGATACATTTCTGTATAACGGTTTTCAAGACCGCCGCGATCGACCGCTCTGCCATATCTCCGCTGCAAAAATACAAAAGTTTTCAATGTCACAACATTTTTTTGAAAAATTTTTTAATTTTCTCGGAAAAATCCACTATCTTTGTTCCCGATTATGAAGTTATTTTATCGACATATTGTTTTTATATCGTTGTTAATCACAGCATTATGTTTCACTGCTTGTAACAACAAATCCATTCCGACAGAGATAATGGACTTTAAAAACAATTACGAAAACACCGACGAACAGCTCGATAAATTGGCAAAAACAGCCGACAGTTGTTCCAAATTTTACGCCAACGACCCTATTTTTCTTGAAAAAAAGTCACAAATCTTCTTTCAAAAAGGAAGAAAAGATCATAAAAAATCAGAATATCTGGAAGCAGCCAAAGCATTTATAGAATCTTACAATGCCCAGAAAACACTGATATCTCTGAAAAAAGAATCGGACAACGATGATGTTCACTATCTCGGTCAGATTCTCGATAACATTGGCGATGTCTATGCCGATGTCAACAGTTTAAAACCAGCTTCCTATTTCTATGACCAGGCGCTTATTCAGTTTGAAAACGCCAGCCGCCAGCATGAGGTCATTGATATGCTTTTAAAAATAGGAGATCTATACCAACACAACCATATTTCAAATATCGCACTTCTCAATTATGAGACAGCTGAAGACAAGAAAAACCTTACAGAAGATCAGTACAACCTTATCCAGATTAAGAAAGGCATAGCTTTATACGACATTTTTGATGTAAATTCCGCCGATTCCATATATGGAAGAATGTGGACAAAATCGCCGCATTTAATTGAGTTTCAATATTTTACAGGTTGCCATTTTTATTACAACAACAAATTTGACGCCGCACTACCCTATTTGCTGAAATGTTTTGAAGAAGGCGACGCAAAAATAAAGGTGGAAGCCGCGGAAATGCTTGCCAGTATTTACTTTTCCCTTAATCAACACGACAAAGAACTGTTTTATGCACAATATCAAGCAAAGGCTCAATCGGCAGAGGCACGTCTCACTCCTGTAAAGATGGAACTTGAAAGCATATATGAGCAATTTGTTGCTGACAACAATCCCCAAAAATCAGATAAATCACACAGTTTCAATGGTTTAATTTGGATTCTCATTGCTGTCATCATAATATTAATAATAGGTGTCATAGCATTTTATCAGCACACAAAAAGAAATGCATTAGACCAAGCGACAGCCACCGAGAACGTCGAACCAACACCAAAACGTTCTTATGAAGAGGATTATAAGCTATTTGTAAACTCCAAGATTTACAATGAAATCAAAGAATCGCTTGAAGGCAAGGAAATTCTGATAAAAACCGTTGGCGACTATCCTCGACTTGCATTGACAAAAGTCAAATTGGTGACGCTCACGACCACTTTCAACGAGTCGTTCCCTAACCTAACGCATTCATTATTAGAGGCTTACCCAGCATTAACGCCAGCCGACCTCAGGTTTATCATATTAAGCCTCATGGGCTTCTCAAATCTGGAAATTGCAGTTTTACTAAAGCAGACATACAGCTCAGCCAACAAACGCGGCAACCGTATTGAGAGTATTTTAAACACCCAACAAGAGCTTAATCACTTTATTCCGGGCTTTTTAAGCACTTTCAAATACTAAAACCAGCATATCGTAATTATATGTAAATCATTTAATTACAAAGATTTTTTCCATATATTTCCACAAAAAACACGGTCAAAAACCTTGACAAAATTTTTTCATGGTAGTAATTTTGCACTCGAACAAAATAATGTGCATCATGAAGAAATTTTTCTTAATCAGCTTAATGGTAATGCTTGGCGTTACAGTATGTGCCCAGCAGAAAAAATCATTGAACGCTTATATATCGTATGCGGTTTTTAACACTCCTGGCGATAATTCAACACCATACGTTGAGACATATATTACCTTTGATAAAGGCAGCCTCGTATATGTAAAAGATGAAAAAGGACAGTACACTGCCACAATAAATGTCACCGTCATGTTCAAACAATGGGAATCGGTGCAAAACTTCGGCAAGTATTCACTGACAAGCCCAATGGTTTCTGACACTACAGGAATCAGCGGCTTTTTCATGGATATGCAGCGCTATTCTCTTGACAACGGCACATATAATTTAGAAGTGATTCTTGAGGATGCCAACAACAAGAGCGACAAGCCATTTAAGGCTATTGACCAATTGCTTATCGATTTCCCGGAAACAATTTGTATGTCAAGCATTATCGGCCTTGAGAGCTACTCAAAAGCAGCTACTGAAAGTAATACAACAAAAAACGGTTACGATATCATTCCAATGATTATGCCGTATTACCCGGAAACGCTGAACAAACTTACTTTCTACGCTGAGATTTACAATGCAAAAAAACAACTCGGAGATGGAGAAAAATATCTGCTCAACACATACATCTGCGCTTTTGAAAACGGAACAGTGTTGAACAACTTCTATTTCACTAAACGAATGACTGCCAAGGACATAGATGTCATCATCAACAACATGGACATCACCAATCTTCCTTCTGGCAACTATTATTTAGTACTCGAAGCGCGCGACAGAAACAATGAGCTTATCGGTTTGAACCGCTATTTCTTCCAAAGAAGCAATCCATATTATCAAGTTGACAACACTCTGCTTGCTTCTATCGATATAGACCATGTCTTCTCTGGCAAAATCAACAATCTTGACACGATTCGCGAGTACATCAGGATGATTAATCCAATCTCGACTCTGGTTGAGAAAGATTATGCCGCTGAGCTTATAAAAACTGATGACCTCAGAACGATGCAGCAATATTTCTACACATTCTGGTCAAGCAGAAATAAGCTTGAGCCTAAACAGGCTTGGCTCGACTATTATGCTCAGGTTCAGAGAGTTAACGCATCCTTCAACACCGTCAACGGCAAAGGATATGACTCCGATCGAGGCATAGTGTTCTTGAAATATGGTGTTCCAGACAGAATTGTGGAGAGTTATTTCGAACCTGGTGCCTATCCATACGAAATCTGGCATTATTATGTCCTCGGCGATAACCAGCGTAACAAGAAATTCGTGTTCATGACTCAGGATCTCGTAACAAATGATTTCAAACTGATCCACTCCGATGCTACAGGTGAAATCAGCAACTACAGATGGCCTAATGAGGTTTATTCCGGAACATACGGCTCATATTATGATTATGGTGTAGATGGATCAGCCAAACCAGACTCATACGGTGACAAGGCCGTTGATTACTACGAAAACCCACGATAACATACCTAACATACCACACATACTTTGTTTCGATAATGGGGCTTGATGAAAATCGAGCTCCTTATCTTTTTAGAGTGGAGAGTTGAGAGTGTAGAGTTTAGAGTAGTTTTAAAGTTTATAGTTTAAAGTTTATAAGTTTACAAAAAATTTTGTATCTTTGCCGTCATGAAAAAAGTCGCGGTAGTCATATTGAATTACAATGGAAAGAAGTTCCTTGAGAAGTTCCTTCCAACAGTCATCGAACACAGTTCTGAGGTGGCCGACATCATCGTTGCCGACAACGCCTCTACCGATGACTCCGTGGCTTTTATGAAGTCCGCATTCCCAGATATCAGATTGATAATCAACGAGTTCAACGGAGGATTTTCGACTGGATACAACATCGCATTACGTCAGGTTGAGGCGAAATATTATTGTTTACTCAACTCCGACATCGAAGTCACGCCACATTGGATTGAGCCTATAATTGAACTCATGGACAGCGATGACAGCATTGCAGCTTGCCAGCCAAAGATTCTATCGTATTACGACAAAGAGAAGTTCGAATATGCCGGCGCAGGCGGCGGTTTCATTGACAAATACGGCTATCCTTTCTGCCGCGGCAGAGTTTTTCAGCATCTGGAAGCAGATAACGGACAATATGATGACACTAAAGAGGTTTTCTGGGCAACAGGAGCATGTATGTTCGTAAGGTCCGATGTTTATCATAGATTCGGTGGCTTGGACGACAGTTTCTTTGCGCACATGGAGGAGATAGATTTCTGCTGGCGCATGAAAAACATGGACTACAAGGTGATGTATTGCCCACAATCCAAAGTCTATCACATCGGAGGTGGCACATTGCCTAAAAGCTCAGCAAGAAAGACATATCTCAACTTCCGCAACAACCTGTCACTGCTAATGAAAAACCTTCCTGAAGGCTCAGTATTTCCTACTATTTCCTACAGAATACTCCTCGACTGGATAGCAGGATTGAAGTTCTTATTCGACGGTTGTTTCGCTGACGTATGGGCGGTGACGAGAGCGCATCTAAGCTTCTACAGACATCTGCCAATTCTGAGAAAAAAGAGAAGAGAACTACCTCACAAGAAGGTGTCGATGGTTTACCAGAAAAATATAGTGTTTAAGCACTTCTTGGAGAAAAAGAAGCTTTATACAGAGCTGGATGAGAAGGACTTCTCTTGAAATTAAAAGATTATAGTCATCATTTTTCAGCTGCCACCTTCCTTCGAAAGCTGAAGGCCTTCAAAATTGATGACTATAATTTTATTTTTTAATGAGGTATAAAATTGCTTCAGAATATCCTTCCAAACCTTTACCAACAATAGATTTTACTGCTGCTTCGGCGGTGTAAGAATGATGCCGGTACTCTTCCCTTTCGTATATATTCGAGATATGGACCTCCACGACAGGAATCCCTATCGCTCTGATAGCATCAGCGAGTGCTATTGAAGTGTGAGCATAACCGCCCGGATTCATGACAATGCCGTCGTATTTACCCATCGCCTCATGTAACTTATCAATCAAAACGCCCTCGTGATTCGACTGGAAAGTATCTATCTTACAATCTTGAAAACGTTTTTTGACAACTTCAAAATATTCGTCAAGTGATTGATTGCCATATATTTCAGGCTCTCGCTTGCCGATAAGGTTAAGATTAGGTCCGTTTAAAATCAAAATCTTCATAATCAAAAACTATCTTTTTTAAAAAGTCGAATAAGTTCACCAATTATGATAACCGGGCTTGTCCCGATTAAACAAATCAGCCAATCTTGCCATTTCAGAGGCTCAACGTTGAACATCTCGCCACCGAATGTGACTATGACAAACTGTCCGATGAGAATTATCAGCAACGCCAGCTCAAAGCCACCAAAAGACCACGAACGACTACGAAATGCTGATGCTCCCGTATGATATGCTTTTGCATTGAAGAGATTCCAGAACTGCAAAAACACGAATATAGTGAATGTCAACGAATGCTCGTATGTTGTATATGCTTTAGCTCCGACGATCTTATAATTGAAGAAGTTTGAAAGATAATCCATGATGGAGAATTCTGCCAGAGAGTTGACTTCAACATGTTTGAAATACTGAACAAAACCAAGCATTATCAGCACAAACAGAACTCCTACGATGAGGATCGAGCGCTTCATTTGCTTTGTCAGTATGTGCGCGTCTTTTGAGCGAGGTTTCTCATTCATCACGCTTTCTGACGGTGGCAGTGACGCAAGTGCGAGAGCCGCAAAGGTATCCATGATCAGGTTAACCCAGAGCATCTGAGTTACAGTGAGAACCGGGTCGGTGCCGAGCAAAGCGCCGAACATCACCACGAGACATGCCGCCACGTTGATTGTCATCTGGAACAGCACGAAACGTTGTATATTCAAGTAAAGTGAGCGTCCCCACATCACTGCGCGAACGATGCTTCTGAAAGAATTATCGAGAATTGTGATGTCGGAGGCTTCTTTTGCCACCGTCGTGCCATCACCCATTGAGAGTCCCACTTGAGCGGCTTTCAGTGCAGGAGCGTCATTGGTGCCGTCGCCAGTGACTGCCACAACTTCGCCGTAAGCCTGCTGCAGACGCACTAAGCGTTCCTTATCCATCGGTCGAGCACGCGACATAATCTTTATCAGCGGGATGCGACGTCTTGCCTCCTCATCGGAAAGAGCTTCAAAATCTTTGCCTGAGATATGGTTGAAATCTTTTTGGTCGGTATCTTTCCACAATCCCAGCTGACGACCTATCTCAATAGCCGTTCCAGGAGTGTCGCCCGTCACGATTTTAACGTCAATGCCTGCTTTCATGCAGCTTGCCACAGCATCAGCGACATCAGGACGAATAGGGTCAGCGATGGCGACAGCAGCGACAAAGATGAGGTTATCAGCGACGAGATTATCAGTTTTAGGATCAAACGACTGCTCATTCTCATCAGCTTCTTTATATGCCAACGCAAGCGTCCTCATCGCCTTATCGTTATATGCACTTAATTGATTTACAATGGTTTCACGATATGACGCGATATCTACGATGCCATCTTCTGTGGCTATTTTGTTACAATGCGCAAGAATGATTTCCGGAGCGCCTTTCACATAAAACATTGGCTTTTTGAACGTCTTGGAATCGACGATCGTAGCCATAAACTTATATTTCGTGGAGAACGGCACCTGATACAGCAGCTTCATATTCTCTCTATAGTCAAGATAGTTAACTCCTTGATTATAAAGCCATAACAGAAGCGCTCCCTCGGTTGGATTGCCTATCGCCTTAACTTTTTCTTTATCAGTAAAATCGAGAAAAGCGGTTGTATTGACAGAAATACATTCTTTTAAAACATCATTACATCCGCTATATGACAAAATATCATTGACACTCATCTGATTTTGTGTCAAAGTGCCTGTCTTGTCGGTGCAAATCACCGTTGCAGCACCCATAGTCTCGCATGCGTGTAGTTTTCTAACCAAGTTGTTGGTAATCAACATTCTACGCATGCTTAGTGCAAGACTTAAAGTGACACTCATCGGGAGGCCTTCCGGAACAGCTACCACGATAATTGTGACAGCAATCATCAATGTATTCAGTGCGAATCGTGCAAACTGAATCCAATTGATGCCAGTCCCAATGTTTTCAGCATAAACGAAATACATTATGAAACGAGTCACAAGAATCACTGCCGCGATGATGTAGCTCGCATAGCAAATCAGCTGTCCAAGTCTGTCGAGTTGGATATTCAAAGGTGTTTTGACATTGTTGTCTATTTGGGAGCCTTTGTAAACCTTGCCCCATTCGGTGGCGTCGCCGATTTTTTCAACCTGCATAATTCCATGACCATCAATAACTTTGCTGCCTCTCATAACCCAATTTGAAGGATATGTGGCCTCGTTATTGAAGTCTTTCTCGTCAGTGGTTTTTCGTGCCATCGGCTCTCCTGTAAGGTCTGATTCATTGACCTGCAATGAAAAAGCGTCAAGGAGGATACCGTCAGCCGGCACCTCATCGCCTGTTTCAATAATCACGATGTCGCCAACGACAATCTCGCGCCGTTGGATGAGTGTGACATTGCCGTCGCGAACAACTTTCACGGTTTCCTCATCATTAACCTGATTGAGGATATCGAATTTTTTATTGGCGTTGAGCTCAAATATGAATCCAACGCATGTCGCCAACATTATAGCCACAAAAATTCCCAGTGGCTCAAACAAAACGTTATAGCCTTCATCGGTAGTAACATATTGATACACAGCTACTCCGATGGAAAGTGCAAGGGCTATCAGCAGGATCTGAATTATCGAATCCTTGAATTTGCCCAAAAACTGATGAAAGATCGACTCCTTTTGCGGAGGAGTAAGAATATTAAAGCCGTGCAAAGCACGGCTTTGTTCTACTTGTTTCTTATCAAGTCCTTGATACTTCATTATTAATTATTGCCGTATTCTTCAAGGGCTTTGTAGAAATCGTTCTTGTATTGCTCCTGTTTGAAGTCAATCTTCAACTCTGTGTCAGCGCTCATTGTCTCAACGACTGTATTCAAAACATCTTCGCCTGAATATTCGATGCAGACATAAACAGCGATCTTACCAGGGGTGAGCTTGCTTGGCTGAGCATCCCAGCATGTCACAGGAGTGTTTTTAAGTTTACCCTTCACAACGCCGATTGACTGGATTGTACCTTTAGCGATATTTTTCACGTTATCGCCATCACGGTGCTGCTGTGTGAACTGGTCAACTGATCTTTGGACAACTGACTCAATCATAGCCTGGATACCGTCACGAGCATTCTGCTCTGCAAAAATACGTGCTGATTGGATGTCGTATTCGCTTTCAGCGAGTGTCTGTGCCAGATACTTGAAATTACCCTTTGATGCTGTGCAGTCTGGGCATGGCAAATCTGCCGGCTGATTCTGTGGTTTCTGAGCAACTTCCTTGCTTGAGCCGCAAGAAGCAACGAGTAAAGAAATCAATGCGATTCCTAAAAGTAAGTTAATCTTTTTCATGATAATAAGATTTTTGTTAATAATTAAGTTAATTTATTTCACATTAAAAAACGCTTTTTCTTTGACAAATTTAGAGCCGAATCTGAAACGCACCTCCACATAGTTGTCATCCTGGCTATAGCAATAGTCGGAATTGTAATTGATGACGATAGTGTCACCGATGTATTTCACATTAAACTGTGTGGCGCAATTCGATGATGTACGAGGTTTTTGCGATGTCATAATTGTTTTGCCGTTGTACACCAGCTTAATGGTAAGCTTTCCTGTTGTATTGTCAACAATATCAATGATTATGTTGTCATAAACGCCGATATATCTGTTGATAAGACCTTCGACGGTAAAATATCTCGAATCATCAGTTCCGAGTTCTTTTGAGAGCGCGCCGAGAGCTGTGATGGCATCATCAACCTGCTCAACAGTTTCGATGTTGTCCAATCCATCTTCATAACCTGCGATCTTATCGTCAAGTTCTTTCTCATGTTTCTCATAAGCTGTGACAAGCTCGACCAAATCGAAACGTGAAAATGGATATTTCACATACAGATTATAATACTTTTCTCCGGTTTTTTTATTCTGATACAACTCTTGATAAGTCTCAGCCTTAGTGATGCTAACGCCTTGAATAGCAGGCATTTTAGCAATTTTTGAGGTTGATTCTATCGACATTGTGGCGTTTGTGCTTGCATTGTTGCCTTCAACTGTCTTCTGAGTGTAAGAATTAACGGTACGCATCACGTTTGTAGCCACTGATGATGCTATTTCAGTGCGAACTTTCTGCATAGCGTCAGCCTTGACCTCTTCAAGCGTTGGCTTATCCGACTGGACAATAATAAAATCTTGCACACTACCCTTCCCTACCCATTCAGGTTTAGGACCGCTTTTTTCAACAAGTTTGAATCCTTTTTTCTGAGCGCAAGCACAGAGAGGAAGCATCATCGCAAAAGCTATTATCAATAATTTTCTCATTTTTACAGATATTTATTATTCAAAAATCCATGAAACATTAGGTTCGGCGTTCTCTTCTGAAGACTCAGTCTCGTCAATTGCCTTATAATATTCAATAGCTCTTTTCTTACCTATTGTGATGAGTTTCTTCAACTTAGGATCACGAGCCTTGATTGATTTGATAGCTTTGGCGACAGCTCTGTTATCATTGTCATCCATGGCTTTTTTGGTAATCATCTCCTGAGCGAGAATCACCTTATTAATATTGTCAACGAAATAGAAAGCGACTTCAACCTCAGCCATATATTGAGGCGGTATTGAAGTTGTTACATTTTTTGAAAGAATTGTGACTGATGTCACGATAATGAAACGGCTTTCATTTGTTGATGAGCCGAGTCCGTTAAGTGTAACTGCCTGATTTACATTGTTATACAATACTGTAAGAGCATCACCTTTAACCTGGTCGTTTTTCGGCATGAGCACGCGTACAGGGATCATCTGCTCGAAGCTCATTTCCTCTTGGGCGCAGAGTATTCCGGATATTGCGCAAATTGCTGCCAGAATTAAGAATTTTATCTTTTTCATATCAATAAATTTTAATTACAGAACCAACCAAACCTCGCTCGGACCGCGCATATAAATCGTACCGTCGATATTATAGTTGTTTCTCAAATATGTTTGCAAACCTTGTAAATAATCTTGAGTATCAACACGTTGGATAGCTCCACGACGTCCAGTTTTTGTCAAAGGAATCATCACCTGATTGAAAGTCAAGACGTTAGGTGTGATAACTCTTGTCGGATTGTTATCAACGGTGTTGTCTTGCAGCCAATAGTAGATGATGTCGCCGAGAGTTGTCTGCTCGCCTTCGAAAGCGAATGTTGTTCTCAGGAAGTCGTAGTCAGAGTTGTCAGTTCTCTTGATTTTAACAGTGATCTGACGACCGTTGATTGACATATCGACGAACTCATCCTGCAGTTTCTTGCAGAAAGAATCCATGTGGTTGAGCACTGCCTCTTCAAGCAAAGTGTTGATTGTCGCTGAATTTGATGGCTTTCCGTCGCCATGAGCGTGTGCGATTTCTCTTGCATTTGCGCTCACATCGACAGCTCTCATATTGAATGAAACATAGCGTCCCATGCCCTTCTCCATCACTTCGAAGTCAAGGTCAACGATGAAGTCGACATTAGCTGTACGTTTGATGCGGTCGATTGGAGACTCAGCGATAGCGCCGTCGAGACCGTAGTCGTCGCCGACCAAAGCATTCTCCTGATCTTCCTGTTTCATACTCTTCAGCAAGAACTCAAGGCTCTGAGTCTCAAAACCTTTGTTCTTGAAAATCTCGTTCAATGAAGCTATCACGAGACGGAGGTCACGGCTGTCTTCTCTGCCAAAGATATCATAGTCAACGATAGTTTGTTCACGGCCATTCTCATCTTTCCATTTCTGGACATAGCCCATTTCGTTGCAATACACGTCAGAAGGCACCACCATCAGCATCGGCTTTGCATATTTGCCAGCGTCGGTGTTTTTGATTTTCTCAGCATAACCTTTGTCCTGCATGTATTTCACGAGTTCATCGTAAAGCACTTGAACATCAACGGAAACGGTATATTCCTTACCATTTTTCACTGATTGAGGATTGCCTGTCTTGTTGATGAAACGATGATACTGTCCACCTGGAGCCTTTTTGGTTGGAAGTGCCAAGAAACTCTCGAAGAATTCAATATTTTCCTCTGCTTTTGCGTATGTCACGATAGCTGGAGTGGCTTTTGTGTTGCCTGATGCGGTGATTCCGCGGAAAAGGCAAGCTGCCACAGCGTCGCGTTTCGCCATCTCAACACCTTCAGCAGGGTCTTTGGCTGTCGTTGTCACAGTGAACACTTTGGTTCCGTCCTGACCTACTCCAATGTATTGAACCTCATACTTTTGGTCAAGGACCGAGCGTTTTTCGTTCTGTTTCTGGGCAAATGCGCTACCGGCCACAAGAACCAGAGCAAACGCTAAAAATCCGAATCTGATAATATTTTTCATAACGATAATTTTATTTCCAGTTAATTGGCACGTTTCTCATTTCGATGCGGCAGTCGCCAAGATTGAAGCTCATCACCGGCATCACTTTGGTCTTCGAAGGGTTAATCTTACCTGGCACTTCGATCGTGAACTTCACAGGAATATCTGTCAAAGTGTTGTAATATCCACTGGAATAGCCTCTTGAGTGCTCCTCACCTTCGCAATCATAAGCGAGGAAATTACCACCGACACTGATTTCTTTGTTCAATCCATGGTTAGTCATCTTCATTGTAAGCTTAATCGTCTGATTGGCTTTGCTGCCGATAAGTGACACCATTTCCACATCAAGCCATTCGTCGCAAGGGTTTGAAATTGTCATCTCACTTGCATTAACCTGCTTGGTGCTTTCCTTTTTAACTTCCTGTTTTGGAGCTTCTGCCGGAGCTTCTTTCACCTCAGACTCAGCGTCCTTCTTACGGTTAATTTTCTTCTCTCTTTTTGTAGTATTGTCTCTTGCTTTGAGAGTTTGCTGCTCAAACGGGTCGTTTGATTGAGCCACAGCTATTTCCGGAATCACCGAAATAAACATAAAAGCGATTAAAAAGTAGATTAATTTCTTCATATTCAATGATTTTTAAATGATTACTTATCTTCTTTCTTTATTTTTTTCCAAATAATCGGGACATTTCTCATCTCAATGTGGCAGTCGTCGATATCAAAAGCTATCACAGCCATTTTTTTCACCTTTTTCGGCACGACTTTACCTGGAACATCGATCGAGAAATTGACTTTTTTATCAGTCAGAGCTTTATATTCATTACTTCTTGAAGTATTATGTGCAACTCCTTCTGTATCATAAGCCATGAAGTTTCTGACACGAATATCTTTGTTTACATTTCTGTTGATGAACCTGCAATTAAGCACCATTGTCTGCTCGTCTTTATCGCCAATCAACGAGATGAGCTTGAAATCAATTTCCTCACCTTCACAAGGGTTGCTTATCTCAATATCTTTATTGGAATATTTGATTTTCTGATATATTGTGCCACATGAAGAAAGCAGCGTCACAATCATCGCAAGACTTAATAGTAAAGATATTTTTCTCATATAAATCGTTTAATATCAATCAATTAAATTATCAACCAAGCTTCGCCTGGACCTCTCATATAAATAGTGCTTTCAATATTATAATTATCGAGGAGGAACTCCTGAAGCTGTGTCACATATTCATTTGAATCGAGGCGGCGTACCGCACCTTTTTTGTTCACCGTTATCATCGGAATCATCACCTGATTGAATGTCAACACGTTAGGTGTGATGTTTCTTGTAGGGTTATTGTCGATGGTGTTGTCCTGCAGCCAATAGTAGATGATGTCGCAAAGCTTCTCCATTTTGCCGTCATACAAGAATTTCGAACGCTGGAAATCGTAGTCCGAGTTGTCGGTTTTCTTGATTTTCACGGTTACACGATGACCGTCGGTTTCCATTTTCTTATATTGGCGCTGAATAGCGTCGCAGAAATCGTCGACATAGTTGATGACCGCCTCTTCGAGCAGTGTGTTGACTGTTGAAACCCTTGACGGGCGTCCATCGCCATAGGCATGAGCTATCTCCACCGCGTTTGAGCAAGGGTCGACGGCACGCATATTGAAAGCGACATATCTGTAGTCATCAATTTCATAAAGTGCGAAGTCGAGGTCAACGATAAAATCGACGTTTGATGCACGTTTGATGCGGTCGAGCGGTGATTCCTTGACAGTGCCCGCCAAGCCGTAATCCTCGCCAATAAAGGCGTTTTCGTCATTTTCGCTATTCAAACTCTTGAGGAGGAATTCAAGGCTTATCGTCTCAAATCCTCGTGAAGCAAAAATATCGTTTAGTGATGATATCACCAGACGCAGGTCGCGGCTGTCTTCTCTTCCGAATATGTTATAATCAGATATTGTCTGCACTTTGCCATTCTCGTCTTTCCACTTCTGAACGAAGTCCATCTCGGTGCAGTAAACATCAGCCGGGACTACCATTATGACAGGTTTCAGATATTTGCTCGTTACCGTTTCTTGAGGTTTTTCGGCAAATCCTTTATCCTGCATATACTGGAGAAGGTTGTCGTAAAGAACCTGCACATCGATTATCACATCAACGCCATAATCGAGTTCTTTTATGTCGGCTTCCCAAGATTTTTGGACATATCTGGCATATTTACCGACAACTTTCTTTGATTTCGGAACACTAAGAAAATCAATAAAATACGCTTCGTTTGCCTCGATAACGCTTTCTTTCACGATAGGAGGTGTCGGGCGTGTCTTCGTCGATGCCGGCAGTCCGCGCAGCAGACACACAGCCACAGCATCACGCTGGGCGTATTCATGGGCTTCTTCAAGAGTGTTGGCTATGATGCGCATCTCGATAATCTTGGTACCTTTCGGTCCAACGCCGCCGATACGCACGTCAAATTGGGCATTGAGAATGTTGTTAGCATCCCTGTTCTGAGCATATGCGCCAGTCAGAAACGCAGTGATTATCAATAATATGAATGACAATTTTTTCAACATACCAATTTAACAAGCAACATTTTAACTTGCAAATATAAAAAATAATTTTAATAGTGCAACAAAAAACTCAATTTTCTACAGAACGAACTTCGTGATTTCCTGATTAGGTTCAAGCTCGACAGGCTCTTTGCCGTATTGGAAAATCATCATTTTCTTGCCGCCTTTGAGGTAATATTTGTCGCCGATAACCCAAATTGCCGTTGCTTCACGCAATCCCACGACCTTCATCTCCTGACGGACAGCAAGATATTCGTTGATACGGTCCTGACGTGTCTCGCCACCGTGTTTAATCATCTTGTCGATTTCCGGATGAGGATCGAGATAGTGAGGATTGATTTGGAATGGAATGAGGTTCAATGTGTTAAAGCTTGCTGGTTGTACTATTGGCATGTCGTTTGTGGTGCACAATGTCGGGCAGGCGATGTTTGATCCGGCGCTCCATCCGATGTAAGGTGTGCCATCGTTGGCGCATTCAGCGATAGCCTGCATCAAGCCGTATTTATGAAGCTCAGCAACGAGATGGAATGTGTTTCCGCCGCCAACAACAATGCAGTCAGCAGTTTTCACAAGACCGACTTTATCTTCAACTTCGTGAACTGAAACGAATTTCTTCACACCGAGTTTCTCGTTAAAAACCTTTTTAACCTTCTCAGTATAAGCGTCATAGCTCTTCGGATAAGGGTTGCAGCCGATGAAGACACCAGCGAAAGGCACAAACGCCACCTTGCTGTCGGCACCGAGTTTGTTTTTGTCAAAAAACTGCTCGAGCTGAGTCATTGCCCAAGCCAAATATGTTTCACCAAAGTTTGTTGAATTGCTGATTAAAAGTAAGTTTCTCATATTTATAAAGATTAAAATTTTCTACAAAAATAATGATTTTTTGGATATGAAAGAGTTTTTGTAATAAATTTGTGAAAAATTAGATAACAGATAAAAGATAATAGATAACAGAGATGAAAAGAGTATTGTTTTTATTGTTAATCCTTGTAATTAGCGGGATTAATATGATTTATGGGGCAAATAAGTCCAATAGTAAAGAATACGAGTTAAAGTCGCCGAATGGGAAGATTGAAGTGACTATAAGTATTGGAGATGAGGTAAAGTATTCGGTGATGCATGAAAGCACTGTGATTATTGAGGATTCACCGATATCGATGGAGCTGGGAGATGGGACTGTTTTAGGACGATTAGGACAAGTAAAAAGTGTGAAAACTAATTCAGTTAATGAGATTATTGATGCCAATTTTTATAAAAAAGCAAAAGTCACAAACAATTATAACGAATTGATTATCAATTTCAAAGGAAATTACAAACTGACTTTCAGAGCTTTTGACGACGGAGTGGCTTATCGGTTTTCGACGAGTTTCAAGAAGCCGATTATTGTGAAGAAAGAAAATGTAAATTATTGTTTTGATGACGATTATGTGGCATATATTCCATACGTGAACGCCCGCAAAGGCGACGGAGACTTCTTGACTCAGCAGTTTTTCACTTCTTTCGAAAGCCAATACACCGTTGACTCGATTTCAAAAATGGACAATGAACGCATCGCTTTCACACCTTTATTAATATGCTTGCAAAATGGCAAAAAAGCGGTGATTGTGGAGTCTGATTTGGAAGATTATCCTGGCACTTTCTTCAGAAAAGGCAAAGGAAACAGTCTGGAAGCGGTGCAGTCGACATATCCGAAAGTTGAGGAACAAGGCGGACATAACATGCTGCAGATGGTGGTGAAAGAGCGTGAAGATTTCGTCGCAAAGGTCAACGGGACAAGGGATTTCCCGTGGAGAGCCATGGTGATCTCAGAGAACGATGCCGAGCTCATGAACAGCGATATGGTTTACAAACTCGCATCGCCTTCGAGAGTTGAAGACGTGAGTTGGATCAAGCCTGGAAAGGTGGCTTGGGACTGGTGGAACAACTGGAACATCTGGGGTGTGGATTTCAAGGCAGGCATCAACAACGACACATATAAATATTACATCGATTTCGCATCGAAAAACGGCATAGAATATGTGATTTTGGACGAAGGCTGGGCGGTGAACAAGCAGGCAGATTTGTTCCAAGTGGTACCTGAAATCAATCTTGAGGAACTCGTCTCATACGCCAACGAGCGCAATGTCGGATTGGTGCTTTGGGCAGGATATGTTGCCATCGACAGAGATATGGAACATGTGTGCAAACACTACAGCGAGATGGGAATCAAGGGATTTAAAGTCGATTTTATGGACCGTGACGATCAGAAAGTTGTGGATTTCTACTACAGGATGGCGGCGATGGCGGCAAAATATCACTTATTCGTTGATTTTCATGGTGCTTACAAGCCTACGGGACTGAGCCGCACCTACCCTAACGTGCTGAATTTCGAGGGTGTTTACGGTTTGGAGCAGTCGAAATGGGACGACGACCTCAACCAGGTGAATTACGAGTGCATGATCCCGTACATCAGGATGGTGGCGGGAAATTTGGATTACACTCAGGGCGCGATGGACAACGCCACAAAATATCACTTCAGAGCTATCTACACCAACCCGATGAGCCAAGGCACACGATGCAGACAACTCGCTGAGTATGTTTTGTTTGAGTCGCCGTTCAACATGCTGTGCGACAGCCCGACGAAGTACATGCAAAACCAAGAGAGCGTCGATTTCATCGCCAGCGTGCCAACGGTGTGGGACGAGACAATTGCGCTTGATGGCAAGCTCGGGGAATATGCAGTGATTGCGAGACGTTCAGGAGAAACGTGGTATATTGGAGCGATAACGAATTGGGAGGCGAGAACGGTGGAGATTGAGATTCCTCGCTTCGCTCGGAATGACAGCAGTGTTATTATTTATTGTGATGGGGTTAATGCTAATCGAAATGCCGAGGATTACAAGATAACAGAGAAAAAGATAACAGATAACAGAATAAAGATTGAGATGAAGAGCGGCGGAGGAGCGGTTATTATTAGTAAGTGACTTCTTCGAGGAAGAGGGCGTGGGCGGGCATTGAGGTGCCGGCGGAGCAACGGTCTTTTTGTTCGATGATTCTACGGAAACCATCAAGAGAGAGTTTCCCCTTCCCCACTTCGAGCAAGGTGCCGACTATGGCGCGAACCATATTGCGCAGAAATCTATCGGCTTTGATGCTGAAAACCAACAGACCATTCTGTTCGAACCAATAGGCTTCCATAATACGGCAATTGTTCGTTTTTACTTGTGTATGAAGCTTCGAAAAGCTTGTAAAATCTTGATATTCAAAGAGAATCTTAGCGGCCTCGTTCATCTTTTCTACATCGAGCGGACCATATATATATAAGGTGTCGTCGGTGTGGAAAGGATTCTTGGTGCGAGTGACATAATAATGATAGGTGCGCGACTTCGCATCGAAGCGGGCATGGAAATATGGGTCGACCTGCCAGCAGCGATACACGACGATGTCATCTGGAAGAAACATATTCAATTGATTTACAAATTCTTCCGGATTTTCTATCGGTTCACTTTCGAAATGCGCATAGAAATTTCTGGCATTCACACCTGTATCGGTGCGCCCACATCCGGTAACGGAGATGGTCTGTTTCAGTTTGAGGCTGATACATCTTTCAAGCACCTCCTGCACGGATATGTCACCCGGTTGGATTTGCCAGCCGTGATAAGCTTTTCCGTTGTATGCCAAATGTAAGAAATACCTATTCATAAAAATTTTCGCCTTGCAAAATTAAAAAAAATGCGCAAAAGACTTGCATAATTGAAAAATAATTTTTATCTTTGTGGTGAAATTTAACCTCAAAATCGTAAAGCCATGCCAGTATACATGCTCAAAGACGAGGTATATGATTTTCCGCCTGTTAGCCAATCGACGAATGACGGATTACTTGCAATTGGCGGAGATTTATCACCCGAGAGGCTGCTCGTCGCCTACTCATCGGGAATATTTCCATTCTATTCGGAAGGAGAACCAATATTATGGTGGGCTTTAGACCCAAGAATGGTGTTGAAACCGACAGACTTGAAAGTCACGAAATCGTTGTGGAAGACACTCGAGTCGAATAAATACTCTTGTTCCTTCGACGCTGATTTTGAAGGAGTTATAAATGCGTGTGCTTCTGTACCGCGCACCGACGACCAGGCTGAGGAGGAAGAAGACCAAGACGAGCCCAGCTCGTGGATGAGTGAGGACATGATTGCGGCATATTGTGAACTTCACAGGTTAGGTTTTGCTCATTCAGTGGAGGTTTATCAGGATAATGAGCTCGTCGGAGGGCTTTACGGCGTTGCCATCGGCAAGGTTTTCTGCGCTGAGTCGATGTTCCACACCAAAACCGATGCTTCGAAAGTGGCGTTGTACAATTTATGCCAGTTTTTAATCAGAAATGGCTTCGAACTCATTGACGCTCAGCAGGAAACCGGACACATGCGAAGAATGGGTGCTGCACCTATCCCAAGGAAAGAGTTTATGAAGATACTGAAGGGACTTGTGAAAGAACGGAGTCTCGTCGGGAACTGGGGCGACGGGAGCGCCGAACTCATGCAGTTGACAGTTGAGAGTTAATTGTTTACTGTTTATAGGTTATTGAAAACTGGTAAATATTACAGAGATTCCTTAATTCTTACGAGTTTTGTTAGCAATTCTTCGACAAGTTCGAGGCGGAGCATGTTGGCGCCATCGGATTTGGCGAGGGCTGGATTTGGATGTGTTTCCATGAAGAGACCGTCGGCACCCACAGCGATGGCGGCCTTGGAAATCAATTCAATAAGCTCGGGTTTGCCGCCAGTGACGCCACCTGTCTGGTTCGGCTGCTGCAGCGAATGCGTGACATCCATGATGACTGGCACGTTGTTTTTCTGCATATCGTAGATGTTGCGATAATCGACAACAAGGTCCTGATAACCGAAGAAATTGCCTCTATCCGTAAGCATAACCGACTGATTTCCTGACTGTTGCACTTTTTCAACAGCAAAACGCATCGAATCTCCAGAAAGGAACTGACCTTTTTTAATATTCACGATCTTACCTGTTTTCGCAGCTGCCACAAGGAGGTCGGTTTGACGGCAAAGGAATGCCGGGATTTGCAGGATATCGACATATTCTGCAGCCATAGCGGCTTCCTCGCAAGAATGGATATCAGTTACAACAGGAACATTATATTGTTTCGATATGTTTTTCAAGACATTGAGAGCCTTCTCATCCCCTATCCCCTGAAACGAATCCAGACGCGAACGGTTTGCCTTACGATACGAACCTTTGAAAACAAAAGGAATGTCGAGTTTCTTTGTAATTTTCACAAGTGTCTCGGCAATTTTAAAAGGCGATTCCTCATCTTCTATGACGCAAGGACCTGCGAGAAGGAAGAAACGATTAGGCTTGAGATTTTTCAGAAACGGATAGTTGCTTAAAGTTATCATTGCTTGAAAATTTTTGCAAATATACAAAATTAGTTTAATAGTTTAATAGTTTAATAGTTTAAATTTAGAGGATGTATGGACAAGAGGGGCGTTAGGAAAGAGAATTAATATTAATAAGGTGTGGGAAAAAATTTTGTTTTTTTTTGATTTTTTTGTTGCTTGTTAAAAAAAATGTGTAATTTTGCGTTGTACTTTGTACAGAAAACACTTAATTTAATTAATAACTAAATTCTATTCTTATGAAGAAAGTATTTACATTAGCACTCGTGATGGCAATGGCTATTACAAGTTTTGCTCAGGTAAAGGGCATTTCACGCAAGTCTGTTAAAGCAGAGCCTGCTCAGGCTGTGAAAGTGACAGGTATGGAGGAGTACAACAACAACTTCGCACCTCAAACAAGAAGCATCATGACAGCTCCAGAAGAGACAGAATTGAGCTTCTCAGCTTATGACTGGCAGTCAAATGCAGCTGCAAGAAACTTTACAGCTGTATGGCCTGACGGTTTTGCAGTAATGTGCTACACACAGGCAACAACTCAAAACTACAGCGACCGTGGTACTGGTCTCTCAGTCTATGACCCTGCAACAGGTGAATGGGAGTTCACAGAGACTCATGCTGAAGATTTCTCATCATTGCCGACTAGCGAACAAAAGACAGGTTTCGGTTCAATCTCACGTTGGGGAGAGAACGGTCTTGTTATCGCTGCTCACTCAGCAAATCAATGCCACCTGTTCTTCTGCGAAAACTTCCGCAATGGTGACCGTGATTTCAGCACAGTTGTAACTCTTCCGAATGATTTGGAACCAACATGGCCATCAATTCAGTGCTCAGGTGAAAACCTCGACATCATCCATGTCATTGCAACTCAGTACACATCAACAGATCCATTTGATGATGCACTTCGTTACTATCGTTATGAAAACGGTCAGTGGACAGCTAATGCAGTTCTTCTCGACGCTTTCAACGCTGACAACATGGGCGGCGGCGGTTCAAACATCTGCCACTTCCTCAACTACGATCCAGAACATCCAAACCGCGTTGCATTCGTTTTGACAGACGCTTGGACAGATGGTAAAGTTGTTGTTTCAGAAGACAATGGTGCAACATGGACAGACAGAGTGTTCTATCAGCACCCAGGTATCCACACAACATTCACAGACATTACATTCCACTACCCACGTTGGGTGGATGCTCACTTCGATGCAAATGACAACATCAACTTAGTTTATGAATGGAACGGTTCAACAGGTGAGCCAGGTTCAGGTTCATACTATCCAACAGTTGGTGGTGTTGGTTTCTGGAGCGAGACACTTCCAAAGAGCGAACTTTGCGTTGGTGGTATCGGTGAAGTCGGTCAGCCATTCATCATGGACTCATGCTACATGAACACCGACCTTTACTATTCAGAGTGGTACTGGTCAGACGCTATTCATGACCCACTTCCAGAGTACTTCGGAGAACTCATGATTCTTGATGAAAATTACGATGTTGTTGATTACAATGGTGAGATGCCAGAAGTTTACTACTGGATCGACCTCAACAACAAAGCTCACGGTGCATACAACAGCGGTATTGCAGCATTCCCATCAATGGTTATGGATGGCGAGAAGGTCTTTGCAGTATGGTCAATGATTGCAGGTGACTGCTCATCAGTGTTCTATGATGGCACAAACAGCCAGTACAGACTGTTCGGCGCTATGTCAAACGACGGTGGTCAGACATGGGAAATGCCAGTACACCTCCTCACAGATGTTATGGACATCTATGATGAGATGGTTTACCCACAGGTACTTCCTTACGTTTACAATGATGCAGGTGGTGACTATATCATGATTTGCTACCAGAACGACCAGGAGACAGGTACATTCGTACAGGGTGACGAAACAAACTGGGAAAACAACTTCTACAGAGGAGTTAAGGTTTATGTCTATGACGTCCTTGGCGAAGAAGAAAGCTACATGGAAGTTGCTCAAACAATCAACGTCTATCCTAACCCAGCACAGGGTTCATTCAACGTAAAACTCAACAACGCAAGTGATGTGAAGATCTTCAACACTGTTGGTCAGTTAGTTAAATCTTACAACAATGTTTCAGAACTTAACGTCAACCTCGAGTCAGGTGTTTACTTTGTGAACGCTGACAACCAGACAATTAAGGTTGTTGTGAAGTAGTTTACTGTTTACAGTTTACGGTTTAATGTAGAGACGTACGGCCGTACGTCTCTACTTTTTTAATAAGAATATTAGGATGAATAATTTAAAAGAGTATTTGGAGGAGCTGGTGGCGAAGAATAATACCGAGGCGTTTATAAAAGACGACCCGGTACAGTTTCCGCACAGATACAGTGATAAAAGAGATATAGAGATTGTGTCGTTTTTGGTGGCGACGATAGCATGGGGCAACAGGAAAATGATTTTGAATAATGCCAATAAGATGCTGGAGATTATGGGGAAGTCGCCGTATGATTATGTGATGTCGGGTGGATGGGAAAAATTAGATGCAGACAAGTGTGTGCATAGGACGTTTTTTGGAAGAGATTTACAATATTATTGTAAAGGACTGAAAGCAATTTATGAGGTTCCTCGCTCCTACGGAGCTCGAAATGACAGATCATCATTAGAAGATATTTTTTATAATGAGGAGCATGATGTGTGGAGGGGAATACAGAATTTCAGGGATTTGATGGCGGAGGCGAACGGCGAGACAAGCAAACATATATCGAATCCTTGTTGTGAAGCCCCGATGAAAGGCTCGGCGTGCAAGAGACTGCACATGGCATTGAGATGGCTCGTCAGAAATGATGGCATCGTCGATTTGGGAATCTGGAAAAAGTTTAATTCCAAGGACTTGATGATACCATTGGATGTACATGTGGCAAGGGTTTCGAGAGATTTGGGATTGATTGAAAGAAAGAGCAATGACAGGATGGCGGTGGAGATGTTGACCTCACGATTAAGAGTGTTTGACAAGGAGGATCCAGTGAAGTATGACTTTGCGTTGTTTGGAGTGGAAGTGATGGAGTAATAGGACGAATAGGACGAAAAATGTTGATAACTTTGCGATTTTTGCGAGTTATCAACATTTTTTTGTGTTTTTGTTTGGACAAATGATTATTTTGTTGTAATTTTGTAGGATTATTAGGATGAGAAGATTTATCAGAAATTAGGTATAATAACAATAAAAATTCAACAAAAATGAAACGAAAATTTACATTGATTATCACGGCGTTAATGCTGATGATAACGAGTTTCGCCTGGGGACAGACGAGAGAAGAAGTTGTTGCGTACACATTGGATGGAACCATAACAGGAGGTTCATCTGGTTATGCAACTGAAAGTGAAATTACCCAGGACAATCTCACTTGGATGGTAATGGGCAACACCACTATGAATCCTTGGCGCATTGGCGGTAAGAGTCTTACCAATGAGAACCGTCCTATTTATTCAACGGGTACAATATCGGATAACATCACAAAGATTGTTGTGACACACGGAACAGCGGCTAATGTCACTGTCAATTCAATGACATTGATTGTTTCTGCAAATGCCGATTTCAGCAATCCTACAAGTACATTGACTGGAGATTTTGCAGCGAGTTCGACCACCACATTTAACAGACCTACCTCTGCCGACTGGTCGAACAAGTATTTCAAAATCATATACAACATAACTATAACACAGACAAGCAATAAATTTTTACAATTTATAAAAGCTGAGTTCTACAAGGAAAGCGGTCAACAGAGTGTTGCAACACCAACATTCTCACCCGCAGCTGGTACTTACTATGAGGCACAGAATGTGACTATTGCTTGCACAACTGAAGGTGCTACAATTTACTACACATTGGACGGCAACGACCCTACAACATCAAGTGCGGTCTACTCCACTCCTATCGCTATCAGCCAGACAACAACAGTGAAGGCAATGGCAGCGAAGTCTGGAATGAGCAACAGCAGTATTGCTTCAGCGACATACACCATTGAAGATGCTCCGACACTAATTACTATTGCAGCAGCAAGAGCATTGGCAGTTAACGAATATGCTTTGGTACAGGGAGTTGTGACATTCATTGATGGAAGAAACATCTACGTCCAAGATGAGACAGCAGGTATCGATCTCTTTTTGAACAACAACACTGTTCCGAGCGGCTTAGCCCTTGGCGACAAGGTTCAGGCATATGGTAAGAAAGCCTTGTACAACGGTCTTATCGAACTTTCGGGCATCAATGGCGGTGATGCATCACAATTCAGTGTGATTTCATCAGGCAACACACTTCCTTTGGCAGTGAAAACTATTGCTGAGATTTTGGCAGACTATTCAGGCAGCAATGCTTTACAGTCAACACGCGTCAAGATTGAGAACGCCACTATTGGAACTATCAACACCAGCAGCAACACCCCGCTCACTCAAGGTGAAAACAGCATCAACATCTACAAGGTGCCGGCATTGGACAGCATATCAGCAGGTGACGCCGTTGACGTTATCGGTGTCATCGGATGCTACAACAACCCACAGCTTCGTGTTGCATTGGCAAGCGACGTGACAATTCACGAGACTCCGATGCTGCCAGTTGCAACTCCTACATTTACACCTGCAGCCGGCACATACAATGAGGCTCAGAATGTGACAATTGCTTGCGCTACTGAAGGTGCAACTATCTACTACACAATCGACGGCACTGACCCGACAACAGCAAGCGCAGCCTATACTACAGCAATCACAGTTGACACAACAACAACAGTCAAGGCTTTTGCTGTGAAAGAAGGCATGAACAACAGTGAGATCGCTTCAGCAACTTACACTATCACTCCTACTCCAACATTGACATTCAATAAGTTAGTCACTCACACCGATGTCACAGACAATGGCGTTTACATGATTGTAGATGTGGCTGGCGGTTATGCATTGACAAGTGCAAACGGCACAGGAGCAGCACCATCGGCAGTGGCAGTTACTATTGAAAACGATGCCATCACAGGTCAGATTGACGAGGCTTTACAGTGGAACATCAAGGCAGTTGACGGCGGTTACACCATTAACCCTATCAATGCTGAAACATTCCTCTACACAACAAACACAAACAACGGTGTTAGAGTTGGTACAAACGACAACAAGGTTTGGCAACTTGACATCACAGATGCCAATAAACCTAACTATCACGGATTCAAGAATGTAGCATTCAGCCGCTATTTAGGCGTATACAACAACAGTAACTGGCGCACATACACATCAATCGGAGCCAATATTGAGAACACAGAGATTGAGATCTTCGTTCTCGGCGAGGCACCAGTTCACACATATTATACAGTTAGCATCGCTGAAGGCATCACCAACGGCACAGTTACAGCAGCTCCTACATCAGCAGAAGAAGGCGACACCATCACAGTGACAGCTCAACCTGCATCAGGATATGAGTTGGCAACATTGACATACACTTACGGCACAACCACTAACAACATCAGCCTTGAGACGATGAAGTTTGTTATGCCAGCAAGTAATGTGACAGTGAACGCCACCTTCACAGAGCTCGCACATGTCGCAGACCCTACATTCACTCCTATTGCAGGTTCATACATCAGTGTACAGACAGTTTCATTAGCATGTGCAACAGAAGGTGCAACTATTTACTACACCTTAGACGGCAGCGACCCGACAACTGAAAGCACAGTTTATGCTGCTGCATTCACTGTTGACACAACAACGACAGTCAAGGCATTTGCTGTAAAAGAAGGCATGAACAACAGCTCTATCGCATCAGCGACATACACCATCATCCAACCGATGACCATTGCAGCGGCAAGAGCTTTGGAAAACAATCAGTATGCATTGGTACAAGGCATCGTCACATTTATCGACGGAAGAAATGTTTACGTGCAAGACGCAACAGCCGGTATCGATTTGTATCTCAACAGCAACACTGTTCCTTCAGCATTATCTTTAGGCGACATGGTGAAAGGCTACGGAAAGAAGACTGTGTATAACGGTCTCACCGAACTCACAGCCATTAACGGTGGTGATGAGAACCAGTTCCTGGTATTGTCGAGCGGCAACCCACTTCCTGTGTCAGTGAAGACCATCGATGAGATCTTGGCAGACCATAACGGCAACAAGATGTTACAGTCGACACGCGTACAGATTGTTGAGGCAACCATCGGCACCATCAACACCAGCAACAACACACCTATCACTCAAGGCGAGAGCACATTGAACATCTATAAGATGCCAGTTGTGGAAGGTCTTGAAGAAAACGATATCGTGACGGTGACAGGTATCGTTGGATGCTACAATAACCCACAGCTCCGCGTTGCAAATGCAGCTGACGTAACATTCACACATCCTGCAGGAATCTTTATCACACCGGCGGCTCTGTCAGGATTCAACTACGTTTATGAAGAAGGTCCTTCAACAATTAAGACTTTCGTCATCAACGGCAGAAGCCTCACAGCTCCTACACACATCTACGCTTCGGAAAACTATGAGATTTCATCATTCCCAGGCGAGAGCTTCTATCCTGAAAGCAACATCACAATCAACACCTACACTGGCGTTTACACTTACACCATCAAGGTGAGATTGAAAGCAGGTCTTGAAATTGGAACATACGAAGAAAGTCTGACTATTGCTCAAGCAGAAGTTGACACATTGTACGTCGCATTGAGCGGTAGTGTCACCAGCCAGCCACAGCCAAGTGCCGACTATACTCGTATCTCTGACCTTTCAACCCTCACAAGCGGTTCGAAGGTGGTCTTCGCAGCACGTTACAATGAGAATGCCAACGAATACTATGCAATGACAGCACAGGCATCAGGCAAGCCAACAGGCGTGTTGTTTACAAGCGTAGTAAGCAACGGCGAGACATTGCCGGCAGAAATCACAGATGAAGAGGCAACATATTACTGGACAGTGGATGTGAATGGTGCTAACTACACCTTCACCAACGCCAACGGCGACGTACTCGGATACACCAGCAGCACCAACTTCGCCACAGGCGGCGACAACACTGCATGGGCAATCACATACCAGACTTCTGAGGCAACAGCAATGGTTCCTAACTATTCAGCTTTCGTTATCAACAACGTCAACAATGCAGTAAGAGCCTTTGCTTTGAACAGCAACCACAACTTCGGTCCTTACCATACACAGAACATGGCTGCTGACAACTATAACTTCTTCATCGATATGTTTGCAACAGTAGGCGGCGGCACATTGACATGCGCAACACCTACATTCACACCAGATGCAGGCACCTACTATGAGGCACAAGAAGTTACAATAGCATGCAGCACAGCTGACGCAACTATTTACTACACATTGGACGGCAGCGACCCGACATCAGAAAGTGCTGTTTACACAGAGCCTATCGCAGTCGGTTCAAGCATGACTATCAAAGCTATTGCCATGAAGGAAGGCTATGATAACAGTAACATCGCAACAGCTGAGTACAATATTATATTAGGTGCTGTCACCATCTTCAGCCAAGACTGGGAAGGCGACATGAACGGCTGGACATTTGTTACAGTGGAAGGCGGCAACGCATGGACTATCGCACAATACAGCGGCAACCACTACGCATACGCCAACGGCTACAACGGCGGCGTGAACGAGCAGTGGTGCATCTCCCCTGCTTTCAATCTCAACACCTATAGCAATGTAAACTTGAACTTCAGAAACGCTAAGAACTACAATGGTCCGGATATGCAGGTATTCTTCTCGAACAATTACAACGGCGAGACTCCTGCAACAGCAACATGGGTTGAGCTCGAGTACAACAAGTCGACAGGTTCATACACATGGGCTGAGTCAGGAAGCATCGACCTCAGTAGCTTCACTGGCGACAACTGCTACATCGGATTCAAGTACACCTCAACAGAGACTGAGGCTGCAGCTTGGGAAGTTGATGATATAGTTTTGATGGGATTCACCACAGAGCCATATCTGACAGTGACACCTAACGCTTTGAGCGGATTCAATTATATCGTTGGAAATGGTCCTTCAGCGGTACAGACATTCACTGTTTCAGGCGGCAACTTGCCTCCAGCGCCAGGCGGAACTACTGGTGGTATTACTATCACATGCAGTAACACCCATTATGAATTCTCACTCGACGGAGAAGAATTCTGGCCTTATACTATTAGCATCCAAGCTACTGGAACCCTTGAACCTACTACAGTTTATGTAAGACTCGAGGCAGGTTTGTATGTTGGTCAGTGGGACGGTGTTGTCACCTTTGAGGACGGTGGTTTAGAAGTGACTGCAACAGTAAGCGGTACAGTGACAGAAGAACCTATTCCTGGCGGCGATTGGAACAGAATCTATGCTCTCAGCGACTTGCACGACGGCGATCAGGTCATCCTTGCATCACGTTACGACGTGACAGTTGGCGACGGTTACTACGCGATGCCGGCAGTCGTTTCAGGCAAACCTGACGGTGTGCTCTTCACATCAGTGAATGACGGTGGCGTTGAGAAACTCCCTGCAGAGATTGCAGATGACGCTGACACATATCTGTGGAACGTGTTTATGAACGGTGATGTCATCACCCTCGTGAACGCAGCCGGCGACAGCCTCGGCTACAGCAGCAGCACCAACTTCTCGGGTAATGTTCAGACAGAATGGAACATAGCACTTCAGACATCAGAGGAAGGCGCTATGATTCCTAACTATACAGGCTTCGTCATCACCAATGGCACCACCACAAACCGTGGCATCGCTAAGAACACTTCAAATAAGTTCGGCGCTTACTCGACAAGCAATATCGCAAGCTCTGACTACAACTTCTTCCTCGACCTGTTTGTCTATGGCGGCTCGGTGACACCAACAGTGGCAACGCCAGTGTTCAGCATGGCATCAGGTACATATTATGAAGAGATTGATGTTGAAATCAACTGCGCAACAGAAGGTGCAACTATTTACTACACCTTGGACGGCAGCGACCCAACAGCAGAGTCGGAGGTCTACACAGAAGCCATCCACGTTGACAGCGACGTGACTATCAAGGCTATCGCCATGATGGAAGGCTACGATGACAGCGGCATAGCTACAGCAAGCTATGTCATCATAACAGACGTTGTGGTGCTCGTAAGCCAAGACTGGGAAGGTGAAATGAACGGTTGGACATTTGTCACTGTTGAAGGTAACAAGCCATGGACTATCGGTACATACGCTGGCAACAAGTACGCCAACGCCAACGGTTACGGCGACGATGTCGACAACGAGCAATGGTGCATCTCCCCTGCTTTCAACCTCAACGCACGCGCATACCAGAACGTCACATTGACCTTCATGAACGCTACTAAGTTCACTGGTCCGGCACTCGAGCTCTACTTCTCGAACGACTATGACGGCAACAATCCTGGTGATGCAGAATGGACCGAGCTGTCATTCACAATGTCAGAAGGCAACTACACCTGGACAGAGTCTGGTGAGATCTCACTCGACGCATTCAGTGGCAACAACTGCTACATCGCATTCAAATACATCAGCACAATTGCTGAAGGCGCTGCAGCATGGGAAGTTGACGACATCATGATTACTGCAGAAGAAGTCCAGATGACAGTCACACCTGACAGCGCATTGAATGTCGATGTCTGGAACAACAACAACGAGCTCATGATTGTGAACAACGGCGACGAGACATTGAACGTTGTGGTTTACAACCTCGTTGGTCAGCCAGTGTTGAGCGAGACAGTCGCAACAGGCAGCAACGTGATCCGTCACGACCTTATCGAAGGCGTTTACATCGTCAGAATCGCCAACGGCAAGGAGATGACAGGAATTAAAGTTGTTGTTAGACGATAAAAACGTTTGAGATTCCTCACCCCTTCGGGGGTTCGGAATGACAACCAACTATAAATCACCGTGGCGCGGCATGATGGGAACTGCTAATTAGCAAGGACCGTCAAGTCGCGCTTCTTTATTGCTTTTGGGGTTGTCATTCCGAGCACGCAGTGCGAGGAATCTCAAATATTCCTACAATATTTTGTTTTTGTAATTAATTATTGTTATTTTTGCAAAAACATATTCAATATGAAAAAATTATCACTCCTTATTATCCTGATTATCAGCGGATTCCTATGTTCAGCGCAACTTCAGGTGAAAGAAGGCTCGTTCAAGAAAGTCGAGGGTTTTGTCAATATCAACACCGAGAAGATGTTCGACGACAACGACAAGCCGTATGCTGTTTTGAAAATTAAAACTGAAAACATCAACGACAAACAGCGTCGTGAACTTGGGTTTGGTGGTGATGCGCAGACGTTTTTTGAGACCGAATACAAAGACGGCGAAGTGTGGCTTTACATCAGCTACTACGCCACTTTCCTGAAAATTTCGCATCCAGATTTGAGTTCGACTGAGTTCTGGTTTCCATACGACATGGAGCCGAAACGAGGTTATGAATTAACATTGGTGAACAAGCCTGCTGTTGATGAAGAATTAGTAAATCGTATTGAAAGACTTGAGACCCTAACGACAGCAGCCGCTGCAAATCCTGACGATTTCGGTTACATCGTTGTAAAAACAGGCTCTCTTGAAGGCGCCACAGTTTATATCGACGGCAAGGAAATGGAGATGAAAACTCCTTTCGTGAGCGACCCGATAAAACAAGGCCCACATAAAATAAAGGTCGTAAAAGACGGTTACGAGGCATATTCAGATATCGTTGCAGTTGAGGGGAATGGCATGAAGACAGTTAATGTGGATTTGAAAAAAGAGAAAACGACAAATCTTGTAAGAGATAAGAAATTTGTATTGATTCCGGAAATGAATCTATCATATGAATCTGATGTATCGAGAGGATTTGTAGTATTTTCTCCTCAACTAAGCATAGAATATATGATACATCATAATATTGGGTTGGGTATTGGATCCGGTTTTTTATTAGCCGACCCTGGCATTGGAGCAATACCTGTATTCGGACAACTTTCTTACTATCTTAACCAAAGAAAGGTAAGTCCATTTATAAGTTTAAAAATCGGATATTCGATTGAACAATACAACCATTCCTATCATGATATGACCGAGTTTTACGGATTTGGAACTTTAGGAGCCAATATAAACCATTCAAGAATTGGTATTTATTTTGGTGTATGCAATTACATGTTTCTGGGGGTAACATACAGTTACATGATTCCATTTGGGAAAAAGGAGTAATTTTTTTCAAAAAAAGTGTTACATATAAAAAATAATTGTATTTTTGCAATGTAGAAAACTTCTATGGTTCCAAGCACTAATCTCAGGCAGATCGCCGAAATGGTCTGAGATGTTTAAGGATACGGACGGCGACAATCCGTTAAAAGAGTGTGCTACTTTTTCCATAGAAGTTTTCTTTTTATTATATCCTCAGTTTTTCTTGGTTCCGCCGTCTTAACTTCCCAGTATTCACCAGACAAACACATATCTATTCCAGCGGTATAATTCAAATCAGAATTAAAAATCACCAAAAGAATTGAATCACCCGAGCCTTCTCGAATCTGATTATAACCATTTACTACTGCAGAAACAAAGTCAACTGCTGATAATCCAACTTTTTCCAATTCTATTTTATGACGTCTTTCTATATGTTTCAAATAATTAGGTGTCAAATAGATGTCTGCACATTTACGTTTGATTTGTTTAGCAATAGTAAGTTTCAAACGACCAACTTTTATACTCTTGTCTTTATTCATATTATTTAGAATTAATTTTGGATTTTGTAGAGATAACAATCTCTTAAATCTTTGTCGCAAAGATACAATATCTTTTGGTTTTTGTCAATGTTTTTTTTTAAAAAAGTAGAGACGTACGGCCGTACGTCTCTACTTTTTCGGATTATAATCCTGTCTCTATTCCATTACTCTGCAGACCAGATTTCTGTCGCCGAAGGCGTCGTCGATTCTGGTGACATGTGGGAAGTATTTATCCTGAACATCGCTCTTCAATGGGAAGCCTGCCTCTTCACGGCTGAATGGGAATTTCCATTCGTTTGCCATAAGCATCTCGGCTGTATAAGGAGCGTGTGAGATGATGTTGTCGCCCTGAGGTGCCTTGCCATCCTCTATGTCCTTGATCTCCTGACGGATCTTGATCATAGCGTCGACGAATCTGTCGAGTTCGGCCAATGGCTCGCTCTCGGTAGGTTCGACCATCAAGGTCTCGTGAACAGGGAATGCCACTGTCGGTGCGTGGAAGCCGTAGTCCATCAAACGTTTTGCAATGTCGATAGCTGCAACACCTGTTGTCTTGTTGATCTGGTTGATGTCGAGAATCATCTCGTGTGCAACGTGACCATGGTTGCCGGTATAAAGGATTGGATAATAATCTTTGAGTCTGTCCTTCAGGTAGTTAGCGTTTAGGATAGCGCCCATTGTAGCTTTCTTAAGACCTTCGCCACCCAACATCTTGAGGTAGCAGTAGGTGATTGTGAGGATCTGTGCGCTACCGAATGGAGCTGCTGACACTGCGCCTTTCTGCTCTGAGCCGCCGGTCTTGAAGCACACATGGCTTGGCAGGAATGGGACGAGGTGTTCTGCAACGCCGATAGGACCTACGCCAGGGCCGCCACCGCCGTGAGGGATAGCGAATGTCTTGTGCAGGTTGAGGTGGCATACGTCAGCACCGATGAAGCCTGGGCATGTGAGTCCGACCTGTGCGTTCATGTTGGCACCGTCCATGTAGACCTGACCGCCGTTGTCGTGAACGAGTTTCACGAGGGTGCGGATGCCGTCTTCATAGATACCGTGTGTTGAAGGATATGTCACCATGAATGCGGCGAGAGTGTCCTTATATTGTTCGGCTTTCTCTTTAGCGTCGGCGAGGTCGATGTTACCGTGGTCATCACATTTCACGACGACGACCTGAAGACCTGCCATGGCTGCTGATGCCGGGTTGGTTCCGTGTGCTGATGCAGGGATCAAGCAGATGTTACGCTGACCTTCGCCCTTTGCCTCCTGGTAACGACGGATTGTCATCAAGCCTGCGTATTCACCGCTAGCACCTGAATTAGGCATGAATGAGATACCCTTGAATCCTGTGATTTCACAGAGGTCCTTCTCCATCTCTTTGATCATCTCGAGATAACCTTCAGCCTGCTCTGCCGGCACGAATGGGTGGATGTTACCAAATTCTGGCCAGCTGAGTGCGAACATTGATGTTGCAGGGTTCAGCTTCATTGTGCATGAGCCAAGCGGAATCATACAGCGGTTCAAGCTTAGGTCGCGGTTCTCGAGCTGTTTCATGTAACGCATCATGTCGGTTTCGCTGCGATACTTTGAGAACACTGGAGCTGTCAAGAATGCTGAGGTTCTTCTCATGCCTTCCTGGATGCCGCAGAAATTCTGGCAGTTAGGGTCGCAAACGAGTGGCTGATGAGCCTTGCCGAGAGCTTCAGCGATGACCATTCCGATCTCGTCGAGGTCTTCGCGGCATGTCGTTTCATCGATGCTGATGCCGAAGTGCTGCTTGTCGATGATACGGAAATTCATGCAGTGTTTCTCAGCGGCATCCTTCACTTTGCATGTGCAAGCGCCTTCTGGCAACTCGAACAACAATGTGTCGAAGAAGTATTTGTTGAGCTGTTTCACGCCGTATTTCTCCAACTCTTTTGCGAGTTTTCCGGCGAGGCAGTTGATATGATGTGCAATTTCTTTAATGCCGTCCTGTCCGTGATAGATTGCGTAGAATCCTGACATGATGGCGAGCAATGCCTGTGCTGTGCAGATGTTTGAAGTAGCTTTCTCACGTTTGATGTGCTGCTCACGTGTCTGCAATGCGAGACGATATGCTGGATTGCCGAGGGCGTCTTTCGAGATACCGATGATACGACCTGGCATAGAACGTTTGTAAGCTTCTGTTGTTGCGAAGTAACCTGCGTGAGGACCGCCGAAGCCCATCGGGAGACCGAAACGCTGGTTGCTGCCGAACACCACGTCAGCACCCCATTCGCCTGGAGGTGTGATAAGAGCGAGGCTCATCAAGTCGGCTGCGACACCAACCTGCATGCCTTTTTCTTTCCAAACCTTAACGCTTTCGCGGTAGTCGATGACTTCACCAAACTGGTTAGGATTCTGGACGATGACGCCGAAGTATTCCTCGCCTGCGCTGAAGTTCTTGATATCGTCAACAACGACTTCGATTCCGAGGAAATGAGCTCTTGTCTTGATGACCTCGATTGTCTGTGGGAACATGTCGTTAGCCACGAAAATCTTCTTGACGTCGGCTTTCACCTGAGCACGTGTACGCTCGTGGTAGAACATGAGCATTGTCTCAGCAGCAGCTGTAGCCTCATCGAGCAATGAAGCGTTTGCCAAAGGCATTGCTGTCATGTCGCTGATAACAGTCTGGAAGTTGAGCAAAGCCTCGAGACGGCCCTGTGAAACCTCAGCCTGATATGGAGTATATGATGTGTACCAACCCGGGTTCTCAAGGATGTTACGTGTGATGACGCCTGGAGTGATCACGTTGTAGTAACCCATTCCGATGTAGCTGCGGAACTGTTTGTTCTTTGCGCCGAGAGCCTTGAGGTGGCTGATGCATTCGTATTCGTTCATTCCGCGACCGATATTGAGGTCTTTTTTCAGACGAATATCCGGAGAAATAATCTCATCGACGAGCTGTTCGGTCGATTTCACGCCAATGACCTTGAGCATTTTTTCAACATCTGCTTCTGTCGGGCCATTATGACGTTTAATGAAGTTGTTGTTAATCATAGAGTTATATTTTGATTTGTTATTTATTTCCAAACGTGCAAATTTATGTTTTTTTATTCAATTTTCGAAAATTTTTTATAATTTTGCGTCATAAATTTTCAAGATATGAAAAAGACATTATTTTTTATGGTGATTTTAGCTGTTTTGGCCACAGGTTGTAATAACAAGAAGAAATCCAAGTCATTGAATTACAGCGACTCCAACCCTATTTCAATGGTACTTCAGGGTAATCATCAAATTGCGGCATCATCAGATTATGACATCACATATTCAGCCATAAACAACGACCCGCACATACAGGTCATTACAGTGTCGGGCAGCGGAAATATCTATGGCAAAAACGTCGGCAATGCCAAGGTTGCTTTATCAAACGATTATGAGGATATGACGGTTGATGTGAATGTTGCTCTTTTCACACAACCAACCTTTGATTTTGGTTGCAACACTAGCAAAATAAGAGATTTGTACGGCATACCTTTCAACGCGCAATTCCTGCCTGGCGACACAGTTTTGGTATATCAATACACAACAAACCAAGGCTATTCATACGCATGTGGTGAAATGGACTTCTTCTTCTACAATGGTGCGTATTATGAATCTGATGTATTTATCAGACCATCAGTGGAATACCTTTTAAATAATTATCTTACAGAAAACTTTAATCATTATATCACATTAGGCGATACTCTTGACGTATACAAATACAAACTCGACACCACAATTATCTGTGGTAAATTCGATTCACATAATCCATGGAATGAGTTCTGTTTGTTCTATATTCAAGATAATGGCGAGAAATCTTTTGACAATGTCTTGAAGAGTCGTCCGCGTTCCTCAAAATTCTTGTATTGATCATAGCTGGCGGCGGCTGGCGAAAGCAGGCAAACGTCGCCGTTTTTCGATAAACCCTTAATAATTTCAAAGGCTTCGTTGAGGTCTTTGAAATTTTTTATATCCCCTTGATAACCTGCAGCTTGCAGCATCTCGAACATACGGTTTCCTGCCTTGCCGGTATAAAGGATATGCTTGACAGGATTCTTGGTAAGATATTCAATCAATGGAGTATAGTCGATTTCACGGTCGAAGCCACCGAGAAGTAGGAATGTCACGTTTTTGATGGTCTGCATAGCGGCGATGGCAGCCTGCGGAATAGTGGAAATACTATCATTGTAGAAAGTCACGCCGCCGAAAGTGCCAACCAGCTCCTGACGATGCTCCAACGGCTTGAAGGTATATAAATAAGGAGTCACCTCGTCAGCAGAAATGCCAAATGCGTTAATCGCACACAGTGCTGCCTTGATATTCAATCTGTTATGGTCACCCTTCAGCGAAACATCGTCCCAATTAACATCGAAATCGTAATACTGATAATTGAGCGATTTTATCATCATTTTATCCGCCTCGTAACAGAAATCATCGTTGGTGACAGCCCAATCGCCATCATCCATCTTCCTGATAATGTTTAACTTAGCATCACGATAAGCCTCAAAAGTACCGAAATGGTCGAGATGTTCCTCAAACACATTCAGCAGTATCCCGATATGCGGACTGCGATGTATGAACTGCAGCTGATGCGCCGAAAGCTCAAACACAATTATCGTTTTATTACTGACTTTTTCGATGATGTCGAATATCGGAATGCCAATGTTTCCAGCTAAAATGGCGTCTCTCCCCGACTCTTTCAACAGATGATAAATCAGCGTTGAAGTGGTGCTTTTGCCTTTTGTTCCAGTTATTCCGATGATCTGGCTATGAAACTCTTCGAGGAACAGGTCTGTTTGCGATGTGATTTTCGACAAATCGACATTTTTTCCTAGAAGCGAGATGCCTGGCGTTTTAAGGACAATATCATAGTCGTTGATGGCATCGAAGTAGTTCTCACCAGAATAAGTCGCAACTCCGCTTAAATCTTTCAGCGCTTCGGCATTTTTATCGGCGACACCGACGATGGCATGGGGCAGATATTTTTTTATAAACGCCAGCGACGACTTGCCTTCTCGCCCAAACCCGAGGATAAGGATGCGCTTGCCGCGAAGCCGTTTGAATATGACGCTGTTACTAATCATTCAGTCCCTCCTTCAAGATGTTTTTAAACAAATCTGGCAGGTTGTTGCCTTCATCGAACTGAGCGACGTAATCATCAACGGTCATGTCGTTGGTTTTTGCGACTCCGTCAAGAATTGTATCTTTCAGATTATCATCGGTTTGCAAGATTCTGTTGACGCAGGCACGAACCTCTCCCACTGTGCCGACGCATTCAAATGGTTTCACATCCACCGAGCCGTCCAATTGGTCCAAAATCGGTCGCAAGTTTTTGTCGCTCAATAAGTCCTTTCCGAAAATCTCAATTAAATCTTTTCTTGAGATGAACGGTGACAACGCGAGCCAAGTGAACAGGCATTTCGGGCATTTACCGCACCAGGAGTCGGTTTTCGAGCCGGCGTTGCAGCTCTTGAACACTTTATGGTAATCTTTTGCGCGGCTGAACAGCTTCGCAATCTGTAGCTCGTTGAGAGGTCGCAGGAAGCTAAAGTATTGAATATCAGCGTCAATATATTTAGCGACATAATGTCTGAAATCGTTCTCAAACGCCACCGACTTGCTGTACTGGTGGTTAATCTCAGTGTCGGGCACCGTTGGTTCGTTTGCCGACGACTCATTCGACAACGCAATGTACTTCGAATTCGTTGCAAATCCCAGCAAAATGGTATAAAACGCCAACAATGCCGAGAACGGAGTATGACCGTTGAGATAGCCTTCTGCGTTCATCTTCAGCATCGTAGGGTCCAATGTGCGCTTCACTATCGCTGTCTGATCCTCGCTGAATCCAGCAGCTGCGACACATTCTTTTGTAGCGCCACGAGGATTGATAATCAAAGGGATAGCTGGGACACGGTTTTTCAAGAGTTCAAGGGTCACGACGGAGTCCTTGCCGCCACCCACTGGGATGAGAGTCTGCTCATGCAGAAGCGCGGCATTGTTAGTCGGAGATGTCTCCACTCCGCTTCGCTCCAGTCGACATGACGTATCGAATGTAATGGTCATAAACTCATCAATAGTCGTCTCAATTCCATTTACATAGAAAAACTCCCCTAAACCATTGAAATACAGCTTCTTCCACCAGCGAATCTGCTCTTCGTCAAGTGCAAACGGCTTTATGACAACATTCTTCGGACACGCGATTTTCCAATAGCTTATCAGCTCAATCATGCCGATGTGGAAAATGAGATTGTCGAGAATAGGTTTCGGTATGGAGTCCCAATGATAAAATGGGCGTGCAGGAATGCGGAAACAAGGATGAAAGGCGATTTCTGGAGATAAAACAAAGTCAAAACTCGCAAAAAAGTCGCCGTTTTCCACAGAATAATGGAAATCCTGATAGCATAACGACTCGAACGTCTCTCTCAGAGAATCATATTTTGCTTGGTTTGACATAGTTTCAACTTAAATGACTTACAAAATTATATATAAAAATAATATCTTTAACAAAAATGTATTCAATTTATAGAAGATTTATTCACCAAGGTGAATGCTTTCGCTTCGCTCGAAATGACGAGTGCTACTTAACGGCATCATAAAATAATTCGTGAATCTTAGTCCTGATGTCGTTTTTAGCAAGTTTGTTGTTGGATGCATCCGGATAAACTCTGTTGGACAAGAACACCACAATCAAGTTGTTTTCAGGGTCAGTCCACACGAAAGTACCAGTAAAACCTGTATGTCCGAAGCTTCTCATCGATGACTGCTTTGCCGGGGTATAGAACTTCACCGAAGGGTCGACCTCAGGTTTGTCAAACCCGATGCCGCGACGGTTCATATTGTCGGCAAACGGCGCTGTAGTGAATTTTCTAATCGTATAATCTGACAAAAACTGTCTGTTGTTTGCATATCCTTCATTAAGAAGCAGTTGCAACATCACAGCGAGGTCGCGGGCATTGGCAAAGAGTCCGGCATGACCTGCGACACCGCCCATCAAGGCAGCGGCTTGATCATGCACATCACCTTGAAGCTGCTGCATCCTGAAATAAGTGTCGTTTTCAGTCGGTGCGATTTTATCTATCTCAATGTGTTTCAATGGTTTATAATAGATATGATTCAAATTAAGCGGCTTGTAGAAACTCTCCTCAAGATATTTCTCAAACGGCATATTGGTCACCATCTCCACTATTTTCGGAAGGAAATAAAAACCTAAATCGCTGTATTTATACCGTTTTTCAATAGTTTCCGACTCTTTCACAGTCTCATATAATTCAAACCTGAAATCCTCAGAGATATACATGTCTTTCGCCACCCTCACCGTGTGCTCCTCATCAATGGTTTTCCTGAAAATGTCAGGGTCAGGCTTGCCGTTTTTCATCATATCCTGATACAGCGGAAGCCAAGCTGTCAAGCCAGCCTGATGTGTCATGATTTCTATCAGTTTGATGTCGGCTTTATCAGTATTTCTTAGGTATGGGAAATAATCGCTGAGCTTGCTGTCAAGACTGATTTTGCCATCGTCGTAAAGCTTCATCATCGCAAAAGTGGTAGCAAAAACCTTGGTCAGCGAAGCGATATCATAAACATCGTCACTCTGCACCTCATGCTCGTCGCTGTAGGTGAAATGTCCGAAATTTTTCTCATAAATAATTTTACCGTCTTTCATGGCAAGAATCTGACAGCCAGGATATGCGCCAATGTCAACGCCATTTTGCGCAATAGAGTCTATCATGCTAATATATTCATTATCAATAAGTTCAACAGGCAAAGTCTCAGGCGTGAGCATGTTTTCGAAACTCAATCCGCTTCCAACTTTGAACTGTTTATTGATCGTGACCGGCAGTTTTCCAGTAGGATTGATCTTGCCTACCATCACGCCGACGACAGCATCCACTGCATATTGCGTGTCTTCATACGCGACAATCACCGCTGCAGGCAGTTTCTTGAATTTGAACAAATTCATGGCATACGGACATGCGAACAGGTTGAAAACCATTCGATTATTCTTGACACTCAATGCCTTGACAATATCAATCATATCATCGGTTATGCCGAAGTTTCTTGTCGCATAAATCGAGGTGTTCTGGATATTCACCACAACTTGTCGGTAATTCTTCAACTCATTGATAAACCTTTGTTTTTGACCGTTTTTCAAATCATTATCAACAAGATAGACATTCACGTCATAACCTTCGCTTTTGAGTTTTTTGGCAACGTTATCCTTCTTACCGAAAGTCACCACGGCAACTGTCTGCGATTTGTCGAGCGGCAGCATTTCTCTGTCGTTTCTAAGCATCGTAACTGCTTCATTATAAAGCCTTTGCTTCAGATTGTAATATCTCACTTGATTCAAATCGTTTTCCACGCCGACCTCTGGCTGCGGCACATAATTATTCACGCCAAGACGATATTTATACCTCAAAACTTTCTTGCAGCTCTCCTCCACTCTATTTGCAACATCTTCATTATCCATTTGATTTACAATAACTTGTATTGTATTTTCAGGATTTATAGGCATCAATACGACATCAATTCCTGCCATTATTGCTTTTAATCCGACGCTATCAGGATGAACGCCTTTATATGCGCCTTTCATCTCCATCGCATCGCTGAAAATTATGCCTTCAAAGCGCATTTCGTTTTTCAAAAGTCCAGTCACAACGTTTTTCGAAATCGACGATGAGAGATTTGTCACCGGTTCCAAAGCTGGCATATACAGGTGCCCGACCATGGCGCCGTCCACACCTTTATTTATAAGATATCCAAAAGGATACAGCTCCGTCTTTTTTATCTCGTTAAGCTTCTTGTCAACTTTCGGCAATGTCTCGTGAGAGTCGGTTTTGGTGTCGCCATGTCCCGGGAAGTGCTTGATTGTTGGAAGAACTCCATTGTTTTGAAGTGCCAGCGCATACTTTGTTCCGTATTCAGCCACAGCTTTCGGATTCTCGCCAAAGCTCCGCATCCCAATCACCGGATTTGTAGGCTCATTGTTCACGTCGATATCCGGCGCGAAATTGACATTTATACCGATACGCTTGCATTGCTCAGCTATCTGAGCGCCCATCTCACTTATAAGTTCTTGATTCTGAATAGCTCCAAGCGTCATCTGGTAAGGGTAAGAGATACCGTCATTTATACGCATTCCGAGGCCCCATTCACCATCAATGGCAATCATCAATGGAGTCTGCGCCATCGCCTGCCATTGGTTCACTTGTTTCAGCAACGGAGTCGCATCGGTGCGGAAAAAAGTCACACCACCGATGTTATATTTCTCTATAAGCTGTTGAACTTCACCAAAATACGGCTTATTGGGCAGGTTCGCCCTAACATTGACAAGCTGTCCCACACGCTGCTCCTGCGTCAAAGAATTGTAAACCGAGTCCACCCAACGGTCTTCGTCAGACTGCGCTGCTGCGGTCAAACTAAAAGCCAGAAATGCAATAAAAATATAAATCTTTCTCATCAATCAAAAAATTCTATTATTTCATCAATATCAAATGGTTTCGCAATAATAATCTTGTCCTCATCCAGCAAAAAGAGCGATGGCGTCATGTCAACTGCATAATCTTCAACGATTTGCGAGTCCCAACCTTTGCCATCACAAATGTTATAGTATTTGTCTGTCCCAGATTTTTTCAACAGTCGCTTAACTTTTTTCAAATCACCTGAAACATTCACTGTTACAACTGTAACATCCCCGTTTTTATCAGCAAATTCTGCAAGTTCCTTGATCAAGTCACGGCAATGTGGACAGGAATACGACCAAAACAAAACTATTGTAAATCTATCCTTAACTTCGTATAGGTGAAAATGCTTGCCATCGATCGTAACACATTCAATATCAGGAGCTTCAAATCCTATTTTAACCCTATTATATGATTCGGCGATATTGATTATTTCATTTCTTTGCTCATCGCTGGCTTCAACATACTCCAAATAAGGCAGCCGTACCATATAATCAATCACCATATTAGCGCCAAGTTCCGAAAATCCACTGATAAGATATTGATACACATACTTATACATCGGATAAACCGTACAGTTTCTTAACACGTTGTCAGCAGCTAAGATGTAATTGTACATCTGATTTCCCGCCGACATTTCCGGATCCTGGGCAGAATCGATATATTCCGCAAGCGTAGTATTCAAAAATTCAGTGTTTATCAAAGTCGTGTCGTTGAAGTCGATTTTTTCGAGCAAAGCATCGTTCATCTGCGCTCTCACCATCGAGAAGGCAGACAACAACACTATTACTATCAACGACTTAACTCTCATGATTCGAAGTCCGAATTATTTCAACACATTATTTATCTTCTCTTGGAACTGTTCGTTTTCAACAAGCAGCAACGCCTCTTTAGCCTCAAATTTATATGATCCGTTTTGATATGCGTCAATCAGTTTATCGACACACAACTCAGTGCCAAAATACGCGAAAACATTGTAATAACGAGGCATCACATCAGCTCTTACATGCTTCAGTGTCGATGCGAGCTCATCCTTTTTGTCGTCAGACATGGTTTTAGTCGTATTTTTTATTGCAAGCTGAACATCCTCAACATATTTGTCATCGCAATTTTCAAGCAGAGTCATCAGATATTGGGTCTGTGTCATCGTCATCACAAGTTTGAGCAATTTATATGCTTCATCTCTCACAGCGGGATTGGAAGAATAAACGAGATCTTTCACTCGCTCACCCAATGCCATCGTCGGACGGCATTCAAGAATCTGCAAGGCCCCATACTGCTGCGTAGAATTGCCATGTCTCATCACATCGCCAAGAACTGCGTTATAATCGCCCTCGTACGAAATCATAGATTCTTTTATAACCTCTTGATACTTACCGCCGAACATAGGTTTCACGGCATCAATGCCAGCTGCATAGTCAATCTTGAAAACTGCACGGATAGCTGCCTCTACCGCCTTCGGATTCGTCGACGAAAGCTGTTGCATCACAAGCTCCATCTGAGTGTCGTTTTTGATATCTCCTAGCCAGTTGATGGCGTCGACCAAAGCGTCGCCTTTCTTGCATATCTTCATCACTTTCGCCACAACCACTTGATTAACATACGGTTTCATCAGGTCAAGAGCTGCAACTCTGACGTCGCCTGACTTATCTTTCAGAGCCTTATACAGCGTCGGCATAGCCTTTTCACCATCGATACCGGCAATTATCTCCAAAGCCGCGACTCTGCTCGATGAAAACTTGCTTTTCAGCAATTTCTTAGCACCTTTTTTAATAATGGAAGTGGTTTTATCGTTGCTGCGAATCACCAGAAGTGCCTTATAAATCTCGACTTTTGTCGGTTCGTCGGCATCTTTCAGCCAAGTTATCAGCTCGTCCTCCATGCTTGAGATATGCTGTTTCCCGACACCATAAGCCAATGCCGACTTAAATTTCAGGTTGTCGTGATTTTGCATGATATAGTTTTCTATATACCTGCCCGAACCGTTGATATCGCCAACTGCCATTAGAACGTCATGCGTAATCAACTCATTTTCAGTTAGTTTCATAAGGTCACGACAGTCATCCGCCCAGCAGAATTTCGGGAAAAGCATTATCAAAAATATATTTTCATCAGGATTTTTACCTTCAATAATAAATGAAATCATCGAGGCTTTCAGCGCACTTACCATCCTGCTGTCATGAGACATTCCTGCTTCGTCTGTCATCGCGATAATAGTGTTGTACGCCGCAATGGCCACCGAGTCGTTAGGTGACATCATTTTTTCGAGTATCTCCGATACGCATTCTTCGTCGAAACACGTTGTTTTCGCTAGTTTTTGCGCAAAAATCTGCATCGGAATCATTGCCGTCAAGGCGAAAATCAAGACAAAACTTTTAAAACTCTTCATATCTATATTTATAATTATTTGATTATCAATTTTTTAAAAACTTTAATCTTATCTTAAAAAATAGATTAATTCAATTTACAAATATAATAATTTTAACGGAAAAAGCGGCATTTTATTCATTTTTAATGAATATTTTTGTATTTTTGCAAAGAAAATGAAGACAAGTGTTTCGACAAGGGAAATTTGGCGCATCGCGGTTCCGATTATGATTGGCGGACTCGCGCAGACGCTCATCACTTTCACCGACACGGCGTTTCTGGGTCACCTCGGCGTGATTGCCCTTGGCGCTTCGATGATGGCGGGCATGTATTATTTCGTGTTCACCACCATGGCGATGGGCTTAGCCATTGGTATTCAGATAATTATAGCGCGACGTTTCGGCGAAAGAGAGTATAACAAAATCGGCAGCATCTTCCAGCACGGAGCCGCCTCGATACTCATTTTCGGACTGCTTTTGTTCCTGATAATGCGACTGTTTTCGGGTCCGCTCCTCGATTTCATCATCGAATCCGACAGCATCTACGCTGGCGCGATGGAATATATCAACGTGCGACAGTTCGGCATCGTTTTTGTGTGCTTTAACTACCTCTTCCGCTCGCTCTACACTGGACTTTCCAACACTAAAGTCATCACCTACTCCACAATACTCATGGCGACGGTCAATATCATCCTTGACTACTGCCTAATTTTCGGTCACTGGGGACTTCCGGAGATGGGAATAGCCGGTGCAGCCTTGGCTTCGCTGATAGCAGAAATCACCGCCACGACGTTCTTCTTCGTCTACACTTACATCACTTTAGGCAAGCGCGAATATGAGCTTTTCAAGCCTCATGGAATAAATAAAGACTTGATTATCAATATCTTCAAGATAGCTACGCCTACGATGTTCCAGAAGCTGTTCTCGTTCAGCGCATGGTTTATCTTCTTCATCATGGTCGAAAAGATGGGCGAACAAGCCATTGGAATCTCTTCAATCGCTCGCAGCGTCTACATGATTCTGTTCATCCCGGTCTTCGGTTTCCTCGCCACTTCCAACACCTTGACGAGCCGCATCATCGGAGCAGGTCATGCCGACGAAGTCATGAAAACAGTGTTCAGAATCGTCTTCAACTGCATTCTCTGCTGCATCCCGCTGATTTTGGTGTGTATCTTCTTCCCTACCACTGTGATGAGCATCTACACCGACGATATGGTGCTTGCAAACGCCGCCATCCCTTCCATTTATGTGATTTGCGGTGCGATATTATTCCAGGCGATGGGAGCAGTCATATTTGAGTCGGTGTCTGGAACCGGCAACACCAACGCGGCACTTTGGCTTGAATTCGGTATCCTGATTCTCTACATCATTTATGTCTGGGTCTTGACAGGCATCACCACCAAGGTTGAATGGGTGTGGACGTGCGAATACATCTACGGTGGCTTAATTGGCTTAGTATCAGTACTTTATATAAAATTTGCAAACTGGAAAAAATTGAAAATATAAATCGCCTGAAGGCGAAAAATTAAACAAATTTATTTCAAATTAAACAAAATAAGGCCGAAAATAATTTGAAAAATTTCTCACCGAAGGTGACATAATAATTAAAAAATGAAAAAAATCGAAATAAAAGATTTTGAGCTTTACACCACGGGAATCATCAGCATTGCGTGGAAAGAAGGCAAAAAGGACATGTTTCTGAACGTCGACCTCGACCTTGCAGCGATGATGAAGCTCTGCAAGATTGAAGGCATCTCATACGAAACGGTGCAGAAACTGTCGGCCGACCAGAAGCCTCTGACATTCCACAAAGCTTCAGTTTATCTTTTCCAAGAGGACGACCGTCCGGGTCAGTATTGTCTGAGTGAAGCAATGTTTGAAGACGATGGCATCGACATCTACTACTGCGAAATCAAAGCCTGACGACAACATCTTGCCCGACCTCCCCGACTTCGTCGCAATCGACTTCGAGGCGGCGAATGCTGCAACCACCAGCGTCTGCAGCGTGGGAATCGTAATCGTGCGCAACCGCGAGATTGTGGAAGAGTTCTACAGTCTCGTGAAACCTGTGCCGAACTACTACGACTTCTACACCAGCAAGATTCACGGCATCAAGAAAAAAGACACCGACGATGCGCCTATATTCCCCCAGATTTGGAATCATATTGAAAAGAAACTCAAAGGATTACCATTCGTGGCACACGGTTACGAATTTGAAAAACGCTGCCTGAACTCGCTATTTGAATATTACAAAATGGGGCGCAAACGCTTCAAAATCTACGACACAAAACGTGCCTCTGAAATCGTCCTCCCCGACTTGGAAAACCACAAACTTCAAACAGCTGCTGCAGCATGCGGCTACGATTTCAACAAAAAGAACAAACATCACAATGCGTTAGCCGATGCTGAGGCGTGCGCTGCTATTGCAATGGAGGTGTTTAATTCTCAAAATTGGTAACTAAATCGTTGTAATACAGATTCTTTGGATTAAAAATCAAATCCCACGAATCACCCCATACCACGTTGCCGTTTTCAACTTTAAACTCTTTGAAACGTGACAAATCGTGATATTCTTCATAAACTGGGCTCGGATTCTTTAAAAAAAACGGTTCAAAATCGACGAAAACACAATGGTTGTCCTCGAAGGTTATTTTTAATTTATAGCCTTCAACATATTGAGCATCAACAATTTTAAACTTATTCATATTTTCTTTGTAATCTCTTCGCAAACAATTTTTTCTTTCAAAACAAAAACCTTATGCCATTTTATTGCAATCTCAACGGCATATTTCTCTACAAAACGCATCGCTTCCCTATATTTTGCTAACGGAAGCGGATCAAAACCCTTGGTGTTGCGTGTTTCTATCCTCTTCAAAACGCCATCTTCAAAAATAATAATGAATACTGTTTCGCAATCACCAAATTTTGCGTGAACGTGTAGCGGCTCGTGTTCGTTTGAATAGAATAAAAAACTATTCCAAGGTAATCATAAATCTTAGGCATAATATAAAACTTTAAAAATTATGCTGCAAAGATACAACAAATTTTCGGTTTTGTCAAGTGGTTTTTAAAATATTTTGCCATAACAGGCAGTTTTATGATACTTTTTGCTTGATCAAAAAGTATCATTAAAAACCGCCTGTTAAGGCATAAAAACAATTTAATTTATCTAGAAATAACGGATAAAAATTCCCCGACCTCATGTTTCACGTAGCTTTCACTAATAATATGTGATGGCAGCGTTTTCTTCGGGCACATCTTGCGATTTTTGAAGATTTTCTCGTAATCGCGTTTGATGTCGTCGCCAAGGAGCTCGTCATGCTCACAATGATGACATGTGACATTGTCATTTACAGTGAATTTGAATTTCTTGAACTCAAACAGATCCTGCATCGTGAACTTGAACGAAGTGGCACCATCGCTTCTGCGAGCATGATATTGAACTGTTCCCACGCTCTTCTTTAACGACTTCATCGGCTCGATGACAGGGTTTATCACCAACTTCGGACCAGTGAAATCGCTGCAAAGCACATAAAAACCGCCCAATGATGTGCCAATCATGGCAAAAACATTGTTTTCTTTCGCGAAATCGTTGATTTTCTTAATTGAAGCCCCTGCATGATGGTCAACTTCAAGCGCACACCATTCATAGTCAGGATAATACAAGTTCAGGAAGCCCACCGTCTGCGTAAACGGCGAGCCTCCGAAACCGTGAATATACACTATCTTTTTCTTGTTCATAACTAAACCCATTTAACAAGAGCCAGGTCTTGTCGGTTCGGCAACATCTCGTTTGTCGGGAAGATGCGGAAGGTGTAATTGAAGATTCCCGCATGCTCCATCGGCATGCTGATGTAATATCTCGCCCAGCCTTCACCAGAATCGACTAACGATAGCTGTTCGACATGTACCACCTTGTCTATCACATCGTTATCCTTGTCGGCAAACACCAACTCCATGCCCACATCACCTTTCTTCAAGCCTGGTGTCTTCAGTGTTATTTCAGCAATGAACACATCGCCGAAGTTCAGCGGACGCACATCAGGATCCGGCACCTTGATGGATTCCACCTCGATCTTGTCCCAGTTAGCCTCCACATTGCGTTTCCAATCGACAATCTCAAAAGCCTTTGCGTATCTGTTAGCCTTCATCCAGTTGGTGCGCTCGATGAGCTTGTTGTAATATTGGCTGAAATAGTCGTCGAGCATACGTTTCATAGTGTAGAATGGCGCAATCTGCATCATGTCGTTCTTCATGCACTGTATCCACTCGCACGGTACGCCGTCCTTGTCTCTATTGTAATACAGCGGGATAACCTCATTTTCGAATGTGTCGTAAATCGTCTCGGCATCGAGCTCATCCTGATAACGCTGGTCGTCGTAAGTCCTCTCCTCTTTGATAGCCCAGCCTGCTTTCGGACGATAGCCTTCTGCCCACCAGCCGTCGAGCACCGAGAAATTAAGCGTTCCGTTCATCGCAGCCTTCTCGCCCGACGTTCCTGATGCTTCCAAAGGTCTCGTTGGTGTGTTCATCCAAATATCGACACTCGAGGTCAACAGCTTACCGATTTCCATATCATAGTTATTGATAAACAACACTTTACCAATAAACTCCTTCTTTCTGCTTACCTCAATAATATTCTTAATCAAATCCTGACCTGCCTTGTCGTTCGGGTGCGCTTTACCTGCAAACAAGAAGATGACCGGACGTTTCGGGTCGTTGACGATTTCCGCCAATCTTTCAAGGTTGCTGAACAGCAGATGAGCACGTTTATATGTTGCAAAACGTCTTGCAAAGCCGATAATCAAAGCGTTTTCGTTGAGTTTTTCCAACGTTTCGATGATGAGTTTCGGGCTCTCTGAGCGACGACGCATGTCATCGGCAAGCTTTACCTTAATAAACTCTATCAGATTGTGTTTCAATTCTTTACGAATTGCCCAGAAATCTTTGTCAGGCACGTTCTGAATCTTTTCCCAAACTGTAGGATCCGACTGGTTTTCGAGATAGTTTTCGCCCAACACCTTATCATATAAGCGCTGCCAGTGTTTGTCGGCCCATGTCGGGAGATGCACGCCGTTGGTGACATACCCTATGTGGTTCTCCTCGGCGAAATAGCCTGGCCACATCTGCTGGAACATCTCGCGGCTCACTCTACCGTGAATACGGCTCACTCCGTTGACTTCCTGGCTGAGGTTCACCGCCAAAACACTCATCGAGAATTTCTCGTTCGGGTCGTTGTGGCGCATGCGTCCCATATTCATGAAGTCTTCCCACGAAATGTTAACTCTGCCTGGGAATTGCGACAGATACGTCCTCATCAGATTCTCCTCAAAAGCATCATGACCTGCCGGAACAGGCGTGTGCGTAGTGAACAATGTCGAAGTGCGCACAAGCTCCATTGCCACGTCAAAATCGAGGTTATGTTTTGCGACGTACCTACTCAGCCTCTCAAGACCGCAGAACGCTGCGTGACCTTCGTTGCAATGATATATTGTAGGCTTGATATTCAATGCGTTAATCATTCTGATACCGCCAATGCCGAGCAAAATCTCCTGTTTGATACGCATCTCGCTGTCGCCACCATAAAGCTGTCCCGTGATAGCGCGGTCGTCTTGCGAATTCTGCTCAATATCTGTGTCGAGCAAATACAAGCTTATCCTTCCCACGTTGACTTTCCACACTTTTGCATATACACTTCTGCCAGGAAATGCTATGCTTATCGTCACCCAGTTGCCTTCTTCGTCGCGGACTGGTTCCAATGGCAGCATCGAGAACTTCTGAGGCAGATATTGTGAGAGCTGATCGCCCCACACCGAGAGCTCCTGATTGAAGTAGCCGTAACGGTATAACAATCCGATAGCCAATAAATTAGCGTTCGAATCGGAAGCTTGTTTGAGATAGTCGCCAGCAAGGATTCCGAGGCCGCCTGAATAAATCTTCAGAGACTTCAAAAGGCCATATTCCATTGAGAAATAAGCGATTTTGTTGTCGTCGGCAGGCTTCACCGACATGTATTTCTTGAATTTGTCATAGACATTATTCAGTTTCTCGACGAATTTAGCGTCATTCTCCAAGTCTTCAATCTGCGACTTTGTGAGGCTCTTCATCAATGCTATCGGGTTCTGCTCAAGACGCTCAAACGCAACAGGATCAATGCTTTCGAACAATTCTATGGCATCCACATTCCAGCACCACCACAGGTTGTTGGAGAGTTCCTGCAACTTTTTCATCTCCTCCGAATACACCGGCTCAATCAAAATCTTCTTCCAAGTCGGCGCATCCTGTTTCTTAAAGTCAAAATTTCTTAACACTTCCGAATATTTTTTGCTCTGTTTTATATAATCTTTTCCTCCAGATTTCCTTACCGCAAGGTCGTATGCTTCCAAATAATTGGTTATCAAGTCTTTCCAAATCAAAGAAGACGCTATCTCTATTGCTTTTTTCGAGATCTCAGCGTTTTCTTGTTCAGAATGAGATGCCATTTTCAGCACCACTTTCTCCATTTCGTTAACCAGCTGATCTTCATTTCCTTCTTCCCTATGGATAACCGTAACAGCTTCATTATCAATCTTTTTACCTTGGATATATTTTCCAAATCCTGAAACGTCCATCGTTATTGTCGGGATGCCGTGTGCGATGCTTTCAAGCGGCGTGTAACCCCATGGCTCATAATATGATGGGAACACTGAGAGGTCGAATCCATAAAGGAATTCATTGTATTTGATATTGAAAACACCGTCGTTGCCGTTCAGATATGCCGGGATGAACATCACTTTCACACGGTCGCCTTCATTGTTTTGCAAGCCGTTGTCATGCAAAGCGTTCAGCACCATATCCCATTGATAATCATGAACATAGTGCGTACAAGGAAACTCTGTATGACCAACAATCGCAACTTCTTTATTCAGACGATGCTGCAAATCCTTCGACGGTCCTGCAATATTGCCAGGAACTGCTATCACCGCGACGATGTCACGTTTAAGACTCTCGTCATGGTTCAGCTTCGCTAACATCTTGATATACAGGTCGATACCTTTGTTATGGAACTCATAGCGACCGCTGTTTATAATCAACATCGAATCTCTCGAAACTTCTTTTCCACAAAGAGCATCGATGACGGTGAAGATCCTCTCTCTACTCTTCACTCTACACCCTTCACTCTTTTTATCTTTATTAAAATCTGAATTTATTCCGTTAATAGTGATAAAATCAGGTTTTCTCAACAAAAACTGTTCACATTCCTGCGCCGTGATGTCGCTCACAGTAGTGAAAACATCAGCGTTTTGTGCAGATTTCATCTCCATCGACTGTTGCGAGACGATATTGAAACGGCTTGCCATCGTCTGCCAGTTATATGTGCCAAGCTGGCTGTACAGCGGAAGTCCGTTACCGCTAATCGCTCTTCCCAAATATGTCGCATGAGTGGTGAAAACCGTTGAAATATAAGGGCAATGCTCCTTGATATACAGCACGCCGGCGCCTGTCATCCATTCATGGAACTGCGCCACCACGTTATCATCCTGCCCCACATTCCACTCCACAAAATTCTCTATGACTTTTCCAGCCGCATAGCCAAAAACAACGGGCTCGATATAGTCCCACTGACCTTGGATCGAGTCGAGCTGATAACGCTCCCAAAGATGTCCAAGTATCTCGTTCTTAACGGAATACATCGAGGTATAGTCGATAAGTATCGCTATCGGCTTGGCTGCAATCTTCCAACGACCGACACGCACTTTCACGCCAAGTTGCTCAGCCACTTTTTCGCGCCATTCCGGAAACAGCGACGGGTCTTCGATAAAATACATGGTCTCGTGCGCCTCTTTCACAACGTCAGGACCAATTGTAATATAATGATCATCAAGCAGTTGTTTCAGTTCGTTAGCTTTTGTTGAGATGACGGTGTAAATACCGCCAACCATGTTGCAAACTTCCCAACTGGTTTCAAACAAATAATCAGGGTTCCTTTTCATAAAGTTAGTCAGTTAACCAGTTAGTCAGTTAATCAATTAACCAGAATAAACTGAATAACTGATTAACTGAACAACTGATTAACTATTATTTCATTCTATTTATAAAATCAGTTAAAATATTCATATAATTAATGTAGTAGTCGTACGGCGTCCCGCCTTGATGTTTTGTACACATCGCGGCGAAGTTCTCTGCCGCCTGAAGAGCCCGCCAGTCGCGCATAAGCTCTTCATCCTTAGAGGCTTTCACCTTCTTGAAGCATCCGTATAAAGTCGCCAAGGCATCGTCCTGCATGTCGTTGCCCATCCAGTTGGAGAGGTCGCGCTCCTCATCACGGCACGAAAGCGGAATCGGTGCGTCGAACACTCCTGTTGGTTGCAGCTTCTCCACCATCTGATGTGGCGTAACTAATTTAAAATCAGTGTATTTAAGCACCGCATCAGGCAGATAATTCATAAACTCGAAGATGCCGGTCGAAGCGTCCAAGCCTTCTCCAAATGTCTCGTAATCGATGAAAATATTGACAATCTCCTCCTCTTTCGGGATCGAGTTGAGCCAATTGACGAAATCTTCCACCTTGAACGTCTCATGTGCGAACTTCAACGCAATCTCGTCGCTCATCTTCCAATTACGAAGCATCACTTTAAGTTTCGGATTTATCGCGTTGACATACAGATAGTTAGGACTCTTCCAACCGAGGACGTGCTTCGCTCCTTCAGTCAACATCAAGTCGAAGCCCATCTCCGCCACGTCAGCACCGATTTCATTGGAATAAATCAACTCGGTATTGTGGAAAGTCTTCGGACGAACGTTGAAGATCTCCTTCATAAGCTTTTTATGTTCAGCGACTTCCAACTTGAAAGCGTCTTTATTCATCAACGATGCCACCGAATGCGAATATGTCTCTGCCAACACCTCTACATTGCCTGTCGCAACAAGCTTTTTGAAGCTTTCCAAGGCATACGGCGAATACACTTCCATCTGTTCGATAGCGGCTCCCGAGAACGAAATCGCGAATCTCATCTTGTTCCCAAGTTCAGCTATCTTCTTGAGCATCAAGTTGTTCATCGGAATATAGCATCTCTCAGCCACACGCTGCATTGTGATGCGGTTTTTGTAGTCGTCATAATAGAAATGACGTTTTCCGATATCGAAGAAACGATACGTGCGGAGCCTGTACGGCTGATGCACTTGGAAGTAAAAACACAAATTTCTCATATATCTTATTTTTTATTTATTGCTAACTCATAAACATTTTTAATCTTCTTCGCGGCGTATTCCCACTTCAGATTATCAACTTCTTCTTTCCCTTCCTTACGGAAAATGTCGTTCACCGCCTTGTATTTGCAGAGTCCATAGATGGCATCAGCGAGCCCGTTGATGTCCCAGAAATCGACTTTCAGAGCGTGTTCGACCACTTCCGAAACGCCAGATTGCTTCGAGATGACTACCGGCACTTTCAGACGCATCGCCTCAAGCGGAACAATACCGAAAGGCTCTGATATTGAAGGCATTACAAAGACATCGGTCATCGCAAACATCTGGTCGACATCGTTGCCTTTCAAGAAGCCTGTGAAGTGGAAATTCGCTCCTATCTTGAGTTGCGACACACGTTTTATCATCTTCTGCAACAAATCTCCAGTGCCTGCCATCACGAAATGGATGCTCGGATCAACCTGCAGAATCTTATAAGCTGCTTCCACAAAATATTCTGGACCTTTCTGGTATGTTATACGTCCGAGGAACGTCACCACCTTGTTTTTCAGGCCGCTGCTCTCGTATTCGTCGAGTGACTTGTCGCTTGGTTCCACAGCGTTATGCACAGTGATGACCTTGTCGGGGTTGATTCCGTACTTTTCGATGACAATATTTCGTGTCCAGTCGCTCACTGTAATCACCAGGTCTGCCGCCTCCATGCCGCGTCTTTCGATGGCGTACACGTCTGTGTTGATGTTCTCCCCCGAGCGGTCGAACTCTGTGGCATGCATGTGGACCACAAGCGGCTTGCCTGTAGTCTCTTTTGCAGCAATTCCTGCCGAATATGTCAGCCAGTCGTGTGCATGTATCACATCGAAGTCATATTTTGTAGCAAGCGACGAGCCTATAAGAGCATAACGTGCCACCTCTTCCATCAAATTGGCGCCATATTTGCCAGAAAACTCGTATCTTGGTGCAAATACTGAGCTGCGGAAGCCCTGCGTGGCATGACGCTGCTCTTCTATCATTGTGGCATACTGCTCGGGACCTACATACGGGATGATGTTCGAGCCTATCTCCATATATTGCACTCTATCCCAATAACTACGTTCCGTCTCATGGTCAATATCGACAGTCACATCGCTGGCGTTGAGCAGACGCACGTTGGTCTGGTCCTCATCGCCGAAAGCCTTAGGCACCACGAAAAGCACATCCACGCCGTTTTTGGCGAGACCCTTTGTCATGCCGTAACAAGCCGTGCCGAGACCGCCTGTGATATGAGGCGGAAACTCCCAACCAAACATCAAGACTCTCATAATTATATAATATTAGAGTTATCACTATCAAAACGCGACAAATTGGCATCAGTGTTGTATTTGAGCCAGTTTATCACATATTTCATATACAACAACGCCGCCACGCTCGTAGACTGTGATATACAGCCTCGCGCCTCATGAGGCGGGTTGCCATCATAGATCTCAGAAATACTGCCAATACCATTCTCAAAGATGGACTGCTCAAATCCTTGATACAAATCCTCAAGATACGGTAATGCTGTTCTTCTGTAAAGACGGATACATAAATCAGTGTAAGGCATTATCAACCAAGGGAATACGCTTCCATTATGATATGCCTGCTCACGTTCACGATGGTTGCCGATAGTCACACCACGATAGTTCACATCACGAGGTGACAGTGAACGTAATCCTCTGATTGTCAGCAACTCAGAACGTGAAATGTCAAGAATACGCTTCTTCAAATGATCGTTGAGCGGAGAGTAACGCAACGAGGCAGCTATCAACATGTTTGGACGAACCATCTCGTTTTTCTCATTCTCGTTGACATAATCATAGAACATATCGTTTTTATCGTCATAGAACGTATCCACGAACGATTTCTCAATTTTATCGGTGTATTTTTTCCATGTCGTGAGATTCGGATTCTTCTTGTCAGCCGCAGTAAGCAACTCAACACCATAACGTAACGAGTTATACCACAAGGCATTGATTTCAATAGCATATCCGGTACGCGGTGTCCAAGGCTTGCCATCGCAGAACACGTTCATCCACGTAAGTGCCAGGTTTTCGTTTCCTGCATAAAGCAGTCCGTTATCCTGCGCCTTCACATTGAAAGCTGTTCCTTTGATGAAACTGTCTAATATTGTTGTTATGACATCACCGTACTCACGCCAAATAGATTTTCTGTCTTTTCCCAGCATTGACTCATATTTCTGAAGATTCACGATGAACCACATCGGTGAGTCAACAGCGGTATAATAAAGACTCTTTTGGTAATATCTGTGCGGGAAAAACGGACCTTGCATCCTTCTGATGAAATACTTAAGCATATCTTTGAACGTCTTCTCGTCATCGTTGGCAAGACAGATGCCCGGCAACGAAAGGAAAGTGTCGCGGCTACACGAGCCAAACCATGGGAATCCTGCATACATACGGGTTCCCTCCTCGCCTCTTATGATAAACTGCAAAGCCGAGTTCTGCAGGCAATGCTCGAAATTGTCGCAAGGGATGCGATGGTCAATCTGGTCTTCAAAATGTTTCTTTAAAATGGCTGGATTTCTCTCGTCAAGACCCGCTGACACCACAACATTCTCGCCCGGTTTCAGTGTCACCTCAAAGAATCCTGGCACGTACAGATCTTCAACGGCATCATAGCCACGCTCAAACTCCCTGATATAGAATACATTACGATACCAATCCGGGCAATGAGTGTATTCCGTCGCCTTTGAGATCTGGAAGCACAGATGGTCATAGTTTTCATACATCTGCCACGCAGCGCCGTTTTTCAAAGGGATATATTTTCGGTTAGCTTCATAGTTCTCATGCGTCAACATGTGCACGTTACGGAACGCGAGAAATGGCGTAAGGCGTAATATTATCGGCTGCGCTGCCTCTTCGAGAGTGTAACGGATGAGTACACGCGACTCTTTCTCGCCAAAGATAAGCTCCTTGGTGAAAATAGAGCTTCCGATGCGATATCTTAGCTTCGGAATAGGCACTGCCGTGAACTCCCTCATATATTTGTGTCCACGTGGCGCAATAGTACCATCCTGATACTCATGAACTCCTAAATGAAATTCCTCCTTGTTAGCAATAATCGTCTCGTCAACCGACGATAGCAAAACATGATTGTTATTGTCAAGCTGTGGCTGAGGAACGACCAACAATCCATGGTATTTCCTTGTATTACAACAGATTACGGTCGTGTTATAGAAAGCGCCGAGACGATTAGAACGCAGAATCTCTCTGTTCATCGCGAACTCGAGGTTCACCAGTTGCCGTTTTTCAAAAGAGATATAAGCCATAATAAAAACTATTTGCCCAAATTAACGATGTGCAAATATATGGCTTATTTTTTAAAATTGCAAGAAAAAATTTGCGTTTTTTAGCACGATACGATCTCCTCCGCTCTCTTCAGTGCGAAGTTGATATGCGAGCAAACGTTCTCCTCTCCCAGTTTCTTAATAAATCCTGCCTTTTCCAAGGTAGCGTGAACGTGAACGTTAACACCTGAAAGCACCACTATCATGCCACGCTGTTTACACGTGTCACACAGTAACTCAAGGTTATGAATACCAGTGCTGTCGATAAACGAAACCTTCCTCATTCTGATGATTCGGACCTTGTATTCCTTACCTATCACCGATTTGTCAATCTCATCGAATTTATTGGCAATTCCGAAGAAATATGGACCATCGATTTCATACACTTCAACGCCTTCCGGAATCTGCAGTTTCTCTTCACTGCTCATTGCCACATCGGTATTGTCTCCTGGGTCGATCTCATCATGGAACGAACGAATAACTGTCGCCTCATTGGTACGTTTCAGGAACAGTGCTATTGATGCGACAAGACCTAATTCTATTGCAATTGTCAAGTCGAAGATAACCGTCAGAAGGAATGTCATGATAAGCACAGCGAAATCTGACTTAGGGTTCTTCGCCAGCATCCTGAACGTGCGCCAGCCGCTCATGTTATACGACACCATTATAAGCACCGCTGCGAGGCACGGCATTGGAATCAAGCCGACCAATCTGCCCAACAGAAGCAGCACCAGAAGCAGCACCACAGCGTGAATCAAGCCGGCGACAGGTGTTTTGCCTCCATTGTTGATGTTCGTCATGGTACGTGCAATGGCACCTGTTGCCGGAATGCCGCCAAACAACGGACTCGCGATGTTTGCTATACCTTGCGCAATAAGCTCAGTGTTTGAATCATGTTTGTCACCTATCACACCATCAGCAACCATTGCAGAAAGCAACGATTCGATAGCGCCAAGCATAGCGATAGTGAATGCCGACGGTGCGAGTTCCGTCATCAGCTGAATCATTGATTTTCCGTCTGTCAAGCCCAAACTAGGCAGTTTTGGTGCTGGAATTGAAGTCGGCAGCTCATACAAATCGCCGATTTTTGTTATGCCAGTTACCCCGCAAAAACGCTCTAATATCCAGACAATCAATGTCACAAGAACTATCGCCACCAGCGAACCTGGTATCTTTTTCGAAATCTTTGGACTGTAAATGATAATCAACAAACTCACGATGCCAACGCCAAAAGCCCACCAATTCACATGTGTCGCGTTCTGGAAATAGCAAATCCATTTATCGATGAAGTTGGCAGGCACGTTTTGAATGCCCAACCCGAACATGTCGTTCATCTGTGTCGAGAAAATAGTAAGAGCGATACCGCCGGTAAAGCCAACAACCACTGGGTATGGCACGAATTTAATCACATTGCCGAGCTTGAAAACTCCGATTAAAATCAAGATAATGCCAGCCATTATTGTGGCTATCATCAATCCACCCAATCCATGCTGCTGGATGATGCCGTAAATTATTACGATAAACGCGCCCGTCGGACCGCCGATCTGCACTTTGCTGCCGCCTAAAAACGAGATAAGGAATCCTGCGATGATAGCCGTTACCAGACCTTCCGTCGGGCCGACACCAGAGGCAATACCAAATGCGATTGCCAAAGGCAACGCCACAATACCAACGATAACACCTGCCATAGCGTCAGCGGTAAACTGCGCTTTGTTGTAATTTTTCAGGCAACTAAAAAGTTTTGGAGAAAAAACCATTTTCAATATTTTTACAATCCTAATCTTTTGCAAAAATATCAAAATATTCTTTTCCTTCAGGAGTTTTCAATAAATTTTCTTCAGAATTTAAAATATAGACGTAAACGAGCTCTTTTTCGGTCTTTGTTTCACGAATATATTGCTTCTTCAATTTCGGCTTAACATCAGATATTCCTAATGTTTCAGACAATTTTCGTTTCAGAGTCTTTTCCGGGGTGTCGCCAAACGCCACATGCCACCAATATTTTCTCGTCGCCACACCTTTATTATTTATAACATGCAGATGCACAACAGGATGCAGTATTTTATTCCCTTTATGCAACTCCATATGCAATGCCCGACCCACAATTATGCCACGCTCATTGACAACAGGAAGAAATGCCATGATGTCGTTTTCCGGAACGAAAATGTCAACCACAGTGCCGTTGTCATTCCGAGCGCAGCGAGGAACCTCATCATGATTTACGGCATCATTTTTCGTCTCTGTCGTCGTCATTTCGACTGAAGCCGCCAGGCGTAACGGAGAAATCTCCTGTATTTTAGCAGTTGTCCTTTTTGACGGAGATTTCTCCACTACCCTCTCCCTATGGTCAAGGTCCGGTCGAAATGACGAAGGGCAATCATACCAAATCCCTTGAATTTCAATAGCTTCCGTGCCTTTAGGAATCTTTATCTCAAACTTATCTCCTACTTTCTTTCCCACCAGCGCCTTTGCCACCGGAGAGATAAACGACAGCAGTCCTTTTGAGAAATCAGCCTCATCAACGCCTACAATGCGAACAGTTCGCCCGTTATATTTCACATAAGCTCCGAAACTCACGGTTTCCTTGTTGGCTTTGGTCAGATCCACCTCCACGGCGGTATTAATACGATCAATGAGCAACTTCATCTTTGCATCGATGAAATTGCTCATTATGTAGTTTCCACTTGCCGCAACACGTTCATTCTCAAGGTCTTCACGTTCTTTGTTCAACGCTTCCAGACCTTCATGAGTCACGTAGTTGGGCATGCCTTTCGGCAGATGAGCCCTTGGCGGCACCATCGGAATTTCTTCCTGGTCACCTTCTTTAATAAATCCCCTGCTCATCAGCTTGGTAGCTCGTAAGTTGCCGCATATTTCATAATCGCATCTAACGTCTTGCGGCTGGGCTTCATCTCGGCGCACATCTCATGCACCACTTGTCTTACTTCTTCTTCAAATAATAGTGTAGAATTCAATACCATAGGCACTCGATTTCGTTTATATTTTGAAATCTTAACGCCCGAATTCCACCTTTTATTTTATCTCATTGAAAATATTTTTAAAAAATCTTTCCAATTACGCCACAGTCAGCTTCAAGTTCTTTGTTTTCGCCATTTTACGAAGATTGATCAACGCATAGCGCATACGTCCGAGAGCAGTATTGATACTCACGTTGGTGGCTTCGGCGATCTCCTTGAACGACATGTCGGCGTACATTCTCATATTGAGAACCTCACGCTGCTCTTCCGGAAGATATTCAATCATCTTGCGGATGTCGTCGTGAATCTGCTCAGTGATGATCTGCTCTTCTATCGAAGGGTCGGTAAACCTCGCATTGTCAAGCATATCATAGTCTTCCTTAGCAGGATCGACCATCGGCAGACGTTTTGCCTTGCGGAAATAATCAATAATAAGATTGTGCGCGATACGCATCGCGAACTGTATGAACTTGCCTTCCTCTTTATAAGCTCCCGCCTTGATTGTTCTGATAATCTTCAAAAAAGTGTCCTGAAAAATATCATCAGCGAGCTGCTTATCCTTGACAAGCATCGCAATGTACGAAAAAACTTTGTTCTGGTAACGATCAACCAATATTTCGAAACTCGCCACATCACCATTCTGATAACGTAGCACCAGTTCCTTATCGTTTAATATTTCAGACATAAGTCCCCCTTTTTTAAGGTTATACAATCAAAAAGGGTAAAAATTCTCTATAGCGTCTCTCCTATTTTTTATTGGTTGAACAATAGTTTATGTCTAAATTTTTTGCAAATATACAACATTTTTTAATACGAAGCCAAAATTTTTTGTATTTTCGTGCAATTTTTTTGAGGTATCTTAGTTGCAGATGAACAAATTAGAGAACATAGAAATCCACGGCGCAAGAGTTAACAACTTGAAAAACATTGACTTAAGCATCCCGAAGAACAAGCTCATCGTGATAACGGGTTTGTCTGGCTCGGGAAAGTCATCTTTGGCGTTCGACACTATTTATGCTGAAGGTCAGAGACGTTATGTGGAGAGTTTGAGCGCCTACGCACGACAATTTATGGGACGCCTCAGCAAACCTGACGTGGATTTGATCACCGGCCTCTCGCCTGCCATCGCCATCCAGCAGCGCACCATGACGAGCAACCCTCGTTCAACAGTTGGAACGACCACTGAAATCTATGAATATCTCAAACTTTTGTTCGCCAGAATCGGCAAGACTTTTTCTCCCGTTTCCGGAAAAGAAGTGAAAAGAAACCAGGTGAGCGATGTGGTGGATTTCATTCTGGAGCAGACTGGAAAAGCCGTTTATATCTTGGCTCCAATAGTGATTCCCGAAGGAAGAACTCTTCAAGAGCATCTTAACATCCTGCTTCAGCAAGGCTTTAACCGATTGATTGTCAAGGATCAAGTGGTTAGAATTGAAGATTATCTAAAAGAAAAAGGCAAAGACAAACAGAAAGACATACGCATCATGGTTGACCGCCTGAAAGTCAACAAAGACTCTTCGGAAATGATTGGCCAGCTTTCAGATTCGGTGCAGACTGCTTTCTACGAAGGCAAAGACACCTGTATCATAATGGTTGACAACCAAGAATTCGCCTTTTCATCACGTTTTGAGGCCGATGGCATCACTTTCGAGCCACCTACAACCCATCTTTTTGCCTTTAATAACCCATACGGTGCCTGCAAAACCTGCGAAGGCTTCGGCACTGTCATTGGCATCGACGAAGATTTGGTTGTACCAGACAAATCGTTGTCAATCTACGACAACGCTATTGCCTGCTGGCGAGGCGACAAAATGAGCTGGTACCGCGACGAACTTGTAAACAAAGCACATTATTTCGACTTTCCAGTCCATAAGCCATATTTTGAACTCTCCGAAGAGCAAAAAGAGACGCTCTGGAAAGGCAATAAGTACTTCATGGGCATCGACGACTTCTTTAAAGATGTTGAGAATCAATCATATAAGATTCAATATCGCGTGATGCTATCGCGTTATCGCGGTAAGACCACCTGCCCTGAATGCCATGGAAAAAGATTGCGTCCTGAAGCTAACTACGTGAAAATCAACGGGAAAAGCATCACTGATTTGGCTACGATGCCAATCAGCGGGCTACAAGAGTTTTTCAACAACATAAAGCTCACAGAATCAGAGAGTTCCATCGCGGAAAGACTTCTCTTAGAGATCAAAAACCGCATCGGATTCTTGATTGAAGTAGGACTTGGCTACCTGACTTTGAACCGTGCATCCAACACTCTTTCAGGCGGTGAGGCACAAAGAATCAATCTGGCGACATCACTCGGCAGCAGTCTTGTCGGTTCAACATACATTTTGGACGAGCCGAGCATCGGACTGCATTCCCGTGATACTCAGCAACTTATAAAAGTTTTAAGACGCTTGCGTGACATCGGTAACACCGTGATAGTTGTCGAACATGACGAAGAAATAATCCGTGCTGCCGACCAGATCATCGACATCGGACCGTATGCTGGCAGATTCGGCGGTGAACTCGTTTTCCAAGGCGATATCAAAGCAATGGAGAAAAGCGGCAAATCGCTTACTGCTCAATATATTACAGGCAAATTAGGAATTCCAGTGCCAAAATATCGCCGGAAATGGAACAATTCCATTGAATTTACCGGCTGTCTTGAGCATAACCTCAAGAATATCAACGTCAAAATACCGTTGAACGTACTAACCGTCGTTACTGGAGTCAGCGGCTCGGGAAAATCATCGTTGGTTAACAACATCATCTACACCTCGCTGAAAAAGCATTTCGGAGGCACAGCCGACAAGACAGGATCGTTTGGCACCATGCGCGGAAGCATTCAGGCCATCCAGTCAGTCGAGATGATTGACCAGAACCCTATTGGAAAGTCAACTCGTTCAAATCCAGTAACTTACGTTAAGGCATTTGATGATATCCGAAACCTTTTCGCAGAGCAGAAACTGGCAAAAATGCGTGGCAACAAGGCCGGATATTTCTCATTTAACGTCCCAGGAGGTCGTTGTGACAACTGTGAAGGCGAAGGCATCCTCAAAGTGGAGATGCAATTCATGGCTGACGTCTATCTCGAATGCGATGTATGCCACGGCAAACGCTACAAAGAAGAGGCTCTGGAAGTGAAATTCCTCGATAAAAACATCTTTGACATCCTCGAAATGAGCATCGACGAAGCAATGGAATTCTTCAGCCAACCGAATGACTTCAAGAATATCACTGATCGTATTATATTGAAGCTCAAATCATTACAAGACGTAGGCTTAGGCTATCTCAAAATGGGACAGCCTTCTTCCACCCTTTCCGGCGGTGAGGCTCAGCGCATCAAACTGGCGTCATTCCTCGTCAACGGGACAAACGAGCGGCCGACACTTTTCATCTTTGACGAACCTACAACAGGCTTGCATTTCCACGATGTCAACAAGCTTCTGAAAGCTTTCGAGGCTTTGATAAACAATGGTCATTCGCTCATTGTCATCGAGCACGATCCTGATGTGATTAAAACAGCAGATTGGGTTATCGACCTTGGTCCCGAAGGCGGTGATAAAGGCGGTTATTTAGTATTTGCTGGCACTCCCGAAGACCTCACTAAATGCGAAGAAAGCTACACAGCAGAAGTTTTGGCTAAAAAACTTGCTTAACTCCAGGCATCAAAACGGCCATCATCAGAGCGGTAGTCTTCCAACCAATAACGCGCATCGTCGCTGCCTTCGCCGTCAGCGTATGCTTCTTCCATGATTTCTGCAACAACAGCAAGTGAAATATCGGTTTCGGTTTCCAAAATGATTCCTATCTCATACAAGGCGTCATAATCGTTTTCATCGTACGCCTTTTTGTATATTTCGTCAGGAATTTCGACCTCAAAATCCTGATTTTCATACTCGTCATGAAACGTTTTTTTCATATCTTTTTATGTTGAACAAATACATGAAGTAACATTATTGAAATCTTTGTTTTTCAAATCATTACGATTTATTAAAATATGCAGCATTCCCCAATCCAAAAAGTTCAATGTGCCGTCTTCATAATCATCAGAATCGACTTGCAAAAGTTCAGTCCAACCATTATATGGCTCATCCCAATCTTCCCATTCCCGATTATATGGCTCACCAAGCATTTTATTCCCATCACTAAGCGACTCAGCTTTCGCAAAAGTGATTTTTAACTCTTTCATAGCAACAGGTTTATCATCGTCATCAACAAAAACAACCTGCTCAAATATTTGATTATCAATATCCTCGACATAAAAAACCTTCACATCTTCGCTATTCCAATAAAAATCTACAGGATAATAAGAATCAATATGACCAAAGTAATAATCTATCGCTGCAAAAAAGTACAACATTCCCTTATGCGGAAGCAAGTTTTCATCATCAAACTTCGCAATCTCATCACATCTTATCTGACAAATAAACGTCAAATCGTTGGGAATATCAAGATTTTGCGGCACATCTGGATTCCCCCACCACTTGCTTTTCATGAAAAGGTCATCATCAGATTTTTCAAGACAAATTTTTATAGAATCCATACAATAAATTTTTGCAAATTTAATTATTAATTTGTAATTTTGCACTTGAAAAACGAGTGTAATTCATTATTTTGTCACAATGCCAGTATTCAAAGCTAATTTGAAGATTATCAACGTATTAGCAGCAGGCATTCTATTTGTATTATTGTTTTTTAATGCAAATAGAGGTCTGTCACAGGATACTATTGCTAACGAAAATAAGCTGATTTGGCATAAATTTGAAGGCGTTGTCGGACTGACTGTCAACCAGTTAGCCATAACTCATTGGGCTGCCGGCGGTGAAAGCAATATGAGTGGAAAAGCCTCGGCAACTTTCAAATACACCTACAACAGAAAAATGTTTAATTATGTAACCACTGGTCTATTCATGTATGGCGCGCAGAGCTATCCGAAAAGCAAAAGGTGGGAAAAAACCGAGGATCGTCTGGAGTTGTCAATGACAATGACTCACAACAACGAGAAAAACCTGACATTTACAGCTTTGACGATGCTCAAGACGCAGTTTACGGATGGTTATGCATACCCAAACGACTCAGTTCCCATTTCAAAGTTTTTTGCGCCTGCATATTTAACAATATCAATAGGTTACACATATAACATCCACGATATCGTAAGCATTTTCTTCAGTCCGGCAGCAGGAAAACTCACATTCGTCAATGATCAAACACTCGCCGACAAAGGCTCTTTCGGTGTTGAAGCAGGTTATTGGAACGTTGTTGAAGGTGACAGCACTTGGATTCCTGGCAAAAGATTCCTTGGCGAGCTTGGCTTCAACGTCCTGATCAAATATAAACAAGACTTCGAAAATATCAGCATTTTCTCAAGTCTCAACCTTTACAACAACTATATGGACGTAAATCGTGCCAATCGTTGGAATATTGATGTCGATTGGGAAACGGGCGTAAAATTTACCATAAGTAAAAGTATATCAACGATTATCAACGTTCATCTGATATACGATGATAACGTAAAATTTACTGTCGACGACACACAAAAACCAATTCTTCAATTTAAAGAGTCGCTTGGTATTAGTTTTTTATATAAATTTGCAGTTGATAACAAAGATAAAAAAATTAGTAACTAAAATATAACATTATGGACAACATTTCACCTGAAATCCTTGCAAAGGCAAAGTCTTGGTTATCAGACCAATACGATGAGGAAACAAGAAAACAGGTTCAAAATCTCATCGACAATGACCCTAATGAACTGACAGAAAGCTTCTATCGCATTCTCGAATTCGGAACTGGCGGTTTGAGAGGAATCATGGGCGTTGGAACCAACAGAATGAACATTTATACAGTTGCAATGGCAACACAAGGTCTGGCAAATTACATCAAAATGAAGTTTGCCGACATGAAAACGCCACAGATTGCTATAGCTTACGACTGCCGTAACAACAGCAAGGAGTTTGCTCAAATTACCGCAGATGTCATGACAGCAAATGGCATTAAAGTGTTCTTATTCAGCGCATTACGCCCAACACCAGAGCTTTCTTTTGCTATCCGCGAACTGAAATGCCAGTCGGGAATTGTGGTGACAGCATCACACAACCCGAAAGAATACAACGGCTACAAGGTTTATTGGGAAGATGGCGGTCAGATTGTGGCTCCACATGACAAAAACATCATCGCCGAAGTGCAGAAAATCACCGATATTTCAATGGTGAAACGCAAGAGAAACGCCAAACTCATTGAAATGCTCGACGATAGTTTTGACGAGATTTACCTCGACAAGGTGATGAGTCTTTCATTATCACCAAAACTCATCAAAAAGCACAAAAACCTTTCATTTGTCTATACACCAATCCATGGAACAGGCGGTCAGGTTATGCCAAAACTGTTTGCCAAAGCCGGATTCAAGAATTTCTATCCAGTTGAAGAACAAATGGTTACAGACGGCAACTTCCCAACTGTAGTATCACCGAATCCTGAAGAGAAGGCTGCTATGAACATGGCTATTGAAAAAGCCAAAGCAATGAAAGCTGACATCGTCCTTGCTACAGACCCTGATGCAGACCGCGTAGGACTTGCTGTAAGAGACGACAATGGCGACTTCATCCTCCTCAATGGCAACCAGACAGCCAGCATCCTCACCTATTACATCCTCACACGATGGGAAGAGCTCGGCAAGCTAACAGGCAAAGAATTTATCGTTAAAACTATAGTAACCAGCGAGTTATTGCTTAAGATCGCCAATAGTTTCAAAGTCAAGACATACGATGTGCTCACCGGTTTCAAGTATATCGCAGACAAGATTTTGAACAAACCTGAAGAAAAATTCATCTGTGGTGGAGAAGAGAGCTATGGTTTCCTCGTCGGAGACTTCGTACGCGACAAAGACGCCATCATCACATGCTTCATGCTTGCAGAAGCCACTTCTTGGGCAGCTGAGCAAGGAAAAACCTTGTATCAGATTCTCAAAGACATTTACAAAGAATACGGTGTCTATCGCGAGAAACTTGTTTCTCTTACCAAGAAAGGCATCAGCGGCATAGAGGAAATCAAACAAATGATGCTTGATTTCAGAAAAGATCCGCCAAAGACTTTGCTTGGCTCAAGAATCACTGAAATCCGCGACTATAAACTTGGTGTCAGCAAAGACATGACATTTGGAGTGGATACTGTTATCAACCTGCCGAAGTCGGATGTGCTGCAGTTCTTCACAGAAGACGGCATCAAAGTGAGCGTAAGACCTTCAGGTACAGAGCCTAAGATTAAGTTCTATTTCAGCATGAACGAGCCTCTCGACAATATCAACGAGCTCAGCGGTGTTGAACAGGAACTTGATGAAAACCTCGATCAACTCGCTAAATTATTTACCGAGCCTAAAGAGGAACCAAAGGCAGAATAGGTGAATCACTCACCTATTCTGTATAAAGCATCTATCGCCAGCTGATAATTTGGATTATCTTTCAAAATCTGGAGATAGATGCTTTTAGCATGCTTGTAATCACCCTTTTGTTCGTAGGCAACGCCTTTATTCAGCAAAGCATCAATAGATTTTGGATTAACTTCCAATGCTTTGTCAAAATCCTTGATAGCCGCGTCATAATCAAAAAGATAAACCAGATTCACATAGCCTTTATTGAACAAAACCTGATAGTTTCCAGGCATTCTGGCATCTAAAGTATCATAAATCTCCAGCGCTTTTTCCGGATCGCCATTGTCTTGCAAATACATCGCCAAATCATAATATAACGCATTATTATCAGGTTCCTGTTGTATTGCCACGCCATAGAAATCCTTTGCCAACGGATTACGTTGTGCCGCGTAAATATTGGCAATCTGAAGAATCGGATCGATAAATGTGTCATCTTGACTTCTTGCCCTCATAAACTGTTTCAAAGCTTGAACAGTGTCATTTTTCGACATGCAAATAATGCCTCGCATATAATAGGCTTGAGGATTTATACTATTGAGTTCCAATGCCTTATCAAGATATGCGTTTGCCATTGTCGGATTTCCCTGAAGGAAACTCAATTCTGCCAGTTTGATTATCGGGCGTGAATCCAGAGGAGCTATCTCCGTCGCCTTATTCAACGTCAACAAAATGTTATCCTGATCGCCCAAAGCATAATAAATATCAGCCAAGATAAGCAATGCGTCAACATTCTTGCCATCGATGGACAAGGCATTGTTGATGTCGCGGATAGCAAAGCCGACCTGCTGATTGGCAAGATACCAACGTGCTCTGTTTATATAGCCGTTAACATCCAGTGTATCCGCTGCTCCATCAATGTAAGCTTCGACCTGCTGGTTTTCTTTTGATTTATTACCCTTACTATCATTACTTTCAGTGCAGCTTGCAAGCAACATCATGCAAGTCAATGCCAGAAGAACTTTTTTCATCAGCATCTGATATTCAATATGTTAAAGGTCTTGATCTGTTTCTTTAAGAGTCTCAGTGATTTTCTGTGTCAGTTCATCGCACAGTTCCGGATTCTCTTCAAGCAGTTTTTTCAGCGCATCCCTACCCTGTCCGAGCTTTGTCTCATTGTAGCTGAACCACGAGCCGCTCTTCTTGATGATGTTGAGCTCCACTCCGATATCGATAATCTCGCCAATCTTCGAGATGCCTTCTCCGTAAAGGATATCAAACTCAGCTTTCTTGAACGGCGGAGCCACTTTGTTTTTCACCACTTTGACTTTCACGCGGTTACCCATGATATTCTCACCGTCTTTTATCTGACTCACCTTACGGATGTCAAGACGCACTGAGCTATAGAATTTCAAGGCGTTTCCACCAGTTGTAGTCTCAGGATTGCCGAACATCACGCCAATCTTCTCACGCAACTGGTTGATGAAAATACACACCGTTGAAGTCTTGCTGATCGTTGCGGTAAGTTTACGCATTGCCTGTGACATCAAACGAGCTTGGAGACCCATTTTGCTGTCACCCATCTCACCTTCGATTTCGCTCTTTGGTGTCAATGCCGCCACAGAGTCAATCACGATAACGTCAATGGCGCCTGAACGAATAAGGTTTTCAGCTATTTCAAGTGCCTGCTCACCGTTATCAGGCTGCGATACCAGCAGATTCTCAATGTCAACGCCTAACTTCTTCGCGTAGAAACGGTCAAAAGCATGCTCAGCATCAATAAATGCACCGATTCCGCCCATTTTTTGAGCTTCCGCAATGACATGCAATGCCAAAGTTGTCTTACCTGAACTCTCCGGTCCGTAAACCTCAATAATTCTTCCACGCGGCATTCCGCCAATGCCCAAAGCATAGTCCAAACCTATTGAACCAGTTGATATTGAATCAATTTTCTCTTGTTTATTGTCGCCAAGGCGCATGATGCTGCCTTTTCCGAACGATTTCTCAATGTTTCCCAATGTGGCTTCCAAAGCCTTCATTTTCTCCTGTCTCACTTTTTCGACATCTTCCTCAATAGTCTTTGCCATTTTCTAAATAGTTTTAAATCAATAAGTTAATACCATAATTCCCAATATTACAATCTGATTTTGACGAGTTTTTAATCAAACTGTAACGCTACAAATATAAACATTTTTTTATAATCAGCAAACTTTTTTACCATTTTTTTGATAAAAATTACAAATTTCTTGAATACCACATTCCTCGCATTTCGGCTTGCGCGCCAAGCATACATATCTGCCGTGCAAAATCAGCCAATGATGGGCCTTGGAAAGCAATTTCTGAGGTATATGTTCGACAAGCTGTTTCTCAGTATCTAATGGCGTTTTCGAGTTTTTACTCAAACCAATTCTTGCAGAAACTCTGAAAACATGAGTGTCAACAGGCATTGCTGGTTTATCAAATGCTACAGCAACAACAACATTGGCTGTCTTACGCCCTACTCCAGGCAATTTCTGCAAATCATCAATATTATCTGGCACAACGCCGTTGAAATCAGCCATAAGAGCTTTTGCCATTCCAATCAGATTCTTTGCCTTGTTATTCGGATAAGAAATCGACTTAATCAATTGATACACTTCATCTTGAGTAGCTTCCGACAACGACTTTGCATCAGGAAAGCGCTCAAAAAACGCCGGCGTGGTCATATTTACCCTTTTATCAGTACACTGAGCCGAAAGGACCACAGCAACAATCAGTTGGTAAGGATTTTGAAACTTCAACTCCGACTCTGCCACTGGCATCGTTTTCTCAAAAAACTCTATAAAAGCATCGTATTTTGCCTGAATATCAATCTTTTTCATTTTTTTAAAATTTCACAACAAAATTACATATTTTTTGTTATTTTTGCAGAATAATTGTGGAAAATTGAATTTAATGTCAGATTACACACTGCACGAAGTATTAAGCAAACGGGAAATCAAGCAATGGCTGGCATTTCCGTCAAAATTATATAAAAACGACAACCATTATGTCAGACCTCTTGACCGCGAAGTGGAAAAGGTTTTCGACAAAGAACAGAACAAACTTTTCCGCCATGGTGATGCAACAAGATATTACCTGACTGACAAAAATGGCAAAATCGTCGGAAGAATCGCCGTTTTCTATGATGAGAAGACCTCAAAAGTGTATGAAAACGAGGAAAACGGCCAAAAAACCGGCGGATGCGGCTTCTTCGACTGCATCAACGACCAGGAAGCAGCTAACATCCTCTTTGATGCCGCCAAGAAATGGCTCGAAGAACGTGGCTTCGAAGCTATGGATGGTCCAATAAACTTTGGCGATCGCGATTATTTCTGGGGCTGTCTTGTAGAAGGTTTCACCGACCCGATTTACAACATGCCGTACAACTATCCTTATTACAAGCAACTCTTTGAAAATTATGGCTTTAAGGATTATTTCAAGCAGTTGACATTCCGACGCAATCTCATTCCTGGCGGATTCGACCCTATTCTCCATGAAAAAGCGGCTCGCATATATGAAAACCCCGATTACTCTTTCGAGATTCTCGATAAACGTAAAATTGACCGCTATGCTGATGATTTCCTGACGATTTACAACAAATCGTGGGGTGCAATTCCCGGCACTGCAAAGCTCACACGCCAACATGCTTTAGCTTTGCTAAACAGCATGAAACCAATCATCGACCCTCGCCTGATGCATTTCGCATATTATAAAGGCGAACCCGTTGGTTTCTTCCTGATGATGATAGATTTAAACCAGATCTATAAAGGTTTAAATGGTAATGATAAGGGCTTCAATGCGTTACGAATCTTTTGGAGAGTCAAAGTTTCCAGAATCTGCGACAGAGCCATCTCTTTGGTATTCGGAATCGTGCCGGAACACCGTAAAAAAGGTCTAGAATCAGGACTGGTTTGCTCACTTGAATCTCAGGCAATCAAGAAGAGATTTAAATACAAAGAGCTGCAGCTCAATTGGATAGGTGATTTCAACCCTCCAATGCTCAAAATTGCTGAAAGAGCTGGCGCTACGCATTACAAGACACATATTACTTTCAGATATCTCTTTGACAGAAACAAACCTTTTACAAGGGCAAAACTGCAATATAACGGCAAAAAAGAAGACTGATGATAGAAGCACAAGGCATATACAAATCATTTGGCAATGTTGATGTCATTAAAGGCATTGATATTCATATAAATAAAGGCGAGATCGTCACTATTGTTGGCGCATCCGGTGCCGGAAAATCGACATTGCTTCAAATCATCGGAACACTGGAAAAAGCTGATAAAGGCGAGGTTGTCATCAATGGACAGAATATAAACAAGTTGGGCCAAAAATCCCTTGCCGCTTTCCGCAATAAAAACATCGGCTTTGTGTTCCAATTTCATCATCTTTTGCCAGAATTTACAGCCCTTGAAAATATTTGTATCCCTGCTTTTATTGCAGGAGAATCTAAAAGTAACGCTTTAAGTAAAGCTTCTAAATTACTTGATTATCTTAATCTTACAGAAAGAGCAAATCACAAACCATCAATGCTTTCAGGAGGAGAGCAGCAACGTGTAGCAGTGGCAAGAGCCCTTATCAACAACCCTTCAGTGATTCTTGCGGATGAGCCATCCGGAAATCTCGATTCACAAAACGCGAAAGAGCTTCATGAACTTTTTTTCAAATTAAGAGAACAAACAGGACAAACTTTCGTTATTGTAACACATAATCCTGAACTTGCACGGATGGCCGACAGGACTTTAACAATAAAAGACGGTAAAATCAATTAAGATGAGAAGTTTTATCAAATATATATTCATCATATCGTTTGGAATTCTTTGTTTTTCAACGACATGCGCTTATTCCCAAGAAACCGCCCCCACTTTCCAATCTCTGATTTCATCGGGCGACAAAGAATATGCGAAAAAGGAGTATATCAAAGCCAAAACATATTATCAGGAAGCATTAAGATTAAGACCCAAAGACGCATCGGCAAAAAGCAAGCTGGACAACACCTTGCAAAAGATACGCGAGGAGAGTAAAAAAGAAGAACAGTTCTTCGAGCACATCGATAATGGCGATAACTTCTACTCTAACAACGAGTTAGATAAAGCGTTAGCTGAATACAACAAGGCCTTGAAGATTTTCCCAAATGACGAATATGCCTTGGGCAAAAAACAAGAAATCACCACTATTCTCAAAGATGAGAAAAAGAAATTGGACTCATTCAACGAGATGGTTACGTTGGGAGACAAGCTTTTGAAGCAAGATAAATATGCCGAAGCAGTCATGCAATATGAATCGGCGTTAAAGCTTTATCCAAACAATTCAGCTGCCAAAACAAAGTATCAGGATGCCAAAAGCAAGAAAGAAGTCTACGACTTGAAAGTGTCTGAGTTTGATAGACTTTGTGCACAAGGTCAAGAATTTACTTTAAGAAAAAAATACGCGGAAGCAATTGACGCATATGAACAGGCATTACAACTTTTCCCTGATGAAATCGACATTTCAAATAAGGTAAAAGAGCTACAAGCAACGAAAAAAGTCGCCGACAACTATCTTTCTAAGATTAGCGAGGCCGACGCGCTTTACGAAGACCGTTCTTATAATGAGGCAAAAGCAGCATACCAAGAGGCTTTATCAGTGATTCCTGACGATTCATACGCTTTAGGAATGATTTCTCGCGTTGACGAAATCGTTAACAGCCCTGAATATCGTAAGATTCAGAGCGATAAGGCAAAGATTGACAGTGATTTCGCTAACTTCATCAGCAAAGGTGAAAGTGCAGAGAGTGCCAAAAACTATGAGTTGGCCCTCTCCTATTACAATAAAGCATTGGAACTCAAGCCAAATAACGCCGAGGCACTTGCAAAGAAAAAGAATGCCGAGGATATGATTATGTATGCCGAACAACAGCGCAAAGAGCAGGAACGTTTGGCAGCAGCAGAAGCTGAAAAACAGCGCAAAGAACGGATTCAGAACCTCATTAACACTGGTAATCAACAGCTTACATCAAAACAATACGCTGAAGCCGAACTGTCGTTCAATCAAGTTCTAGCTTTAGACCCAAATAATGCTGTTGCAACAGAAAAGTTGGGCATAATTGCAGGTTTTTATGAAGAAATCCAGCGTCAGAAGCAAGAAAACTACAACAGAGCCATGTCGGATGGACAGTATGCGATGGACAGCAGAAACTTTGCCGAAGCTATCAGACAATACAACATCGCTTTGACCAACAAACCAGGCGACGAAGCTGCTAATCAACAACTTACACTTGCCCAACAATATGAAAACATGCGAGTTGCAGGTCTTCAAAACGAATACAACGGCTTTATCACCAAGGCTGACGCACAGTTCCAAACCAAGAATTATGACAAGGCGATAGAGCTTTATACAAAAGCCATCAACGTTGGAACAGAAAACCCCTATCCTGCCAATAAAATCAGGGAAATCGGAGAGATTTTGGCAGCGAACAAACTCGTAACACTGGTTGATTCTTCAATTACTATCAACTCCAGCGACACCAAACGTTTCGATTTCGAACCTGTTGACGTCACAACACGTCGTGGCAACTATATCTTATTGAAAGCCAAGAATTTAGGCGACAGACCATTTATCATGTACATATCTTACGGAAGCAAGAGTGGCAGAAATGGCGGTTTCACTGTCAATGTGCCTAAGAATCAGGATGTTAACGACTTCATCGTGAGAATCGGCTCGCAATACAAATGGTTCAGCGAAGATAACACATGGATTGAAATATTACCGGAAAACGGCAACATAGAAATAACATCAATGGAAATAACAAAAGGAAACTAATATGAATAAGTCAGATTCACGTTATCAATTGTATATCAACATCTTAAAAGAAGAACTGGTCCCAGCTATGGGCTGTACTGAACCGATCTGTCTCGCCTATGCCGCAGCCAAAGCGCATCAGGTTTTAGGCGCCACACCTGACAGAGTTGAAGTTCTTGCCAGCGGAAACATCATTAAGAATGTTAAGAGCGTTATCGTGCCTAACACAAACGGAATGAAGGGAATAAAGGCAGCCGTTGCAGTTGGTATAATAGCTGGAAACCCAGATAAAGCCCTTGAAGTTATTGCCAACGTGACACCTGAACAGAAAAAAATGACCGAGGATTACCTCGCCTCCACCCCTATCACCGTGAAACATATCACATGCCGCGATCAGCTGGATGTCACAGTTATAGCGTATAAAGGCGAGCACCATGCTGAGGTGAGAATCTGCGGTTTTCACACCAACATCATTCATATCCAGAAAGACAATATCATCATCTTTGAAAGCGACACCATCGCCAAGCCAACCAAAGAACTTACAGATCGCAGTTGCTTGAGCATCGCTGGAATTGTTGACTTTGCAGATAGCGTTGATATTCAAGACATTAAAGAGATTATCGGACGACAGATAGAATACAACAAAGCCATCTCTGACGAAGGTCTTAAAAACAACTGGGGCGCCAATATCGGCAGCACATTATTAAAATATTACGGCGACGACATCAAAGTGAAGGCAAAAGCCCGCGCCGCTGCAGGTTCCGATGCCAGAATGAACGGATGCGAGCTGCCAGTTATCATCAACTCAGGCAGTGGTAATCAAGGACTTACAGTGTCAATGCCAGTCATTGCATACGCTGAAGAATATAACATCAGCGATGACAGACTGTACCGTGCTTTGGTTGTTTCAAACCTCACTGCAATTCACCAGAAAACGCGCATCGGACGACTCTCTGCATATTGTGGAGCTGTCAGCGCAGGCTGCGCAGCAGCCTGCGGTATCGCCTACCTTCTCGGCGAAAGCCTTGATGTTATTGAACATACACTGTGTAACGCCGTCGTCACCGTTTCAGGAATCATCTGCGACGGCGCCAAAGCATCATGTGCGGCAAAGATCGCAGCATCAGTGGAATCAGGCATTTTAGGCTATTACATGTATAAAAACGGTCAGCAGTTCGAAGCCGGCGACGGCATCGTAGGATGCGACATCGAAGACACTATTAATAATGTGGGATTAGTCGGCTCAATCGGCATGAAAGAAACCGATACCGAGATTATCGACATTATGACTAAATAACTGATTATCAATCAATTCGCTGAACTTCAGTGACATTATTCAACGAACGGAGTTTGCGAATGAGTTGCTCCAGATAATTCACGCTCGTCACATGCACCACGAAACGACCTTCGTAAAGACCGTTTCTTGTGCCCATTGACGCGTCTATGATATTGATTTCCATTTGTTTCATCACTTCCGTGATATCGCTGAGGATTCCGAAACTATCCTTTGCCACCACCTTGATTGTAGCCCTTGAAGGCACATCTCCCTGCCATTTCACATCGACCAAACGGTAGGGATAGCGTTTCTTCATCGCTATGGCATTCTTGCAGTTGACACGATGAATTGTGATTCCGCCGCCCACATTGACAAAGCCGCAAACATTGTCTCCTGGAATCGGGTTGCAACACTTCGCCATCTTAAAAGCGAAACCATTGATATTTGCCCCAATACTCATCGCATTGCTATCATTTTCAACGGGTTTGTCCTTACGTTGCTCCTCCTCAACCTTAATCACCTCTTTCTCTTCCGTTTGAGACAAGATAAATGTCTTCAACTCAGCGAGATCAATCTGATTTGTAGCGATATAATGATAGAATTCAATGCCAGATTCACAATCGTATTTCTTAAGTAACTCCGTGAAAATCTTATCGTTAAAGGCAATTTTCCAGTTTTTGAGCTTTCTGTGGAATATTGAACTGCCAAGCTCAGCCTCCTTCATCTCCTCGTCCTTCAAAAACCTTCTGATTTTTGATTTTGCCTTCTCTGTATTGACATAATTGAGCCAATCAGCTTTAGGAGTCTGACGCTTACTTATTTGAATTTCAACACGATCACCATTGTTCAGCACATAACGGATTGGCTGCATTTTCCCATTAACACGCGCTCCAATGCAATGACTTCCCACCTGAGTATGCACTTCAAAAGCAAAATCAAGGATTGTTGAGCCTACAGGCAGCTGCTTCACCTCCCCTTGAGGCGTGATGATATACATCTTATCCGACTTGCCTTTTGCCGCACGTTTGTCGTCTAACGGATTGAAATCCAATTGATCTGTGGCTTCCAGAATACCTCTGATCTGGTTCAGCCACTCGTCAGCCGTCTGATGCTTGTCGTTATGGCTTTTATACGACCAATGCGATGCGTTACCTTTTTCCGCAATCTCGTCCATTCGCGACGTGCGGATTTGCACTTCCACCCAATCAACGCCATTTTTCACTGTGGTGTGCAGCGACTCGTAACCAGATGCTTTAGGCTTTGTGATCCAATCTCTAAGTCGTTGAGGATTAGGCTGATACAGATTTGTAACAATTGAATACACCTTCCAGCAATCAGCCTTTTCTTCCTTAATTTTTGAATTATTGATGATGATTCTGACAGCAAAAAGGTCGTAAACCTGTTCAAACGGCACGTTTTGTGCTTTCATCTTGGCAAAAATCGACGGAATCGACTTGGTGCGCCATTTTATCATGTAATCAAAGCCCTCTTTGCTCAGCTCCTGACGTATCGGCAAAAGGAAATTAGCCATCTTCTCCTCCTGCATCACATGCGACATGGAGATTTTTTCCTTGATTTCCTCGAATTCTTTAGGGTTTTCGTGGATCATCACCGCCTCTTCCATGTCTTTTTTGATGTTATAAAGACCAAGACGATGGACTATCGGAATCACCAGATATTTTGTAATCTCAAAGAATTTGTCGACAGAAACATCTATATCACCTTGATTGCGACAATTCGACAAGCAATGCGCGATAATCAGCATCACCACCCTGATGTCGTCAATCATTGACAAGAAAAGCTTTCTAAAGGTGTCTGATTGGGTCGAGATCTGCGACATATTCAAAGACATCACCTTGATTAAGCCCTTGAGTATCAGCATAACTCTCTCACCGAATTGCTCTTTTATATCATCAAAAGTGACATCTGAAACTTTCGTAATATTGTGAAGCAATGCACATACTATTGTTTTACTGTGCATTCCCATCTCGGAATAGCAAATCTTAGCGACTTCCAGCACGTGAAGCATCATCGGCCTGCCAGAGCGCATCCTCATTCCGTCATATTTCGAACAGCACAAATCGTAGGCTTTCCCAATAAATCCGACCTCTTCCAACGTCATCGTCTCGCCAACTAACTGAACCAGCTCGTTATACGATTTTTCAATCTCTAATATTTCCTTTTCCGAATATTTTTTCAATTTCAAAAAAATTACTTTGCAAATTTACGAAAATAATTCAAAATGTACTATTTTTGTAACGCATTTTTTTGATTAAAATTATAATAATATTTGTTTTGTTTTCGTTAGCCGATTGATTAGTGGTGATGAATAAAAAGTTCTTAAAAAATATCATTTTTTTACTTTTTATCAATCTTTTGATAAAACCGTTCTGGATTCTTGGCGTCGATGTTGCCGTTCAGAATCTCGTCGGCGACACATCATACGGTCTTTATCTCGCCATTTCGCAATTCTCATACCTATTTTATATATTACTTGACCTCGGTCTGACGAATTTCAACAACCGAAATATCGCTCAAAACAATCAGCTTCTTTCCAAGCATTTCGTAGGCATTTCGCAAGCCAAGATATTACTCACAATCCTTTATTTTATTGGGATTTTCGCAATAGGATGGCTTATTGGATATCGCGGCGAGCAATTAAAATTGCTTGCAATTTTCGGGTTCAACCAAGTGTTGCTTTCGTTTATTTTATATGTGCGTTCCAACATCTCGGCTCTGCTACTTTTCAAGACCGACAGCATGCTTTCGGTGCTCGACAGAGTGCTTATGATATTGATTTGCAGCTTCTTACTTTGGTCAGGATTCTTCCCGAAATCAAGTTTCAACATCTATAGCTACATATACGCGCAAACGGTATCATACATTATCACACTCATAATCGCTATTGTCATAGTTCTTCATCATACCGGAAAACTAACGATCAAAATCAACATTCCGTTTGTGATAATGATTATCAAAAAGAGTCTCCCCTACGCTTTGCTGGTACTTTTGATGAGTTTTTACAACCGTCTTGAGCCGGTTCTCATTGAGCGTCTGCTGCCAGAAGACATTGCAGCCAGTCAAGCCGGAGTTTATGCCCGCGCATGGCGACTTTTCGACGCAGGTAACAACATCTCATATCTGTTTTCGGTGATACTTCTGCCACTTTTTGCTGCAATCATCAAAGAAAAAGAAGACTTGCAAGGCCTTGTAAAACAATCGTTTAGCATAATGCTGTCGATGACATGCATCATTGCGGTTCTGTGCATTTTCTACAGCAGCAACTTTATGAAGCTGATGTATCCCGACCAGCTCAACGAAGAATCTTCTACTATTTTGAAAATTTTGATGGGCAGTTTCGTTTCAATATCAACAACTTACATCTTTGGAACGCTGCTTACTGCCAACGGAAACCTGAAACAATTGAACATTGTAGCCGCATGCGGTGTCGTTCTGAACATCACTCTTAATTGCATCTTTATTCCTCATTTTCAAGCAGTTGGAGCAGCATTCACCAGTCTTTGCGTGCAATTCGTCACCTGCGTCATACAATTCTTCATCGCAAAAAAAATCTTCAACCTCAAACTCGGCAATTCATTCTGGCTCCGTCTATTGGCATTCGTAGCATTGATTGGCATAACCGCTTATATGTCAACCACATTGACATTAAATTGGATTGCCTCATTCTTCATTGCAGCAGCTATATGCGTTATAATTGCATTCATTACTAAGATGTTGAATTACAATGAGATAAAGGAATTAATCCTCTCCTCCATGAAAAACATCAAGAAATAATTTGCAAAAATTGGGAATTGTTTAAGATTTTTCCCTATTTTTGTAGATTATATTTTGCATTCAAATAAAAACGTGATGAATAATTATTTTAACAACACTTCAATGGTTCAAACCATATTCAAATGGAAATGGCATATCGTCATAATAACTTTGGTAGCAGCAATCCTGGGCGCAATCTTTTCAGGCTCAAGATTCATCACTCCGATGTACAAATCTGAAGCGATACTCTACCCTAGCAATGTCTCAGCTTATTCAGATGAAACTTTCACAGAGCAAATGCTTCAAATCATGCAGTCAAATGAGATAATGGATTCAGTTGTCAATAAATTCGACTTGATGAAGCATTACAAGATTGACAAAGGATATAAATACTGGAAAACCGCTCTTATCGACGAATATCGTACAAATGTAAGCATTTCCAGAACACCTTATGACGCTGTTTTAGTCAAAGTTTTGGACAAAGATCCTGAAATCGCCTGCGCAATGGTGAACGAAATCATCAGATTGTACAATTGGAAAGTTGGATTCATGCACAAAGTCAAGAGAGCTGAAACTGTTGAAATGTACAAACGCCAATTGAACGAAAAACAAATTTTTATCGACTCACTAAAACGCAGGATGGCTGATATTTCATCTAATTACGGAGTTCTCGAATATCAAAGCCAAACACGAGAAGTTACAAGAGGATATCTCAGAACTGATGGTGGCTCAAAAGTAAACAGCGATGGAGTCGACACCATGAAAACCAACATCGAGAAATACGGTCCTGAGATAATTGCCCTCGAGCAATTAATTAAAAGCGAAAACATGGCATATAGCCAAGTAAAACTTGATTATGAGCAAGAACTTCGCTTTTATAATGCAAACATGACCTTCTCGAACGTCGTATCAGCTCCTTTTGTAGCCGACAAAAAAGCCTATCCTGTTAGATGGGTCGTCGTGGCTTTATGCGGACTTGCAGCCTGCTTCATTACAATTCTCGTTATTTACATAATGGAAGGCAAGAAGAATCTGCTTAAATAATGTCTAAACTTGTCAAAACAGCCGCATTATATGTCATCGCTGCACTGGTTGTCGCGATAGGGCTCTTTTTTACCATTAAAAAAGACACCTATCTCGCTTTTGCACTTCCAGCAGTCGTTGGCATTTTGATGTTATATGTTTTTTCTTTAGACAAAGTACTTCTTTTAATCGCATTTTTAACTCCACTATCAATAAATTTGGATAAAATAACCGGCGGGCTTGCTGTTTCATTACCTGTTGAGCCCTTACTTGCCGGTGTTTTGGTGGTATTTATCGCAAAACTCATTTACGAAAAGAATTTCGATTATAAAATTTCAAGACATCCGATATCCATAGTGATATATCTGATGTTTACATGGATGATTATCACCACTGTAACGAGTGAGATGCCAATCGTATCATTGAAATTCTTCGTATCGAGGCTTTGGTTTATCATCCCAGCCTATTTCCTTGGCGCTGAGCTCTTCAAAAACCCTAAAAACATCAGCAGATTCATCTGGTTTTACATAGCAGGTCTTATTATCGTTGTGTTTTACACCATTTCCGTCCATGCTTCACACGGATTTGACGGTGATACCGCCCACTGGGTGATGTCACCATTCTACAATGACCATACCGCTTATGGCGCTGCTTTGGCTATATACATCGTATTATGCGTTGCATATCTGTTTATGCCTAACATGAAGAGCAGCAGGCGTATAGGTGTAATAATAGCGCTTTGTATACTCATAGTAGCTATAATCTTATCATTCTGCCGCGCCTCATGGATTAGCCTAATCGCAGCCCTTGGCGTATTGATTTGCGTGCTTCTCAAGATAAAATTCAAATATATCGCAGTGATTTCTGTGGTTTTGATAGGATTGTTCTTCACATTCCAGCAGCAAATCTTCGATTCATTGTCAAAAAATGACCAGGATGCATCCGGAAATATTGCCGAGAACATCCAGTCAATGACAAATATCACAACCGACGCATCAAATCTTGAGCGTATAAACCGCTGGAATTCAGCTATTAGGATGTTCAAGGAAAGACCATTATTCGGCTGGGGTCCAGGCACTTACCAATTCGTTTATGCTCCTTTCCAGGAGTCCAAAAACAAGACCATCATCAGTACTAATTCCGGCGACATGGGTAACGCACATAGCGAATACATCGGAACATTATCAGAACAAGGCGTTCCAGGAGCATTGCTCGTTGTCACAATAGTGGTGGTGTTCATGTATTGCGGTCTCATGACATACAGAAGAGCAAAAAACCGCGAATCCAAGATTCTTGTGCTTGCCGCAACTTTAGCTCTATTCGGATATTACATCCATGGAACACTGAACAACTTCCTCGACACCGACAAATTAGCAGTGCCTGTATGGAGTTGCATGGCAATAATCACAGCCATCGACTGTTTCCATGCCGACAAGGAGAATTTCTACGAAACTAACGAACTTTCTGAACGTCAATAAGTTCAATGTCAAAAATCACTGTTGAGTAAGCAGGCAGTTCTTTATCAATTGCGACATCGCCAAAACCCATCATTGCCGGCACGATAATTGTCGCTTTCCCTCCCACTCTCATTTTTCCGACAGCTTCCTCAATTCCTGGCACCATTTCATTGTTGCCATAAACAAACTGAAGAGGTTCATCGTTAAAACTTGTCTCAATCAGCTTATCATCTATATTATAAAGGTTGTAATGAATCGATACCACGTCACCATTGTCAACGACAGCACCTGTTCCCTTTACAATTTCAAGATAATAAACGCCGGTTGGACTTGGAGCCACTTGTACATTGTGCTCCTTCACAAATTTCTCAATTCTGGCTGGTTCTTCCTCCAAACGCTTCAGGTTTTCCGCTTCTTCAAGCTCATGAAGCCTTATCTGCTCTGCCTCATATTCTTCTTGGGTAAGAATACTTGCATTCTTTACATTTAATATCAAAGATGTATATGGCAACACTGAATTCTCAAGGCCAACGCTGTCAAAAGCCAATGAAGAAGGTATTACAAAATGTCCCTCACCTTCAGCCGGGACGTAACTCATAGCTTCTGCAAAGCCCTGTCCGAGCTCCAAATCACCATATCTTACTGCAACCGGCTCTCTATCAAAGAGATCCAGCAATGTGTCACCATCAAGAGTTATCAGATTGAAATTTATATTTAATATCTCACCATCTTTTGGCCCGCGCCCTTCCCCCTTGACACTCAATATGATAAGACCGCTTTTCGTAAATTTATAATTCTCATTGGAATAATACATAGCCAAACGGTCCTCATCATCTTGTTTTCTCTGTTGCAACTCAAGTTTATGTCGAGCAGCAACTTCTTCTGCAGGAATAATACTTTTCAGCCTCATATCGATATAAACAGGCATTCCTGCAGTCAGATAATCCGGCACTGCATTCATTCCCAATGACTTGATACACAATGAGTCAACAAGAAAAGCTACCGTCGCCGAATCATTCAAATGCATATTCAGAAGTCCAGCCATCATATCTCCCACGAAAGAAGGCTCTGTCAATTCCATCTCAAGGCCGTTTTCTTCTTCATATTCAGAGGAATAGAAGAGGGTTTCGCCCATCGTATGTTTGACATCAATAATCACATGATCCCCGATTTTGGGCATTTCACCTTGCTTATTGACCTCATGGAACTGCATATATGCGCCGTTCTTCATCTTGTCAAAGCCACGAAATGCCGATTTTTCGCATGAAACGAGAATCAGGCAGCCTATCAGACACAGAAAATATGATGGCAGTCTTCTCATAAACTATTAAAAATCAATAAGTTCTACTTCAAAAATCAAGTTTGCAAATGGAGGAATGTCGGCACCTGCTCCTCTGTCTCCATAACCAAGATAATAAGGGATATAAAGCACACCCTTCTCGCCTTTCGACATCATCATGATACCTTCATCCCAACCTGGGATAACATAACCCATTCCAATCGGAACCTCAATAGGTTCGCCACGTTCAACAGATGAATCGAACACTGTGCCATCCAATAACTTTCCAGTGTAATGAACTTTAACATTGTCACCTTTAACAGGCATTTCACCGTTTCCTTCTGCTGTCATTACGTAGTAAAGTCCTGATGCTGTTGGACTTGCGACAACGTTGTTCAATGCGAAATACTGCTGCATTTCAGCATAAGCGCGCTCTGTTTCCTCTGGATACTGTTTCTTTATAGCTTCAACCATTTTATTTACATATTCACTTTCTGGATAAAAATCGTTGACTTTCACATCAAATCTCATAACATCAGTGCTGTTGAACTCTGCTGGAAGCTCAGGAACTCTAAAAAGATAGTAGAAAGTTGAATCAATATTCACGATAAATGAGGCTGAATCACCTCTGTGCATCATAGCGACTCCTTCCATGAAATCTGTAGCAAATGCTGGCTCACTCAGCTGAAGGATATTGCTTGAAGCTGGAATGATAGTAGTTGAATCGTTTACATAGCAAGCAAGTGTAACTTCCACTAAATCACCGATTTGTGGCAATTCTCCACCATTATTCACATGAAATTGATAATAAAGACCACTATTTGTCGCCTTATAACCCTTAGGTGCGTTTCCGCAACCTGTTAACATTGATAACACTACAACGAATGCCGTCATCATTAAAAACACTTTTTTCATTGTTCTGTTGATTTTAAAATTTTATTTATTTATTTGATTTTCAATAACTTTCACCTTATATACAAGAGTTGATCTGATAGGAATTCGGTCGCCGTCACCAGCCAAACCATACGCCAAATGCGAAGGGATAATTATTTCAGCTTCATCTCCTCGGTGAAGATGCAAAATAGCCTCTTCCAAACCACTTTCAACACCTCCATGCCCCACAACAAAAACTTTCTTACCACTTTCGTCTGATGAATATATCAAATCTCCATTCAAAAGCCTCAATTCGTAATCCAAAACGATTATATCACCAGTTCGGATCAATTCGCTATCTCCTTGATTTATAATACGATAACACAACCCAGTGCCCGTTTTTACAAAATCAGCTCCAGAATTCAAAATATACTCATTTATGGCTTCTTTTTCTTGAGAAACAAGGCGTCTATTAATATCTTCCAGACTATCTTTTTGTTGTTTATTATTGGCAAAACCAGCATTTTTAGCACGTTCTGCCCCATCTGAGCATGCTTCCATTATACAAACGATGCTCATAACAGCAAAAACAGTCAATATTTTCAATAAAAACCTTAACATTATTTATCCAAAAGGGCTTTATACTCTGGCAAAACCTTCAAAAACTCTTTTATTGCCTCGTCAATACTACATTCTAACGTGCCTCCGGCAGCATTAGTATGACCGCCTCCATTGAAATGTGCTCGAGCTAATTCATGCACCGAAAAATCACCTTTTGACCTGAATGAGAAACGTATAACACCTTGACGTTCAGTGATTAACACGGCCATTTTAATACTATCAATCATCAATGGGAAATTCACGACACCCTCAGTATCTCCAACCTGATAGTTATATGCTTCCAAATCCGCTTTAGTAAGATAAATATAAGCCGTATGATACTCATCCAGCGTTGTCATCCTATTGCTGATGCAATATCCGAGCAGTCGCAGTCTGTTTTCTGAAAAAGTATTATATATCTTACTGTGTATCAATTGATAATTGACATTAGGCGAAATCATTTTGCCGCAGATCTCAAATGTTTCCGGATGGTAAATAGAATGTGCAAACGAACCTGTATCAGTCATAATTCCAACCAAAAGACAAGTAGCTATTTTATCATCCATGTATTTATCAAATCCATGATACTGAATGAGTTCCGCGACCAATTCCGATGTGCTTGAAGTCTCCGCTTCCGACAAATACATCGCAAATTGTGAATAATCAGTATCCCGATGATGGTCAATCAGCAATCGTGGAGTCTTTTTACAATGACATAAATCATTGTGTACCAAGCCTGTACGTGACTGATGATTAAAATCGAGATAACAAATCAAATCAGCATTATTGAGATATTCCAAACCTTTTTCAGAATTCTTATCGTAAATCAGAATATTCTCAATACCAGGCATCCATGCTAAAAAAGAAGGGAAGTCGTTAGGAATAACCACTTTAGCATCAATTCCGAACTTCAAGAGAAAATAATAAAAAGCTAATGAGGATCCTATCGCATCGCCATCAGGATTGACGTGCGAAACAATCACCACACGTTTATATTGTGATACAAATTCCTGGAACTTATTGAAAAACAATTGTTTTGACATTGTTGTATTCTTATTTTTCAAAAAACAAAAATACAAAAATTTGTTTACATATCAATATCCAAACACATTTTTAATTTTATTTTTAATTAATGAATTCCTTATTTATTACGAGGCTTAAGTATCTCAAAAGTATTATCAGAATAAATTACCAGCACTTTTTTAATATCTGTTGTACTTACTATTTCGTGTTGATTTTCAACGATTTTTTGCTGATTTTCCTTTGATTCAGGAGTATTTTCCACAATATCGTCAAATTCAATCACATTCGTATCCTCATCTTCTTCAAATTTTATCTCCTGATTGTCTGGAACAACCGGATTAGGCTCATTTATTGTAATAGGTTTCTTTCCCATTATGATCCAATCGAAGCTGTATTCAGGAAAAACTTCTTTGATTTTTATCAAAAAATCAAGACTTGGTTTATTTCGACCATTAAGCAAATGTGACACATTTGACGGTTGAATTTCCATCAATTCGGCGAACTGAGAAGCTGTCAAATTTTTTGCTCTAAGAATGTGAGCCAACCTGTCTTTGATATCTTCCATGATATATCCCTCCTGAAAATTTCGTTTCTAATATTGTTTGAGATTACAAAAGTAAAAAGAAAAACAATACAAAAGTTAAAAATACGCAATTTATTTTTGTAAATTTTCAAGGTATGAAAAATATCTTAAATAAACCCCTCATATTTTTCATATTAAATTATTTTGTTACAATTACTTAACCCCACCAATCAATATCAGATAAAAATTTGAAAAAATTTCACATTTATTAAAGTATTTGTTTGGTAATTTTTATCTTTTTTATTGATATTCTTAATTTTACATAATTTGTAATTATTTTTTGTTGTAATTTATTTCTGTAATTTTTGTCATTTGTTTTTACAATTGTAATTTTGCATTTTACAATTATATACATCATTGATTATCTTAGTCTTATGATAATATTTGTATTTTTGTAAATAATTACTCATTTTATTGTTGACAACACTTTACAGCTGTAAATTTTTCGTTTAAGACACTTTTTTACGCCAAAAACAGATTCTTACACCCCAAATTTTTGATGCGCTTAAAACGCCTAAAATCGAGTTTTTCACCCTCCACCCTCTCCTATCAAAAAATTCTTATCATATTCCGGCGAGCAGAAATTTTTCATATTTTTGCAAAAAATCAGAACGATGGCAGGGCACATTCAGAAGTTGATAGCGGAAGGCGAGCATCAGATGTTGGATTTCAAATTTGAAGTATCTGACAGTAAAAAAATAGCGCGCTCGCTGGTAGCCTTCGCCAACACCGACGGTGGACGTTTATTAATAGGTGTAAAAGACAACGGCTCAATCTCCGGCATAAGATCCGAAGAAGAGAAGCACATGATACAGACAGCGGCACAGATGTACTGCCGTCCAGAGGTTGAATATACAGCAAAAGAATGGAACATCAACGGAAAAACCGTTTTAGAGGTGATAATTCCCAAAAGCAGACATCACAAACACAAAGCTCCAGACCATAATAATATATATAAGGTGTATGTGCGCGTAAAAGATGAAAATATTGTCGCCAATAGTATATTAATTAAGGTATGGAAGCAGGAAAAGAACAAAAATAACATTCAAATCACCTTTACAGACGAGGAAATGCTGCTTTTACGATACCTAAACGAGCATGGAAAGATCAGTTTTGAGGAATTTATGGAAATTTCACACTTAAAGAGGAAACCAGCAGAGCGCATTCTTGTCAATTTTATCGTCATAGGAATGGTCAAAATGGAGATGACCGACAAAAAGATTTTTTTCATTTCTGGCGATTTGGCGTAAAATTTTTCTAAAAAAGGCATTGGTGAGGACCTTAGAAACGGTGTTTACGCTGTCCTATCGACGCCTTTTTTAGAAAAATTCACTTCCAACCCATTGACAATCAATTACCAAAAAATATTTTAAAAAATTTTCATTTTTTTCTTGACAGAAATAAAAATCGCCGTATCTTTGCAGTCCGCAATCACGAAAAAGATTGTGGAAGTTCTTTGAAAGCAATGAGCCAATAAAAAATGTAGTCTGAAAGGTAAGGAACCTAAAATTCCAAGAGACTAGAAACAGGTGAATCCGCCAGGACAAAA
>CAJOHD010000004.1 GCA_905234275.1 uncultured Bacteroidales bacterium | reverse complement strand
TAGCACGGAGGTCCACCTCTTCCCATTCCGAACAGAGAAGTTAAGCCCCGTCGCGCCGATGATACTGCATCAGCTTGTGGGAAAGTAGGTCGTCGCCAACCCCTTAAAGGAGCCCTAAAGGCTCCTTTTTTTTGTTTACCGTTTACCGTTTACTGTTTAAAGAAAAATAAACTTTTAAACCGTAAACTGTAAACTTTTAAACTAAAATAATTATCTTTGTCCAAAATTTTGGAAATGGAAGAAAAGAAAACTATAAAATGCCTTAACTGCGGGACAGAATTTGCAGGCAAATTCTGTCCCGAGTGCGGCCAACGTGCCGACACTAAACGTTTTACAATCCGTTTTATCTTCACAAATCTTCTTCAAGCCATTCTCAGTAATGACGGTGGTGTTTGGATAACGCTGAAATCGCTGTTCACTCGTCCGGGCGCGATGGTGATCGATATTCTAAATGGCAAGCGCAAGAGCTATTTCTCGCCGTTTCCGATGCTTTTCCTCACTTTGAGTTTGTACATCGTTATTTTTTCATTTACAGGAAGTAGAGAGTATAAACTTGAATTAAACGAGCTCACATCAAAAAAATATAGCCAATCACTTGAAAAAGTTGAGGAAACCGAAGCAGGACAAGCTAAACAAAGGATTATTAAGCATGGACTTTATGTAATGTCAATTTGTAAAGACCATTACACTGCTGTAATGGTTTTAACAATCCCTATCTATATCTTGGCGGCAAGAGCATGTTATGGAAGAAAGAACCGAAAAAAGTATAACTGGGGCGAATATTGCATTCCTGTTGTTTATGCTACGATAATAGTTACATTATATCGTTGCATATCAAGTATTTGCTTCGCTTTTTCAACAAAATTGTATGATCTTTTGGACGACTGGAGTTGGGTTGTGACAGTAGTCGCTTTTTCGATGTGCTTTAAGAAAATGCTAGAATTCAGTATAGCCAAAACTATTTGGAAAAGCCTTGTTTTGTTCGTATTCTATTGGATGATGCTTTTTATGCTAATCATTGTTTTCGGAATACTTTACGTTATAATCTTTTACGAGAATTTTCAGGCGCTTTCATCTTAAGTTTTTTCTAAAAACCTCTGATATGATAATTCCCGCCGCTACCGATGCGTTAAGCGATTCGGTCTGACTTCCTTCTGCCCTTGGAATATTGATAGGACAACTTACAAACGGCATCACATTTTCCCTGATGCCGTGCGACTCGCTACCAATGATGATAACTCCTTGATTATCTTTGATTTGTGTGTGATAGACATTCTTTCCTTGCATCAAAGCGCCGAAGATAGGTGTTTTTACTTCTTTTAAGAACTTAACGACATCAGTCTCAACGATTTGCATTCTGAAAATCGAGCCCATGGTTGATTGTATGGTCTTTGGCTGCCAAGGATCACAGGTGTCTTCTGAAATGACAATCTTCTTGATTCCGAACCAGTCGGCAGTGCGGATGATTGTGCCGAGATTTCCCGGGTCATTGATGCCGTCAAGTAGCAGAACCAGCTGATTTTCAGTGTCTTTTGGCTCGATTTTGTATTTAGGCATCATGGCGGTGGCGAAGACTCCCGGAGGCGTCACGAAATTGCTGATTTGTTCCATTTGTTTAGGTGTAATCACCTCATAGTCAGCGATTTTCTTTGCCAAGACAGGATTTTTCTCGATCCAAGCCTCTGTTACAAAGATGTTGTTGACTCTGAATTTGGAATCTATCAGTTCTTCAACGAGTTTGTTGCCTTCGACAGCGAATATCCCGCGCTCTTTGCGGCCTTTCGCCTGTCTTAATGCTTGCAATTCCTTGACGTCGTTTTTTGTAATCATATTTTATTTGTTTGAGATTTCTCCACTACCATCTCCCTTTGGCCGATGTCCAGTCGAAATGACGGGTTGAGTTGAAAAAAGCCGAAGAACGTTAATTCCTCGGCTTTTTAACTATTGCAAATATTGCTTATTATTCAGCGAAAACTTCAAAGCTGATTTCAACTGTGACGTCTTTGTGGAGGCGCACTTTTGCTTTGTAGTTACCGACTTCTTTAATAGTGTCGTCATCAACGAGGATGTGCTTACGGTCGATCTCGATGCCTTTGGCTTCTTTGATAGCGTTAGCAATCTGAACGTTGTTAACTGAACCGTAGATCTTGCCTGTTGAAGCTGCTTTTGCAGGGATGCGGAGTGAAAGACCTTCGAGAACTGTTGCGAGTTCCTGAGCTTCTTTCTTAATCTTCTCCTGTTTGTAAGCCTGCTGGCGCATGTTCTCAGCCAAAACTTTGCGTGCTGATTCTGTTGCGAGGATAGCCATGCCCTGTGGGATCAAGAAGTTACGTGCGTAACCTGGTTTAACGTTGACGATGTCGTTTTTGTATCCCAAATTTTTAACGTCCTGTGTAAGAATAATTTCCATGTGTCTGTCCTCCTCTTATTATTTCAAACAATCAGCTAAGTACGGCATCAAAGCAAGGTGGCGAGCTCTCTTGACAGCCTGAGCGACCTTTCTCTGGTATTTTGTTGATGTACCGGTGATGCGGCGTGGTAAAATCTTACCCTGCTCGTTCACAAATCTCAACAAGAAATCTGCATCTTTATAATCGATGTATTTGATGCGGTTCTTTTTGAAACGGCAATATTTTTTCTTCTTTGTATCGACTGCTATAGGAGTCAAATATTTGATGTCTGTGTTAGGTTGTGCCATATCATTCAAAATTTAAATGTTAAACAATTAGTTGGCTTGTTCTGCTGCTTCAGCTGCTTTACGACGTTTCTTCTCGTTGTAAGCAACAGCGTGTTTGTCAAGTTTCACTGTCAGGAAACGGATGACGCGCTCGTCACGCTTCAACTCTGTCTCCAAAGTCTCGATAACATTGCCTTCAGCTTTGTATTCTATCAGCTGATAGAATCCTGAAGATTTCTTTTGAATAGGATAGGCGAGCTTACGCATGCCCCAGAAATCCTTGAAAACGATCTCTGCTCCGTTGCTTGTGAGCAGGTTCTCGAATTTTGCTACCGCTTCCTTCATCTGTTCTTCAGACAAAACGGGAGTTAAAATGAAAACGGTTTCGTACTGATTCATAATTTAATTTGTTGATTATTAAATAATTACGTTATACTTAATGTTGTTTACTTTTAAGTGTGCAAAAATACTAAAATTTTCAATATGTACAACACTTTTTTAAAAATTTTCCAACATTTCTTTGCAAATGAATTCCGCAGCTTTGCCATCACCGAAAATTTCAGGGAATTTATGCGGCGGATTTTCCATGTAATTGTTGAAAGATTTTATGATGCGCTCTTCGTCAGCATCAGTGATTAATGCGGCTCCGCATTCCACGATCTCCTTCCACTCAGTCTCGGTCCTTAAAATGAGGCATGGCTTCTGGAAGAAAAACGCTTCTTTCTGAACACCGCCCGAATCGGTGACGACCATCTGAGCGTGACGCTCCAGAACTATCATGTCCAAAAACGATGCCGGAGGCAAAACTTTGATGTTTGGATTATTTGTGATCTTGTCTAATAATGACTTCTCAAGATTGACATTCAATAACTTAGATGTTCTTGGATGCAAAGGTAAAACCACCATTTTGCTTTCAGAAATCTTCAGTAATGCTTTGAAAATGGCATTCAGCCTTTCAGATTGGTCGGTGTTGTTGTCGCGATGGATGGTGCAAAGCACGTAATCAATACCCCTAAGTCTTTCTTTATCAAGAATTTGAGATTTCTTATCTGCAATATTGGCGAAATATTTGCTATTGTCGTACATCACATCGCCGCAATGATATATTCCCGGATTGTCGATGGTGAATTTGCGCTTATTATCAGGATTAAATCCCTCATTGATAAGGTTTTTGAAGCCAGTAGCAGTAGGCGAGAAGAGCAGAGTAGAGCAGTGGTCGCAGCAGATGCGGTTTATCTCTTCCGGCATCGACTTGTTGAAAGACCGCAGTCCCGCCTCAATGTGCACTATCGGAATATGAATCTTGGAAGCTGCCACAGCGCCTGCTAAAGTTGAGTTGGTGTCACCGTAAAGCACAAGATAATCTGGCTTCTCCTTTAACAGAATATCTTCGATTCCCTCAATCATTCTTGCTGTCTGCACGCCATGCGATGCCGAGCCCACGCCTAAATTATAATTAGGTGCCGGTATGCCCAATTCGTCGAAAAACACCTGCGACATGTTGTCGTCGTAGTGCTGACCGGTGTGCACAATCACTTCCTGAACCTCTTTTCCGAAGTGTTCTTTTATCGCGCGACTTAACGCCGCCGCCTTAATTATCTGGGGTCTTGCCCCGATCACTGTTACTATTTTCATATCAATCCTGAATCTGCAAAACTAAAATATTTATCGATACCAATGATAATATGATCTAAAATTTTTATTTCCAGAAGTTTTCCGCCATTCACGAGGTTGCGTGTGAGGGCTTTGTCGCGGTCGCTCGGCAACACGTTTCCGGAAGGGTGGTTGTGGCACAGCATCAACGCGGTGGCGTTATTTTCCAAGGCTGTTTTAAAGATGCGCTTCGGGTCGGCAGATGTACCGTTGATGCCTCCGTCGCTGACTTTCACTAATTTTATCACCTTGTTAGCCGGGTTGAGTAGCATCACCCAAAACTGTTCGTGTTCGATGTCGGCTATCCGCATATAGAAAAACTCGAAAGCATCTTTGCTGTTTTTAATTTTTGGCTGTTGTGCCACTTCTGCAAAACGCCGGCGTCGTCCAAGTTCCAAGGCGGCTACTATGCTTATCGCTTTTGCCTCGCCAATGCCGTTGTAAACCATTAAGTCGTTGATGTTCAGTTGCGAAAGCTGAATCAGGTTATCTCCGACGTCTCTCAGGATTCGTCTCGACAAACCAACTGCTGACTCGTGGCTGTTGCCTGAGCCTATTAAGATTGCGATGAGTTCGGCATCGGAGAGGGCTTCGCGTCCTTTCTCGAGCATTTTTTCGCGTGGGCGGTCTTCTGTCGCCCAGTTTTTTATCGACTGGATTGTGTTTGGCTTCATGTCTTTTGGTTTATACGACAAAAGTTCTCCCTGCGGACAGGAAGAACTTCGTCGATATTTTTCTAATAAAATTATGCTAATTTAGCTGTGAAGTGTGCAAGTTTTGACTTCAAGTTAGCGGCTTTGTTGCGGTGGATGATACCACGTTTTGCCACACGGTCAATAGTTTTGTACATTTCTGAAAGCTTTGATTCAGCTTCGCTCTTGTCTGTTAAAGCTCTGAAGCTTCTAACAGCTGAACGCATCGCTCTAGCATAGAAGCGGTTGTGTAAACGTCTGTTTTCTGTCTGACGGATTCTCTTCAGTGAAGATTTGTGATTTGCCATTTTATTATCTAAATTTTATTTTTTTCTTTATCAATTTTTCGGACTGCAAAATTACAACATTTTTGAATACAAAAAACAAAATTTTTAAAAAATTTTTCAACCTTTAATGGTAGCGTTCATTTCCGAATTGTCACCTTTATTAATAATGTCATCCAACACCACATCAACGAACGTGTTCTTTTCCAGATTCTTACCTTTTAACCTTAACGGAATGTAATTCTCGCCGTAGCCTCTTGCCGTTCCATCTGCCATCACTCGCTCGATGAGCATTTTCTGAGGCTTGCCGAGCATCTGATTGAAATATTTTATCTTGTTTTCTGCCGAAATCTGTCGGATGATGGCGCTGCGCTCAGTTTTTATTGATTCTGGAACTTGATTTGGCATCGTTGCAGCCTTAGTGCCAGTCCGAATTGAATATTTGAAAGTGTGTATGTGGCTGAAGCCTATTGATTTACACAGCTCGGAGCTCTCTAAGAATTCAGATTCTGTTTCTCCTGGGAAGCCAACAATCACGTCGGTTGTTATATTGAAATCTGGAATGGCTGACTTGATGCGATTACACATTTCCTTGAACTGCGCTGCGGTGTAGTGCCTGTGCATCTCTTTCAAAGTGTTTTCGGCACCGCTCTGAAGGCAGATATGCATGTGCGGAGCGAGTTTCGGGTTGTCAAATAAACTCAAAAAACGGTCGCTGAAATTGTCAGGCTCGATGGATGAAATGCGAACTCTGTAATCGCCATCGATCTTTAAAATATTTTCGATAAGATGCTCAAAATCAACGTCTTGATACCGATAACGCCCCATGTTGACGCCTGTGAGGACGACTTCTTTAAAGCCATGTGCGACAACATTTCTGATGTTTTCGTAAATCTCCTCAGCGGGACGGCTCGTGGCTCTGCCTCGCACGTTGGGGATGATGCAGTACGAGCAGAAGTTATTGCAGCCGTCGTGAATCTTAATCAAACTGCGGGTGTGGAAAGTGCTGTAAGCGGGACGGTAGCTGAATAAATCTTTGTCAAAACCTTCAGGGTCAACGACTTCGCCTTTGACATGACTGTCGATGATACTGAAAAGCGCGTATTTTCTCTCATTGTCGATGGCGTAATCGATAACGCCTAAATCGAGCATTTCTTGTTTTCTGTGGTTGACCATGCATCCCATTGCGGCGATGATGGCGGTAGGGTGGGAACGCCTGATCTGGTTGAAGGCCTGCCGACATTTCTGGTCACTCTGGTTGGTCACGGTGCAGGTGTTCACAACGTAAATGTCAGCATCTGCGTCGTTTTCCACCACGTCGTAACCTGTCTCCTTGAACTGTGACGCGAGGGCATCGGTCTCGTAGAGGTTTAAGCGGCAACCGAGAGTCTTAAAGGCGATTTTCATTGTTTTTATGAGATTTCTCGACTTCACTTCGTTACGCTCGAAATGACGGGGAGGAGTGTTCCTTCAATCGAAAGCGCTGTGGCACTTGTCACTTTCACTGTCACGATTTGACCAATCAGGCTCTTGTCGCGCGACTGGAATCTGATGACGATTTTACCTTCGGTGTGGCCGGTCAGATAGCCGTTTTTGCGGTCGTAACCTGTTACTAACACCTTCTGGGTCTTGCCGATAAGTCCTTGATTATAAACGAGTGAGTGCTTCATCAGTTCATCGGTGAGGATATGATAACGCTCGCGTTTCTTGGCTTTCGGCACGTCGTCAGCCCATGAGGAGGCGACGGCACCCGGACGCACGCTGTATTGTGCGATATAGGCCATGTTATATTTGAATTCTTCCATCGCCTTGCGCGAATTCTCGAATTCTTCCTCGGTCTCGCCGGTGAATCCCACGATGATATCAGTGAAAATCGTCGCTTCAGGCAGTAATCGTCTGATTGTGTGGATGATATGACGATAATCCTCAAGTGTGTGCTTGCGGTTCATGCGCTGCAGCATGTTGTCGTCGCCAGACTGTATAGGCAGGTGAATCTGCTTACCGAGGCATTTATATTGCGAGATTACTTCAATCACTTCGTCGCTCATGTCGCGCGGATGCGGTGAGGTGAAGTAAACCCAGAATTCTTTACCGCTCGCATCGCCGTAAGTGCCAATTCTTCTGAGCAGTTCCGCAAAATTAATCTCTTCGCCTTTCTTGTCCAGACCATACGAATTGACGTTTTGTCCGAGCAATGTTATCGATTTATATCCTTTGTCGACGAGTTCTTTCAGCTCATTGATGATATCTTCAGATTTTCTTGACACTTCGCGACCTCTGGTGTAAGGCACTGCGCAGTAGGTGCAGAATTTGTTGCAGCCGTTCTGAATCGGGATAAACGCCTCAAAATCAGAGAGATGGTCGGGGTTGATGACCCAGAAACGGTCCATGTTTGCCGATGGGTTGACATTTCTATTGATAGGTATGCCTACCAACGGGAACACCGGCTCTTGCTCGATGGCATCTTTTGTCGGGATGAAAACGCCGTATTGCCTAATCATATCTGGTAGATCAGGCAGTTCGTTCATGGTGAAGACGAGGTCGAAGAGCTTGACGAAACGCTCACGGTCGGCAGGAAGGATGCAGCCCGATACGAAGGTAATGCAGTTGTGATTTTGCTTCATCTCGTTCCATTTCAGGATGCGCGAATACACTTTGTCGATGCCTTTCTGGCGCACCGAACAAGCTATCACGCCCAAAATCGTGGCTTCCTCTTCCTCGTCAGTCTCCGTAAACCCCATGCCGTGCAGCACAGTACGCACGCGCTCTGTGTCGCTTCGGTTCATCTGACAGCCCAATGGCAGTAAAAAATACTTCATCTCTTAAAATTTGGCTGCAAAATTACATAATATTCCGCAATCAAATTCAAAATATTGGGAAAGAATAGCATTATTCAACTTTTTTAACATTAATTACCATATAATTAGACGTTAATTATCATAAATTAAAAAATGATAATGAAAATTAATGGTCAATTAACGGTAATTAATGTTTATGAATACTTAATAAATAAGACTGACAATATCTTTTGCAACCTCGTTTTGACCGTAATCAGGGGCTTTTTTGATACTTGCACCTGTTAATAACCGTTCGGTCTCGTCAATCAGGTCGGGCTCGAGACCGTCAGAGGCGATTGAAATGCTCTCGATGATGCCTTTTGCTTCGTTGACATGCAAGTCGAGTTCCACCAAACCCCATGAGAACTGTGCGCTTTTCTTTGCGTGGAAGTTACGCCATTTGCCGAAGAGATACTCGTCGGATGCGAATAAGTCTCTGGTTTTCAGCACTTTATCTGTGAGGAGGTCGTTGAATGCCACGACTTCGGCTTTTGCATCATAAACTTCTTCAAAGGCTCTTGAAAGATAAGGCATAATCGAATTTGAAGTGATATCTGCGACTTCCGAGAGGTTGATGATACGGCTTGCCACCGATTTCACTCCATGTTTCTGCAGTTTGGCAGGGTTCACCTTCAGATATTTTGCCAGTCTTTCGCCGTCGGTTTTAATCAGGATAGTGCCGTGGTGTAGTCTTCTGTCTTTGTAGATTCCAAAGGCGTTTCCGGAGAATTTACGACCTTCGAAAAGGATGTCGTTACGACCTGAAACCTCTGCTTCCAAACCAAAATATCTCAAAGCTGTCCTGATGACGTTCATTTGCTTTGTGACATCGTAGTGTTTTTTGTTTGCCACGAAAGAGAAATTCAAATTGCCGAGATCATGATAGACCGCGCCGCCGCCGGTACGGCGGCGGGCGGCGTAACCACCCTCCGAGAGCAGCAGTTCCACATTGCATTCCGTGAACGGGTTCTGGTTGTAGCCATAAACCACCGTCTGCTGGTTTTTCCACAAAAACATGGTGACGACTTCAGGGTCACCTTCATCTAATATCGAACTTTCAACCGCAAGATTCAGATGCGGATTGTATTGATTACCAATAATTAATTGAATTCTTGGATTCATTTTAGAAAAGCATGTAACCGACGCTCACCTGAATGCTGACGTTTTTGTTTGAACCAACGTTTTTTACTACGTCAAGAAAGCCGAAATATGCTCTCAAACTGACGAAAACATCTTCGTATTGTAGCAGATTGCTTGTAAAAACGCCGATAATCAGACCGAAATCGAAGGAGTTGTAGTCGCTTTTACCAAAGTCAGTCTTTTGCCAGCCGTTGTTGCCTATCTTTGTCTTCATTGAGCCGCTAAAGCAAAAGCTGAAGTTGGTTCCAGCCTCAACGCCGAGGATATCAGTAAAATAATACTGGTAGATGAACGGTATATTAATATAATGTAGGTTGTATTTGCTATAGATTTTGAGCTGCTCGGAGCTGTTGTCGGTCCATTGTTGCGAAAGCTGACCTCCCGTCGAGTAATAAATCTCGGTCAGGATGTCTTGGTTTTTCATAATGTTGTATTGTGCGCAAACACCGCCGGTGAAGCCCAGATTCAGTCCGTTGTTCTCAAATCCTGATAACGTTGACATTCCAAGACCGCCGCGGAAACCTGCGTGCAGATTCTCATCTATTTGAGCGTGAAGTACTCCCGACAAAGACAAAAAAAACACCATCAGCAGAGCTGAAAGGCATTTTGATGACGATTTTTTTTTGATCGAGAGTGTTGTTTTCATTGATTTATCTTAAAACTGAAAAAGCCAGATTACAGGTCACTTAGTGCACCACCTGCTTTCTGACTTCGTTTTCAATTTGTAGTCTCTCCGGGATTTGAACCCGAGTTACCAGGATGAAAACCTGACGTCCTAACCAGACTAGACGAAGAGACCCCTTCGATTTTGTAGTCTCTCCGGGATTTGAACCCGAGTTACCAGGATGAAAACCTGACGTCCTAACCAGACTAGACGAAGAGACCAACTTCTTCTTTGAAAAAGTGCTGCAAAGATACAACTTTTTTCGTTACAAACACGAAAAATAATTATTTTTTGAAAAATTCAAGTAAGTTGTTGAAAATCAATGCTAAAAAGGCGTGATAACAGAATTATTCAAATGTCAATGATATCTGGAAAGTTCTGTTTTGAATGCTTTTTATACTCGAATCGTAAATTAAATTCTGTGAATCAAGGATGTTAAACAGTCCGAAACTCATCTTCGCCTCGACGCCGAATTTGAAATGTCCGGTGTAGAAATCGAACCCGGCGCCGACTTCTGCTGCGAGGTCGGTGCGCTTCACCTTGATGTTATCGGTTATTGTTTGGGTTTCACCTTGCTCGTTGTTGATGTCAACTTGTGATTTCTTCTGCGAAGCCAAGTCAATCTTGAAGTTTCCGCCAGCGATGACGTAAGCGGCAATATTATTGAGTCGTTTTGATCTGTATTTTACCTGTAAAGGGAACTCCACAAAAGTGGTGAAAATAGATTTTTTCTTGCTAAAATTGGTGGTTACACCATTAAGTTCACGATAAAACTGATATTCTATCGTTCTTGAGCCGAAGCTTAGCGACGGAATGAGACGAAGGTCGAAATACTTTCCAAGACGGAGGTTTCCGACGACACCTACAACAAAACCTGGTTCCGGAACAGGTGTGATGCTACGGACGTAATAGGTCGCGTCTTGAGAGGCATATGAGTCGGTGTTTGGATACTCTGACGATGAATGTGGCACCAGCTGATAGCCTTCGTTAAGCTTGATGGCATACGACATCTGGTTGTATCCGATGATAAATCCGAAATGGTACGGCTGATTGTCGTATAACAAAAGATTTTTAGGTTTTTCGCTTTGAGCCATAACGCTTTGCGGAATCATTACAAACATAATCCCGATGGCAAAAAGCACCTTTTTAAATGATGATAATGTAAACTTCATAGACCTATTAACGCAAAAAATATCGTATTATTATATTTTTTCCGTTTCTTTTAAAAGCCTTTCCTTGTTGATCGGCACCGCGCCTATTTCTTCACAGACGAGACCGCCGGCGAGATTGGATATCGCAGCGATATGATAAGCGTCAAGACCGCATACTAAGCAGAGCATAGCGACGCCGAGGACAGTGTCGCCAGCACCTGAGACATCAGCGATTTTACGCAGATGAGCCGGGATGTAATGGTGACTCTTGATGTCGTTAACCATCTCCTGAATCAAAACGCCGCGTTCCGACAAGGTGTTCATTACAAAACGACAGTTTAATTTGTCTTGTAATGCATTGACACCCATTAAGATGCCGTCAATAGTGTCGGTAGGAAACTCGATGTTGATGCCTTCTTTGAGCTCTTTCAGGTTTGGCTTGAAGAGCGTGCAATTCTCGTAGGCGAGGAAGTTGTTTTTCTTTGGATCGACGCCCACCGGGATGTTTTTCTCGTTGGCGACGGTGATGGTGTGACGGATGAGTTCCTCGGTGAGCACACCTTTATTATAATCTTGGAGTATGATGCCGTCGATGCGTTCGCGATAGAGTATGGTGTCGATTTTCTCGCGTAACGTTGCAAATTCCGCCTCTGTGAGGTTGAAAGTGTCCTCGTCGTCGACGCGGAGCATCTGTGCGTTGTTGCCGATGATGCGGTATTTAGTCGTTGTGCGGCGTTCCTTACTCTTCACGATGCCGTTGTTTGGCATCTTGTGCTCCTTAAGCAAGTCGAAGAAATCGTGCGACTTTGAGTCGTCACCGATGATGGAGCATAAAACGGGCTCGGCACCGAGTGCCTTGATGTTTTGCGCTACGTTGGCGGCACCTCCGAGACGCGCGAAACGGTTGCCCACCGCTACGATAGGCACCGGAGCCTCAGGCGAGATACGCTCGACCTTACCGTTAAGGTAAAGGTCGAGCATAACATCACCTATGATGAGTATTCGTTTGTCGTTGAAGGACTCAAAAAGCGCTTTGATGTCTTCTCTTGGCATTGTTTTAGTTTTTAAGTTTAGCGAAAGCTTCTTTCAGACGGCGTGCTGCCTCGCGGAGCTTGTCGTCAGATGTTGCGTATGACAGACGGATGCAGTTGTCGTTACCGAAAGCACCACCAGCCACGCAAGCCACGTGAGCGTTGTAAAGCAAGTACATGCACAAGTCATCGCTGTTCTTGATGACTGTAGCGCCATCTGACTTGCCGTAATATGCTGACACGTCTGGGAACATGTAGAATGCACCGGCTGGTAAGCTCAACTTGATGCCAGGGATCTCCATGAGGAGCTTGTAGAACATGTCGCGGCGAGCTCTGAAGGCCTTGCACATATTCTGAACTTCTTCTGAATTCTCAGGTGAGAGCTGCATTGCTGCCACTGACGCTGCCTGTGAGATGGTGCAGATACCTGATGTGTACTGTCCCTGAATCTTGTTGCAAGCATTGACGATTGCCATAGGAGCTGCGATGTAACCGATTCTCCAACCAGTCATAGCGTATCCTTTAGCCACACCGTTGACGATGACGAGACGGTCTTTCAACTCGGTGAACTGTCCCATTGACTCGTGTTTGTGCTCGTATTGGATGAACTCGTAAATCTCATCAGAAATGATGATGATCTCAGGGTGTTTCTTGAACACTTCAACTAATGAAGCAAGTTCTTCTTTTGTATAGACTGAACCGCTAGGGTTGCACGGAGTGCTGAAAATGAATGCCTTTGTCTTTGGCGTGATGGCTTCTTCAAGCTGTTTTGCATTGATCTTGAAGTGCTGCTCAGGTGTTGTATAGATGAAAACAGGAGTACCATCTGCGAGCTTCACCATCTCAGGATATGATACCCAGAATGGGGCAGGGATGATGACTTCGTCGCCCTTGTCGAGGATGGCGAAGAATGTTGTGGTGATGGCCTGTTTTGCACCGTTTGACACGATGATATCAGAGTCTTTGTAATCCAAACCGTTGTCGCGACGGAGCTTCTCAGCGATAGCTTTACGCAATGCCGGAGTTCCAGGAACCGGAGGATAGTGTGTGTCGTTGTTGTTGATGGCGTCGATACCTGCCTGTTTTGCACTTACTGGTGTGTTGAAGTCAGGTTCACCGATGCTCAATGAGATGATGTCGATACCTTGAGCCTTGAGTTCGCGGCTCTTCTGCGTCATTTTCAATGTGGCTGATTCCGCCATGTTGATGACTCTTTGTGATAATGTACCCATATCTATATTTTTAAATTGATTATTGACTATTTGAGACTGCAAAGGTACGGAATTTTATGATAGGAAAACTTTTGTTTGAAAATTTTGTTAGAAATTAAAAAAATCACTATATTTGCACTCTAAAAATGCAGAAAATGACGCCAATAAATTGGATATTGATCGGGTTGATAGTGGTGATGACGATTATCGGTTTTTTCTTTTTGTTTAACAACAAGAATGATAATCAATCGGGTACGGGTAAAAAAAACAAGAATGATGTTGTTACTCCGTTGAAGATCCAGGCTTATGAAAGGCTCGTTTTGTATCTCGAAAGAATCAGGTACTCGGTTCTCGTGAAGCGTGTTTTTATGTCCGGAATGTCGCGTACCGACCTGCAGTTTGCCCTGATTCAGAACGTTCAGGACGAGTTGGAGCATAATTTGGCGCAGCGTCTTTATGTTAGTGAGCCTACTTGGTTTAATATAATCATCGTCAGAGATGAAGTTTTGAAGAGCATCAACGCGGTTTTTAATGAAAATGCCGATGCGGATGCCCCTACGATGGCGCAAATCATTGCATCGATGGATAATTCATTGATAGACAAGGCTGTCATCGCAATTAAAAAAGAATTTAATACTGTTTGTTATGAAAGTTGAGTTTACAGCTGCTCAGATTGCAGCGCTTTTAGGCGGAAAAGTGGAAGGTGACCCGGAAGCTAAGGTTTGGAATGTGGCACGTATTGAGGACGGCGCACCTGGAATGTTGAGTTTTTTGGCTAATCCGAAATATATTCATTACCTTTATAATACTGAATCTTCAATCGTTTTGGTCAATGCTGATTTCGAGCCGACTGAGCCTGTGAAGACCACAATGATCAGAGTGGCTAACGCTTATGAGTCGTTCGCTCAACTTTTAGGAATCTATCAGGAATACACGAATAACAAAGTCGGTATTTCGGATTTGGCATATATCTCAACTGATGCTGAATATGGCGAAGGCTGCTACATCGGGGAGTTTGCATATATCGGCGAGAGAGTGAAGATCGGTACCAACGTGAAGATTTATCCTCAATGCTATATCGGTGACGATGTCGTGATAGGTGACAATACAGTGCTTTATTCTGGTGTTAAGCTTTATCCGATGACGCATATTGGCAAGGAATGTATCATTCACGCCGGCGCGGTGCTTGGAGCCGACGGCTTCGGTTTTGTGCCTCAACCTGACGGAACATATAAGAAAATCCCGCAGATCGGTAATGTTTTGATTGGCAATAATGTGGAAATCGGTGCCAACACCACCATCGACCGCTCGACTATGGAATCGACAAAGATTCATGACGGTGTGAAGCTCGATAATCTTATCCAAATCGCTCATAATGTGGAAGTTGGAGAGAATACCGCCATGGCTGCTCAGTCGGGTATCGCAGGATCGGCACACGTTGGGAAGAACTGCGTCATTGCTGGTCAGGTTGGCATTTCAGGACACCTCACGGTGGCCGACAGAACCATCATCGGACCGCAATCGGGTCTGACAAAGGGCGTCAGCGAGCCAGGGAAGTCGATTATGGGCGCTCCAGCTTACGATTATACGAAGTATATGAAAGATATTGTTAGACAACGCAATATAGAAAAACTGGAGAACAGAATCGCCGAGTTGGAGAAAAAACTTGAAGAAATAATGTCGAAGTAACGGATATTTTTGTAATTTTGCACCATATTTTCTAGTTTGACTATAATGGTGGAAAAACAACATACAATTAAAAAGAGCGTCAGTATTAGCGGAACTGGACTGCATACAGGTCAAAGTGGCACGCTGACATTCCATCCTGCAGAGATTAATCACGGTATTAAGTTTAGAAGAGTTGACCTCTTTGGTCAGCCTATCGTCGAAGCGCGTGTTTACAATGTTGTCGACACTTCGCGTGGCACTACCATTGCCCAAAATGGCGTGAAGGTGTACACCGTTGAACATATCATGGCTGCTTTGAGAGCTATGAATATCGACAATGTGCTTATCGACTTGAACTGCGAGGAGCCACCAATTCTTGACGGAAGCTCGAGAATAGTGCTTGAAGCTTTGAAAGAAGCTGGCATAGAAGAGCAGGATGCTGAGCGTAAATACTTGAAAATCACCAAGAAAATCGTTTATACACACCCTAAAGTCGGTTGTGAACTCATAGTAGAACCTGCTGATAAGTTCAGCATCGACGTGAAAGTCGATTACAAATCAGGAGTTCTCAACGTACAAGAGGCACATATGCATGATATCAGCGAGTTTGAGACGGATTTTGCGATGTGCAGAACATTCGTGTTCTTCCAGGAACTCGAGATGCTGCTCGCGCACAACCTCATCAAGGGCGGTGACCTCTCGAACGCTATCGTTTTCATCGAGAAACAGGTCTCTGAAGAGGATTTGAAACGTGTCGCCAAGCTGTTCCACAAAGAATCGGTGGCAGTGCACGAAGGCGGTATCCTCAACAACGTGACTTTGTACTTCGAAAACGAGCCGGCACGTCATAAACTTCTCGACCTTGTCGGCGACCTCACACTTCTCGGCATGCCAATCATCGGAAAGGTGACGGCATACAAACCAGGTCACTTCGCAAACACAGAGTTCGTGAAGATGATCGTGAAAAAGATGGGACTCTAAAGAGATTTATAGATAGAATTAAGAAGTTTTCCGACGGATTCGTTGGAAAACTTTTTTATTACGCCTTCGCGGAGAGCGTTGGCGTCATAATTCTGATACGTCTGCAGCATAGTCTCCATCGCGTCTGCAAGTTTTTTAGGGTCTTGCGGCGGCACGAGGATTCCGTTGCTTTCGTTAACTATTTCTGGGATTCCGCCGACATTGGTGCTCACAACTGGCATTCCGCAGGCGAAGGCTTCAAGCAGAACAACGCCCTGTGTTTCGTAGTTACTTGAAAGCACAAGGAAATCGTTAGAAGATAATTCGTCGATGTAGTCTTGGCCTTCCAAAACACCCGTAAATCTTATGCTTTCCTGATGTTTTAGCTTCTTGACATAATCTTTTATCATCGTAAAATCAACGCCATCGCCAATGAAGACGAATTGGAAGTTTATGTTTCTTTCTTCAAGAATCTGCAACGCGTCGATCAAGCCAGTGATGTTTTTGGATTTGTTCTCGAAACAGCTCACATGTACAATCTTCGGCACCTCGTTGTGGTGTGGCTGCGGCTTGAAAGCATTGATATCCACCACGTTAGGCACGATGACATAGTTTTTGTTCTGAAGCCCATGATCTTGCATCGCTTTGGCGAGTATTTCAGTGACCGTGGTGACAGCAGAGGCATGTTTTACAACGGTTTTCGTCAATTTCTTCCTGAAAAATCCGCTGAAATCATTGCCTGGAAGGTAGCGCGACCAATGCTCGGTAATAATATAAGGTGTGCCGTGCATGATTTTGTGCCACCAAGCTATCAGTCCGAGGCGGGTGAGGACGTGGACGTGGATGATGTCTGGTTTCGGCAGACGTTTCAGAGCTATTTTATTTGCTCTAAAATATTTGAATAATGATAGGATTTTAGATTTTGACTTTTTATAATAGACGCGGATTGTGCGGACGTTGTTGATGGTTTCGTCATCTATTGAGACGTTTCGGGAAACGTCTTTACCATCGTCAGGATGAACGTATATAACAGAAATATCATTGTACAATGCTGCTGCTTCGGCGTGACGTTGCACGAAGAGGCCCAACATCGGGTCGTAGCGATGGGGATACCAGCGCGCCAGAAAAACGATATGTCTGCGCTCGTTGTCCACTATCTCATGTCAATAATTTCCACATCAGGGTAGTCAGCTTCCTTGAAAGTGAAGAAGTCAGCCGGAAGCTTCTGATTGGTGACAAATTTTGTTATGTTGTAAACGAACTCGTTATTGTTTTTGTCGAAGACGTGCAAGTCTTTGATCTCTAATGACTTGTTGTCCATAGTTACGACTATTTTTTCGATGTTTTCGTCGTCAATCAGAGGCTTTACCTCGATTTTTTTTGTGCTTCCGTTGTTGCTCTCGAGGAATTTTGCCGTGATATTGTCGTAATAAGAGTTGATAATGGCAATAGGGGAGCTGCCACCTTCTGAGTCAACTTCGCTTATCATAACTTCTTCAGCATCAGCGTTGTATGTCCATGTGATGCGACCGTCGCAGATGATGTCCTGACCCATGGTATGCAGCTTGAAAGCCTTGCCTTGCAGGAAACCTGAGCCTTCCATGGTCTCGTTGATGCCTGCTTCAGTGTTAATCATGCTGTAATCAAAAGCGATTTCGATGTTGTCGTATGATTGCAGTTTGTCCACTGCTGCTTTGAACATCGTTTCGGCATCTTGCGCCTTGAGGTTAAAAGCTAATGCTAAGATGCTGATTATCAATAAAAAATATCTTTTCATATCAATTAAATAAATTCGTTGTTTTTAATGTCGTTATCTAAATCGAGATCTTTGAGGAACTGCTCGAGGGCGAATTCCGTAGCCACTTTCACTTCGCGTTGCTTGCTGCCTGCGAAAGGACCTACGATGCCGGCTTTCTCGAGTTGGTCTATGATACGTCCTGCGCGGTTGTAGCCGAGCTTCAGCTTACGCTGCAGCATCGACGTTGAGCCTTGCTGAGTCTGCACCACGATGCGGGCTGCGTCTTCGAAGAGAGGGTCGCGTTCGTTCGGGTCCATAGCATCTTTCGAGCCGCCTTCTTCTTGTTCGTCAGGGCAGTCGGGGAGGAGATAGGCGTCTTCGTAGCCGCGCTGAGCGCCGATGTAGTCGCAAATTGCTTCCACTTCCGGCGTATCGATGAACGGGCACTGCAGACGCACGAGGTCCTGACCTGTCGACATAAGCATATCGCCTCGTCCGACGAGCTGTTCGGCGCCGTTGCTGTCCAAGATGGTGGCTGAGTCGACGCGCGAGATGACGCGGAATGCTATACGAGCTGGGAAGTTAGCCTTGATGGTACCGGTGATGATCTTCACCGAAGGACGCTGTGTAGCGATGATGAGGTGGATACCGATAGCACGCGCCAGCTGTGCCAGACGTGCAATAGGACCTTCCACTTCGCGGCCAGCTGTCATGATGAGGTCAGCGAACTCATCGACAACAAGCACGATATATGGCATGAAATGATGACCGTCGTTCGGGTTGAGGCGGCGGCTAACAAATTTCTCGTTGTATTCCTTGATGTTACGCACGCCGGCGTCTTTCATGAGCTCGTAACGGTTATCCATCTCGATGCACAAGGAGTTGAGAGTACGCACGACTTTTCTCACGTCGGTGATGATGGCGTCTTCGGCATCCGGCAACTTGGCGAGATAATGGCGCTCGATCTTGCGATAAAGGCTCAACTCAACCTTCTTGGGGTCAACGAGGATGAACTTCAATTCGGCAGGGTGCTTGCTGTAAAGCAAAGAAGCTATTATCGCGTTGAGTCCCACTGACTTACCTTGTCCTGTAGCACCAGCCATAAGGATATGCGGCATCTTGGCAAGGTCAGCGACGTAGCTCTCGTTTTGGATGGTCTTTCCAATACCGAACGGCAATGCGTAGCCGCTCTTCTGGAACTTCTCCGAGCCTATGATGGTACGCATAGACACGGTCTGCGGCTTCTTATTCGGCACTTCGATACCGACGGTGCCTTTGCCAGGAATAGGAGCGATGATACGGATTCCCAATGCTGCCAAACTCAAAGCGATATCGTCCTGCAGTCCCTTGATTTTCGAGATACGCACGCCTGCTGCAGGCACTATCTCATACAAAGTCACGGTTGGACCGATGGTAGCTTTAATCTTGTCAATCTCAATAGAATAGTTGGCGAGGGTGTCGACAATGCGTTTCTTGTTGGCTTCAAGTTCTTCACGATCAACGCCGTTGTCCTCATCACCATAGTCTTTAAGCAGGTCGAGAGGCGGAAGCTTGAAGTCGGAAAGCTCAAGTTTCGGGTCGTAAGAGGTGTCGAGACCAAAATGCTCGCCATTTTCCTTGACCTGTTTTTCCTCGGTCTGCTCAGTGATCTCCATCTCCACATCATCAGCTTTTTCTGGTGTTTCCTCTGGCTCGACCTCAACAGGTTCCTCATCCTCCTTATGCTTTTTGATGACGGTTATCTCAACTTCCTCATCTTCGTCCTCATCTTCATTATCTTCATTTTCTTTGTCTTGCTCATCATCAAAACCATCGGTGAGGTCTATTTCTCTTGGCTTTTCCTGATTGATCGGTTGATTTATCGGTCTATTTATGACTGGTTCAGGCTCGTCTTCAGGCTCCACGTCTTCATTGTCAGGAATGATGCTGCTTTCTTTCTTCTTTAAAAAGTCAAATTTTATGTTAAAAGTGAAGAAAATATAAAGGAATGCAGTGAAAATCAACAACAAAATGACACCTGCTGTGCCTATATACATCTGCGTGTAAGCATAACATTTATAGCCGATTAGACCGTAAAACTTCCAGTTGCTGATGACGCCGTTGTCAAGTATCAGAGCAAGGAAAATCGGCACCCAAAGGACGAAAATCAGACCGTATTTCCACAGAGTCCAGCCTTTGATTAACGATTTGTTACAAATCAAGTTGACGCCTAAAAGTCCGATGAGGAATATGATATAAGCTGTTCCCAAACCGAACATGTCAAGGCTCATTTCTTCTCCTAAATAATTGAGCCACTTCCCTTTAGGTGTGAAGCCGAGATAAGGGGTGGCGAAGGCGATGAGCAGGAATACGCTTATCAGCAATATCAAAATGCCGAAACTAATCCTGCCGCGTCCGTTATGCTCTTTTTTGCGTTTGGCTACCTTGCTCTCAGGTTTTCTTGTTGCTTTGACCTTGACAGGCTTCTCAACCGGTTTTTCTGACTTTTCTTTAGTCTTTTTCACAGGTTTTGGAGCCTCGTCTTTAAAAACAACAGGGGTTGGTTGTACTCTAAGTCTATTTTTGTTTTCTGTCATTTTCTGTTATTTTGGAAATTTGAAAAATCTGTTCCAACGAATTCTTCCATAGGTGCTGTCTTTGGAGAACCAGACAAATAGCGGTTTTCCGACGATATGGTCAACCGGCACGTAACCCCAGAAGCGTGAGTCCTGAGAGTTGTGACGGTTGTCGCCCATCATCCAGTAATAGTCCATTCCGAAAGTATATTCGTCAGTTTCAATTCCATTTATATAAACCTTGTTATCCTTGATTTTCAATGTGTTATGCTCGTATGCAGTGATGCAGCGCTCGTAAAGTGCGATGTTTTCAGGATTGATTTTCACAGTTGCACCTTCCTGTGGGATCACGATAGGTCCGAAGTTATCGACATTCCATCTGAAATGCAGTGTGTCGTTAGGGAAGATCTCTTGCGAAACCTCAGTGCCTGCTGGTGATACGACTTTTGTCACTTCATTTACAAACGGCTGTTTGGCAAATTCTTCGGCTGTAGTGGCGTTCATGTTGAGAATGAATTCGTTTGCGACGGGTGTTCTATATCCTTCGTAGATGCCGAATTTCTCCAAAATCTTAGGATTCAAGCTGTTTCCGTTGATTTTTACAACGTAATTATGCTGCATGTAAGGCGGTTGGTATCCCATCTCGCCATTGATATACACCACGCCGTCGATGATTTGCAGGGTATCGCCTGGCATCGCGATGAGACGTTTGACGTAGTTCTCGCGTTTATCGACAGGTCGTGTGATGATTCTGCCGAAGTTGGCTTTGTCGTTGTTGACGCGATCTCTGCCGAATCTTCTAACTAACTGATAATAAGTGACATTGCTCTGATAAACCTCGCTCACGGTGTCGCCTGCAGGGAAGTTGAACACTATCGGGTCGTTGCGTTTGATGCTGCTGAAGCCAGGCAAGCGCCAATAACCGCATTGTGGCCATTCGATGTACGATTTCATCGTCTTTGACCAAGGCATGGTGTGATGCACGAACGGGAAGGAGAGAGGCGTGTTAGGGAAACGCGGACCGTATCCTATCTTGCTTACAAGGAGGTAGTCGCCGGTCATGAGGGTGCCTTCCATACTTGACGACGGGATGGTGTACATCTCGAAGAGGAAAGTCCTGATAATCAATGCGGCGAACACTGCCCAAAGGATGGCATCAAGCCAGTCGCGGACCCAGCCTTTAGGTGGGCGCACAGTCGTTTTGGGATCGTGATATGTCACATTTTTCTTGCTCAAAATCGGGAAATAGATGTAAGGGAAGAAGCCTGCAGCCACTATCTCGCCAAAGCTGAAGCGGTTGTAGCATTTCGCCAGCTCAATGAACATCAGGAATGCCATGAAAGTGTTGATGTACGGAAATATCAGCAATACATAGCACCACCATTTGTTCCATCTTATGATTTTCGACAAGATGTATAGGTTGTAATATGGGATGAAAGCGTCAGTTTTCTTGTATCCTGCGCCCTCGTAGAATTTGTAGCAAAATGCTGCGCAGATTGAGAAAACGAAAGGCAATAATAATATTGTTATCAGCATATTCATAGTAAATCCTCCATTGTGAAAATTCCTTTTTTATCAATAATAAACTCTGCGGCGATGACAGCTCCGGTGGCGAATCCTTTGCGGCTGAATGCCTCGTGACGCAGTGTTATCTCGTCGCAATCCGACAGCGCCTTGATCTCGTGGATGCCGAATACTTCACCTTCCCTGATGGCATTGACTCTCAGCATCTTGTCGTTGTTGTCCAAAGGCTCGTCTTCATCGTCAAGCATCCAATATTCGTAATTTTCGTTATTGTCGATGATATCTTCTGCAAGTTTTACAGCCGTGCCGCTAGGCTTGTCGAGTTTGTGGATATGATGCGTCTCGGTGATATCTAACTGATAGTCATATTTTTGAGCGAATTTTGCCATTTCTTTATTCAATTTAAAGACAAAATTCATTCCGATGCTGAAGTTTGGCGCGTAAAACAGCGTATGTCCCTCGTTTTTGCAGCGGCTGCTGATCTCGTCGAGATGCGCATACCATCCTGTTGTTCCTACGACCACCGGAATGTCGAGTTCGAAGCATTTCTCGATATTGGCGATGGCAGTGGCAGGGGTGCTGAACTCGATAATCACGTCACAGTCGGCGATGCCATCGATGTTGTAGTACCAGTCTTGCTCGGTGTCGATGCGATATGCCACTTCATGTCCGCGTTGCAGAGCTATCTGCTCCACCTCGTGACCCATCTTGCCATATCCTAAAATGACTATTTTCATCAGAAATTCAGTTTTAACGTTAATCCTATATTGTTGCCGTATCCTAAGTTAAACTCGTTGATGGTGTTAAACTGCGGCTCAACGTGCAATGTCAGGTCGTCGCCCACATCATAATAGAAGAAATGTGCGTCGACGTTGGCATCGATTATCTGTAATATGTACCATGCCGCGGTGACAATCCAGCTAAGCTCCATGTTGCTGCGATAGTAGTCTCGCAAGGTGATGAGGTTGTCCTCGGTATATTTCGCCGACTCATCGATGGCTTGTTGGCTTACGTCGGTTTTGATACCCATCTTGTAGTCGTAGGCATCTCTGTAGAGACGATAGTCTTTTCCGTTGGTGATGGCGAAATATGTGGTGACGCCGAAGCCTGCATAAACTATCGGCATCTTCCAGTATTTGTGGTTGTAAGCCTGTCCGGCTCCCGGGATGAAGGCGAGCAGGGTGGCTTTCTTCGGACTGTGGCTGTTTTTGATGCTCGCGGTCTGGACAGGGTCATCCTGCGTCAAGATAAGAGTGTCTTGAGCTTTGATGCCTTGCCAGGCAAGTGTCAGTAATATCAGTAACAGTCCTAACCGTTTCATTTTCAATTTCCTTTGTTGATGAAGTCGATGAGTCTTTCAAACTCCTCGTCGTTTTTAAAACTGATTGTCAGAGAGCCTTTACCTTTGCTGTCGCGGCTGACTTTCACGCCCATCTTGAGGGCTTTCGCCAATGTGTCGGCTTGTACCTTATAACTTTCCGGAAGTACGGATTTTTGTTTCTTGACGTCTGTTTTTTCACGAGCCAACATCTCCACCTGACGTACACTCAGATCTTCATCGATGATGCGTTTTAAGATGATGAGCTGCTTTGACTTGTCGTTGATGCTGATCAAAGCCTTGGCGTGTCCCATTGTGATATATCCGTCGCGGATGGCGATTTGTAACTCTGCCGGAAGCTTCAGCAATCTCAGGAAGTTAGCTACTGTTGAGCGGTCTTTGCCGACTTTCTCGGAAAGCTGGTCCTGTGTGAGCTTGCATTCTTCGAGCAGTCTTTGATAAGAAATCGCCACTTCTATGGCGTTGAGGTTCTCACGGTGTATGTTCTCGATGAGTGCCATCTCAAGCATCTGCTCGTCGTTAGCCACGCGGATGAACACCGGGATGGTCTTGAGTCCTGCCATCTTGGATGCGCGCAGACGGCGTTCGCCGGAGATGAGCTGATATTTGTCGTAGCCCATCTTGCGCACCGTCACAGGCTGGATGACGCCTTGGTTTTTTATCGATTCCGCGAGCTCGTTGAGCGCCGTCTCGTCGAAGTCGGTTCTCGGCTGGAACGGGTTCGTCTCGATTTTGTCGATGTCGATCTGAGCTATCGCGCCTGCCACGTAGTTTCCAGAGATGTCGACGGATGTGATGTCCGTCTCAGGGCTTTGCAGGATGGCGTCGAGACCGCGGCCGAGTCCTCTTTTCTTATTTGGTGTTGTCATTTTCTTAGCTGTTACGTTCTATGATCTCGCGTGCGAGGTTGATGTAGTTGATGGCTCCGCTGCTTGCCGCGTCGTGCATGATGATAGGCTGTCCGAAGCTCGGCGCCTCGCTGAGACGTGTGTTCACGTTGATGATGGTGTCGAACACCATGGTCTGGAAGTGCGTCTTGACTTCATCCACCACCTGTTTCGAGATACGAGTGCGGCTGTCGAACATCGTCAACAAGATGCCTTCGATGTCGAGGTCCTGGTTGAAACGCGACTGCACGATTTTGATGGTGTTCAGCAGCTTGCCGAGACCTTCGAGGGCGAAGTACTGGCATTGCACCGGGATTATCACCGAGTCGGCGGCTGTCAGCGAGTTAACGGTGATGAGACCCAGCGACGGCGAGCAGTCGATGATGATATAGTCGTACTCGTCTCTGATAGGGGCGAGGCAGTTACGCATCATCTGTTCACGCTGTGGCACGTTGATGATTTCTATCTCCGCGCCCACGAGGTCGATATGTGCCGGCAGAAGGAACAGGTTCGGTGTCTCCGTTTCCTTTATTATCGTACGCGGGTCGATGTGGTCGATGATGCATTCGTATATGCTTGCGTCGATGGTTTTCGGGTCAAAGCCCACGCCCGATGTGGCGTTAGCCTGAGGGTCAGCGTCGATGAGTAATGTCTTGTGCTCCAACACTGCCAGACTTGCCGCCAGGTTTATCGCGGTGGTCGTTTTGCCTACACCGCCCTTCTGATTTGCTATCGCGATAATCTTTCCCATTGCAAAAAAATATGTATTAATTCAAACGTACAAAGATACGGAATATTTTCGAATTACTTATATTATTTTTAAATAAATTATGAACAATAAAAAATCCCGATAACCTCAACGTTACCGAGACTTTTTAACATTAAACTGTAAACTGTAAACAGTAAACTTTAAACTATTTCTTGTCAATGTCGTTGAACCAGTCTTCGACGTCGTCTTTCATCTCGCCGTCGTTAGGCTCGTCGTAGCCTTTCGGTTCATCGAAATAACCTTCAGGATATTCGCCAGTTTCAATGAAATTAAGGGTTTCCTTGAGTGCGTTGGCAAATTTCTCAAAGTCTTCCTTATAAAGGAAAATCTTGTGTTTCTCATAGAAGAAGCGGTTCTGTTCATTGCTGAAGCGGCGCTTGCTCTCGGTGATGGTGATGTATTTCTCATCGCCTCTTGTTGCTTTTACATCGAAAAAGTAGGTGCGTTTACCTGCACGTACCGGTCTCGAAAACAATTCCTCACGATTGTTCATCTTTTCATTTTCTTCCATACTATTCCTATTTTGATGTTAAAAGATTTTTTGCAAAGATAATTGTTTTTTAATTTCAAAATGCGAATTTGAAAAAATTATTTTAACGCCTGTTTGATTGCTTTTTTCACCATCTTTTCCATTGTGAAATAGGTGTCGGGAAGCGGGTGGCAGCCGTCATCGCTGATGGTTAGCGGGAATGCGTTATTTTTATCGGCGAGAGCTGAATGGTAATCCACATAGACAAAGCCGTTTTTCTTGGCATAGGCTTTCAACTCCTTGTTGAGGTCGACTATGGTCTGGCCTGCGTTCTTGATTTCTGTTCTCCAGCAGAACTCGGCGCATGGCGGAATAGAGCTGATGATAGGGATGATGCCGTTGGCTTTTGCCAGTTCGCACATCGCGATGATGTTCTCGATGACATGTTCCGGCTCGACGTATAAGTCGTTGTGCGCCACATCGTTAGTACCTGCCATGATAACCACAGCTTTAGGATGCAGGTTGATGACATCGGCAGTGAATCTTATCAGCATCTGAGCCGAGGTCTGACCGCTAATGCCTCTTCCGCAATAGTTGTTTTCTGTGAAAAAGTCAGGATGGAAATAAGCCCAGTTGTCGGTGATGGAGTTGCCCATGAAGACGACTTCCGGATAGTTTTTGCTTTCTAAAATTTTCTCGTTGTCGGCTTTATAACGGTTGAAGCCGAACCAGTCTTGTGAGAAACCGAAAAATGACATTGTCATTAGAATCGTAATTAATAATAGTTTTTTCATATTTGATAATTTGAGATTTCTCCACTCCCTTCGGTCGGTCGAAATGACGAGGGGACATTAAAAGTTGATGTTTTTATCTGGATATTTCAGTTTTGTAACCACGCGTTTGGTGTATTCAGGGAAGTCGCTTTTCATGATCCAGTCGTAATATTGCGGCTCTTTGCGGAAGACGTCTTCCACGCGTTCGTCCTTGTGTTTTCCGAACTTGAAGACGGCTTTTCCTTGCTCGTCGTACACGATTTGTCCCATCAGATCGGCATTCTGATGATGCGATGAAAATTGTGCCAACTCTGTCATGTCGTTGACGATTGGTTTCGATGTAACGCCTTTAAAATCAGTGTATTCGGCGTCTTTATAACGGTCGAGCATTGCCATCAGAACCTCGTAAGTGGCGAAGGTGTCGGCGTTGGCTGAATGGGCGTTGTCGAGCTCCTTGTTGAGGAAGAAACGATAGGCTCCTTTGAGGGTGCGCGGCTCCATCTTCATGAAGATGTTCATCACGTCGATGAGCTGGCGGTCCTTAGGGTCGAAGTTGACACCTGCGCGGATGAACTCCTCGACGAGCATCGGGAGGTCGAACTTCAGTATGTTGTAACCGGCGAGGTCGCAGTTGCCGAAAAACTTCGAAATCTCCGGCGCCACCTGTTTGAACGTCTTTTCATGTGCCACGTCAGCATCGCTGATGCCGTGGATGGCGGTCGTCTCAGGCGGAATCGGGATGCCCGGGTTGATGCGCCAGGTGCGCTGTTCCTGTGTGCCGTTCACATTGATTCTCAATACACTAACTTCCACGATACGATCGTGCATAATATTCAAACCCGTCGTTTCCAAATCAAAAAACGCTATCGGACGCTTCAAATTCAATTCCATATTTTTGTCAAAATTTTAAAATGTAAAATTACAAAAATTTATTCAATTATGTATATTTTTTTTATTTTTGTATCGTCAAATCTATTAAGCTAATAAGCTATTAAACTAATAATCTAAAATGAAAAAATTATTCCTTGCATTAATCACGTCATTTCTTGCGATGACTTCGCTGGCGCAGCAGCCGCTTTGGATGCGTTACAACCAAATTTCACCGAAAGGTGATAAGATTGCTTTTACCTATAAAGGTGATATCTATGTCGTTGATTCTAAAGGTGGTATGGCTCATCAGCTGACTACTTCAGCAGCATACGACTATTGTCCGATTTGGTCGCACGATGGCAACACCATAGCTTTTGCCACAGATCGTAACGGCAATTTTGACATCTACACTATGCCGGTTAATGGCGGTGTGCCAAAACGTGTCACAACAAACTCGGCAAGCGAGACACCATTGGCGTTTTCGCCTGACGATACTGAGATTTACTACAGTGCCATGATTCAAAAAGATGCCAAAGACGCGCAGTTTGCCTCTGGCTGGCTCACAGAATTATATAAGGTGTCGGTCGAAGGCGGACGTCCGCAGCAAGTCACTGCAGCCACTGTCTGCTCAGTGTCATTCGACAGCGACGGCGAGTCGTTCTTGTACTACGACCGCAAGGGTAGCGAGAACATCTGGCGCAAGCATCAGGTGTCGTCGGTGGCTCGCGACGTGGTTTATTATAATGCGAAGGATAAGACTCATAAGATATTGACTACCAATGTCGGAGAAGACCGCGAACCGGTGTTTATGCCCGACCATAAGTCGTTTGTTTATCTCAGCGAGCCGGCAGGTCGTAACAGTCAAAACGTCTACATGATGACATGGCCAAACATGTCTGAGCCGCAGAAAATCAGTGATTTCGAGACTTATCCGGTGCGTTTCTTGAGCGTTGCCGATGACGGGACTCTGTGCTACGGCTATCAAGGTGAGATTTATACCCAAAAGATAGGGCAGGAGCCTCAGAAAGTCAATATTCAGATCGTCAACGATCAGGAAAATGTGGTTGAGCGTGGCAAATTCGGTGGCGCTTCAGACCTCACGATAACCCCGGATGGCAACTTGATCGCCTTCGTGTCGCGTGGCGAGGTGTTCGTCACTTCCGACGAGTATCAGACAACCAAGCAAATCACGCATACGCCTGAGGCTGAGTCGGATCCGTCGTTCTCGCCAGATGGCAAGATGCTTGTTTATACCTCCGAACGCGATGGCTATTACAACCTCTATCTTGCAAAAATGACCCGCAAGGAAGACCTTAACTTCGCCTACGCCACTTTGATTGAGGAAGAGTCGCTGTTTGGTGACGACGGCATCGAGCGCACTGCACCGCAATTCTCGCCAGACGGCAAGGAGATAGCATTCATCGAAGACCGTACATATTTGAAAGTCGTAAATTTGGATTCAAAGAAAGTACGCCAGATAACTGACGGCACCCAGCATTATGGTACAAGTGCCTATCCTTTTGAATATCAATGGTCACCTGATGGTAAATGGTTCGCTTTGACACTGATCACCAATATGCGTGACCCGTATTCAGACGTTGGCATAGTCTCTGCCGATGGCGACATGAAGATTTACAATATCACCAACGACGGCTACATCACCGGAGGTCCAAGTTGGGCTTTGGATGGCAACGCCATAACATTCTATTCTAACCGTTATGGTATGCGCTCGCACGCCTCTTGGGGCAGTCAGAACGACGCTTTCATCTGCTTCATGAACCAGGATGCACTTGATAAATTCAAGATGTCGAAGGAAGAATACGAGATTTCGAAGAAAGAAAACGAAGCTAATAATAAGGATAAGAAGGATAAAGATGATAAGAAGGATAAAAAGGATAAGAAGGATAAGAAAGAGGAAGTCAAACCGATTGATATTGAATTAGATAGGCTTGATGAGCGTGTGGTTCGCCTGACTCCGATGTCATCACGTTTGTCGGGTGCTGTTTTGTCGAAAGACGGCGACAAACTGTACTTCTTAAGCGCTTTCGAGAAGGGTTATGACCTCTGGGAGCTCGATATCCGTGAGAAATCGACGAAAATCCTGAAGAAGCTTGATGGCGGCGGCGCAAATCTGGTTTTAAATAAAAAAGGTGACAACATCTATGTGCTTTCTGGCGGCAACCTTCAGAAAATCGCGACAAGCAGTGGCAAATCCACTTCTATTAAATATGACGCTACCATGGAACTCGACCGTGCCGCTGAACGTGAGTACATGTACAACCACGTGTTCCTGCAGGAAAACAAACGTCTCTTCCGCCGCGATCACAACGGTGCTGATTTCGAGCAGATCAAGATAGATTTCTATCCGTTCCTTGCACATATTAATAATAATTATGACTTTGCGGAACTGTTGAGTGAGGTGCTTGGCGAGCTTAACGTCTCACACTCTGGTTCTGGTTATCGCGGCGGCGGTTCTGACGGTGATGCCACGGCACAACTGGGCTTGCTTTACGACTGGGATTACGACAAAGACGGTCTTCGCATCGAAGAAGTCCTTGAATATGGTCCGTTCGACAAGAAATCTTCAAAAGTGAAAGCTGGCGACATCATCGAAAAGATTGACGGCGTTGAGATTACAAAAGACATGGATTATTTCCCGTTGCTCAACAAGAAATCAGGCAAAAAGGTGCTTGTGTCGGTTTACAGTCCGAAGTCGAAGCAGCGTTGGGAAGAGGTGGTGAAGCCTATTTCACGTGGCACTCAGAATGACTTGCTTTACAAACGCTGGATAAAACGCAATGCGCATATCGTTGACAGTCTGTCGAACGGTCGTCTGGGCTACGTCCACATCAAGAGCATGGGTGATGCCAGCTATCGTGATGTTTATGCCGATATTTTAGGAAAATACAACCTCCGTGAGGGCATCGTAATCGACACTCGTTTCAATGGCGGTGGGCGTCTGCATGAAGATATCGAGATTCTGTTCTCGGGTGAGAAATATCTCGAGCAGGTCATCCGCGACACTGTGGCGTGCGTCATGCCGTCGCGCCGTTATGTGAAGCCTTCGATTATGATTATCGGCGAGGCAAACTATAGCAACGCTCACGGAACACCTTGGGTTTACAAGCATAAAAACATGGGTATGCTCGTCGGAATGCCGGTTCCTGGCACTATGAGCAGCGTCACATGGGAGACCTTGCAGGATAACACTTTGTATTTCGGTTTGCCTGTCATAGGCTATCGTACAGAGGAAGGTAACTATCTGGAAAACAGCCAGTTGGAACCTGATATCAAGGTTAAGAACACTCCAGAGAAATTGGCTCAAGGTGTTGACGAGCAGCTTGAGGCGGCAGTGAATGAGCTGATGAAAGAACTGGAAGATTTCCATTATTGGGGGAAGTAGTTTAGAGTTGAGAGTTTAGAGTTGAGAGTAGTTTAAAAGTTTAATAGTTTAATAGTTTAAACGGTTTTAAAAAACATCAGGCGTCACTCGAAAGAGTGACGCCTGATTTTTGTATTCTATTATGATTAGAATGGGAAATCGAAGTAAGGCATTGTTCCTACATAATGCATTGTGTAGGTGTCGGTTAAGCCGCTGAATTCCATATTGGTAATGTCGATTGTGTAATAATCGCCTTCTTTTGAAATCACGATATTGCCGCTTGAAGCAAATTTTGGAGCGTTGATGTTCATGTCTTCAATCAGAATGATAGGGTAGTCGCTGTTGGTGAACTCGCCTGTCGGGATGCCGTCGGTAAATGGTGATGTCGAGGTGAATCCGAGCATGTCGCCTTCTTCAGTGATGAATGCAACGATCTGAGTCTCAATGAACATGATGTTGTATTTTGTTGTGCCGGCTGTCACGATGTTGACACCGTTGAGGTCGCCTTCCACAACGTCAGCGAGGACGTATCTTTCAACACTGCCTTCGTAATCGACAGATGATGTCTCAACAATAGCTGGGTCGTCGGCTTTTTCAACCTCGATGCCGTCTGTTGTGACTGTGTATGTGTCGCCATCAATTTCGAGTGTGAGTGATCCACTGACAGCGTAATAAGCGTCTCCGTCTTCAAGATTTTCTATGCTGAAGTTCACGATATCTTCGACTGTGATGTCACCGAAGACGTATTTCGGATAATTCGCGTCGTTTCCTGTTAAATTATATGTTCCAGGGTTGATGTTGCCTTTGAAAAGGATAGTTACGCCTCTGCCTTCGCCGCCGGTGTTGCCAATCATTTGGCCTTGTGAAAGCACGATGGCGTTGTAAACATCGCTGCCTTCATATTTGATGTTCTCAATTGTGATGACATTGTCGATGTCGTAGGTTGTCTCACCCAAAGTGAATGTTTGTGAGTGGGTGTCTGATTCGCTTGCTTTCTTTTCACAGCTTGTGAAGCTGAATGCCAATGCTGCGATGAGCATCAATGAGAAGAATACTTTTTTCATATTGTTAAATGTTTAAAAATTTTTCAAAAATGTGTTAACAACCATGCAAAGTTAGATATTTTTTTTGATAAAAGTCGAAAAATATGAAAAAAATTAAATGTTCAGCTTAAGTTGTATGGCTTGAACCTGCTTTTTCAGGTCGTTGATGGTGTCGATGAGCTGCTTCTCGCGAGGCTGGTTCATGCTTTCCGGCATCTCCGAGCTGATGTAGTGCACAAATTTCCACACTTCTTTTATCTCGTTGAGCGGAATCTCAAACGGGTCGTAAATCGGATTCAGCGAATGGAGCCTCAGATAGCCGTCAGCGATATGATTCTCAACGATTTTGAACACGATGCCGTCGTCGATGGTGAGGATGATGTATGCTTGTTTGTCGTGGATGTTATGCCAGTCGAGGACGTATTCGCCGGTGACGTACGACTTGTCGGGAATCGGCAGCATGGAGTCGCCACTGATCTGGAAGGTGCGGTATTTTCTCTCCTTCGACAGGAATGGCAGCTGGAATGTCGGTAGGATGCGGATGTATTCCGGGTCGGCGTAACCCGTTGTGTATCCGGCTTTTGCGCGCTCGCTGACGAGCTCGATGTTTTCTCGGTTGCCGCTGTCGACGGTCGTCGCGAGCACCCTGATGTTGCTGCCTTTCAGATGCACGTCGTAGCCGCGTTCGAGCTGGCTAAGCTGAAACTCGCCGATCTTCGTCAAGTCCACCTTTATTAATGTGTCGATGGCGACGTTGAAATACTTCGACAGTGAGACGAGAGCCTCGATGTTGGGTTCCGACACCTCGTTTTCGTATCCGCTGAGCGTCGAGCGCTTCATGTTGAGCGCCGTGGCGACGTCATCCTGCGTCTTTGAGCGCCTCTTGCGCAAAAATTTTATATTGGTACTGAATAACATAGCAAATTTTTAAAAATTTTTCTTGACACGTATTAAAATAATGACTAATTTTTCGTCGCAATTTTTGATTAAAAACATGGCAAAAATACAAAGAAATTTAATACGAAAACAAAAAAGGTAAAAAATATTTTTAAAAAGGTTATTGGTTATTGTTTATTGGTTATTGAAGCAGCGCTTTGATGAAACTTTCAAACTTTATAAACTTTTATACTTTTAAACTGCTTTAAACTTTAAACTCTACACTTTAAACTAGAAATGGAAAGAACCGTATTACATTTGGATCTCGACACTTTTTTCGTGTCGGTGGAGCGCTTGATCAACCCGGCGTTGGAGCGGCGTCCTGTGATTGTCGGCGGCATGTCTGACAGGGGTGTCGTCTCCACCTGCAGCTACGAGGCGCGACGTTTCGGCGTGCATTCTGCGCAGCCCATGAGGCTGGCGCATCAGCTGTGTCCGCAGGCGGTGTTCATCGGAGGTGACATGGAGCTCTACAGCCGATACTCGCGCCTCGTGACGGCGATAATCGCCGACCGTGCGCCCATCTTTGAGAAGACAAGCATCGACGAACATTACATCGACATCACCGGGATGGATCGGTTCTTCGGGTGTTACAAATGGGCGCACGAGCTGCGTGAAACGATAATGAAAAACACGGGACTGCCAATATCGTTTGGACTTTCCGAGAACAAGACCATCTCGAAGATCGCCACCGACGAGGCGAAACCCAACGGCGAGCTGCAGGTGTCGCATCAGCAGGTGCACCCGTTCCTCGACCCGCTGTCGATAGGCAAGATCCCGATGGTGGGGACGAAGACGTTTCATCTGCTGCGCTCGATGGGCATAGCAACCATCGGCGACTTCCGACAGATCCCGGATGTCGTTGTGAGTCAGGCGCTTGGAAAGAACGGAATCGAGATTTGGAAGAAAGCTAACGGCATCGACACCACGCCGGTGCAACCTTATGAGGAACAGAAATCGCTGAGTAAGGAGCATACCTTCGAGACCGACACCATCGACATTGTTTTGTTGAAAAGCGTCCTCGCGAGGATGGTGGAGCGGCTGGCGTTCGAGATGCGGTCGCAAACCAAGCTGACGGGCTGCGTCACGGTTAAGATTCGCTATTCTGACTTCGACACACGCACCATGCAACGACAGATTCCGTACACCTCGTTCGACCATCTTTTATTAAAAACGGTGTACGACATCTTCGACAGACTCTACGACCGTCGTCTGCTCATCAGGCTCATCGGAGTGCGATTCAGCAGTCTCGTCGGAGGCACCCAGCAACTCGATTTGTTCAATGACACAGCTGAAATGACAAATCTCTACGGTACTTTAGACAAGATAAGAAAACGATTTGGGAAAAACGCAGTATTTAAAGCAGTTAGCCAGTTAATCAGTTAATCAATTAACCAGTTAAAATTGAACAACTGAATAACTGAACAACTGAATAACTAAAGGAAGATGTATTTGAATGTGAAGTCATATTGCAGTTTGTGCTACGGCACGATCTCCATTGAAAGTTTGGTGGAGCAGGCGAGTCGTAGGCATATTCCGGCGATGGCGTTGACCGACATCAACAACACAATGGGAATCGTTGACTTCGTCTTCGAGTGTAAGAAATACGGCATCAAGCCTATCGCAGGCTGCGAGTTCCGTAACGGCGACGAGCTGTTGTATATCGCTATTGCCATAAATAACGAGGGTTTCCGCGAAATCAACGAGACGCTGACACAGCATAACATCAGCAAGACACCTTATAATATAGACGCGCCGCAATGGAACGATGTCGTCGTCATTTACCCTTTCGGGAAACGAAAAATCGCGCAACTTGCTGATAATGAATTCATTGGCGTGCGACTGTCCCAAGTGTCGCGACTTCTGACCTCCGATTTGCGAAACCATCAGGATAAGCTGGTGATTGCGCAGCCTGTCACCTTCCTTGACGAGAAATCGTTTGAGGTGCATAAAAATCTTCGTGCCATCGACAAAAACATGCTTATTTCGAGACTCGAAAATCACGCATCCGCAGATGAGATTCTGCTTCCGCCAGACAAACTGAAAGCTGCGTACGCGCTCTTTCCTGAGATGATACAAACAACGGAAACCATTGTAGATCAATGTGGTATAGATTTCGATTTTGATACGCCGAAAAATAAAAAGATGTTCACGGAAAGTGTTTACGATGACATCGAGCTGTTGCGTAAGATGGCTTTTGACGGCATGCGATATCGTTATGGCGACCGCAACAAGGAAGCGTATCGTCGCATCGAGAAGGAACTAAATATCATCGAAAACATGGGTTTTGCCTCGTATTTTCTGATTGCAGCCGACATTGTGCGCTATTCCATGTCGAAAGGAATCTATCATGTCGGCCGTGGCAGCGGAGCCAACAGCATTGTAGCTTACTGCTTGAGAATCACTGATGTAGATCCGATAAGCCTCGACCTTTATTTTGAGCGTTTTCTGAATCCGAAACGCAGCAGTCCGCCTGATTTCGACATAGATTATTCGTGGAAAGACCGCGACGAGGTGCACCGTTATATCTTCAATCGCTATGAGGACCGGCATGTGGCGTTGCTTGGAGCCACTGTGACGTTTCGCGACAACTCGGTGTTGCATGAATTGGCGAAAGTGCATGGCATCCCTAAAAATGACCCCCTGCCGCGCTCGGTCTTCGACCTCGCGCAGCAAATCCTCGACTTCCCGAATGTTCGCTCCATCCATGCTGGCGGCGTTTTGATAACCGAGGAACCGATAACTTGCTATTCCGCCCTCGACATGCCTCCAAAAGGATTTTTGACTACGCAATGGGATATGTATGTTGCTGAGCGTCTGAGAGTTGAGAAACTCGACATCCTCAGTCAACGTGGCATCGGGCATATCAAAGACGCGGTTGAGATGATTAGGAAAAACCGGGGCGTAAGCATTGATATTCATCGTGTTGAGGATTTTAAAAAGGATGAAAAGGTGAAAAACCTACTGCGTAATGCCGAGACCAACGGCTGTTTCTACATCGAGAGCCCTGCCATGCGCGGACTGCTTCGTAAGTTGCGCTGTGACGACTATAAAACGCTTGTGGCGGCGAGCTCCATCATCCGTCCCGGAGTGGCGAAATCGGGCATGATGCGTCAGTACATTCAGCGTTTTCATGACCCGCAACATATTGATTATCTGCATCCTGTGCTGAAAGAACAACTTGAGGAGACCTATGGCGTGATGGTGTATCAGGAAGACGTGCTGAAGGTCTGTCATCATTTTGCAGGTCTCGACCTTGGCGATGCCGATGTCCTGCGTCGTATGATGAACCATAAAAGCCGTCGTAAAGACGAGATGTTGGAACTGACGAAAAAATTCTTTGATAACTGTAAATCAAGAGGTTATAGCGATAATGTGACGCGCGAGGTGTGGCGACAGATTGAGTCGTTTGCAGGCTATTCATTCTCGAAGGCGCACTCTGCCTCGTATGCCGTGGAAAGCTTCCAGAGTCTGTTCCTGAAGGCATATTTTCCGCTCGAGTTTCAGGTGGCAGTGATTAACAACTTCGGCGGTTTTTATCCTACTTGGGTGTATTTCAATGAGTTACGTCGGCAAGGCGGCATCATACATCTGCCGTGTGTGAATATGAGCGAATATTTGACCACGCTCCATGGCAAGGTGGTGTACATCGGTTTCGTGCATCTGCAAGGCTTGGAGGCTGAGTTTGCACAAAACATTGTCAATGAGCGACTTACAAACGGAAAATATCGTGGTTTGGCGGATTTTATGGAACGTCTGCACCCTAAGATGGAGCAGATGACGATTCTGATTCGCAGCGGTGCTTTTTCGTTCACAGGAAAAAGCAAGCCTGCATTGCTTTGGGAATCCCATGCTTTAAACGGGAAAATGTCGTCATATCGCAACAAATTCCATGGAATGAGAGGTCTCGTCCAAGAGACGCAGTTTGCTGATTATCAATTGCCTTCGATGCAGTCGCAACCGCTTGAAGATGCCTACGACGAGATTGAACTTTTCGGTTTTCCTGTCACGATGACGTGGTTCGATATGCTGAAGACGCGTTTCAGAGGCGAAGTGATGGCGAAAGAGATGCTGCAACACGTTGGAAATCAATATCGTATGCTTGGACATCTGGTCAGTTTGAAGTATGTGAAGACAAGCAAAGGCGACCTGATGCATTTCGCCAACTTTTTGGATGCCAACGGTGATGTCTTTGATGCGACGGTCTTTCCTAACGTGTTGAAAATGTATCCGTTCCAAGGAAACGGAACGTATCTGATGCTTGGAAAAATAGTGGAGGAATTCGGTCACCCAAGCATCGAGGTGCAGAAGCTCGCTAAAATGGAAATTTTACCCGACCCTAGGGCTTAGATGTCAAGCCCTGGAGCGTCGACATTCAGCATGTTGTACAAATCGTCGATTCCCATGCTGTCGAGGGTGCGCTGGACAAATGGAGCATGCTTGCCATGTTCAGGCTTAAAGCCGTCTTTATGTATCTCGTTTTTCAAGAAATCGTTGAGCTTTTCGAAGACTTGGTCGTTCAAGTCCCAGCAGAAATATTGGTCGCTGTCGGTGAAAAAGTCGAAGATGTCTTTCCCGTGCTCGCGGCGCACTCCGTGGAAGTTGTCAGCCACGATATAACGCGTCAGACCGAAAGGGTATAGGTCGGTGATGAGCTCGCACTCGTCTTGAAGCGACAGAGAACACACGCCGTTGTCGTTGATTTTGAACTCGCCGCCAATGCGCGGACGATGTTTTTTGTAGTAGAAATCCTTCGCCTTCAGAGCGTCGTCCTCGCTCGGGAAACGCATGTAAAAATCATAGTATTTATGCTCCATTTTCTGGCATTTTCATTTTTGAAATGCAAAAATACGAAAAAAATTGAGTGTCGTATTAAAATTTTTAGTATTTTTACAAGCTTAAAATTAATAAAGGTGTATTAAAGTGAAAAATTGTAATTAACCATTTTAAACAATTCATTAACAACAGTTTACGGTTTTTTACAATTTTAAACAGGAAAAAAAGAAAATAAAAAATAAGAAAAAATGAAGAAATTATTTGTTTTAATCGCTGCCCTCGTGGTTTTCGCAGGACAGGCTTTTGCAGCACCAGTCGATGTCAATACGGCAAAGGAACTTGGAGCTAAGTATTTGAAAAACAATGTTGTATCAGCTAAAGGCATTACCGATGTGCAACATGTTTACACTTTGAGTAACGAAGAAGGTGTCGCTTATCTTTATGTCTTCAACTATGACAACGGTTTTGTTGTGATGGCAGCTGATGACCGCGCATATCCAGTTTTAGGCTATGGCGAAGACGATATTTTCGATATTAACGCCATTCCTGATGGAATGAGATATTATCTCGGTCATTATGGCAGAGAGATTCAATATGCTATTGACAATGAATTGGTTGCAGAACCGGATGTCGTTGAGCAATGGGATCTTCTCCGTAAGGAAGGCGTCATTATGAAGACCAGAATGAACAAGGCCGTGCAGCCTCTTTTAGCTACCACTTGGGATCAGGGCTGGCCTTATAACTACTATGCACCGGCATGCACCAGCTATTGGACAAATAACCACTGCTATGCTGGTTGCGTGGCTACCGCTATGAGTCAGTGCATGAAGTTCTGGAACTGGCCTGAGACAGGTGTGGGTGAACATTCATACAACACAAGTTCTTATCCTGGAAATGGTGCTACTTTATCTGCAAACTTCGGTGCGACGACTTACGAATGGTCAATCATGCCGAACTCGGTTTCTTCAGCAAATGCTGGCGGTTTGGCTGTGGCGTTGTTAATGTATCATTGTGGTATTGCAGTGAATATGGACTATTCTCCAGATGGTAGTGGAGCTCAGACTGGAGACGCTGTGGACGCATTGATTGAACATTTCAGATATGGATCATGCACTAATCTTAAATATCGTGATGATTTCTCATTGACAGAATGGGAAGATATGCTCATCGAGAGCTTCGATCACGGTATTCCTACAATCTATGCAGGCCAGGGCAATGACGGTGGTCACGCATTCAACTGCGATGGCTACAACGACCAGCGTAAGTTCCATTTCAACTGGGGATGGAGTGGTCAATACAACAACACATATTACTCAATTGACGCTTTGAATACCGGTAACGGCAGCTTCAATACTTATCAGAGAGTGATTTTAAATATGATCCCTGATTATATTTACGACGTCATGGTGCCGGCTATCACCACAATGACTGCTGCTCCGGAAGACGCAATCACCAAGACAGTTGTTGTAAGCTTTACATTGCCTACACAGTCAATGTCGGGTGCTGCCCTTGCATCGGCAGAGCAGGTCGTTTTGAAACGTGATGGTGAGACAATCCATACTTTCAATAATGTGCAGGCTGGCGAAAGCATGACTTATGAGGATGTTGTCGCTGAATACGGCGCATACGAATATACAATCGTCGGTTACAACGACAATTTAGCAGGTGAGGATTTCTCACAGATTGCGATAGTCGGACCGAACTGCACATGGAAACTCGTCGGAACGACAACCAATTTCCAGGGATGGAACGGCGGAACACTGCAATTTGTAGGCGCTAACGGTGTAGTATTCAAGACTGCCACTATGGCTAACTCGACACCATTATCGTTGAAATTCCAGATGCCTGAAGGCGATTTCACTGTCAATTGGGTGGCTCCAAGTTCAACGGTTCAGACTATGACGTTCACTTTGAAGAACTCAGCCAATGAAAGTGTTTGCACATTCTCGGGCTCATCGACACAGATCAGCAGCACAGTTTATAATGGCAACAATGACTGCCCGAGCTGCACAGCGCCAACAGGTTTCGCTGGTGAATGCGTGTTCCAAGGTGGTGTGAGCGGCACATTGCTCTCATGGGAATGCGACTACGCACCATCAAAATTCAAAGTATACAGAAGCGCTGACGGCGAGGAGTATTCAGAGATAGCAAGTGTTAATGGCGATGTTCATGAGTATTTCGACGGTGTAGGAACAGTAGATACATATTATTATAAAGTGACAGCTTTCAGCTCAGCTTGCGAGTCGAACCCTGCCTTAACGCCTGATAACACTGATTATGTGATAGTCATGGTTACATCGGTGGCTGAGAACTCAATAAATGCTCATCTTTACCCGAATCCAACAAACGGCAATTTGAGAATAGAAGCTGAAGCTTTGAACTGCATCGCAGTGTATAACCTCGTCGGTCAGAAGGTCTATGAGGAAAATATTGATGGTGACGAGTGCGTTGTCAATATGAAAGAGTTCGGAAGCGGCGTTTATATGGTGAAAATCCAGACCGCAACAGGCTCAACGACAACACAGAAAGTATCAGTAATTGAATAAAAATAATTAAATCATATTATTAATCTAATCTTAATCAAAATGAAAAAATTATTAACATTAGTGATCGCTGTAATCTTCGACATTGGAACAATGTTCGCAAATCCTGTCGATGTGAATACAGCTAAGGAACTTGGACATAAGTTTGTCCAGGCAAATTTTGAAAAGTCAATGAGATCTGATCTTCAGTTGTATTACACTGTGACATCAGATAATGGTGAGCCATGTGTTTATGTTTTCAACATGGGCAATGAAGGTTTTGTTATGGTCGCTGCTTCTGATAACGTGCGTCCTATCCTCGCTTACTCAGAGAATGGCCCATTCGATGCAAGCAACCCATACAATGGCGCTATGTTCATGCTCGAGACTTACAAAAACAGTATCAGCTATGCTATTGAGAAAAACATCAATCCAACACCAGAGATTGCAGGTCAGTGGGAGTCACTCCGCAACTGTGGTAGATTGAGCAATAAGAAAAGTGGTACTGTTGGACCACTCGTTCAGACAAAGTGGAACCAGAACAGCCCATATAACCTCTATGCTCCGGCAGCATCTGGCGGTCCTGGTGGACGTTGCTATGCAGGTTGCGTCGCTACAGCTATGAGCCAGGTGATGAAATATTGGGATCATCCGGCACAGGGTACAGGCAGCCACTCATATTACTGCCCAGGTTATGGCCAGCAGTCAGCTAACTTTGGTGCTACAACCTATCATTGGAATCTCATGCCAAGAACCTTGAGCAGTGCTTCACAGGAACAGATTGAGGCTGTTGCAACATTGATGTATCATTGCGGTGTTGCTGTCGATATGGGCTTTGCTCCTGATGGCAGCGGTGCATACTCAGGAGACGTTCCTCCAGCGATGGCAAACTATTTCGATTACGACTACTGCGTCCAGAAACAGAGAAGCTCATATTCTCTCAACAACTGGATCGCAATGTTGGAAGCTGAATTCGACCTCGGTCGTCCAGTATATTATTCAGGTCACAGCAGTTCAGGCGGTCACGCTTTCGTTGCTGATGGCTATAATGAAGACGACTTCATCAGCTTCAACTTCGGATGGAGCGGTTCAGACGACGACTGGTATCAGGTCGACGCTATCGACTATAACAACAACGCAGCAGCTATCTTCAACTATGTTCCATCAGCTGTTTATCAGAACACAGTGCAGGCTCCTACGAACGTCACAGCAACAAAGACTGGTGAGTTGGCACAGGAAGCAACAATCACTTGGACCAACCCAACCAAGACAATGAACAATCAGACTGTTTCTTCAATCGACCAGATTGTTGTGACAAGAAACGGTAAAGTTATTCACACTGTCGACAACCCGACTCCAGGTGCAAGCTTGAGCTTTGTTGATAACAACGTTCCTTGCTACAGTACTTTTGAATACAAAGTGTTTGCTGTGTTGAACGGTGTTAACGGCGCAGCTGGCGTGGCATCAGAGTCATTCGGTCCTACTTGCCAGTGGAAGATCGTTGCAACTACAACAAATATGACAGGTTGGAAGAGCGGTTACCTCGTATCATACGACGGTGCAGGTAGTGAAATCGACAGATTTACCATGACAAGCAACAACCCTACAACATATAACATGGATATCGCCCTTGGTAGAGTTTCATTTGCATGGAAAGCAGGTACAGACAATGTCGCTCTTACTTTCAAGATCAAAGATTCAGCAGGTACAGTGGTTTACCAATATGAAGGCAACTCAAACGATATTCCAGAAGGTACTTTGTATGCTGCTAATAACGGTTGCGGTAACACTGCTCCAACAGAGGTTCCTTCCAATTTGCACGCATCATTGGATGGCGACAATATCGTCCTTACATGGGAAGGCACAGCAAAGACAAATTACGGATTTAACATCTATCGTGACGGTTTGCTCTGCGAACTCGCTCATACCAATGAATTCGTTGACGAAGCTCCATCAGTCGGCGGTCACTGCTACCAGGTCTGCGTTTTAGGCAATGGCGGTGAGTCGGAGATGTCAAATGAAGTTTGTGCCACTGCAGGTGAAGGTTGCGATGCAGCTAAGAACGAGTGGTACTATACGAATGCATCAAACGGCAAACCTGTCATCACATGGGAGTTGCCTGATAATACTGAAGGTCTGTCAGCATTCTTTATCTACAGAAAAGTGAATGAAGACGGAGAGTATGAACGCATAAAGATCGTTGCCGCTAATAAGACAGAGTACAAAGAGACCAAGCCACTTGAATATGGCAACTGGTACTACTACAGAATCGTTGCCTATTATGAGGATATCGATTGCTATGCAGCACCTGCAAAATGTATGTATAACAACGATTTCTTTGTAAAGATTTACTATTCACCAGATGGCGTTGACGAGGAAATGATGCAGAATGTTGAGGTCTATCCTAATCCTGCAAAAGACATCCTTACTGTGAAAGCTGAGAACCTCAGCAGCGTGGTCGTTTACAACTCATTGGGCCAGAAAGTGTTCGCTCAGGATGTCGACGCTAACGAGGCTACAATCAACACAAACGACTTTGAGGCTGGTATCTATATGGTTCGCATCGTTGCTAATGGCAATGAGGTGACACGTAAGATCTCAGTTGTTAAATAGTTTACGGTTTACAGTTTACAGTTTAAAGAGCGCGAAGCGACGACAAGATTTGCTTAGCGCTCTTTCGATTTAAAATTTTAACCATGAAAAAAATCTTATTGATAATTATCGCTTTATTAGCATTCAACACTTTGATAGCTAATCCTGTCGATGTGAACAAAGCTCAGAACCTTGCACAGAAATTCGTTGCATCTCGTTTTGAGATTCAGAATAGAAATCTCGACATGACGCTGGCTTATACCGAATTTTCTGATAGAAATGAGGCTTGTTTCTATGTTTTTAATGTAGGGGAACAGGGCTTCATAATTCTTTCTGCCGATGATTTTTATCGTCCGATTATCGGTTATTCGGAGAATGGCAAATTCGATGTCGACAATGTGCCTCCTGCGTTACAGGATTATCTTGCTGGCATTGTGGAGGCTCGCAGCATTAACAAGATGTCGCAAAATACCGCGGCTCCTGACGTCGCCGCGGACTGGCAGATGCTTGAAAAGACAGGTCGTCTCGTCTCGAGAAACGGCGGCAGAGGCGTTGACTATCTCGTGCAGACACAATGGGACCAAAGCTATCCATACAACTATTATTGCCCTGAAGACCCTAACGGTTCAGGCGGTCATACATATGTTGGATGTCTGGCAACCTCAACATCGCAGCTGGTGTCGTTTTGGAAATACCCTGAGCACGGCTATGGAAGCCATTGCTACTATCACGATGATTATGGTGAGATTTGCGCCGACTTCCAGAACACATACTACGATTGGGATCATATCGCAAACAAAATCAATACGAACTCACCGATAGAAGAGATTGAGGCCGTGGCTTTAATCAGCTTCCACTGCGGTGTTTGTATCGACATGGGCTACGGTCCTGACGGTAGCGGTGGCGCATCAGGTCCTATACCTGGCGCTATGCATACCTATTTTAACTTCGCCGACGCCTGTATCCAGTATCGTCGTGATGATTTCGAGACTGAGACATGGAAAGATATGGTGCGAGAGCAGTTCGATATGGGCTGGCCGATGTACTATGGCGGCTGCGATGACGGCTGCCACGCATTCATCTGCGACGGCTATGACGACTATGACATGTTCCACTTCAACCTCGGCTGGGGGGGCAGCTCCGACGGATGGTATCTCATCGACGATGCTCCCTACACCAATCCTGCCGACGCTATGTTCAACTTCGTGCCTCAGGTGGTTTACAACGCTACTCCAAGTGCTCCTACTAACTTAGCCGTCACTATTGGCTCAGATACATCATTCGAAGCAACATTGACGTGGACAAACCCAACAACAAATCTCGGTGGCTCTTCATTGACAAATATCGATAAAGTCTACATCATGCGTAACAATCAGGTGGTTCAAGAGATCACCGAAGGCATAGTACCTGGCGCAACGATGACAATCACCGACGTGGTGCCTTATTACGACAGCTATCAATATAAGGTGTTTGTAGAATGCGACGGCTACAAAGGCAAGCAGGTAAAGCAAAACAATGTGACTTTCGGTCCTTATTGCGACTGGAAGATTACGATGACCACCACGGATTATCACGGCTGGAAAGGCAACTATATTTCTGTTTATAACATGGCAAACACCGAGGTGGCACAGCTGACGATGACATCGTCGACACCTCAGGCAGTGCATGTCAATATGCCTGTAGGACGTGTAAAGTTTGCTTGGAACGCATCGAACGACACCATCGACAATATGTCATTCACAATCCGCGATTCACAGAATACCGCACTTTACCAGTACTCAGGATCGACAGCTGAATTGGAGAGTGGTGTGTTCTTTGCAACTAACAACGGATGCGGAAACTCAGGTGTTTGCGATGCACCGACCAATTTGGAAGGCGTCGCTGAAGACGAAGATATAGCACTTGAATGGAACGGCTCGCTGAACGATGCATACGCATTCTGCATCTATCGTGATGACGTTATCTATAAGATGGTTACAGACAACTCACAGCCTTACGTCGACACCAATACCGATGGACTCGGACACTGCTACAACGTGAGTGTGTTGTGCGAGAACGGCGAGTCGGATATGTCGGAGATGGTCTGCGTCAGTGTAGGCGATGCATGCAACCCTGCAAGAAACATTTGGTATACTATGCAAAATAATGGCAGACCTATCATAACCTGGGATGCTCCTGTAAACAGCGAAGACCTCAGCGCATATTTCGTATTTAGAAAGTGTGACGAAGATGGCACATACCAGAGAGTAAAGATCATTTCTCCAACAAAACACGAATACAAGGAGACTGTGCCTCTCGAAAATGGCCATTGGTATTATTATAAAGTGCTCGCCTATTATCAAAGCATTGAATGCTATTCGATTCCAGCTCAGGCAAGATATAATGGCGAGTATTTTGTGAAGATTTTCATTTCGCCTGAAAGTGTTGACGAGAATAATGCCCAAAACATTGAGATTTACCCGAATCCTGCCAAAGATGTGCTGACCATCAAAGCCGACAACATCAGCAATGTGGCAATCTACAACTCAGTTGGACAGAAAGTGTTTTCACAGAACGTTGATGCTGACGAGACAATAATCAACATAAACGATTATGAGGCTGGCATTTATATGGTTCGCATTTTTGCTAACGACAATGAGGTGATACGTAAGATTACAATCATTAAATAGTTATCTGTTATCTCTTCCTCTCCCATGTTTCGAAGCTGTAGCTGCAGTCTATCTGCGGATCTTCGTCAATGACCTTCAAATCGATGAGGTCGTAGTTGTTGAAATTTATGATAGGGAAGAAGGTGTCGGCTTCGAAGTCTTTGTCGATGCGGGTGAGATAGAGCTTGTCGGCCATTGGCAGGAACTGCTCGTAAATCATGCCGCCTCCGATGATGAAGACCTCTTCTTCGTTGAACACCATCTTCATGGCATCTAAAACTGAATTCGCTACCTCAAAACCTTCAGGCGCTTCAGTCAATCGGCTGGAGATGATGATGTTACGGCGTTTCGGCAGAGGCTTTTGATTGGGTAGCGACATATACGTCTTGTAACCCATTATCACGGTATGCCCTGATGTCACCTCTTTGAAATGCTTCAGGTCGTTCGACAGATGCCAAATGAGGTCGCCGCCCTTGCCGATGGCGCGGTTTTTTGCGAGTGCTACTATTATGGAAATTTTCGTTTTCATTACACAGATACCGGTGCTTTTATTGCGTCGTATGGGTTGTAGTTCTCCAATGTGAAATCTTCGTATTTGAAATCGAACAGACTCTTGACTTCAGGATTTAGCTTCATCGTCGGAAGTGGACGCGGCTCGCGAGACAGCTGCAGCTTCACCTGTTCGATGTGGTTGTTGTAGATGTGCACGTCGCCAAAGGTGTGGACGAAGTCGCCCGGCTCGAGGCCGCACACCTGCGCCATCATCATTGTCAGCAACGAATATGATGCGATGTTGAACGGCACGCCGAGGAACACATCTGCTGAGCGTTGGTAGAGCTGGCACGACAGCTTGTTGTTTGCCACATAAAACTGGAAGAATGCGTGGCAAGGCGGCAACGCCGCCTTGCCCGCAGCTACATTCTTTGCAAAGTCTTTCTCATGCTCATCTGGCAGCACACTCGGATTCCACGCTGTCACAATGTGACGACGGCTGTTCGGGTTGCTCTTGATGCTGTCGATGACCTGCTGAATCTGGTCTATGCCCTCGTTGTTCCAGTTGCGCCACTGTGCGCCGTAAACAGGTCCGAGGTCACCGTCGGCGTTGGCCCACTCATCCCAGATGGTGACTTTATGATCGTGCAGATATTTGATGTTAGTGTCGCCGGCGATGAGCCACAGCAACTCATAAATAATCGACTTCAGATGCACCTTTTTCGTGGTGACGAGTGGAAATCCCTCAGAGAGGTTAAACCTCATCTGATGCCCGAAAATGCTGATAGTCCCGGTGCCAGTGCGGTCGCCTTTCTGAACGCCCTCGTCAAGGATACGCTGAAGTAAGTCTAAGTATTGTCTCATTTTACTTCCTCAGGATTATGTTTGTATTTGAACAAAATCGCAAACAAAATGCCAACAACCAAAGCAAATGCGGCGAAGACATACCATGCTTTTGACCATCCGGCCATGAGCTCGTGGAATACAGGTAAGTCGATCATTATACCATCGACATTGACTTTTGTGAATGCGTTAACGATAGCGCCGGCCGACCAAGCACCTATTGTGGCGCCGAAGCCGTTGGTCATCATCATAAACACACCTTGCGCTGATGAGCGGATGCTCGCGTCGGTGTTCTGGTCGACAAACAACGAACCGCTGATGTTGAAGAAGTCGAAAGCCACACCGTAAACTATCATCGAGAGGATGAACAGCACGAGGCCGAAGCCGACAGGACTGCCTGCTCCGAGGAAGGCGAAACGCAGGAACCAAGCCATAAACGAGATGAACATCACTTTCTTGATGCCGAATCTGCGCAGGAAAAATGGGATGAGCAAGATGCATAATGTCTCAGAAATCTGTGAGATTGACGATAAGAATACGTTATGTTTTACTGCGAAAGCGTTTTCATATAAAGGTGAAGCTCCGAAATCATCCAAGTAGGTGGTGGCAAAGCCGTTGGTCACCTGCAGGCACATTCCGAGGAGGAACGAGAAGATGAAAAAGATACACATCTTTCTCTCTTTGAACAATGTGAAGGCACGCAGACCGAGGGCATCGACGATCGAGCCTTTCTGGACGTTTTTGTTCACCGGGCATTCCGGCAAGGTGAAAGCGTAGATTCCGAGTAGCAATCCCCAAACCGCTGAGAGGTACAACTGCATGTAGCTGTCTTTGTAACCCGTGAAGTTGACGATCCACATAGAGGCGATGAAGCCGATTGTGCCGAACACGCGGATAGGAGGGAAGTCCTTGACGATATCCATGCCTGCTTTCGACAAGGCGTTGTACGACACAGAGTTACCTAATGCTATTGTCGGCATGAAGAACGCCACGCTGATGGCATAATACGGGAAAATCTCTCCAAAAGTGACGGCAGCTCCGTATTTCATGCCCATATATCCTGCTAAAGCCATGAACACTGCAGCTAAAAGATGGCAGATGCCGAGAAGCTTTTGCGCCGGTATCCAGCGGTCGGCAACGATACCCATCAGGGCTGGCATAAACAACGACACAATGCCTTGGATGGCAAAGAATGAACCGATCTTAGTGTCTAATTCAACATTGTCGAGATAAATACTGATAGAACAAAGATAAGCTCCCCATACTGCAAAGATTAGGAAGTTCATCACAATCAAACGAAACTTAATGCCTTTCATATTGTAAAATTTTTCGATATGACGTATTAATAATAAGGTGTGAACCGCTACAAAATTACAAAAATTATTCTGACAAAAAACGCAAAAATATTTTTTCAAAAAATTAAATTTTTTTCTTTGATAAAAAAAATATTATTCGGAAATTTGCAAGTTGAAAACATTGAAAAAAGTAAAGAGTAGTAAAAATAATTATTAATTAAAAATTTTGCGTATGAATTGGATTATTTATTTGGTTCTCGCAGCGTCAGTATTGGCTTTGTCATTCGCTTTTTATTTCTTTAAAAGCATGATGAAGGAAGACGAGGGAACAGATTTGATGAAGAAGATTGCCTCACACGTCAGAAGAGGTGCTATGGCTTATCTTAAGCAGCAGTACAAAGTAGTCATCATCGTTTTCGTGGTTTTGGCTGCAATTTTCGGTGTGATGTCTATTTTTGGACTTCAGAACGAGTGGGTGTGGTTCGCATTCCTCACCGGCGGTTTCTTCTCGGGCTTGGCCGGATTCTTCGGAATGAAGACCGCTACTTATGCATCAGCACGTACAGCCAATGCTGCCCGTAACTCATTGAACAGCGGCTTGCAGGTTGCTTTCCGTTCGGGTGCCGTTATGGGTCTCGTCGTGGTCGGCCTCGCATTGCTCGACGTTTCATTGTGGTTCCTTGTTCTCGATCATTTTATTCCTGAAGCAAACCATCTCGTCATCATCACAACAACGATGTTGACCTTTGGTATGGGTGCTTCAACACAGGCTTTGTTCGCCCGTGTCGGTGGCGGTATCTACACCAAAGCTGCTGACGTCGGCGCTGACCTTGTGGGTAAGACAGAATATAATATCCCTGAAGACGACCCGCGTAACCCTGCAACTATCGCTGACAACGTCGGTGATAACGTCGGTGACGTCGCCGGTATGGGTGCTGACCTTTATGAGTCGTATGCAGGTTCAATCCTGGCTACAGCAGCTCTCGGTGCTGCGGCATTCGGCGCAGGTTGCTATGAGATGCAGCTTAAGGCTGTGTTCGCTCCTATGCTCATCGCTGCAGCAGGCGTTCTCCTCTCATTGATCGGTATCTTCATGGTTCGTACTAAAGAAGGTGCAGGCATGAAAGAGCTTCTCGGCGCATTGAGCCGTGGTACTAACACCGCAGCAGTGCTCATCGCTGTGGCTACTTTTGTTATCCTTTGGGCTTTGAAAATTGATAACTGGGTTGGTATTTCATTCTCAGTGGTCGTCGGTCTTCTTGCCGGTGTGATCATTGGAAAATCAACAGAATACTATACTTCACAGAGCTACAAACCTACACAGAAGGTGGCTGAAAGCTCAAAGACAGGTCCTGCAACAGTTATCATCTCAGGTCTCGGACTCGGTATGCTTTCAACAGCTATCCCGGTTGTCACCGTGGGTGTTGCAATCGTGTTGGCTTATCTCTGCGCAAACGGATTCAACATTGCATTTAATGCACAGAACCTTTCAATGGGTCTTTACGGCATCGGTATCGCCGCTGTCGGTATGCTCTCGACACTCGGTATCACCCTTGCAACAGACGCTTACGGTCCTATCGCCGACAACGCTGGCGGTAACGCCGAGATGAGCGGTCTCGATCCTGAAGTTCGTAAACGCACCGATGCTCTTGACGCTCTCGGCAACACAACAGCCGCTACAGGCAAGGGCTTCGCTATCGGTTCAGCTGCTTTGACAGCTCTCGCACTTTTGGCTTCATACGTCGAGGAAATCAAGATCGCTCTCATCCGTGTGGGTGAAGATCTTCCAAACGGAGTGGAAGCTGCAAAAGCAACCTTGGTCGACTTTATGAATGCATACAACGTTAACCTGATGAACCCTATCGTTTTGGTTGGTGTGTTTATTGGTGCAATGATGGCATTCGTATTCTGCGGAATGACAATGAACGCTGTCGGTCGCGCTGCACAGAAGATGGTTGAAGAGGTTCGCCGTCAGTTCAGCACTATCAAGGGTATCCTTGAAGGCAAGGCAGAACCTGACTACGAGCGCTGCGTTGAAATTTCAACAAAGGGTGCACAGCATGAGATGCTTGTCCCTTCGATCCTCGCTATTATCGTCCCGATTGCAACAGGTCTTATCCTTGGCGTTCCTGGCGTCCTCGGTCTGTTGATCGGTGGTCTTGCAACAGGTTTCGTTTTGGCAGTGTTCATGGCTAACTCAGGCGGTGCTTGGGATAACGCTAAGAAATATGTTGAAGAAGGCAACTTCGGTGGTAAAGGCTCTGACAACCACAAAGCTACAGTTGTTGGTGACACCGTTGGTGACCCATTCAAAGACACATCAGGTCCTTCATTGAACATCCTTATCAAGTTGATGTCAATGGTTTCTATCGTGATGGCTGGTTTGACAGTAGCACATCACCTGCTGTAAAATAAGGATTTTGATTAAGAAAAAGGGGTGAATTTATTCGCCCCTTTTTTGTTTTCTACACATAAAATAAATTCCTGCAATCACAAATGGAATGCTTAGCCATTGTCCCATGTCAAGGGTCATAGAATTTTCAAATTCTACCTGTGGTTGTTTGATGAATTCAATCAGTATTCTTGAACCGAAGACCACCGTGCAGAAGAAGCCGAAAAAGAATCCCGGACGTTTGTTGACCGTGTCTTTTTTGAAGAAAAGATACATGAGTATTACAAATACTATCACGCAAATCAGGGCTTCGTAGATCTGTGTCGGGTGGCATGCCGGGATGGCGTCGATAGGAGTGCCGGGAGCCCAGTCGCGAACGAATTTGAAACCCCAAGGCAAAGTCGTCTCATATCCGTAAATCTCAGAATTCATTAGGTTTCCGATGCGTATGAAGGCGCCACCGATGGAGACTGGAATCACGATTCTGTCCAAAATCCAGATATATGGTTTCTTGATTTTCCTTGAATAAATAAGCAGTCCGATGAGGATGCCTATTGCACCTCCGTGACTGGCGAGACCGCCTTCCCAGATGTAGAGAAAACGTATCGGATCGGCAAAATAATACTCAGGTTCATAGAAAAGACAATGTCCCAAACGTGCTCCTACGATAGTGAAAATCAGCATGTAAATGGTGAGCTTGTCTAAAAGCTCGTCGCTGAGATTTTCTTTGCGGTACACTTTGCGCATGATATAATAGCCGACGATGAAAACCATCGCCCAAAGCAGCCCATACCATGCAATCGGGCGCCCGCCAAGAAGCGGAAAACCGTCAGGAAACGTGAAAATATAAGGATTTACATCCCAAACAATGTAGTTTAATATCATATTAATCCAAAGTTTTTATCCAATTTTGTAAAAAATCATCGATGTTATTCTCGTTGTCGTTAAATTTTTCTTTTAAAGAAATATTTGGAGTTGAGACTTTATCTAATTGAAAATCAGTCTGTTTGCACCAGTTGAAATAGCCGTCCTTTCCAAGATGGTTGGCGAGATACTCTTGCTCTGTCTGACCGGGCGTCGGCACGAGATAAGCGGTTCTGTCGAGTCTCACGAGGTCCATCAACGACGAATAACCGCCTCGGCAGATGATATTTTCAGAGCTGTTCACGAGTTTCACAAACATCTCGTCGTCAACGTGATTGAACACGCTTATGTTTGGCGAGACATCGCGGACAAGGTCGTTTGATTCTGGTTTTGCCCTGAGAATCAATACGTTATCTTTGATTTCTTTTGCTTGCTTCAATACTATATCTTCAAACATCGTCCGTTGTGGCTCCGGACCTGAAAGGACCACGAGATATTTGTTTGACTTTTCTGTATCATCTTGATTATCAGAGCTGAAACGGCTTAAAATTCCAAGATAAGATATCTTAAAACGTTTGATTGCCGGATGTGACAGTCTGCCACCTAATGATGGTTCTTTTTCGTCATCGGGGACCCACACTTCATCATATTTCTTGATGTATCTGTTGTTGAAGATATTAATAATAGGAGTGGTCCACCGCCAGATTTTAGGTACTTGAATATGCAGCTGGTGCGTAATAAACACTGAATGTACCTGCTTACTCCAGCATCCGAAACGGTTGTCGGAAATCACAATGTCGATACTGTGATGTTTAACAATTGTCTCAACGGTTTTATGATCTCTTCTGAAATCTTTCAAAGCGCCTGGGAAAGAGGCTATCATCTTGAAAACCTGTGAGTTGGATCTGCTATATTTAGGATCAAATCCTGGAAATTCGATGAATTCCAAATCCGGAAAAGCCTTTTGCAGGAATGCCAGTGGTCCTTTGTCGGCTGCGATAATAACTTTGTGACCTTGTTTTGACAAAGCCTTAATTATTGGTACACAGCGAGTTGCATGACCAAGACCCCAATTTAGCGGACATATCAGAATGTTCTTTCCCAAAGCGATAATTTTTTGCAAATATAACGATATTATTGATAGCCGAGTATATTTTGAAATGTTAATTTTTTTTAACAATTGTAAAAAATAATTAACATAAATTGCAGAAAAAAGGTTGCGAACCTATTGATAATGTTTGTAATTTTGCGACATGACAGAACAAAAACTATACGAAATCGCTCTTACTCTTATTCCGTATATTGGAGATGTGAATGGTAAGAAGTTGGTCGCCTACTGCGGAGGTGCTGAGGCTGTGTTTTGTGAGAACAAAAAAGCTTTAAGACAGATAAGCGGGATGACTGACAACATAATTCAAGGCATTGAGTCTAAAGCTGTTATGAAGCGTGCTGAGGAGGAAATGCAGTTTATTGAAAAGAATGGAATAAAACCGTTGTTTTATCTCGACAAGGACTATCCGAAACGACTTCAGCATTGTCACGACAGCCCAATGATGTTGTATTATAAAGGTAATGCCGATTTGAATGTGGAAAAAACGGTTGGGATTGTCGGCACACGCAATATTACTGATTACGGAAAATATAATGTTGAGAAAATTGTTGAGGATTTGTCTTCTGACAATGTGATGATAATCAGTGGCTTGGCGTATGGCGTAGATGCCGCGGCGCATAGAGCTGCTTTAAAATATGACCTTGCTACCGTGGGTGTGCTGGGACACGGGATGCAAACTATTTATCCAGCGGAAAACAGGAAATTATCAACAAACATGCTAGAGAAAGGAGGTATATTGACTGAGTTTGTCAGCGGAACAAAACCCGATAGGGAGAATTTTCCACAACGCAACAGAATAGTCGCTGGAATGGTCGATTGTCTTGTGGTTGTCGAAAGCGCACTGAAGGGTGGGGCTATGATTACTGCCGATATCGCCAATTCATACGATAGAGAAGTCTTTGCAGTGCCAGGGAAAGTAGGTGATATATATAGTGAAGGCTGCAATCAACTAATTAAAGCCAATAAGGCGAATATCTTGGTTAATGCGACGGATATTCGATATGTGATGCGTTGGGATGTCGATACCAAAGTGGTTGCAAAACAAATGCGTCTGTTCCGTGACTTCAGTGAAGATGAGAAAAAAGTGATGGATGTCTTTGCGAAAAACAATGTTGTTCATATTGATGACATTATTGTCGGCACGGATTTGTCGCCTTCGAAAATAGCGTCAATACTGCTCTCGTTGGAGTTTGACGGCGTTTTGACAGCACTGCCAGGAAAACGTTATCAAAAGTTGTAGCATAATTCAAGAAAAATCTGTACCTTTGCATCGTTTTTTGATTGCGAAGATGCCGATAGGTAGAGTTATTAAGTCAACAGGAAGCTGGTACGATGTCAGAGATGATGCCGGAATGGTCGTTTCATGCCGCTTGAGAGGCAAAATACGCCTTGATGGATTGCGCACGACAAACCCAGTGGCTGTTGGTGATTTGGTGAATTTTGAGAAGGAACGTGACAAAGATACCTGCGTGATTGACAAGATTCTGCCACGCACAAATGTTATTGTCCGTAAATCAGTGAATTTGTCGAAAGAGTCGCACATCATCGCAGCAAACGTCGATCAGGCAATTCTTGTGGCTACAATAGCACAACCAAGGACTTCGACTGGTTTTATCGATAGGTTCACAGTGACTGCAGAAGCTTATCATATCCCGACTATCATAGTGTTCAACAAATGCGATATCTATAATGATGAACAGAACGCTGTGGCGGAAGAGCTGATGAGAGTGTATAATGGCATTGGCTATCAGTCGTTTATGGTTTCTGCCAAGACAGGATACAATTGCGATAGGCTCGAGAGCATCATGAAAGATAAAATTAGTATGTTTTCCGGACATTCGGGAGTGGGGAAGTCGGCGCTGGTGAATAGGATGGATCCAGGTCTTGACATCAGAGTTGGAGAGATCTCGGAAGTTCACGAGAAAGGTAAGCATACTACGACATTCGCTCAGATGTATGAACTTTGTTTTGGCGGCTATATCATTGATACTCCAGGTATTAAAGAGTTCGCGCTCTTTGACATGGAGAAAGAGACTCTTGCTCAACGTTTCCCAGAAATGAGAGCTTTGATGCATGATTGCCGTTTTAACAACTGCACGCATCTGCATGAACCGCATTGCGCGATCAAAAATGCAGTAGAACAAGGTGCTATCGCCGACTGGCGCTACGAAAACTATTGTAATATGATGGACGATTGAGAATGAGAAAGTTGTTGGTCATATTGATAGTTTTGTGTTCGGTTGCGGTATACGCTCAACAGGATTCAGATTGCTTCGTGGTTTCTAAAATCAATGTTGTAGGCAACAATGTGACCAAAATGTCAACAATCGACAGGGAAATGCTATTCCATGAAGGAGATACGATATGTTCTGAAGAGGCTGTGAAAGAAAGTCGTGAAAACCTTCTCAATGCATCTTTGTTTAACTTCGTTGACTTTTATTGGGCTGACGATACTATAAATGAGAATTGCAAAACGCTGACAATCAATGTGGTGGAACGTTGGTATCTGTGGCCAATACCGTATTTGGCTTATGCCGACCGAAATCTTAAATCTTGGTTCGAAGCTGATGACCTTACACGTCTTAGCTATGGTATCGACTTGGTTTACAGGAATTTGTGGGGCAGGAAGCACGAACTGGACCTTACGATAATCGGCGGTTATAACCAAAACTTTGGCTTGACGTATGATATTCCGTATCTTACTCGTAAACAAAGACTTGGAATAACTGTTTCTTCCGGGTTTACGCGCGACAGGGAAGTGGCGTATATAACTTGGGATGATAAAGTCAAGTATTTCAAAGGAGAAGACGAGTATGCGCATGAGTCGTTTTACGCTTTCGTGACGCCTTATTATAGATTCGGCTATCGCAATAAGTTGTCTCTTGAGATGAGATATGACAACAGGCTGTTTAACGACAGCTTGCCGAGTTTGAATGATGATTTCGGCAATCCGGAAGGAACTCGTTTTCAGTACTTTACGCTGTCGGCAGTGTTTAAAAACGACTACCGTGATGATCATAACTATCCTCTGGACGGGCATTATTTGGAACTTGAACTGACAAAAATCGGTTTCGGAGTGTTTGACTATGAGCCAGACTTATTTTATGGTAAAATAACTGCAGACTGGTATACACCTGTAAGTGGTAGGTTTTACTGGGCTTCTAATGTCACGGCGAAATTGTCTGACAGTAACACGGCACCTTACTTTTTGTCGCAGGGCTTTGGATATAAGAACGATTATGTGAGGACTTACGACCTTTACGTCGTTGATGCGCTCAATTACACTATATTCAAGAATAATTTGAAGTTCGAGATATTGAAACCGGTAACGAAACATATCCCGGGTATTAAAAGTGATAAGTTCGGAAAGATACATCTGGCATTTTACGCCAACTTGTTTTTTGACTTCGGATATACTTGGGGTGCTGTGATTCCGGAAGGTTCAACTACACGAATCGCTAATCAATGGATATATGGAACAGGTGTTGGAATAGACTTTGTTACATATTATGATAAGGTTTTGCGAGTGGAGTATGGTGTGAACGGACTGGGAGAATTCGGTTTTTTCCTACATCTCGTGGCTCCAATTTAATATGAAAACTATTTGTTATGAGAATAGCATTATATGGTAGAGGCTTCGGCCCTGATTATGACGGACTTATGAAAGAAGTCCTGCGCGTTTTGCGTAACGCCGACACTGAAACAATAGTGTTTACATCTCTTATGAATGATGTTAAGAGATGTGACAGCGAACATGCTGACTATCAGACATTTAATTCATACGAACAGCTGAAAGGTAAGGCTGATGTGCTGTTTTCGTTTGGCGGCGACGGCACCATGCTCGATTCTGTTGAGTATGTCCGCGACACAGCAATCCCGGTGCTCGGAATAAATATGGGCAGACTCGGATTTCTGTCAAGTGTGTCGTCGAATGAGACGATTGATGCAGTAAACAAGATTCTGAAGGGCGATTTTGAGGTCGAGAAACGCTCTTTGCTCGAACTGGTGGGCGAGGAGCAACGCTTCAAAGGCATCAACTATGCCCTTAATGAATTGAGTCTCATGCGTAAAGACGGCAGTAGCCTCATCGTGATACAAGTCTTCGTAGACGATAAACTTCTTAACACCTATTGGGCCGACGGTCTGATTTTGGCGACCCCGACTGGCTCGACAGCCTATTCGTTGAGCGCCGGCGGACCTATCGTGGCGCCAAATAATGACAGTTTTTTGATAACTCCTATTTCTGCACACAATTTAAGCGTACGTCCTGTCGTTATATCTGACAAAAGCGTCGTGAAAATCAAGGTTGACGGCCGCTGCGATGCCTACGACCTGAGCCTTGACTCACGTACTAAATTGGTGGACAAAGGTTTACAACTTGAAGTCAGAAAAGCTGATTTCTCCTTCAATATGGTGAAGCTGCCAGGGAAAGATTTCTTCGAAGCAATAAGGAAAAAACTTCTCTGGGGCAATGATGTGAGAAATTAAAAATTTTTGACGGACATTATCAAAAAAAATTGTAAATTTGTCAGTTTATTGACTAAAAGTTTAAACGACTGTCTATCAATAGGTAAGAAAATTTAAACGAATGAAGAATTGTAAAAAACATTTTTTAGTTACGTTGATTGTCCTGATGTTGGGACAATTTCTTGCTCCTAAAGCTGCGCATTCTCAAGTTATTGAGGTCGGCGGCTCGGTGGGACTGTCGTATTATATGGGTGATATCAACCCAAGCAAGCCATTTAACCAGAGTCAGCTGGGATGGGGCGCTCTCGTGAGGTATTACAACGATACCAGATGGGCATTCCGTCTCGCGTATTCCAACCTCCAGCTTAACGGTAGCGACAAAGCTTCGGGATATCGCCCGGAACGTGGCTTGTCGTTCAATGACAATGTCAACGATGTGGCTCTCATTGCAGAGTTTAACTTCTTCGATTATTTCACGGGAAGTAAGCGCCATGGCTTGTCACCGTATCTTTTCGGAGGTATCTCGGTGCTGAGTTTCAACCCGAAAGCTGATGACGGAACAGCGTTGTGCAATGTTCTGACCGATGTCGATTATGATGGCACCATGCCGAGTGATGGCGATGCCAAATATAGTAAAGTCGCAGTTTCAATACCATTTGGAGTAGGTGTGAAATATAGCCTCGGTAAAAAACTCGGCATCGCTCTCGAGTGGCGCTGGGACTATGCTTTCACCGACTGGCTCGACGATTGCCACGCCTATTATCCGACAGAGAATAACGAATATAGCGATCCGACCAATTTCACTGGTAATTCTGGTGAAACTTATATCCAACGTGGAAATAAATATAACAACGACTGGTATGGATACCTGAACTTCTCGTTGGTGTATAAGTTCGTTTTGCCAGGAGGAACTGATTGTAACGCAAGAGATAAATATAAAAATTATTGATGATGGAAAGCCTGAAAGATAAGATATTGATTGAGCGCCTGCCAGAACATATCGCTGTCATTATGGATGGCAACGGCCGCTGGGCAAAGCAACAAGGAAAAATGCGCATCTTCGGTCATCAGCATGGCGTCGACGCCGTGCGTAACACCACAGAGGCTTGCGCGGAACTTGGTGTCAAATATCTTACACTTTACGCTTTCTCAACAGAAAACTGGAACCGTTCCTCTTTGGAGGTCGATGCATTGATGTCGTTGCTCACCACTGCTTTGAAAAATGAACTTAAAACATTGAACGACAACAATATACGTCTTAATGCAATAGGTGACTTGAAACGTCTTCCGAAATCACAGTACGATGCACTGATGTATGCCATCGACAGCACTAAAAACAATACCCGCATGACGCTGACGCTCTGCTTGAGCTACTCGAGCCGCTGGGAATTGACAAAGATGGTGAAAGATATAGCAACAGAAGTGAAAGAAGGTAAGATTGATCCGGAACAGATTGATGAAGCTCTGATAAACAACCACTTAGCAACTGCTGGCATGCCTGATCCCGATCTTCTGATTCGTACGAGCGGGGAGGAGAGAATCAGCAATTATCTGCTGTGGCAGATAGCTTATTCAGAGCTTTATTTCACCAAGAAATACTGGCCTGATTTCTCAAAAGAGGACTTGTACGAGGCTATCGTTGACTATCAGAATCGTGAACGCAGGTTTGGAAAGACGAGTGAACAGATTAATAAGTAGGGAAATGACTTTTGTGAAAAGGTTTGAAATATTTGCAATTGCTTTGTTATGCTGGGTATTCCTCATGACAGGCTTTGTCGCGAATGCTCAGATTCAAGTTGGAAACGATTTGTCGGAGATCGACTATTCGCTTCCTCGCGAATATGAAATCGGCGGCATCACGGTGACTGGCGTCCAATATGTTGACCCTGCCGTGGTTGTGATGCTTTCAGGCTTGCGCGTTGGTATGACAGTGAAAGTCCCGGGAGATAAGATCACTCAAGCAATCAAAAACTTATGGGAACAAGGACTCTTTGAAGATATTCAAATCACTCAGACTCAAAAAGTTGGAGGAAAGATTTTCCTGAATATAGATATGAAGGAACGCCCGAGAATCAGTAAATATTCGTTTAAAGGCGTGAAAAAGTCCGAAGCTGAAGAACTTAGAAAGAAAATCAACATTACAAGAGGTGATGTCGCGACAGAACATACCTACAACAAAACAACCGGAATCATACGTAATTATTATGCCGACAAAGGTTATCTGAACGCAGAGGTGAAGCTGACTCCTGTGCCGGATACCACTATGGAAAACTACGTGACGGTCATAATAAATGTTGATAAAAAACATAAGGTGAAGATTGGTGAGATTGTGGTCAACAACAACGAAGTGCTCACCGATAGTCAGATTCGTTCGGCGATGAAAGAAACCAAACGTAGAGGTAAGTTTGACCCGCTTCGTCCACTAGGAGCCTCGTTTGTCAACACGGTGTGGGATCTTATCACATTCCGACCGGTTGCTGCAGAAGATGAGGTGGCTTGGTATCTCACAGAAAACATCCGCCCGAGAATCTTCAAGTCTTCCCGTTATGATGAAGATGATTTTGAAGCCGACAAGCAGCTTATCATCAGGAAATACAATGAAAAAGGCTATCGTGACGCCAAAATCATCAAAGATTCGATCTATGTGATGGATGATAAGAATATAGGCATTGCTATTGATGTCTACGAAGGCCATCAATATTATTTCGGTAATATTACTTGGGTTGGAAACACCAAGTATGATACGACAGTTCTGAATAAAGTGCTCGCTATCCATAAAGGCGATGTGTATAATCAGGAGCTTTTGGAGAAAAACCTGACCTACAGCGAGGGCGGTTACGACGTGTCGTCGTTGTACATGGATGACGGATATCTCTTCTTCCGCGTTGATCCTGTTGAGATTAGAGTTGAAAATGACACCATCGACCTCGAGATGAGAATGAGCGAAGGCGATCAGGCGACGATCAAACGCGTGACGGTGAAAGGAAATACTAAGACCAACGACAAAATCATCATCCGTGAGATGTATACTCGTCCGGGACAGCTTTACAGCCGTAGCGACATCATGAGAACCATGCGCGAGTTGTCAGCATTGCAGTATTTCGATGACCAGAAACTCCTTCCGGATATCCAACCTGACCCGGCAGATGGTACTGTTGACATCAATTATGTGGTCGAGGAGACTCCAAACGACCAGGTCGAGCTTTCCGCAGGATGGGGTTACAACCGTCTGATGCTGTCTTTGGGCTTGAACCTTAATAATGTGTCGTTGAGAAACTTCTTCAAAAAAGACGCATGGCGCCCGATTCCTGCTGGCGACGGACAAAAGTTGTCGTTCAGAGTCCAGACATACGGTACCACATATATTAATTATGGTGTTTCATTCACCGAGCCTTGGCTTGGCGGCAAGAAGCCAAACGCCTTAACTGTCTCGGTGTTTCATTCAAAGTATAAAAACACATACACCGATCCTGCAGGCGTTTTTATGCAGACAGGTATGTCGGTGGGTATAGGCACACGTCTTAAATGGCCTGACGACTATTTCACATTGTACAATGGTATCAACCTTATCCGTTATACTTTGTTTAACTATCAGAATATCTTTGACTTCGGTACCGGTAACGGTGATTTTAACCTTATCGGATATAACATCACCTTCGGACGTAACTCTACAAGTAACCCGATTTATCCTCGTTATGGCTCTGAATTCATTCTTTCTCTTGAAGTTACGCCTCCATATTCTATTTTCAATCCTGTTGATTATGAAAAGGAATATTCGGATGTCGCAGAGAGGGAAGATGCTATGTATCACTGGGTTGAGTTCCATAAATGGAAGTTTAAAGCGGTGATGTATACAGAAGTCGCTGAGAAACTTGTCGTCATGACGCGCGCAAGATTCGGTTTGCTCGGTTATTATAACCCTGATATCGGAATCACTCCGTTCCAGCGTTTCTGCCTTGGCGGCGATGGTCTGACGGGCTCATATAACTTCGACGGTCGCGAGTTGATAGGCATGAGAGGTTATGCCAACAACTCTTTGACTCCTGGTTACGTGACTGGCAACATGGAAGGCGGTAATATTTTCGCAAAATATACGATGGAGTTGCGTTATCCTTTGACGTTGAATCCTTCAGCTACGATTTACGCCCTCACCTTCGTGGAAGCCGGTAACTGCTGGCTTGGCTTCGATAAGTTCAATCCGTTCGATTTGTATCGTTCAGCCGGTTTGGGTATGCGAATCTACCTGCCGATGTTCGGTATGCTCGGTCTCGACTGGGGCTACGGCTTCGATGAGGTGCCAGGCGCTCCTGACGCCAACGGAAGCCAATTCCACTTCTCAATCGGAGGTTCTATTGATTAAATATGTGTAGAAATATGTTAAAATTTGAAAAAAATGTGTTTTGATATGAAAAAAAGAACATCAGTTTTATTGTTAATTATATGCATGTTTTTGGGTGTTTCAACGGTGAAAGCCCAGGGAAATCAGAAGTTCGCATATGTTGATACTGAATATATCCTCCAAAATATCCCTGAATATGGTGACGCTCAGGAGGAAATCAACCAGATGTCGGTGGGTTGGCAGAAGGAACTGAAAAATCTGCGCGACAAGCTCGATCAGATGAAACGCGACTATCAGACAGAGGCGATACTTCTTTCAGATGACATGAAAAACAAGAAAGAAGCGGCGATAGCAGCCAAAGAACAGGAGCTGGCAGCCCTTCAGATGCAGTATTTCGGACCGGATGGCGAGCTGTTCTCAAAACGTATCGAGCTGATCCAGCCTATCCAAGAGAAGATTTACAATGCCATCAACCAGGTGGCGCAGGTTAAAAACTATGCTTTCGTATTCGACAAATCAGCAGGAACCACATTGTTGTATTGCAACGAAAAACTTGATATCAGCGATGACGTTCTCGATGAGATCGGCAACGTGATGCAGACCGTGCGCCGTCAGGACAGAAAACGTTCGGGAAGCACAGGCAGCACTGGCTCTAAAGGCAATGCCGACGGTGGCAAGAAATAATAAATCGTGAATAAACATTGTAAAAATACTTGGTAATAAACAAAAAAGTCGTATTTTTGCAGAAAATTAGATAATAATTAAATTTTTAATAAGATGAAAAAGTTAACTAAAGTTTTGGTTTTAATGGTGTTAGCACTTGGTATTGGTTTCGGAGCTAACGCACAGGGACAGAAAATCGGTTATGTTGATTCACAAGTCATCATCGACATGATGCCGGAAAGCGCTAAGATCCAGCAGGATTTGCAGGCTTATTACGGCGAGCTTCAGGCTGAATTACAGGCAATGGCTAATGAATATCAGACCAAGATGAGAGACTATGAAGCTAACTCAGCAACAATGTCAAACATCCTTCGTCAGTCAAAAGAAAAAGAAATCGTTGACCTTCAGGGCAGAATCCAGGAGTTCCAGGCAAACGCTGAAAGCGACCTCGCAGCAAAACAGGAAGAGCTTTCAAAGCCTATGCTCGACAAGATCAAAGCAGCTATCGACGCTGTTGTGAAAGCTAAAGGTCTGGCATACGTGTTCGAGAAGACCGTCATCCTCTCGATTGGTGACAGCGCTATCGACGTCACTCCGGATGTTAAAGCGAAACTTGGTCTTTGATAGTTTACCGTTTACGGTTTACAGTTTACAGATAATAAAAAAAAGCGAGAAACTCTCGCTTTTTTTTATTGTCAACAGTAATCGGTAAACTAAAACTCCACTTTCATGAACCGCAACGCCTTAGTGATAATCCTCGGCAACGGTTTGTAGTCATCTCTTTTCTTGAGGTTAATTGAAATTCCCAGTTTTCTGATTACCGGAATCTTGAATGTTTCCACAAACTCGATGAGTGTGCCGTCGGGGTCTTCCACGTAGGTGAAGTGGCCGTTTGCGTCGCCCATGTCGAAGTTGTCGCCGCTGTCGCACACAAAGTCGTGACCGAGAGCCAGCGCTGCTTCGTGCACCTTGTTCATATTACGCACATCGAAGCAGAGATGGATGAATCCAGGGTCGCCCCACCAGCGTCCTTCGAGAGTCTTACGTGGCTCAATATCAAGGTTTTGAACCAATTCAAGATGTGAGTTGCCCATGAGCTCGCTGAGCGGGCCGCAGACTGGTTTTGAACGTTGCAGCTCCACACGGCGTATCTTGCATTTTCCGCCGAGGAGATTACTGAAATCATCGAAGATATCGGTTTTATCGAATGCAACTATATCATAATCAAGGAGTTTTTTATAAAACTCAATAGATTTGTCCATGTCCGACACGCCAATCACCACGCCGTTTGAACCGCCAGTGTGCTGGTCGACATTGATGAAGCAATAATCGTCTTTTTCAATCTCAAAGACATTGCCCCATGGGTCCTGCATGTAGAAATGCTCGATGCCAAGAGGTGATACATTGATATCGCTGAGGATAGTTATGTTATTGTCTTTGAAGTAGTTATATGCTCTTTTAACGTCTTTTGCCTTGACCTTGCAGATGTTGATTCCGAGGTCGCCCAGACGTAACGGCTCTTTCGGGTAAACCACCTTACGTCCTTGAGGTTGCCAAATCTCGAAGCCACCGCCACCGCGTTGTGAGATGGCAAGGATGGCATGACGTGGCTGAGGTTTGCCGCCTGTGTATGGAAGCATGCGCTCAGCGACACCTTCGTCGTCAACAATTGGAATCTGGATGTTCAGGTGCTTATTGTACCATTTCCATGCTGTCTGGAGGTCTTCAACTCCGATGCCTACCTGCTGGATGCCGCAGATGACTTTCTCTTTTTCTGTATTCATTATGTTGGAGATATTTTGTTTGCGATTTTGTAATAAAGCCAAGGGATATACCTATTAATATATGCCATGAGCAGCTCGCCTTTGCCGATGAGCTTGCGGTGTCTTTCTTTTCTGATGGCTTTCACAGCGCGTTTTGCCGCTTTGTCGACGTCGAGGCCTTTCGCCTGACCAGCGTCCATTTTCGCGTATTGCTCGCCATTGCCTTTCAAGGCGCTCTTGCTGATAGGAGTGTTGATGCGCCCCGGAATCAGGAAGGTGACACGGATATTGGGATATTCAAGATCCAACGACTCGAAAAATCCGAACAAAGCATGTTTTGACGCGCAGTAGGATGTCCTTAACGGAAAACCGAAAAGCCCTGCCAATGAGGTGGTTACGGACATATTCACGTGCTCTGATGCCAAAATCTCGTCTTTGAACTGCTTCACGAGATATACACTGCTCCAATAGTTGACTTGCATGATTTTCTGGTCGATGGCGAAATCTGTCTCCAGCCCGCGGTCACGCTGCGATATTCCAGCATTCAAAACATATAAGTCGATATGAAAACCGATGGATTTTATCTCTTTAACAAGCTCGTCGATGGAGGCGAACTCGGCGAAATTACATTCTTTAAAATAAACCTTGACGCCTTCCTTCTCACAAATTTCCTTTGTCTCCTGAAGCTGCGTTTCACCAAGTCCAGTCAGAAAAAGATTGCATTTTTCCTTGGCGAGGCGACGTGCTATCGCTGCCCCGATTCCAGAGCTGGCACCTGTCACAAGAGCGTTTTTATTCTTTAAGTCTATCATATCTTTAAAATAGCCCACAAAAATACAAAAAAAAGCTTATCCCTGGTGTTTTTCGGATTATTTTAACATAAAAATAAAAATAAAAAAATAGAATTATGTGCATACTGTAAAGATTTTTACTAATTTTGCGAAGTAAATCAAATTATAATAAAATGGAAATTTTTGAAAGAATAGCTCACGATTCTGGTGGTCCGATCGGACAGTACATGGACCGCATTCACGGATATTTTGCATTCCCGCGTTTGGAAGGCGAACTGGGACCACACATGCGTTTCAACGGTGTTGACGTGTTGTGCTGGAGTTTGAACAATTACCTCGGTTTAGCCAACCATCCGGAGGTGAGAAAAGTTGACGCTGAGGCTGCTGCTCGCTGGGGGCTCGCTTACCCTATGGGCGCCCGTATGATGAGTGGAAACACCCGTCTGCACGAACGTCTCGAACGCGAACTCGCTGACTTCGAGCACAAAGAGGATGCATACGAGTTCAACTTCGGCTATCAGGGCATCGTCTCAACTATCGACGCCCTCTGCACCCGTAATGACGTCATCGTTTTCGACGCTGAAGCTCATGCCTGCCTCATCGACGGTAAACGTCTCCACATGGGTCAGTCGTTCCACTTCAAACACAACGACATCGTCAGCTGCGAGAAGATGTTACAGCGTGCCACCGAGGTGGTGAAGAAGACCGGCGGCGGTATCCTTCTCATCACTGAAGGCGTGTTCGGAATGACAGGCGCTCTCGGTATCCTCGACCAGATCGTGGCTCTCAAAAAGAAATATCAGTTCCGTATCCTCATCGACGACGCTCACGGATTCGGCTGCATGGGTCCTACAGGCCGCGGCACATCAGAGCATTTCGGCGTGATGGACGACATCGACCTCTACATCGGCGCATATGCCAAGTCAATGGCTATCATCGGCGGCTTCGTGGCAGGTCCGAAGGTCATCATCGATTACCTGAGATACAACATGCGTTCACAGATGTATGCCAAGTCATTGCCGATGCCTATCGTCGAAGGCTGCTTGAAACGTCTTGAAATCATCCGCAGCAAAGAAGGCGACGAGCTCCGTAAGAAACTCTGGACTGTCACACGTACCCTTCAGAAGGGCTTCCGTGACCTCGGATTCGAGATCGGACCAGCAGAGGCATGCGTCACACCTATCTTCCTTCCTGGCAACGAAGTGCAGGCTGCATGGATCGCACGCGACCTCCGCACCAACTACAAGATCTTCTGCTCAATCGTGACATATCCTGTCATTCCGAGAGGCATGATCATCTTCAGAATCATCCCTACAGCAGCACACTCGCTCGAAGACGTGGAATATACACTCAACGCATTCAAGGAAATCAAAGAAAAACTTGCAGCAGGCGAGTACGACAACCCTGAAATGCCACAGATGGCTATTCTTTAAAATGAGAGTAAAATATTTTAAGGATAAAGTGATTATTGTGACTGGAGCCAGCTCGGGTATCGGGCTGGCTACAGCTAAATTATTCGCCTCGTTGGAGGCAAAAGTGGTGATGGCAGCACGTTCCATCGAGAAATTGGAACAGATTAAAGCAGAGATGCCCAATCCTGCTAACGTGCTGTGTGTCAAGACTGATGTCTCAGTGGAGGATGACTGCAAAAACCTTATTGAAGAAACCGTTAAAACATTCGGTCATATCGATATCCTCATCAACAACGCCGGCATCTCCATGCGCGCGATGTTCCTTGACCTTGACCTCGATGTCATAAAAAGACTCATGGACACCAACTTCTGGGGCACCATCTATTGCACAAAATATGCGTTGCCATATCTTCTCGAGTCGAAAGGCAGCGTGGTGGGCGTTATCTCAACCGCTGGATATCTCGGATTGCCAGGCAGAACAGGCTATTCCGCCTCGAAGTTTGCCATCAGGGGATTTCTTAACACTTTGCGTGTAGAGCATCGCTATGACGGACTTCATGTAATGGTGTTTGCCCCAGGTTTTACAGCATCTAACATCAGAAATGTGGCACTTCTGGCTGACGGCTCGCCTCAAGGCATGACACCTCGCAATGAGGAAAATATGATGACTGCCGAGCGTGTGGCGCGAAGGATGGAATATGGACTGAGAGTTCGTAAGAATGAGATACTGCTGACTCCAGTTGGAAAAATAACGAAATTCTTCACCTTCGCACTGCCGAAATTTGTGGAATGGTGTGAATACAAAATGATGGCTAAAGAGCCTGAAAGTCCAATAAATAGAAATAAAAAACATTAAAGCTTATGATGCTCATCAAGGAAATTGCCGTAAACGTTAACATTCTCAATTCGAGGATTAAAAAATGTTTTTTCGACAAGCTTCAGGAGAATGGTATTAATATCACTCCGGAACAATATCTCGTGCTGGATATTTTGTGGGAGAAACAGTCTCTCTCTCAACAGAATATCGCCGATATCATTCAGAAAGACAAGAATTCAGTCACCAAAATCATCGATTCTCTTGAGAAAAAGAATTTAGTGATGCGTGTGATGGATAAAAACGACCGCCGTATCAACAAAATCGAACTGACGGAAGAGGCCTTCGCGTTGGAAAAAATCACAACGGAAGTGGCAATCAATTTTATGAATGATGTTGTGAAGGATATTGATACTAAAGACCTTGACACTTTCGTTAATGTGATGAGACAATTGAAAAACAATCTTGAAGGATAATAATTATGAAAATCAGACTAATCGGATTATTGTGCATAGTTACGCTTTTATCCGTTTCATGCAAAAGAAGTGAAGGAGAAGGCGGAACTGGCACCGTACAGGGCTATGTGATGCTCATCAACCATCCTGACGATAATTACACTCTGCCTGCCGATACTATTGTCGCGGCAAAAACCGACGTTTTCATCGTTTACGGTAACTCGGACTTTTATGGCGATGATGTGGAAACCGATGACAAAGGCTTTTACAAATTCAAATATCTGACACCTGGTGATTATACCGTTTTTGCTTATTCTACATTGGCTTCGGGTGATAAAGTGCCTGTAACAGCTTCAATATCAATAGGTAAAGGTGAGACTGGCAACGTCCCGACAATCTATGTCCATCAAGGAAAGGCTTATGGCACTTCGATTGTGACAGGCAAGGTTTATGCAATGTATTTCCATAACGACACTTATCGTGGTCAGGGCTGGGCTTACGAACATCGCGTTTATATCAGAAAAGAAGGCGATCCTTATCATTTTGATGACGTGCGCGTAGGCTTGGACGGCGTTTTCGCTTTCCAGAAACTGCAACCCGGTAATTATGAGGTGTTTACGTTCACGGAGAACTCCGCTGAAGTGCCGTCACCACTGATTGAGACTATATCAGTCGAGAATATTGGCGAAATCATTGAAATGGAACCGGATACAACATTTGTTGTTAGAATACAAGTCTGATAATCAATAAATTACATCGAAACATGAAAAGATTACTGATATTCTCGTTTTTGTTAGCATTAGTCATCCCCGCTTTTTCACAACAGGTTACTCCTGAGACATTGATAAAACGTCAGAAGCGTAAAGGCTTGACAATCAAGGAGTGGAATACTGCTTCAGGCTCAAAACAGGCATTTTTGGACCATGTCACGACATACGACTCGCTCGGAAGAAAAATCGAGGAGATAGAATATGCATCGTATGGTCAGAAATCACGTGTGGTCTGCGAATACGTCGACCCGCTTGACCCGGCATCGAAAGTGCTTCGTGAGATTGAATATAACGACCGCGACAAGGTGACGCGTATCAAAAAATACGAATATAACGATGACGGTACTAAAAAACGGCAGTACAACTATTATCCCAACGGAAAGCTTGAGTCGGTGAAGGAATTTGAATTGATTTACAGATAATGTTGGCTATCAACGATATATTGCATGAGATGACTCCAATCAGCCTTGACGAGATGAGCGCCGTGAAGCTGATGAACCGCATCGATACGAAATATGTCGCTGATGATCTGACCGTTACGAAGCTGTTTTCATTGATAAAAGATGATTATTATGTGCAGGAGATTGACGGGAAACGGGTTGCTGAATACGACAGCATTTATTACGATACCGTTGACAATCACATGTATATCATTCATCAGGATAAAAAACTGAAACGCGACAAGCTCAGGGTTAGAAATTATGTCGACACCGGCACCTATTTTTGTGAGGTGAAGCATAAAAACAACCACGGGCGCACGAAGAAAAAACGTGTTGAAGTAGGGGAGAATGTCTTTCACGACCTGAAATGTGACGAAAAAACGCGTGAATTTGTCGAAAAAGAACTTCCAGACTATGATTTTGACGGTTTTGTAAAGAAAATGTCAACGTCGTTTGAGCGCATAACAGTAGTGAACAAAGGCAAAACCGAACGGATAACGATTGATTTCAACGTGCGGTTTCATAACTTTGAAAACGGTAACGACAACGGTATTGCTCCACTCGTGATCATGGAGCTGAAACGTGACGGACAATGTGAGTCGTTTTTTCAGAAAACGCTCTTTGAATTGAGAGTCAAACCATTGAGTATCAGTAAATATTGCATTGGCAGGGCGTTGACTGACAAGACATTGAAACAGAATCGTTTCAAAAAAAAGATTATAAAACTGGAAAAATTAAAAAAATTAAGAGAATATGCTATTACTTCAACTGATTCAGCAGGAATTTGACCCTGATATAGCTCGCGAGTTCGGAGAAGCGGCTTTTGAAACCGGTTTTTTGGGCGTACCGCTTTACGATATGACCAGTCTGTGGACACTTTTGGTGCGTTTCGCATTCCATTTTCTGGTTTGCTGGATAATCGTCCGCTGCTTCTATTACCCGAAAAGCCGCAGAAACGACTATTATTTCACCTTCATGCTCTTTGCAATCACGATTTTCCTGCTCATAATCCAGATGGAAAACATGAAGATGGCGATAAGCTTCGCGTTGGGACTTTTTGCCATTTTCGGGATGATTCGATATCGAACGGAGACGTTGAAAATCAGGGAGATGACGTATCTTTTCATAATCATCGGAATCTCAATCATCAACGGTCTGGCGCTGACGGTCAGCTATCTTGAACTTGGCGTCACTAACCTCTTGTTTATCATAGCGATATGGTTGTTTGAGTACCACATCATCACCGCTAAACGCACCGAGACGAAAATCATTCTTTACGATAAGATTGAGAATGTGAAACATGGTCGCGAGACAGAACTTATCGCCGATTTGAAGGAGAGAACAGGTCTCGACATCATAGAAGTTGAAGTCGGACATATTGATTATCTGCGTGATGTGGCGTTTGTGAAGGTGACGTACAAGCCGTTTGCAAATACGCAAAACACAATCAATAATATAACCAAACTCAAAGATTTTCAATGAGATATAGATTTGGAATATTGAAATTATTAATTGCGCATTGTTTTTTGACGATGTGCTGTGTTCTTATTCCAAATGTTGCCACCGCCCAGAACACTACGGATTTTGGCGCCATTATAAGACTGGAAGATGTTGAAGAGTTAAATGATAACTGGTCGCTTGCGGCTAAGGAAGACCTCCGTTTTAACAATGATATTTCGCAATTTTCCCGTTCTAAATTCTCTTTGGGATTTGATTATAAATTGCCCAGATATGGTTTGAAATTCGGCATTGGAGGTGAATATATCATAAAATACACGGGAAAGCATATTTATCGTAACAGATACCGCTATTTTGTCAATGCCTCGTACAAATATGAATACCGAAATTGGGAATTTGGCTATCGGACAAGGTTTTTGATTATGCAGAATGATGAAGAGGCCGGTTATTACAACAATGCATTTTACTATTATTGGCGAAACAGGCTGCAAGTGACGTACCAGCGTCGTTTCAGCAGGTTCAAATACTCATTGTCAGGCGAATTGTATTCTGAAATCAATAAAGACAGGCAATTACAACTCGATAATTTGATGTTTGAGGGTGATGTTGAATATCGCTTGACGAGAAGGCAGTATCTGTCAGCTTTTATCAGAGATTACAGAGATATTTATATTGAATCCGACCAGATAAGGACGATATATTTCGGTATCGGTTGGAAATTAAAACATTTTTAAAATATGAAAAAAGCTTTATTTATTCTTATTTGCCTGATTGTCAGTCACTTGGCAATGGCTCAATATGCTCCTGCAGGCGACAGTTTGAAGACCCGCTGGGCTTCTGAAATCACTCCTGAAAACGTTTGGCAAGAGTATCCGCGTCCGCAGATGGTGCGTGAAGAATGGTTAAACCTGAATGGATTATGGGATTATGCCATCCGTCCGAAAGGCAATAATATTATTGGTAATTATGATGGCAAGATCTTAGTACCTTTCTGTGTCGAATCCTCCCTGTCTGGAGTCCAGAAATACGTTGGGAAAGATAATGTGCTCTGGTATCAGCGGGAATTTGAGGTCCCGAAATCTTGGAAAGGTAAACGTGTGATACTTCATTTCGGTGCTGTCGATTGGAAATGTGATGTTTGGGTAAATGGCATAAAAGTGGGCTCACATACTGGAGGCTACACTCCGTTTTCAATGGATATTACCCAAGCATTGTACAAAAAAGGCAACAAAATCGAGGTACGTGTTTGGGACCCGACCGACCAAGGCGAACAGCCTTGTGGCAAACAACACGTGAAACCGCATGGCATTTGGTACACTCCTGTAACTGGAATCTGGCAAACTGTGTGGCTCGAGCCCGTAAATGATAATCATATCGTTGATTTGAAAATAGTGCCAGATATTGATAATCAGATAGTTACTGTGACACCTGTAATTGCCAATCAATCTTCTGACAATATGGTTGGTATAGAAATCAGTCCATGGAAAGAATTTGGAGATATATGTATCCATTCGTGGTCAATCAACGAGGAATCTATCGAGGTTGGTGTTGGAATGCCTGATTGGGTACGTCTTTGGACTCCAGAAGACCCGTTCCTTTATAATATGCGGGTCACTCTGTATCATGGCGATAAAGTTGTTGACCAAGTGACAAGTTACTTCGCGATGCGCAAATTCGGCACCGAGAAAGACGAGACCGGCATAGTGCGCCTGATGCTCAACAACGAACCTGTTTTCATGTTCGGTCCGCTCGACCAGGGCTGGTGGTGCGACGGTCTCTACACCGCTCCGTGCGACGAAGCTTTGAGGTACGACATTGAGAAGACAAAAGATTTTGGCTATAACATGATTCGCAAACATGTGAAAGTGGAGCCAGCACGTTGGTACTACTGGTGCGACCGTCTCGGCATCATAGTGTGGCAGGATATGCCATCGGGCGGTCGCGGTCCAGGCTGGGTGACAGACCATTACTTCGACGGTCCGTTGAGTCGCAGAACACCTGAATCCGAAGCAACATACAAGAAAGAATGGAAAGAAATCATCGATTATCTCTATTCGGTGCCTTCAATCGGCGTTTGGGTGCCGTTTAACGAGTCGTGGGGACAGTTCAAAACCCCTGAAATCGTTGAATGGACCAAGAGTTACGACCCGTCACGCCTAGTGAATCCTGCATCTGGCGGCAACCACTATCCTGTGGGCGACATCCTCGACATTCACAACTATCCTGACCCTGAGATGTATTTCTATGATGCATCACGCGTCAATGTCCTCGGCGAGTATGGCGGAATCGGCAGAAAAATCGAGGGTCACACCTGGATTCCTGAACAAGGCTGGGGCTATGTGGAATATGATACCGAAGAAAAAGTCACTGACACATACGTGGAATACGCTAACAAGCTTCTGGATCTGATTCCGCGCGGGTTTTCAGCAGCGGTTTATACCCAAACAACCGACTGCGAAGTCGAGCTCAATGGTCTGATGACATACGATAGGGAAGTAGTGAAACTAAATGAGGAACGATTAAGGGAAATAAACCTGAAGATTTCAAATTATTTCAAGAAATAAAAAATGGTCGGCATTCGCCGACCATTTTTTGCATTAACACACTGTGTGTATTAGTCCTCAACGATAGCTTCGTTCGGGCAAACGCTTGCGCATGTGCCGCATGAAACGCAGTTATCAGCGTTGATTGAATAGATGCTACCTTCTGAAATAGCGCCGACTGGGCACTCATCGATGCAAGTACCGCAAGCTACACAGCTGTCTAAAATTTTGTATGCCATAATTTTAATTAGTTTAGAAAATTTTTGCAAAGATATGTGTTTTTCCAATACACCACAACATTTTTCGAAAATATTTTTTTAGAAAAAATTTCACTTAATTTATTTTTTTATATAAAATATATGCGTACCTTTGCAGAAAAATTGGGAATCATCCCTGACAAGAGGAAAAATATTCTAAGTTATTCAAATACAATAAATTAAATTCAATTTCTTATGGCTAACAGAACAAAAGTTGTAGAACTTGAACACGTAGTTATCCGTTTTGCGGGTGACTCTGGCGACGGTATGCAGCTGACAGGAAACCTGTTTTCTGATTCAACAGCTTTAGCAGGCAATGATTTTGCCACCTTCCCAGACTATCCAGGAGAAATCCGCCCACCACAAGGTACTGTGTCAGGCGTTTCTGGATTCCAAGTCCATTTCGGACATAAACCAGTCCACACCACAGGTGACCTTTGCGATGTCCTCGTCGCAATGAACCCAGCCTCAATTAAGGCTAACATGCGCTGGCTCAAGCCTGGCACAACAATCATCTTCGATGTCGACTCGATGAATGACAAAGCTCTCGAAAAAGCCGGTTACACATCAGACCCGACACAGGATGACACCCTCAGCCAGTACAAAGTCGTCAAAGCCCCTATCACATCAATGACACTCGAGGCTTTGAAAGACTTCGGTTGGGACCGCAAGGCTATGCTCAAGTCAAAGAACATGTTCGCTCTCGGCATCGTGATGTACCTCTTCAACCGCGACATCACAATGTTGAACGGATATTTCAATACAAAATTCAAAAACAAACCAGAAGTCATCAAGGCTAACCAGACTGTTGTTGCAGCAGGTTACAGCTACGCTGACACAATGGAAATCTTCGCCAACACATATCGTATCGAGCCGGCTAACCTCGCTAAAGGCAAATACCGTGACATCACCGGTAACGTCGCTACAGCATGGGGTTTGATGGCAGCAGCAGAGCGTTCAGGCCGTCAGATTTTCTGCGGATCATATCCTATCACTCCTGCTACAGATATCCTCGCAGAGTTGGTGAAATATAAGAACTTAAAGGTTAAGGCTTTCCAGGCTGAAGATGAGATTGCAGGTATCTGCTCATCACTCGGCGCATCATTCGCTGGCTGCTTGGCAGTGACCACAACATCAGGTCCTGGTCTTTCACTGAAGTCTGAGGCTCTCGGCCTCGCAGTGATGACAGAGCTCCCACTCGTCGTCGTCGACGTACAGCGTGGCGGTCCTTCAACAGGTCTCCCAACCAAGTCGGAACAGAGCGACCTCATGCAGGCTCTCTACGGCCGTAACGGTGACGCTCCTCTTATCGTCTTGGCAGCACGCAGCTCATCAGACTGCTTCTACTCAGCATACGAAGCCGCTAAGCTCGCTATGGAGCACATGACACCTGTCATCCTCCTCACAGAAGGTGCTCTCGGCAACGGTTCTGAGATCCTCCGCATCCCAAGAGTCGCTGACCTCCCAGCTATCGTTCCGCCAATCGCAAAAGATAACGAGCCTGGCTACGAGCCATACAAACGTGACGAAAAGAAACTCAGCAGAATGTGGGCTATCCCTGGAACAGAAGGTCTCCGTCACCGCATCAGCGGTCTTGAGAAGGCTAACGGCTCAGGTAACCTCTCACTCGACCCGAAGAACCACCAGCTCATGACAGAGCTTCGTGAAGAGAAAGTACAGCGCGTCGCTAACTACATCCCTGAACAGGAGATCGTCGGTGACCCTAACGCTGACCTCCTCGTGGTGAGCTGGGGCGGCACATACGGCGTTGTCCTCTCAGTCGTCGAGAAGATGCTCGAAGAAGGCAAGTCAGTCGCTCACGCACACTTCCGCCATATCATGCCTCTGCCAAAGAACACAGCAAAGGTGTTGAGCGGTCACAAGAAAATCGTCGTCTGTGAGAACAACAACGGTCAGTTTGTGAACTACCTCAGAGAGAAGATGCCTGACTTCAAGTATGAGCAATTCAACAAGATTCAGGGTCTCCCATTCCTCACAGCAGAGTTAGAAAATAAGTTTAATGACCTTTTAAAATAAGAGTACCATGGAAAACACAAATTTAAATAATCAGGTTGTTAATCTTACTAAAGAAGATTTCGTTTGCGATCAGATAGTGAAATGGTGCCCAGGTTGCGGTGACCACGCTATTTTGAAGGTTTTACAGGACGTGTTCCCACAGCTCGGTAAGAGAAAAGAAGACATCTGCGTCGTCTCTGGTATCGGCTGCTCATCACGTTTCCCGCACTATATGAACACCTACGGATTCCACAGCATCCACGGCCGCGCTTGCGCTATCGCAACAGGCGTGAAGCTCGCAAATCCTAACCTCTCAGTTTGGGTCATCACAGGTGACGGCGACTGCACAGCTATCGGTGGTAACCACTTCATCCACGCTGTCCGCCGTAACATGGACATGAACCTCCTTCTGTTCAACAACCGTATCTACGGTATGACAAAAGGCCAGTTCTCACCATGTACATTCCGTGGCACAGTCACAAAGACATCTCCACAAGGTACTTACGAGGATCCATTCAACGTTGGTGAACTCGTCATCGGCGCTGGCGGCAAGTTCTTCGCCCGTGGCGTTGATGTCAACACTAAGGAACTCACCGATATCTGCTTGAGAGCTAAGAATCACGACGGTATGTCAGTCATCGAGGTGCTCCAGAACTGTATGATTTTCTCGAACGGTGTTCATGAAAACATCACAGGCAAGGACGTCCGCGACGATATGCAGGTGAAGTGCGAACACGGCAAACCTCTCATCTTCGGTAAGGAGAGAAATAAAGGTCTGCGCCTCAACGGCAACAAGCTTGAAGTCGTCACAATCGGCGAAAACGGCATCACTGAAAAGGATATCCTCGTTCACGACGAGAAAGAAGAGAACACGGGTATCCACATGATGCTCGCTCACATGATGCCTCCAGCGTTCCCAGTCGCTATCGGCGTTATCCGCAACGTGGAAGCTCCAACATACGACGACTGCCTCACCGACGTCATCGAGCGCGAATCAGCCAAGTCGAACATCAAGACTGTCGACGACCTGCTGAACAGCGGCACAACTTGGGATATCAAGTAGTGTAAAGACGTACGGCCGTACGTCTCAATAAAAAATGAAAAAATCCCGCCTTCATGACGGGATTTTTTTTATTTTTGCAGTATGAAAAGAAGTTTTAAACCCGGAACGATGCTTTATCCACTGCCTGTGGTGATGGTCTCATGCGGCGACAGCCCCGAAAACTACAACATCATCACGGTGGCATGGACAGGGATTTTGTGCTCCGACCCTCCGATGTGCTATATCTCGGTCAGAAAAGAGCGCCATTCGCATGCAATTATCTCGAAAAATAAGGAATTTGTGATCAATCTCACTACTGAAGCCTTGGCAAAAGCCACCGACTGGTGCGGAGTAAGGTCTGGAAGAGACTACAACAAATTCAAGGAGATGCATCTCACGCCTGAGCAGGCCGAGGTGGTTAAAGCTCCTATGATTGCGGAGTCGCCTGTCAATATCGAGTGTAAGGTTATGGAAATCATAGAATTAGGCTCCCACGATATGTTTATGGCGGAAATCGTTGCCGTTCACGGTGATGAAAAATATTTCGACCCGAGCACTGGACTTTTCCAACTCAATCAGGCGGATTTGATAACATATTCGCACGGAAAATATTACGCTTTAGGCCAAAAAATCGGCAAATTCGGCTTCTCCGTCGAGAAAATTCAACATAAACGGAAAACTTCCAACACGTCATTTCGACCGGAGCGAAGCGTAGTGGAGAAATCTCCTAAAAAATAAACGAAAATGGATTATATCAAAGTTAAAGGCCTACAAAAAGACGAGGTTATCGGTCTGGTGAAAGAATGGATCAAGCTATATCCACATTCTTTCAATCCAGAAGTGAATTTTTGGTTTTATCAACTCGCTGATGATCAGGTGATTATTGGCTTGCATGACGATTTGAGCACTTTGGCGGTGAGCCTTTTGGTCATATATTTGACTTCGGCGGTGAAAGACGCACAGGATGTTGAACCAGTGGCTGCGTATCTTACCGTTGATGACAACGAGATTCTTTTGAAGCAGAATTATGGCCGTCGCGCGAAGATTGTGGCAAAAGGCACTGAAGACGACAATACCGGTGTGATTATCCTGTTGGAAAACAACTATTGTGCTGAGTATTATTTTCATGGCAAGGCACATAAAATCAAAGATTCGGAGCTTGTTTTCTTTGAGCCGATGCTTACTGAATCCATAGAAAATACTGGGAAAGACGAGATTTTTGTCGGTGATATCATCCCGAAGAAAAAGATTGAACAATCGCTCGAACCCGACGCATCGCCTTGGAAAAAACTGATGTGGTATGCCATCTGCACTGTCGTCGGCCTCGGCATCGGTTTTTTATTGGTTTATCTTTATTTTTAACCACGCCTGTCATTCCGAGCGAAACGAAGTGAAGTCGAGGAATCTCATAATGATTAACGATAACGTAAATGATTGAAAAATTCCGCAAATACATCTCTGATAATCACCTTATTAATAAAGGTGACCGCATTCTCGTTGCCCTAAGCGGAGGCGTCGACTCGATGGTATTGGCGGAATTATTTAGGCGGGGCGGCTATGACATAGCCTTCGCACACTGCAATTTTCATCTTCGCGGCAAAGAATCATACGGCGACGAGCAGTTTGTCCGTGAATACGCTGAAAGGGTAGGAGTGAAGCTTTTCGTTCGCCAGTTCGACACCTTGGATTTTGTTGAGAACAATAAGGTTTCCGTCGAAATGGCAGCTCGCGAGCTACGCTACGCCTGGTTTGATGATTTGATCAACGCAAACCACCACGTCATTTCGAGCGAAGCGGAGCGTAGTCGAGAAATCCTTTTAGATAAGGAATCATGCAATCGCAGCGAGTGGAGAAATCTCCGTTTCGACAAATTAGCCTTGGCACACCATGCCGACGATCAAATTGAGACATTTTTCATCAACCTTCTCCGAGGTTCCGGCATCAAAGGCCTAAAAGCAATGCAGCCTTGTAACGGCATGTATATCAGACCTTTACTGTGGGCATCACGTGAAGATATCAAGAGTTTTGCGATTGAAAACGGCATCCAATGGCGCGAGGACAGCACCAACAACGACACAGTTTATCTTCGCAATAAAATCCGTCACGACCTGATGCCTGTTTTCGACGGCATCAAACCTGAATCGAGAGAAAAAATCCTTGAGTCTGTTAATCATTTAGCTGCTGAAAATCAATTATATAGAGATCTTTTAAAGGAAAAAATTTCTCAAATTGAAACAGTAAATGGCGTTTTGCACTCAATTCCTAAACGTCATTTCGACCGGAACTCGACAGAAAGGAGAGTGGAGCGGAGAAATCTCCTGCACACAGAGGCATCTCCATTTGCAGGAGATTCCTCGATTTCGCTGCGCTACACTCGGAATGACGGTGGTAGGATACAGCTGCTTTTTGAATGGATTAGAGATTATGGTTTTTCTTTCTCTCAATGCGAATCGATTTTTGCAGCCCTCGATGGTGAACCAGGAAAAGAGTTTTATTCTGATGAATATCAATTAGTTATTGAGAAAGAAACAATTGATGTCTTCCCGCTTTATTTAAATAAAATGAATAATGCCTTGTCATTGCAATATACTATTCAACCTGTACGGACAAGGCATGCCTTGTCCCTACTGATAAAGGATAACGATAATCTTGCTCAGTTGGATTACGACACCCTTCACCTTCCTTTGAAAACCCGCACTTGGCAGCAGGGCGATCGTTTTCATCCTCTCGGTATGCGCGGCACCAAACTTGTCTCAGATTTCTTTAACGACTTGAATTTCACCGCATTCCAAAAGAAAACGACCCTTGTTTTAACTGATGCCGACGACCGAATTGTGTGGATTGTCGGTTATCGAATCGACGACAGATTCAAGATTTCAGAAAAAACCAAAACAATTTATCAAATTAAACTCGAAAATTGAAAAGTTTTTATATCTTTGCAAAACATATAAAAATAACGAGTTTAAATTATAATATATTGATTATCAATTAACTATGAAGAAACTTAATTTATTTTTCGCATTATTGTTTGCCTTAATAGTGCCATTTACATCATTTGGCCAGATCTATGACCCGGTGCAGTGGAGCTTCTCGACAGAGTCGTTGGGTAACAACGAATACAACGTCATCTTCAAGGCTAATATTGAGGCCGGATGGCATGTATATTCGCAGAATATCGCTGACGGCGGACCTATTCCAACAGCATTTTATTTTGCCGAGGCTACCGATTATGAGAGAGAAGGCATTGTTGAAGAAAGCCCGTCCATAACGCTTATCGATCCTGTTTTTGATATGGAGCTTCGCTATTTTGAGAAAGAAGCCGTTTTTACCCAAAAGGTGAGAGTCCTTGGAAAAGAACCGGTCGCGGTGAAAGGTGAGCTGGAGTTTATGGTCTGCAACGACGGTATGTGCCTGCCTCCGACAGCGGTGGAGTTTGACATAAACCTTGATGGCGGAACATTAGCAAACGCTGATGCTACAGAAGGCGACAGCTTGCTTTCAATGATACTTCAGGCAATCCTCTGGGGCTTGGCGGCATTGCTTACCCCTTGCGTCTTCCCGATGATTCCTATGACGGTGTCATTCTTCCTCCACGGAAGCGAAAACAAAGCAGCTGGACGCTTCAAAGCCATTATGTACTTCATTTTCATAGTGTTGCTTTACACCCTGCCGATCGCAATAATCATCATGGTGACATGGATCTTCGGTGGCGACAGCGTCACAGGCGATATCTTCAACTGGCTATCAACACACTGGCTCCCGAATATCATCTTCTTCCTGGTGTTTATGGTGTTTGCTGCATCATTCTTCGGAGCTTTCGAGATCGTGCTCCCAAGCAGCTTGGTCAACAAATCGGATGCCAATTCCGAGAAGAAAGGTCTGGCTGGCGTGTTCTTCATGGCATTGACCCTTGTGTTGGTGTCATTTGCTTGCACAGGACCTATCGTTGGTACCGTGCTCATCAAGTCGACATCAGGTGAGTTCTGGACCCCAATCCTCACCATGTTCTGCTACGCCTGCACATTCGCGTTGCCGTTCGCACTCTTCGCATTGTTCCCGTCAATGCTGAAAAACTTGCCTAAGAGCGGTGGCTGGCTCAACACGGTGAAGGTCATCCTCGGTTTCATCGAGGTTGCACTCGGCTTCAAGTTCTTGAGCGTCGCCGACCAGACATACCACTGGCACTTGCTCGACCGCGAGGTTTATCTCGGCATATGGATCGTGTGCTTTGCCATGCTCGGTTTCTACCTCCTTGGCAAGATCAGATTCAAAAACGACGACCCAGTCGAGTCTATCGGTGTCGGTCGTTTGATATTGAGTATCATCACCTTTACGTTTGTCGTCTATATGATTCCTGGCATGTGGGGCGCTCCTTTGAAGGCTCTCTCGGGCTATCTGCCACCACAACAGACCCTCGATTTCGACCTCAAACGAATCAATCAGGAAAATGCTGATAAGGTTATTGAGTTTATACAGCAGAATATGAAGGCTATCCCTGCCGGTCAGACAGAGCAACAACATGCCAAACCGACTGCTGAGCTTTGTGAAGAGCCTCGTTTCAACGACATCTTCCATCTGCCTCACGGATTGAAGGGTTACTTCGATTACGAGCAGGCTTTGGCTTGCGCTAAGGCACAGAACAAGCCGCTTTACGTCGACTTCACCGGTCACGGATGTGTCAACTGCCGTGAGATGGAGGCCAACGTCTGGAGCGATCCGCGCGTCTTGAAGATGTTGCGTGAAGACTTCATCATTGTAGCACTTTATGTTGATGACAAGACCAAACTCCCTAAGGAAGAATGGGTTATGGGTGGCGATGGCAAGATGAAGAAGACCATCGGTCGCAAATATGCCGACTTCCAAATCACCAAGTTCGGCACCAACGCCCAGCCTTATTACTGCCTCATGGGCCACAATGGTGAGCTTCTCCACGAGCCTCGTGCCTACAATCTCGACAAAGACGGCTTCGTCCAGTTCCTCCAAGAAGGTCTCGACAATTTCAAAAACGGAGTATCGGTGAGGAATATCAATGAGTAGCGAATGCTATGAAACGATTTCTGATAATCGTATTGCTTTTCATATTGCCGTTAGCGTGCTCTGCTCAAAACAACAAGCACAAATACAGTTCACAGTTTTATGACTGCGCTGATTTTGGTGGTAATCCAACCAGTTATGACAAGGAGACTTTCATAATCGCCAATTTCGCGTATGGTGCGAAGCCTTCCATGTCGTTTGGACTCACTTTCGGAATGATGCACCGCTTCGGCTGGTTTGTCAGCGTGATGACTGGCACAGAGTTCCATTCTTTTAACACCGATGGAGAATTTGATAGGGATGAAACAACGTCCACAATGCCGTTTTTGTATGGCGATTCAAAATACTCCAACACGCGTTTGTCGTTGATGGTCGGTGGCTTGATGAAGATAGCTAAACCTTTAGCGTTGAAGCTTGGTGTCGGATACGGCGTCAATGAACTTTGCTACGAAGGCCCGGAAAACACTTGGTTTTTGGATAAGAAATACAGCAAGCGAGGACTCGATGTGTCGCTTGGATTGCAATGTGACATTAAGAAATTGGTGCTTTCAGCTGAAGCGGTGGCAACGGATTTTGATATGCTTGAAGGAAAATTTGGCATCGGTTTCCGGTTTTAAATGATTTGATATGAAAAAGCTAATCCTTATAATATCTGTTTTGCTTATTGCAATCATAGGATGCCGAAAAGTTGAAAAACTTGAAGAAAATCTTGTCACTGTCACTGACGAGAATGTGAGTGTTGGAATTGATAATGCCATTATAAATGCTTCATATTCATATAATTATGAATTGAAATCTGTGGAGTTGATATATTCTAAAGATGCAGAATTAAATAATCCGGAGTCGAAAGAAGCTGATTATTCCAATGGTAATATCCACGTCATTTTGGATAATCTCAAACCTAAGACATTGTATTATTATCAGTTTAAGTTTTACAGCGGAATCAATTACATAACCTCAGATATCCAAAGTTTTACCACCTTGTTTAAAGATGATGTTCCAATGGTTGTGACAGGAGAAGTGACCAATATAACAGCTACTTCTGCAGTTTGCAGTGGTGAGGTCATATCTGATGGTAATTTGACCGTAACTCAGAGAGGCATCTGTTGGTGTTTTCATCCAAAACCGTCAATTGATGAAGGCTCTTATTCTTATGAAGGCAGTGGTTTAGGCACATTTGAAAGCGTCATGAATTCCTTGATTCCCAATACGACCTATTATGCGCGTGCATACGCAATTAATGCTGATGGAGTTGCCTACGGCGAAGATCGTGTTTTCATAACTTTATCAGAATAAAAAAGAGACGAGGTTCCAACCTCGTCTCTTTTCTCAATAACCAATAACCTTTAACCAATAACCATTACTTCGCAAAATGCTGATAGAACTGCACTATCGTCTCAATTCCTTTGAAGAAATGATCGAGTCTGTAGTTCTCGTTAGGTGAGTGGATGGCGTCTTCGCCTAAACCGAATCCCATCAAGATTGACTTGATTCCCAGCACTTTCTCAAAACGAGCGATAATCGGAATTGAACCGCCGCTGCGCATTGGGATAGGAAGCTTGCCGTATGTGTCGAAATAAGCCTGCTCCGCTGCTTTGTATGCCGGAAGCTCAATTGGGCAGCCGTAGGCCTCGCCGCCATGCAACGTAGTAACCTTAACTGTCACATAATCAGGAGCTATGCTCTCGAAATATTCCTTAAACAGCTTGCCGATCTTCTCGTGGTCTTGGTTAGGCACCAAACGGCACGAAATCTTGGCGTAAGCCTTCGACGGAAGCACCGTCTTCGAGCCTTCACCAGTGTAACCGCCCCAGATTCCGCATAAATCGAAGGTCGGACGGATACCGACGCGCTCAATCTTAGTGTATCCCTTCTCGCCGCGTAATGCCTTCACACCCAACGATTTCTTGAATTCTTCCTCGTTATAAGGGGCTTTATTGAGCATCTCGCGCTCTCTTTCTGATGATTCAACGACGTCATCATAGAAATGAGGGATGGTGATGTGGCTGTTCTTGTCCATCACGCCTGCCACCATCTCGCACAAGGTGTTCAACGGGTTGGCAACGGCGCCGCCGAACAATCCTGAATGCAGGTCGGCATTAGGACCTGTAACTTCAACTTCCCAATATGCCAAACCGCGCAGACCTGTTGTAATTGAAGGCGTGTCGTGATTAATCATACTTGTATCTGAAACCAATATGACATCGGCTTTTACCAAGTCTTTGTATTCCTCAATCCATTTCGAGAGGCTGCCTGAGCCGATCTCTTCCTCGCCTTCAAGCATAAACTTCACATTGCAGGGGAGAGTGCCGGTTTGCATCATTGTCTCGAATGCTTTGGCATGCATGAAAGCCTGACCTTTATCGTCGTCAGCGCCGCGAGCCCAGATCTTTCCGTCTTTGATGACTGGCTCAAATGGGTCGGTGTGCCACAACTCAATCGGGTCAACCGGCATCACATCGTAGTGACCGTAAACCAACACTGTCGGCTTCTTAGGGTCGATGATCTTCTCACCGTAAACTATCGGGTTGCCTTCTGTCGGCATCACTTCAGCCTTGTCGGCACCAGCCTTCAAAATGCTGTCTCTCCAATATTCTGCAGCCTTGATCATATCCGGCTTATGCGCCGATTCCGAGCTAATCGACGGAATTCTAATCAATCCGAACAACTCGTCCAAAAAACGCTGTTCGTTTTCTTTGATGTAACTTTGAATTTTATTCATGATACTAATAATTTAATTGATTTTACTTCTTTTTATGAGTCTCCTCGCACTCCGTGCTCGGAATGACAACGGTTTCATTTATAGTTCTGCTGTCATTCCGAACCCCGTTAGGGGTGAGGAACCTCATGATGGTTTACGCCATTCTTTGAGTGTCATCGTTTCGCCATCAAAAACCGCATACGTATAATCCCAAATCCAGTTTCCAACCACTGTCGTCACTGCATGTTCGCCGGTTTTGTATTGCATCGGCTTGTGCTGGTGACCGAAAACAAAGAAGTCGATAGTAGGGTCTTTCTGCACCTCATCCAAAGCATATTTGTAAAGCCGTGTGTTTTCCACGTCCTTGTAGAAATTGCCTTCGGCTTCTCTCTTTAACTTTTTAACTCTATGATTATGAGACCATTTCAATGCCACTCTGATGCCGAAATCCGGGTGTACATGACGGAAACACCACTGCAAAAACCGATTTTCAAACACACTCTTCAAAAATTTGTATCCGTTGTCGCCTTTGCCACGTCCGTCGCCATGAACCATGAAGAATTTTTTGCCTCTCAGCATAATCACTTCAGGGTCTCTATGTACCTGAATGCCAATCTCTTCCTGTAGATACGAGAACGTCCAGAGGTCATGGTTGCCGGCAAAAAGATGAACCGGGATGCCGCTGTCGATGAAATCGGCGAGCTTACCAAGCAGTCGCACATGTCCTTTCGGGACTACCGTTTTATACTCATACCAGAAGTCGAACAAATCACCCATCAGAAACAGCTCCTCGCAGTCGTCTTTGATGGAATTCAAAAACTCGAGAAGCATCTTCTCGCGTCTCTGGCTGTCCTCCAAAGTCGGCACTCCGAGATGAAAATCTGTGGCGAAATATATCTTCTTCATGACTGATTATCAAAACTTTATCTCATCCAAACGTTTTAACATCTCTTTTAAGATGGCAGTCATCTTAGGCTCTGCCACGTTCGCAGCATTGATGACTTCTTCGTGTGTAACCTGTGTGACAATGTCTTTGCCGCCAAGGTCAGTGATGACTGAAACGGCAAACACTGGCAAACCGCAATGGCGAGCCACGATAACCTCAGGAACTGTTGACATTCCAACGCAGTCACCTCCGATAACACGATAATAATTGTATTCTGCCGGAGTCTCATAAGCTGGACCTGTGTCGCCAACGTAAACGCCGTGCTGTACCTGGATCTTCAGCTCGTGAGCGATCTTATCAGCAAATGCAAGCACGTTCTTGTTGTATGCCTCGCTCATTTCCGGGAAACGAGTGCCTATTCTGTCGTCGTTCTTGCCAATCAACGGGTTAGGCAACAGGTTGATGTGGTCGGTGATGAACATGATGTCGCTCACTCTGAAGTCAGGGTTGATGCCACCGCTGGCGTTTGAAAGCACTAACAACTTGATTCCCAGATATTTAAGCACTCTAATTGGGAATGTGACTTCTTTTGTGCTGTAGCCTTCATAATAGTGGAAACGGCCCTGCATAGCAATGACTTTTCTGCCACTCAAAGCTCCCATAATGAGTTTTCCTTGATGGCCAGCTACCGTCGAAACCGGGAAATTCGGGATGTCTTTGTATGATATAGAATATTGAGTGTCAATAACATTCACCAATCCACCTAAACCTGAGCCTAAAACAATTCCAACCTCCGGCTCAAAACCATTTGTCTTCGATTTGATAAAATCTACTGTTTCAAGAATTTTTTCCAACATAATTCAGTATCAAATTATTAAATATATCCTCTTCTATTTCATCGTTGAAACGCACCTCAATCGGGATGATGAATAGCGGCACATTCTCAAATCTTTTGATATATGAAGAGTTTGTTAATCTCATTAAATCTTTTTCGGTCGTCACAATGATTTTATTTTTGCCAATAACACTGTTGAAACCATCCAAAACCAAATCAATATCGTTGTCATTATAACGGTGATGGTCGTCGAAGTACTTGGTAATCACTGTGTTATATTTTCTTTTCAGATAATCTTCAAGAGGATAAGGATTGGCTATTCCGCAAAACATATACACCGATTTCATGTCTTGCAAAACCGTCTCTTTTGCAGTATTGGTGACGGGCGTAATTCCTTTAAAATCAATATAAGTAAAGAAAACTTTCTGATATGGCTTGGCATCGATGGTATTAACCACGTCGCGCTTGTCGTAAGGCAGCAAAACTCTTGGCGATTTCGTAACTATAATGATATCAGCACGTTTCGCGGCGCATTTTATATCGCGAAGTTTGCCTGCCGGGACAAGCATATCTTTCTTGTACAAATTGTAATATTCGGTAAGCAGAATGTTGAGCCCCGGTTTGATTTTCCTGTGTTGATAAGCGTCATCGAGAAGTATGACATCCGGTGCGTTTTCCTGACGCATCAGATTATAAACGCCATCGCATCTGTCTTCGTCGACTGCAACTGTTATGTCTTTGAATTTCAATCGATATTGAAGTGGCTCATCTCCGATCTGCTCTGAAGAAGAGTCCTCGTTTGCAAGAATAAAACCTTCCGTTGTCCTTCCGTAACCTCTGCTTAAAATAGCCACATTCGCCTTGTCTTTCAGCAATCTGATGAGATATTCGGTGTGGGGAGTCTTGCCGGTTCCGCCCAATGCGAGATTTCCGATGCAAATTGTCGGCAAATTGAAACTTTTCGATTTCAATAATCCATTGTCATAAAGCCAGTGGCGAATGTACAAAACAATCGCGTAAAGCCATGATAATGGAGCTAACAATCTATTCATCAGTCAATTTTGAATATAAACGTACAAATATACAAATTATTTTTGATTCGCGCGTTATAATTTTTATTATTTTAGCGAAAATTTTTGAAATGAATAAAGTTAGTGAAATAGTTGGATGTATTACTGATATAGCTCCACTCAAATGGCAGGAGTCGTGGGATAATGCCGGGTTGCTGGTGGGTGATGCTAATATGCTGATAGACAAGGCTTTAATAACTCTTGATGTAACCGAAGCCGTCATTGATGATGCGATAGAAAAAGGTTTTCATCTCGTGATAAGCCATCATCCGCTGATTTATCGTCCGCTGAAGCATATTTTACCTGAAAATACTATCGAAAGAACAATCATCAAGGCGATTAAGAATGATATTGCCATCGCTTGCATGCACACTAACCTCGACAACAGCTATCTCGGTGTGAGTAAATGGCTTGCAGATAAAATCGGACTGAAAAACCTCGAGATTTTGGAACCGATTAAGACCGATGATGATATTTTGACCGGCGGCGGCATGGTAGGGGAGTTGGATAAAGCTCTTGATGAGACTGAATTTTTGACTCTGGTGAAAAAAAATCTCAACGCAAAAGCTCTGCGCCATTCCGATTTTTTAGGCAAAAAAATAAAAAAAGTGGCGGTTTGTGGCGGCTCGGGATTTTTCTTGCTCGATAACGTAAAACGTTGTAATGCAGACGCTTACATCACCGGAGATGTAAAATATCACGACTTTTTCGAAGCCGACGGCAAGCTGCTTTTGGTCGACGCCGGACATTATGAAACAGAACAATTTACAAAAGAATTAATTGCTGATGCTATTATTAAAAAATTTTGTAACTTTGCAGTTTCAATTTCGAGCGTGAAAACTAACTCGATAAACTATTTTGTATAAATATAAAATTTAACATAAATGGCTGATAATCAAGAAATTAAACTCAACGAGGAAGAACAGATTGAAGTTACCGTTGAAAGAAAGTTGGTTGCACTTTACACTCTGCAACAGATTGATTCCAAGATTGATAGAATCCGCATCGTGCGCGGCGAGTTGCCGGAAGCAGTGCAGGATCTTGAGGACGAAGTAGCTGGTCTCGAGACTCGTATCGAGAATTACAACACCGACCTGAAGAAATTCAACACAGACGTCACAAACTACAAAATCAAGATCAAAGAGACACAGGCTTTGATTAAGAAATATGAGGAACAGCAGAACAACGTCCGTAACAGCCGTGAATATGATTCTTTGACAAAAGAAACTGAGTATCAATCACTTGAGATTCAGCTCTGCGAAAAGAGAATCAAAGATGCGACAATCAAAATCGAAGATATCAAGACAAATCTTGAGGCTACAGAAAAGAAACTTGCCGAGCGTAAAAACGACCTCGTGGTGAAACAGTCAGAACTCAACTCAATCGTTGAAGAGACTGAAAAAGAGGAAGAGGAACTCGTCGAGAAATCAAAGGAAAGCGAAGCTTTGATCGAAGATCGTCTGCTCGCCGCTTACAAACGCATCAGAAAAGGTGCCCGTAACGGTTTGGCAGTCGTGAAAATCGAGCGTGATGCCTGCGGCGGATGTTTCAACAAGATCCCACCACAACACCAGCTCGATATCCGTATCCACAAGAAGATTATCGTGTGCGAATACTGCGGCCGTATCTTGGTTGACCAAGACATCATCGACCAGTACAACGCAAAGAACTGATTCTATCAGTCTAATCTGAACTTGAAAGAGATGACCACCTGATTGATGTTGGTCGTCTCTTTTACTTTTGTGTCGTCAGTAAGCCATTCGCCACTCTGATTCTGGTAATATGCTGGATATTCCGAGTATTGCTCATACAGTTGGTACGAATCGTGGCGCTGACTGAAAACGTAAGCTAAATCAAGCGTAAAAACGTGATATGTAAAGCCAAAACCGCAAGAATATGAATCCATTCTATAGTCTGACTTATTTATTCCGAGAGGACTTCCGTAGAAGGCGTAACCGGCTCTGAAAGCCATCGTTTGCCAACGCCATTCGGTACCCAATCTGACGTTCGATGTGGTGTTGAACGTCTTGCGGAGGTGCTCGTTGAAACTTGAGAAGTTATAATCGTAGCTTGATGCGCGCATCTTGCTGTAATCGATGAATTCGTAATCTGCTGTAATCATTCCGTAGTTGCCGAAAATGAAGGCTGCGCTGGCGTTCAGACGATAAGGCGTGGTCACAGTGTAGGAATAGACTCCTGTAGGTGTAATGTAGTGATGTGTCGCGTCATTGAACGATGACCATGTCTCGGTGCCCCAGCTTTCATCAACAGCATATATAGTAGGTGTGTGGAAGGCTGCTCCGACTCGTAACCATTTCACAGGGTAGAGGATAGCTCCAATTTTGGCGTTGATACCGACTCCTGAGTTTTTCACTATTACTTCCTGATCCCAATTTCTGAAGTTATCGCCAGAGTTGAGGTTCGTTTCTTTATACTCTTGGGTTACTGTTTTATCGAAATACGGGATGTTGACAGATGCACCCAAGAAAACCTTTTCGTTGAAATTAAATCCTGCCGCTAAGCTGAATTCACGTGATGAGCCACGTTGGCTTACGCCATACTGCTGATTCAAACCACCTTGAGGAACTTGGCTGTCGATGATATCATCATCATAAAAATCAATAAGATAGGTCTCCCATAATGGGAATATGCCGTTTGGAGAATAGTCCTCCAAAGCGTAGTCGTTGAATATATTGTTTTGGTACAATTGATCAATATACGCGTCGATTAACGAGGTGTTCGGGTTGTTGCCGTTTACGTATGATTGATATGTGTAGTTGTTCAACTTATTGATGCCAATAGCGAAACTCACTGATTTAAGAGAGTTGCTGTTGATGTTCTGTGTCCATGTGAGACCGATATTGTTCATCGGCAGTTTGAAAGCTCTGTCGGAGCCATTGCTGCCTTTGTATTCCGACTCTGTCGAGATTGAGTAAAACTCAGGTGTGAACACGAATGTCGATTTGCGGAATAGTCCCAATCCTGCAGGGTTTATCGTGATTGCTGAAAAGTCGGAGCCGACGGCGCCCATAGCATTGCCCATTGCCGCGCTTTTTGCTGTTCCCTGATAATAAACCGAGGAGAAGTTGAACATGTCGCTGTCGCTTTGCGCCATCATGAACATCGGCGCTAATATCGTGATAATCAATAATGTCTTTTTCATCTCTATTCTCTGTTATCTGTTCTCTGTTCTCTGTTATCTTCTTCCTCCTCCAGCGCGGACGCCACCGCCTCCGCCGCCGCCACGGATTCCACCACCTCCAACGCTGCCACCGCGTGAACCGGAGTTGAAGCTGCCGCTGCTTCTCGGAGCGCTGGTGTTGCTTCTGATGGTGCTGGTTGGTCTTGTTGTCGTCGTGTTATTGTTGTTTCTCTGTGGTCTGACATATTCCGAACTTGATCGTGACTGACGATTGCTGTTTGCCGGAGTATACGTCTTGTTCTGTGAAGACGGTCTCGTCGTCGACTGGCTCGGTCTATTAGCTGACTGATTTGGTCTATTAGCCGATTGACTCGGTCTGTTAGCTGAGCTTGGTCGTTCAGTTGACTGACTCGATCTTCTGGCATTGCTGCTTGCTGGGCGTGAGACGTTTTCTGATGAACGTCTTGAAGCTTCGCGGCTGCTTACTGCTTCATTGTTATGACGTTCGGCGCTTCTTCTTTCGCTTACAGCGCTGTTCTTGCCGTTGTTGTGATCAGCTGCTCTGCGACCACCATTATTATAGGTGTTTATACCACCATGATGTGTCCCGTGATGACTGTGATTATAATAGTTGTAATGTCCAGGTCCTGGTGGATAGTACGGGTGATATGGGTTGTATGGAGGATAATACGGGTAATATCCGCCCCATCCCCAGTAAGGATCCCATGCATAGCCCCAGTAATACGGGCTGTAACCCCAATAAGGTCTATATGCCGGATACCAGAATGGATCCCAGAACGGGTCCCAATAGCCGTATCCAACTCCGAATCCTACACCGAAACCAACTCCAAAGTCAACAGTTACACGTGTTTCTGGAGACTCATCAACGATGTAAACCGTATCTACAACTCTGTCGATGCTGTCCGTAACGGCGTAATCTTTGTAGATTTTGCTCGTCTGATCGTTGTAGTTACTCTTTTCCGCCTTCACAGAACTGTTGTCGAAATAGCCATAATTTGAGGTTACGAGAGACTTGTCGCCCTGTGAATCGCTGTCGTATGGTGAATAATACGCATCGTCGTTGATGACGTTGTTGCTTGACGCACAAGCAGTTAACAACATTGTTGCGGCTGCGATGATGAAGAAACTCCTTTTCATAATAATTCACTTTTTATTAGTACATTGCAAAAAATTTTGTAATTTTGCACACTCAAATACTAACAAAAATCGTACCAAACTTTTAAAAATGGCAAAAGAAATTACAACACGTCAAGAAAATTATTCACAATGGTATAATGACATCGTGAATAAAGCCGAGTTGGCGGAGGGTTCCGCAGTGAGAGGTTGTATGGTTATTAAGCCTTACGGATATGCTATCTGGGAGTTCATGCATGACGCTCTCGACAAGATGTTTAAGGACACAGGTCACGTCAATGCTTATTTCCCGCTTTTCATTCCAAAAAGTTTCTTCAGCAAGGAAGCAAGCCACGTTGAAGGCTTCGCTAAGGAATGCGCCGTTGTTACGCATTACCGCTTGATGAAAAACCCTGACGGACCAGGCGTTGTCGTCGATCCTGAAGCAAAACTTGAAGAAGAGTTGATAGTACGTCCTACTTCAGAGACAATCATTTGGGATACTTATCGAAACTGGATCAAGAGCTATCGTGACCTCCCGATTTTGTGCAACCAGTGGGCTAACGTGGTGCGCTGGGAGATGCGTACACGCTTGTTCCTCCGCACAGCTGAGTTCCTGTGGCAAGAGGGTCATACCGCTCACGCAACACGCGAGGAAGCTATGGCTGAAGCCGAGAAAATGCTGGGCGTTTACGCTGACTTCGCCGAGAAATATATGGCTGTTCCGGTCATCCGCGGTATAAAATCAGCTAATGAGCGTTTCGCAGGCGCTGTCGAGACATTCTGTATTGAGGCTATGATGCAGGACGGCAAGGCTTTGCAGGCTGGTACATCACACTTCCTCGGTCAGAACTTCGCGAAGGCTTTCGACGTGAAATATCTTAATAAGGAAAATAAACTCGAGTACGTTTGGGCAACATCATGGGGCGTTTCAACACGTTTGATGGGTGCTTTGATCATGGCTCATTCTGATGATAACGGTCTCGTGCTGCCTCCAAAGGTAGCTCCAATCGAGGTTGTTATCGTTCCTATCTACAAGACCGACGACCAGCAGCAGGCTGTTCTCGATTACTGCTCTCAGATGAAGCAACGTCTTGAGGCTAAGGGACTTAGAGTGAAATTCGACGACCGCGACACTCAGAAACCAGGATTCAAGTTCGCTGAATGGGAGATGAAGGGCGTGCCGGTACGTCTCGCAGCAGGTCCACGCGACGTTGAGAACCAGACAGTGGAGATCGCTCGCCGCGACACCTTGACAAAACAGTCGATTTCAGAGGCTGAGATGGAAGACCACATCCTCGGTTTGCTCGACGAGATTCAGGATAGCTTGTACAACAGAGCTCTTGAATATCGCAAGGCTAACACACATCGCGTCGATACTTGGGATGAGTTCAAGCAGGTTATTGAGAACGGCGGATTCGCCTATGCACACTGGGATGGCACAACAGAGACAGAGCTCGCCATCAAGGAAGAGACAAAGGCTACATTGCGCTGCATCCCGCTTGACGACGATTACGAAGATGGAGTCGACGTATTCTCTGGAAAACCTTCGAAGAGAAGAGTGATATTCGCTAAAGCGTATTAATAGGATAAGAAGGATAAGGAGGATAAGAGGGATAAGTTTATCAGCAAAGCGCTTATCCTTCTTATCTTTTTAAAGCGGGAGTAGTTGTCCTTTCGCAAATTCCCCATAGGTGACCTGGATGTTTTCTGGGTCACCTTTATAATATATATTGCCGAGGTTGTTGATGGTGGCATCAATGCTCTCGCTGGCGCTTATGTAGCAGTCGCTTGCTGAATCAGTAGTTACATGAACTATTTCAGCATCATAGTTTTGCGCTTCAATAATGCCATAACTCCTTTTATAAATAACCAGGTTATGATTATCTTCGCCGTGGAGGTTGAGATGGCTGCTGCCGTGTTGATAAACAATGCGTAAGTCGTTGCAGTTGTTGACATTAAGATCAACGTCACCAGAGCCGCCATGTATTTCAAAACGATAGTAATTAGGTGAAACTACCAGTCCGGTGTAATTGTTTTGAGTATCCAAAGTGCCTGATGAGGCAAATATGAAATTTGTTATGTCTTTGAAATATAGCGTCACATTAAGAGTGTAGTCGTAAGGTCTTAGCCAGTTGCAAGTTGTTGTGTTACAAATAGATAGTACTCCGTAGTTGACTTCTGTGGTGATGTTGTCGATGATGTTTTTTCCTGTTGTGATTTCGATGTAGCAGGTGTCGGATCGCACCAATGAAATATTGATATTATCGTTGACGTGTACCTCAGTGAAGTCTGGGAGTTCGCGAATTTCTGTGACGATTGAGCCGACAGTAAGCGGGGCTTTCTTGCAGGAAGAAAATGATGCAAGAAAACATAATGTCAATATAATCAATAATTTATGTCTCATTTCTAATGAATTCTGTAACCAATTCCGAAACCTATATAGTCTGCCCAGCCATAATGAGTGGTGAGTGAAATTGTGGCGAAAACACCTTTCCCTATATTCTGCATCATGCCTAATTTCTGGTAAACACGACCTTCGCATAAGTCTTTTCCTGCGATGTGGCATCCGAAATTGAAAATAAACGAAGTGTTGCCAAAAGCCAGTTCGTAGGCTGCGCTGATGCCAGGTTTAAGTATCTCAATATCAGTAAAACCTATACCTTTCTGACGGAGCACCTCTTTGTCGGTGTTGTCGTAAACCAGATCACATCCCACGCCGATTTTGCTCATCTCGGTGAGACGTTTCAATGCGTTGATCTGTATGTTGTAAACCGACCAAGATTTCCCGTATCCCAGATATTCATCGATATCTTTCAGAGAATAAGATAATGCAAATGTGAATGATAGATTTTTCTTTTCCCAGCTCTTATATTGTTGATTATCAGATATTTGTCGTGGGAGACGCTGTTTTGGTTCGCTGAGAAAATACTTAACCCCAATGCCAGCGTGCGCTATGTTGATGCCGTTGTTTGGAGTTCTACTAGAGCCATTGGAAAAATGTGTGAAACCTAAGAAAGCAGAAGCACCTAAACGATTGGTAATCATGTAGCTATAGTCGACGGCAATGTCGATTGCGGCGTTAAAATGCGAGCCGATGAAGGTGTTTTTAGGATTGTCGACGACATCGTATTTTTGCGTGAGGTAGCCGATACCGATTCCGAGTTTGAAATTTATCTGGTGTCTTTCACTTTTCAAACAGTTGAAAGTCATGCGAGGTATAATGGCAAAAGCTCTTCCCAACTCAGGCTGTTCGCCGATTCCGGTGTAAAGAAAGCTTACGCCGACGGTTGGGTAATTCGATTTTGACTGCCACGATTTCCTGCCGAAAGTGACTTGGTCGACACTCAATTCGAAAAGCGGGAAGTGAGCACTGAACACCTTCATCTCGGGATGGTGGCAGATGATGAATCCGTGACTTGCGCGAAACTCGATTTGAAGATTCGGTTCGATGATAGTATCGTTGGTTTTTGCTGATAATGTATTGATTATCAACAAAAAACATAATAATAAAACCGTATGTCCAAAAATCTTTTTCACATTGCAAAAATATGAAAAAAATAAATATAAAGTTGAAGATTTCTCGACTCCACTTCGTTTCGCTCGAAATGACGTAGTGTGTGCGCGTCATTTCGACTGGAGCGGAGCGAAATGGAGAAATCTTTAAAAAAAGCAATTATTAAAAACTATTTTGTAACTTTGCAAAAATTTTTGATATGGATAAACGATTAGAGGCTTTTAAGAGACTTTTGGACATTATGGACGACCTCAGAAAAGGCTGTCCTTGGGATAAAAAACAGACTATTGAGAGTTTGCGTCATCTGACCATTGAGGAGACATACGAGTTGAGTGAGGCGATTTTAGCTTCTGATTATCAAGATGTTAAGAAAGAGCTTGGCGATTTGATAATGCACATCGTGTTTTATGCAAGAATTGCTGATGAGCGTGGTTTGTTTGATATCTCTGATGTGATAAACAGTATTTGCGACAAGCTTATCGTACGCCATCCGCATATTTACGGCGACGTGAAGGTGGAATCGGCCGAAGAAGTGCTAGAAAACTGGGAAAAGATTAAGATTAAGAAAGAAGGAAACAAGAGCGTTTTAGGCGGTGTTCCTGCAGGTTTGCCGCCACTTTTAAAAGCATATCGCATGACCGACAAAGCATCTGGAGTGGGTTTTGACTGGCCTAACAAGGAGGAATGCTGGGAGAAGGTCTTGGAGGAGATGAACGAGCTTCAGGAAGAGGTGAAAAACGACGGTCCGATAGAGCGGAAAGACGAGGAATTTGGTGACCTTTTGTTTGCTCTCGTGAACTATTCAAGGTTCATAAAAGTGAATGCCGACACGGCGCTGGAGCATGCAAATGCCAAGTTTAAAAAGCGGTTTACATATATCGAGGAGAAGGCGAGAGAACTTGGTAAAAGTGTAGCTGATATGACGCTTGATGAAATGGAGGCGCTGTGGGATGAGGCAAAACAGGCCGAATGAGATTCCTCGCTGCGCTCGGAATGACAAGTGTGATTATACATTGTCATTCCGAACACGAAGTGTGAGGAATCTCATTATTTTTTGCAGTTGTATTATTTTTTTGTATATTTGCAGATTAAAATGATGTAAAAAATGAGTAATTTGGCGAAAAGAACGGTGTTCGGGAGTTTGTTTGTGATCGTTGTGATCGGAAGCATTCTTTTGAATTATTGGGTTTTCTTCGCTGTGATGCTTGTGACTGTATTCATTGGTTCTCAGGAAGTTAGCAAGTTGATGGCGAAAGAAGACAATCGCGCATTGAAACTCATGGCGGTCATTGTGGCGACGCTATTTTTTGTGCTGAATGCTGTTTTTGGTCAGGTTTCGAACATCATACAAGTGGTGATGATACTTACACCTATATTGATAGCGTTGTTCTCGAAGAAATATTCATTTGAAAAGATTACAGTCAGTTGCTGGACGGCTATATTTTTTGTGGCTTTGCCATGTTTGTTGCTGATGGAGTTTTATAAAGCTACGGCATTGTGTTTTGAAGGCAGGTATTTCATTATCATATTGTTCTGCTTGATTTGGATAAACGATATTTTCGCATATTTGACCGGAATGGCTATTGGGAAGCACAAGTTGTTTGAAAGAATTTCGCCGAAGAAGACGATAGAAGGCAGCTTGGGCGGTTTGGTGATGACGATATTGACGGCGTTTTTGGTAAATCATTACTGGTTACATGTTATGAGCGACTGGAAGATGATGGGAATGGCAATGGTTGTTGTGGTTTTCGGTAGTCTGGGTGATCTCTGCGAGTCGATGATGAAGCGTCAGGCGGGAGTGAAGGACTCGGGCAATGTGATTCCTGGCCATGGTGGCATTTTAGACAGGTTCGACGCTACGTTTTTGGCTGTGCCGTTTGTTTATTGTTATTTGATACTTATTGCATAAAATCATGTATATACACAAAAAAGGATATGGTGTTATTGCGACGGTGTTTACGGTGTTGGTATTGATCACCGTAGGTTTGATGATGTTGCTTAACGCGATTCTGGAGACTACGCATTGGACCATACTTGCGGGAGTTATTATTATAGGTGTGATTATTTTTGTATGGTCGATAACGTTTTTCAGGGTACCTACGAAGAGAAAAATAACTCATGAGGAAAACGCTGTTGTATCTTCCGCCGACGGTGAAATTGTTGCCATCGAGGAAGTGGAGGAAAAGGAATATTTTCACGACAAGAGGATTCAGGTTTCGGTATTCATGTCGGCTTACGATGTGCATGTCAACTGGTTCCCGATTAACGGTGTGGTGAGTTATGTGAAGTATCATCCGGGCAAGAAGTTGTTTGCCATAAATCCGAAATCATCGGAGTTGAATGAGCGTAACTCAGTGGTTGTCAAGGACGAGAAGGGTAGGGAAGTGCTGTTCAGACAGGTTGCTGGTGTTATGGCTCGAAGGATTGTCTGTAACATTAAAGAAGGCGACAAGGCTGAGGTTGGAAAAGAATTTGGCATGATAAAATTCGGTTCGCGTGTTGATTTCTTCTTGCCGATTGACGCTGATATTCAAGTGGAAATGGGTGATGACATCACCGGACAGGTATCAGTTTTGGCATATTTGAAGTAAAAAAAATAAAAAATATTAGCACGATTTAAAAAATATTGTTATATTTGCAGGTTCAAAAAGAATAACAAATTAGGAAATTCTATTAGAAAATTAATGTTTAACTAAATTTAAATCACATGAAAAGATTATCTTTACTTTTCGCGATGTTTGCCTTCTTAGCAGGCAACGTATTCGCACAGACTGTGCTCATCGATGATGACATGGAAGCCTACACAGTGGGTAACAAGATCGCTGCTGAAGCTCAGGCAGCTGGCAACGACTACTGGACAACATGGAGCAACGCTCCAGGTGGTGCTGAAGACGGTGTTGTCGCAGAATTAGCAGGAACAAAATGCGGTCATATGACATATGGCAATGACCAGGTTTTGTTGCTTGGCGGTATGGAATCAAGCCACTATGAGGTTGAGCTTGACATGTATGTTCCAACAGGCAAGGATGCATACAACAACCTTCTCCACATTTTCAATGGTTCAGGTAGCCAGTGGGCAACAGAGGTTTACTTCAACCACTCAACAAACGGCACAAAGATCCAGGTTGGTGGTGTTGATCACACCTTCACATTCCCATTCGACACATGGTTCACCGTTAAGTATGACATCGACCTCGATTCTGACGTAGCAACATTCTTTGTTGATGGTACAGAAATCGTAACATGGCAGTTCAGCTTGCAGGCTAGCGGTGGCGCTGGTCAGCGTAAATTGGATGCTATTGACTTCTATCCACCATCAAGCGCAGCAGTGTCAGAGTACTATGTTGACAATATTAAATTGACTCTTATCGGTGGTGTTTCAGTTCCACATTTGGCAATTGCACCAGATGCAGTTGAAGAGACAGTTGAAGAAGACGATGCTACAACAGTTGACATCACAATTGCTAACACAGGTACAGCAATGGGTGACTGGCACGCATGGGTTGACTTCGGCGAAGGTGGCGCAGGTTCACAGACAGCTGAACTCAAATATCACGATGGTGAAGCTTACAGCGGCATCGGTTCATCAGGTGGTCCTTACACACGTGAGATGGCTATCCGTTTGCCAGGTTCAGCTTACGGCTCATCAGCAATGGGTATGAAGGTTACAAAGATGAAATTCTTAACCAGTGCACAATATACTTCAGCTGACAACACATACGTATTCCGTATCTACGGTGAAGGTTTCTACAACCAGCCAGGTGAGAAACTCGCAGAAACATCAATTACATCATCAGCATTAGGCACATGGCTTGAAGCAACATTCACAGAAGACGTCTACATGACAGGTCAGACAATGTGGGCAACAGTCGGTTTGATGCAGAACGCAGGTGAATATCCATTAACAATGGACGGTGGTGAATACGGTGAGGAAGCTGATGGTAACTGGCTCAGCACACAGGGTGGTTCATTCGATCACTGCTATTCAGCAGGTAGCTTCGGTGGTGCATGGTTGATCACAGTTGAATGCCAGGGTTCACTTATCCCAGGTTCATGGGCATCACTCAGCGCAATCGAAGGTTCAGTCGCTGGTGGCGCAACAGAGACAGTTGTTCTTACATTGAACTCAATCGGTCTGAACAACAACAGCACTTATGAGGCAACATTGTTCGTCAGAACAAATGATGAAGACCTCGAAGAGGTTCAGATTCCTGTGACACTCCATGTTGGTGAGGTTGGCGTTATTGAAACATCAGCAAACGCATTCAAAGTATATCCTAACCCAACAACAGGTATGATTACAGTTGAAGGTGAAAACATCAACGCTATCGCTATCTACAGCGCAGCTGGTCAGCTCATCAATGTCGTTCGCGACAACAAAGTTGACATGAGCGCATTCGGTGCAGGTGTTTACTTCTTCAACATCATCGACAACGCTAACAACACAACAATCCAGAGAGTTGTTGTTAAGTAAGGTTGAGATTTAACAAACGAGCAGAAAAAGAAAGGACTCCTAAACGGAGCCCTTTCTTTTTTAGTTTAGAGTTGAGAGTGCTGGCGATACCATTCGAAGAGGGCAACGGAGGCGGCGTGAGAGACATTGAGAGAGCGGGTGGGACCAGGGATGGGGATGTAAACCACCATGTCGCATTGGCTTAGGATTTCTTCACGGATGCCATGGCTCTCGTTGCCTACAATGAAGGCAGCGTCAGCTGGAAGCTCGGTCTCGTATATGTTTGTAGCGTTCGTTGCAGTTTCGATTGCGACGATTTTTTTATTTGCTGGAATGAGTTTGCGAAGGTCGTTTTCCTCAGTGAAATACCATTTTATGTTATCGCGGCTCGAAGCGGCGCATTTTCTTACTCTTCCGAGACTGTGTGTCGGTTCAATACCGAGAAATATCATCTCCGAGGCACCTATATTGTCTGAAAGACGAATCATTGAGCCCATGTTGTCCGGAGTGAGGAGATTGTCAGCGAGAATGATGGGGCGGGGAACTGAGTCATAAAGAGATTCGGGGTTTATTGTTGAGAACAGATTATTGGATTTGAGGTACATGATTAATAGGATAAGGAGGATAAGTATTTTTTCCCTTGGAAAGTGTTTCTTTCTTCGAGGCGTTTTTCGATGAGGGCAAGCACTTGGTCGTAGCGGAGGTTGAGCCAGGGTTTTGAAACAAGATAACGTGGCGGTACTTCGCCGGCGAAGCGCTCGATGACGATGTTTGGGTTGAGGCGCTCGATGAAATCGATGACAAATTCGATGTAATCATCAAGCGAAAACAAATGAAAATCAGCAGGATTAGCGAGATATTCTTCAGCCATCTTGGTGTCTTTGAATATCTGCAGTTGATGAAATTTCACTGTTGTTAGAGGCAGATCAGAGATGATATCTGCTGTATGTAGCATCATATCACGGGTTTCGCCTGGAAGCCCGAAAATGAAATGTCCGCCGCAGTGAAAACCGTAGCTGTGAGTGAGCTCGATGGCTCGTTTCGCGGTGGCGAAGTCGTGGCCGCGGTTGACTCGTTGCAGAGTGGAATCGTAGACGGATTCGACGCCAAGCTCTATTATTATTGGATAAGCGCTTCGCTGATAAGATAGAGTTTTCAGCATTTCCAATATTTCGGAGGTTATGCAGTCGGGACGGGTGCCGATGATGATGCCGATAATGCCGGGGACTGATAGAGCTTCGCGATAGAGGCGCTCAAGCTCGTCGACGGGTTTGTAGGTGTTGCTATATGCTTGAAAATAAGCGAGATACGACTTTGCGCGACGATAGCGGCGCTGGTGGAATTCGATACCTTCTTCAATTTGTTGGCGCACACTTTTTTCGGGCCGGCAGTACGATGGGTTGAAGGCGTCGTTGCGGCAGAAGGTGCAGCCTCCGGTGCTTATCTTGCCGTCACGATTGGGGCATGAAAACCCTGCGTCGATGCTAATTTTCTGTACTCGACCGCCAAACTCACGCGCGAAGTACGACGAGTAAGAGTTGAAACGCCGGTTGTCACCCCAAGGAAACATGATTGTAATTTTTTTGCAAAGATACGATTTTTTTAGTTAACAGTTAATCAGTTGTTCAGTTAGTCAGTTAATGAGGTTCCTCGCTGCGTTCGGAATGACAATTTTTAGTATTTTTGCAAAAATTTTGGAAAAATGGAAACTTTTAAAGTAGGCGACAGAGTTAACTTCTTGAATGACAAGGGCGGAGGAGTTATAAAAAAGATTATCGACACCAGAATGGCAGAAGTGGAGATTGAAGACGGATTTAATGTGCCGGTGCTGATGAGCGATCTGGTTCTCGACTTCAGAGCACAGCCGACAAGACAACAGCAGATGGTTGACAACGTGCAGAAAGAGATTAAAAACCAGCAGATTATTGAGGAAGAATCAAAGAATGAGGCTCGTAGGAGCGAGTTGAGAAGATTCGCAAGAAACTCTGAGGAAGAAGGCATATACCTCGCATTTATTCCGCACGACCAGCAGTGGCTGCTGACCGGATTGATTGACGTTGCGGTGGTGAACAATACTCCTGCTGACGCTTTGTATAGCTTCAATCTGAAAGAAGAAGAGAAATATGCGAATATTGACTATGGAAGCATTGCTCCATTTTCAAAAGTTGTTGTTGAAGCCATCTCTCGCGATGACATAGAGCATTGGTGTGAGGGCGTGATTCAAGTGGTGCTTTGCCAAGACGACATAGACTTCGTTTATCATCCATTGCATGCGCCGTTCTCATTGAGAACCAGCCGTTTCTTTAAAGACGGAAGTTTTGTCGAGTCGGGACTGCTGGGTGAGAAAGCCTTGATGATTTGCCTCTCGACAACGGTAGCGCTGAAAGGCTCTGAGACTGATTTCACCAAATTGATGAAAGACGGAGTGATGCAGCCGAAAGCGAATAAAGACATCGTGAAAAAGGTTGCCGACATCGACAAACATCAGACTCAGCCCGGCGAGGCGATTGTTGATTTGCACATCGGTGAGTTGGTTGACAATATTTTAGGAATGTCGAGCAACGATATCTTCAGAGTTCAGATCAATTATTTCAAGAAAATGCTTGACAGTGCTATTGAAAACGACTATTCGAAGGTGACGTTTATCCATGGTGTCGGCAATGGTGTTTTGAAGAATGCGATAATTGAGGAGCTGAAGCATTACGATAACACATCTAATAGGATGGCGTCTATTTCGAGATTTGGCGTCGGGGCTATAGATGTGATGATAAAAGAAAAGTGATCCCGCCGGGATTCGAACCCGGACCGAAGGAACCGGAATCCTTAATTCTATCCATTAGACTACGGGACCATTTTAGACTTTAGACCTTAGACTTTAGACTTTAGCAATAATTACTAAGGTCTAAGGTCTAATGACTAAGGTCTTTTTGTGGAGCTGGAGGGAGTCGAACCCTCGTCCAAACAAGGAACAATTATGCTTTCTACATACTTATTCTGTTGTTGGTTTTCGTGTCAGGCAAGGAAACAGACATCCTAATCCTGACCTTATCTCCTTGAGTTTCACGACGTTGCCGGAGCTTCCGCGTCGCTATCCCGAAATTGCTGAGCACCTCGTAGCCGGACCGGAATCGGGAGGCTCCATCCGCGAGATGTCTCGTCCTCTCACCTTGTGAAAGGATGAAGCTTCAATCTACTGTACTTCGATTAAGCAGCGAGAGCGTAAGTATTTTCGCCAATTAATTTTTTGCAGTCAAGATTTACGAGCGTCACTGCGAGGCTCGGTATGCTTACATAACCCTTCTACAAGCTGTCAAAACCGGTCAGCCCCAGATGTTATGCGTGATATTTCCATCAAAAAGCGTGCAAAAGTAGTAAAATTTTCCGAAATAAATGTTTTTTTTTAACATCTTATTCAGAAAATAGAAGATTTTTTATTGATTATTAGGAAATTAAAATTTTTTATAGTATCTTTGCGCTTTGATTAATATTAATAAGGTGTTGAGTAGGTTTTGGAAGCGAGTAAAATTAGGGTTTGACAGATCGATATCTGGTTCCTGGGGCAAACAGATATTGTGGCTTTTGTCGTTTTTCTTAATATTTGGTGGCCTTTTCATTGTAGTAAACAGGATGTATCCTTCTGATTCACGATTTGATGAGTGGGATATCATCGGTTTGTTTTTTGGTCAGGATTCGAATTATCTCGCCGATAATGGCAATGTGTATTTCGGATATCTGGTTGTGATAATAGGGGCTATTATTTTCAATGGCTTGCTGATTTCGTTTTTTGCCAACATCATGCAGGGAAAAGTCAATGATTTCAGGAAAGGTCATGTGAAATATTCCTTTGATAAACATGTAGTTATTCTAGGATATAACGATATGGTTCCTGATATTGTGAAGCAGCTTGTGAAGCTTTATCCGAAATGCGATATCGCTATACAGACAACTCTTGATGTTGAAAATGTAAGAACTAAGCTTTATACCAAGCTGGATGAGAAAGAAGAGCGAAATATTGTGATAATTAACAATCAACGTGACTCGGAGGAAGCGTTGACTGATATTGTTGTGCATAAGGCGAGGAAGGTTTATATTTTGGGTGAGGATGAGGATGTGGATCGAGATGCCATCAGTATCAATTGTTTGAAAAAGATTGCAGATATTTGCGCAAAGCATAATCGTACGGACAGACTGCAATGTGTGACATTGTTGCAAAACCAGTCGTCGTTTGTGTTTTTCCAAACTGCTGATATTACTAAGGATATAAAAGAGAGGATAGAGTTTATTCCATTCAATTTTGATGAAGTGTGGGCTCGTAAAGTGCTTGTGACGGGCAAGAGTGAGATAAACGGTGTTACGTACACGCCTCTTGATCGTGAAGGAATTGCTGGAGATAGCGAGAAATATGTGCATCTTGTGATATTGGGTATGACACCTATGGGGTTGATGTTGGCGTTGGAGGCCGCGCATGTGGCACATTATCCGAATTTTATAACGAAAGGTAAGAAAACCAAAATAACGCTTGTAGATATTGAGGCTCGCAGGGAGATGGATTTCATGACGAGCTGTTTTAACAGTTTTTTTGATCAGTGCGACTACACATATATGGAGATAGAGAAAGGCAAGGTGGGTTTTGAGGAGAGATTTAAGTCGATAACTCCGACAGGAAGTTTCCTTGACATTGAGTTTGAATTCATTCAGAGCAATGTGGCTGACGATATGATGCGTCAGAAGTTGTCGGATTGGGCTGACGACAAAGAGCAGATACTGACGATAGCGGTGTGTTTCCAGAAGTCAGCACGCAATATTGCCACGGCTTTGTATATGCCTGATAAGGTTTATGAAAATGAAATTATGTTGCTCGTAAAGCAAAACACATCAGGCGAATTGTTGAATCTTGTGAGGATTGACCCGTCGGCAAGTGACCAAAGACCAGGAGAGTATGTAAAGTATAGAAACATCAGGCCTTTCGGAATGAATAACGACGGTTATGAAGTTGGTGAGAGGATAGAAAATTGGGCTAAAAATATCAATTATCTGTATTCGTATTATTATGATAATAATAAGATTCCGACGGATTATCCCAAGGATAAGATTGATATGATGTGGAATGATTTGAGTGTGTCGGATAAATGGTCGAGCATGTATAATGTGCTTACTATTCCTGGAAAGATGCGCAGTGTAGGTATGGATTATCAGGATAAAAACGTATGGCGTGCGCTGAAAGATGATGAGATTGAGTTGCTTGCGAGGGTGGAGCATAACAGATGGAATGTTGAGCGGTTGTTGTGCGGTTATCGTCCGACTAACGAGGAAGAGACTGCCAAGATTAAAGATGACATTGATCAAAAGAGTAATAAAAAGCTTAAGAAATATTATAAAAACAGGAATATTCACTATGACATTCGTCCGTATGACGAGCTTTGCAATGATGAGACAGGATTCAATGTGAGGCGTTTTGATGTGGGCGTTGTTGAGGGAATGTTTGATGTTGTTAAAAATGGAGAGTAGAAAAGATGAAACGGTTATTTTTACTTTTTATCGCTGTACTGTTTGTCGCAGTTGGTTATTGCAGTAATAGTGAGGATAAGGAACAGCAGATTTACTATTATTATCTGCAGGGGCTTAAAGCTGACAATAACGAGAAAGAGAATGCCTCTATTGGTGATGCTTTAAGGTATTATTACTGGAGCTTGGTGCTTTGTTACACGCATCCACAGGGCTCGACACTGGCTTTTCCTGATCCTGAGACGGGCCAGAATGTAATCATCAAGGATTGGCTTGACGACAGGATAGATATGCTTCTGCAAAAGATCAGGTTTATTCCGAAGAAGAAGCCTATCATGAAGAATAAGAGCAGTGTTGCTTATGAGATGGTGGTGACGGATGGCTCCGACAGGATACCGTGGCTGAAGTTTGAGTATAATAACGGCAACGGCTTTGTCGAGAGCTCAGTTGAAAGCGGTTTGGCATCGGTGGAGTTGATAGACAAGGGCATCAACAAAGTGGATATTGTTGTGTGTATTGAGAATAAGGCGGATGCTGAGGCACGCGCTAAAGACGTTTTTGAGGCCATGGAAGAAGTGGGATCGCCTATTTATTTCGCATCGGCAGTGAAAAATATCGATGTGAAGAAGGTGCAAGAAGAGGCTGAGAATGTTGCGGAATACCATGACAGCACTATTCTTATGAAAAAGGCAGAGACGGAGCGACTTATCGAGGATAATGAGTTGAATAAGATGGATGAGTACTTGAAAGCCATGAATACCATTGAAAAAGCTGTGAGGAACAAAGATGTGGCTGAGGCTAAAGGTTGTTTCACCCCGGAGGGCTATGAGATGTTTGAGACTTTGCTGAACAATGGCAGATATTATATTTTGGGCACGCCGGAGTATAAGTTTGTCGAGTTTAAAGATCTGGTAATCTGCAGAAGCATCCCGATGCAGTTTAACTTCAAAAACAATGTGGGATTTATCAGACAGGTTGTGTTCCGTTTCAACAAAGATTCGAAGAAGGTTGTATCTATAGCGTTCCGACTGTCAGATATGGCGGAGATTGACATCTTGGGCAAGGACCAGTGGAATCCTGAGTCGAGGATGATTTTGATTGATTTTTTGGAAGATTATCAGACAGCCTATGCTTTGAAACGTCTTGATTATCTTGATAAGATTTTCTCGGATGACGCTTTGATTGTTGTGGGAACGGTGTTGAAACAAAAGCAAAAAGGCGATATTATGCATCTGGCGACGGAAACCAAGGTGAGGTATGACACTTTGAGTAAAGGCAAGTATATAGAGAAGTTGCACACAGTGTTCGGGAAGAACGAGTTCGTCAATATCAGGTTTTTGGATACTGATTTTACGCAACATAAGTCAGGACTGGAGCTTTATGGCATTCAGGTTAAGCAGGAGTATCTGTCAAGCACCTATGGCGATGTGGGATATCTATTCCTGATGGTCGATTTGCGCGAGGATCTGCCTGTGATTCATGTAAGGACGTGGGAGCCTGAAAAAACTGACAATCCTATAGGTTTTGATGATATTATTGTTGAAATGATTTAATATGAGGAAATTTCTACTTTGGTTAATAATTTGTCTTTCGTTATCGCTTGAGGCGCAAAACAGCGATTCGTTTTTGTGTGTTGACGATTTCCGTATTTTAGGGCCAGAACACACGTTTATTTTACCAGACGGAATGCGTAAGACCGACAATAACGGCAAGCCTTGGGCTATGGTGAAAATCGTGGCTAAAGGCTTTGACAGTAAGATTCTAAATGACATCAGCTTTTATTCACCGAGCTCTACGCTGACGGTCGGAAATGCCAGTATTGACGCTAACGACGGAAGCTATAAGATTATTCTATCGTCGGGAGTGAAAGGCAAGCTGGTGTTTAAATATCAAGGTACGACGCTAGAATATCAGATGCCGATGCAGTTGACGAAGAATCGTGTTTATCAGCTTGATTTGGTGATGCGTTCGGCGAATCTGACTATAGTGGCGACACCAGCCGAATCGAAGATTTTCGTCGATGGACAAGAGGTGGGGCATAACGGCTTTGCCAGTGTCAACTTAAGTATGGGAGAACATAACTATTCGGTTGAATGTGATGACTATCTTGCCGAGAAGAATAAAACTATCATTCTTGATAAAAATGAAACTCTGACCATTGATCTGCAGCCGTTGTTCGGATATCTGACGGTGACTTCTGTGCCTGAAGGTGCTGATGTTTTTATTAATGGCTTAAGATCGGGAACGACACCATATCTTCTGAAGAAGATAAAACGCGGTGCGAACAATATCGAGGTTAAGTTGAACGGTTATTATGACTATGCCGAATATGTTGAGATTACTATCGGCGAAACCAAAAATATTGAGGTGAATCTGGCACCATATGGTGTTGTGTCGCCACGTTCGGGCAACAGAATCGCTGTTGAGCCAACATTGCGATTAAGTCAAGACACGCTGTTTTTTGAATCGGAGCAGTCGACAGACTCAATATTTATTACTACTAACAGTTTGGAGTGGGACTTCATGAATGTGCCATACTGGCTGAGTGTGTATAAACGAAACAATGTGCTTGCTGTAACATGTCTGAAAAACCGTGTTCATCGCAGTAGGGAAGGCGATATTGTGGTTTACACAGGTGATTTGACCAAGAAGCTGCATGTGTTTCAGGAAGAGGGCAAGACTGTTTTGAAGTCGATAAGAAACAATATCGAATTTGAGGCACGACAGGACAGTGCGATAAGAATTATCGAGACTAACGTGACAAATTGGGATATAGTGACGAGTGATTCGTGGATCAGTGCATATGAGATAGGTGATTCGCTTGTTGTTATTTGTGAGGCTAACCCTTGGCCGGTGTCGAGATACGGCACAGTCGATATCACTGCGTTTGATGAGAAAACGAGTTTTGAGATCACGCAGAAATCGCACGAGTCGCGGTTTTTGGCGCCGAAAGAAGATGTCGTCATTGAGTCGTTTGGAGGTTCAATGGCTATTCCGGTTGGTAACGATGCAGATGCGTGGACATGCACGAGCAATGACGAATGGTTGAGCGTGACGCATTCTGGCGATGCGGTATTGCTGGAATGTACAGCCAACGAGACGTCTGACAGAAGAGGATCGTTTATCATCAGTACCGACACTAAGACGTATAAAGTCAATGTGTTGCAAAAAGGCATTGTTGAGGTGACACCCGTCATCGTTGTCGACAGCAAGCCATCGTGGGCATTAGTATATATCGATGGCAAAAAAGCGGGACGTACTCCGTTGAACATCGCAGCCGACGATTCAGTGCGCATGGTGAGGTTGGGTAGAGAGCAATGCAGCTATCTGTTTAACAGCCATGCAGAAAACATACAGTTCAATACTGGCATGAGATATCTGGAAGCCACGATATCGAGTGAGACTTTCGGACTCAGAAGCGGTTTTATAGGAGTTAAGAAATGGGGCGGCTACAACCACTTCCAGCTGAGGCTTAACAGCTGGGAATTGTCAAGCAGCTCGACTAAAAGCCCGTTATATATCATGTCTTTAGGTCCGACTTACGAGATTATGCCATGGATGTCGGCATACGTCGGTCTCGGTGTCATGTTCTCGAACGATACATTAAGGACTGAAGAAAAAAGTGAGAATATATCTATCCAAAGAAACCCGTTGAGCGACGTGAAAGTGGCGATAGAAGGCGAGGCAGGCTTGATGTTCTACTACAAGAGAGCCTTCGTATCACTCGGTTTGCAATTCAATAATATAGGTCTTGACAAGCAATATGTTGATTTCTCGGCTGGCTTGGGCATGTATTTCAACAGATATTACGACAAAAACTACGGCTACTGTGCAACTCGAAGCAGACGATGGTGGTCGCTGAATCTGATGTATAATCCTGGCAGAAACGGCTATGGATTCATGTTCAGTGACATCGGAAAGAATAATCTACGCTATTATATCAAGGCGATGAGCGAGTGGTATAGATATGATACGATTACAGGCGAGGATCCTAACGTTGAGACTGTGACAATCGACGAGATAAATCCTGGACTTACAGCGGGTGTTGTATTTAACATCATGCCTGGATATATTGATGTCATGATGGGAGGTGGCTATCAGGTGTCGATGCGTGATGGCAGTTTCGAGACAAAAGGTGTGCAAGCTGAAGCGGGCTTCGTCTTGAACGTGTGGCGTATACCTCTGACAATCATGATGCGATGCTGCGAGTTGGAAAAAGATACTAGATATCTGACTGTGGACTTTGGAGTCGGTTTTAGTTTTGGCGAATTGTTTAACTGGTAAAAAGATTAACAGATGAAGAAGCTTATTATATTTTTGTGTCTGCTGATACTGTCGGTTTCGATGGTTTTTGCACAATACGACAAAAGACTTTCAAAAGCGGAAATAGGCAAGATTGATTTAGGATTGTATGCATATCCTAATGTTAAGCAAGGAGAATTTGTGGTCGATTTTGAAGATTTGGTATTTGATCAAGGTAAATACACTTTGAATTATAGGTTTTTTGTGATTGTTAGAGACAGGAATGATAACCCGAAATTCGTGGCGATGAACAATTATGTTTTGAATTTTAAAAAGATTGATCTACCTGTCGAAATTCTTCGTGCTGGATATACACCAGACGAATGTGTCTACATATCCAAAACGAATACATCAAGTATGGAAGGCGATATCATTAAATACAATTTAATAGTAGGTAATAAAAATTATGGTCCATATGATGGTATAAATGAAGTTCTGACCAAAGGTTTTGTTTATAAAAATAAAAACGTATATACTTATGTTGAATATGGCGATGAGTTTTCTAGCATAAACAATTATAGTGTTCTAGAACCTTCCATGTATGAAGGTGAGTTCGTACAGTGTTCAATCAATGACAAGCTTTTAAAGTTCGTCCCAAAGGAAAAAGTGAAGTATTTTAAGTGTTATGACGGACATTATTACATTCTTTACAACGACAAAGCCATGAATAACACATTGCTGATTGTGGATGGTGTAGGTTATGAGCTCGACGGTGTTATTAATAGTCTGAATCTGAAATTCTCACATAACGGCGAACATTGGATCGCAGCCGGTCAGGATTACGTGATGGTTGATGGAGTGTATGTCACGAGGTTGTCTGATGCTATCAAAAATGCGGATATCAATAATAATGGTGATTATATGTATATTGTTGATGGTGAAGGTTTTAGCGAGAAAGTGTATCTCAATGAAAATGTTGTTGTCGACGGCGTTGAGGTCAAGTCGCTGACTGTTGACGATGATCAGGTGTTCAATTATATCTTTAAAAACGAGAAAGGTTTCTTCTACGGACTGGATTATCAGGCGAGAGATTTTAACGAAAACATTAAGAATTACTATTATCCGACCTTAAACGACAATAATAAGAGTTTTGTTGTGACCTCGCCCGACGGCAAGCATAGACTCGAGTACAACAACGAATCACCGTACATTATTATCGATGGAAAGAAGATAGAAAGCGTGACGACGCCGCATTATATGGTATGGAACCAGAAAGAGCATTGTTTTATGTGGAACGCGATTGAAAACTATAAGTTGATGGTGTATAAATACCAAGTAAAATAACGTTTTATGCAATACGATGTATTTATAAGCTATTCCCGTAAAGATTATGTTGATGAATCAGGAAATGTCATCAAAGGGAGTATTGTTGAGAAAATCAAAAATCTGCTGAAGGACAACGGTATCAGCTATTGGTTTGACGAGGACGGCATCAATTCGGGTGACGAGTTTGCTCATCTCATTGCAAACAGTATCAAAAATTCGAAGGTTTTGATTTTTGTGTCGTCAGAAAACTCGAATAAATCGGAATGGACGAGGAAGGAGATAGCGACAGCGATATCGTATAAGAAAAAGATAATTCCATTTAAGTATGACGACGCGCCGTACGACGATTCGATAAACTTTTACATCTCGGATTTCGATTATATTGCTTATAACAACGAGGATAAATCGTTCAAACGGTTAGTGTCTAGCATTAAGCAATATCTTGAGCATGAAGCGGTTGCTGTTAACAAGCAAAAGATTGAGAAGCTGGAGGCGGAACAGAAGGTATTGGAAGAAAAGTGTAACGAGACTGTTGACAAAATCAACAGTATAGAGAAAGAGATATGCAAGCTCGATAAAAACAGGAAAGAGCGTTTGCTTGAGCATCTCGGTTATGAAAAAAAGGATGGAACTGCTAATTTACAAGCGAAACCAAATAAGAAAAACGGATGGCTTATAGCTGTTTTGTTATTGGTTTTAGTATACGCTGTAGTCATCAGTGTAATGAATTTCGGAAATAGTGCTACAGAGGAAGAGATTCATACAGTGGTTGAGGAGGTTGAGCCTGTTGTGACGCAGCCTGAGGAGAAGAAGATTGAAGCGAAACCTGTAAAGAAAGAGTTGAAAGACATCACGGTTAAGGTTAACGGAGCCTCGTTCGAAATGATAGCTGTGAAAGGCAACGGCAAGATAGGTGATTTCCTTATCGGGAAATTTGAGGTTACGCAGGGGCTGTGGAAAACTGTTATGGGTACTACCATCTCGCAGCAGCGTGATAAGCTCGACCCATCGTTCAAACTGAGAGGCGTGGGTGATAATATGCCGATGTATTATATCAACTGGAATGATTGTCAGGACTTTATCAAGAAGCTGAACTCGTTAACCGGTAAGAAGTTCCGAATGCCGTCGGAGGCGGAGTGGGAGTATGCAGCCAAGGGAGGTGCCAAAGGAGGCGTAGTCCCTCAGGGCTGGAATGAGGATAACAGCAATGGTGGAACGCATCTTGTCGGTAGCAAAGAACCTAATGCCTTGGGATTGTATGATATGACAGGGAATGTGAGTGAGTGGTGCAGAGACAAGAAAGGCTACGAACATGTGGTGAAAGGTGGTTGTTGGGCTAGCTCAACAGAAAATTGCAAGGTGACAAGCCGCTCATATCTCGATGAAATGATAAGAAGTGACGAAACAGGCTTGAGGCTTGTTATGGATTAAAGATTAGACGTATTTTTTTACATCTTCTTCGGAAATAGTTGAGCCACAGAGTATTACAAGACGTCCGACGACGTTTTGCAACTCGCGGATGTTGCCCGTCCACTGCTGTTTTTTCAGTTCTTCGATGGCTTTGTCAGTGAATGTCGGGATTGGCTTGCCCATCTCGTTGGCAGATTTCACCACGAAGCTATTAATTAATAAAGGTATGTCGTCGAGTCGTTCGCGCAGTGGAGGCACTCGCATTATTATCATGCTGATGCGGTGGTAGAGGTCTTCACGGAAGTTGCCTTTGGCTATCTCGTCCTGAAGGTTTTTGTTGGTGGCCGCAACCACTCTGACATCGACTTTTATCTCTTCTTCGCCGCCCACTCGGGTTATCTTGTTTTCCTGAAGTGCGCGCAGCACCTTGGCTTGGGCAGCGAGACTCATGTCGCCAATCTCGTCAAGGAACAATGTGCCGTTGTCGGCAAGCTCGAAGTCGCCTTTTTTCTGTTTGATGGCTGAGGTGAAAGCTCCTTTTTCGTGTCCGAACAGCTGGCTCTCGATGAGTTCTGATGGGATGGCGGCGCAGTTGACCTCGATAAATGGACCGTTGTTGCGTGGACTCATTTCGTGCAGCTGACGGGCCACGAGTTCTTTGCCGGTGCCGTTTTCGCCGAGGATGAGCACGCGGGCATTGGTAGGAGCCACGCGCTCAATCATGTCGTTGAGTTCCTGCATAGCGGGGGAGGTGCCTACCATTTCATATTGTTTGCTTACCACGTTGCGAAGTTTCTTCGTCTCATTGACGAGTCGGTTTTTATCCAAGGCGTTACGCAGCGTGATGAGCATGCGGTTGAGGTCCATAGGCTTCTCGATGAAGTCGTAGGCGCCTTTTTTTATAGCATCGACGGCAATGTCTATTGTTCCGTGACCGGAAATAATTATAATAGGTGTATCGGTGAGCGTTTTAGCTTTCTCGAGAAACTCTATGCCGTCCATCTGAGGCATTTTGATGTCGCAGAATATGGCGTCGAAGGTGTTGTCGTTAAGCATGGGTATCGCCTCGACGGCTGACGCCGCCTCGGCGATAGTATACCCTTCGTTTTCCAATATGCCGTGCATCGCTCTGCGGATGGCAGGCTCGTCGTCGATGATGAGAACTCTTGACATCAGAAGTTAGGTTTAAGTTCGTATTTCTTATAGAACTCGTCGATAATATTCACAGCCTCGTCAACGTCGTCAACTATATGGAAGAGGCTGAAGTCTTCTTCTTTGATCATCTTATTGTCGAGTAGAGTCTGGCGGAACCAGTCGACTAATGGAGCCCAGAACTGTGAGCCGAACATCACGATAGGGAAGTTTGATATCTTGTGGGTTTGGATGAGCGTTATAGCTTCCGACAGCTCGTCGAGGGTGCCGAATCCGCCCGGGAAGGCTATGAAACCTTGTGCATAGCGGGTGAACATCGTCTTACGGATGTAGAAATAATCGAAGTTGATCGATTTGTCGCTGTCGATATATGGGTTGGAGTGTTGTTCATGAGGCAGCACTATGTTGAGACCCACGCTCTTGCCGCCGGCTTCGTGAGCGCCTTTGTTGCCTGCCTCCATGATGCCCGGACCGCCGCCTGTGATGACGCCGAAGCCTTTCTCAACGAGCTTTGACGCCGTCTCTTCAGCTTTCAGATAATAAGGATTGTCGTCTTTAATACGGGCTGAGCCGAAGATGGCTACGCAAGGTCCGATTCGTGAAAGTGTCTCATATCCGTTGACGAATTCCGACATTATTTTAAACACCGACCAGGAGTCGTTTGCTTTGGTGACCGTCCAATTTCTGGTTTCAATTGCCTTTCTTATTTTGTCTATAATCATAGTTGTAAAATTTATTTTCTGCAAAGATACAAAAAATAATTAGTGATTTAGATTTTTAATACCCTTTTCGAAATACTCACAGTACCTGGTGGTAGGTCGCATTTCTAGTCGCATTTCTGTAAAGGGTATTAAAAATCTTTTAATTATTAAAAATCGTAAAGTATCAAAAAAAATTGTATTTTTGCAGCCTATAAAAATCGCGGATTTAGCTCAGTTGGTAGAGCGGCAGCTTCCCAAGCTGCAGGTCGCGGGTTCGAGACCCGTAATCCGCTCAAAATTTTTTTAAGAATAATTGTCGGGTGTATTGAAAAAAGCACTACTTTTGCACTCGCAAAAATGAAGCGCAGGGAAGCTTAGCTCAGTTGGTTCAGAGCGCCTGCCTTACAAGCAGGAGGTCGCTGGTTCGAACCCAGCAGTTTCCACCAAGAGAATCCCGTCGAGGATGACAGGATTCTTTTTTTTTGTATTTAAGGAAGAATATAAATTATGGAAATTGATACAATAACGATAATACTGTACTCGGTCAACCTGGTTTATATCACGACCTGTCTTTACGGCGGGCTCCTGAAGAGTTTTTATGTGCCGGATGCCTACAAAGAGGTGTTTGGAGAGTTGTATCCTGCTCACAATACATTGGCAAACATGTTCATGATGCAGGTTCTCGAGCTGCCGTTTGTTTTTTGGATATGGAAGCCCGAAGTGCTGTTTTGCGTGAACGGCGCCTCGATGTTGTTTGTCATTTCGTATATGGTGGTTCTCATCAGAGGTTATTTCTTCCTCGATTTCACAACGCCTCGCAAACTTTGTGTTTTCCAACTGCCTGCATCACTATGCTGGTTAGGTTTATTGCTCCCGGTTTTCGGTATCATAGAATTCACACCATTGTTTAGAACGATTGCATGTGTTGTGGTAATGCTGGTAGTTTTATGGTATATGAGTTTGCTTGACAGATGCAGGTTGAAACTGGTGGGTCAGATACGTGAGATTGACGAAAATGAGTTTTCAAATGATAGCGACTTCCCTGTAAAATTTGCAAAGAGCATAATGTGGCATCCGCTTATTGTTTGCCTGGTGCTTATTGCGAGTTTCCTTATCAGTCTCCCTATTGCGAAGATTGTGCGCGATTTGATTTTAATCGTGATGAACATCTGGCTTGCATTCAACACATTGAACCCGCATCGCAACGCCAAGAAGTTGCCGCTGGATTTAAAAAAGAAAGATGATACTGAGACAACTGACGCTTCGAGCAAGTATAGACTGTCGGAAAAATACTGCAAAGAAACCGAGCAGAAGATCGTTGATGTCATCCGTAGTAAGAATCTTTATCTTGAGGAGCATATCACGATGAATGACCTCATCGACCTTATGCATATCAACAGAAATTATATCAGCGAGGTGATAGCCCGCAGCAAATACCAATCGTTTTATAAACTCATCAACACAATGCGTATTGAGCATGCCTGCGAGATGCTAAAAGCCGACAATACTGCAAAGCTGGAGCAGATAGCCCTTAGCTCAGGATTCTCATCTGGAAGTGCCTTCTCGCAGGTGTTTAAGCGTATAATGGATGTCTCACCCAAGGAATACATCCTTAAAATACACGCAGAGTAAAATTTTTACACGCAGAATAAAATTATTTAGCTTTAAAATAAAACGTTTTACACGCAGAGTAAAGCGTTTGTCGTGATGTTGCTATATTTTTGCGCCTTCAAACAACGACAATATGAAAGGCAAAAATATAAGCAATAGTAAAATGAAAACGACAACAGACTTTTTCGCGGGGAGGTTATTGTTGACCCTCCTCGCAGTACTCACAACAACATTCGCTTGGGCACAACAGCTCTCAGGTGAAGGCACAAAAGCAAACCCTTATCTTATTAATTCATCAGAAGATTGGGCTACATTCACAACAAAAATCAACACAGGAACAAACGATGACCGACATGCCTTCTACAAACTTACAGCCGACCTTACTCTAGGTGATGCAGTAAACCCTTACACTACAGTGGTCGGAAAAGACAAACAACACCCATTCAGCGGCTCTTTTGACGGTGATTTTCACATTATCCACCTTTATTTGGTGCGTGAAAACGACTATGCGGCTCTTTTCGGAGTGACAGATGGAGCAACTATCCAAAACCTTCACGTTGATGGCACTATCGTCACTGATCATAAATTCGCCGGTGGTTTTATCGGATATGCGTTTGGTGCCGGCACTGGGACACAACATTGGTTGGCTAATTGCATAAGCAGCGTTAATATTCATTGTGATGGCATTAAAGAATATATTGACATCAACGGCAATGTTGTTCCCAATGGTAGCAACAACAGACGATATGACTGCACCCATGGTGGTCTTGTCGGTCAGAACGAGAAAGGTGTGATGAATTTCTATCAATGTATATTTGACGGTTCAATCACCGACTCAAAAGAAGTAAAAACTGCTAACAAATGCACAGGCTTTATTGGATGGGTCAACAATAAAGTGGTTTATTATGATTGCATTATGGCCGGTTATATTGATGTTAAGCCAAATGACGACAATTTGAAAAACAGCATGGCTAACTTCCACAGAACAGGTGACGAGAAGAATGTGAAATATGAGGGCAATGTATACTATGTACACGACTATTCATACGATGAAGTGATGGAACAAGGCGATCAGGCCCCGTCAGTCGTTCCGGAAGGTGTTATTTCAAGACAATTATCATTTGATAATCAATACTATTATGCCACAGGTGCTGAATTGATCAATGATAACAAAATTAAATTTTATGGTTGGACATACCAAACAGATAATAATAATATAGTAGGTGGCGCCGATGGTATCAATTATGTTTACGACAACTCAGATGACTCTTACACCACTACATTTGTTGAACGTTATGATCTTCAAAAGGACGGTATGTGGAACGATGCAGCCAATTGGAAATATGGATTGATTCCTTCAGGCGGTGATGTTATGATTTCCGCAAATGTCACAATCCCAGAGGATTGCAACGCAAAGGTAAATGATATCATTGTGAGCAGCAAAGGCTCAGTCACTATAATGGATGGCGCTCAGTTTATCAGCGACAACTCTATCGTAGCTGATGTTTATAAAACAGTGTTGCCTTCAGATGAGGTGAGCAAGCATGCTTGGAACACAATAGCATCGCCTATCAATGGTCAGGCTTTTGCAGCTGTTGATGAACTGACATCAGGTGAGAAACATAATATTTACAGATATAATGAAACCGTCCCGATGTGGGAGGAATACAGAGATCCGAGCAACGAATTTAATGCATTTGAAAACGGCCGCGGATACATTTATCGTACAACATTTGGTGGCGACATCAAATATTCAGGCTCAATCAACGCAGAAGATGTTAAGTGCAGCTTGACACGCACCAACGATCACGGATTTAACCTTCTCGGCAATCCATATACACATAATATATATAAAGGTGTGGCATTCTCAAGCACAGATCTCGTAGAAGGTTATTGTGTTTTGGAGTCGGATGGAACATGGGATTATAAGAACGACGACGAGGCTATTCCTTCAGGTACTGCTTTTATGGTTCTTGTAAAAGAGGGTAACGATGATGTAGACATCACCATGAGCAATACTGATGAAGCACCAGTGGTTTATTGCAAATCAAGCGACAACAGCATTTGGTTTACGGTTAACAACGACGAATACACCGATGCTGCATGCATCAAGTTTAATGAAGGTGAAGGATTCAAAAAGCTGGCTCATTACAACGAAAGCGCTCCAATGCTTTATATCAACTACAACGGTGGAAATTTCGCTGCTGCACATGTGCAGACTGGTGTTAAGGCAGTGGGTCTCTGCTTCAAGAGCCATGAGTTTGGAAAATATACACTCAATTTGAATGCCAACGGCGATTTCAGCTATCTCCACCTCATCGACAGACTGACTGGCAAAGACGTTGACATGCTTATTGAAGATGAATATTCATTCATCAGTACAACTAATGACAATGCTGAGCGTTTCATCGTGGAATTCGATTATGAAGGTAACGAAGGCGGCGTTGAAAACGAGAACTTTGCTTGGCAAAACGATAGCGATATCGTTATTAACGGCGAAGGTAAGTTGCAGGTGTTCGACATGATGGGTCGCATAGTGATGACTCAGGATATCAATGGTATCCAGACGATGAGCACATCGTCTCTACAGGAAGGTATTTACATCTTCAAATTGAATGGAAAGACTCAGAAATTTTTTGTCAAATAATTTTAAATGAATACAACGATGAAAAAAAACATATTAACCATATTACTCGTAATGATGATGTGCGCGAGCGTCAGCGCACAGGGGAGAAATGACGCTTTTGTCAATGATTGGGGAGGAGGCAGAACAACCTCCGACCCAATCAACTCGGAATTCATTGTAGCCTTGCCGGCGTGGAATCTCTTTGGTGCGGGTGAAGATCCAAATCCAGGACCTCTCGGCAGCGGATTGCTGATAATGACAGTGCTTGGTGCAGGTTATGCTGCAACACGCAAATTAAAAAAGAACTAGTGAATAGTTATAAATAGTAAAGTTAAAAAGTAGTTTGTGAGAAAGGGATGCCGCCCGGCATCCCTTCTCAGTTTTTATTAGCTGACGATTCTATTATTTGACGATTTTTCTTACAACCGTCTTTCCGCTTTGTGTCATGCCTTTGATAAGGTACATTCCCTGGCTCAGATCGTCGATGCTGTTGACTTTGATGATCTGTCCGTTGATGTTATAAATCTCTACGATGTTGATGATTTCCTCGTATTCGATTTCTGATACAGATGTGTGGTCAGGAATATTGATGAGGATGTAGTTGTCGCCGTTTGCTGTGAGTGCATAGTTCGACTCGCAGTCTTCGTAGACGGCTGTGAGTTTGAAGATATACTCGCCTGGATCTCTTTCAAGATAGTAAGAATCGTATTCGGCGTCTATCTCGATTATTTCCTTGGTTGCATCGCAATAGAGGTTGTAGTGTAGAGGTGTGGTCTCAGGTGCTGTCCAGGAAAGCACAGCTGCGCCGACGCCTGTCTCAGGATTGTAATAAGCTTCGCCTGCGAAATCGGTAGGAGCATCGCATGGCGTTGGTGGGGTAGGAGGTGTTATCACGCCCATCTCGCCGTTCTGACCGATATTCTGTCCGTACAAGCCTCCGGTGTTGCTATTAACCCATGCCATGATATTCTGACCTGCGCGGTAACCGCAAGTATTTCTGCACATGGTGCGAGGGTAGCTGTTAGAGCTCATGGTGGTATTCCAGATAGGGTTACCACTATCGTCAATACCGATAGCTTTTAAGGTACTGTTGTAGCCGTCGCCTTCGTTGTAGAAGAATGCGTATCCGCCGCCGTATTCAAAAGCGTCGATGCGCAGACTGGAATGGTCGTTGCCGTTTTCTTCGACGAAAAGAACGCCCTCGTTCCAGAGTCTGTCGCCGATAGTGTTGAAGCGGTTGGCGTAAACTCTTGACTCTTGTTGAAATTGTGCGTCGGTTTGCACGTAAACGATGATGAGATCGTGGCTCACAGGATCAACGGTGGCGTATGCATCGATGTAATAATTGTACGGATCTTCTGAGTGTACTGGGATTCCGTTAAGATTGGTGATGGTTGATGCTCCGTTTTGGTTGAAGTGGAACACGTAGGTGTTGAAGTTGCCTCCTACACCGCCTGCGTGCCAGATGTAAACATAGCCGCCACCGAGTCCGTCAGGCACCACATAATGTATGTAGCTACCTGGGATTGTCACAGGTGACATCAGCTGTACGTCGTCAGAGATCTGAGTGCCGTCCTTGCTATAACCCACCACGCGGATGTCTTTTTCATAGAAATAGGTGTAAGCCCATTGCTCTTTTTCATAAACCACAAACACATTGTCATTTGGTGCTGGAACCAAAAGTCCGAACATGCACAGTGCACCATTGTCGTCGCTTATGGTTATTGTCGGGTTCATTGTGCCGTTGGCTTCGATGTAGCAAAGATAGAGGTTGCCGTTATCGACGCTGGTGCCCAGAGCCCACACACCGCCGTCGTCGCCTGCGAGGAGCTCGGTGCGTGATTCGCCTGCGCCACCGAAGAGGGTGAGACCTTGCTCGCCCCAGGCGTAGGTGCCGTCAGCGTTGATTTTGATAGCTATTGTATGTCCTGCTTCAGTTGCAAAACATGTCACCACTGCACCGTCGGTTGTTGAAGCCATAGCAAAACCTTGCGACCAGCTTGTCATCTGGTGGTAGCTCGGATGAATGCCGGCATCGCCCCACTGTGGCTCGCCAGCTTCGTTGAGACGCTGCAGAGTAGGCGACCAGCTGTTTGATCCAAACTGCGCCCACTGGACGTAGGTGTCACCTGAAACCGGGTCGGTGGATAGATAGACCTCACCGGCATCAGCCGAGGAGTTGGCAATAAATGTGTTAGTAGATGGGTTGTTGACCCACTGAGCCTTAACAGTAAATGCCACTGCCAAAGCGATAATAGTAAAGAATAATTTTTTCATATTAATGAGTTTTAACCTCGCAAAGTTACAAAACAATAATAAAAAAAGCAAGAAAAAAATAAGATTCCTCGCCTGACGGCTCGGAATGACAAACAAAAAGTCGATGGCACCTGCAAATTTGCAGGTGCCATCAAGCCGCGCCTGATTAATTCATTTTATTTGTCATTCCGAGCACCGAAGGTGCGAGGAAGCTTATTCCTTGATGTTAGGCTCTTCCAGGCCAAGGTGTTTCTTCTTGTCGACAACCTTGAGGTAGAGACCGATGAGCAATGCTGCGATGCCGAGGCATGCGAGCATAATCAATGCCCATGTGTAGTTGAGTTCATCAGGATTTGTTCCAACAGGGTTGGTGTTTTCAAGAACCTTACCGATGAGCAATGGGAACAGCCACAGACCGATGTTCTGAATCCAGAAGATAAGAGCGTAGGCTGAACCGATGATCTTCTCGTCGACGAGCTTCGGAACGCTTGGCCACAATGCTGCAGGCACCAATGAGAATGAGGCGCCTAAAACCAAGATTGTGATGTAAGCCACGATGGTGCCGCCTGCTGCGTTGCCTTTGAACATAGGCAGGATGAAGGCGAATGTCAAGTGGCAGATGACCAAGAGGATAGAACCGATCATAAGCATTGAAGCAGCTTTACCTTTGTGGTCGACATAGTTGCCAAGGATAGGAGTGATAGCCACTGCGAGGAGCGGGAACACTGCGAAGATGGTCTCAGCGGTGCCACGCATGTAACCCATGTAGCAGTAAATTACGAGGGCGACGACAGCGATAACCATAAGACCGAGTTTCAGGCTCTTTTTCTTTGAGAAGTTGCTTGCGAATGAGCAGATAGCAACGAGCAGCATCACGATATACTGTACGATTGTCACTGAGCTGCCTCCCCAGAATGATGTCGGGTCGGCTTCAATGAGTGTAAGGTTGCACTGAAGCATGTTGACAGCATATTTCTGGAATGGGAAGATTGCTGAGTAATAAAGCACGCAGAGCAATGCCACGAGCCAGAAACCGAGGCTTGACAAAATCTTGCCGATATCGCTGACTTTGAATGGCTCGTCTGACTCTTCAGCTTCGCCAGTCTGTTTATCGAGTTTCTTATCCATGAAGAAATAAACCACGAACATCATGAGGGCGATGCAGAGAAGTACTACGCCGAATGCCACTGAGCGGCTCACGTTGATCGTTCCACCGAGTTTTGCGAAATAAGGTGAGAAGATCATACATGTGGCGACACCGAGACGTGCCAATGCCATCTCAGAACCCATTGCCAATGCTGTTTCACGACCTTTGAACCATTTCACGATACCACGGCTGACTGTGATACCTGCCATCTCAGCACCGCAGCCGAAGATCATGAAACCTACAGCTGCCATTTTTGCTGATGCTGGCATGCCTCTGTAGAATGGAGAAACGCCAAGTTCTTCAAAAATCGGGATGTAGTTGAGGTTTTCTGTGAACCATCTCTCAAGACCGCTACCGAAGAAGCTTTCGCTGATGGCGTAATACTTAATCAAACCGCCAACGAGCATCACGGCGCCTGAAAGCACTGCTGTGAAACGAACACCCATCTTGTCGAGGATGATACCTGCGAAGATGAGGAAGAACACGAAGACGTTGAGGAAGGTCTCGGAACCCTGCATTGTGCCGAATGCCAAGCTATCCCAACCACGCTCGGTCTGCATCAAGTCTTTGATAGGCGACAAGATGTCCATGAAGATGTAGGCGCAGAACATTGCGAGCGCCAACAGCAGCAACGCAGTCCATCTCATGGCGGCGTTGTCGCGAAGTGTTTGAAGTTTTTCTGTCATATTTTTAAACTTTTAAACTTTATACTTTCAACTTTAAAACTACTCTAAACTCTACACTCTAAACTCTCAACTATTATTCAGTAGGAAGTTGTACGATCTCCTTCTTGTAGCCTTTCAGCACTTCTTTAGCGAAGTCGGCGATGGTCTGAGGAGTGATTGACTTCACGATCTCGTCGTATTCTGCCACGATGTTGACCTTGTCTTCCTCAAATTTCTCCATTGCGCCAGCCCAGAAGCTGTTTTCTTCGAGCTGTTCGGCACGTTTCTTGTACATGTTTTCAACAACTTTTGTCAAGTCTTCCTGAGCAGGACCGTTCTGAGCCACGTCGTTGAGGCCTTCGTAGACTTTGTTCATGAGTTTCTCATGCATCTCTTTGTTGGTGTCGAAAGCGACGAGGAACAGATAAGCATCCTTTGGTTTGTCACTGATCTGACCCATGACGCCGACGCCGTATGTGCCGCCTTCTTCCTCACGGATGGTGCGTGTGTAGTAGATATCCATCACATCGCTCAAAGCACTCATGTACAACTGGTTATGATAGCTATATTCCATTGTGCCGTTGATAATCATATAGATTGTGGCCTTCGGATTCTGCATCTCTTTCTCATATTTGCAGATGTAGTCGTTCTCCGGGATGCTGAGGTTGATGTCTTTCCAAGTCTCTTTGCGTTTGTTCTTCTTCAAAGAAGCGAGATACTGCTCGACCAATGGCTTGAATGTCTCTTCGTCGATGTTTCCTACGAAGTAGAAAGTGAAGTTGTTAGGATCTTTGAAACGATCATTGTACATCTCCATTGCCTTAGCGTAGTCAATATTGTCGACATCTTCAGCTTTCATTCTCATGCGGAACGGATGGTTGTTGTACATAACCTTGATAAGAGAATCTGAGAATGCAATCATCGGGTTGTTTTCCTGATTTTCAAGAAGTGACTTGGTGCGCTGAGCGTATGACTGGAATGCTTCTTCATCTGAACGAGGTGAGGTGAAGTACAAGTAGATAAGCTGCATCATTGTCTCGAGGTCTTTAGGTGTGCAGGATCCGCTCATGCCTTCTGAATATGTGTCGATGTAAGGGTTGACGCGTACTTTCTTGCCTGCAAGAACTTTCGGGAGATCGGTTTGACTGAAGTCGCCGACACCGCCGATTCCGATGAGTTCGTCGAGTTCCTTCAATGTGGTGAAGTCATCCTGTTTGAGGACAGAGATACCGCCGTCGCTCATGGCAGTGAATCTGATTTCGTCTTCCTTGAAGTTGGTCTTCTTATAGAAAACTCTCATGCCGTTGCTGAGTGTCAATATCTTAGCATCGAATGGTGGGCAATCAACTACTTTCTTGATCTTGCCAGGTTTTGGCATGTTAGGTACGATAGGACCGTCGAACACCTCTTCTGTATAAGGCTCAACTTCTGCTGCGTTGGCTGCTACGTAGAAAGCGAGGATTTCTTCAGCTGTCGGGAGTGTCTCACCTTCTTTCTGAGGAGCTGTCACGGTGATGACGAGATTGTCGTCGTGGATGAGCTGCTGAGCGAACATGTTGATTACTTCAAGCGGAATGCTTGGGATAACCTGCTGATACAGAGCATATTCTGTCTCGATGCCCATCATAGGCTCATTGCTGAGGAAGTTGTTAAGGCACTCGTTGACATATTTGCGGTTTTCTGTGTTGTTTCTCTCATTGTATTGGCTTTCAACTTGTTTCATGAAGTCAGCTTTGGCTCTCTCATATTCTGAGTTGGTGAATCCGTACTCAGCCATACGTTTGTTTTCTATAATGAGAGCTGTCATTGCTTCGTCGATACCGGCAGCGTCTTTAGCCATTGCGAAGCTATTCCATGCGTCTTCTGTAGGAGCGATGTAATAGTTTGAATAATAGCTATATCCGTAGATGAAAGGAGGGTTGGCTTTCTGTGTGATCTCCTCCAAACGGTTGATTTCCATCATTGAAATCATTGACAAAGCATATTGTCCAATCCAATAGTTGAGGTCGTTCTTCAATGAATCTGGAGTTGCTTCTGTCTTGTAATAAATATTGACGTTGTAGTTTGTTGCCTCAGGGTCAGAAGCGACTGCCACGATAGGCTCGACGTTGTCTTCAATCATAAATTGTGGTCTTGGAGCCGGGTTGACTGGAGCCGGGATGTCGGCAAACATCTCTTTGATGCGAGCCTCGATGGCGTCGACATCGATGTCACCAACGATGATAATGCCTTGGAGGTCAGGACGATACCATTTGTGATAGTAGTCGCGGAGTGTCTGATACTCGAAGTTGGCAACCACTTCCGGAAGACCGCCTGGCAGACGGTTGGCGTAAGGGCTGTTAGGATACATCACAGGAAGGATTTCCTTCATGATACGCTCGCTGGCGTCTTCACGTGTGCGGAGCTCTTCAAGGATGACACCACGTTCGTTGTCGATCTCAGCTTCTTCAAGAGCAATGAAGCTCGACCAGTCGTGGAGGATCAAGAGGCATGTGTCGACGAGACCCGGGATGGTGGTCGGGACGTTGGTCACCATGTAGACTGTCTGGTCGATGCCTGTGCCTGCGTTGAGGTTTTCACCGAATTTGATACCGCGGCTCTGGAGATACTCGCGGAGCGTCATACCTGGAAGGTTTGTTGTTCCATTGAACGCCATGTGCTCGAGGAAGTGGGCGAGACCACGCTGGCTCTCTTCTTCAAGGACTGAACCGACCTTCTGTGCGATGTAGAAATCAGCACGCTGGGCTGGCTTCTCGTTGTGGCGGATGTAGTAAGTCAAGCCGTTGTCAAGCTTTCCGACGCGTACGTTCGGATCCATCGGACACGGCATCGCCATCTGGGCGAAACTTGTCACTGCCATTGTGGCAATGAACAAGACTGATAAGAATAATTTCTTCATTTTTTTATAAATTAAACTATTAAGCTATTAAACTATTAAGCTAAAACAAATGAATCACATACTTCTCCACAAAATACGCCTCCTCATACCATTTCGTAATCGACGTGCTCTTACGTTTCCAGTTTTTTGGCACGTTGCGGAGCTCTTCTTCGATGTCGCCACCTTTTAAATAAAGGATTCCACCCGCTTCAATGTCGTTGGTGACACGCAGTTTGTTGTTGCACCATTTCACGAAGTCAGGCAACTGTGTCACTGCACGGCTCACAATCACATCGAACTTTTCCTTGATATTCTCGGCACGTTCCTGGATGGCTGTAACATTTTGTAAATTAAGTTGTTCCTTTACATCTTGAACCACTTTTATCTTCTTTCCGATGCTGTCGACAAGCAAGAATTTGGTCTGTGGAAACATGATGGCCAAAGGAATGCCGGGGAAACCGCCACCAGTGCCGATGTCCAAAACCTTCATGCCAGGAAGAAGCTCGAAATATTTCGCTATCGCTAAGGAATGTAGGACATGATGCTCGTAAAAATTGTCCATGTCCTTCCTCGAGATGAGGTTGATTTTGCTGTTCCAATCTTCGTAAAGTGGCGCAAGGCGTTCATACTGAGCCATCTGCGTCTCAGTCAGAGTTGGAAAATATTTTTTAATAATCTGACTATTCATAGTATAATAATCTGGCAAAGATACAAAAAATAATTTATTTATATAAATTATGTCCAAATTTTGAAAAAAATCTTTCGCAGCATGTATAAAATTTGTAATTTTACACGTTTTTATTTCACCAATGGCGAGCAAATCCAGATATATTATACTGTTGCTGTTTATGATCGGCAGTTTTCTTTCTTACTCACAAAACACGCAGAGAAAGAAGGAAACGCTTGATTATATTGACAAATACAAAGATATCGCCATGACCGAGATGGTGAAGTATAAGATCCCAGCGTCGATAACGTTGGCACAGGGAATCCTTGAATCAGGAAATGGGAAGAGCAAGCTGGCGTCAAAGGGTAACAACCATTTCGGAATAAAATGCCATAACGACTGGAAAGGCAAGACAATGCGGCAGGATGACGATGCGCCGCAGGAGTGTTTTAGGGTGTATAAAAATGCCGAGGAATCGTATAACGACCATTCGAAATTTTTGAAAAACAGTCAGCGTTATGCGTCGCTTTTCAATTTGGAAATCACTGATTATAAAGGCTGGGCAAATGGCTTGAAAAAGGCTGGATATGCTACATCTCCGGTGTATGCCAGCGCTTTGATAAAACTCATCGAGGACTATGACCTCCAGCAATATGATCAGATGGTGGTGAAGAAGAAATTCAAGCCTCATAAGAAATCGGAAGAGGTGAAGCCTGCTAAAAAAGAAGAGCCGGTGCAGGAAGTTAAGCCCGCAAAACAAGCTAAGCCAAAGAAAGTCAAGAAACAAAAACCTGTCGTCAATGCTGGTCCTGTCCCTGTTTTGGTGGACTGCGCTGTGGTTGGCATGACTCCTGACCATCATTATATCAGAGAGAATTTCGGTGTGAAATTTGTTTTCACAAAGAATGGCGACAATCTGGATAATCTTGCTAAAGAATTGAGAATCAGCAAGAGACAGCTTGTGAAATACAATAATCTTGGAAACAAGACGACCTTTACTGAAAACGAAGTGCTGTATATCGGTCCAAAACGAGGCAAAGCCGCTGCCGGCTACAAGGTTCACGTGATTCAGCCAGGTGAGACGCTGTCGCAGGTGTCGCGACTTTATGCCGTGAAACTTGAGAGATTGTTTAAGATGAATGGGCTTGATGAGAACTCAATCTTGAGTGTAGGACAGGAGATAAGGCTGAGGTAGTTTAGTAGCTTAATAGTTTAATAGTTTAATAGTTTAGAGTTCGTCTTTTAAATATTTGGCAGTGTAGCCGACGGCTTTTTTAACTATTTCTTCAGGTGTTCCTTCGCATAAGATTTTTCCGCCTCGTTCGCCGCCCTCAGGTCCCATGTCGATGATATAATCCGCCATCTTGATGACATCCATGTTATGCTCGATGATGAGCACTGTGTTTCCTTTGTTTACTAGCTTATTCAGCACTTCCATCAAAATCTTGATGTCTTCGAAATGCAGTCCTGTCGTAGGCTCATCAAGGATGTAAAGCGTCTTTCCTGTGTCGCGTTTCGCCAGTTCGGTGGCGAGTTTCACACGTTGCGCCTCACCGCCGGAGAGGGTGGTCGAAGGTTGACCTAAGGTAATATATCCCAATCCTACATCCTGTAATGTCTTGATTTTCTGTAAGATGCTCGGGAAGTTCTCGAAAAACGTCACTGCCTCGTCGATGGTCAGGTTCAGCACATCGTTGATCGATTTTCCCTTGAAGCGCACCTCAAGGGTTTCTCTGTTGTAGCGTTTTCCTTGACATGTCTCGCATTTAACATGCACGTCAGGCAGGAAGTTCATCTCGATGACTCGCACTCCTGCACCCTGACATGTCTCGCAGCGGCCGCCTTTCACATTGAATGAGAAACGTCCTGATTTATAGCCTCTTATCTTTGACTCCGGCAGTTCACCGTAAAGTTTTCTGATATCGTCGAACACTTTGGTGTATGTAGCAGGATTTGAACGCGGCGTCTTGCCGATAGGTGCCTGGTCGATTTCGATGACTTTATCAATAAATTCAAGTCCTTCGATGCGATCGTAAGGCAACGGGTTTTTCTCCGAACGATAGAAATGTTTGCTCAGGATAGGGTAGAGTGTCTCGTTGATGAGTGTCGACTTGCCAGAGCCGGAAACTCCTGTAACACAGACCATTACACCGAGTGGAAGGTCCAGATCGACGTTCTTGAGGTTGTGTCCTGAAGCGTTGAAGAGCCTGAGATGTTGTCCTTCGAATGGTATCCTTCTTGTTTTAGGCACCTCGATGCGTTTCTTGCCTCTGAGGTAGTCGCAGGTGAGCCCTTTGCCATGCATCGCATCTTTCGGACTACCTTGAAACACTACGTTTCCGCCATTGACGCCGGCACCCGGACCGATGTCGATGAGGTGGTCGGCAGCAAGCATGGTGTCTTTGTCGTGTTCCACCACGATGATGCTGTTTCCGATGTCGCGAAGTTCTTTTAACGATTCGATAAGTCTATGATTATCACGCTGATGCAAACCGATAGAAGGCTCGTCGAGGATGTAAAGTATTCCAGTAAGTTGAGAGCCAATCTGAGTTGCGAGACGAATACGTTGCGACTCGCCGCCCGAGAGGCTCTTCGCTGGACGGTTCATGTTCAGATAATCGATTCCTACGTTGAGCAGGAAGCTGATTCTCTTCTTGATTTCGTTGAGAATGTCGTGCGAAATCTCTTTTTGTTTCTCGTCGAGATGCTTCGGAAGATCGTCGAGCCACTTTGAAAGAGAATTGACGTCCATGTCGGCAAGCTCAGCGATGTTCTTGCCGTTCAAACGGAAATAAAGAGCTTCTTTTTTGAGTCTTTGTCCATGACACTCAGGACATTCCGTCTCGTTCATGAAGCTGTTAGCCCATTTCACTATTGATGCTGGCGCGTTCTCCTCGTTTTGTTTCTTAATAACATTGACTACACCCTCGAAAGGCATTGAGTATGTTGAGCTTGTGCCAAGATATTCTTTCGTCACCGTGAACGACTCATTGCTGCCGTAAAGGATGATGCTCATCGCGTTTTCCGGGATCTCGCTGATTGGCGTGTCGAGCGTGAAGCCGTAGCGTGTCCCAATCACCTCGAGTTGGTTGAACACCCAGTTGTTCTTGTATTCTCCGAGAGGAGCGAGGCCGCCTTTCCGCAGACTAATGCTCGGGTCGGGGATGATTTTCTTCATGTCGACCTGGATGACAGTGCCGAGACCGTTGCATTTCGGGCAGGCGCCGTATGGTGAGTTGAAACTGAAGGTGTTAGGTTCGGGATCTTGGTATGCGATGCCGGTCGTCGGGCACATCAACAGCTTGCTGAAATAACGCACGTCGGTGGTGCCTTCTTCTGCCACCATCAGCATTCCTTTACCTTTACGGAATGCCGTTTCAACAGATTTCACTATGCGTTCCTTGAAGTCTTCATGGACAACAAGTCGGTCGATAACTATCTCAATATCATGGGTTTTGTAACGGTCGAGCTGCATTCCGAAGGTGAGTTCGCGAATCTCGCCATCGACACGCACCTTAATAAATCCTTGCTGACGAATCTGCTCGAACAAATCTCTGTAATGACCTTTTCGACCTCTGACGACTGGAGCCAACACATTGATTCTCTTGTCTTTGTATTGCTCCATTATCATCTGGGTGATTTGCTCTTCCGAGTAGCGAACCATCTTCTCGCCTGTGTTGTACGAGTAAGGTATTGCCGCTCTTGCATACAGTAGTCGCATGAAGTCATAGATTTCAGTGATGGTTCCCACCGTTGAACGCGGGTTACGGTTAACCGATTTCTGCTCAATGGAGATGACAGGGGAGAGACCACGAATCTCATCGACATCAGGGCGTTCCATGCTGCCGATAAACTGACGGGCGTATGCCGAAAACGACTCCATATAACGGCGCTGACCCTCGGCGTAGATAGTCTCGAAAGCCAACGACGACTTACCCGAGCCACTCAAGCCGGTTATCACCACGAGTTTGTCGCGAGGAATGCGTAAGTCGATGTTTTTCAGGTTGTTCTCACGCGCCCCGTAAATCTCGATGAACTCATCTTCAGCAATATTTCTGTCCTTCCCTGTCATCTGATTATTGTAAATCTTCAGCTATGCTGTCGTTTTCAAAATCCATCACAACACCTCCAGTCGCCTCGTTGCAATAATCTGCAGTGAGGTTGAAAGGTCTTCTCGGAATTTTGATTTCATAAACCTCTCCATGCCTGACTTTCAATGAGTTGGAACGTAGCCAAGGATTGAAAATCTTTAAAAGCTTATAGGTGATGTCATGTTCAAGTGCAAAATCAGCCCAGTTGTCGACACTTTCGTCAACTACGACTACTTTGTATCTAAGCGGCTGATATTCAAGGTCTTTACTGACATAAATGCCATATTTCTCAGGATTGCTCAATATGGTCTTGAATGCCAAGATTCTGAAGATGTATCGTTCCGTCTCGTCAGCCATGAGCAAGTCGTAATAGGAATGCACTTTCTGCTCCTTCAAAAACTTGTTCAGCCGGCGTGTTCCTGCGTTGAACGATGCCGCTACCAGCGTCCAGTTATGGTAGATTTCGTATGATTTCAGGAAATAACGGCATGCAGCCTCTGTCTCGAGCTCCACGTTGTATCTCATGTCGACGTCCTTGTTGATTTCGAGACCGAATTCTTTGGCGGTCTTCTCCATAAACTGCCAGAAACCTACAGCGCCAGCTGGTGATACGGCGTTGGTGAGGGTGCTTTCGGCAACGCACAGATACTTGAAATCGTCAGGGATGCCGTATTTAGCAAGAATTGGCTCGATCACAGGAAACCAGCGGCTTGAACGCTTCACCAAAAGCATGGTGTTGCTGTGAAAATAGCATGTCGACAGCAGTTCGCGCTCGTAACGCTCGCGGATGTTGAACATCTCCAAAGGCACACGCTCGCCGGCGAAAGTGATATCCTCGGTGAACTCGATGTCGTTGCTGCGGAGGGCGATCTGCTCTAAGGAAACAGGGCGTTTTTCAGCGATCTTAAGCGCCCTGATACCCAAAACGCATGCCACAATAGCAGCAACTCCGACTACCAAAACGGCAATCTGGAGTGCTAGTAAGACTTTTTTGTTATTCATTACAGATGAACTACCTCGCCGTATGCTGCAGCTGCAGCTTCCATGATGGCTTCCGACATTGTTGGATGTGGGAAGATGTTCTCGATGATATCGCGACCCTCAGCACCGAGTTCGCGTGCTAACACTGCTGTTGCAACCATCTCTGTGACGTTCTCGCCGACCATGTGGCAACCTAACCACTTGTTGGTTTTTGCGTCGAAGACAACCTTGATGAAACCGTCTTTGTTGCCAGCTGCTGCTGCCTTTCCTGATGCTGTGAACGGAAACTTGCCGATTCTCACCTCGTAGCCTGCAGCAATAGCTTTTGCTTCGCTCAAGCCCACTGAAGCGACCTCAGGTGTGATGTATGTGCAGCCAGGGATATTGTTATAGTTCAATGGTTTAGGATTCAAGCCGCAGAACTTCTCAACGCAGATGATAGCCTCGTGTGATGCCTTGTGAGCCAATGCCGGTCCGTGAACGATGTCGCCGATAGCGTAAACGCCCGGTACATTAGTGCGATAGTATTCGTCAACGGTGATCTTACCGCGTTCGCTGGCGATTCCGAGGTTTTCGAGACCGAGATCTTCGAGGTTGGTCTGTACGCCGACAGCCGAAAGAACGATGTCAGCCTCAACGACTTTCTCGCCTTTCTTTGTATCGATGGTGCAGATGCATTTCTCGCCTGTGGTGTCGACTTTTGTCACTGAAGCCTCAGTCATCACTGTCATCTTCAGCTTCTTGAAGCAGCGCTCAACCTGTTTCGAGACCTCTTCGTCTTCGTTCGGAACGACATTAGGTAAGAACTCCACCAAAGTCACTTTCACACCCATTGAGGTGAAGAAGAAAGCGAACTCTGAGCCTATTGCGCCTGAACCGACGACCACCATAGTCTCCGGAAGCTTATCCAAAACCAAAGCCTGACGGTAGCTGATGATTTTCTTTCCGTCGATAGGCATTGCAGGCAGCTGACGCACTCTCGAACCTGTTGCCAGGATGATGTGGTCGGCTTCATATTCTGTTGTATTACCTTCAGCGTCAACGACTTTCACTGTTTTGTTTGCTGTGAGTGAGCCGAGACCAGGAATCAATTCGACGTTGTTTTTCTTAAAGAGGTACTGCACACCTTTGCTCATTCCATCAGCAACGCCACGGCTGCGGGCGACGACGGCTTCCATGTCAGGATGCACTTCGCCTTCGAGCTTAATGCCGTAATTCTCAGCATGTTGCATATATGTATAGACAGCTGCACTCTTCAAAAGAGCCTTTGTCGGGATACAGCCCCAGTTGAGACATGTGCCACCGATTTCAGCTTTTTCTACTACTCCAACCTTCTTGCCGAGCTGTGAAGCTCTGATAGCTGCGACGTAACCGCCAGGTCCGCTACCGATTACAATAACATCGTATTTCATGATTATCAATGATTTATGTTTATTTTTAATTTATTTTTAATTATCTGTGTTTTGAAGTGCGAAATTACAAAAATTTTTCTTATCTTTGCAACATTGTTAGTGGAGAATTTTCTTCATGTTAATATTTGCCAAAAAGCAATTTTTTCACAAAATTTTGTTCCTTTAAATTATTTCAATAATGAAAGCTGATTATTTCAATAATCCGCTCGTGCCTTTTAAATGGTATGAGGTGGCCCGCACCCTGGAGAGAAGTCTCTTTAAAAAACTTGATGTGTTTATGTATCTGTCTGCTACTCATGACAATGCATTCGAACTGCTTTATGTCTCAGTTGACGATATTAGCCGTCGTCTGACTAAATGTTATCACGGAAAATTCGTCATCAGAATGAGAAATAACTATTTGATTATCAGAAACGGCTTGTGGCGTAAGCGATATCTCGTCGTTGAGTATGATGAAGCTGCAGGTATTGTCATTCTTGCAAAAAAAAGAAAATCAAAATGTTGGATTCTGTCAAATAAAATGCCTTACGACAAAACGGCTCTGGAAATACTCCTTAAATCAGCTGAAAGGAAAGGCGTTGACATGAGTAATATTGAGTTTTTATAATTGTAAAAATTTAATATTTAAATTCTTGTAATTCAATAAAAAATGCTGCTGTTCGATATTTTGCTAAAATAATTTTTATTATATAAAGATTTTCTTCCTATATTTGCAAGTTTGAACGACAACATTTTTTTAAGATGAATATATCAGAATTAACAGCTATTTCACCCATCGACGGTCGCTATCGTAAGAAAGTTGAGCGACTTGACGAGTATTTTTCAGAGTTTGGACTTATCCGCGCCAGAGTGATGGTGGAAGTCGAGTATTTTATTGCACTTTGCCAACTGCCGTTACCTCAGCTTAAAGATTTTGACCCTAAATATTTCCGCAAACTAAGAAATATTGTCAAAAACTTTAAAGTGGCTGACGCTCAGGAGATTAAGGAGATTGAGAAGACCACCAACCACGATGTGAAGGCTGTTGAGTATTTCTTGAAACGCCGTTTCGACGAGATGAATTTGACTCAGTTCAAGGAGTTTATCCACTTCGGACTGACATCACAGGATATCAACAATAGCGCCGTCCCGTTCACCATGAAAGAGGCGAATAGAGAGCTCGTTATTCCTGCTATTGAAAAGATTATCAACAGATTAGCTGAACTCGCAAACGAGTGGCGCGATGTCCCGATGTTGGCACATACACACGGTCAGCCGGCAAGCCCGACACATCTCGGAAAAGAAATATATGTGTTTGTCGAACGCCTCGAAAATCAGCTGAATGAGCTGAAGAGACTGCCGTTTGAGAATAAGTTCGGTGGTGCTACAGGCAACATGAACGCTCACAAGGTGGCTTATCCGCAGTTCGACTGGAAAGAGTTTGCAGCTAAATTCAGCAAAAAACTCGGACTGAAACGTCAGGAAACGACAACGCAGATTGAGCATTACGACGTGATGGCTGAATATTTCGACGCCATCAAACGTATCAACACGATATTGATCGATCTCTCGCGCGACATCTGGCTTTACATCTCGATGGATTACTTCAAACAGAAGATCAAAGCCGGAGAGGTCGGTTCATCAGCTATGCCTCATAAGGTGAATCCTATCGATTTCGAGAACGCAGAAGGTAACCTTGGAATGGCAAACGCCATCTTTGAACACCTCAGCCGCAAGCTCCCGATCAGCCGAATGCAGCGCGACCTCACTGACTCGACGGTGACACGTAACATCGGAGTGCCGCTGGCGCATACTCTCATCGCAACAAGCTCATTGTCAAAGGGTTTGGATAAGCTCATTCTCAACGAGGTTAAACTTCGTGCCGACCTGCAAAACAACTACGCAGTGGTGGCTGAAGCTATCCAGACTATCCTTCGTCGCGAGCAAGTTGAAGGTGCCTACGAACTCCTTAAAGGTCTCACCCGAACCAACGAGAAGGTGACTCGCGAATCGATCGATGCATTTATCGACCAACTGCCTGTCAGTCAGTCGGTTAAGAAAGAGATGCACGCTATCACACCGGAAAACTACACCGGTTTTAACTATGTAAACGATTAAACAATGGATAAAAAAAGAAATTTTCGCAGGATATTACACTACGTCAAGCCGTACTGGTTTAGCGTTTTGATGAACATCGTATTTAATATTCTTGCTATTGTATTCTCACTGTTCTCGTTCTCGATGATAGTGCCGTTTTTGAACCTTTTGTTCAATCCCGACAACCTCACCACCGTCCGTCCGGAATTTGCCCTCGATACAGACACGTTGCTGGCAATGCTCGACTATTACGTGAGCTATATCATCATCTTGAAAGGACAGGAAACAGCGTTGGTTTTCATTTGTTTACTGCTTGTTATTGCGTTCTTCCTGCGTAATATCACGACTTATTTCGCACTTTATTTCATGGTGGGCGCACGTGCCGGAACCATCAAAGATATCCGCAACGATCTGTACAAGAAAATCATGATTTTGCCATTGTCGTTCTACAGTAAACATAAAAAAGGCGACATCATGGCCCGCATCACCACCGATGTGCAGGAGATAGAGGTGTCAATCATCAGTTATCTTGATGTTTTCATCAAGTCGCCTCTGACAATAGCTGCATATTTCGCATATATGCTGGGTGTGAGTTGGCGTCTGACGCTCTTTGTGGTGTTGCTGCTCCCAATCGGCGGTCTCATCATCGGCTGGATCGGAAAATCGTTGAAGAAAGACTCTCTCGACGGACAGAACCGATTCGCCGGGATGCTTGCCACCATTGAGGAAACCATCGGCGGACTGCGTATCATCAAGGCTTTCAACGCCATCGGTTATTCGAGCGAGAAGTTCAACGAGCAGAACGGCCGTTACACTCGCGTGATTAAATTCGTGAACCGCAAACGTGACCTCAGCTCCCCGATGAGCGAGTTCCTTTCATCTATCATCATCGCTATTGTGATATGGTTTGGCGCCACCCTTATTTTGGATGCAGCCAAGAATCCTGAGGCGGTGTCAAGCATCACAGCGGCTAATTTCATAGCATATATAGTGGTGTTCTCGCAGATTATATCTCCAGCCAAGTCGTTCTCGCAAGGCTTCTACAGCCTTCAGAAAGGTATGGCATCAGCCGACCGTATCTTTGAAGTGCTTGATGCTGAAGAAGTTATAGTTGAGAAACAAGATGCATTGCCATTGCCTGATTTCAAAGATTCCATTGTTTATAATAATGTGAGTTTCCATTATAATGAGGTTAATGTGTTGAAAAACATTGACTTAACCATTCCGAAAGGCAAAATGATAGCGCTCGTTGGCGAAAGCGGCGGCGGCAAGTCCACTTTGGTCGACCTGCTTCCTCGTTTTTATGATGTGAGTCAGGGTAGGATTACCATTGATGGTGTTGACGTGCGTGATTTCAAGATTTGCGATGTGCGTGGCTTGATGGGTATCGTCTCGCAGGAGAGCATCTTATTTAACGACACCGTATTTAATAATATAGCGTTCGGACTCGAGCACGCCACACGTGAAGCGGTCATCGAGGCGGCCAAGATCGCCAATGCACACGATTTCATCATGGAGATGGAAGACGGATACGACACATATATCGGCGACCGTGGAATGAATCTCTCCGGCGGTCAGCGCCAGAGAATCAGCATTGCAAGAGCGGTCCTGAAAAACCCTCCGATTCTCATCCTCGACGAGGCTACTTCATCGCTCGACACTGAGTCGGAACGCCTTGTGCAGGAAGCACTTGCAAAGGTTATGACAAACCGTACGTCAATCGTTATCGCTCACCGTCTCTCGACGATTCAGAATGCCGACGAGATACTGGTCTTGGTGAAAGGTCAGATAGTGGAACGCGGCAAACACGAGGAACTCATCGAAAAAGGCGGCGTTTACAAACGTTTGACTGACTTGCAGTCGTTTAATAGTTGAAACATTTTGATCACAACATAAAAAGAATAATTGAAAATGGATTTAAGTAAAGTTGTAGCCATTTCTGGCAAACCAGGTCTGTTCCTCGTCACAACAAACGGCGGAGGAAAACTTATTGTTGAATCGTTGCTTGATGGAAAGCGCATCCCGGCTTTCGCAAACGACAAAATCAGTTCTTTGGAGGAAATCAGCATCTTCACAACGGGTGAGGACAAGCCTCTGAAGGAGGTTTTCATGAGCATTCATGAGAAACTCGGTGACAAACTCGATTTCGATCCTAAGAAAGCATCACCGGTCGAGTTGAGAGAGAAATTCTTACTCGTGTTACCTGACTATGACGAAGACGCTGTGTATCAGTCAGATATGAAGAAAGTGTTCCAGTGGTATCAGCTCCTTAACGACAAAGGTATTCTTGATTTCAAGGTTGAAGAGAAGAAAGAGGAGAAAGCTGAGGAAGCACCGGCTGAGAAAAAAGCAGTGAAGAAAGCTCCAGCAAAGAAAGCTGCTCCGAAGGCTGCTGCAAAAGAAAACGTGAAAGCCGCTGCCGCTCCAGCGACAAAGTCAACAAAGAAACCGAAGAAGGTTTAAGACCATAGTCGTCATTTCGAGCGAAACGAAGTGAAGTCGAGATATCTCCGACTGTATGTTTATATGAAAGCAATTATTGATTTTATCATTGTAGAAAAGCAATCATTTCAGCGTGCTGCGTTGTTGAAACTGAAATCAGCAACACAGTTGCCTGAAATAGCTGGCGGTCAGTTTGCAAACGTTCGCGTTGACGGCTGCGACAAGGCTTATCTGCGTCGTCCAATCTCCATCCATGATGTTGATTATCACAACAATACCATAGACCTGCTGATTCAGGAGAAGCACGAAGGAACGAAAAAACTTTGCGCGTTGCCGGTAGGAGCGAAGCTGAATGTTGTGCTGCCTTTGGGCAACGGTTTCACCATGCCTGAAAAAGACGATAACATCTTGTTGGTGGGCGGCGGTATCGGTATCGCACCTTTATTATATTTCGCAAAGACGATTCGTAAAGACGCACGGCCGTGCGTCTCTACCGGTGTCCATTTCCTGTTGGGAGGCCGCACTCAAGACGATTTGATGCTGTTAGACCGTTTCCGTAACGAAGGCGATGTGTTTATCACCACCAACGACGGCTCGATGGGCGAGAAAGGCTTCGTAACTGAGCATTCGCTTTGGAATACAAAGAAAATCAATAAGATATACGCTTGCGGCCCGATGCCTATGATGAAAGCAGTGGCAAAGGTCGCAAGAGAAAAGGGCATCTGGTGCGAGGTGTCGCTCGAAAACCAGATGGCATGCGGCATAGGCGCCTGCCTGTGCTGCGTGGAGAACACCAAAGAAGGTAATCTGTGCGTTTGTAAAGAAGGTCCGGTATTTAATATTGAGAGGCTGCTATGGTAAAGACTGAGATAAAACTTAAGGGCTTGACCCTGAAAAACCCCGTCATGACAGCATCCGGAACGTTCGGATACGGCGAGGAATATGCTGATTTTGTTGACCTTTCGGAACTCGGCGGCATCATAGTGAAAGGCACTACCTTGCATCACCGCGAAGGTAATCCTTATCCTCGTATGGCTGAGACCCCGATGGGAATGCTTAACTGCGTCGGACTTCAAAACAAAGGCGTAGATTATTTCATCGAAACGATTTATCCGAGAATCAGACATTACGATACTAATGTTATTGTTAACGTAAGTGGTTCAAACATAGACGATTACGTTGCTGCTGCCGCTAAGATTGATGCACTTGACGATGTTCCGGCTATCGAGCTTAACGTCTCATGTCCTAATGTTAAACAAGGCGGAATGGCTTTTGGTGTGACATGTTCGGGCATTGAGCAGGTGACAAAGGCGGTGCGTGAGGTCTATCACAAACATCTGATGGTGAAGCTTTCACCGAATGTTACTAACATTGCTGAGATTGCGCTTGCCGCTGAAGCTGCCGGTGCTGATTCTGTCTCCTTAATTAATACGTTGCTCGGGATGGCTATCGATGCGGAGACAAGAAAGCCGGTGCTGTCGATGGTGACGGGCGGCTTGTCGGGTGCCTGCGTGAAGCCTGTGGCGTTGCGCATGGTCTGGCAGGTGTCGAAAGCCGTGAAAATCCCGGTGATAGGATTAGGAGGCATCTCGTCGGCCACCGACGCGATAGAGTTCCTGCTTGCCGGTGCCTCGGCAATACAGATTGGCACAGCGAACTTCATCGACCCGGCAATTTCAGGGAAAGTCGCTAAAGGCATTGTAGAATATTGCGAAAAGCATGGGGTAGAGGATGTGAATGAACTGGTCGGAGGGTTGATTTTGTAGAAAATTTTCAAAAACTCTTGACAAACAATAAAATTTATTGTATCTTTGCATCGTTAATACTATAACGATGGGAACTCGCAATGATTATATTGAAAAATTGAAGTCTTATTCCGACATTCTTAAAAGGGATTTCGGGGTAAGTTCGTTGCGCTTGTTCGGTTCGGTGGCAAGGGAAGAACAGACTGCTGACAGCGATGTCGATGTTTGTGTGGTCATGAAGCCGAATATGTTTCTCCGTATTCGTCTTAAACAATTTTTAGAGAATATTCTCAATTGTGATGTTGACGTGGTTAGAGAACACAAAAACATGAATGAAACTTTAAAAAGGGAGATTGAAAGGGATGGAATCGAAGTCTTTGCGTAAAGATCTTGCAGTTGACATTTTAAAACAAATTGAGGATGCAATAGAACGCCTTCAGGAACGTACTAAAAGCATCAAATCTGTTGACGATTTTCTTTATTCGCCAAGTGGGATGGAGAAATTGGATGCAACATGTATGCTGCTGATTGCTATAGGCGAAAGCCTTAAAAGTTTTGACAAAATAACCGAAAAACAAATTCTGTGTAAGATGAAACCATTCCGTGGAGCGAGATAATGGGAGCAAGGGATATCATAGCACATCATTATTTCGATATTGACGCTGAAGAAATCTTCAATATTATCAGCAATGATTTGGAACCATTATTAAATTCTATTAGAAATTTTATTAGAGATTTGAGCTAATAACATTTCACTTAAACATATTTTTTTATTTAATCCTTATTTGTTTTTGCAAAAAATCACTTTTTTCTTGCAATTTTAAATCTTTATTTCTATCTTTGCGGCGTAAATGTAAAACAAAATATCATGTAGAAGAATAAAAACACATACATAAAATAGCGTTTGTAGCTATTCCTTGAAGCTCAATTTCCACAAAGTCTTTAATGACAAACCAATCAAGGGGCAGTTCACAAACGCCGTATTTCGTTACGGCGTGGAACAACTTGTTTGATTGGTGGGCGTGGAAACCCGAGCTTCGGCAAGTTGGTTTCCACGCTTTTTTTTATGTCTTACTCGGAAATGACAACAAATTATTAACTTTAACTATTTGATATGAAAACAATTGTACTTAAACTGAGAATCACTCTGGTTGCTATTGTTATTATAGCGGCAATTAGCAATGCATTAGCGCAACCGCAGGGTGCGGTGAATGGAATGTTTACTGTTAATAGTAACGGAGACCAAGTTTGGTTTTCGCAAGGTAATCTACAATACATCGGCAGTGCCAGTACTCCATACTGGAAGTTTGCAGAAAACCAATGGGATTATATCGGAACTACGACAGGGCAAAATTCGGGCTATCAATCTAGTGATCGTGACCTGTTTGGTTGGGGCACAAGTGGTTACAACCATGGTGCTATCTGCTATCAGCCGTGGAGTACATCCACCACAAATACAGATTACCATGCGTATGGCCAAGCTCAATATAATCTATATGACATGTCAGGTGATGCAGACTGGGGATACAATCCAATCAGTAATGGTGGTGATTATGAAAACTATGGCTGGCGGACACTCACAAAAGATGAATGGAAATATGTATTTAATACACGCGTAACGACTTCTGGTATCCGTTTTGCAAAAGCTAGAGTTAACAATGTTTTAGGTGTGATACTGTTGCCTGATAATTGGGATGCTTCTTATTATCTGTTAGAAAGCATAAACAATAGCGAAGCTAGCTTTTCTGCCAATGTTATTTCGGCTTCACAATGGGCTACTTTGGAACAACATGGTGCGGTTTTTCTTCCAACAGCTGGACGACGTGTTTCTGGTGGGTTAGAGAATGTTAATGTTTCTGGTTATTATTGGTCATCATCAGTGTTGTTTCAAAATACCGGTACTTATGTCAGTAGTGTATACTTTGTCAGTTTTGATAGTAATAGTCTTCACGCTAGTCCATATACCACTGGTTCTGGTACAATAATAAACGCGACATCGCGTTACTGTGGATTTTCGGTTCGCCTTGTTGCTTCGGTTCAATCATTTTCCTATATAATTAACGCTGAACCAAATCCATCGGTAGGAGGTACTGTTACTGGTAGTGGGAACTACACTCATGGGACAACGGTAACATTAACAGCAACAGCCAACGAGGGATACACCTTTATTAATTGGACAGAAAACAACGAGGTCGTCTCAACCGAAGCGGAATATACTTTTACTGTTGGGGGCGACAGGACTTTGGTGGCTAATTTTGAGTTTGCAAACATTACTTTTGCCGATGCCAACGTGAAAGCCATCTGTGTCGCCAACTGGGATACCAATGACGATGGCGAACTTAGCTATGCAGAGGCTGCCGCTGTGACGGATTTGGGTGATGTGTTCGCACATAATTATTATATAGTAACTTTTGATGAATTACAGTATTTCACAGGATTAACAACGATAGGTAATAGCGCTTTTGCTTGGTGTCATGGTTTAACATCAGTGGTTTTGCCGAATACAATTACAGAGCTGGGATACCAGGCATTTTACGATTGCCGTAATCTGTTGTCTATAACAATACCTGCAGCGGTAATCAATATAGCTTCATCAGCATTGATTTGTGACGATTTGGAAAGTATTGTTGTGGCTGAAGGGAATACGGTTTACGATTCACGAGAAAATTGCAACGCTGTGATTATAACAAACTCAAATGAATTGTTGAGAGGATGTAAAAATACAGTGATTCCAAATACAGTTGTTTCAATACGGGCAAACGCATATTCTTCCTGTACTTTGGAATCTGTTAATATTCCAGCTTCAATTACGAGTATTGCTAATACTTCATTTTATGATTGTGAAAATCTCGAGACAATAACCGTTGATGCTGATAATGTTGTTTATGATTCGCGCAACAACTGCAATGCTATTATTGAAACAAACACAAATAAGCTTGTTGCCGGAAGTAAAACCACAATCATTCCAAGCACAGTTACTGCTATTGATAATAATGCATTTTCATATAGATTTAGAAATGGCTCCTATAATATAACCATTCCAGAATCAGTGGTATCTATTGGAAACAATGCTTATTTAGGTGCCTATGGAATAGAATCCATCACTGTTCTTGCTGAAGTGCCGCCAACCTTAGGTAATGATGCTTTTTATGATGTTCCTAAATATATCCCTGTATATGTGCCATGCGGAACACGTAGTGCATATCAAGCGGCAGAAGGCTGGAGCGAGTTTACAAATATAAATGTTGATACTGAATGCGGACGGCAGATAACGGTGACTGTTAATCCAGCTAATATTGGCAGCGTTACTGGAGCCGGAACATATGAGATCGGTGAAACTTGTACCCTCGTCGCGACACCAAATTCAGGATACAGATTTGTGAACTGGACCGAGAATAATGAGGTGGTGTCAATGAATGCGACATATCAGTTTACAGTGAATGCCAACAGAGATTTAGTCGCAAACTTTGAGGAATACGTCGTTACTAACCATTATGTTTGCGACATAACCCAATTTGCCGATTATATGTCGGTGGTGGCTGTGGTTGTCATTGATGGAGTAGAACAGGAGTCGGAAACTCTAGAAATTGGTGCTTTCAGCGGAGACGAGTGCCGTGGAGGTAAGTTCGCCACATTTTTCCCGCCAACTGAACGTTATATCTATCAAATACCTGTGTATGGAGAAGGTGGCGATGATATAACATTCAAATTATACAACCATGATTTGCAAGAAGAGTTGGATTTGACTTGTACTGTGGAATTGCAATGGAATAAAGACGGTTATGGCAGACTTGCTACACCATACGAAATCACTTTCATTTCGAGTGTTAATATCAATGCATCAGTCAATCCTGCAAATGCGGGAACTATTACTGGTGCCGGAACATATATGCCAGGAGAGACTGCTACTCTTACAGCAACGGCAAATGCAGGTTATGTGTTCGCCAATTGGACTGAAGGCGGAAATGTTGTCTCACAGAATGCCACGTATTCATTTACTGTAACAACAGCAAGAGATCTGGTGGCTAATTTCAATGCTGCGCAGTCATATACTCTGAACTCAGGCTGGAACTGGTTCTCAACTTATATTGAACAAAACGGAATTGACGGCTTGTCAATGCTGGAGGAAGGTTTGGGTGAACACGGAGAGTTTATCCAGTCGAGAACAGGAGCAATGGTTGAGAACTTCGACGGCTCGTTCTGGTGGGGCGACCTCAATGCGGTGACCAACGAAGATATGTATGAGGTGAAGACGAACGCTCAAGTTTCCGTTACAATGACTGGCAGTGTTGCAAATCCGGCATCTCACCCGATAACCGTGGCACCAGGCTGGAACTGGATAGGCTATGTGTCTGATGCAACTAAATCTGTTGACAATGCCTTATCGTCACTTACACCAAACGAAGACGATGTCATTCAAGGGCGTAACGCTTTCTCAAGCTACTTCCCAGGCTGGGGCTGGTATGGTGACCTTGAAAACATGACACCTGGTCAGGGTTATATGTACAAGTCGAACGGCACTGCATCGCAAACACTTGTTTACCCGACTGCAACACGTTCAACCAATACGGATATTGTTGATTATCATTATAATGCAAATTATAACAAGTATCGTGATGTGATGGATGTGATGGCAAAGGTTATCGTCAATGGGGATTTGCCAACTTCTGATAGATCTGAACTGGCAGCGTTTGTTAATGGTGAATGCAGAGGCAGGGCAAAGCTTCAATATGTTGAACCGATGCAGACATACTTGGCTTTCATAACAATCAATGGTAATGATGATGAAATAGTGACATTCAGCTTGTATGATGAGGATTTGAATGTAACTTATTACGCTTCAGAGGCAAACATTGTTGTGTTTAAGGCTAACGAGGTGGTTGGTAAGTTCCGTAATCCTTATATATTGAGCTTTAACAACGCTGAAAATGTTGAAAATACCGTATTTACAGTTTATCCGAATCCTGTAGCCCAAGGCGATGAAATGACAGTCAACTTCATGGAAGAAATTGCTGAAGCTGAAATGTTTGTTGAAAATGAGCTCGGATTGACTGTTGATGCCGTCAAACTATCAGGAAAATCGGCTAAAGTCAGATTTGATTGGCCGTCAGGTGTATACGTTTTACGTGTAGTTGTTGATGGTAATGTTTATTATAATAAGGTAATCGTTAAATAGTTATAAATATGAAAAAGGTTTTATTAGCATTGGGCATTCTGCTTTCGAGCATAGTGTCTTTTGGACAGACTCAATTACATTGGCAGTGCGACATTTCGCAATATGCCGATTACATGTCGGTTGTGGCTGTGGTAGAGATTGACGACGTGGAACAAACATCTACCACGCTTGAAATTGGAGCATTTTGTGGTACAGTATGCAGAGGTAGCAAACTGGCGACTTATTTCCCGCCTACACAACGTTACATTTATCAAATACCAGTCTATGGCAGTGGAAGTGATATGATAACTTTTAAGTTATATGACCATGTCTTGGGAGAAGAGGTCGATGTTACGTCATCAGTAGAATTGTCATGGCAAAAAGACGGATACGGCCGTCTTGCCACTCCTTATGTCATAGCGTTCGAGACACCGGCAAGCTGGAGTGATCCTGAAGCATGGGGCGGTTCAGTACCAACTCCGAGTAGTAACGTGACATTACCTGATGATATCATCATCGACAATAACGCACAAGTTACCGTGGCAAGTCTTGATACAGACGGCAATATGCTGGTAGTTGCAGATGGCTCGGCACTATCAGTTACTGGTGATCTTGTAAATGACAACCCTGATAATCTTGTTCTGCAGGATGGCGCACAGATTGTTAATACATCACCAAATGTTGCCGCTAAGGCGAAAAAAAGCATCACAGCCTACACCGCCAAAGACTCCAACGGCTGGCATCTCATCTCGTCATCAGTCAATGACATGCCTATCGCTGGCAGTGATTTCCTAACCGAGACTTACGACTTGTACCGTTATAATGAAAGTTCGGGCACGTGGGAAAACTATCGCTCCGGTCATGCTGATTTTACGACGTTTGAGAAGGGTAGAGGTTATCTCTATGCTAACAGCAATGGCATTTCACCGGCATTTGTCGGCACACTGAACAATGCAGCCGTGACATATCAGGTTACAGCAAATTCTTCAACAACATCTAAAGGCATCAATATCATCGGCAACCCGTTCCCGCATAACATTTATAAAGGTGCAGGCGGAGCTATCGACGACTCAAACCTCGAGTCTGGATATTATGAGTTAACATATTCAGGCGCATGGGTGGCACATGCTTTCGACGATGCAATCGCACCAGGACAAGGTGTTTTGGTTGTGGCAAAGTCAAACGGCAATGTCACCATAGCTAAGACCAATACCGAGGCTACAGCCGAATCAGCATCGAAAAGCGATGTCAAACGTCTGAAAATCAACGTCTCAGGTAATGGCAGTGAAGACCGCACTTATGCATACTTCAGCGAAGGCGATGGTTTGGAAAAACTTGACAACTTTTCAAGTAGCGCAGCCCAGATCTCAATAAAAAATGGCGAAAACGACTATGCTATCGCTCATGTCGGTGAGGAATGTGAGACAATGGATGTGATCTTCAAGAATACAAAGAATGCCGACTACACTATAACAATAGAAGGTGTTGAAGGCTTCTCATATCTGCATCTTATAGATAATCTTACAGGTGATGATACTGATATGCTTCTCGAAGAGAACTATCAATTCCATGCCACTGGCAATGAGTATGCTGAGCGTTTCAAAGTCGTCTGCAGAAATAACACCGGCATAGGTGAAAACGCCGAGACAGCAATGTTCGCTTATGTCAACAATGGAAATATTGTGGTGAATGGCGATGGTACATTGCAATTAATCGACATGACTGGCCGTATTATCAATACTGTTGAAATCAACGGCACGCAAATGATTGAAAAGCCGTCATGTGGCGTATACGTATTGCGTATGATTAGCGGAAATGAAGTGAAAACCCAGAGAATTGTTGTGAAATGAAAAAGATAGCATTAACAATAGCATTAGTGTTGGCACTGGGATTAGGTGCCAATGCACAGATAGGAATATCGGACGCATTTTTCAACGACTGGGCTCAGAGCGATTTCCTTCGTGATGGCGGTCTGGGACTTATGCTTCCAGGTTTGCCAGGAGATCATGGTTTAGGCGGTGATGTTCCTGCGCCATTAGGCAGCGGATTGATAATCCTTGGCGCTCTCGGCGCAGGATACGCAACTTTACGCCGACGCAAGGAATAGTGTGCGGGCTTACGCCCGAATGTGCAGCCTTTGGCTGAATCTGAAAAATGTGGTTCGCTGCGCTCAATGTGAGCTCTGCGGACCACATTTTTATATTTTTTAATATTTGACGTTTTTTTTTGTTGTGTGATAAATATATTTTATATATCTTTGCATTGTTGAAATGGAATTTTTGTAAAACATTGATAATCAATACAATATAAATTATCGTTTTATGATTATCATAAAATGATTATCAAAAAATAATAAAATGACAATGAAAAGCAACCCGTTCGTAACATCTGGATATGCCGGAGAAGAGTTTTTTTGTGACAGAAAAAAAGAGACAAAAGATATTGTATCTCTGCTCACAAACGGCAATAATTTGGCCTTGATTTCGCCTCGACGAATAGGAAAGACCGATTTGATAAGACATTGTTTTGCTCAAAAAGAAATTGCTGATAATTATTATTGTTTTATCATAGACATTTACTCGACTCTTTGTGTCGAAGATTTTATCAACAAGCTTGGCAAAACCATTTTGGAGGTTCTGAAACCGAAAGGGAAGATGATTTACGGACGTTTTATAAGCTTTATAAAATCGTTGAACACAGGAATCAGTTATGACATAAACGGAACGCCGTCATGGTCAGTAGGAGTTGGGGATATAAAGAGCCCGTCAACAACTTTGGATGAAATTTTCGATTATCTTAAAAATGCCGACAAGCCTTGTATTGTCGCTATTGACGAGTTCCAGCAGATAACCAAGTACAAAGACGGTAATATTGAGGCGGATCTTCGTACACATATCCAATATTGCAGCAATGCAAAATTCATTTTTTCGGGTTCGCAACGTCATCTGATGGGAAATATATTTACTTCTCCAAACAGGCCGTTTTACCAAAGTGTTACAATAATTAATCTTCCGATTATTGACAAGCCGAAATATTTGGAGTTTTGCTTGGATAATTTTGCGAAAGCAAATAAAAAGATTGATGTCGCCGTAATAGATAAATTGTATGATGATTTTGAAGGTGTGACGTTTTATCTCCAGAAGGTAATGAACATTTTGTTCTCATGGACGGATTCCCGCAAGAAATGTTCGTTGGAAATGTATTATGAATCAATAGATTACATCATAAATTTCACCGCTCCGATTTATGTCGATTTATATTCCCAGTTGCCTGAAAAACAGCGTCAGGTGATGCTTGCTATCTGCGAGGAAGGAAAAGCAAAAAACATAACATCAGGAGATTTTGCCAAAAAACACGGCTTGCCCTCACCAAGTTCGGTGTCATCGGCTGTGAAAGGTCTTCTAGAGCGCGATTTGATAACCGTGTCAAATGGCGCATATATGGTTTATGACAAATTTTTCGAGATTTGGATGAGTAGATATGTTTAAACAATATTCACTTCTGGCTTAATCTCAACCCCGAATTTGTCTTTTACTGAATCCTGGATTTCCTTCATCAAGTCCAGGATTTCTTGTGGTTTGCCACAGCCATAATGAACCAAGACGAGCGCCTGCTTGTCCCACACGCCGACATGGTTTTCGCGGTGTCCTTTCCAACCTGCACGGTCGATGAGCCATCCTGAAGGGATTTTGACGGAATTGATGTCAACTGGATAAAACGGCACATCTGGATATAATTCCTTGATTTCCAGATATTTATCCGTTGTTACTATCGCATTCTGGAAGAAACTTCCGACACTGCCGACGACACCTACCTCGGGCAGTTTCTCAGCACGAATCGTTTTTACCGTCGTTGCCACATCCTGCAATGTCGGATTGGTGATGTTTTTGCTTGCCAAATAATTGCGAATGTTGCCGTAATCCAATTTCAATTCACCATGTTTTTTTAATACAAAATCAACGGCGAAAATCAATGGATATCCATCACTTTTGTACAAGGCATGCCTTGTACCTACGGATAATGATTTGTCATCCCGTTGGGACAACGCATGCGTTGTCCGGTTGGAAATCAATTCTTTAAAAACCGAATTCCGATATGAAAACCGGCATTCCTCATTGCTGAAAACCTTGGTTTGACCATTCGTCAGATCGATTGTGTGCACCTGATAAATCGTATCTTTCACCTCGGCTCCGTAGGCTCCGATGTTCTGCACCGGCGCGGCTCCGGTCTTGCCCGGTATGTCGGAGAGATTCTCCAAACCATAGAGGTTTCTCGAGACGGTGTAATCTACGAAATCTTTCCATACCTCACCGCTATAACAACGGATTTTCACTGTCTCGCCAGTCTCTTCAAGCGTCTCGATGCCTTTTATGTTAGGGTAGACCACGAAACCATCGAAAAACTCAGAGGAGAATAGTATGTTGCTGCCGCCACTTAAGATCAGGATACGAGACGTGTTGACGTTGGGACGTGACACTGTCGCGTCTCTACATGCGATAAAATCAGGATTTTGCAATAAATCGCTGATATCTTCCAAAGAATTTACCTCTTGAAAAAACCTCGCCTTAACATCAAAACCGAATGTGTTGAGCTCACGCAACGAAAAATTCTTCTCCATTTCTGAAATTTTTTTCAAAAATAAAGAAAATTTGCAAACGACAACAGAAAATTCTGTAATTTTATAGCTTGAAATTTTGACCACTTTGAAGCGTGTTATCGTATCGGTAATCAATGACTTAGTGACCGACCAACGTGTCAACAAGTCGTGTCTGACCTTGCAGAAGGCGGGGTTTGAAGTGCTTCTTGTGGGGCGTCGGCAACGCAAATCGCCACCTATGGACGAGCGTCCTTACAAATCACACCGCATGAAACTGCTGTTCGAAAAAGGTCCGTTTTTTTATGCCGAGTTCAATATCCGATTGTTCATTTTCCTGCTGTTCCACCGTTGTGGTTGCCTGTTGTCCAACGATTTGGATACCTTGCTGCCCAACTTCTGGATTTCAAAGCTGAAACGCATACCGCTCATTTACGACAGCCACGAATATTTCACCGAAGTGCCTGAACTAGTGAGTCGTCCGCGTGTGCAAAAAGTTTGGAAACGCATCGAGGAATATGTCATCCCGAAACTGCCGGAAATGATAACGGTTTGCCAATCGATAGCTAATCTTTTCAACGAGAAATACGGCATCAAAGTGCATGTCATCCGCAACATCCCGATGAGGAAAATGTTGCCGGCTCCTGCTTCTAGTGAAGATGTTGGACTAGACCCTCAAAAACATATTCTTGTCCTTCAGGGCTCCGGAATCAACATCCATCGTGGTTCAGAAGAGCTCGTTGATGCAATGGAGTATCTCAATGATTATCAATTGGTTATCATTGGTGGGGGAGATGTGCTGCCGATTTTGAAAGAGAAAGTTGCAGCCAATCATTGGGACGACCGTGTGAAGTTCTTCCCGCGTATGCCTTATCAGAAAATGATGGCAATTACGCAACTTGCGGAGCTGGGATTCACCCTCGACAAGGACACAAATCTGAATTATCGTTTCAGTTTGCCAAATAAATTGTTCGATTACATCCAGGCGGGCGTGCCTATCATCGCATCACATCTGACAGAGATAGAACGTATCATAACTCATTATAACATAGGTACTTTCATCGAAAATCACGATCCTAAAACCATAGCTGAAACGATTAAAAATGCGTTGAGCGACGAAAAGATGATGGCTGAATGGAAAAATAATCTTATCTTTGCAGCCCAAGATCTCTGTTGGGAGAATGAGGAGGAGGTCTTGTTGAAAATCTATGAGAAATACGTCTGATAATCATATACACATCGTTAGTTTCGACATCCCGTGTCCGGTGAATTACGGTGGTGTTATCGACGTGTTTTTCAAGCTCAAAGCTCTCGTTGAGCGCGGTTTCAATGTGCATTTCCATTGTTTTGAATACGGCAGGGATCATTCCGAGCGACTTGAGGCACTATGCGTTGAAACGAAATATTACAAACGCGACATGTCGTTATGGAAAGCTTTCAGCAAAATTCCATATATCGTAACTTCCAGAATATCAGAGGATTTGATTCAGGATTTGCTGAAAGACGACTATCCGATTATCCTTGAGGGACTGCATTCGTGCGGAGTGTTGCTCGATAAGAGGATGAAAGGTCGTAAGATTTTCGTTCGCTCGCATAATGTTGAACACGAATATTACCAATATCTTGCTGAAACCGAGAAAAACCTGCGCAAGAGACTGTTTTTGAAGATGGAATCAAGGAAGCTGCGCCGTTTTGAGTCGATTATGGCTGAAGCTACCGGAATCCTCGCTATCTCCAACAAAGACTACGAATATTTCAAGGAGCGTTTCGACAATGTGTATCTGATTCCTGCTTATGCCGGTTTCGATAAGGTGGATGTGCTCGAGGGACAGGGCGATTTTGTGCTTTATCATGGAAAACTTGATGTTTCGGAGAATTATAACGCTGCCGAATATCTTGTAAAAGAGGTGTTTAAAGGCTCGGGCATCAAGCTGAAGATTGCAGGTATGAACCCGCCTCGTTATCTGGTGAAACTCATTGAGAATGAGCGTAATATCGAGCTTATTGAGAATCCTGAGGACGATGTTTTGCAGGATCTTATTCGCAACGCTCAGATAAATATCTTGGTCACTGCGCAGGCGACAGGGTTGAAGCTGAAACTGCTCAATGCCTTGTTCAACGGTCGTTATTGTGTGGTCAACGATAAGATGGTAGAAGGATTGGATATCAACGACTTATGCATCGTGGCTAATACTGCCGACGAGATGAAGACTGTAGTTTCCGACCTCATGACGAAGCCATTCGTCGAGGAACAGGTCGAGATAAGAAAGAGTAGGATGGACGCTTTCTACAACCCTTCACGGGCAACCGACAAACTCGTTGAATTACTTGGTTGATTCGGCGATTGTGCCGTTTGCGCAGCTTATCACGCGTGAAGGATATTTCAGAATAAGGTTATAGTTATGTGTTGCCATCAGGATGGTGGTGCCATTGTCGCGAATCTTCATAAGAAGCTTCATGACATCGTTTGTCGTCTCAGGGTCGAGGTTGCCTGTCGGCTCGTCTGCCAAAATGACATTCGGTCGGTTGAGGAGCGCTCTCGCTATCGCAACACTCTGCTGCTCGCCTCCTGACAGCTGATGCGGCATCGACTTGCGTTTTCCATGAAGGCCAACGAGTTGCAGCACCTCATCAATGCGCTTGCTGATGGCGGCTTCATCTTCCCAGCCTGTGGCTTTCAGCACAAACGAGAGGTTTTGCTCGACGTTTCTGTCGTAAAGCAGCTGGAAATCCTGAAACACTATTCCGATTTTGCGTCTCAACATCGGGATGTCCTTGCGCTTCAGGGAGGTCAAGTCGTAACCTGCTATTTTGAAGCAGCCGTCCTTTGCAGGAAGATCAGCATACAAAGTTTTTAACAATGACGATTTTCCTGAGCCGCTGCGACCAATCAGATACACGAATTCACCCTCGTCGATGTCGAGGTTTATATCCTTGGCTATCAAGTGCTCGTGTTGAAATACTGAGCCGTTTTTTATTGAGATTACTGTTGCCATAGTGTTGTTTTTTACCATTTTGATGAGCCGCCGCCACCTCCGAAGTGACCGCCACCGAAGCCTCCGAAGCCACCTGAGCTGCCGCCCCACGAGCTTCCTCCGCCCCACGAGCCGCTCGAGCCACCCCAGCTGCTTCCACGGTGTTTGTTGCCTCCCGACATCATGCTGCCAAGGAATAATCCTTCCCAGAACCCTAATTTTCTGCCGGAAGAGCCTTTGCCTCCTTTGTTGCCTCCATGTCGCGATGCGCTTATCAACACCATAACGAAGATCAAAGCCAAAAACACAACCAAGACGCCTAAAGCATCGTCAGAATCGTCGTTTTTCGCGTATTTGTTGCCTTTATAAGCTCCTGATGCCAGTCCGATGATGGCGTTTACAGCGTTGTCGATGCCTTTATAATAATCGCCTTCCTTGAAAGCCGGTATCATCTCCTTGGTGCGGATGCCGTAGTTGACAGCATCGGTAACGTATGGCTCCATGCCGTATCCGACTTGAATCGAGACATCGCCAAGTTCGTCGGCAGTCTTAGGTTTTACAAGGATTACCACGCCGTTGTTGTTCTTGGTTCCCACGCCCCATTTCTCGCCAATCTGATAGGCGAAGTCGTCGGATGTGGTGCCGTCTAAGCTTGTCACCGTGACCACGCAAATCTGTGTGGAAGTGCTGTCGCTATAGGCAACGAGCTTGCGCTCCAAAGCATTTTCCTGCCTGTCGGTCAGGATGTCGGCAAAGTCGTTGACTAAACGCGGTGGATTTGGTCTCGCCGGGATCTTCTGGGCAAAACCGAGGTTTGTTAATAACAATAAACCCGTAAGGACAAGGCATGCCTTGTCCCAACAGGTCGTTTTATGTTTTTTCATCATCATTAGAATTCCACTTTTGGAGCTGTTTCAGCTCCGGCTTGTGCCTTGAAATATCCCACTTTCTCGAAGTCGAACATGTTGGCGATGATGTTACGAGGGAACATCCTGATGTATTGGTTGTAGCCTCTTGCAGCGTCGTTAAACTTCTGACGTTCAACCGTAATGCGGTTTTCGGTGCCTTCCAGCTGTGACTGCAGTGCGAGGAAGTTCTCGTTAGCCTTCAAATCAGGATATTGCTCAACGCTGACAAGGAGTCTTGACAGTGCACCTGACAGTTGGTCTTGTGCCGCCTGGAATCTTGCGATGTCTTCCGGATCGAGTTCTGATGGATCGACAGTGATGCTAGTTGCCTTTGCACGTGCCTCGATGACTGCTGTCAAAGTGCCTTCTTCGTGTGCTGCATAGCCTTTCACTGTTGCCACGAGGTTAGGGATGAGGTCGGCACGACGCTGATAGACGTTTTCCACCTGAGCCCATTGAGCCTCAACGTTTTCCTGACGCTGAACCATGCCGTTGTATGAACCTTTAATCCAAGCGTAGATAGCCAAAACGACTACTACGATAATGATGACTGTGATTAAACCTTTCTTTTTCATTTTTTTATAATTTAAGTTAGTACCTATTTTGTCATTCCGAACGAAGTGAGGAACCTCATGCAATTGTTTTAAAATTCCTTGTGATGAATTCGCTCAATTCTTTTCCTTTCAATAAGTTTTTCGACAATCTCGCGAGGTCGTACAGCTGGTTGATGACAGCTTTTCTTTCATCTTCCGGCTTATCCAACAATGTCGCAATGGCAGCGTTGTTGGTATTGAGCATCAGGGTGTAGTTGTCTGGCATATCGCCCCACATCGGCATTCCGCCCATCTGATTCATCTCCTTGTAACGGCGCATCCACTCGTTTTGGATGATCTCCACAGGTGCCTCGTTCTCGTCCAGAGTGCTGAACTCCACGTTGAAATGCGTCTTGTCGATGATGTCCTCAAAGACCTTCTTCACCTCTTCCTTCTGCTTGTCGTCGAGCTTCGATTCTTTCTTAACATCCTCTTTTTCAATGAGTTTGTCGATGGTGTTCGAGTCGACGCGGGCAAATGAGGTGTGCTCAAACTTTTGCTCAAACGTGCTGATGAAGTGTGAATCCAACATTCCGTCGAGCATCAACACATTATAGCCGTGCTCCTTAGCCTTCTCAACGTTCGTATATTGCTCATCGAGATTTGTCGCATACAAATATACGACATTTCCGTCTTTGTTTTTCTGATTTTCTTCAATTAATTTTTTGTATTCCTCGATGGTGTAATACTTTCCGTCGGTATCTTTGAAAAGCATAAATTTCTCTGCTCTTTCAAAGAATTTCGGGTCGGCAATCATACCATAAACGATGAAGATCTTGATGTCGTCCCATTTCTTTTCGTAGTCTGCGCGGTCTTTCTTGAAGAGTTCTTCGAGTTTTTCCGCGACTTTCTTAGTGATATAAGACGAAATCTTCTTCACGTTCTGGTCGTTTTGCAGGAACGAACGGCTCACGTTCAACGGGATGTCTGGTGAGTCGATGACGCCATGCAACAGGCTTAAGAAATCTGGCAAAATTCCCTCGACTGAATCGGTCACGAACACCTCGTTGCAATAGAGTTGGATTTTATTGCGCTGGAACTCGTAACGGTTCGAAATCTTAGGGAAATAAAGGATTCCGGTGAGGTTGAACGGATAGTCGACATTCAGGTGGATGTGGAACATCGGCTCGGTGAAGTTCATCGGGTAGAGGGTGTGGTAAAACTCGTTGTATTCCTTGTCCTCGATTGTCGATGGGGCTTTTTTCCAGAGCGGAGCAACATCATTGATGATCCAAGGTTTTTCAACCTCTTTGGTCTTCTGTTTGCCGTCTTTGTCTTTTTCGCCTTCGATAGGTTCCTGCACTTTCTTCGTTCCGAATTGGATCGGCACCGACATGAATTTGCAGTATTTGTTCAACAATTCACGAATCTTGCTTTCCTCGAGGAAATCGGCGCAATCGTCTGAGATATAAAGGATTACGTCTGTACCGCGGTTGCCTTTCGCGATAGGATTCATTGTGTACTCAGGCGAGCCGTCGCACTCCCAGATAACGCCTTTTTCGTCATCTTTCTGAGTGTAAGACTTAGTAATCAGTGACACTTTCGACGACACCATGAAAGCCGAGTAGAAGCCCAAGCCAAAATGTCCGATAATGTTGGCAGCCTCTGCCTCGCTGTTGGTCTTGAATTTCTCCACAAACTCGGTGGCGCCTGAGAAAGCGATCTGGTTGATGTATTTGTCGACTTCCGCCTCAGTCATACCAATGCCGTTATCACGCACGGTGATGGTCTTTTTCTTCTTGTCGACCTCCACTTTGATGGTCAAATCGCCGAGCTCGCCGTTGAATTCGCCAGCGCTGGCAAGGGTTTTCAGTTTCTGCGTCGCATCGACAGCGTTACTGATTATCTCACGTAAAAATATCTCGTTTTCCGAGTATAAAAACTTTTTAATTACCGGAAAAATGTTTTCCGTTTTTACTCCAATAGAACCGTTTGACATGATATTTATTTTTTTGTTAATTTTCTTGTCATTTCGAGCAAAACGAAGTGAAGTCGAGAAATCCTCTTTTAACGTAAACAATCGAATGATTTCGATAAACAAGGATTTATTCGCCTCTGGCGAATGCTTTCGCAAGCTCAGGTCTCCATTCCGCTCCGCTCCAGTCGAAATGACATCAATTTTCATGCCAAAATAATTGTACTGACAATTTGTCAATTTTTGTATTTTTGCAAAAATAATTTTCTAATGGAAAAATTCTTCGAAAAACTCGATTCGGCACTTAAAAACGGCTCTATTGTCAAGATGACATTGTCAAAACCGACAATCAAAAACAACGATTTGCGAAACATCTATATCAAGCCTATATTGTTGAAAGACAATAAGATGTATCAGTTTACATATCGTTACGAGCGTCGTGATGAGACGAAGAATTTCACTGCCAATCAGACTATGGAGCAGGTGAGGAGCCTTGTCCCGACTGACTTTCAAAACGTGTCGCTTTTCACCTTGACGGAAGACGTGACGCTGCTTGTCAGCAAGAAAGGCAAACCAACTCTAATGTGCAAGAAAACCAGCGAGAGTCGTGATGTTGACCTCAGTCACGACCACGAGAAACAGCGCTTGATTGACCCTTCAAAACCTTGGTGGCACCTCCTTGGACTGACAACGCGCGACGGAAAGGTGACCGCCGACATGCAGCATAAGTTCAAGCAGATTTGCAAATACGTTGAAATAGTTGACGGCGTTATGCGTCAGACCAAGTTTGACGATGAGATCCACATCGCTGACATGGGGGCGGGGAAGGGCTATCTGACATTTGCGCTTTACGAATATCTTACCAATAATTACGATAAGAAAATAGTGATGGAAGGGGTGGAGATTCGACCAGAATTGGTGCTGAAAATCAATGATATAATTGAAAAATGTAAAGACGCACGGCCGTGCGTCTCAACAATTCATTTCGTGCAGAATTCCATCGATGAATACAAACCATCAAAATTAGACGTGTTAATTGCCCTTCATGCCTGCGACACTGCCACCGACGATGCTATTTTAAAAGGTATCCGCAACAACGCCAAGCTTATAATCTGCGCTCCGTGTTGTCATAAGCAGATTCGTCGCGAGATGGAGAAATCCGGCAAAACCGACTCTATCACCAAATACGGTATCTTCCTTGAGCGCCAAGCGGTTATGATCACCGATGCTGTCCGTGCCCTCGTCCTCGAATATTGCGGCTACAAAACTCAGGTGATGGAGTTCATCGAGATCGACAACACCCCTAAAAACGTGCTTCTCGTAGGAAGAAAATCTGACAAACCTGTTGATAAAGAAGCGGTTACAAAGCAGATTGATGGTTTATTGAAGCAGTATGGCATTGAAGAACATTATCTTTGGAAAAATCTATGGAAAAATTGTCGCGCGTATTAAAATAAAGCGTAACTTTGCAATCCAGGAAAACGACAAAAAATATTAACATAAAATAAAATTTTATCATGCAAAACATCGATTGGGGATCACTCCCATTTGGTTACTATCCAACAAATTACAACGTCCGTTGCTACTACAGAAACGGCGAATGGGGCGAGCTGGAATATTGCTCAGAGACAACGATTAACATTCACATGGCAGCCACTTGCTTGCACTACGGTCAGGAAGCTTTCGAAGGCTTGAAGGCTCACCGCGGCGCTGACGGCAAGATCCGTATCTTCCGTCTCGACGAGAACGCTAAACGTTTGCAGTCGTCATGCGACGGCATCTGCATGCCACGTTTCCCAATGGAGAAATTTGAAGAGGCTATGATTAAATGCGTTCAGCTCAACAAGGAATTTATCCCTACATACGAGAGCGGCGCTTCATTGTACCTCCGTCCACTTATCATCGGTACAGGCGCCCGCGTTGGTGTGAAACCAGCCGACGAATATCTGTTCATCGTGTTCGCAACACCAGTGGGACCATACTTCAAAGGCGGCTTCCAGGCTAACCCATACGTCATCACACGTAAATACGACCGTTCAGCTCCTCTCGGAACCGGCGTCTACAAAGTCGGCGGTAACTACGCAGCATCATTGCGCGCTCATACCGAGGCTTGCCACGGCGGCCAGTACGCTTGCGAATTCTATCTCGACGCAAAAGAGAAGAAATATATCGACGAAGCCGGTGCAGCAAACTTCTTCGCAGTGAAGAACAACACATACATCACTCCACAGTCAACATCAATCCTCCCATCAATCACCAACAAGAGCTTGATGCAGATCGCTGAAACACTCGGCATGAAGGTTGAGCGTCGTCCAGTGGCTGAAGAGGAACTCGCTACATTCGAAGAGGCAGGCGCATGCGGCACAGCAGCTGTCATCAGCCCTATCTCACGTATCGACGACCCTGAGACTGGCAAGAGCTACACCTTCGGTGATGGCAAACCAGGTCCATGGTGCGAGAAACTCTACAAGAAACTCCGCGGCATCCAGACAGGTACAGAGCCTGATGAATTCGGCTGGAACACAATCGTAGAGATCTAATCGAGATTGAAAATATTTTTAAAAAACACGTCATTTTTAGTGGCGTGTTTATTTATTTTTTGTATTTTTGTAGGTCTAAAATTTAAAATTTTAAAATAAAAACTATGAAGAAATTTACTTTCGCTTTGATTTTATTGCTGGCATTGAGCTTTACAGTAAAAGCCCAGCAATATGTATCGACAGAACCTGCTAACAGGAACGTCATCCTTGAGGAATTCACAGGCCGTGGCTGTGGCTATTGCACCGATGGTCACCGTATCGCCAACCAGATTATGGCTGCTAACCCTGGTCGTGTTTGGGCTATCAACATCCATGCAGGAGGTTATGCTCAGACTTCATATCCTAACATGATTACTACAGACGGTAATACCATTCATGGTGGTTTCAGCATCAGCGGTTACCCAAGTGGTGTGGTCAACAGAACAACAGCATCGGCTATCGACCGCGGACAGTGGACAGGTCAGGCAAACACTCAGATGAGTCAGGCTTCAGAATGCAACATCGCTGGTGTCGCTAGAGTCAATCCGGCTACAAGAGTGGCAACAATCACCGTTGAGGTTTATTACACCGGCAACAGCAGCGTTGACCAGAACTTCCTGACAGTTGCAATGTGTCAGGACAGTATCCTCGGCTCACAGGCTGACTACGGTAACTACAACCCTACACAATGGCTGAATGGTCAGTATGTTCACATGCACATCCTCCGCGATGTCATCACACCAAGCGCATGGGGCGAGGCTATCTCTCCAACAACAGCTGGCACTCTTATTACCAAGACTTACGAATATCCAATTCCTGAAAACATCGGCAGCCCTAACGGCGTTGATGTTGATATCAACAATATCTTCTTCCTCGCATGGGTTTCACAGTCTCAGCAAGGTTCTGCAACACGTCCAATCCTGACAGCTTGCGAGCTCGAGAAGAGCACAATCACCGATGAGCCTATCTATCCTACAATGAGTGATGTAAGCCAGGAAGTCACAGCAGCTTGCACACAGGATAAACGTTTCAACTTCAATGTTTCAAATATCGGAACAGAGACTTTGACATCTATCAAGTTTACTGCTCAGGTTGAAGATGTGGTTAATGAGTTTGAATGGACAGGCGAGCTTCCTTCAGGAGAGGCAACAAAGATGGATTTCATCATGGAGATTCCTTTTGGAACATATGAAGGAATACTCAGTATTACCGAAGCTAACGGACAAGCATACGAAAGCTCGACGAATTTCAATGCAGAGAGTCAGGAATGGGCTGTGTTGGATGAGGAAGGCGAGACAACAGACATCAAGGTTTATATCGTTCAAGACCAGTTCGGTGAGCAGATCACATGGGATATCATCAATTCAGCTGGAGAGACAATAGCATCTGGCGGTCCTTATCAGCATATCATCGGCACAGGCACGCAGGTTAATGCTGAAAACGTCAATGGCATCGCTACAAACGACTGCTATCTGTTCAGAATCTTCGATTCAAACAATAACGGTATCTGCTGCAACTACGGCAATGGATATTATTATATCAAAGACGCTCACGGCAACAGATTTATCGAAGGCGACGGTGAATATGGTGCTGGTACCACAAACCTCTTTTCAATCCACAAACATGGCGACGGAGTGGAGGAGACAGCATCATCAAGCGTAAAGATCTATCCTAACCCTGCAAACAGCAAGATCTTTGTTGATGGCGAAAACATCAGCATGGTGGAGGTTTACAACTCATTAGGACAGAAGATGACCTCAGTTGAAGGCTCAGACAACACATCTGTTGAAGCAGCTGCTTTCGAAAACGGCGTGTATGTTGTGAGAGTCATCAGCAACGACGGCAACGTTACAACACAGAAAGTGACTATCGTACACTAATTTGAGGTAATGTACTCTTGTCCGATACAGATCCGAATGAGCGACCTCGATCCGTTTGACCATGTCAACAACGGAGCGCAGTGCAATTTGTTTGACTACGGTCGCAGCCATTTTTTTGAGCATCTTTTGAATAAAGATATCGACTGGCTATCGTTCGGCTATGTGCTCGTCCATGTCGAGCTCGACTTCAAGAAGCCTGTGAAGATTCACGATAAGGTTGTTTGTGAGACTGAGGCTTATGAACTCGGCAAGACGAGTTTCAAGATGAGACAGTATTTAAAAAGCGCTGTGACAAACGACATTCTGACCGTTTGTCACAGCGTTATTGTTTGTATCGACCGAGAGAAGAACGTCCCCATGAACATTCCTGAGGACCATAAGTTCATGCTCGGTTTTAGCTTCTAAAGAACCAAAGCCATCTGTTTCTGCAGTTTTTCAGCCTCTTCTGCAGCTTTCTCTGCGAAATCTTCGCCGTTTGAGGCATAGATGATTCCTCTTGACGAGTTCACGATAAGTCCGCAGTCTTTGTTGAGACCGTATTTTGCAACAGCCTGCAAGTCGCCGCCCTGTGCACCGACACCCGGCACGAGCAGGAAGCTCTCTGGCATCATCTTACGGATCTCGCCGAGCTCTTCTGGATGTGTGGCACCAACCACATACATCATCTTGTTGCTGTCGGCCCATTCCTGCGATTTGAGGAGCACGTTTTTGTAGAGTTCCTTGCCGTCGGCGTTAAGATACTGGAAGTCTTTCGAGCCTTTGTTTGATGTGAGAGCCAGCAAAATGACCCATTTATCTTCAAAGCCAAGGAATGGCTCCACTGAATCGACACCCATATAAGGAGCCACTGTGATAGCGTCGGCTTTCAGCGTCTCGAAGAAAGCGCGTGCATAGTTGGCTGAAGTGTTGCCGATATCGCCACGTTTAGCGTCAGCGATGACGAAAATCTCAGGATAGTTGTCCTTGATATAGTTGATGGTCTTTTCGAGACTGAGCCAGCCTTTTGCGCCATAGACCTCATAAAACGCTGTGTTCGGCTTGTATGCAATAGCATATTTCGCAGTAGCGTCGATTATAGCCTTGTTAAATGCAAACACTGGGTCGTCTTCCTTCAGCAGATGCTGCGGAATCTTCTTGATGTCAGTGTCAAGACCCACACAAAGAAATGATTTCTTCGCTTTAATCTGGTTGATTATATCTTGTTTTTTCATAAAACTTCAAAACTTTCAACTTTATACTTTAAAACTACTCTAAACTCTACACTCTAAACTCTACACTATTCTTCAAGCCCTTCTTTGAGACGTTCAGCGTTTTCTGCCATCTGCAGGTTTTCGATAAATGCTGTCAAATCGCCATCCATCACTGATGTCAGATTATACACGGTGAACCCGATGCGGTGGTCGGTGACGCGGCCCTGTGGGTAGTTGTAGGTGCGGATCTTTGCTGAGCGGTCGCCGGTAGAAACCATGGTCTTACGTTTCGAGCAGACTTCCTCCATGTATTTGTTGTATTCAGCCTCGTAGATACGAGTTCTCAAGATTTTCATAGCCTTCGCCATGTTCTTGGCCTGCGAGCGTTCGTCGATGCAGCTCACCACCACGCCGGTAGGGATGTGGGTGAGACGCACAGCGCTATATGTAGTGTTGACGCACTGTCCACCAGGTCCTGAAGCGGCGCAATAAACCTCTTTCTTGATATCTTTATCGAGCAGTTCCACGTCGAATTCCTCGGCTTCCGGAAGCACCACCACCGATGCTGCCGATGTGTGGATACGTCCCTGTGTCTCGGTCTTCGGAACACGCTGCACACGATGCACTCCCGACTCGAACTTCAGGATGCCGTAGGCTCCGTCGCCGATGACGTTGAACACTATCTCCTTAAAACCGCCGGCTGTGCCCTCATTGGCATCGACGGTCTCGACCTTCCAGTTTTTCGCTTCACAGAATTTGAGATACATCCTGTAGAGGTCGCCTGCGAAGATAGCAGCTTCGTCGCCACCAGTACCAGCACGTATTTCCATCACGGCGTTCTTGCCGTCGGTAGGGTCTTTAGGGATGAGCATGAGGCGGATGTCTTCCTCGAGTTTAGCCACTTTTTCAGTAGCCTCGTCGAGTTCTTCCTGCGCCATCTCACGCATGTCCTCGTCTTTCTCGGTCTTCAGCAATTCCTTTGCTTCGCTGATATTTGCGAGATATGTCTTGTATTGGTTGAACGCTTCTATCACAGGCTCAAGGTCTTTGTAGTCCTTGTTCACCTTGACGTAACGCTTCATGTCGTTCATCAGTTCCGGGTCGTTGAGCTGCTCACGCAGCGCTTCCCAGCGTTCTTTAATCGCTTCTAATTTGTCAATTATTTCCATTAGTATTCAAAAATTCCGTATTTACTCTTGATTGTGAGCTGTTTTCTGTCAGATTTTTCCACGTGTCCGATGATCTGTGCCTTGATGTTGAATGAGTTGGCAATCTTAATCATCTCTTCAGCCGATTTCTCGTCGGTGTAGATCTCAAGACGTGAGCCCATGTTAAACACCTTGTACATCTCTTGCCAGTCGGTGCCTGACGACTCCTGAATCATCTCGAACAATGGTGGCAGCTCGATCATGTTATCCTTGATAATGTGTAACTTATCAATGAAATGTGTCACTTTTGTCTGTGCGCCGCCGCTGCAGTGGATTATTCCGTTGATGTGGCCTCTGAGGTTTGCCAAAATCGGTACCATCATTGGGAGATATGTGCGGGTAGGGGCGAGGACGAGTTTTCCGACATCGACTCCCGGAACCTTAGTAGGCTCAGTAAGTGTGTGATTGCCAGAGTAGACGAGCTCCTCAGGAATCGAGTGATCGTAGCTCTCTTTGTATTTCTCTGCCAGATAGTGACCCAGCACATCGTGACGTGCTGATGTCAAGCCGTTTGAGCCCATACCGCCGTTATATTTGTCTTCGTATGTGGCCTGTCCGTATGATGCGAAACCAACGATGACATCGCCTGGTTGGATATGATTTTCAATCACTTCCGAGCGTTTCATACGTGTGGTGACGGTGCTGTCGACGATAACTGTTCTCACTAAGTCGCCAACGTCGGCTGTCTCGCCTCCTGTGAGGTAAATACCTACGCCCAATGAACGCAACTTCGCAAGAAAATCCTCGGTTCCGTTGATGATAGCAGAGATCACCTCGCCCGGGATGAGGTTCTTGTTGCGTCCGATAGTGGAAGAGAGGAGCATCTTATCTGTTGCGCCCACGCACATCAGGTCGTCGGTGTTCATGACGACTGCATCCTGAGCAATGCCTGCCCATACTGACAGATCGCCTGTCTCTTTCCAATAAAGATATGCTAACGATGACTTAGTACCTGCACCGTCGGCATGCATGATGTTGCAATATTCATCATCACCACCCAAAATATCAGGTATTATCTTGCAAAAAGCGTTGGGATACAAGCCTTTGTCAAGATTCTTGATGGCGTTGTGGATGTCTTCCTTCTCTGCGGAAACGCCTCGCAGCTGATAACGTTTTTCTACTGGCATCTTATTTGAAAATCAATTTATGTTCGTCTGTGTTAAATTCAAAGCTTCCGAATTGTTTCAGAGCTTTTTGGCCCATCACCCAGTCGTATTTCTGACTGTTGACCACTGTCACCTCGATGTTTTCTACAGTCTTGTCGGCAATACGCATCTCTTTGATAGTGAACTGCGCACGGTCTTTAACCTTGCCTGCGGAGATGATCTTTTCGACATTGTCGCCAATGAAGTCGTCTTTGGTGATAACGCCGTCGTTAAGCAACTCCATCACTTTGCTTTGCGACACGCAGAAGTCGGAGTCGCGGTCGTAAGTAATGGTCTCGGTGTAAGCGTTGACGTAGCTCTTAAACTGGAAATATCCTTGTTTGTTTTGAGTGAACCCGACTTTGTTGTCCTCAGGATTGAGGTTGATTTTAGCCATCTGTTCGTCGCTGATTTCCTCACGTGGCTGGAAGTCTCTGCTCAGCACCTTGAACTCGGTACGACGGTTGAGCTGGTGGGCGCGTTCTTTCTCTGCTTCTGTAGGCAGCTTGTTGATATAATCTTCAGTGAGTTTCACTCCGTTGACGGTTCTCGGGACGCGTTCACCATAGCCTTTAGCTGTTAGTCGCATAGGGTCGATACCTCTGATAACCAAGTAGTCGCAAACTGCTTGTGCACGTTTTTGTGACAAGATATCGTTACTCGCTTCAGAGCCGCGGTTATCAGTGTGTGATCCGAGTTCCACTGTGATGTGCGGGTTGACCTGCAATATCTCGATGAGTCCTTGCAACGAATCTTCAAACTGCGGCTGGAGGTCCCATTTGCCGAGTTCATATTGAATCTCCGGAAGGACGACGGTGCCTGTAGGAATCATGGCGATTTCGTAACTTGGAGTGAAATCGCGACTGAACTCGAGTCCCACAGTGTTGATGGTGTCGGTCAGTGTGAAGAAGTTGTCTTTTTCTATTGTGAGTACGTAGATGTTGCCTACAGTGAGCACTCCTTCGTTAAACTGGAATGCACCACTGTTGCTCGACAAAGTGGATGCTCTTGTGCCGTCTGTTCCAACGATGCTCACATTGGCTCCTCCTACATACTGGAGGCTGTTCACGTTTTTGATTGTTCCGTTGACAGTCAATAGGATAGGAGGCTCCATGAAATAATAGATATCGTCGTCCATACCGTTGCGGCTGCCTCTGTTTGATGCGAAGAAACCGCGTTCCTCAGTAGGATGGAACACAATACCGAAATCGTTGCCAATAGAGTTGATTGGCGATTTCAGGTTAACCGGTTCCGACCAGTTACCTAATGAGTCTATCGTAGTCACGAAGATATCCAGACCGCCCATTCCACCGTGACCGTCGGATGCGAAATAGAGCGTTGTGTCGTTACGCAGGAACGGGAACATCTCGTCGCCCTGTGTGTTTATCACCTCGCCGAGGTTAAACGGACGAGCGAACTTACCGTCGTCGCCTTTCATAGTCATCCAGATGTCTTTTCCACCGAAGCCACCTTTACGGTCGGCTGCGAAATACATGATGCTCTCGTCGGCATTCAAGGTCGGGTGACCAACAACGTCAATAGAATCGATGCCTGCAATCTCAACGACAGCGCCTTCTGCGAAAGAGGTACCTGTACGTTTCGACTTCATGATCTGGCATCCTGACTGACGTTTTTTGTCGTTAGGGCAACGTGTGTAGTACACATCTGAGAACGATTTGGTGAAGAATGGCATTCCTTCGCTTCCTTTGCTGTTGATGCCGCCTTCCTCGTCGACGAGTTCCGGCTTGTCCCAAACACCTTTTTTATCCTGTCGTGAATAGTAGAAATCGGAAAAATGCTGTCCGGTGATGCCGTCTTTTTCTTTAGCAACACCGCCTTCACGAGTTGATGTGAAGATGACGTCGTTGTAACTGTTTGATATCCAAGCGATGCCGAAATCCGATGCTTTTGAGTTGAGCGCCTTCACTCGTGTTACCTCATATTTTGAAGGATATTCGAGCCATTCCTTGATATTCGCGATGTCGGCAGCCGCACGTTGTCCTCGTGGGTCGTCGGGAACGAGCTCAGAGTAGGTGTTATACATCTCCAGAGCCTCGTCGTATTTCTCGTTGCGTTTCAGCACGTCGCCGTAGTGCAGATAGAAGACAGGAGTGCTTTTCGGAAACTCGCTTTTGAGCACGCGTTTATATTGCGTGGCCGCTTGTTTTGTGTTGTCCGTCAGACGGTAGCATTCTCCAAGCTGGTATGTTATACGCATGCGCTCGTCCTCGAATTTCTTCTTTTTCAGCCTCTTGGCAGCTTTTTTGTAACGTTCGATGGCAGTGAAATACTGTCCTCTCTCAAACGCCACGTCTGCACTCTTGGCTGGACTACGACGTTGAGCCTCAAGAGGTTGCGCCGCCCCGAGTAATAATGCGAATAATATGAATAACAGTTTTTTTGACATGATTTCCCTTTTCTATATTAAACAACAAAGATACAAAATCATTGTGTAATACAAGGTGTTTTTTATAAAAAAAACGTAGAGACGTGCCATGGCACGTCTCTACATTATCATATTTTAATTACCTATTTATTCTTCTTGTCAGCTGTCTCGAGGAGCTTAGCATCAACTTTCTTGCCTCTGAAGAACATGTAAGCCACTGGAGAAGCAATGAACAATGATGAGAATGTACCTGCGAAGATACCGACGAGCAATGCGAACACGAATCCACGGATGGTCTCACCGCCGAAGATGAAGATGGCGAGCAACACCACTAATGTTGAACCTGATGTGTTGATTGAACGGAGCAATGTGCTGTTGACACCGTCGTTCATTCTTTCATACCAGCTTCTCTTTGGATAGAGGTTCACGTTCTCACGGATACGGTCGAAGATAACCACTGTGTTGTTGATTGAGTAACCGATGATGGTCAAAACAGCGGCGATGAACGACTGGTCAACCTCCATTGAGAATGGTAACACATTGTAGAACAATGAGTACATACCAATCACGATGATGGTATCGTGAGCCAATGCAACGATTGATGATGCACCATACTGCCATCTCTTGAAACGGATAGCGATGTAGATGAAGATGACCACCAATGAGATGATGACAGCCCAAACAGCTTTACGTGTAACGTCGTTAGCGATGGTAGGACCAACTTTCTGTGATGACATGATACCGAGCATCATATCGCTCTTCTCGCTGTCTGATGTGAATTGGTCGTATGTCATATCTTTGCTGTAGAAGTCTTTCAAACCAGTATAGAGCATGCCCTGAATCTTAGCGTCGATGTCAGGATCGTTGCTGTTGATTTCATACTTAGTAGTGATCTTCACCTGACGGCTTGGACCGTAAGTCTTAACCTCTGGAGCGTCGTCTTTGAACTCTGGGACGTTAGCCAAAGCTTCACGAACCTGAACCACTGACACTTCCTTGTCGAAACGGACCACGTAGTTACGACCACCCTGGAAATCGATGCCGAGGTTGAGGCCGCGGAATGCCAATGAACCGAAGCTGATGACGATCATGATACCACCAATGATGAAAGCTGTCTTACCGAACTTGATGAAGTCGAATGTGGTGTGCTTCAAGAAGTCACGGGTCATATTGGTTGAGAACTTAATCTCTCTGTCTTTGTCAAGCCAGTGCTCGAGGATGAGACGTGTGATGAAGATTGATGTGAACAATGAGGTGCAGATACCGATCATCAAGGTTGTTGCGAAGCCCTGAACAGGACCTGTACCGAACTCGAACAAGATGAAACCTGTCAAGAAGGTTGTGATCTGACCGTCGAGGATAGCTGAGTAAGCGGCTTTGAAACCGTCAGCCACTGCGAGGCGGATGCCTTTACCTGCTGCAATCTCTTCCTTGATACGTTCGAAGATAATAACGTTCGAGTCAACAGCCATACCTAAGGTCAACACGATACCGGCGATACCTGGCAGTGTCAACACTGTTCCGAATGATGCGATAACACCAAAGAAAATCAGGATGTTGACGAGCAATGCGATGTCGGCTGCGATACCTGCTTTGCTGTAGAAGAACATCATGTAGATGAGCACCAAGCAGAAAGCGATGATGAATGACCAGAAACCTGATGTGATAGCTTCCTGACCGAGTGAAGGACCGACGACGTTCTCTTCGAGGATACGTGCTGGAGCTGGCAACTTACCTGCTTTGAGGATGTTGGCCAAGTCCTGAGCCTCTTCAACTGTCATGTCACCACCAGAGATCTGTGAGCGACCGCCCGGAATCTCGTCGTTGACGACAGGATATGAATAGACGTAGTTATCAAGCACGATAGCAATCTGACGGCCGATGTTGTCGCCTGTCAAACGTTTCCATGCCTTTGCGCCTTCTGAGTTCATGTTGAGTGACACCTCGACGCGACCGTTCTGGTCGTAGTCCTGACGAGCCTCTGTGATGACTTCACCACCGAGAGCGCATTTGTTGTCGCGGTTAGCTTTCAAAGCAACGAGGTCGATGTATTCGACATTACCGTTGACAATGTTTGGCTTCACGCACCAAGCGAACTTGAGGTTACGTGGGAAGATTGAGGTGCAGAGCTTCAACATTCTGTTGATGTTGGCTGTATCTTTCACCATAGCCATACCTACGCGTGCTGTCTCGGCAGGAACCATCTGGCCGGCGTTGTTCTGGTAGTATGATGGGGTAAGGACAACATACAATGGGTTGTTTTCCATGAATGTCTCACGTGCCTTCTCCTGAGCTTTCTTCAGTGAGTCTTCAGCTGACATCTGGTTGAGAAGAGCGACGTCGCTTTCTTCTTCTGCTTCAACTTCTTCAGGTTTTACAGTCTTTTCCAACTCTGCGATATGAGCGTTGGCTTCGTCGAGATACTGGTAAATCTCGTTGAATTTGTATGTCTCCCAGAACTCGAGCTGAGCTGTTCCCTGTAACAGTTTGCGGACACGCTTAGGGTCTTTGATACCCGGAAGCTCGACGAGGATACGGCCTGAGCCTTCCAACTTCTGGATGTTAGGCTGTGCAACGCCGAAACGGTCGATACGTGTTCTCAAAATCTGATATGAACGGTCGATAGCGCTGCTGGTCTCTTCCTTGATGACCTTCAACACCTCGTCGTTTGTTGAGTTGACAGTGATGCCCTTGTCTTTGAATTCATACAAGAAAATAGAGGCGAGACGTGCGTTAGGATCGAGCTTTGTATAAGCTTCGCCAAAGAGGTCGACGAAATCTTTCTGGCTGTTGAGGTGCTGCTCGCTAGCTATACGCATGGCTTCTCTGAATGTGGCGTCGTTGCTGTTGCCAGAAAGAGCGTAGATGATGTCAGGCACTGACACTTCCATCATAACGTTCATACCGCCCTTAAGGTCAAGGCCGAGGTTCAACTCCTGCTCCTTGCACTTGCGGTAGTCTTGCCACATGTAAATCTTAATTGTTCCAACTGAGTCGAGATAATAAGTCTCCTTAGCTGTCTTGATTGAATCAAGATAGAACTCAAAAGCGTTTTGGTCGCCATTAGCCATCTCTGTGGCCAATTCGACAGTCTTCGGACTTTCAGCATAGGCTTTTGCTTTGCTTTCCACGTGCCTTGTCACGAACGTAAATGACAACTGATACACGGTGAAAAGTGCCAATAATAATGCTAAAAGCTTAATAACTCCTTTGTTTTGCATTGTAAATCAATTTTTTATAATATTAAACTTTTTAATTAATTTTCAAAAATTAACTACTAAAATTTTTAGCGTGCAAAGATACGACATTTTTCAATGCTGACAAAATATTTTTTTAATTAATATTTTATCCATTTTATTATCTCTTTCCATGAAACCTTTTTGCCGTACATGAGGATTCCTGTGCGATAGATTTTACTTGCAAACCATGTGAACAAGATGAATGTGGCGTACAATACTACCACTGACACCACAATCTGCCAAATTGGCACGCCGAATGGTATTCTGAGCATCATGCCGACAGGGGAGGTGAACGGTATCATCGACATCCACAAGGCAAATGAGCTGTCGGGAGCGGTAGCGATGATGGAAGAACATACCATCGGGATGATCAAAAGCAAGGAAATAGGTGTTACAAACTGCTGAGTGTCGGTCTCGTTATCGACAGCGGCACCTACAGCTGCAAACATTGCCGAATATAGGAAATAACCTCCGACGAAGTAGAGGAGGAAGCACAAAATAATATCTCTGAAATTGATGGAGTTAATGACTTCGAAAACCTCGGTCAGCATGCCTGAATCGTTAGCTGTTGCTGTAGCTTCGGTGATCTGTTCGGTCATCACGGTGCCGGCTGAGAACACATCTTGAGTGGGCAGGAACGCCGATGCTACACCTGTAATTGCCAACGTCAGCACACCCCAAAGCAGGAACTGTGTCAGTCCGACCAAAGCGATGCCGATGATCTTTCCCATCATGAGCTCGAAAGGCTTGACGGAGCTGACAATCACCTCGATGATGCGGTTTGTTTTTTCCTCAATGACACCACGCATAACCTGTGCTCCGAAGATGAATATCACGAAATATATGATGATTGCGAGGAAAAGACCAAGTATGAACTCAAACTCGCTGAAACTCTTCTGCTCACCGTCTTTCTCGTCCATCTTTATCGACTGCAGGTTGATGGTCGTTGCCGATGCTTTCACAATAGCAGGGTCGATTCCTGATGCAAGAAGCTTCTGATGCTCAACGACTTGCTTCATCGATGACCTGATGTGCGAGGTGAGCGACATCGGGAGCTGTTTCATGCTGTAAACCTCAGCGTTTGTTGGTACACTCAGCGATGTGGCTGGTATATAGACCACACCATCATAAACGCCGTCCTTGACGAGTTGCTTAGCATCGTCAATATTGTTGTCTATATAAATAAAGGTGTTGACCTCAGTGTTGTCGATCTTCCCGACAAACATTCCCGACTCGTCGCACACTGCAATGTTTCTCTTTTCATCGAATTTTTCTGAATTTTCCATCAGGATGGCTGGAAGAAACATCAAAGCTGCAAAAAACAAAGGCGCGAGGAAGGTTATGAGTAGGAATGAACGCTTCTTCACGCGGGTCAGATATTCTCTTTCAATAATAATGCCGATTTTCATAAGTCGTTGATTTTATTGGTTAGACGATGAAACAAGGTTGATGAAGATGTCGTTCATCGATGGTAATATTTCATTAAATGACACGAGTTCGCCTTTGCTGATTATGTCGCGAATCAGTTCGTTAGGGTTGGTCGTGTTTACTGTGAGATGCGTCTCTTCGCTTCCGTCATTAGGTCTGTAAACGACATCGTAGGAATGGTTTTTGTACTGTTGCTTTATGTCGTAAACTTTGCCTTCGAGAATCTTCTCACCTTTATTAATAAGCATGATATTGTCGCAGAGTTCCTCTACTGAAGCCATGTTATGCGTTGAGAATAGGATGGTTGCGCCTTTGTCGCGCAGCTCCAGAATCTCGTGTTTCAACAGGTTGACGTTGATTGGGTCGAAACCTGAGAACGGCTCGTCGAAGATGAGAAGCTTAGGCTCGTGGATGACGGTGACGATGAACTGCACCTTCTGCTGCATACCTTTGCTGAGTTCCTCCACCTTTTTGTCCCACCAGCTCGCGATGCCGAACTTCATGAACCAATGACGTAGGCGTTTGTCGGCCTCTTTTTTGTTCATGCCTTTGAGTTGAGCGAGATAGATCGCCTGCTCGCCGACTTTCATCTTTTTGTAAAGTCCGCGTTCTTCAGGGAGATAGCCGATGTTAGCAATATCGCTTGGTTGCAATGGCTTGCCGTTTAACAACACTTCTCCGGAGTCGGGCATCGTTATCTGGTTGAGAATTCGGATGAGAGTTGTTTTGCCGGCTCCATTTGGTCCCAAAAGACCGTAGATGCTTTTTTCCGGTACCTTGATGGAGATGTCGTTGAGCACCTTCTTTGTTCCATAGGTTTTAGATACGTGGTTAATTTCGAGGTAATTCATGTTTTTTAGCTAAAGAAATCTCTGATTTTATCGAATACGCCTTTGTCGTTGGCGCCTGGTTTAGGCTTGAAATTCTCGCTTTCGAGAAGGTCTTTCATTATCTTTTCCTCGTCTTTCGACAGCTTCTTTGGTGTCCAGACGTTCACGTTCACGATAAGTTCGCCAACTCTGTAGCTGTTTATCTCTGGCAGACCTTTGCCTTTCACGCGGATGATGTCGCCGCTCTGTGTTCCTGCCGGTATCTTGAGGCTTACGGTGCCACCAAGGCAAGGCACGTCGACGTTGCATCCTAACGTTGCCTGCGGGATGCTGATGAAGAGGTTGTAGATGAGGTCGTTGCCGTCGCGTTCGAAGTCTTTGTGTTTCTCTTCTTCTATGAGGATGAGCAGGTCGCCCGCAACTCCGTTGCGTGCTCCCGCGTTGCCTTTGCCTCTAACCGAGAGCTGCATGCCGTTGGCGACGCCGGCAGGGATGTCGAGTTCAATGACTTCCTCTCCCTTGACGATGCCGTCGCCGTTGCAGGCGGTACATTTCTTCTTTATCACCTGGCCCAGACCTTCGCAGGTTGGACATGTTGAGACCTGTGTGAAGAAGCCCGAGCGCATCACTCGCTGACCGCGGCCGCCGCAGGTCTTGCATGTCTCCATCTGACCGTCCTCAGAGCCACTGCCCTTACATTTCTCGCAAGGCACGTATTTGTTGACTTTGACTTTCTTTTTGACACCTGTTGCAATCTCCTCGAGCGTCAGCTTCACACGAAGACGCAGGTTCGAGCCACGGTATACCGGCTTCTGCTGACCGCCTCCGCCAAAGCCTCCGCCGAAGTTGAAGCCGAAGCCTCCGCCGAACAGGTCACCCAGGATATCTCCAAACTGACTGAAGATATCATTCATGGAAGCACCGCTGAAGTCCTGTCCGTTGACACCTGCATGACCATAACGGTCGTAACGTGCACGTTTGTCAGGATCGCTCAACACGCCGTAAGCCTCGGCTGCCTCTTTGAATTTCTCTTCGGCTTCCTTGTCACCTGGGTTTCTGTCAGGATGATACTGCAGCGCTTTCTTTCTGTACGCTTTCTTTATCTCATCGGCTGTGGCGTTTTTCGCAACCTCCAGCACCTCGTAGTAATCTCTTTTTTCTGCCATATTTTTGAAAATAGAGTAGAGACGTCATACTATGGCGTCTCTACAATTTAACAACCAACTACAACTCTGGCGTAGCGAATAACTTTTCCGTTTAGTTTATAACCTTTCTGAACCACGTCGATAACCTTGTCTTTCATGTCTTCCGATGGTGCCGGAATCTGTGTCAGCGCCTCGTGTTCATCGGTGTTGAATGGCTCGCCTGTGGCTTTGATTTCTTCAAGACCTTTCTGCTCCAAGGTGCGTTTTAACTTGTTGTAAATCAACATCACACCTTCGTAATGGGTCTTGTCTTCAGATTTTTCCATTGTCGGCAAAGCGCGCTCGAAATCGTCGAGGATAGGGAGGAGTGCGATGATTGTGCCTTCAGCGGCGGTCTTAATAAGCTCGACCTTCTCATTGGCAGTACGCTTACGGTAGTTGTCATATTCCGAGTACAAGCGGAGATATTTGTCATTCAGCTCGTTGAATTTCTCCTCGAAATTGTCAGCTTTTTCCTCTTTCACCTCAATGTTTTCTTCGTTCTTGATTTCTTCGTCTTCGCCTTTAATTTCTGGGTTTTTCTTATGTTTGCTCATGATATATTTTGTTTTACTTTTATTCATTAATTAATAAGGTGCAATCAAAAAGCATGCCAAAACGATTGGTGTGTCATTTTGGCATGAAAAATTCAAGAATTTTTAATTTACATTCTTTCGATCTGCGCTCCTAGTCGTCTCAGTCGTCCGTCGATGTCCTGATAGCCTCGGTCAATCTGGTCGATATTGTCGATGATAGATGTTCCTTCAGCCGACAACGCTGCGATGAGCAATGCAACGCCGGCGCGGATATCAGGTGATGCCATCTTTGTCGCTTTTAGCTGGTGGCTTCTGTCGAGACCGATGATGTTGGCGCGGTGTGGGTCGCAAAGAATGATCTGAGCTCCCATATCGATGAGTTTATCGACGAAGAACAAGCGGCTTTCAAACATCTTCTGATGGATGAGCACGGTGCCTTTCGCCTGTGTAGCAACAACCAGCACGATACTGATTAAGTCAGGCGTGAATCCTGGCCATGGAGCATCTGCGATGGTGAGGATACTTCCATCGAGGAATGTCTCAACTTCGTAGTGTTCCTGTGCCGGAATATGAATGTCATCTCCGATGAACTCCATCTTGATGCCGAGCTTCTTGAACGTGCTCGGGATGATGCCCAAATCTTTGATTCCTGCGTCTTTTATGGTGAGATCGGAGCCTGTCATTGCGGCTAAGCCGATGAATGAGCCTACCTCAATCATGTCGGCGAGCAGACGATGTGTTGTGCCGTGAAGCTTCTCAACGCCAGTTATCTTTAATAAGTTGGAGCCGATGCCCTCAATCTTGGCGCCCATTGCTGTGAGCATGCGGCAGAGCTGGACCAGATACGGCTCGCAAGCGGCGTTGAAAATCGTTGTCGTGCCTTTCGCCATCACGGCAGCCATCACGATGTTGGCTGTGCCGGTGACTGACGCCTCGTCGAGAAGCATATACGTTCCTTTGAGTCCGTCTTTTGGAGCAACTAAACGATAAACATGTTCCAAACCGATTGTCTCCATCGTTGCACCTAAGTTCTGCAGACCTATTAAGTGCGTATCGAGACGTCTACGTCCTATCTTATCTCCTCCTGGACGCGGCATGTAACCCATTCCAAATCGTGCCAAAAGCGGACCGAGAATCATCACGGAGCCACGAAGTCTTGTTGCACGCTCGTGGAAGTCTTTCGTATCGAAATAGTCATGGTTGATGTCGGAAGCCTGAAGCGTTACCTCGCTCTTGCTCTTACGGTCAACTTTCACACCCATGCCCCGCATCAGGTCGATGAGGTTGTTGATATCGAGGATGTTGGGGAGATTGGTGATAGTCACCGGTTCGTCTGTGAGGAGCGCGGCGCAGAGCACCTGCATAGCCTCGTTTTTGGCACCCTGAGGGATGATGGTGCCGTTTAGCTTATTGCCTCCTGTAACTCTGAATGATGCCATAACTTAATTCTTTCTGTTTGGACGGTTAGGGTTATTCTGCTTAGCCTGCGGCTGATTCTTATTGTTGTTATTCTTCTTGTTGTTATTGTTGTTGTTGTTGTTGTTTCCGTTTTTCTTCTTCTGATTTTGTTGTTGCTGCTGCTGGTTCTGCGACTTGTTCAGAATCTCGTTGGTCGGGATGAGCTTGGTCTCCATCGGCAGCGTAATCTCCTCGCCGGAAATCTTATACAAATCATCGAGGATGAGCAGGTCGTTGACGGTGTCGCGGTTCCAGTTGAGGTAATCGCGCTTCATCTGGTTGGCGATATTAATAAGGATGGCCTGTTTCTTCGGACCGTCCTCCATCTCCTTGACCTTTTTCACCACATCATAAATATATTGTCCGTAATGACCATAACGGATGTTGTTTTTCTGATAACCGACATGTTCAGGTTTCTTTTTCTGCATCTCAGGGGTGGGTTTCGGATATGGACCGTCCACGTCGAGCTCGTATTTGGCGATGATATGAAGATGATCCCAAAGCTTGTGCATGTAGTCGTTCGACTCCTTCACCTGAGGGTTCATCTGCGCCATCACGTTGACGATGAAATACGCCGCTTCGGTGCGCTGCTTGCGGTCTTCAATGTCGTTAAGATGACGAATCATCACCTGAATGTTCCTTCCGTATTCCGAAATCACTATCTTTTCACGTTCTGTATTGTACTCCATAATTGAAAATTATAAATTCATTAATCTCTATAACCAATAACCTATAACCTTTATTGTCTTAAAATGCTTAATTTCGCAAATTTCAGCATCAGCATCTTGTTTCCGCTCTCATCAAAATCGACTGACGCTTTTTTATTCGGTCCGATGCCTTCCACCTTGATCACAGTTCCCTGCCCGAACTTTTGATGCAGCACACGCATACCTGTTTCTATTTCTTCGGCGTCGACAGGGACAAAATCAGATGGGTTGGCCTTCACGTAATGCTTAGCAGGTTCCTCGCTGCGCTCGGAATGACAGGGCTTCGTGGCTGGCCGTTCGTACCGCTTGTCTCCGCTATAAGTCCAAGCTCCTCTGCCTGAAAACGGATTATACCCTCTGTCTTCTTTTATCGTCGTGCCTCTAAATGATGCTTTCTTTGTTCTCTCAATCAGTTCAGGGTCGATTTCATCAATAAATCTCGATGGCTCGCTGATAGTGATGTTGCCCCAGCGATAACGGCTCTCGGCATAACTTAAAATGAGCTTGGTCTCTGCACGAGTCAATGCCACGTAGAACAGACGGCGTTCCTCCTCCAAATCTTCGCGAGTGCTCAACGACTGTATTCCCGGGAAGAGGTTCTCTTCAAGTCCCACGATGTAAACGTAAGGGAACTCCAATCCTTTTGCACTGTGGATGGTCATCAGCGTGACGTAGTCGGCGTTTTCTTCCTCTTTTTCATCCTGGTCGGTGAGGAGTGCCACGTCTTCCATGAATTTAGCCAGATTCACTGTTATCTGCTCACCTGTGACCTCATCGACTTGTTTGTCGGAGAACTCCTGAATAGCATTCAGAAGCTCCTCGATGTTCTGCACGCGCATCACGCCATCTGGACTCTCGTCTTCCTTCAAAACCTTGATGATTCCTACGGTCTCGGTGATATGTTTCGCCAATTCGAAGGCGTTCATCTTGTCGAGCTGTGTCTGGAAGCTCTGAATCATGGTGACGAAGTTGCTGAGCTTGTTGATAGTGCCCATATTGAACTCCGTCGACTGCTCGTTGAGCGACTTCAGCACATCCCAGACGGTGCATTTGCGCTCGTCGGCTATGACCTGCAGCTTCTGCTTGGTTGTGTCGCCTATGCCTCTCGCCGGATAGTTGATGATTCTCAGCAAAGCCTGCTCGTCGGTGGGATTTATCACCACACGGAAGTAGGCGAGGAGGTCCTTCACCTCTTTGCGGTCGTAGAACGAGAGACCTCCATATATTTTATAGGGTATATCTTGCTTGCGGAGAGCCTCCTCGAGTGAACGCGACTGGGCATTTGTTCTGTACAAAATCACGAAATCCTTGTTCGCCAGCTGACGTGACATCTTATACCCGAAAATCGAGTTGGCGACAAGCGTTCCTTCCTCGTTGTCGGAAGTGGCTCTCAGCAAAGTGATGAGCTCGCCTTCTTCCTTGTCGGACCAAACGTTTTTCTTGATTTGGTCCTTATTATTTGCAATAACGCTGTTTGCCGCTTTAACTATGGTCTTCGTCGAGCGGTAGTTTTGCTCAAGGCGGATGAGTCTCTGCTCCGGATAATCTATCTTAAAGTTCAGGATGTTCTGGATGTTTGCGCCACGGAAACCGTAAATCGATTGCGCATCGTCGCCCACCACGCAGATGTTTTCGCGCATGGCAGCGATACGTTTTATAATAAGGTATTGCGCATAGTTCGTGTCCTGATACTCATCGACAAGGATATATTCAAAATGTCTTTGATATTTTAAAAGGATATCCGGGAAATCGCGTAGCAGCACGTTTGTGTTGAACAGGATGTCATCGAAATCCATTGCGTTGGCGCGTTTCAGGCGGCTGTTGTATGTCTTGAAGATCTCGCCAATGAGTGGCTTGTTGGCGCGGCGGTCCTGCTCCTGAATCTCTGCGTTCTCGCAATAGTCTTCAGGTGTGTAGAGCGCCGACTTCGCCATCGATATCCTGTGTAAGATGTATTTCGCAGGATAAGCCTTGGTGTCGATTTCTCTTTCTTTCAAAATCGCGTTGATGAGGGTCTTCGAGTCGTCGGTGTCGTAGATCGTAAATTCTGAAGTGTAGCCCAGACTTGCCGCCTCGATGCGTAAGATCCTCGCAAAAATTGAGTGGAACGTGCCCATCCATACGTTGCGTGCGGCGCCTGGCTCGACGAGCTGCATGATACGCTCCTTCATCTCCTTGGCGGCTTTGTTGGTGAACGTCAACGCCATGATGCTGAACGGGTTGATGCCTTGCTCAATCATATAGGCTATGCGGTGGGTGAGAGCACGGGTCTTTCCCGAGCCGGCGCCCGCAATGACCATCACCGGACCTTCTATCGTCGTAACCGCCTCGCGCTGAGGCTCATTCAAATATTTTAGGATGTCTGACACGTTTCAAAATTTTCGATGCAAAGATACAACTTTTAGTTTAAAGTTAAAAGTTAAAAGATTTTTGAAAGATTTTTGTTAATATAAAAAACCGAAAGCCCAAAGCGGTATTTTTTTCATGACGGCTGATTCTATGCCGTCAGCTGCCACGTAACCGTTTTTTTGCCCGTCAATTTGGTCAAAACCTTTGTCGGCTCCGCCAACTTCTATAATGATGTTCCCATCAACACGGAAATCGCCTTTTTTATAGCCGGCATATTCAACGATATGCGATGCCGATGCCAGTTGGTTGGCTATAAAGGTCTCCCGTACCGTACCTATCTCAGGAGTCTGAGGGCAAAGCGCATAGAGCAAATTTGGGTTGTCCAAATACATCTTATCCGGCTTTTGGAGGTCTGTTATATTTTTCAAATCCGTAAACAAACGGCGAATCAGCTTCGCCTCTTCAAGATGAGTGAGATATTTCAATGTTGATGGACGTGATATGCCAGTTGTTTTGGAAAGTTTGGCAATATCCACCTCGTATGGAGTCATCTGCGAAATAACTTGTAGCAAGGCTTTCAAACTGCGAGTTGAACCCACATCTATATTGCGATGTTTAGTCAGTTCGACATCAATAACATAGTTTACGACATTTTCCAGACGGTTGTAATATTCGAATTTCCCTTCAAAATAGAAAGGATAATAGCCGTTTTGTAAATATTTGCTGAAATATTCCAGCGGATGACAAACCGAGCACACATATGAGCAGAACTTATTTGGTGACTTCAAAAGCTCGTTTAGTGTAATGGTGTCAATATCAATACCATATTCAAGCATTAAAAACTCGCGCATCGACAGACCTGGCATATCGTATTCCAAAATACGGCGTGACAAATCGGCCTGGCCATCGTTGATTTGAATGAGTGAAGAACCGCTCAACACCAGACGCAAATCACGATGCAGGTCGTAAATTTCTTTTATTTCGCTGCTCCATCCTTTATATTTATGGACCTCGTCGATAAACAACCATTTGCCGCCAATCTTAACGAAATCATCAGCGAGACTAGTTAAAGTGTGGGTAGAGAAGTAGTTGGTGTCGGCAGAGCAATATAATACGTGTCGGTCGTCGGCATCAAAATGCGTCCTTATATATTGTTGTAAAAGGGTCGATTTTCCAACACCTTTAGGCCCTTTTATCATTATAAGACGTGAATTCCAGTTGATGCGGTTAATAAAACTTCTGATATAATCCATCGGCACATTCGATAGATACATATCATGGCGTTCGAACAGTCTTTCCATATTAATATATCATTTTATTTAACTCGTGTAAATTGTTATTAACACTTTTTGTATAAATGTGTAAAACATAATTAACACTTTTCGTTTGCAAAAATAATACTTTTTTTATAATAGCAACACATTAATTTGTTTTTATTTAAAAATAATTTACTAATTTTGCATCGACTTAAACAATATCATCATGTAGAAAAACGACATATTGACATATAAATAGCGGTTCGAAGCTATTCTTGATATCCAAATTTCCACAATGTCCTTATGGACACACCTTCAAGAATAAGTTTCCAATTCGCCATCTTAGCATGGCGTGGAAAGACTTGTTTAGAAGGTGCGGGCGTGGAAACCCGGGATATCAGGCAAGATTTACTTCCACGCCTTTTTTATGTCGTGTTAGGAAAATGGCAGGCACAATGAACGACAGCGACTGTATCCATATCGGGCATCTTATAAAATCGGTCTTCGACGCGAGTGGGATGACTGTGTCGGAGCTTGCACGTCAGATTCACTGCGAGCGAACCAATGTATATAAGATATTCAACCGCCGCTCCATCGATGTTGAGCTGCTTGTGAAGATCTCCAAAATCCTGAACCACAATTTCCTCGCCGATGTTATGCGATACCATGGTTTTGAGACAAAAACAGTTAACAAATTATGTTTAAATGTAACTTTTGATAACATATCCGATGAGAATATTGCTGTTTTGGCAAAAACCATTGAATCTTTCAAAAACTCCTAGAAAAATTTGTGAATAATTATCACGTTATAGTGAAATGTAATCACGGTTTGGATATAGCTTGGTATAGCGGCTTTTGTAATTTTGCATTGATAATTTTATAACTGATGTTTAACTTAAAATTAAAAAAAAATGAAGAAATTATTTATTGCAGCGACACTGCTCATCGTGATGGTGGCAGGCGCAATGGTGTTGAGCTCATTCAGTGAACCGAAAGAAAATTTAAAAAATGAAAGTGTGCAAATTACCACGAATGATGATTGGAATCGTATTGGTGAGTATTATGGTTATGATAGAGATGGGAAAAGGTCTTGGTATTCATTTGTTATTTGGCAGAAAGAAGGAACGTGCGGAGCATATTATTGGACATATGCATGGGATGTAGATCCAGATTATATGAAGTTGAAGGGTGACAAGAATCACACTGGAGAATTGAGAAAAAATAGTGAGGGTAAATGGTATGCTGCATTAGATGGTACAAACTATTTCATTGATTTCTGATTTGAATTGAATAAAGGTGTGTGATAAATTGTTTTCGCACACCTTAATATCTATCCGTGTTTAATAATTCTATCGAATAACGCCCGAAAAAGGCATTGTTATAACAAACCCAATATTCCAATATGGAAATTAACTAAAAAACATATTGGAATATTGGGTTTTTAATCCTAAAATTTTTTAACATTTGTTTCTTTGGCTTAGGAGAACCGCATCTCCAAATTCACTTTCACATCTGGATGCAATGATTTCCCAACTGGGCATGTATCGGCGGCTCTCTTTAGCATTGCCTTCTGAGCGTCGGTGTAGTCGTTTTTCGGGAAGGTTATCACTATGTCTATCTGTCCGATGCGGCGTGGGTCGGCGGCCATTGTTTTCTGAATCTCGTAGGTGGTGCCATCGATGTTGAAGCCCTTGCTCTGTGCTGTGATTCCCATGATGGTCATCATGCAGCCAGCCAGCGCAGCGCATGCCAAATCGGTAGGAGAGAAGGCCTCGCCCTTGCCGTGGTTGTCGGTCGGAGCATCGGTGATTATAGTATTCCCCGATTGCAAATGCGTCATCTCATTGCGCAAATTGCCCTTGTAAGTTCCTTTTATTGTTGCCATGATATTATGTTTAAGATTTCTGCAAAGATACAAAATTTTTACCGTCGTCCCATAAATGTTATTCGTTAGTTTAAAAAAGTTTCCAAAAATTTCTTTTTATTCCAAAAACTTTGTAATTTTGCAAAGTTAATAATAATATTTAAGAAATAGCAAAGTAAAACAAATTTAACATATTGTAAAACATAGCGTTTGTTATTTATTCGAGGCATTCCGAAAATTTGGCGATTAGAAGAAGCAAGCTTTTTGAATAAGTTCAGTAAACGTTCGCGCTACGCGTGGACAGAACTTATTAGGCTTGCGGGTTACGCCAAATACCTCGGAATGCGATAAGTGAAATCCACGCTTTTCGTATCCTTGTGTATTTGCGTGCCCGTTGTCCTCGATAAGTGCTTTCGCTGAAACAGCAAAGCCTATGTGGTCAATTAAAGATGAAGTAAATTTCTTTAAAGATGCTATCAATTTATCAAGTATTGAGAATTTGATGGTTAATGTTCGTGGAAGGTATTATGCATTCCAACCTAAAAATGATGATGCACGTGTAAATACACCTCAAGCTCGTAACAGTTTTATCGGTTCAACTACCGAAAAATGGTGTAAAGAATTGTTTTCACAGATAGCTGCGCAAAACAATCTCTATGCTGTTAATGGTGTTGTTTGTGAAGAAATTGGTCTATCAAGACAAAGTACTGCTGATTTGGCCTTTTGTACATCTCCAAACACAATTCAAAAACCAGATAACATAAAGTTGATTTTTGAGATCAAAATGGGAATCGTTAATAACTATTTTTACAATAGTAATTCAGATTTTGAATATTGTGGAGATTATACTACTCATAAAGGTAATCCATCATTATTACGTTCGGATAGCATGTTAAAAGCTATTGGGAAATCAATTAATTTAAGAGTTGATAGTTCAAAAGCTAAAAGAATACCGATAATTATACTGGGCAATTCTCCTATTACATCTAATTATGTAAAGAAAGTGGATTGTTTAAAACAAAGTGGTGTAATTCAAAAATTTATCTCTCTTTATCCAAACCCTACTAATAATGATTTTATTCGTGAAACACCAGATAAGGGCTTTGAAACTTACGATTCTCCAAAGCAAATTGAATCGTATATTACGCATATTCTTAATGCCAACATGAACTTTTTCAGTTCTATGATGAGCAATAAAGATTTAGGACGGTTGATATCAATTGCTAACAATGAAGCAACTGATGAATTAAAGGGACAACGTTTGATAGAAATGCTGAATGTATGAAAAAAGGGACTGAAACTTCATCATTCGGTGTATCAGCAAGAGAAGGACACAACGCCGATAAATTTTATCAATCAAACCTTTACAAAGGAATTGAACTAGTGGAAGTTGATAATAATGTTGTAAATCAGATTGATGATAGTACCATTAATAAGATATATGCTCATTCATCAGAAAAGATGATAGAATTGCCAGATAATTCTGTGCACTTAATGATTACATCGCCGCCATATAATGTGACGAAGGAATATGACCAAAATTTAACTCTAACGCAATACCTAACGTTGATTGAGAATGTGATGATTGAAACATATCGAGTTTTGGTTAATGGTGGTAGGGCTTGTATTAACATTGCTAATGTTGGTAGAAAACCATATATCCCGCTGTCGGATTACATAAGTAGGATAATGACAAATATAGGATTCAACAATAGAGGCCAAATAATATGGGATAAAGCTGCTTCTGCAGGAGGCTCATGTGCATGGGGAAGTTGGCAAAGCGCTTCGAATCCCAGTCTTAGAGACGTACATGAATACATTTTGGTGTATAGTAAGGGTGATCTAAAAAGAAATAAAGGTAAAGATACTATTCGTAAAGAAGACTTTTTGGAATGGACAAAAAGTATATGGAAAATGAATACGGAAAGCGCAAGAAGAGTTAAGCATCCAGCCCCATTCCCCGAAGAACTTCCACATAGATTGATAAACCTTTATAGTTTTGAAAATGATGTTGTTTTAGACCCGTTTATGGGTAGTGGTACAACTGCAGTTGCTGCATTAAAAAACAAAAGAAGGTTTATCGGATATGATGTTTCGGAGGAATATATTAAAACGGCTAACGATAGAATCATGTCTATAGGACAACTGTTCGATGGGGGAGCATAGCAGAGACGATGCGCACATCGTCTCTGCGTGTTTTACATCCTGGCCTCATTCCACGAATTGTAAACGTTTTTTAACATTTCTTTCATATTTCTGCAATTTATGTTAAAAATTGTTAAAAACCAAAAATCAATGTTTTTTTGCTATATTTTTGCAAAAAAATGGTTCCAATATGGCAATTTCAGACACAAAATTTCATAATAAATATCGTATTCAATCGACACGTGCAGAATGGCATGATTATAACGGCGGGTTGTATCATGTCACACTGTGTACAAAAAATAGAGAACATTATTTGGGGGGATTCACTGCATGACATTAATCAACGGTATTGACAATGTAGAGACTGATGGGATGTGGGAGCTCGCAGTATTGCGAAAGGATATTTTATTGTGCAAAAATTAAAAGAATGATGCTACTATTATGAAAAAAGTAAAGAACGTTATTGAAATCGGAAAATTCGGACCTGTTTATAGGCAATTTGTCAGAAAACCAAAAGAAGCAATAAAACATCTCCGTAAAATGCAAAACGGAGAATGTACAGAGGCTCTTTATCGAGATGATATCGGATACATTGATATCGTTTGGGGAGAGATTACTGATCCTATTAAACAAAAAGGCTATGGATTGGTGCACATAATAGACAAACATGAACAAGAAATAAACAGACTGGGGTTCAAAATAGAAGATTTTATTCCCATCGTGGTTCAGTTTGGAGATTTCAATCTGAAAAAGTCTGACAGTCAGAAAAAAGTATTTGAAAGCAAAGGATTCCGCTTTGTTATCGCATTACAAAAAGAGCCGCAAGGAAAGACAAAAAAGTGGCTGCTTACAGCATTTGACATAATAAAAAGACCGAAGTAACCCTCCGGTCTTGTATTTTCGTCACTGTCAAAAACATCGACGCTGACAGTCTTCGTTACCTGCGCTGTATGGTAAAACGACACTGCAAAGATACAACAAATTTATTATTTGTCAAGTGTTTTTTTAATAAATTTTAAATACAAAATTTCATAATAAATATCGTATTCAATCAAATTTTGGAGAAATCGAAGATGGTATTATGCATTTGTCTGAAATAGGGGGAATATGTAATCAATTGGAAATCTGATAAATCCTGTTGTTGAAAAAATATTTCAAAAAATTTTAAAATTTTTGTCGAGCGTATTAAAAAATGTAGTAATTTTGCAGCCCGAAAAAGGTAGTAAATGTTGCCTCATTTACCAATAGTAAGGACCTGATAAAGAAAACGCTATAGGTTCTTACACCGTAAGTCACTCAAACTCAAACCCTTAGACTTCGGTGTGTTTTGATAAACAAAAGTCCGTATCGTGACTTGTCAAATCCTTACTATGTAGTAAAATGCTTCAGGAATTACCGTTTTTTAGTGGTGATAAGAGAGAAATTTATCTATCAAACAAATAAAAAATAATAATTTAAACGCAATTAAAGAATGCCAACGATTCAACAGTTAGTCCGCAAAGGACGTCAGAAATTGGAAGACAAGAGTAAATCTCCTGCCTTGGATTCTTGCCCACAGCGCCGCGGCGTTTGTGTTCGTGTTTATACGACCACACCTAAGAAGCCTAATTCGGCAATGCGTAAAGTAGCTAGAGTCCGTCTGACAAATCAGAAGGAAGTCAACGCCTATATCCCAGGCGAAGGCCACAACTTACAGGAACACTCAATCGTCATGATTAGAGGAGGCCGTGTTAAGGATCTTCCAGGTGTACGTTATCACATCATCCGCGGTGCATTGGATACCGCCGGTGTCGACGGCCGCCGTCAACGCAGATCAAAATACGGTGCAAAGCGTCCTAAAAAAGCAGCAGCAAAGAAGTAAAAATCAGTAAATGCTTAAGAAATGAGAAAAGCTAAACCAAAGAAAAGAATCATCCTTCCGGATCCAAAGTACGGCGATGTGACAGTCACAAAGTTTGTGAACAACATCATGCTTAAGGGTAAGAAGAACCTCGCATACGAGATCTTCTACGAGGCAATGGATATTGTACAGGAAAAACTTCAGGAAGATCCTGTCGAAGTGTGGAAGAAAGCATTGGCAAACGTTACCCCACAGGTCGAGGTCAGAAGCCGTCGTATCGGTGGTGCAACATTCCAGATCCCATCAGAGATCCGTCCTTCACGTAAACAGAGCATGGGCATGAAGAACCTCATCGGTTACGCTCGTAAACGCCATGAGCGCTCAATGGGCGAAAAACTCGCAGGTGAAATCATGCAGGCTTACAAAGAAGAAGGCGCAGCTTTCAAAAAGAAGGAAGAAATCCACAGAATGGCAGACGCTAATAAGGCGTTCTCACATTTCAGATTCTAAATTCTATTAATATTAATAAGGTATAAGAAACAATGACTAACGACCTCCATAATACAAACCTCGCTCTGACGCGTAATATCGGCATCATGGCTCACATCGACGCTGGTAAGACGACGACTACTGAGCGTATTCTGTATTATACAGGCCGTAATCATCGTATCGGCGAGGTTCACGATGGCGCTGCTACTATGGACTGGATGGTTCAGGAGCAGGAACGCGGCATCACCATAACCTCGGCAGCCACAACAGTTTACTGGCATCTCAACGACAACCAATTCAAAATCAACATCATCGACACTCCTGGTCACGTCGACTTCACCGTTGAAGTGGAACGCTCACTCAGAGTCCTCGATGGTGCTATCGCAATATTCTGCGCAGTTGGCGGTGTTGAGCCTCAGTCAGAGACAGTGTGGCGCCAAGCCGACAGATATAACGTGCCACGCATCTGTTTTGTCAACAAAATGGACCGCAGTGGCGCAGACTTCTATAGAGTCCTCGGACAAATCAAAGAACGCCTTAACGCCAACCCTATAGCAATCCAAATCCCGATAGGCGAGGAGGATAACTTTGTTGGTGTGGTCGACCTTATCAAGAACAAAGCTCTCGTTTGGGACGAAGACGAACTCGGCACCCAATTCGATGTCGTCGATATCCCGGCAGAACTGGCTGATCTAGCAGCAGAATATCGCCTCAAACTCTTAGAAGGCGTTGCTGAAAACAATGAAGAGCTCCTTGAAAAATTCATGGAAGACCCTGAAACCATCACAGAGGAAGAGATTTACGCAGAAATAAGAAAGGCAACATTAGAATTGCGTATGTGCCCTGTGATGTGTGGAGCTTCGTTCAAAAACAAAGGAGTACAACCTCTCCTCGATGGTGTAGTCCGCTACCTTCCAAGCCCACTTGATGTTGACCATGTGACAGGCATCAACCCGAAGACTGAAAAAGAAGAAATTCGTAAAGCAGATCCGAAAGAACCATTCTGCGCACTCGCATTCAAGATCGCAACAGACCCATACGTAGGCAAACTCGCGTTCTTCCGTGTCTATTCAGGCACAATGAACGCCGGTCAGGTCGTTCTCAATGTCTCTACAGGCAAACGTGAACGTATCCTCAAGATCGTGCAGATGAACGCCAACAAACAGACACCTCTCGAGACTATTGAGGCAGGTGACATCGCAGCCGCAGTGGGATTCCGCGAGATCAGAACGGGTGACACCCTCGCAGTTGAAAACAAACCGATCATCCTCGAGAACATCAAATTCCCTGAGCCAGTCGTGCAAATCGCTGTCGAACCTAAGACGCAGGCCGACATGGAGAAGCTCACATTGGCACTCCAGAAGCTTCAGGAAGAAGACCCGACATTCAAAGTCACTACTGACGAGAACTCAGGTCAGACAATCATCTCAGGAATGGGCGAGCTTCATCTCGACATCATCGTCGACCGTCTGAAGCGCGAATTCGGCGTTGAAATCAACGAAGGTCAGCCGCAGGTGGCATATAAAGAATCGTTCACACAGACAGTCCGTTTCCGCGAGGTCTATAAGAAACAGGCCGGCGGCAAAGGCAAGTTCGCCGATATTGAGTTTGAGATCGGTCCAGCTGATAACGGACAGTCAGGATTCCAGTTTGTCAACGACGTGAAAGGTCAGAATTTACCGAAAGAATACTTTGCTCCAATCGAGAAAGGTTTCAGAGGCTCAATGTCGAACGGCGTCCTCGCTGGATTCCCGATGGATTCAGTTAAGGTTCGTCTCATCGACGGCAGCGCTCATCCGGTTGACAGCGATGACCTCTCATTCGAGGCAGCAGCACGCATCGGCTTCAAGGAAGCAGGCGCACAGGCTGGCTCAGTCGTGATGGAACCAATCATGAAGGTCGAAGTTCAGGTCCCAGCCGATTATCTCGGTGATGTGACCGGCGACCTCAACAGACGCAGAGCCGTTTTGCACAACGTCGACGTCGAGCACGGACTTCAGATAGTCAAGGCAGACGCCCCGCTGGCAGAAATGTTCGGATACATCACAACACTTCGCACCTTGACACAAGGCAGAGGCACATTCAACATGGAGTTCAGCCATTACGCTGAGGTTCCTCCGGCGCTCGCCGACATCGTCATCAAGAAAGCGAAAGGTATTTACTTCTTCTTTTAATTAATAGGAGTCGAAACGTTAACGAAAAAATAATTAAAAATTAAATAAATAAAAAAAAGGTCTTATGAGCCAAAGAATTAGAATCAAATTAAAGTCGCACGACCACAACTTGGTTGACAAGTCAGCCGAGAAGATCGTGAAAACCATCAAAATGACTGGTGCAGTCGTCAGCGGTCCTATTCCGCTTCCGACCGACAAGAAAATCTACACAGTTTTGCGCTCCACATTCGTTCACAAGAAATCACGTGAGCAGTTCGAGTTGTCATACTACAAGAGATTGTTGGATATTTACAACGCAACTTCTCAGCAGATTGATGCTTTGATGAAATTGGAAATGCCTAACGGCGTAGACGTAGAAATTAAATTATTGTAAAACTATCTAGTAATTAACAGCTTAAATTAGTAGCAATGTCAGGAATACTAGGAAAAAAGATTGGGATGACCAGCGTTTATGACGCCAACGGCAAAAACGTGCCGGTGACAGTCATTGAGGCAGGTCCATGTGTAGTAACCCAAGTAAGATCAAAAGAGAAGGACGGTTACGACGCTATCCAATTGGCGTTTGACGAGAAGAAGGTGAAGAACACCTCAAAGGCTATGCAGAAGCATTTCGAGAAAGCCGGAACAACGCCTAAGAAGTTGGTTAGAGAGTTCACACGTTTCGAAGCAGGCCACAGAAAGAGCCTGGGTGAAACAATTACCGTCGATGTGTTCATGGAAGGCGAATTTGTTGATGTCAGTGGTATCAGCAAAGGTAAGGGCTTCCAAGGCGTAGTGAAACGTCATCATTTCAATGGCGTTGGACAAGCAACTCACGGTCAGCACAACCGTTTGAGAAAACCAGGTTCAATCGGAGCTTGCGCTTATCCTTCAAGAGTTTTCAGGGGTTTGCGTATGGGTGGCCAGATGGGTAACCATAAAGTGAAGGCTATCAACCTCCAAATTGTGAAAATCGTTCCGGAAAAGAATTTGTTAGTTGTTAAAGGTTCAGTACCGGGAGCAAAGAACGGCTATTTAAAAATTGAGAGATGGAGTTAGAAGTTTTAAAGATTACCGGTGAATCAACAGGACGTAAAGTTCAGTTGAACGAGAATATCTACGGCATCGAGCCAAATGATCACTGCATCTATTTGGATACAAAGCAGTATTTGGCAGATCAGCGTCAGGGCACACACAAGGCCAAGACACGTAGCGAGATATCAGGCAGTACACGCAAGCTCTTCCGTCAGAAGGGTACAGGCGGTGCACGTCGTGGTGACATCAACTCACCAGTGTTGAGAGGTGGTGGCCGCGTTTTCGGTCCACAACCACGTGACTACAGTTTCAAATTGAACAAGAAGGTGAAACAGCTCGCACGCCGTTCAGCTCTTACATACAAGGCTCAGGGCAACGAGATCGTGATCCTCGAAGACTTCACATTTGACACAATCAAGACAAAGAAGATGATCGAAGTCTTGAACAACCTTAAAGTGAATGGTGGCAAGAACCTGTTCGTTCTCCCAGAGACAAACATGAATGTCGTGTTGTCAGCAAGAAACATCCAGCGTACAAATATTGAACTTGCCCGTAACCTCAACACTTATGATATTCTGAATGCCAAGAAGCTCTTCATCACTGAAAGCTCACTTGCAGTTATTGATGAAATTCTTGGATAACAATTAAAAAGATTAGAGAGATGATTATCATTAAGAAACCTGTTATTACGGAAAAGATGACCGCTATCAGCGAGAAGCTGAACCGGTATGCATTCATTGTTGACGTCCGCGCTAACAAGCTGCAGATCAAACAGGCTGTCCAGGACCTCTACGGCGTTCAGGTGGCTGCTGTCAACACTATGAGATATGATGGAAAGCTCAAGTCACGTTACACAAAGGCTGGCGTTATCGCAGGAAGAAGAGACGCTTTCAAGAAGGCTATCGTGACCTTGGCTAAAGGTGAAACAATTGACTTTTTTAGCAACATTTAAAGATGGCTTTAAAGAAATATAAACCAACTACTCCAGGTCAGCGCTTCAAAGTTATCAGCGCGTTCGACGAGATTACGACCAACAAGCCGGAGAGATCGTTGCTTGCTTCTAAGAAGAGCACTGGCGGCCGTAACAATACTGGAAAAGAGACTGTCCGCAACATCGGCGGTGGTCACAAGCAGAAATACAGAATTATCGACTTCAAGCGCGATAAAGACGGTATCAAGGGAATCGTTAAGACTATCGAATACGATCCGAACCGCACAGCACGCATCGCATTAGTGGTTTACGCTGATGGCGAGAAGCGTTACATCATCGCACCTCAGGGCTTGAAGGTCGGACAAGAGGTGATGTCAGGCAAGGATGCCACTCCGAACATCGGTAACACATTGTTCTTGAGCGATGTTCCGTTCGGTACAATCATCCACAACATCGAGTTGCGTCCAGGTCAGGGTGCCAAGATGGCACGCAGCGCAGGCGCATACGCACAGCTGATGTCACGTGATGGTAAATACGCCATCTTGAAGATGCCTTCAGGTGAGACCCGTCTCATCCTCCAGGCTTGCAGAGCTACAATTGGAACAGTGTCAAATGCTGACCACAACCTCGAGAAATCAGGTAAGGCAGGTCGCAGCCGCTGGTTAGGCCGTCGTCCACGCGTCCGTGGCGTCGTTATGAACCCAGTCGATCACCCGATGGGTGGTGGTGAAGGCCGTGCATCTGGTGGCCATCCAAGAAGCCGCAAGGGCTTACCGGCAAAGGGCTACAAGACACGTCATCCAAAGAACGCATCCAACAAGTATATCATTGAAAGACGTAAGAAGTAATTAACCAAGTAAAAAGAAAGAAATTATGAGTCGTTCACTTAAAAAAGGACCATATATCCACTATAAACTCGAACAGAGAGTTTTGGATAATGTAGCAACAGGAAAGAAGACCGTGATCAAGACTTGGTCAAGAGCTTCAATGATTTCACCTGATTTCGTTGGACAAACCATCGCTGTTCACAACGGTAATAAATTCATCCCGGTTTACGTGACTGAAAACATGGTTGGACACAAACTCGGCGAGTTCGCACCAACACGTACCTTCAGAGGCCACGCCGGTAACAGAAAAGATAAATAATAAGTACTATGGGAGCAAGAAAACATAATACAGCAGAAGCTAGAAAAGCAGCTAAGAAGCAGGTCGCCATTGCAAAATACAATGATATCCCTACTTCACCACGCAAAATGCGCTTGGTCGCTGACATGATCAGAGGAATGAAAGTGGAACTTGCACTGCATGCCTTATTATACTCACCAAAAGCAGCTGCAAAGCCGGTGTACAAATTACTCCGCTCTGCAATCGCCAACTGGGAAGCTAAGAACGAGGGTAAGCGTATTGAAGACGCCAACCTGTACGTAAAGGAAATCTTTGTTGATGAAGGCCGCACACTGAAGCGCATTCAGCCAGCCCCACAGGGTCGTGCACACCGCATCCGCAAACGTTCTAACCACGTCACTATCATCGTCGATAGCAGACTTGCAGAAATGAATGCAGCAGAAGCTAATGTTGAAGAAAAGAATTAATTAAGATTACAATGGGACAGAAAACTCATCCAATAGGTTTAAGACTCGGAGTCATCAAAGGTTGGGACTCAAACTGGTACTGTGGAAAAGAAACAGCCAAGAATATCGGTGAAGACGATAAGATCCGTAAGTATCTCACCGCCCGTCTCGGTAAGGCTAGTATCTCAAAAATCGGTATCGAACGCTCGATTAAGCTCGTCACAGTCACTATCTTCACAGCTCGTCCAGGTGTTATCATCGGTAAAGGTGGTACAGAGGTCGATAAGTTGAAGGAAGAGATGAAGAAGCTCATCGGCAAGGAGATTCAGATCAACATCAGCGAGATCAAGAGACCAGAACTTGACGCATTCATCGTGGCAAGCTCAATCGCAAAACAAATTGAAGGACGTGTATCATTCCGCCGCGCCATCAAGAAGGCTGTGTCAGATACAATGAGAATTGGTGCTGAAGGTATCAAAGTCATCGCATCAGGCCGTGTCGGTGGTGCTGAAATGGCTCGTCAGGAAACTTACAAGGAAGGTCGTATTCCGCTGCATACATTGCGCGCTGACATCGACTACTCTCTCGTAGAAGCTCACACATCATACGGCCGCATCGGTATTAAGGTGTGGATCTGCAAAGGTGAGATCTACGGTCGTCCAGAACTGGTGCCTACCACCACAGCAGCCGCTGCACCTAAGAAAGGTGGCAACGCTGGCAAACCAAACGGTGGCGCCCCACGTCGTAATAAACGTACTACAAAGTAATAGATTAAAAAAAGATAAGAGATGTTACAACCTAAAAGAACAAGATACAGAAGACCTCAGAAGGGCAAGATGAAAGGCAACGCACACCGCGGCCATGAACTCGCCTTCGGTACTTTTGGTATTAAAACACTTGAGGAACACCTGATCACAGCACGCCAGATTGAGGCTGCACGTCAAGCTGTCACACGTCACATGAAACGTGAAGGACAGATTTGGATCAGAATATTCCCTGACAAACCTATCACCAAGAAGCCTCTCGAGGTTCGTATGGGTAAAGGTAAGGGAGACGTCGAGTACTTCGTAGCTCGCGTAACTCCAGGTCACATGCTTTTCGAAGCTGCGGGAGTACCGCTGGAAGTCGCCAGAGAAGCTCTCCGCTTAGCCGCTCAAAAGCTTCCTGTAGCAACTAAGTTTGTGGTTAGAAGAGATTATGTCGAATAAAAAACAGTAACGCATCATGAAGAAAGAAGCAATCAATGAATTAAGCACTGCTGATCTGATGGAACGTATTGAAGCCACACGCGCACAGTACATCAAGATGAAAATGCAACACGCAGTTTCTCCATTGGATAATCCGAACACAATCGGCGCAACCCGCAAACAACTCGCACGTATGCTCACAGAGCTTACAAAGCGTCAGAATGCAGAACAGAACGTTAAATAATAAACGACGAAAGGAATAAAAATGGAAAGAAATCTTAGAAAAGAGAGAATCGGCGTTGTAGCCAGCAATAAGATGGACAAGACGATCGTCGTTGTGATTGAACGTCGTACTAAACACCCGATTTACGGTAAATTTGTTAAGAAATCAACAAGATTCTTCGCACATGACGAGAAGAATGAATGCAACATCGGTGACACCGTGCGCATCATGGAGACACGTCCTATGAGCAAGAATAAACGTTGGAGACTCGTTGAAATAATAGAAAGGGCCAAGTAATGTTACAACAAGAATCAAGACTTGCAGTAGCCGACAATAGCGGTGCAAAGGAAGTGCTCTGCATCAGAGTATTAGGCGGAACCAAGAAACGTTATGCCCGTATCGGCGACGTCATCGTGGTTACAGTAAAAGACGCTCTTCCAAGCGGTAACGTGAAGAAGGGTTCAGTAGTAAAGGCAGTCGTAGTCCGCACAAAGAAGGAAACACGCCGTCCAGACGGATCATACATCCGCTTTGATGACAATGCATGCGTCCTCCTCAATGGACAAGGCGAAATGTTAGGAACTCGTATCTTTGGACCAGTAGCCAGAGAGTTGCGTGAGAAACAGTATATGAAAATCGTATCTCTTGCACCTGAGGTACTCTAATTAAGAAAGGAAAAAAGCTATGAGTAAAATGTTCGTAAAGAAAGGCGACAACGTAGTCGTTATCGCCGGAACCCAGAAGGGCAAGAAAGGTACAGTGCTCAGCGTCGATACAGAGAAGAACCGCGTCATCGTTGACGGCGTCAACCTCGTGTCGAAACATACGAGACCAAATACCGAGAACCCTAAAGGTGGTATCGTAAAGAAAGAAGCTTCCATCCATGCTTCAAACGTCATGGTTTGTGACAAGGACGGTAAAGCCGGCCGCATCGGTCGTAAAAAAGATGAACAAGGAAAATCAATCCGTTATTCAAAAAAATCAGGGGAGGTTATTAAATAATGAACTATCAACCCAAACTCAGAGAACAGTATAAGAGCGAAATCGTGCCTGCGTTGATGAAGGAATTCAACTACAAATCCGTGATGCAGGTTCCACGGCTTTTGAAAATTTCGCTCAATCAGGGTATCGGTGCAGCTCTTGCCGATAAGAAACTGATTGACTATGGTGTAGAGGAAATGACAGCTATCACCGGACAAAAAGCCGTTCCGACAATTTCTAGACACGACGTTTCTAACTTCAAGCTTCGTCGTGGTAACCCGATCGGCGTGCGCGTGACGTTGCGCGGTGACAAGATGTACGAATTTCTCGAACGCTTAGTCGCTGTCGCCCTTCCACGTGTTCGTGACTTCAGAGGTATTAACGACAAAGGCTTCGACGGCCGCGGCAACTACAGCTTCGGCGTGAGCGAGCAGATCATCTTCCCGGAGATCGATATGGACAAAGTCAATAAGATCAACGGTATGGATATCACTTTCGTCACATCAGCGAACACCGACAAGGAAGCAATGGCCTTGTTGAAACAGTTTGGTCTTCCATTTAAAAACCAGAAAAAATAAGTAAGATATGGCAAAAGAATCAATGAAAGCGCGCGAGCGCAAGAGAATGGCGATGGTAGAGAAATACGCTGAGAAACGCGCAGCCCTCAAGGCAGCCGGCGACTACGTAGGTCTCCAGAAGCTTCCAAGAAACGCTTCACCAATCCGCGTACACAATCGTTGTCAGCTTACAGGACGTCCAAAAGGTTATATGCGTCAGTTCGGCATCTCACGTATCAACTTCCGTGAAATGGCCCTCAAAGGCTTGATCCCAGGTGTTAAAAAAGCAAGTTGGTAATTAATTAAAAGGATTAAAACTATGATTACAGACCCTATAGCAGATTTTTTGACACGTTTACGCAATGCCGTCAACGCTAAACATAGAATCGTGGAAGTCCCTGCTTCAAATGTGAAGAAGGCTATCACCAAGATCCTCTTCGAAAAAGGCTATATCCTTAACTATAAGTTCGAAGAAGAAGGCCCACAAGGTACTATTAAGATCGCTCTTAAATACCACCCTGTTACCAAACAGCCAGCTATCATGAACATTGACCGCGTTTCACGTCCAGGTCTCCGTCAGTATGCTGACTCAGAAAACCTCCCGAGAGTCATGAACGGTCTTGGCATCGCCATCATCTCGACCTCAAGAGGCATTATGACAGATAAGGAAGCCCGCAATCTCCATATCGGAGGCGAAGTTTTGTGCTATGTATCATAATATAGGAGGAAACAGTTATGGCATTATCAAGAATCGGTAAATTACCTATTGCAATCCCAGCAGGTACTGAGGTTACAATTAAAGATAACGTTATCACAGTCAAAGGTAAACTTGGCACACTCAGCCAGGATTTCCACGGCGACGTTGATATCAAAATTGAAGACGGTCATATTCACGTAGCACCGGCTAACATCCCTAACGCTTCAGCCAAACACGGTCTCTACCGCGCATTGATTTTCAATATGGTGAAAGGCGTATCAGAAGGTTTCGAGACAGTTCAGGAATTTGTCGGCGTCGGCTACAAAGCTGAAGCAAAAGCTAACGGCAAACAACTCGAGCTCTCACTCGGTTTCTCACACAACATGATTTTCGTCATGCCAGCAGAAATCACATGCGAGACCATCAACGAAAGAGGTAAGAACCCTATCCTCAAGATGCGTTCATACGATAAGCAGTTGCTCGGCCAGGTCGCAGCAAAGATCCGTTCATACCGTAAACCTGAACCTTACAAGGGCAAGGGTATCAAGTTTGAAGGTGAAGTGCTCCGTCGTAAGGCAGGTAAGGCAGCAGGTAAATAATGTTTAATTTTTAAAACGCAAGAAAGATGAATAAGAAGATTGAAAGAAGATTAAACATCAAGAGACGCGTTCGTAAGGTCGTTTTCGGCACTGCAGCACGCCCAAGAATGTCTGTCTTTAGAAGCAACAAGCAGATTTACGTTCAGCTTATCGACGATGAGGCTGGCAAGACATTAGTCGCTGCAAGCTCAACAGAGAACGGCATCGAACAGGAAAAGATTACAAAGATCGAGAAGGCAGCTAAAGTCGGTAACCTCATCGCTGAAAAAGCTAAGGCAGCTGGCATTGAGACAGTCGTGTTCGATCGTAACGGTTATTTGTATCACGGAAGAGTTAAGTCTTTAGCAGACGGCGCTCGTAATGGAGGATTAAAATTCTAAAAACTATGGCAGAAGTCAACGTAAAAAAAGTGAAAACTTCGGAAATCGAGTTGAAAGAACGTTTGGTTCACGTCGGCCGTGTGACTAAGGTCACCAAGGGTGGACGCGCCTTTACCTTCGCAGCCCTCGTCGTCGTCGGCAATGAAAACGGCGTAGTCGGTTACGGCCTCGGTAAAGCCAAGGAAGTTCAAGCCGCTGTTCAGAAAGGCACTGAAGATGCAAAGAAGAACCTCATCAAGGTTCCGGTCATTAACGGTACTCTTCCACACGAACAATACGGAAAATATTGCGGTGCTTACGTTTACATCCAACCAGCTACCCCTGGTACCGGTGTTATCGCAGGCGGTGCAATGCGTGCTGTTCTCGAAAGCGTAGGCGTTAAGAACGTTCTCGCAAAGTCAAAAGGTTCATCAAACCCTCACTCAGTGGTGAAAGCTACCTTCGCAGCATTGTCACAGATGCGCGACGCACGCACAGTAGCCCAGATGAGAGGTGTGGATATGGATGTGGTGTTTAACGGATAATCTAAAAATTTTGAAAAATGAAAAAAGTAAGAATAACTCAGATTAGAAGTGGCATCGGCAGACCACAGGATCAGAAGGACACTCTGAAAAGCTTGAACCTCAGAAAAATGCATCAGTCAGTTGAAGTGGACATGGAAAACCCTTCAGTGGCTGGCATGGTCGAGAAAGTGAAACACCTTCTTAAAATTGAAGAAATCTAATTGTTAAACTAAGAAATTAAAAATAGTTATGGATCTTAGTAATCTTAAACCGGCAGAAGGTTCTGTAAAGGATCGCAAGAGAATCGGTCGCGGACAAGGCTCAGGCTACGGTGGAACATCAACACGTGGTCATAAAGGAGCTGGCTCACGCTCAGGAAACACTCACAAGATCGGTTTCGAAGGCGGCCAGATGCCTCTCGCACGTCTCGTGCCTAAGTACGGATTCAAGAACATCAACCGCGTGGAATACCGCGCCGTCAATATTGAGGTTCTCGAAGACTTCGCTAACAGCGGCATTACAGAAATTACCCCAGAACTGTTGAAAGACAACGGTTTCGTCGGAAGAAATGAACTCGTTAAAATTCTCGGAAACGGTGAATTGACAAAAGCAGTCAACGTGAAAGCCAACGCATGGTCAAAAGGCGCTGAAGAGGCTATCACAAAGGCTGGTGGTACTATTGAGAAAATTTAATCAACTAAACTGAAGAGATATGAAGGAGTTATTAATAGTGTTTTTGGTATGCCTCGTCATCGCTGCTATTCTTTGGAGTAACAGACGACTCAGAGAGAACATCCAAAATATCTTTAAAATCGAGGAACTTCGCAAGAGAATCCTCTATACGCTGTTGATCATCCTGATCTACCGCTTCGGATCATACGTGGTTCTTCCAGGTGTCGACCCTAATGAGCTGGCAGCGTTGAAAAACCAAAGCAGTTCCGGTCTCCTTGGTTTGTTGAATATGTTCTCAGGCGGTGCTTTCGCAAATGCCTCAGTGTTCGCACTCGGTATTATGCCTTACATCACTGCAAGTATTATCATACAGTTGCTCGGCATGGCTATCCCTTACTTCCAGCGTTTGCAGAAGGAAGGCGAGAGTGGCCATCGTAAGATCAACCAGATCACTCGTTACCTTACAGTGCTTATCGTGGCAGTGCAGGCTCCAGGTTACATCGCTAACCTCAGAGCTCAGTTGCCTGCGACAGCAATCTACCCATTCAACGGTGCAGCCCCGACATTGTTCTTCTGGATTTCCTCAGTGATAATCCTCATCGCTGGAACATTGTTCATCATGTGGCTCGGCGAACGCATCACCGATAAGGGTATTGGCAATGGTATCTCACTCATCATTATGATCGGTATCATCGCACGTCTCCCATTCGCATTGTTCGCTGAAATCGCTTCACGCTTCACACAGGGTACAGGCGGTCCGATCTTCTTCTTGCTTGAGATCGTGTTCCTCGTACTCGTTGTTATCATGACAATCCTTCTCGTACAAGGTACCCGCAAAATCCCGGTACAGTATGCAAAACGCGTTGTCGGTAACAAACAGTACGGCGGAGTGCGTCAGTACATCCCGTTGAAAGTGAACGCTGCAGGTGTTATGCCTATCATCTTCGCCCAAGCAATCATGTTCGTGCCTATCACATTCTTCAGATATTCTGATCCTGAAAGCATGGGTGGCTTCATGAGAGCTATGGTTAACATGAATGGCTTCTGGTACAACTTCGTGTTCTTTATCCTCATCGTCCTCTTCACATACTTCTATACCGCTGTGACCATCAACCCGGCTCAGATGGCAGAAGATATCAAGAAGAACGGTGGATTCATCCCTGGCGTGAAACCTGGAAAACAGACGAAAGACTATATCGATACCATCATGTCAAGAATAACCTTCCCAGGATCGTTGTTCCTCGGCGTCGTGGCTATCATGCCTGCTCTCGTCTCTATCATGGGCGTCAACCAGCAGTTCAGCCAGTTCTACGGCGGAACATCATTGCTGATTCTCGTCGGTGTGGTGCTGGATACATTGCAACAGATTGAAAGTCATCTTCTTATGCGTCATTACGACGGTCTCACAAAGTCAGGTCGTATCAAAGGCCGCGTAGGTAGGATGTAATTTCTATAAAAAATGATTCATTTCAGAACAGATAACGAAATTGAATTGCTGAGACAAGCTGCTTTGCTCGTGGGTAAGACCCTCGGCGAGGTAGGAAAGCATATACGTCCGGGAGTCCGTACCATCGACCTCGACAAGCTCGCTGAAGAGTTTATCAGAGATCACGGAGCGACTCCAGCCTTCAAAGGCTACGACGGATTTCCCGGAAGTCTATGCATCTCTGTCAACGAACAAGTGGTTCACGGCATCCCGGGCAACTACGAGCTCCGCGACGGTGATATAGTCTCAGTCGACTGCGGCACAGTGCTGAACGGTTACGTCGGTGATTCAGCCTACACATTCTGCTGCGGCGAGGTGTCGGAAGAAGTGAAACTCCTTCTCAAACGCACGAAGGAGTCGCTCTACAAAGGCATCGAGGCAGCAGTGGCAGGCAACCGCATCGGCGACATCGGTTATGCAGTGCAGAGCCACGTCGAGCAATTCGGTTACGGCGTCGTCCGCGAGCTCGTCGGACATGGCGTGGGACGTAAAATGCATGAAGACCCACAGGTGCCTAACTACGGAAAACGTGGCACAGGCGTCAAGTTGAGCGAAGGCATGGTGCTCGCCATCGAACCGATGATCACTCTCGGAAAGAAAGAAATCGTGCAGGAACGTGACGGTTGGACTATCACCACACGTGACAGAAAACCAGCCGCTCACTTCGAACACGATATCGCGGTACGCCACGGCAAAGCCGAAATATTATCAAGTTTTGAATGGGCTGAAGCAGTAGAAAACAACCAATAAAAAGAAAGAAATATGGCAAAACAATTGTCGATAGAACAAGACGGTACAGTAACAGAATCACTCGGTAATGCAATGTTCCGGGTTGAATTGGAGAACGGACTGCAAATCATCGCACACATCTCCGGAAAGATGCGTATGCATTACATAAAAATTCTCCCTGGGGACAAGGTGAGACTCGAGATGTCGCCTTACGATTTGACAAAAGGTCGTATAACTTTCAGGTACAAATAAAAATTTGCACCAATTTGTAAAAGGTAACGCAAAATTTTGTATTTTTGCGCGCTAAAAATAAATGCTTCGAAAAAAGATAAAAAAATATATAAAATGAAAGTAAGAGCATCTATCAAGAAGAGATCAGACGATTGCAAAATAGTGCGTCGTAAAGGTAAATTGTATGTAATTAACAAAAAGAACCCTAAGGAAAAACAACGTCAGGGCTAATTAAAATAAAAAACAGATAAACTATGGCTAGAATTGCTGGTGTAGATATCCCGAACAACAAACAAGGTCAAATATCTTTAACCTACATTTACGGTATCGGCCGTTCAGCTGCTAAAGCTATCCTTGCACAGGCTAACGTCCCAGCTGATAAGAAAGTCCAGGACTGGACCGATGATGAGCAGAACGCAATCCGTAACATCATCGCCGACAATTACAAGACAGAAGGTGAACTCCGCAGCGAGATTCAGATTAACATCAAACGTTTGATGGATATCGGTTGCTACAGAGGAATCCGTCACCGTCTCGGATTACCATTGCGTGGTCAGAGCACAAAGAACAACGCTCGTACACGTAAAGGTCGTAAGAAGACCGTCGCTAACAAGAAGAAAGCCACTAAGTAGTCACTAGTCGCTAGTTATTAGTCGCTAGTCACTAAAGACTAAAGACTAAAGACTAAAGACTAAAGACTAAAGACTAAGATGTGGTTGGATCATATTTAATACCATTAAAAAATAAAGTCAAAAAATGGCAAAAAACACAAAATCTGTTAAGAAACGTGTTGTGAAGATTGAAGCTACCGGTAAGGCTTTTATCAAAGCTTCTTTCAATAACATCATCATTTCATTAGCAAACAATGAAGGACAAGTCATTTCTTGGGCATCAGCCGGAAAGATGGGCTTCAAGGGTTCAAAGAAGAACACTCCTTATGCAGCTCAGATGGCAGCAGAAGAATGCTCAAAGACAGCATATGACTTGGGATTACGTAAAGTGAAAGTATTCGTTAAGGGACCAGGCGCAGGCCGTGAATCAGCTATCCGCGCTATCCACTCATCAGGCGTAGAAGTGACAGAAATCATCGACGTTACTCCAATACCGCACAATGGTTGCCGTCCGCCAAAACGCAGAAGAGTGTAATTGTTTAACATTTAAAAAGTAAAAGTTATGGCAAGATATACAGGTCCTAAGACAAAGATCGCCCGTAAGTTTGGTGAACCAATCTACGGCTCAGACAAGTATTACGAAAAGAGAAATTTCCCTCCAGGACAACATGGTGCTGCAAAGAAACGTAAGAAAGTTTCTGAATACGGCATCCAGTTGCAGGAAAAACAGAAGGCAAAATACACCTACGGTATCCTCGAGCGCCAGTTCCGCAACACATTTGAGAAGGCATCGAAGAAGAAGGGTATCACCGGTGAAATTCTTCTCCAGCTCATCGAATCACGTGTTGACAACACAGTTTACCGTCTTGGTATCGCTCCTACACGTGACGCTGCCCGCCAGCTCGTCAGCCACCGTCACATCACAGTGAACGGCAAAGTGATGAACATCCCTTCAGCAATGCTGAAACCAGGCGACATCGTAGCAGTGCGCGAGAAATCAAAGAGCTTGGAAGTTATTACAAATTCAGTGGCAGGCCATTCAAACAGCTTCCCATGGTTAGAATGGGATTCAAATACCCTCACAGGAAAGTTCATGAGCTATCCTAACCGCGAGGATATTCCTGAAACCATCAATGAACAGCTTATCGTTGAGTTGTATTCTAAATAATCGAATATAAACTGATATTATGGCAATATTAGCATTTCAAAGACCTGATAAGGTCGTCATGGTAGAATCGACAGACAAACATGGTGTCTTCGAATTTCGCCCACTCGAACCTGGCTACGGCATGACAATCGGTAATGCCTTGAGAAGAGTTCTCCTCTCATCGCTCGAAGGTTTCGCCATCACTTCAATCCGTATTGAAGGCGTGGAACACGAAATGGCCCCAATTCCTGGCGTCATTGAAGACCTCACCGACATCGTGCTCAAATTCAAGCAGGTTCGTTTCAAACAACAAATTCCGGGTGAGACATTCGAGAAGGTCACCGTGGTCATCGGCGGACAGGAAGAATTCGTCGCCGGCGACATCAACAAGTTCCTCTCAGTGTTCCAAGTGCTGAATCCGGAACTCGTGATCTGCCACATGGACCCATCGGTGAAACTGACCATCGACATGACTATCAACAAAGGTAGAGGTTATGTCAATGCCGACGAGAACAAAGTTCTCAACGCTCCGGTCAACACCATCGCCATCGATTCAATCCATACACCTATCAGAAACGTCAGCTTTAAGGTTGATAACTACCGTGTCGAGCAGAAGACCGACTACGAGAAGCTCATCCTTGACATCGAAACAGATGGCTCAATCAATCCGAAAGACGCTATGACGGAAGCTGCTAAGATCCTCATCTATCACCTCATGCTGTTCTCAGACGAACGCATCACCCTGATGGACGAACAGAAGACAGTGTCTGAAGACTTTGACGAAGGCTCACTGCACATTCGTCAGCTCCTGAAGACCAAACTCGTCGACATGGATCTTTCAGTTCGCGCTCTGAACTGCCTCAAAGCAGCCGAAGTCGAGACAATCGGTGAACTCGTCGCCCTTAACAAAGCCGACTTGCTCAAGTTCCGCAACTTCGGTAAGAAGTCGCTCACCGAACTTGAAGAATTGGTCAGAAGCAAGGGACTCGAATTTGGAATGAATATCAGTAAATATAAATTAGATAAGGAATAATAGAGATGAGACACAATAAGAAAATCAATCATTTAGGAAGAAAAGCTGCTCACCGTAACTCGATGCTCGCCAACATGGCATCATCATTGATCCTTGAGAAACGCATCATCACGACAACAGCTAAGGCAAAGGCTTTGCGCCTCTACGTCGAACCAATGATCACCCGTTCCAAAGACGACTCTACAAATTCACGTCGTATCGTTTTCGCACAGTTGCAGAACAAATACGCTGTCACAGAGTTGTTCCGCGAAGTTAGCCAGAAAGTTGCTAACCGTCCAGGCGGCTACACACGTATCATTAAGCTCGGTCTTCGTGCAGGCGATAGCGCAGATATGTGCATGATGGAACTCGTTGACTACAACGATATCTACACCAATGGTAAGAAAGCTGCTAAGGCAACCAAGACAACACGTCGTGGTGGCAAGAAGAAAGCAGAAGCTGCAAAAGCCGAAGAGGCTCCAGTAGCAGAAGCTCCAGCAGCAGAAGAAGCTCCAAAGGCTGAATAATATAGCTTGAGAGTTTAATAAGCTTAATAGCTTAATAGTTAAGAGACGTCATTATGGCGTCTCTTTTTTTATTCTCCGTGTACAAAATTTTATTCTCCGTGTAAATCGTTTTAGTCTACGTGTATTTTGCGAAAAAACTATTGACACGTTAAAAATTAATACTATTTTTGCCGCCGTTTTAGACAGTTAGCTACTTCTAAAACCTACTTAATTTACTTTTATACACTATTAAATATATTACCTTTTTTATTATTCATTTTTACTTTTTTTGTAATTGTTTTAATCGTGAAAACGATTTACTAATTAAATGTGATGAAAATGAAAAAGTTCACAAAAAAATCGAAAGCCTTTGTAGTGGCTCTGGCAATGGTGGTAATGATGCTGCTGTTGCCAACTACAACCAACGCCCAAACCAAAATTGATGGATTCTTTGATTCCTCCGACATGAATGACTTTATACGCGATTCATCATGGGAATACGTTGTGATTAACCAACAATTTGGAGTCAACAGCGAACCTCTCGGAACAGGATTGTTAATCATGACATTTGCTGGCGCCGGCTATGCAGTGTTAAAAAAAAAAGGAGGACTGATTATGAAAAAAATTAGCATTATCTTCTTTGTCTTGTCAATGTTTGTGACAATGACACAATGTAAGAAAAACTTACAGGTTATCCCTGAAACCGATGCTGTATTTATTAATGTTGACGTGTGCGATAATTCTAAAGTTGCAGTTAACACATTAGATGGTAAAGTGTCTTTTCAAGAAGGCGATGTGCTGTATGTAGCTAGCAACGGTCGTTATGTGGGATGCCTGACATACAATGGCTCACACTTTGCAGGCACTATAACAGGTGCTGTAGAAGATCAGCCATTATATTTCTACTTCTTAGGTAATCAAAATCCAGGATACCTTGAAAAAGGGAAGACGACATCACTCTCAGTGGTTATCGACGACCAAAGCGAGATGCTTCCTATCATCTCTTACGGTTCGTCAAAGCAGGTATATGTAGGCGAAGGCTCTTATTCAGCATTCCTTTTCAACCAATGCGCGCTGGTGAAATTCGATGTAAAAACCACTTCTGAAAAATCGGTGTGCCTTGTGGGCATGAACAACAGGGTGACTGTCAATTTGGAAAATAATAATTTCAAAAATGATAAAGAAGGTGAAGGTATCATTAAGCTTGCAGCAGGTTCAGGCGAAAAATGGGCTATCCTTCTCCCTCAAGGTGATGTAAGAGCAGGTGAAATGGGCTCTCTCTTTACTGATGATGATGTGTATACAGGTGTCCGCCCGGCTATCAGCGCCTTGGAAGCCAACGCTTTTGTTGAAGACGCCATCGAGCTTAACGTGTTTAACACTTACGTCAATGGTGGTTCTTTTTCTTCAAGCAGAGCAAAGAAGGTGACTTTCTCACCAGGTAACTTGCAATATGTGAACGATGGTTCAAAATGCATGTGGAAATTTGCTGATAATCAATATGATGTGATAGGAATGGGGCAGAATGGTAACTCCAGCGACGAGAAGATCAGCAGAGATTTATACGGATGGGGCACAGGCGATAACCCTTGCAACTTATCGACAAGCGACAGCGACTACAGTACTTTCGTCGACTGGGGTGTCGGCATGAATTCAAAAGACGGCGTGACATGGCGCACACTCTCAGAATCAGAGTGGGACTATATATTATTCCGTCGTAAAGCTTCTATCATCGGTATGACAGAAAACGCCCGTTATACTAAGGCTGTTGTTAACGGTGTTAACGGAATGATACTGTTCCCTGATGTCTACACGCATCCTGGAGCCTTGGCTATTCCAAATGATATCAACTATACAACAGACAACCAGAAATGGGGTGTCAATACATATACAGTTGAGCAGTGGCAGTTGATGCAAGATGCAGGCGCTATCTTCTTGCCGGCAGCTGGTATACGCAATGGTACCGCAGTTGATAAAGTTGGGACTTATGGTCGCTATTGGTCGAGCTATAGCGATGGTGACGAACTCGCTTACGACTTGATGTTTAGCGATTACAGACCATATCCTAGTGATGCTATGCACCGCCATGAAGGATTTGCTGTCCGTTTGGTTCACGAATAAGAATTTTTAGGTTATAATTATGTTTATAAGATAGGGGATGCGAGTTCCTTATCTTTTTTTTCAAAAACAGCAAACATTTTGTAAAAATGTTGTATTTTTGTAGCTTGATTAAATAGGTTTTAAAATTTAAGAAAAATGAGTAGAATAGAAAAGATTCATGCCCGTCAGATTTTGGATTCACGCGGCAATCCTACAGTTGAAGTCGATGTCATCACCGAAGACGGTATCCTCGGTCGTGCAGCAGTGCCATCAGGCGCTTCGACAGGTGTTCACGAGGCTGTGGAGCTTCGCGACGGCGACAAGACCAAATTCATGGGCAAGAGCGTTTACAAAGCTGTTGACCATGTCAACAACGAACTCGCTAAAGCCATTGAAGGCTATGAGGTTACAGACCAGAACGCTATCGACGCCAAGATGATTGAGCTCGACGGCACAAAAAATAAAGGCAACTTCGGAGCTAACGCCATCCTCGGCGTGTCGCTCGCTTGCGCAAAAGCTGGTGCTATCTACACCGACCAACCATTGTATCGTTACATCGGCGGCGTCAGCGCAAACACATTGCCAATCCCTATGATGAACATCCTCAATGGTGGTTCACATGCTGATAATAGCGTTGATTTTCAGGAGTTTATGATTATGCCAGTGGGCGCTAAGTCATTCCATCAGGCCATCCAGATGGGCTCTGAGATCTTCCATAACCTCAAGAACGTGTTGAAAGCTGCCGGTTATTCGACAAACGTCGGCGACGAAGGCGGTTTCGCACCTAACCTCAAGTCAAACGATGAAGGTATCGAGGTGATTCTCAAGGCTATCGAGAAAGCTGGCTACCGTCCAGGTGAAGACGTGTTCATCGCTCTTGACGCTGCCTCTTCAGAATATTATCTGCCAGAAGAGAAAGTTTATCATTTGCACAAATCGACAGGCGAGAAGCTGAATGCTAAAGATATGGTTGAATTCTGGAACAACTGGGTTAAGAAATATCCTATCATCTCTATTGAAGACGGTATGGCTGAAGACGATTGGGATGGTTGGAAGTTGATGACCGACACTATGGGCAGCAAGATTCAGCTCGTCGGTGACGACCTCTTCGTAACCAACGTGGAGCGCTTGAAGATGGGTATCGATAGAAACGTTGCTAACTCTATCTTGGTGAAAGTCAACCAGATCGGTTCATTGACCGAGACTATCGCTGCTGTCAACCTGGCTTATCGTAACCAGTATACAGCCGTTATGAGTCATCGTTCAGGCGAGACTGAGGACACCACCATCGCTGACCTCGCAGTAGCATTGAACACAGGTGAGATCAAGACTGGTTCAGCATCACGTACCGACCGTATCTGCAAGTACAACCAACTCATGAGAATTGAAGAGGAACTTGGTGATATGGCATACTATCCAGGAAAGAATCACAAATTCACGAAATAACCACACGTCATTTCGAGCGAAACGAAGTGGAGCCGAGAAATCCTTGTTTAACGTAATTATTCGATTGATCGCGTTAAATAAGGATTTCTCCATTTCGTTCCATTTCATTTCACTTCAGTCGAAATGACGATTACACGAAATAATCGTCTTCGAAGTTAACGAAGTACAATTGTTTTTGAGCACGAGTCACTGCAGTGTAAAACCAGCGTAAGTCGCTGATCTGCAATGACTCGTCTTCTTTTATGTAAGGAGCGTCAATAAACACCGTAGGCCATTGTCCACCCTGGGTTTTGTGGCAGGTGAGGGCATATCCGAACTTTACTTGCAATGCGTTGAAATAAGGATTTTGACGCATTGCCTTGTATCTGTCGCGTTTGTTTGGAATGTCCATGTAATCTTCCTCAACAGCTTTATACAATCTGTCGGATTCTTCCTGCGTGAGGGCAGGGGAGTCGCTGGTCAGTGTTTCAAGCAGAATCTTCACCGAAAGGTTAGGTGCATCAGGATAATCAGAGAGTTGTATCTCGACGTCGGCGAAGTGGAAGCCGTACATCTCTTCGGTGTTATTGATGCGCATCAACTCAATCATGTCGCCGTTGGCGATAAAGCTGACCTTCTGGTCTTCGTCGGTCCAGAAATAGTTGTTTTTCACCACCATGAGCTTGTCGCCAGTCGCAATTTCACCTTCTTCCTGTAAAATCCTAGCTCGGATAGCCTGATTGTACATGTTGGCACGCTTGTTGCTCTTGCAGATTATCACAGCCTCGTTGTTGTTTTTGCCGTTGAAACTTTGCCATAGCAACTCCTCAAACTCTTGAGGTTCAATACGATGGACGTCGGAAAAACCGTGTGTCGTAAACAATGGTAGCTGGATAGGCGCGGTAGGCACGGTTGTCATTCCGAGCGTAGCGAGGAATCTCCTTATGGCAGTGGCATTGCTTAGAATTCCTGACTGGATTTCCTGTCGCATCACCTCGGTGAGTTCATACGCTGCCACGGTGAGCCCGAACTCATTTTTCAGCACATTGATATCATTGGCAGGACTGTTTTCCAATCCCACTGGCGGTAACTGGGCGTTGTCGCCTATCAACAGAAGACGGCAGTTTTCGCCACTGAACACGTAGTTTATCAAATCGTCGAGCAAGGAGCGTCCGCTCAGTGATTCATCAGAAATCATTGAGCATTCATCGACAATGAACACGGTGTTTTTTGCCTTGTTTTCCGCTCTTGTCATGCGAAACGAGCCATCGGCAAATTGCTGGAAGCGGTATATTTTTCTGTGTATCGTCGATGCAGTCTTCCCAGTATAGCCGCTCAGTACCTTCGCGGCTCGTCCTGTCGGCGCCATTAGCTGATATCGCATACCAATCTGCGGAAGAGTCTTCACCAAAGTGGTAACGAGTGTCGTCTTTCCAGTTCCGGCATATCCTTGCAAAAGATAAGCAGGATTAGGCTTTTCGGAGAGAAGAAACGCTGCGAGATGGTACAAAACGACACTTTGTCCTTCAGTAGGCACGAATCCGAAGGAGTTAGTTAAAACCCGATTCAATTCTTGCCTCGTCATGTTAAAATGGGTATCCGATACCGAAATTCCATACGACGTCACGCCATTGCAGCTTGCTTATCCTCCAGCGTTGACCTTCATCGTATGCCGGATCGCATAATGGTGCTGCTATATCCAATCGGATAAGGAAGAATGAGAAGTCCAAACGAAGTCCAAAGCCTGCGTCCAAAGCCAATTGCTTGTAGAATTTATCAAATTTGAACTGACCGCCAGGGAATGACTCGTTGTCTGATAAAGTCCAGATATTACCTACATCCGAGAAAACCGCGCCTTTAAAGAAACTGTAGATAGGGAATCTGTATTCAATATTCGACTCTAACTGCAAGTCACCGATATGTTCCAGATTGAGGCCATATTCGTTCTTAAACTCACCAGGACCAAGGTCTCGAAACTGCCATCCACGCATACCGTTGGCGCCTCCGGCATAAAAACTTCTTTCAAACGGAAGGTCGATGGAGTTGCCGTAAGCTATACCTTGACCATACATAAATCGCAAGGCAAGCATGTTTCTATTCCTGAAATAATGATAAAACCTTAAGTCAAACTGATATTTTATATACTGAGCATATCTAATTCCTAAGATCTCGTGATAATTGTCTTCTGTAGTGATAAGTGGGGTTTTATTGAACAGCGACAAAACGTTACCTGATGTCTCAAAATCGAACTTAAAATAAAAGAAGTCATTGGTTTTCTTAACGTTCTGATTGTTAAAGACAAAAGAGTAGTTCAAACCGAGAATTAAGTGGTCACTGTATTGGTCTTTAATACGCTGGTTTGTCTCCAAATCAAGGACGAAGGCGAACAGTTCAGAAGGTAAAACCTTGACAGTGTTTAAGTTAATAGGTGTTAGGAAGTGCTCTACTGTATTTGATGACCTCCAGTTATAACCGAACGAAGCCGTCATGATATATCTCATGTACAACGGTCTTATTTGCATGTCATAACTGGTCAGAAGCATCGTTTTTGGTTGATATTCAATTACAAAGCGATGCAATGGAATAGGACTTAGGAAGCGTGGGAATATAATGCTTGCCTCTACACCGAACTCTTTTGTGTTGAATATGCCTTCTTGTATGAAATATTCATCCACACGTTGAGCCTGAAAACCACCTTTTAATGTAATTCTCAAGATTTCCGAACCTCTGAAAATGTTGTTGTTTCTGTAAGAGAAACTTCCTAAAGCACCGAGATCGCCGCCGGAGTTAGTACCTTCGAGCTGTATGCTGTAATGATGAATCTTGTCTTTTTGTAATGTGATGACGCAGTTCAGCAGTTTGACCGAATCATTATTGCTTGGCACAGTGTCGAAGGTTATGTTGCTGAATCTGTATAACTTAAGACTTCCTAACGCTCCGTATGTCTGGCTGACTTTCTTTTGGCTGAATTCCTCTCCCTGATGGATCTGAATCACCTGATTGAAGGTTTTCAGATGCACCTTGGGATTATCGCCGTAAATGAAATCAAACTGATATTCAGGGTCCTTTTTTCGTAATGAAAATGTGTATGGCACCGTGTCATTTACAATGGTATTTGCCGTCTTGATGTTAAAATCAGGATAAATATAGACCTTGTTAATCAGATACTTATAATGCTTTTTGCCGTCAATGCGGAGCGTAACGTCGGCTTTGTGTTGTCTTAGATTGGTGTCAACTTCGTAGAGAATATAATCTTTCGTAAAGGTGAAATAACCGTTATCTCTTAATTGTGTCGTGATGAGGTCGCGTTCCTTATCCATCGTGAACACATTGTAATTGTCACCCGATTTGACAACCAGCTCGTCGTCTATCTTGCTTATTTCCTTGGCTACAGTACTGTCATAAATCTTTTTGTCAACATTTCTGATAGTGTACGGCTTGTTCGGCATTATCCTGTAAACAACCTTTGCTCTGTTGTTTTTGTCGGATTTCGTAGCCATCACTTTTGACTTGAAAAAGCCTGTGTTATTGAGGTAATTCTCAATCTGACGCTTTGAATCGGTCGTCAATACGCTGTTGTAATAAACAGGTTCGACACCGAAGTTTTTATTTATCCATTTGTAGAAGCTCTTGTCGGTTTTGTCGATTGTTTTATAGTAAACCCAGACACGAGGCAGCCATCCGAACAGGTTTTTGTTTGGCTTTTGGATGATATAATTTGAAACTTCAGATTTGGAAATGTTGTAATGCGAAGAGTCGTTGATTATTTCATAATCAGTCAATATTGTTTTGCCTTCAGGCACATAATTCCTGATGGCACAACTCGCTAATCCTACGATTATGAGCGACAACAATATAACTTTTAAAACTTTCAACTATTCAACTTTAAAACTCTAAACTTTATAACTACTCTAAACTTTATAACTACTCTAAACTCTACACTCTAAACTTTACACTTTAAATTACCTCAGCTACTGTAAAATTGCTTCCTCCCACAAACACCACATCGTCAAAATGTGCATTGTTGAGTGCTGAATTATAAGCTTGTTGCACTGATTCATAGACATTACCTCGTAATCCAGCTTCAAAAGCATTGGATGCCAATATGTTAGCATCGAGACCGCGAGGAATGTCAGCCTTGCAGAAATAATACTCGGCATATTGTGGCAGAAGTTGCAGAATTCCGTTGATGTCCTTATCGTTGACACAGCCTAAGACAAAATGTAACTTCCTGAAACTCATGTCACTAAGCTGCATCGTAATCTCTTTTATGCCTCCGACATTATGTCCGGTATCAGCTATCACCAATGGCTGGCGGCTCAAAACCTGCCATCTGCCCATCAGATTAGTGTTTTTCACCACAAACTCAAGACCGTTCACAACGTCTTTCTGATCAATATTGAACTTTTCCTTGAGGATGTCGACGGCGCACATCACTGTGGCGAGGTTTTTTTTCTGATAATAACCGAGGAGCGGGAATTCCACCGCCTCAATGTATAATTCGCTGTTTTTCCAGATGTCAAACTTTTGATAATCAAGCGATTCAACATGAATTTTGTCGCAATCGAATATCTGGTCAGCAAAGTAAATAGGAGCATTACATTCCTTCGCCTTGTTGATGAATACGTCTTTGGTCTCAGGCTGAGTCTCACCAATTACCACAGGAGTGTTTGGCTTTATAATGCCGGCTTTTTCAACGGCTATTTCAGTCAAAGTGTTGCCGAGCATTGCCACGTGATCCAAGGAAATATTAGTGATTACGCTAAGTTCTGGTTTTATCACATTGGTCGAGTCCAAACGTCCGCCCAGACCCACCTCGATGATTGCGATATCGACTTTTTCCTTTGCAAAATAGTCGAAAGCCATGCCTGTCGCCATCTCGAAGAACGAGAGTTGCATCTCCTCGAATTTCTCTTTGTTGTCGCCGATGAAGTCGATGACATCCTGCTCAGGAATCATCTGTCCGTTGACGCGGATGCGCTCACGGAAGTCAAGGAGGTGAGGGGAGGTGTAAAGTCCGGTCTTGTATCCACATTCCTGAAATATGGATGCCAATGTGTGCGACACTGTGCCTTTGCCGTTGGTGCCAGCGACGTGCACTGTCTTAAAATTATTTTGTGGATTGCCTAGAAAATCAAGCAGTTCCACTATGTTGCCGAGGTCTGGTTTATAAGCCGCTGCCCCGATCTTTTGATACATTGGAAATTTGTTGAACATCCAATTTGTCGTATCAGCGTAGTTCATTGTCTTATGATAAATTTATAAGTTATCGTTCCTCTTTGCAGTTCTGCAGCGTTCTTGTCGGGCGCAAACACTGACGAAAGTGCTTTATTTATTGCTTCTTGTCGCATTCGTGTTGTTGTGATGTTTGTGCCTTTGCCCACTTCTGCTCTTTGCACACGTCCGTCACGGTCAACCCAGATGTCAACAACTATTGTGCCTTCTTCGTTGAAGTCGGAGCTTGGACGTGGCAGGCTCTTGGCGTTGCGTCCGCCGAGGTCGTATGACGGTCCTCCGCCAGCGCCTCCTTGACCTTCATAGTTGTTGATATTCTGACCACCGTTAGGATTGCCTTGATCGCCCGGAGTCTCAGTGTTTCCTTCTGATGACGGCTCTTCCACTGGCTTGTTCACTGGCTTGAACAGAGCGCGTTCGTTGACCTTTGGCTCCTCTTTTTTCTTAGGTTTCGGCTCTTCAATGGCTGGTGCCTCCTCGGTGTCTTGTGTCACAGTCTCTTCTTTAGGCTGTTGCGGCTGAGGTTTCGGAGCTTCCACCACCGGTTTAGGCTTCGGCTGCTGCTGAACGCCCATGCCTTCGTTATACATTCCGAGGTTCACTTCAACACCGGCTTCTCCAGGCAACGGCAGCGGCGTGGTCAGCGCCAGGATGAACAAAATGGCAATAACAACGGCATGCACCGCAACGGTGACACCTATTGCTATCGTCTTATTTCTGTTTTCTCTTGTCATTTTTTCGCCGATGTTGCCAGTAAAACCTTATGATTTTGATGTGTTTCGTTGTTTATGTTGTTTACAGCGTCGATTACGTTCACCACGTATTGAACAGGAACGTTTTTGTCGGAACGAACCACCACAGTGCCATCGTTGCCGCCGTTCGACTTGTTCAACTCCACCATAATCTCAGCTTGCAGTTGATTTTCAGCCACTTGACGCTCTCCAACATAATAATCGTTCTTCTCGTTGATGTAGACTGTGACTGTCTGTTTCGCCATAGTGCGGCTGCTGCTCTGAGGAAGCAACAGTTTTATCGCGTTTGGAGCCACCAATGTCGATGTCAGCATGAAGAAAATAAGCAGAAGGAACACGAGGTCGGACATCGACGACGAGTTAAACTCCACTCTTCTCTGATTTCTGCGTTTCAGTGCCATAACTTATTTTGCTGGTTCGTTCAAAACATCCATAAATTCAATACTCTTCGACTCGAGGAGGTTCACCACCTTGTCAATCTGCGACACAAGGATGTTGTAGAAAATAAAGGCGATGATACCCACGATAAGACCGCCGACGGTCGTCACCATGGCTTGATAGATACCTGTAGAGAGAAGCTCGATGTCGATGTTGTTGCCAGCCATTGACATGTCGTAGAAGGCGCGAATCATACCGATGACAGTGCCGAGGAATCCGAGCATAGGACCTGCACCTGATATCATGGCGAGAAGTGCCACGCCTTTTTCAAGATTGCTAACTTCAAGATTACCAACGTTTTCGATGGCTGTCTGTATGTCGTTCAACGGCTTGCCGATGCGCGAGATGCCTTTCTCAATCATGCGCGACAGCGGGGTGGAGGTCTTCTGGCACAACACCTTGGCGTCGTCCAACTTGCCGTCTTTCATGTAATTACGGATGGTTTCCATAAACATATTGTCGTTTTTAGCCGCTTTGTTGATGGTGATGAATCTCTCGATGAAGATATACATCGCGATTACTGAGAAAACAGCTAAAATCAACATAATCCAGCCACCTTGGAGAGTCAGGTCCCATAACGACATTCTGATTTCTGTGGCCTCTGTAACTGCTTCAGCTACAGGTACTTGCAATAAAAAACTTGTTAAATTCATATACTAATATTTGTCATTTACAAAAGTAAACAATTAATTGACAAATTTAGTACAAAAATTTTGAAAAAATTTAGATTTCTGTGAATCTTTTTACAATTTTTTCGCGATAAGTGTTGGAAACTGGCACCGACTCAAGTCCTGTCTGGTTGAAATCGATGTAATAGCCGTCGGCTTCGTTACGTATCAGCTTGATATTGTTCGAGTTAACAATATATGTGCGGTGGCAGCGCATGAGAGGCGTGCCAGCCAAGGAGTCTTCAATAGCCTGAATCTTATTGCGGAGCACAAACGAACTGATGCCACCTTTATTATTATATAAGACATTCACATAATTGCCTTCCGCCTTGATATAATAAATGTTTTCAAGCTTCACAGTGAACTTCAACGCTCCGTTATAGTCGTGGAAGTTGATGATGTCTGGATTGTCAGTCACAACCTGATCTCCAGTAGTGGTTTTTTGTGTGTTCTGAGTGTTGTTATCGTTGGATTGTATAACACTGCGGGCGATTTTCAAGACTCTTTGTGCGTCAAGAAGGGCAAAACTCAGGTCGGTGACGATAAACGGGAATCCGAGTGCGATAAAGGTAATCAAGATACTCTTACCGATGATGAGTGCTGTGGTGTACTCTTGAACATGCATGATTCTCAATGAGATATAAGCATGGAACAAGCCTATGAGCACAATCTCCGCCAAAGACCATATAATAAATATAGGTAAAGTGAACCTTATCAGTCGTTTCGACATGTAAAACATCATCACTCTACTGAAAATCAAGAAGATAGTGGAGAATATAACGAAAAATGCCGTATAAATGAACTTGTCTTGCTCTTCTAATGAGAACCAAGCTGTAGTGGTATCAGATAAAGGTATATATACGGCCAAAAATGCGATGGCGAAGAGCACTGAAATGGTCACTTGGACTATCAGATTGTTCTTCTCTATCAGATAATGTGGCAGTTTTTTTCTTGTCATTAGCGTAATTTTTACGATGCAAAGATACAAATAATATCAATACGAGCAAATTTCGTCACAAAATTTTTAAAATTTCGTCACAACAAAATAATTTCGTCACAATTTTTCAAAATTTCGTCACAAAATGGGCTATTTCGTCACAAAAAGTCGAAATTCGTCACAAAGAATCTGGAATTGGTCACAAAAATTCACCAAGTTGTTTTTCAGGGGTATTTTTGCGACAATTGAAAACGAATATATTAACAATTTAAATAGTATATAATGAAAATATCAGGAACAGGAAGTTCTCTTCCATCAAAAGTTGTTACGAATCAGATGCTTGCTGAGATTCTTGACACATCAGACGAATGGATTACAACGCGTACCGGTATCAAGGAGCGCCGTGTCCTTTCAAAGGAATATGTGCTTGATCTTGCTGTCGATGCATCGTTGAAGGCATTGGAAGATGCCAAGATGGATGTGAAGGATATTGATTTCATCATTTGCGCCAATGTCGTGAATGAGTATGTGACACCTGCTTTAAGCTGCATCGTGAAAGATAAGATTGGAGCGCATTGTCCATGTGTCGACCTCAACGGAGCCTGCGTGGGCTTCATCTATGCATGCGACATCGCCGAAGCATATTATAAAATAGGTAAGGTAAAAAACGTCCTCGTGGTTTGCGCTGAGGCACCGGCCCACATGCTCGACTGGCATGACCGCACATGCGCCGTGTTGTTCGGAGCAGGAGCAGGAGCAGTGGTTCTCACACCGGGCGACAATATCATCACAACACGCTTGACAGGCTCTGAAGGCTGGGACCGTCTCTATGAGATGCACGACCTTCAGTGGTGCCCATACGATGAGAAAGGCAAGACCAACCTCCCTCTCGTGATGCACGGACAGGATGTGTTCAGATTCGCCACATCGACATGTGTCAACGATCTGCAGCATGTGCTCGAAGAAGCTAAGATAAGCGCTGATGATATCGACACATATTTCATCCATCAGGCTAACTTGAGAATTATTAAATATATTGAACAGATGCTGAAACAGCCGACCGAGAAGTTCCCGACAAACATCGAGAAATACGGTAACACCTCATCGGCGAGTCTCCCGATTTTGCTTGACGAAGTGAAACGCGCAGGCGGTCTCAAAGAAGGCGACATGCTCGCATTCAGCGCATTCGGCGCAGGCCTCGTATCTGGTGCAATGATTATGAAATGGTAAAAAAGAAATTAATTGAAATGAATAAAAGAAGAGTTGTAATAACAGGAATGGGCGTTGTCTCACCAGTGGGCAACAATATTGAGACATTCCATAAGAACATTATGTCTGGTTATTGCGGTATCACCCCAATCACCAAATTTGACACAAGTGACCTTCCATCGAAGGTGGCAGGCGAGGTGAAAGACTTCAACCCTGCGGAATATAATCTTGAGACACCATTTGTGCGTCGCAACGACTTGTTCTCGGTATATGCCATGGCAGCTGCTGTGCAGGCAATGCAAGGCAACGAGGAAGGCTGGGACGAGAATCGTCTCGGAGTTTATATCGGCTCAGGTATCGGCGGATTCGACACCATGATGCGCGAGATGCATAAACTCGAGGCAGAAGGACCACGTTGGGTCTCTCCGTTGATGATCCCTACCATGATCGCAAATATGGCATCAGGCAACGTCGCTATCAGATTCAACGCTCATGGCGTTTGCATCCCTGTTGTGACAGCATGCGCTACCAGTACCAACGCCATCGGCGAGGCTTACCGCGCCATCAAAGACGGCTATGCTGACGGCATAATCGCCGGAGGTACAGAAGCACCTATTAATAGATTGTCGATCGCTGGCTTCGCCAACGCCAAGGCTTTGTCAAAATCAGAAGACCCGATGGCAGCTTCATTGCCATTCGACAGCCGTCGCGCAGGTTTCGTCATCGCAGAAGGCTCAGGCGTAGTGCTGATGGAAGAATATGAACACGCTAAGAAACGTGGAGCTACAATATATGCTGAGGTTTGCGGATATGGCAACACCTGCGACGCACATCATGTGACAGCACCACATCCGGAAGGAACATACGCAGCTAATGCTATCAAGATGGCATTGGATGAGGCTGGCTATCAGGCTGGTAAAGACGTTCTTTACGTCAACGCACACGGCACAGGCACATCTCTCAACGACTCATCAGAGACAGCAGCTTTGAAGAAGGCATTGGGCGAGACAGAGGCACGCAGAGCCATGATCAGCTCTACAAAATCAATGATGGGACACCTTCTCGGTGCAGCAGGCGCAGTGGAAATCATCGCATCAGTGCTGGCACTTCGCGACGGTATGGTGCCTCCAACAATCAACCTCAACGAACCAGACCCTGTCTGCGACTTGAACTACACTCCAAACAAGGCTGTTAAAGCTGATTTGACAATTGCAGTGTCAGAGTCACTCGGCTTCGGTGGTCACAACGGCGCTGTAGCTTTAAGACCTATCAAGTAAATCATTGAAAATCATATAGCTATGACAAGAGAAGAATTAAAAAATTATTTACCTCACCGCGAGCCTATGTTGCTCATCGACGAGATTGACATTGACGACCAGCATGTCGCTCATTCGAAATATCACGTCAAAGGCGATGAGTTTTTCCTCCAGGGACACTTCCCGGGTAACCCAGTGGTGCCGGGCGTCATCCTCTGCGAGATTATGGCCCAGAGCTGCGCTCTCCTCATGAAGGACGACCTTCCGGGCAAGCTCACATTCTACACAGGCATCAACAACGTGCGTTTCAAGAACCAGGTCCTCCCGGGTGACACCATCGAGGTTGAGGCAGTCTTGACAGCACACCGCGCCAACATCTATTTCTGCGACGCTAAGCTCAGCGTGGCCGGAAAACAATGTGTCAGCGGCAGCCTGTCGTTCGCCCTTGTTCCAAAACCAGAAAAATAAAATTTGAATATAATGCAGAAAAAAGATTTTCAAATCGTTGTTTTGGCAAAACAGGTGCCTGATACCAAGAATGTAGGTAAAGACGCCATGAATGCCGACGGCACCATCAACCGCGCCGCTCTTCCTGCCATCTTTAACCCGGATGACATGAAAGCTCTCGAGATGGCTTTGATGTGCCGTGATATTTTAAAGAAAGAAAACATTGACGTCAAAGTGACCGTCATCACCATGGGACCTCCACGCGCTAACGAGATTATCCGCGAGGCTTTGTACCGTGGCGCCGACAACGGCTTTGTGGTCAGCGACAAACGTTTTGCAGCATCAGACACTCTGGCTACATCATACGCATTGTCGATGGCTATCAAGAAGTTAGGTCATTACGACGTGGTATTCACAGGCCGTCAGGCTATCGATGGCGACACCGCTCAGGTGGGACCACAGACAGCTGAGAAACTGGAAGTGCCACAAATCACTTACGCTGACGAGCTCATCGCTGTGACACCTGAGATGATCCGTCTCAGAAGAGTGCTCCAGCACGGCATCGAGGTGGTCGAGACTAAACTCCCGGCTCTCGTCACAGTACACGGCAACGCACATGATTGCCGCTCACGCCACGCTCATCTTGTAATCAAAAAGAAAAACACAGAAATCCCAATGTGGACAGCCGATGACATCAACCCCGACTTCGACAGACTGGGTGGAAAAGGCTCTCCGACAAAGGTGAAAAACATTGAGAACGTTGTTCTCGCAAAGAAAGAAAGTATAACAGTCAGCAGCGACGACGAAGGTATCAAAGGATTGATTGAAGACCTCACCGCAGCTCACATTTTCTAATTAGCTTAATAGCTTATTAGTTTAATAGCTTATTAGTTTAATAGCTTATTAGATTAGAAGTTTAGAAGATTAAAAGATTAAGATTAAAAAATTAAAAAAAATTATAGTTATGACAACAAAAGAAAAAATCACTGAAATCATCGTTAACAAACTGAATTGCGATCCTTCACAAGTCACAGAAGATGCTGGCTTTGTCACAACATTAGGCGCTGACTCATTGGACATCGTTGAGCTCATCATGGACATTGAGCGCGAGTTCGAAATCACTATCCCGGATAACATGACAGAAAAGATCGTCACAGTGGGCGACGCAATCAAAGTTGTTGAAGAAATCAAGGCAAAATAATGAATAACATTATTGTTTATTGTGAAGTAAAAGACGACGGCAAGATCGCCGATGTGAGCTTGGAACTCTGTTCAAAAGCTCGTCATCTCGCCGATCGACTCAACGTCAACGTTGATGCCGCTGTCATTGGCAATAATCTCAAAGGCATTGAGAATGAGCTGTTTACACATGGTGTGAACACTGTTCTCGTCCTCGAGGATTCACGTCTGGGATTCTATCAGACATTGCCACATTTCAGTGTGATGACAAAGCTCATCGAGCGTGAGAAGCCGTATTCAGTGCTCTTCGGAGCTACTCCTGTCGGTCGCGACCTCGGTCCGAGAGTGGCGTCATATCTCCGCTGCGGTCTCACAGCAGACTGTACAGCTCTTGACATCGACGAGAACGGCAATCTTATGCAGATTCGTCCGGCTTTCGGCGGTAACATCATCGCAACCATCATCTGCCCGGATGTGCGTCCGCAGATGGCTACAGTGCGTGAAGGTGTCATGAAGCAGGAAGTGTTTGAGAAACAGAAGAATACGAAAGTCGTGAACCTCAACGCAGCCGAGTTCCTCAACGACGCCGACTTCGTCGTGAAGATCATCGAGCGTAAGCTTGAGGAGAAGAAAATCGACATCAAAGGCGCTCCGATCATCGTTTCGGGCGGCTACGGCATGGGCTGCAAGGAGAACTTCAAGCTTCTGCACGAGCTCGCTGACCTTCTCGGAGGAGAGGTGGGTGCCACACGTGCCGCCGTCGACGCAGGATTTGCTGAGCCGGAGAGACAGGTGGGACAGACAGGCGTCACAGTGCGTCCTAAGGTGTACATCGCCTGCGGTATCTCAGGCGCTGTGCAGCACCGCTCAGGCATGGAACAGTCAGCGTTGATAATATCTATCAACACCGACCCGCATGCACCTATCAACTCTATCGCCGACTACGTCATCACAGGTGATGCCGCAGACGTTGTGTCGAAGATGATAAAATATTGTAAATCAAATAGTAAGAAATAATGAACTTTTATCAAGATAATAAAAGCCTCGCTTTCTATCTGAACCATCCTAAGATGGAGGAGATCGTCCGCATGAAGGAAAACGACTTCGTGGACGCTGAGAACGACGAGCTGGCACCGAAGAACGTGGAAGACGCTATCGACAATTACGATAAGGTTTTGGACATCGTTGGTGAGCTTTGCGGTGACGTTCTCGACCCGAATGCAGAGGCAGTTGATATTGAAGGTCCGAAAATCGTTGACAACGCTATCGTTTACGCAAAAGGCACACAGCAGAACCATGAGGCTATGCGCGACGCCGGTCTTTACGGAATGGCATTGCCACGCAAGTACAACGGACTTAACTTCTCATACGTGCCTTACGTGATGGCGGCTGAGATGGTTTCTCGCGCTGACGCAGGTTTCGCCAACATCTGGGGCCTGCAGGACTGCGCTGAGACAATTCTCAAATTCGCTGACGACGCTATCAAAGACGAGTACTTGCCACGTATCTACAAAGGCGACACTTGTTCAATGGACCTCACCGAGCCTGACGCAGGATCAGATTTGCAGTCAGTGCAGCTCAAAGCTACTTTCGACGAGAAGGCTAACTGCTGGAGACTCAATGGTGTGAAGCGTTTTATCACCAATGGTGACGCTGACATCAAGTTAGTGCTTGCACGTTCGGAAGAAGGCAGCACCGATGGTCGTGGTCTTTCACTTTTCGTTTATGACAGAAAAGAAAAAGCTGTGACAGTCAGAAGAATCGAGAATAAGATGGGTATCCACGGCTCACCTACAGCAGAGTTGGTGTTCAACAACGCTCCTGCTAAACTCGTTGGCGACCGTAAGATGGGTCTTATAAAATACGTCATGTCGTTGATGAACGGCGCACGTTTAGGTGTTGGCGCACAGTCAGTTGGACTCGCTGAGGCAGCAGTCCGTGACGCTGAGGAATATGCTGATCAGCGTGAGCAGTTTGGCAAGAAGATCAAAGAGTTTGTCGCTGTTCAGGACATCCTCGATTTGATGCGTGCCAAGACTGACGCAGCTCGCTCATTGCTTTATGAGACAGCACGTTACGTTGAGACAAACAAAAAGATTGCCGACATGTTGACACCAGTGTTGAAGATGTTTGCCAGCGAATGGGCTAACCAGATCGCTTACGACGACATCCAGATTCACGGCGGTTCAGGCTTCATGAAGGAATACAAATGCGAACGTCTCTATCGTGACGCACGTATTTTGACCATCTACGAAGGCACATCACAGCTTCAGGTTGTGGCAGCTGCACGTTTCCTCGGAAACGGCGCATATCTCAAGTATATCGCTGATTTGGATAACTTCGAGTATGCAGAAGAATTGTTGCCATTACGCGACAAGCTTCGTGCCATGACTGAAAAATATAAAGAAATTTTTGACCTTTCAGGCAATAAAGAGACCCACCACAGACGTTTAGTTGAAGCGGTTGGTTTCATCATCATGGGTTACCTGATGCTTCAGGACACCACTCGTTGCGCTGATTTCAGAAAATCATGCGAAAACATCATCAAATTAGGTCAAGGAGAAATTGCAAAAACTTACGAATATGTTAAAGAATAGAGTAGCAATAGTTACCGGTGCCGCCCGCGGTATCGGCAAGGCAATCGCAAAACGTTACGCCATGGAAGGCTGCAACATCGCGATTACTGATATCAACGAAGATAATATTAAGGCAACTGTCGCTGAACTCAGTGAGCTCGGCACAACAGTGAAGGGTTATGTCTCAAACGCAGCAGATTTTGCTGATGTTGAGAAGACAGTTAATCAGATTGCAGCAGACTTTGGTCGTATCGACATCCTCGTGAACAACGCAGGTATCACCAAGGACGGCTTGATGCTTCGTATGACAGAAGCACAGTGGGATGCAGTTCTCACAGTGAATCTGAAGTCGGCATTCAACTACATCCATGCTGTGTTGCCAATCATGGCACGTCAGAAGGGTGGTAGCATCATCAACATGGCAAGTGTTGTCGGTGTTAGCGGTAATGCAGGTCAGGCCAACTATTCAGCTTCAAAGGCTGGTTTGATTGGTCTCGCCAAGTCAATCGCCAAGGAGATGGGTAGCCGTGGTATCCGCGCCAACTGCATCGCTCCAGGTTTCATCGAGAGCGACATGACACGCGCACTTCCTGAGGAAGTGAGAAAAGACTGGGCAACCAAGATTCCGTTGAGAAGAGGCGGTACACCTGAAGACGTCGCCAATGTGGCGTTGTTCCTGGCATCAGACCTCTCCAGCTATGTCACCGGTCAGGTGATCAACTGCTGCGGCGGTATGCAGTGCTAAGAGTTAATGATAATGTTAATATAAACAAATTGGTTGTAGTAGAGACGTTTCCTGAAACGTCTCTATTTTTTTAATTATTTGGTTGGAAAATCCTTCCTGAAGATGAGTCGGATTCCGCACCTGTCACCGATTTCAACACGTTTATTTCGTTGCGGCTGCGGAGCAATCCGAGAAATGCGAACACCAGCGCCTCTTTGTAGTCGATGATATCGTCAGAAGGCACGACGACCTGCTGTTTTGTATGCGCCTGAATACGCTCGACGAGGTATTTGTTTTTCGCTCCACCTCCGGTGATTAATAATTTTTCAATTGGTTGATTTTCAATTGATTTAGAAATTTGTATTGCGATATGTTCCACAAACGTCGTCATCATATCCGCTACATCGTTGCGGTTTTCCAATAATGGTTTGATATTTTCCTCAAAGAATTCGCGTCCTAACGATTTAGGATATTGTTGTGAATAGAAAGAATGCGAATTTAATGTTGTTAACAATTGATTGTCAATGTTTCCTGAACGGGCAATCAAACCATCGCGGTCGTATTGTAGAGACGCACGGCCGTGCGTCTCTACACGTGTTGCCAGATAATTCAGCGCCTGATTTGCGATGCAGATATCGTATGCAATGCGTTGACCGTCAACGTCGTATGAAACATTTGCGATTCCGCCTATGTTGAGACAGATAGGGTAGTCGGAGAATAACAATTTGTCGCCGATAGGAACCAATGGTGCTCCTTGACCGCCTTTGAGCACATCTTCAGTACGGAAATCGTTGATAACCGTGACCCCGCATTCGTTTGCAAGTGCCTGACCATCACCGATTTGCAAGGTGTAATGCTCTTGCGGACGATGGAAAATTGTGTGCCCGTGGGAGGCAACGAATTCAGGTTTTAAACTGTATTTATCAATAAACTGTTTGGTGACCTGACCGAGAAATTGACCGTATCTGATGTCCAATGCATGTAGAGACGTTTCAGGAAACGTCTTTACATTATCAATGTAAAATGCATTAGCTAATGAGTTTCGCCAATCATCATCGTAATCGTAGTTGTCTTTTGCAACGATCTCGAAATGCCATTTGCCGTCATGCCAGAAATCGGCATCGACAAGGTCGATGCCGTCGAGCGACGAGCCAGACATCAGTCCGATTATGTTGGTTTTCTTGATCATTACAACGAGTCGATGATTTTGTTGAGATGTACGCTGTTGGAGCCTTTTACGAGAATGTCGAATCCTGAAACAGAGTGGATACTCAAATACTGTGCGAGAGCTTCGACATCGTTAAATGAGGAGTACTTAGTATTCTCGGAGATCTTAGAGAATTCTTCTCCAACAAGATAAACTTGCTTGAATTGGAGTTCTTTGAGAAGCTCCAAAATATTCTTATGTTCCTGTTCCGACTCTTCGCCGAGCTCGCGCATGTCGCCGAGAATCAGCAGGTTGTCGTCCTTGCAGATGTTTCTGAAGTTCTTGATAGCGTGGCTCATGCTGGTCGGGTTGGCGTTGTAGGCGTCCATAATCACGCGGTTTTTGCCGGTTTCAACGACTTGCGAGCGGTTATTGGTAGGGCAGTAGCTTGACAAAGCCTCGACTATGTCATTTGCAGCGATTTTGAAATAAGTTCCGATGCAAATTGCTGCCATCACGTTTTCGAAGTTATAGTCGCCAACTAATTGAGTGTCAATCTTGTGTCCGTTCCATTCCACCGATAGATATGGATTAGCTGAAAGCATCTTGCCTTGGATATCAACATCGTTGCCGGTGCCGTATGTCACCTTATTTATATTATTAGCGAGGCTCATCAAAAGCTCGTTGTCTTTGTTGACAAACAATAATCCGTTATGAGCACCGATATATTGATACATCTCGTTTTTTGTCTTGATGACGCCTTTATAGCCTCCGAAATCTCTCAGATGAGCGCGTCCGATGTTGGTGATCATTCCGAAATTAGGCTCGCCGAGATTTGTCAGTTCGTTGATGTCGCCTGGATGGCTTGCACCCATTTCAACCACAGCCATTTCTGTACCTGGTTTGATTCTCAATAATGTGAGCGGCACTCCGAGTTGGTTATTGAAGTTACCTTGGGTGAAAATGATGTTGTATTTCTTTGCCAAAACAGCAGATACGAGTTCTTTTGTGGTTGTCTTTCCGTTGGTTCCGGTGATCCCGATGACAGGCAATCCCAGCTTCTCTCTGTGAAGCTTTGCCAGTTCCTGCAACGCCTTCAGACTATCCTCAACGACAAATAACCCGTCACGCTTCGGGAGGTCTTGCCTGTCGGCTATCACGCATGCTGCGATGCCTTCTTCTGCGACCTTCAAAGCGAAGTCGTTGCCGTCGAAATGTTCGCCTTTCAATGCCACAAAAACACAGCCAGGGGTGATGGTGCGGCTGTCGGTAGTGACAGTGTAAGCCTTTTGATAAAGCTCATAAATCTGCTCAGTTGTGCTCATATCTGTGTTTTTATAAAAAAAGCCGTCATTTGCGACGGCTTAATTCTTTGATGTTTACTCTTTTATTTTTTAGCAGCTGCACCGATCATGTTCATAGCGCATCTGAAACCGACTGTTGCCGAGCCTAGGTTCTCATCCATATAACGGCGTACAGAAGGGCTGAGGTAGTAAGGACCGTCTGCCCATGAACCGCCTTTGATGACGCGTGAATGGTCTGAAATCAAAGTGGTCTTGCCATAGTCGTACATCTGGCTTGTGTAGTCGACGTCTTCCTTGTTGTTCCAGTCGTTCTGGATTGTCGACATATAGTCACCGTCTCTGTAGTTGAGGTTCTCAGCGTTGCCACGATATGGGTTCTGATCGCTGAAGTCCTCGAATGAGAGTGGACGATAGACGTCAAGCACCCATTCTGACACGTTGCCTGCCATGTTGTAGAGACCGAAGTCGTTTGGCCAGTAAGAAATCACAGGTGCTGGGAATGCTGCGCCGTCGTTGAGGCTGCCTGCAACGCCCATATAGTCACCGTTGCCTCTCTTGAAGTTAGCCATGAAGCTTCCCATGTAGTTCTTGTCTTGTGAACGCAAGCCGTCGGAGTTCCATGGATAAACCTTACGATCTTTGATGCTCTCGCCGTTGGAGTTGCCAATGAGTGCGAGTGCTGCATATTCCCATTCAGCCTCGGTGGGGAGACGATATTTAGGAAGTATGATGCCGTCTTCCATCTTTGATTTCTGTTTGCCTTCAACAGCCACACCAGTGTATGTGCCTGCAAGGTATCCGTCGGTTGTGAAATAGTTCTCGCTGTTCTGTCCTTCATCGAATTTCAACACGCCAGCCTCGATGAGAAGCATCTCGTTGACGCGGTCGGAACGCCACAGAGCGTAGTCGTTAGCCTGCAGCCATGACACGCCGACGACAGGGTAGTCGCGGTATGCCGGGTGACGGAAATAAATCTCAACCATAGGCTCGTTGTATGACATCGAGTTACGCCATACGAGAGTGTCTGGCAGAGCCTTGGTGACCATCTCTGGATAGTCTGTGCCGAAGATACGGTTTAACCAGAAGATGTATTCCAGATAATCGAGGTTGCTGACCTCTGTCTGGTCCATATAAAATGATGAAACAGTAACCTGACGTGGTGTGTTGTCCCATTCATAATAAACGTTTTCCTGTGTGGCACCCATTGTGAAAGTACCGCCTTCGATAGGCACAAGACCCGGACCTGTCTTTTGGTTAGGAGTGTTGTTGACGGTGAATCCGCCATAGTTAGGGTCGTTGTAGTTCCATCCGGTGGTGCTTGACTTGCCGGCTTTGTTGTTCTTGCCGAAACTTCCACATGAAACCATCATGATGCCGCAACAAATAATTGCCAAAATAACGCTTAATCTTAACTTTCTATGCATTTTTGTTCGTGTTTTATTTTCTATTCATTAACTGAAAATCATCATATTTATTGCATACGCTGATAAAAAAATGATTTTTTTTGCTCTTAATTTTTCAAGCTGCAATTATACGACTTTTTTCCTTTTGAAATAACGCTTTTTTTAAATTTTTTTTAACAATATTATTACCCCTAAAACGTTATTGATTAGAAAAATTGTGTATTTTTGCAGAATGTATTTAAAAATAACATATTTGAAACGATTTTTGAGAGTTTTTTTGTCACTGTTTATTGTGATTTTTGTGGCAAATAATCATGCTTCGGCTGAGAATTCGGTGCTTAGCAGCGGAGTGTGGTATAAGATGGCTATTTCGTCAACGGGAATGTATAAGATTACCTATGCCGAACTGGCAGCTATGGGTGTTGATGTGGCGAATATAAATCCTAAAAATATCCGGATTTATCATAACGGAGGCGGCGTTTTGCCTAAGATTAACAAGGATTATTATCCTGATGACCTTTATGAGATTCCGATTTTCGTGTCGGGAGAGGACGACGGTGTTTTCAATGCAAATGATTATGTCATTTTTTATGCGAGAGGTCCTGTCGTGTGGAATTATTACAGAAACACGAGGAGTTATAGGCATGTGAAAAACCCATATACCGACTACACTTATGCGTTTTTGACCATTGGTGATGAGCCGGGAAGACGTATCCAGACAGAAGCTGTTCCTCAAGGTATTGTCACATCAACAGTGTCTGAATTCCTCGATTATCAGGTGATTGATGTTGATGAAGTGAATATCAACAACATGGGCTGTACTTGGTTTTTTGATAAATTCGACCTCACATTGCAGAGGGAATATGAGTTTTCTTTCAGCAATCTGAATACGGCAAGAAACGCAACGATCAATGTGTCGATGGCTTCAAAAAACGCTTCAAATGCCTCGATGGTGCTGAGATACAACAACACGACCTTATACACAAAAGCTTTTCCTAATAGCACCACTTTACTTTTTGCTCAATGGGACACTGCTTGTAAAAAGTCGTTTCCTGTTGTCGGTAATCCTATTAAGATTACAGCGAAATATTCAAGATCAGCGGCATCGTCTGTGGCGTGGATGGATTACATCTCGATGAATGCTTGGCGAAATCTTATCATGACAGGCAATGTCATGGCTTTCAGAAATCCTGAGTGTAATATGGCAGATGTGGTTTATGAATATAGACTTCAGAACGCGACGAATGCAATTAAGGTGTGGAACGTTACCGACCCGATAAACCCAACGGCTGTGAACACGTCTCTGGCTTCAATGGTGATGACGTTTAAGGTTTACGGCAATGATAACAATCAGTTTGTGGCGTTTGACGGCAGCGGTTGTTATACGCCGACATTTGTAGGACAGGTCGCTAATCAGAATCTGCATGCGTTACAAAATGTTGATTATCTGATTATTACGCATCCAAATTTCCAGTCGCAAGCAGAACGTCTGAAAGAGATACATTCCCGTCTTGATGATTTGAATATTGAGATTGTTCAACCACAATATATTTATAATGAGTTCTCGTGTGGAGCCCAAGATGTGGCAGGTATCCGTAATTTTACCAGAATGCTGTATAATAGAGGTCTGAAATATGTCCTGCTTTTTGGTGATGCATCATACGATTATAAGAATCCGGATGTGTGCTTCATCCCTACATGGGAGTCGTTCAATAGCTGTGATATATCGGGTTCTCCAGTGACAGACGATTTTTATGTATGTTTTGGTGATAATGAAGGTGACATGGAAGCTGGTAAAAACTCGCCTCGTCCGTCGATGATAGATATTCCGATAGGCAGAATGCCGGTTTCAACGCAGGAGTTGGCAAATGGCGTCCTTGACAAGATAGAGGCTTATCTGGTGAAAAATTCAGCGACGATGAACGACTGGCGCAATATTGTCACTTTGATGTGTGATGACGAATCGTCAGAGTTTATTACTACTTGCGAGTATCTTGCAAAAAATATCCCATCGTGGGGTGGAGATGTCATCATCGATAAGATTTATCTTGATGCATATAATCAGGTGGCGACGGCGAGCGGACAGCGTTGCCCTGAAGTCAACGAGGCTATCGCTAACAGAATAGAGAAAGGCACTTTGGTCATTGGTTATAACGGTCACGGTGGCGAGATTGGTCTCACTGATGAGCGTATCCTGACCATTGACGATATAGTTTCATGGCAAAATCTTCCTATGTTCCCACTGTTTGTTACAGCAACTTGTGAATTCAGCCGTTTTGACGATCATACAAGGACATCGGCAGGAGAGATGACGTTTACGAGCGCAAGAGGTGGAGCGATAGCTATGATAACGACAGCAAGAACAGCTGGAAACAGCCGAGAATTACTTGTAAGGACATTTCGGAGGATGTTTAGAATGCAAAACGGTGAATATCCTACAATGGGTGAAATATTTTTTGACACAAAGCAAGAAGCATCATTAAATACCAGAATTTTTGCGCTCTTCGGTGACCCCGCGCTGCGTCTCGCATACCCGAAAAACAATGTCGTTTTGACAAAAATAAACGGGAAACCTGTTACACCGCCAGCCGATACCGTTTGTTATAATGATACACTCAAGGCGTTGAGTACAATTGAGTTACGTGGTGAGGTCCGGGATAATTTCGGCGAATTGATGAATGATTTCAACGGAGTGGTGAGAGTGTCGGTTTACGACAAGGAAAACACATACCGTACCAAAGGTGACAAAGGTTCTCCAATAATTGATTTCAAGTTGCGTAACAGTTTGCTCTTTGATGGCGTGGCTACTGTCGAATTAGGAGAGTTTGCTGTTGAGTTTACTGTTCCGAAAGATATCAACTATGCTTATGGCAAGGGTTTGATTAGCTTTTATGCCACTGATTATCAGACTGATGCGAATGGAATGTACGGCAATGTCATCGTTGGCGGCTATAATGATTCTGCCTTGCCTGATGTTGACGGCCCTGAGGCTCGCATCTTCATTGACGATACCTTGTTTGTGAGCGGCGGCATCACCAATGAGAATCCGTTATTATATGCTATTGTAAGGGATGAGCACGGAATCAACACTACGGGAGCGGGCATCGGACATGATATTACCGCGACATTGAGCGGAGCGACGAACAAGATTTACAATCTGAATGAATATTATGAAAATTCTATCGGCTCAAATGATTACGGTACAATTTCATATCGTCTGTATGGATTGAATGAGGGTAAGCATCAGCTGAATTTCAGGGTGTGGGACATTTACAATAATTCAACTAATGTATCGGTTGAGTTTACCGTGGTGAAGAGCAACAATTTGACGGTTGAAAACGTCTATAATGCTCCGAATCCGATGACAAATCACACGAATTTCTACTTTGAACACAATCAGAAAGGCGATATGGATGTTGTGATAAACATCTACAATATCAGCGGACAGCTTGTGAAGACGATAAAAGACAGCAGATACGGCACTTCAACGCGTATCGATCCTATAGTGTGGGACGGCACGTCGGACAACGGAGCCGCATTGCCATCAGGCGTTTATATTTATAATGTGACAGTGACTAACAGCAACAACGAGAAACATACAGGTTTTTCAAAGCTGGTAATCCAGTAAAAAAAGAAAAAATTTATACAATATATTAACTTAATGTTCGTTAAATTGGATAAATGCTTATTTTTGCAAAATAATTTTGAAAGTATATGTTTAAAAAATCTTTAGTAGTTGTAGTATGTCTTTTGATGACAGGTGTCATAGCAAAAGCGCAAGACAGTGAGTATAATGTGATACCAACCGCTGTGCCGGCATTGATGATTGCTCCTGATGCACGTTCAGCAGGTATGGGTGATTTGGGCGTTTCAACATCTCCAGATGTTTATTCGATGCATTGGAACCCAGCTAAATATGCTTTTATTGAAGACGATTTCAGCATCGGTTTGGCATACACTCCATGGTTGAGGAAGCTCGTTCCTGACATGAACATCGCATATCTCGCAGTGTCAAAACGTGTCAGCAGCAAGTCAACAATCGCAGGTACTTTGCGTTATTTTAACTTGGGTGACATTAATTTCAGAGGCGATAATAATGAGGATCTTGGCACATACAGACCAAACGAGTTCGCTATTGACCTCTGCTATTCAAGAAAACTCGGTGATTATCTGTCAGCAGCTGTCGCAGGACGTTTCATCTACTCAAATCTTACACAGGGTGTGAAGAACTATTCAACCCCAGCATGGTCAGTAGCAGCAGATATCGGTGTTTACTATCAAAGACCAGTTTATATGGGCTCTGTTGACGGAGAATTCTCATGGGGTGTTGCAATCACCAACATGGGTAGCAAGATGAACTACACCAATGCTAACTCGAAATCAGATTTCATCCCGACAAACTTGCGTTTGGGTCCATCGTTGAAGATTAATATCGACGAATTCAACTCAATCGCTTTGTCATTGGATATCAACAAATTGCTTGTTCCTACACCACCTATTTATGAAAGAGACAGTGTCGGAGCTCCAATTCCTGATGGTCATGGCGGATTTATTATTGAAAAAGGTATGGATCCTAACGTGTCAGTGATTCAGGGTATGATTCAGTCATTCTACGACGCTCCGGGTGGATTCAGCGAGGAGTTGAAGGAGTTTACCATCAGCGTGGGTGCAGAATATTGGTACAACAAGGTGTTTGCCGTGCGTACCGGTTTCTTCCATGAGTCAAAGATGAAGGGTAACCGCCGTTATCTCACATTCGGTGCCGGTTTGCGTTACAACGTGTTTGCACTTGACGTGTCATACCTCGTGCCAGTCAACGGCAAATCAACATCAGGTGTGAATCCTTTGGAAGGTACATTGCGTTTCGACCTCACTTTCAACATCAACAGATGGGGCGCGAATACCAAATTGGAAAAGGTGAACTAAGCTTATAAGAGTTTAAAAGTTTACAGTTTAAAAGTTTAAATAGGACGTCTGCCGACGTCCTATTTTTTTTGAAAAAATGAGCTGCATGTATTGAAAAATGATGTATCTTTGCAGCACCAAAACCACAAATTTGAAAATTTTCCTGTTGTTTGTTTTTGAGAATTAAGCTGTTGGCAAGTAGGCTTTCGGCATTGGTATTTTATTAACAACATTAAAATTTTTAAAAATGAAAAAATCAAAATTTAAGTTGAAAACCTTTGTGTTTTCTTTGGCAATGGCGGCGAGTTTCATCATGCCATTGTCGGTCCAGGGTCAAGATTCAAGAGTTGACGAATTCTTTAGGAATGACATCGAAGGGTATGATTTTCGAGACGATGGCGGTTTTGCTGTTTGGGTGGGACTCTTCAACAATCCGTTTGAGGCGCCTTTGGATGGCGGATTGATATTACTGACAGCAGCAGGACTGGGATATGCTATTAGGAAAAAGATAACAGATAATAGATAACAGAGAAAGGAGAACGGATATGAGAAGATTTTTGATGAGTTTTATTGTGGTGGCGTTGGTTTTAGGTTTTACGCAATGCAGAAAGAAGACGACAGAGGTGATACCTTATAATAAGAAAGCTTTTAATATCACTCTGGATGTGGGCGGAGCAAAAACCAACGTGATTCCTGAGACTGGTGAGGTGCTGTTTGAGAGAGGGGATGAGATTTTGGTTGCGAATAACGGCGTTTATGTCGGGCGGCTGATATGTGATGGCGGTGCTTTTAGAGGTACGATAACCAATCCTGATACGAGAGATTGTCTTCATTTTTATCATCTTGGCAACAGGGATGTCGGAACACTGATAGAAGGCAGCAGCACCGAGTGTTTTGTGTCGATAGCCGACCAGACGCTGTCGTTGCCAGTGATTTCGTATGGTCATTCCAAGGATAATTTCTCCCCGGATGTTTCGACATATTCGGCTTTTCTTGATAACAAATGTGCGCTGGTGAAGTTTGATGTCTCGACATCGTCGCAGTATGCCGGAACATATATCAGAGGCATGAATAATACTGTGCATGTGGATTTTACACAATCATCGTTTGATTACTATAAAGAAAACGAGGGCAACATAACCTTACCGCCAGAAAGTGGTGAGAAATGGGCTATTTTGCTGCCTCAGCCAGAAAAGGCGGAAGGTGATGTGGGTTCTGCGTATTCAGGAGCATATACCGGAACGAGGGGATATGTCCCGGAGATTACGGCAAATACCTATTATCCTGAAGGGATACCTGTGATTGTTGAGACAAAAACGGTGCCACGAGGAGCAATAAGCGGATTGTTTACCGTTGATAAAAGAGGCAAGCAGGTGCATTTTGCCAAAGGAAACCTTGTCTATGATAAAATTACAAAAATGTGGAGGTTTTTTGAAGAGCAATTTGAGATGCTTTATACAGAAGAAACAAATGTTGGTGTTGATTATAGCGAAACTAATATGATTGAGCATTTTGGATGGGGAACCAGCGGATTTAATCATGGGGGAGTGACATACCAACCTTGGATTACAGGCGAGCCAAACACAAATTATTATGCTTATGGAGAAGAGAGTTATGGACTTTATGCGGAGACAGGCATAGCGGATTGGGGTTATAATATGATGGATAATGGCGGTCTGGCTTATAGGCAGTGGCGAACTATCACTTCAAGGGAGATGACATTTTTGTTTGAAGAAAGAGAAGATGCAGGGAAGAAGTATGGCTTCGGCTCGATAAGAGATGGCAAAATGATTTACAAAGGTATGATAATACTTCCTGATGACTGGATCTTGCCGGATGGGCTTCGTTTTACTCCTGGTGTTATTGACAGTTTTAAAACAAATACTTATACCCTTTCAGATTGGGCGCAGATGGAGGCGGCTGGGGCGGTGTTTCTGCCGTGTAGCGGGCGCCGACACGATGGCGTGTGTACTTGCATCCAGACGCATGGATATTATTGGACCAGCGATGCCTTTGATGTTAATCAGTCTTGTTGTCTGATGTTTGAAATGGGGAGATTGGATCCGGCACGCGGTTATATCCGATTTAATGGAATGCCTGTGCGGCTGGTGATCGAGTAGCGATATCACAAAAAAAAGAGACAATGTTACGTTGTCTCTTTTTTAACCTTAAATAATTAATTATTAGGTACGGCTTCGCCGAATCAATACTCGTCAGATACTGTGAGCTTCTTTCTGCCTTTTGCGCGACGGGCTTTCAAAACCTTGCGACCGTTGGCAGTTGCCATTCTTTCTCTGAAACCGTGTTTGTTCTTGCGTCTTCTGTTCGATGGTTGAAATGTACGTTTCATTGTCTTATGTATTTATTTTTTCTTTTTTCTCCTAAATTTCGGACTGCAAAATTACAAAAGTTTTTTATACGTACAACATTTTTTTGAAAAATTATTTTTCAGGTACATTTTTCAATGTTTCGACCAGGAATTCCCAGAACGGAGCTACTGATTCGATGAGCAAAGCCTCATCTGGTGAGTGCGGGTGAACGAGGGTAGGACCGAACGAGATCATATCCCAGTTAGGATATTTTGCGCCTAAAATACCGCATTCGAGACCAGCGTGGATGACCATCACCTTAGGCTCTTTGCCGAATTTTTCGTTGTAGACCTTCTTCATCGTGGCGAGGATAGGGCTGTCGATGTTCGGCTTCCAGCCGTGGTATGAGCCGCTTGACTCTGCCACTGCGCCGTGTTCTTTCAAGATGGCACGGATGTCATCAGCGAGTTTGTCTTTGAGTTCATCGACGAGACCGCGCTGCAGTGAGCATGTGATGATTTTGCCGTCTTCAAACTTCACGAGAGCGAGGTTAGATGATGTCTCGACAGTACCTTCGAAGTCTTTCGACATTCCGATGACGCCGTTAGGATATTTGGCGATGGCTTCGAGCATATTCTTGAATGTCTTGTTGTCGATGACTTCTTTAGGCATCTCTGCATCTTCCATGTAAATTGCGAGATCTGGCTCAGTCTCGGCAAACTGTTCTTTCACTGCTGTGTTGTAATCCTCGACAAATTTCTTCATCTTGTCGGCTTTGTCAGCAGGGACTACCACTGTAGCGAACGACTCTCTTGGGATTGCGTTACGCAAGCTGCCGCCGTTGATGGTTGCGAGATGCACGCCAAACTTCTGTGCTGTCATGATCAACAATGTGTTCATGATCTTGTTGGCGTTGCCTCTGCCGAGGTTGATGTCCATACCTGAGTGACCGCCTTTCAATCCTTTGACTACCAATTGGAAAGCTGCCATTCCGTCGGCTACTTGTTCCATCTTAGGTGTCCAGTAGGCGTTGGTGTCGATACCGCCGGCGCAACCCACGTAGAGCTCGCCTTCAGTCTCTGAGTCCATGTTGAGCAGAATGTCGCCTTTAAGTACGCCTGGAGCGAGTTTGTTAGCGCCTGTCATGCCTGTCTCTTCGTCGATGGTGAAGAGGCCTTCGATAGGACCGTGTTCGAGATTCTTAGCTGCGAGAACGCCCATTGCTGCTGCTGCTCCGAGGCCGTCGTCAGCGCCGAGAGTGGTGCCTTTTGCGCGCACCCAACCATTGTCGACGTAAGTCTCGATAGGGTCTTTCTCGAAATCATGAACGGTGTCGGCGTTTTTCTGCGGCACCATGTCGAGGTGAGCCTGCAGGATGATACCTTTGCGGTTCTCATAACCAGGTGTTGCTGGCTTACGGATGATGACGTTGCCGGCTTCGTCGACGATGGTCTCGAGACCGAGGTCTTCACCGAATTTCTTCATGAAAGCGATAACCTGAGCTTCCTTCTTTGAAGGACGCGGAATGCGTGTCAGGCTGTAGAAGTTTTCAAATACTTCTTTTGGTTGTAATTCGTTAATAGCCATTGTGTTATATTTTTAGATTGTTTATTTATTTTTAACAAAATTTTCGATTTTTTCGTAGCCCCAGATGCTCTCCATGGTCTTCAGCGACTCTTCAACTTTCTGGGTTTTATGGGCTTCCATATTACGCTGGATGAAGATGCAGTCGGAGAGTTTGCAGCCTCTGCAGACGATATCTTCGGCGAGGGCGTCGCAGGAAGGAGCGCCGCAGATGCCGCAGTCGATCTGTGGCAACAGGCGCTCTAACTCCTTGATTTTGTTCATCTTCTCAAGAGCTTTAGAAATGTCAGGGTCGAGGCTTATGGAACGTGGCTCCACCTCATCCACGCTGATGTTTGCAAACAGATAATCGTGCTCGTCTTCCACTTCTTTTGCACGTGTCAGCTCGCCGCGACGTTCTTTGCCTGCCACATAACGGGCACGGTTGAACATGCGTTCGCAGGTGAGGAAGCGGTTGTTGTATGTCAAGATGCCGCCTGGACAGCTCTGGTCGCATGCACGCAGCTCGAGGAAATCGACATCTTCGATCTCGTCATTCTCAACCTTTTCAAGAAATTCAATCACATTGTCGATGCCGTCTATTGACAGTGAGTGCTCTGCTATCGAGAGTCGGCGTTCACCGTTTGTGAGCGATGTCAGGATACTGTCCGAGGTAAGCTGTGCGATAGGCAGTTTGACCTCTTTATAGTCGTGACCTTGCTCTTTAATCTTTTTGTAGACGCGGTTATACAGCGAGTCCATGTTGATGACGCCGTCGACGCTGGATTTCTCTTCGCCGACAGGGCTTTTCACTGCTGCGATCTTGGCAGCGCATGGGGTGACGTAGAACACTCCGATATCCTCCGGGCGCCAGCCGTCTTTCTCGAGTTTCCGTCTGATGTACATTGCTGTGATATCAAGCGGAGCCTTGACAGGCATGATGTTTTCCACCAATCCAGGGAATTTCACCTGGATGAGGCGCACGATGGCGGGGCAGAACGATGAGATGAGCGGTTTGTTGTTGCCTTCGCGTTCCAGCTGGTTCTTTTTCTCGGTGTAGAGAGGCGTTGTTATCTCCGTTTCGATGACATGCTGGAAGCCTATCTCGTTGAGTATGGCATAGATTCGCGACACGCTGATTTCCTCTTTGAACTGTCCGAGGAAAACAGCTGGGACAAGTGCGACGCGGCAAGGATATTTGAAGATCTCCTCGAAGTCGTCTTGTTTGACGAACACGGCTTTATGCGGACATGCAATGAAGCAGTGGCCGCAGTCGATGCAGCGATCTTCGTTGATATGCGCTTTTCCGTCGCGTACGCGGATAGCCTCTGTCGGGCATACTCTCATGCAGTGGGAGCAGCCTTCGCAAACGTTTTCGTTTATCTGTAGAGCGTGAAAAAATGCCATAATCCTAATTTTTAATGATTAACTGAGGTTGACCTCCATTTCAACCGTGGTTCCGACTCCCACTGTCGATTGCACGTTGAGGCGGTCGACGTTCTTCTTGATGTTTGGGAGTCCCATGCCGGCGCCGAATCCCATGTTGCGGACCTCCGGCGAGGCGGTGCTGTTGCCTTCCTGCATTGCCCAGTCGATGTCGGGGATGCCGGGGCCTTTATCGATGACACGAAGGAGGATCTTACCAGCGTCGATGTCGGCGGTGACCACGCCGCCGTAGGCATGAGCGATAGCGTTGACTTCGGCCTCGTAGAGGGCGACAACGACGCGTTTCACTATCGACGGGTTCACGTTGAGCTGCTTCAGCGTTTTTTTGATAGCACTTGAAGCCGAGCCGGCGTTGACGAAATCTCCTTCAATAACTGTATATTCCAGATGCATAGTAGAAAATAGTTATAAAAAATAGTGGTTAATAAATAGGTTTTAATCCGGCTTCCCAGAGGAGACCGCAGGCTTTGAACATCGAGTAGTCGCATTCCATGAGGACCATGCCCTCGTCTTCGGCGAGCTCTATCATCTCTTCCGTCGGTTTTTTCTTCCTGACGAACACTATGATGTCGAGGTTGCCCATCTCGGCTGTTCGGATTGTCTGCATGGTGCATAAACCTGTGACAATCATCGGGAAGTTGTCGCCCAAGGTCAGGATGTCGGACATGAGGTCGCTGGCGAAGACTTTATCCTGCTCCTCGTCGAGACGGTCCTGACCGCAAACCACCTTGGCGTTCAATACTTTAGCAATTTCACTTAATTTCATTTTGTTTATCTTTTATTGGTAGCCTTACGGCTCAAAATCTTAAAAAAATCTATTTAAAAATCTTAAAAAAATTCTTCCAAAAAACTTTTAACTCTTAACTTTAAACTTTAAACTTTTTAAACTACTCTAAACTCTACACTCTAAACTCTACACTAAAAAGATTTCTCCACTCCGCTTCGCTTCGGCCGTAATGACGGGAAGTGGATTATTCATTATAATGAATTTCTTCCAAATTTTCTTGAATCATCTCCTTCAGGTATTTCATGATGTTGATGTCGTTCATTGACATTCCGTCGAGGGCTTCCTTGATTTCATCAGTGTCAAACACGAATTCGCCGTCGTCGGTGATGTGTTTGTAGATGAAATGGATGTCTTCGTGGGCGGCGAACAGCATCACGAGAGTTCCAGAGAGATCGCCCATTGGCGGTCGGTCGATGTTGTCGTGCTGAAACCAGAAATTAAGCACGGTGCCTTTGCCGACCTCGCTCTCAATCTTCATGCCTCCGCCGCAGTTTTCGGTGTTCATCTTTATTAAAGGTAGTCCGAGACCGACTTTACGCGTCGTCCTTGATGTGGTCCACGGGTCGGTGACCTTTGCCAGAAACTCCGGCGACATGCCTTTGCCGTTGTCCTTGATGGTGAAGGCATAGATATTGTCCTTCAGGCTATCGCGAATAGTCAGCTCCACCAGCGTCGAATTGGCTGCGGTCGAGTTTTCCATCAGATCATATACATGTAATGCTAGCTCTTTCATCCGAATAAAAGTTGTAGTTTTTCTTGTGGTTCAGTATCGATGTACCTGCCGTCCTCGCCATGAAGGGTCTTGCGAAACTCGTCGAAGGTGAGGTCGTACATGTGCAGCACGCAGTGCACCTCGCCGATGATATGCAGGAAGTGTGCGTCGCTGCTCTTGGTGAACATGAACTTCTTTAAATATGCGAATCTCTTGAGGAAATCAGGTTTTGTGACGTGCTTCGAGATCTCCAGCGCATCCGCCTTGATATCCGGCGGGATGAAACCCAGCTGCGACATCAATGACGACGCTGGCTTGTTGACGTGCGCCGGCACGAAGAGTCCGCCTATTTCGTGTACCTTGTCATACAAAGTGTCGAGGTCGCAATCGAGAGCCGACCATAGCAGCCATTCCTCTTCTCCAACGATCTCTTCATCTTTGTCGACGATGAGCTGGTAGCCGAATTTCTCCTCATCGAGAGGGATGTGTGGCAGATGTTCGTCGAGAAACTCCTGAAACTTGTCGAGCTGCTCGTCGTTCTCGAAGTAGGCGAGGGCGTGAGCCTCTTCCTGCGTCGTGATCTCCACGCCTCCGATGACGAAAACACCCTGCTCGCGACCGATCTCCTGCGTCACTTTCACCTGTCGTGTGGTGTTGTGGTCACAGATGGCTATGACGTCGAGATGCAGTTTCTTCGCCTGTTCCACGATGGCAGTGGGCGACATATAGATATCGCCGCACGGCGAGAGCACCGTGTGGAGGTGAAGGTCAGCCCGATATTTGTGCAGTTCCATGAAAACGTTCCGTAGAGACGCACGGCCGTGCATCTCTACTTGTTATTTAAAAGGTTATAGACAAGTCCTGCAATTTCAAATGTCGGCAATGATGTCTGCAAAATCGGCAATTCCTCCTCGTTGGCCTGGTTGATGGTGTCTTCGTTTGCGCCGAGGTCTTTGACGAGGATGATGCATGACATCTCTTTGAGCGATGCCACAGCCATCACGTTTTTGTGAGTCTGGAGAGTGATCCAGATGTTGCCTTCCTGTGCATTACCCATCACGTCGCTGAGGAGGTCTGAAATATAGCAGCCGTCGATTTCGCGATCGAGGCCGTTTTTGCCTGCGAGGACCTTAAGTCCCAGTTTATCAACTAATTCTTGTACTTTCATATCAATTTTAAAATTAAATTATCACAATTAGGACTGCAAATTTATGAAATAATATTGAGATTGCAAAGGAATTTTTTAAAATTTTCATACGGAATTGATTTTCTGTGTATTTTTGCAACGTTATGATATTTCTGATACTCGCCATACTTTTTTCGACAGGTGTTTTTGTCGCGATGCGTCTTTTTAAGCGTTTCGGGCTTGACAACCATCAGGCGCTGATGTGGAATTATGTGTTCGCGACGGGGACTGGCTTTGTGGTTTGCGAGAGCTATGAGACCATACCGCAGCTGGTGGCTGAGCCATGGTTCGGGCTGTCCCTTTTGACTGGATTCTGGTTTATTTTTACCTACTTATTAATGACCGCATCGACGCAGCGTTCGGGTGTGACCGTGACATCGTTGTCGAGCAAGTTGTCGGTGGTTTTGCCGATTTTGGCGGGCGTTATTTTTCTGCATGAAAAGCTGAATTTCGTGGCATCGTTGGGAATAGTGCTGGCGTTGGTGGCGCTGGTGCTCGTCGTCGGCTGGAAATTACCCAATGGTAAACGTGAACACACAGATAATTCAGGGATTGTCGCATTGTTGCCGGTTTTCATATTTTTCGGCACAGGCACAGGCGATATCCTGATGAAAATAACCGAGCAGCAGAACACTGCGGGCAACCTCGGTTTTATGATTGCATTCATCTATTTCATTGCCTTGATTTTCGGCATCATCATTGTGGTTTGGGACATAGCAAAAGGCAAGTCGAAATGGCAGTGGAAAAGTGCCGTCGGTGGCATCGGATTAGGCGTAATCAATTATTTCTCAACGTATTGCGTGTATTATGCCATGCGTTATTTCGACAACGTTGTCTTATTCCCGATTTACAACATCGGAGTGGTCAGCTTAACGGCTGTCACCGGCTGGCTGTTATTTAAGGAAAAGCTTACTTTAAAAAACTATATTGGGCTTGTAATCGCAGTGATTGCTGTCATTTTAATCACTTTCAGACCGTGAAAAAGACATTCGAGATATCGGTTCCGGGAGGGGAGACCAAGGTGCTCCTTCACACCTGCTGTGCGCCGTGCTCGTCTGCGATTATCGAGTGCATGATGCAGCACGGCATTACACCTACTATATATTATAGCAATCCGAACATCTTCCCTTTGGAAGAATATGAGATCAGGAAGAACGAATGCACGCGCTATGCCACATCACTCGGCCTGGACATCATCGACGACGACTACGACCACGAAAAATGGCGTTTGGAGATGACAGGACTGGAAGACGAGCCTGAGAGGGGAGGGCGTTGCCTCAAATGCTTCAAATACAGGCTGTTGCGTACTGCGAAATATGCTCACGAGCATGGTTTTAAGGTGATGACCACGACCCTTGCATCGAGCCGTTGGAAGAGCCTCGAACAGATAGAAGAAGCGGGTGCTTTTGCAGCCTCACATTACCCCGATGTGACGTTTTGGGCTCAGAACTGGAGAAAAGGCGGACTGAGCGAGCGAAGGATTCAAATTATCAAGGAATATAACTTTTATAATCAAAGGTATTGCGGCTGCGAATACTCAATGAAACCTGCCGAAAACGGCGAATAAAAATTCTTGTTTATTTTGTTTGACTGAATAGAAAAAACTGTAATTTTGCAGCCGATTTGTGGTGTCCTTAGACGGACTCAATAGGGAATCGGGTGTGAATCCCGGACAGTTCCCGCTGCTGTGATGGCCAATCGCCTGCCACTGTGCCACTGTCGCGACGCTCGTCGGACGGGAAGGCGGCAAAGCGAGGCCTCAGTCAGAAGACCTGCCTCAAATCGCGAAACGAAGCTTCCGGGAATTGGAGCTGGGATTCTATTTCTTATAAGGTATGCCCCAAACAAGGGCGTAGTCTTGTTTTTTTAGGCTTTCCCACATTTTTTCCAGAAGTTTTAAGGTGATGAAAATTATTATCAAATCTTAAAAACTTTTGTATTATGTATTTTAAAAAATTTATCAAAAAAACTCATTTGTTGATCCTGCTGTTGGCGATATTTATGCCATGGCAGATTAGGGCACAGGAAACACACACTGTGTGCGATGGAGAAACGACAAGTGCGATAGCTCCTATTAAATCGGGCAGTGGCTCGCAAAGTGAATTCATTTATCCTGCAGATTTGTTGGGGGATATGGAAGGCGGATCAATCACATCCGTAAAATTCTTCGCTTCGACTACAAGCGCTTCATACTCCAACAAAGTCACAGTTTATGTTGAGGAAGTATCCGCAACAACAGAAAACACGTCAGCATGGCAATATAATCAAAGCTCTGCGACAAAGGTCTACGAAGGCACTACGCTTTCTGTTGCAAGTGGCAAGTTGGTGATTACTTTTGATGAGCCATACGAATACAACGGAGGCAACCTGTGTTTCAATGTGTGGGGCTTGACATCGCTCCCATCTGTTAATTATTATGGAGTGGATCCTGGATATGCTTCGTGTGGTTACGACTATTATATCACACCTCCTGTGAGTCACCCGTGGAAAGCTGAACAATTTCTTCCTAAGGCAGAATTCACTTACGAATCAGCCTCAACAGGTTGCGTAAAACCTAAGAATTTCAATGCAGTCGGCATTTCGGCACATACAGCCACTTTGAATTGGGAAGCAGGTGGTGAAGGCCAGAGTAATTGGGACGTTTACTTAACAACATCAAATGTGAATCCAGACGAAAATACAACTCCTACATATCAGGTCACAGAATGTTCCAAGGCATTGAGCGAGCTTACAGCCCAGACAACTTATTATGCCTATGTCCGTGCCGTCTGCAGCGTTGATGACAAGAGCAAATGGGTAAAGAAAGTCTTCACCACCACTCGAGAGGCTTTGACTGTTGACCAAAGCCATCCTTACGTACAGGACTTTGAGACAGCCAACGACTGGGCGTTCACCAATGGCACTCTAACCAACCAATGGTGCTGGGACAGCGCCACCAACAACGGCGGTGAAAAAGCAATGTATATTTCCAATGACAATGGTGTAAGCAATGCTTACACATTAAATAGTACTACAGTGGTTTTTGCCTCAAAACTGTTGAATTTTGCTGATGGAACTTATGCCGTCACATTCGACTGGAAAGCCGATGGCGAAAGCAACAGTACGGGAACCAACCATTACGATTATCTCCGTGCTGTTTTGGTACCAGGAGATGTTGAATTTACAGCTGGCACGCTTCCGTCAGGACTTACTTATAGCGCTACTCCATCCACTTGGATTGCTTTGGACGGCGGTCATCAACTTGATTTGAGTGCGGACTGGCAGCCTCAGGTATCAGAGATTACCGTTTCGGGAACTTATACCATGGTTTTTGTCTGGCGCAATGATTCTGGCTCAGGTAACCAACCGCCAGCGGCGATAGACAATATAAACATCAGCTACATGACTTGCCCTAGACCTACAGGTTTGACAGCGAGTAATGTCGCTGGTCGTACAGCTACACTCACATGGACTGAAAACGGCACCGCCACCAACTGGGTGCTTCAATATGCCACAAACAGCACGTTTACTGAGAATATCGAGGTCAATGTAAGTGGTACGGCATCAATAGCATTGTCGGGTCTTACACCAGAAACACAGCATTACGCTCGCGTGAAATCTATTTTCGGCAATGAAGAAAGTTCATGGAGCGATGTTGCAAACTTCACTACACTTGCCACTTGCCCAAAACCGACCTTGAGCTATGTCACAAACTCAAACACTGCATATACTGGCAGCGTCTCATGGACAGGAAGCACCGCCGACGCTTTTGAAATCGCCTATAGACCGACAAGCGATTTCGACCCGTCAGACTATACTTTGACAGATGTTACCCGTGTTCAGCTTGAAAACGTGAGCGAATACACCTACACCTTGGAAAACCTCACTCCTGAGACAAAATATTACATCTATATCCAAGCCAATTGCGGCACTGAAGACGGAGTGAGTTCATGGAGTAACAGGGTGACATTCACCACTTTGGCAACATGTTTGGCACCTTCCTATTTGACAGACGAGTCGGTAACCTCAACATCGGTGAACCTCAGCTGGACAAAAGGCGCTGATGACCAGGATGCTTGGCAGTTCCGCTATAAAAAGACAAACGACACTGATTATAACTATGTTTTAGTTGAAAACCATCCGGAAAACACTTACACATTGCAGGGTTTGGAACCAGCCACATCATATCATGTGAATGTGCGCGCCTGGTGCGGTGGCGACGACTACAGCAAATGGAGCCTGGCAAACCAGTCATCGGACAAGACCATCACTACGGCATGTTCCGAATTGATGCTGCCTTACACCTGCGACTTTGAGGGTGCTGTGGAGACAACTGGACATTTCGCCAGCTATCCAGTGCCTAAGTGCTGGGACCGCGTCGAGATGCAATATGGCAACTATTCGCCATACACCTATTATCCATACGTTTATGACTATAGCTCTGATGCGCATGGCGGCACAAAGAGCTTACGTATGTACAGAACTCCAAATTCGGCAACCCAAACCATTATCATGCCTGCAATCGACGACAGCTATCAGATGAGCGACCTTCAAATAAGATTCTGGGCGAAAGCGGGGTCGTCAAACAACACACTTTATGTCGGTATCATGGAAGGCGATAATTTTGTGGAAATGGCCGCTGTTGAAGGCGTTTCGACAACATACGCTGAATTTACAGTCCCGTTGTTAAATTATACTGGAACTGGCAGAAATATCGCCATCCGTTGCGGTTCCTCAACAGGAAACAGTTATCTGTATTTCAATATTGATGATGTGTCGGTCGAAGTCATCCCTACATGCTGGGTCCCTACTGCATTGAATGTAAAAGAAACAAGTTACAACTCAGCCTCATTGACATGGAACGCCGGCAAAGACGAATCCGAATGGAACATCCAATATAAAAAGACTTCGGAAAGCGAATGGGGTAATCCGATTCACGTGACATCACTGCCTGATAACGAAAACCCATACGTTTTGACGGGTCTCAAACGTGGTGCGACATACGACGTGAGGGTTCAGGCTTATTGCGATGCAGACGACCAGAGCGAATGGTGCAATCCGATAAGCTTCACAACAGACTGCGGAGTGTGGCCTATCGACGACGAAAACGCATTGTTTGAAGGCTTCAGCGGAGATGCATTCCCACCAGCGTGCTGGGACTGGATCAGGGTGAACAACTATACAGGCTGGCAGCACAGCACCAATGTCAATGACCCTATCGACCCGACAGGAACCGCATTCAGCTATTGGCCAAGCGGTGACACTTACCTGATTCTGCCGCACATGCATATCAATGGCAATGCCACACTTAGTTTCGACATGGCATTCTCATCAAGCGGCTCGGGCGAAGAAAGCTCTGTCGTTTTGTCAACAACAGGTTGCGCGGCAATAAATTTCACCAACACACTTTGGACAGCCTCTGAATTCCCGACAACTAAGACAAATGTAAACATCAATCTTTCGGCTTACAATGGTCAGGATGTCTATATCGCATTCAAATTTGCAGGTGTCGGCACCAGCGGCCGTATGTGGTATGTCGACAATGTGGGCGTTTACTGCACATCATACCCGAATGTGGTTCAAGGTTACACCACCAATGCAGATGGATGGCGCCTGATTGCATCGCCTTTGGCTGAGACAATACTGGCAAATGATGTTATTAACATGACAATAGGCGATTTCGATTTGTATCGTTTTAACCAAAGTGCTGATAATCAATGGGAAAACTGGAAGAAAGAAGGTTCAAGCCATTATCATTTCGGATTGGAGCCTGGAAAAGGTTATCTTTATGCCAACAACTCTAATACTACGCTGACATTTATCGGCACAACATATTCGGGCGACGGTAAGGTGACGTTGAGCAAGGCGGCAGGCTCGTCGCTGGCAGGCTGGAACCTCATCGGTAACCCGTTTGCACAAGCTGCTACAGTGGCAAAAGACTTCTACGTGATGAATAACGACGGTTCCGGCCTCATCGCAGCAACGGGACATAACGTAGCAGCAATGGAAGGCATTATGGTGTACGCCGAAAACGATGGAGAAATCGTCACATTTGTTCCAAATACAAGAAATTCTCAGGCAGATGAGCAGATCGTACTCAACCTGAGTCGTGGCGAGAGTGATGTCATCGACCGTGTCATTGTACGTTTAGGTGAAAGCGGCACGTTGCCAAAATACTCGTTGAACGACAATAGTGCAAAGATATATGTCGCACAAGAAGATGCGGATTATGCCGTGGTTCATGGCTTTGAATCTGGCAACATGCAGGTCGGTTTCGAATCGAAACATATTGGAGAGTTCAGTTTCAGCGTTGACGTTGAAAACACTGATGTGAGATATCTGCATCTTCTCGACAAGATTACCGGCGACGATGTTGACATGCTTAGCGAAGGATACTACACTTTCATCGGTTCGCCGGCCGACAGAAAAGACCGTTTCGTGTTGTGTTATGGCTCATCAGCAAGCACAGTGAGCGATGTTTTCGCATATCAAAGCGGTGATGAAATCATCGTCAGCGGCGAGGGCGAGCTGCAGGTGTTCGACATGATGGGACGAATGATCTCAACCCGTCGTGTAACCGGTGTACAGACGGTTGAAAAACCGTCTCAATGCGGTGTTTATATATTCAAGTTGAATGAGAAGATTCAGAAAATTGTTATTCGTTAAATTATGAAAGGGGAAATAAAATGAAAAAGATATTTTTAGCAATAGCATTGGTATTGACGTTGGGCTTCGGAGCAAATGCTCAGATTGGTCTTACAGACGCTTTCTTCAACGATTGGGCACAGAGTGACTTGATGCGTGACATCACGCTTATCTCTCTTCCTAATGAGCACGGTCTCACAGAAGACGTCACTGGCGCTCCTCTCGGCAGCGGGTTGGTCATCCTTGGCGCTCTTGGCGCAGCATACGCTTTGAGGAAGAAGGAATAGGCTTAATAGTCAAGACTTTAAGGCGATGGGCCCGGTGTTTTGCCGGGCTCATTTTTTTTTGTTTGATAAATTTTATTAATTATTTTTTTATATGAAAAAGATTCGTATCTTTGCCAAACGATAAAATCGGTAGGAAATATTGAAGATATATTCATAAATCATTCATTAACATAATTTTACGAAATATGGCAAAAGTAAAATCATTGGCAGAATTGAAGGCAATGAGAGAGAAATTACAGTCAAATCTCGACCTTCGTGAAAAGAGCAACAACCCTGACGCTATGGTTCAGATTAAAGTTGCTATGGCAACTTGCGGTATCGCCGCCGGTGCAAAACAGGTGATGGAACACATGATGGAGAAAGCCGACGAGTTGAAACTCGGTATCGTCTTCACACAGACAGGCTGCATGGGCTACTGCCACGCAGAACCTACCATCGAGGTGAAAGTTCCGGGCAAAGACCCGATCGTTTTCGGTCACGTCGACAACAAACGCGCTGACGAAATCCTCGAGAAGTATGTGATGAACAACGAGCTCGTCGAGGGTATCATCCCGGTGAACTATGAGAAAATCTAATCATTCATTCTAAATTGGAGGACTTTATATGACAAAAATCAAAACGCACGTGCTTTGCTGCGGTGGTACCGGATGTAAGGCATCTGCAAGTGATGAGATCATCTCAACCTTTGAAAAATTATTGAAGGAAAAAGGTTTGCAAGATGAAGTTCAGGTCATCAGAACAGGCTGCTTCGGCTTCTGCGAGAAGGGCCCTATCGTAAAGATGCTTCCTGACAACACATTCTATACTCAGGTCAAACCTGAAGATGTCGAGAAAATCATCAACGAGCACATCATCAAAGGTCGTAAGGTCACTGACCTTCTCTACCTCGATCCGGAAAATAAACAGCATGTCGCCGACTCAAAGCACATGGGTTTCTACAAGAAACAGCTCCGTATCGCTTTGCGTAACTGCGGTTTCATCAACCCAGAAGACATCGACGAATACATCTCACGCGGTGGTTATGAGGCTATCGCTAAGGTTCTCGGCGAGATGACACCTCAGCAGGTCATCGACGAGATCACCAAGTCAGGTCTCCGTGGCCGTGGTGGCGCGGGCTTCCCGACAGGTGTGAAATGGGGTCTCTGCGCAAAGAACCAGGCCGACCAGAAATACGTCATCTGCAACGCTGACGAAGGCGACCCGGGCGCGTTCATGGACCGTTCAATCATGGAAGGTGACCCGAACTCAATCATCGAGGCTATGGCTATCTGCGGATACGCTATTGGCGCAACAAAGGGTCTCGTCTATATCCGTGCTGAATACCCATTGGCAATCCACCGTTTGCAGGTTGCTATCGCTCAGGCTCGTGAATACGGCCTTCTCGGCGACGACATCCTCGGCAGCGGCTTCAACTTCGATATCGAGCTCCGCTACGGTGCTGGCGCATTCGTCTGCGGTGAAGAGACAGCTCTTATCCACTCAATGGAAGGTAAACGTGGTGAACCTACTTTGAAACCACCATTCCCGGCTGTTTCAGGTTATATGAACAAACCATCTAACGTTAACAACGTTGAGACATTCGCCAACATCCCGATCATCATCACAAAGGGCGCTGACTGGTTCGCATCAATCGGTTCAGAGAAATCAAAAGGTACAAAGGTGTTCGCATTGGCAGGTCAGATCAACAACGTCGGTCTTATCGAGGTTCCTATGGGAACAACACTCCGCGACATCATCTACGAAATCGGTGGTGGTATCAAGGGTGGCCGTAAGTTCAAAGCTGTCCAGACCGGTGGTCCTTCAGGCGGCTGCTTGACAGAGAAACACCTCGACACAGCTATCGACTACGATTCATTGATGGCTGCTGGCTCAATGATGGGTTCAGGCGGTATGGTTGTCATGGACGACACATCATGTATGGTTGCTATCGCTAAGTTCTACCTCGAGTTCACATGCGAAGAGAGCTGCGGTAAATGCTCACCATGCCGTATCGGTAACAAGAGAATGCTCGAAATCCTCAACAAGATCACAGAAGGCAACGGAACAATGGACGACCTCCAGGAACTCCGCAACCTCGCAGCTGTTATCAAAGACACAGCATTGTGCGGTCTTGGTCAGACATCACCTAACCCGGTATTGTCAACACTCGACAACTTCTGGGATGAATACGTTGAGCACGTCGTCGATAAGAAGTGCCGCGCTGGTGTCTGCAAGAAACTCATGAACTACGTCATCGACAAAGATAAATGTATCGGCTGCGGCAAGTGCGCCAAGAACTGCCCTGCAGAAGCTATCTCGAAGACTAACTACATCGCTGAAGGTCACAAGCTTCCTTCAATGGAAATCGACACAACGAAGTGTATCAAGTGCGGTGCATGTATGAGTGGATGTAAATTTGATGCTATTTCTGTCAAATAAAAATAGAGGAGGAGAAAGATATGATTAATGTAACAATTGATAACAAACAGATTCAGGTCGCAGAAGGCACAACAATTTTGAAAGCTGCCCGTCAGGCCGGTATTCATATTCCTACCCTCTGCTATTTCGAGTTGGCAGGAATGAACTTTGAGAACAAACCAGGTGGATGCCGTGTTTGCGTTGTCGAGATCACAAAGGATTTCAACGGCAAACCACGTCGTAACCTTGCTCCAGCTTGCGCAACAGACTGCGTCGAAGGTATGGAAGTTCTCACACACAGTGCACGCGTCATCAACGCACGTCGCACCGTGGTTGAGTTGATCCTTTCAGACCACCCGGCAGACTGCTTGACATGTCCTAAGAACGGTCAGTGCGAACTCCAGAAGCTCGCTCAGAACCTCGGTATCCGTGAGCTCCCATTCCATGGCGAGCAGTCAACATACCGCAAGGATATGTCACCTTCAATCATCCGCGACATCGACAAATGTATCATGTGCCGCCGCTGCGAGAACGTATGTAACAACATCCAGACAGTCGGTGCTTTGTCAGCTGTGAACCGTGGCTTCCAGGCCGTCGTCGCTCCAGCTTTCGAGCAGGACCTCATGGATTCACCATGCGTCATGTGCGGTCAGTGCGTCCAGGTGTGCCCAGTCGGCGCTTTGAGCGAGGTTGACGACACACGTAACGTGATGGCAGCTATCAACAATCCTAAGAAGACCGTCATCGTCAACACAGCTCCTGCAACACGTGTCGCTCTCGGCGAAGAGTTCGGCATGCCGGCAGGTACAATCGTCACAGGCCAGATGGCAGCAGCATTGCGCCGCCTCGGCTTCGACTATGTGTTCGATACAGACTTCACCGCTGACTTGACAATCATGGAAGAAGGTACAGAGCTCCTCGGCAGAATCAAGAAGTTCATGGCAGGCGACAAATCAGTGCGTCTCCCTATCTTGACATCATGCTGCCCAGGTTGGGTCAACTTCTTCGAGCACAACTTCCCGGATATGCTCGACGTTCCTTCAACAGCTAAGTCACCTATGCAGATGTTCGGCGCTGTAGCAAAGAACTACTGGGCAGAGAAGATGGGCATCAAGAGAGAAGACCTCGTCGTCGTTTCTATCATGCCTTGCTTGGCAAAGAAATACGAAAGCAAACGTAAAGAGTTCTACAAAGACGGTAACCCGGATATCGACTACGTCCTTTCAACACGTGAGTTGGCTCGCTTGATCAAGCAGTTCAACCTCGATCTTAAGGACATGCCATCAGAGGATTACGATGATCCGCTCGGCGAGTCAACAGGTGCTGCTGTCATCTTCGGTGCAACAGGTGGTGTTATCGAGGCTGCTGTCCGTACAGCATACGAGGTGTTCACCGGCAAACCATTGCCAAAGATTGACTTCACAGAACTCCGTGGTATGGATGGTATCCGTGACGCTTGGGTTGACTTCGCTGGCACCCCAATCCACATCGGTATCGCTCACGGTCTGGCAAATGCACGCAAGCTCCTCGAAAGAGTTCGCGAAGGCAAAGAGCAGTTCCACGCTATCGAAGTCATGGCATGCCCAGGCGGTTGCGTCGGTGGTGCAGGTCAGCCATATCACCATGGCAACAGTGAAATCATCAAGAAACGTACAGAGGCTATCTATCGTGAAGACGCCGGCAAACCGATCCGTAAGTCACACGAGAATCCTTCAATCAAGAAGATCTACGCTGAGTACTTTGGTGAACCATGCGGCCACAAGTCACATGAACTGCTGCATACACACTATTTCGACAAATCAGAACATGTTGAGATTAGCGAAAAATAATTGTTGGAAAATTAAAAATTGAATATTATGGCAGTTATTAAATTATCAGAAGATAAAATCAAATTCATTAAGGACGTTTGCAAATCGTTCCGTAATGATGGTGGCGAAGTTATCAACGTGCTTCACAAGGTTCAGGGTGAGTACGGCTACCTCTCAGCAGAAGTTCAGGAACTTGTCGCTAAGGAGTTAAACATCCCTGTATCAAGAGTTTACGGTATCGTTTCATTCTATTCGTTCTTCACCATGACTCCAAAGGGCAAACACCCGATTTCAGTTTGCTTGGGTACAGCTTGCTACGTGCGTGGTGCTGAGAAGGTTTTGGATGAGTTGAAACGTCAGCTCGGCGTTGAAGTCGGTGGCACAACACCTGACGGAAAGTTCTCATTGAACTGTCTCCGTTGCGTGGGCGCTTGCGGTCTTGCTCCAGTCGCTATGATTGGTGACAAGGTCTATGGCCGTTTGACACCAGACAAAGTCAAAGAAGTTTTGGCTGAGTACAAGGATTAATTAATACCTTATTAATTAATATGAAATGTAGGGGCGAAAAATGTTTCGCCCTTACATTTTTTTATAAAAATTTTTGTTTAGGTGGCTGCGGGTATGAAATAAAAATGTATCTTTGCAAAAAATAAAAACACTATGGGAACAGATTAAGATACATATTATAATGAATACAAAAACTAAAGAAACCTTACTTTTCTGGTTAGCTGTTATTGGTGGAATTTCTTCCATTGGAAGTGGAATTGTTGCTTTATGCTCGGATAAAAATAAAGCAATGATAGCATTAGTTGCTGTTATTGTTTTTCTTGGAGCTTTGTTTGTGGCTGTTTTGTATGTGATAAACAAGCTTTTGAAAAATAGTAATGACATTGATTATCAGAAGCTTTCGTTTTTTACAAGATACGAATATATTGACAAAACGCATATAAGATATGATGGCTATAGGTTGATTCAATCGAAACGTCCATTTCTTTCGGAGATTAAATGGCGGTTTAAATGGACGGGAACCGTTCTTCCTAAAATCAGTTCAAGATTACAGAATTGCGACGGTCAAATCATTAAAAACTCATCCAATGACTATGATCATGTGGTTTTGAAGTTTAAGAAAGCTTTGTTTTATAATGAGCCAGCTGTAGTTCATTTTCATGCAGATATGGATGATGTTGACGGAGTGGCGCAACCGCATTTGGATGTGAAAATAGAAGAACCGATTAGTGTTGTCAATTTCCATGTGATTCTTGCTTATAAGAATAAAGATTTCTCGGAACAGGCTGTTTTTAAGCGAAAACTGATAAATAGTGCAATCCCGACTGATTACGTTGTTTTAGAGACGATTCCATTCAATGTTCAGTCAAAGAGTTACGAATATGTTTTGACAAACCCAGAAGTGGGGTATTTCTACCGGTTGGAATGGGTTAAATAACTTTTTTATTGTGATTAATTAAAAATGATTATATTTGCAGAAATTTAAACGACATTTTATGTAGGAAAAACGACATATTGACATATAAATAGCGGTTCGAAGCTATTCTTGACCACAAATTACCACTTAAACTCTTCGGAGTATCCAAATCAAGGAATAGTTGACAACGCCAGATTTGGCGTGGAATGACTTTTTCAGATTTGGAGGGTGTGGTAACCCTGTGGTCGAAAAAATCATATTTCCACGCTTTTTTATGTTATTGAAAAAGGTTGTCATAACAGAATAAACTTATTATAACTATACTGCAGGCTACAGGATAAATACTGCCAGCAATATTATGAAAAAAACACTGTTATTAGTAAGCTGCATATTTATTGCAGTTATTGGATTGGTTGCGCAATCGATGTGTAAGGTACAAGGTATTGTTAGATATCGGTTCAATGATTTTATTGGCTATAAACCTGACAATGGGGCGGAATTATATATCATTAAAATAAAAGATGGCGCAATTGTACCAAATATGAGCAATTGGAATAATTATGAAGAATTATATAGATTAAAGAATCAATATCTTGATTTTTTAAGTAATGATTTCGAAGAATCATATGCAAGACAATTCTCGGGTTATTCTTGGGATAAACAGAAAATGTTAAACACACAGGATTCAATTTGTTTTAAGGAATCATTGCAAATTTTTAATAATCATGATTATGAGCTGTTAATTGATGGAGATGGTGCTTATAATATTGACTTACCATATGGAGAATATTATTTTATATTTAAATCGAATAATAGAGATAGGACCTCCTTAACCGAATTACTGGGAAGAATTCACATAGAAAAAATTATAGCAGATAAACCAACAAAGATTGTTAAATACGACTTTAATTATTAATATTTGTTGAAAAATTATAAAAATGTGACAAAAACAATATTACAATATGGAAAACTAGTTTAAAAACCATATTGAATATTGTTTTTTTAAAACAAGTCTCCACAATCTTATACAAAAAAGTTTGAGGTCGCAATTTGCGACCTCAAACTTTTTTAATAAATTTCAACGAGATTAAAATCTCATTACCAAATTAATCTTTACATCAGGATGCAATGATTTCCCAACCGGGCAGGTGTCAGCAGCGCGTTTTAGCATCGCCTTCTGCGCGTCGGTGTAGTCGTTTTTCGGGAAAGTGATGATGATGTCGATTTGTCCGATGTGGCGTGGATCGGCAGCCAACCTTTTATTGTTGCCATAATCGTTATCTCCTTACGTTTATTTTTTCTGTCATTGTACCATTCGCTGTCTCAATTCGTATCATATAGATTCCTGATTCAAAACCGCTCAAATCAAGGGTGGCGTTGTCAGTGACGCTCATTTCCATTACTTTCTGGCCGAGCACGTTCATCACGCTAATGTTCATCGCGCCGTTTCCTTCAATATTGATAACTCCGTTAGTCGGGTTAGGGTAGAGGCGGATATTGCTAACGCTGACTTCTTCAACAGACACGTTCTCACAGTCGTTGTTGTATGTCAGGAAGACTCCGTCGCTGTGCTCGCCTGAGGTGAAAAGAATCTCATCGTCAGCGTTCTTGATGACGAAAGCGCACTCATAGTCGGTGTCGTATTGCTCTGAGGTGTGATACCAGCCGTGGTTCCAGATGAAATTGAGGTCGCCTTTCAAGAGTGGCATCACAATGGTCTGTGCCGAACCTTCCTCCATCGTCACTTTAGCGATGCGCTGTCCTTTCTCGTCTGTCACACTGATGCAGGCGCCTTTCCAGCCATTGCCACCCTGATCGGTGAGTTCAAAGATAATATCGCATTTGTCGCCGACAAGAATCTGAGCGTAGGCTCTCTTGCTGAAACCATATTCATTTTCAGCGATGATAGAATATTGGTAAAGTCCGGCCTCGAGTTCTTCGTCAACGAAATCCATTCTTTGTCCTTTGTTGCTTTCTGTTGTATAGATAAGCTCTCTGTCGCGATAAACCATGACTGTCAAGTCAGTGAGAGGCTCGCCGTTGAGGTTGTATTCAGGGTTGGTCCAGCTGATGTTGACGCTTGTCATGTCTTCATTTTCAATGACTTCGAAGTCTATTATAGCTTCAGGACGGTTCAGATATTCCGGTGAGTTCGGGATGATGTGGCCAGTGAAGCCGTTCATCAGGTTGAATGCGTATTTTGTAGTGTTGAGAGCTCCGATAGGGCACCAGGCGTCGTCGCGACCGCTCCAGCCCCAGTTGAAGTGGAAGTAGTCGTTCTCATCGTAGCCGTCGCACACAAAGGCGTGACCGCCCTGCCAGTTGTCATCCTGACCGCTATAATATAAAGGTATATTTTCATCAAGACCGCCTTCTTTCAGCATTTGAGCCCATTCCTCGTTGGTGTAGCCGCCATAGCCCCACCAGCTGTCGTTGGTGACATGGTCGTCGCAAGTGTATCTGAAATAGTCGCGTAACGCTGGCGGAACAGACTCAGAATAAGCGCCGCTGCCATTGCCGCTGTATTGCATATCGACGGCTATACCGCATTGATGCAGGAACTGTGCGATATAGAAATAGTCTTCCTCGGTGCTCAATGAATCCAATTCGTTAGGCATCAGCTCGAAGTGATATTCTGTCTCGCCGAAATTTGCTGTCTGTTGTGCATAGCCATCAGGATTGTAAGTGTGTGAGCCTGTTCCCATTGGTGGCCAGTCGTAGAATTTCATCACCTGAGCCATTGCTGTGGCGACACAGCCTGCATACACGTGACCGCCGCTGCCTTCTTCGTCTTCAGGGCACTGGCTGTTCCAAGGGAAGTTCTGGTTCCAGATAGTCTGGCAGAGAGGTCCCACCACGGCGCGTGTGGCTCTGTCTTGATTGATTTTACCTGTCGAAGCAACAGATGTCCATTCGGCCTTGATGTCGGGAGTGACAGCGAGGTTGTTATCTCTGACATACTGAATCTCTTCACAGAAACTGTTAAGGGTAAACTCAAAACCGTCAGCGATATCGTTTGGGTTGAAGCGTCCGGTCGTGGAATAAGCCAAAATAGGCTTCACGCGGTCGTCGCCAGCCACGACGACGAATCCGTTGTCACCGCTGACATTAAAAACGTAGTAATCCACATCGCCGCGAGTGGCTGATGTATGGACCAATTGGATGTCAAGCTTCTGTGCACCTTTTGCAGTACTCAAAAAACTCTGTCCGATTTGCTGAGCGCGCTGTGCATCGACAGGATCAGCAAAAATCTTGCCCATTGTCAAAACAAAAATGGCAATAAGTAATAAATTCTTTCTCATTTTGTTTAAATAATTGTTTGTTTATAATTGTGCAAAGATAATATATTTTAATGACTTAGGTGCAAAATTCTGAAAATAATAACTGCGATGTTAGTTTTTTGTTAAATTTGCACCTAAATGGAAAAATGCTATGAAATTCATTTATACGATAATCTTGCTTTTGTGCACATTATTTGCAAAGACGCAAATAATTGATTCCCTGTTGCTTGATGAATTGAATGATTGTTCAGATGACGAAAAAATTGAAGTGGTGGTTGTTATGAAAGCGCAATACGACAGGGATGTTTTGAATCGGAGAGCGAATACTTTTTCAATGCGTGCTGAGCGACGTGATTTTGTGGTAAAAGAGCTTAAAGCATTCGCAAAGGAATCTCAGGAAGGTTTAGTTAGGTTATTAAATATTTTTAGCGTGGATATGCATAATAGCATATCTCTATTTTTTGCAAATGCATTATGTTTTTCGGCTACGAAAGATGTAATCAAGATGATTTCGGGGCGAGATGATATAAAGATTATTGGGCTCAACAAAAAATCTCATCTCGTTCCCGAAATCTCTTCGGAATCACGAGAAATTACGCCGAATCTCTCACAGGTTCATGCTGAAGAAGTATGGGCACAGGGTTATACTGGCGCTGGTGTTATAGTTGCTGTGGTCGATTCTGGCGTGAATTATAACCACGAAGATTTGGCTGACCATCTATGGGATGGAGGAGATACATTCCCGTATCATGGCTACGATATAGTTAACAATGATTATGACCCTATGGATGACAAAGGACATGGGACGCATTGCGCAGGCACTGTTTTAGGTGATGGCACCGCTGGCTGGCAGACAGGTATTGCACCAGAAGCTATATTAATGTGTGTTAAAAGCATCGATGCAGAAGGCTTCGGCGGTTCTGTCAATATTGCCGGAGGCATGGAATGGGCTGTGGAACACGGCTGTGACGTTATCAGCATGTCGTTGGGCATGGTGAATGCATCTATTACTGATAAGGAAGTGCTGCGCAGAACATGTGTTGGCATCAACGATGCCGGTGTTGTGGCTGCAGTTTGTGCTGGAAATGAAGGCCATATTCAAATTGTTGCCCCTATTCCTGACAATGTCCGCGTGCCTGCAAGCTGTCCGCCTCCGTATCTTGACCCCGACCAAATGGTGAATCCCGGCGAGCTGAGTTGTGTTATAGCGGTGGGTGCCGTCGACAGCAAAGACAATGCGGCATATTTCACCTCAAGAGGCCCCGTCACTTGGAAGGATACCGAGTTTGGCGACTATGCTTATGAACCCGGTATAGGACTGATTCGCCCAGATGTGTGCGCCCCCGGTGTGGCAATAAAAAGCCTTGACTATCTCACAACAAATGGTTATACAAATATGGATGGCACCTCTCAGGCAACACCGTGTGTCGGAGGTATCATCGCATTGATGCTACAAAAGAACCCCAACCTTATGCCTGCAGATATCTGTCGTATTTTGGAAGAGACCTCATTAAAGTTGACCCCAACTAAAAGTAATATTACTGGTGTGGGCCGTGTCGACGCCCTTGCCGCCGTTAATGCTGTGGAACCATACGATGCATTGGAGGAAAACAAAGACAATGGTTTCGTGATTTATCCTAATCCAGTTAATGATTATATTACCATTGTTGGTGAGGTTCCCGAAACGACACAAATATTCTTAATGAATATTCATGGTCAATTGATGGATGTTGATGTTAAACACAATCAAATTGACGTCTCGAACCTGCCTAACGGCATTTATTTCATGAAAATCAGGGAGAAATCGACAATAATCAGGGAGAAATCAACAAAAATCATTATTGAAAAATAATGTAAAAGATAAAAGAAAATGTGATATTTTTGTGGCATGAATATCACATTAAAAGAAGTCGCGACAAGGAAGGAGCTGAAGGATTTCGTTCATTTCCCGAATGAGTTATACAAAGATAACCCTTATTACGTGCCGCAGATTGAGTCGATGGACCGCGACACTCTCGATCCAAAGAAAAATCATGCTTTCGAGGTGTGTGAAGGCAAATGTTGGCTTGCATACAACGAGAATGGCAAGATAGTAGGACGAGTGGCTGGCATCATCAACCATCGTTACAATGAGAAAGTAGGAGAGAAGATCTGTCGGTTTGGTTTCATAGATTTCATTGATAATCAGGAGGTTTCAAAGATGCTGATGAATGCTGTGGAGCGTTATGCCAAAGAAAAAGGCATGACCATGGTGAGCGGTCCTACGGGCTTCCTCGAGTTCGACGCAGCAGGCATTCTTGTAGAAGGTTTCGACCAGATTCCGACTGCTTATGGCAAATACAATGCCCCTTATTACGAACAGCATCTTCTTCAGTTGGGTTACAAAAAAGAAGTCGATTTTGTGGAGTACCGAATCCTTGTACCTGATGTAATTCCTGAGCGTTACGCGCGTTTTGCCGAGGTGGTGGCTGAGAAAAATGAACTCCATCAGGCAGTGTTACGTAAGCGCTCCGACGTTGACCCTTATCTGCATGGCGTGTTCGCCTGCATGAACGCGGCATATTCCAAACTTCACGATTTTTCTGAGCTTACTCCAGGTCAGTGTGACGATCTCAAAAAACAGTTTCTCAGCAACATCAACGTGGATTTTGTCTCGATAGTGCTCGACATAACCGAGAAAGTGGTGGCTTTCGGTGTGGGTCTGCCGTCGCTCTCACTGGCGATGCAGAAGGCAAAGGGGCGCCTTTTTCCATTCGGATTTATCCATATTTTAAAGGCATTGAAGAAAAACGACACCATCGACTTACTGCTTATCGCAATCGATGACGAGTATCAGAACAAAGGCGTCAACGCTATGATTTTCGACAAATTTGCGCAGGGTATCACTAAAAACGGCATCAAATACATCGAATCGACACGCGAGTTGGAGAATAACACCACAGTCCGAAATCTCTGGGGACGTTTCGAGCACACTTTGCATAAAAGAGCGAGAGTTTACAATAAATCAATAAATTGAAAATTTTTTGTTTTTATATTAAAAAATCCCTAATTTTGTAGTTCGTTTTGGACACAATTTTAGGGATTTAATTTAAAATTTATATATTATGTATCTGATAGTCAATAAGAAAGAATTAGCACAGGACACCTTTATGATGGAAATCGAAGCGCCTCGTCTCTCGAGAGCGGCTCTTCCAGGTCAGTTCCTTATTATTAAAATGACAGAAAAAGCTGAGCGTATCCCGCTCACAATCAGTGACAACGACCCTTGGAACGGTACTGTGACGATTGTTTTCAAGGCTATCGGAAAATCGACTCAGGAGATGGCAAAATACAAAGTCGGCGACACTTTCCTCGATGTTGTAGGCCCTCTCGGACGTCCTTCGGAGTTCATCCACATGTCGTATGAGGAGCGTAAGACTAAAAAATACGTCTTCATCGGCGGCGGCGTTGGTATCGCACCAATCTTCCCGCAGGTGAAATGGTTGTATCATAACGGCGTCAAGGCTGATGTCATCATCGGCGCACGTACTCACAGCCTCCTCGTGTATGAAGATGAGCTCTCTTCAATGTCGAATCTCTACGTCACCACAGATGACGGCACTTCAGAATATAAAGGTCTCGTCACCGATATGCTGCAACGTCTTGTAGACCAAGGCAATCACTACGACGAATGTATCGCTATCGGCCCGATGATTATGATGAAGTTTGTGTGCCAGCTCGCGCAGAAACTCAACATCAAATGCACAGTGTCAATGAATGCTTTGATGGTTGACGGTACCGGTATGTGCGGCGCTTGCCGTATCAGCGTGGGCGGACAGACCAAGTTCACCTGCGTCGACGGTCCTGAGTTCGACGGAGCAAAGGTCGACTTCGCAGAGGCAATGAAACGTCAGTCGATGTACAACAACGTGGTCGAGCACAAACAGCTTGAAAACGAAGAGAAAGCGGAGAATCACCAATGCCATATTGGCGGCATCCTCGATGAGCCACGCGATAAGAAACATCGTGTGAAAATTACTGAACAAGATCCGCTTGTGCGTGCGCATAACTTCGACGAGGTATGTCTCGGTTATACAGCAGAAGAAGCCATCGTGGAGGCTCAGCGCTGCTTGAATTGCGGCCGTCCTCAATGTGTTACAGGCTGCCCGGTCAATATCAATATCCCTGGATTCGTTAAGAAGGTGGCAGAAGGCGACTTCCTCGGTGCCGCTCAAATCATCGACGAAGACTCAGCATTGCCGGCAGTTTGCGGTCGTGTATGCCCGCAGGAGACACAGTGCGAAGGCAAGTGCGTGATGGGAGTGAAGTTCGAGCCTATCGCCATCGGTAAGCTCGAACGTTTCGTAGGCGACTGGTCGCGTGAAAACAACATCAACCTTGTAAAACCAATCAAGAAGAACGGTAAACGTGTGGCTGTCATCGGCTCAGGTCCTTCAGGCTTGACATGCGCCAAGGAATTGCTGGTAAGAGGCTACGACGTCACTGTTTTCGAGGCTCTGCATGAGTTCGGCGGCGTATTGGCTTACGGTATCCCATCGTTCCGTCTGCCGAAAGAGACTGTCGTACGTCACGAGGTCGAGAACGTGATGCGTCTCGGCGGTCATTTCTTCAAAGACGTGGTCATCGGACGTACAGCTTCAATCGAATCGTTGATGAAAGATGAGCACTTTGATGCAGTGTTTATTGGCTCAGGCGCTGGTCTACCGAAGTTCATGAACATCCCGGGCGAAAACCTCTGCGGTGTCGTCTCAGCAAACGAGTTCTTGACAAGAAATAACTTACTTTTTGCATATAAAGAAGGTTTTGAAACACCTAACTACGTTGGTAAGAAGGTGGCTGTCGTCGGTGGCGGTAACGTCGCAATGGACGCAGCACGTACAGCTTTGCGTCTCGGTGCCGACGTACATGTCGTGTATCGTCGTTCGGAGGCTGAGCTTCCGGCACGTGCCGAAGAGGTGCATCATGCTAAGGAAGAAGGTATCCAGTTCGATTTGCTCTGCAACCCTGTTGAGATCCTCGGCAACGAAGAAGGCTGGGTCAACGGAATGAAGTGCGTTAGAATGGGACTCGGTGAGCCTGATGCGTCAGGTCGTCGTCGTCCAGTCGAGATTAAAGGTTCAGAGTTTGTCCTCGATGTCGACATGGTAATCATGGCACTCGGTACGTCACCTAACCCGTTGATTTTCAGAACCACACCTGGTCTGAATGCCGACAAGCACGGCTGTATCATAGCCAACGACAACGGCCGCACCACACGTAATGGTGTCTATGCCGGCGGCGACGCTGTAAGCGGCGCCGCGACGGTTATTTTGGCAATGGGAGCCGGAAAGAAAGCTGCCAAGGCTATTGATGATTACCTTCGCGGTGAGATGATGTAGTTTTTAGCCATTAGCCATTAGCCATTAGCTATTAGACGTTAGTCTTTAGTCGTTAGTATGGGGTCTTTGGTAATTTCTAAAGACTAAAGACTAGCGACTAAAGACTTTTTTATTAAAAATGTTATTATATCAAAAAAAAAATGTATTTTTGCAGTCGATTTCAGGTGCCTGAAGAAGGCCCAACAGGGAATCGGGTGAGAACCCCGGACAGTTCCCGCTGCTGTAAACTCTTGCAGCGCCTGCAGATGTCACTGTTCATCCCAAATGGACGGGAAGACGCAGACGTAAGGAGTGAGTCAGAAGACCTGCCTGAAATCGAAGACATTTGAGACTTTCGGGATAAGAGTCGGTCGGAAATTCAGGGTAAAATGAAGAAATTGTTTGTATTACTGTTTCTTGTTGTTTCCTTCGCCGCTATGGCACAGGATACGATAGTGCTGCAGTCCGTTGAGGTCAGCGCCGATGCAATAAGGCGTAACCAGGCGGAAACGGCAATGGAACGTAAGATGGACACCGCTCTGCTCAAACGTCTCAACACCATCACGATGTCGCAGCTGCTGATACAGCACAGCCCCGTCTTTATTAAGACTTACGGACCTGGTGGCGTGGCGACGGCATCGTTCAGAGGCACCACCGCGAGCCACACTTTGGTTTTGTGGAACGGCTTCCAGCTCAACGCACCTACACTCGGACAGGTCGACTTCAGCACCATACCGGTGTTCATGACCGAACAGGTGGCGTTGAAATGGGGTAGCGGCACGTCAGCCAACAGCGGCGGACTCGGCGGAACGGTCAACATCGAGACAAGTCAGCACTTCGGGGAGGGACTGCTCCTCGATCTGAAACAGACATACGGCAGTTTCAATACCTTCGGCTCTTACATTACTGCCGGTTATTCATGGGCGAGTCACCTGTTGCGGGTGAAGGCTTATCGTACATCGAGCGACAACGACTTCGAGTACAACAACATAGGCGTAATCCCGCATCAGGTGATGAAGCAAAAAAACGGCGAATGGGTTGACTACGGTCTCATGCCGGAATATCAATGGCGTTTTCGTAACTCGTTGATAACCATTGTGTCGTGGAACCAGTGGAGCGACCGCAACTGCCCTCAAATCATGCCAAATGTCAACAGCGACACTAAGGAATACACCGAAAACGGCTATTCGAGAAACTTTGTTTCATATAAAACATATTGGCAAACAGGTAAAATTGAGATGAAATCGGCTTATTTCTACGAAAAACAGCATTATTTTCTCGAGTCATATACCGATATCGGCACTCCAGTGACTCAAATTAACTCGAAAAATGATGCGAATATATTCCACCAAATCTTTGACTTGAACCAGGATTTGTATAAGTCGTGGAAACTCAATGCTAAAATCCAGTATGATCACGAACAGGTGACGTCAAACAACTATGATGGTCTTAAGGATAGGGATATTCTTTCTTTTTACGCTGCTGTGACTGGTAAGTTGTTGAAGCCCTTAGATTTACGTCTTACTTTGCGTAACGACTGGATAGATTGGGAATCTGCCGGTTTCTTCCCGACAGCAACGCTTTCATATAGCTGTATTTATCTTAAAGGATTGAAAATCAACGCTGGATATAGTCATAACTTTAGAAGTCCGAGTTTGAACGACCTTTATTGGAATCCGGGAGGTAATCCTGATTTGAAACCTGAAAATGGTCGTACCCTTGATGGAAACCTCATGTATTCAAGGAGTTTCGGAAGATTCTCGGTGGAAAGCACTATCGGTACTTATTATTCGGAAGTGAAAGACTGGATTCAGTGGGTGCCGACGACTTACAGATATTGGGTGCCTGAGAATGTCAATACGGTGACTGCATACGGTGCGGAGGCTCATCTGAAATTGAATTATTTTATAAATGATTGGAAGTTCTCCGTTTCCGGAAATTATGTCTACAGCCATACCACCGATGAAAGTGGTCAGCAGTTGATATACATACCGTTGCATCACGCCAATGCTTTTGCGGAGGTGAGGTGGCGGACGTGGAACATGACATATACGATGGAATATACCGGTGAGCGTAAAACCTCTATGAATGCCAATGAATTCTATGGTTTTCAGCTGAATCCATATACATTGCACCACGTGTCGTTGGGCAAGCAAATCAAGAAGTTTTATGCTGAGTTTAAAATAAATAATATTACAGATGTTGAGTATATGGCAGTCCTTTGGCGCCCTATGCCCGGCAGAAATTATGAAATCAGCTTGAATTATAAATTTTAAATTTAATAATTATGAAAAGAAGAATTTTGTTATTAAGTTTTGTAATTGCAATAGCATTGGTCTCTTGCAAAAAGGATGATCCTGTCACTCCGTATGTTCCGCCAATTAATCCTGTTACAGGACTGTTTATTTTGAACGAAGGAACGTTTACTTATGCTAATTCATCGCTTTCATATTATAATATGGAAGATAATACTGTGGATAATAACGTGTTCTTCAGAGTTAATAACGCTCCGATAGGCGATGTCGGACAGTCGTTGGCAAAAGTTGATAATGATTTGTTTATTGTAGTCAATAATAGCAAGTATATTTATAAGGTTGATGCACAAACGATTATTTATAAAGCTAAAATCGAAGGTTTTACATCACCGAGATACATGCTTCCTGTCAGTAGCGACAAAGCTTACGTCTCTGACCTTGAGAGTAGAGGCCTTTGGCTGTTGAATCTCAATACTTTAGAAAAATCATTCCTCGAAACAGGTAACACCACAGAGGCTATGGTGCAAGTTGGTAATGAGGTCTTTGTTTCTAACTGGTCAAATTATTATACTAATGGCGAGACCTCAAATAAAACAGTGCAAGTGATTGATTGTGTGAATGATACACTTGTCGGTGAGATTGAAGTGGCACAGGAGCCTAATGCAATGGCTGTTGATAAATACAATCACATTTGGGTCTCTTGCAGCGGTGGCTATATGCCTCCATGCGATCCTGCTATCATCTGCATCGATGCTGCTACACATCAGGTTATCAAGCGTTTCGACCTTGCTGAAGGCAGTTATCCGAGCGGTATGGCTATCGACGGAGAAGGGGAGAATATCTTCTTTATGAATGGCGGTTATGGCACTTTGAATGTCTATAAAATGTCGGTCGACGCTACGGAAGTCCCTGAGACTCCGTTCATTACATCAGCAAGCAAGGTGTTTTATAATCTTAAAGTCAACCCGCAGAATGGCGATATTTATCTTACAGATGCCAAAAACTATGTCGTGAATGGCGATTTGCTGCGTTATTCTGCTGATGGCACACTTCTTGGCACCTTCGAACTTGGCATAATTCCGAGCTATATGCTTTTCAATTAATATAATCCTAATTTGCTCGAGCGCAGCGGCCGTACGGCCGCTGCGCTCTTTTTGTATGTGGGGGATTGTCATTCCGAGCGAAGCGAGGAATCTTATCCAAACAACTCAGAAGTATAAAAAATCGTTATATCTTCATCGATGAAGCAGAATTTTTTGTATTTTTGTCCTTTCATTCAAAAATAATAAAATGGGTAAAAAAGGTCTTTCTTCAATCACGAAAAAGCTAATAATGGCTATCACTGGCGCCGGTTTGGTGTTTTTCATGCTGTTTCATGGTGCGATGAATGTCGTGTCAATCTTTTCAGAAGATGCATATCGCTGGATTTGCGAGTTTTTAGGCGCTAATTGGTATGCTATTGTAGGAACAATAGGATTAGCTGTTTTGGTGGCGTTACATCTCATTTATGCCTTTATTCTGTCATATCAGAACTACAAAGCACGTGGACGTCAGCGTTATGCCGTCAATGAGCGTCCTGAAGGCGTGTCGTGGGCATCGAAAAACATGCTTGCAATAGGCGCTTTTATTTTGTTCGGACTTTGTTTCCATCTCTACGACTTTTGGTCGAAGATGCAGCTCGCCGAGATCAAGGGCAATGCCCCAGTCGACGGCATCGACCAGATAAAATTCATCTTCTCAAACAACTATCTAAGCATCATGTACCTGCTTTGGCTCTTTGCAATTTGGTTCCATCTGTCGCACGGAATCGCCAGCGTGATGCAGTCGATAGGATGGAGCAATCATGTATGGCAACGCCGCATAGAATTCCTCGGAAAATTCTTTGCCTTTATAATTGTGGCGATGTTTCTTTCTGTTGTAATATATTATTGGTTAATTGTTTAGAAAATTTACTTAAAGTAATACTTTAATATAAAAATGGAACTTAATTCAAAGATACCAGCAGGTCCTTTATCAGAAAAATGGACGAAATATAAGGCCGAGCAGAAGCTCGTGAACCCCGCCAACAAGCGTAAACTTGACATCATTGTGATAGGTACAGGTTTGGCTGGCGCTTCAGCTGCAGCTTCATTCGGCGAGATGGGTTTCAACGTAAAGGTGTTCTGCATCCAGGATAGCCCGCGTCGTGCTCATAGTATCGCTGCACAAGGCGGCATCAACGCTGCAAAGAACTATCCTAACGACGGCGACAGCATCCAGCGTTTGTTCAACGACACCATAAAAGGCGGCGACTACCGTGCCCGTGAAGCTAATGTTTACCGTCTGGCAGAGGTTAGTAATAATATTATCGATCAATGCGTTGCACAAGGTGTACCTTTTGCTCGCGACTACAGCGGACTGCTTGCAAACCGTTCGTTTGGCGGCGCTCAGGTGTCGAGAACGTTTTATGCCAAGGGTCAGACCGGTCAACAGCTGCTTTTAGGCGCTTACGGGGCTCTCAGCAAGGAGATAGAGAAGGGGACGGTGAAAATGTATGCCCGTCGCGAGATGATGGATCTCGTGGTCGTTGACGGCCGCGCAAGAGGTGTTATAGTGCGAAATCTCGTGACCGGTGAGTTGGAGCGTTATTCGGCTCATGCCGTTGTTGTTGCTTCTGGTGGCTATGGACGCGTGTTTTTCCTCTCAACGAATGCAATGTCATCAAACGGTTCGGCTGCTTGGCAGTGCTACAAGAAAGGTGCCTGCATGGCAAATCCTTGTTTTACGCAGATTCACCCTACATGTATCCCGGTGCACGGCGACTATCAGTCAAAACTGACCCTGATGAGCGAGTCGCTGCGTAACGACGGTCGTATCTGGGTGCCTAAAGATGCCGAGAAAGCCCGTCTTCTCCGTGAAGGCAAGATAAAAGCCACAGATATTCCTGAAGAAGAGCGAGACTACTACCTCGAACGTCGCTATCCTTCGTTTGGAAACCTCGTCCCTCGTGATGTGGCGTCACGTGCGGCTAAAGAGCGCTGCGATGCTGGCTATGGTGTCAACAATACCGGTCGTGCAGTGTATCTCGACTTCAAAGAAGCTATCCAACGTCTTGGTCGTCAAGCAGTTGAAGAGAAATACGGTAACCTTTTCGAGATGTATGAACGCATTGTCGATGAGAATCCTTACGTCACCCCGATGATGATTTATCCTGCGGTGCATTACACCATGGGCGGTCTTTGGGTTGATTACGAGTTGCAAACTACGGTGAAAGGACTTTTTGCTGCTGGTGAAGCTAACTTCTCCGACCATGGAGCCAACCGTCTTGGTGCCTCAGCTCTTATGCAAGGTCTGTCGGATGGTTATTTCGTGCTTCCATACACCATGCAGAACTATCTCGCTGACCAAATCAACGTGCCGCATATTTCTACCGACCTTCCACAATTTGAAGAAGCGGAAAACGCTGTGCGTCAGAAGATTACACGGATTTTGTCCATAAATGGCGATACTACTGTCGATATGATTCATCGCCGTTTGGGACATATCATGTGGGAGAAAGTCGGCATGTCGCGCACCGAACAGAGCCTCAAAGAAGCGATCGAAGAGATTAAGGAGTTAAGAGCTGAATTTTGGCAAAAAGTGAAGGTGCCGAACGTCGAAGGAATGAATACAGAGCTCGAAAAAGCCTTGCGTGTCGCCGATTTTCTTGAGATGGGCGAACTTATTGCACGCGACGCCTTGATGCGTAATGAGTCGTGTGGCGGTCATTTCCGTGCTGAATATCAGACTCCTGACGGCGAGGCAAAGCGTGATGATGAACACTATGCTTTTGTTGCCGCCTATGAATTCCAAGGTGTTGATAATGAGCCTATTCTGCACAAAGAAGATCTCAAATTTGAAAATGTTGAACTGAAACAAAGAAATTACAAATAGGATCTGTCATTTCGACTGCAACGGAATGAAATGGAGTGGAATGGAGAAATCTTTGTTAAACGTAATCATTCGATTGTTTAAGATAAAAAAGGATTTCTCGACTCCCTCCAGTCGCTCGAAATGACAATCAGAACAAAATGATTCAAATGAATATAAAATTAAAAATTTGGAGACAACAATCTGCAGCAGCAAAAGGCAAATTCGTTGAATATCAATTAAATGATGTTCCTGCAGAAGCCTCATTCTTGGAAATGTTGGACATCCTCAATGAGCAGCTTGTATTGAAAGGCGAAGATCCTGTCACTTTCGATCACGATTGTCGTGAAGGAATCTGCGGCGCCTGCGGATTATATATCAACGGACATCCTCACGGACGTTTCAAAAACACTACGACATGCCAGCTTCACATGCGTAAATTCAAGGATGGCGACACCATCACTGTGGAACCATGGCGCTCTGAGGTGTTTCCGATTATCAAAGATTTGATGGTCGACCGCTCGGCTCTCGATAAACTGATTCAAGCCGGTGGATATATCTCTGTTCATACTGGCGGTGTGCCAGATGCCAATGCTATCCCGATCAACAAGCACGACGCAGATTTGGCAATGGATGCTGCTGCTTGCATCGGTTGTGGCGCTTGCGTGGCTGCATGCAAAAACGGTAGTGCAATGCTCTTTGTGGGTGCTAAAGTGTCGCAGTTCGCATTGTTACCACAAGGTCAGGTGGAGTGGGCTGATCGCGTTCAAAAAATGGTTGCCCGCATGGATGAACTCGGCTTTGGAAGCTGTTCCAATACCTACGCCTGCCAGGCTGAATGCCCAAAAGGCATCTCAGTTACGAACATCGCACGCATGAATCGTCAGTTTTTGGCTGCAAAGATAGTTGAACCGCTGGAGAAATGAGTTTTCTCTATCCCAATATGCTCTTCGGTCTTTTCGCGCTTGCGATACCGATCGTAATCCATCTGTTTAACTTCAGACGGCATAAAATCGTGTATTTCAGCAACACAGCGACGCTGAAGACGATAGAGCAGGAGAACGCCAAGACGAAGAAGCTGAAGTACATTATCTCATTGATAATGAGGATGTTATTCATTGCTGGACTCGTTTTCGCTTTTGCGTATCCTTACAATCCTGAGCAGAAGCTGAAAGTTGACGATGCCGACAATCTGGTGGCAGTTTATATTGATAACTCTATGTCGATGCATAATCAGTCATCGGAGATCTCGCTGATTGAGGATGCGAGAGCTTCGGCGCGCAAAATAGTCAGTAATATCAGCCCTTCGCAGAGGTTTGTGCTGCTTACCAACAGCCGTCAGCCAGACAACGAATACCCGATGAACCAGGACGAGATGCTGATGAGCATCGATGCGATGCAAACTGAGGCTTCTCCAATGAGTTTCAATAACTTATATGAGAATCTGCAGATGATAATGAAGCGTAACGGCTTCAAATCCGCCTCTTTGTTCATGTATTCCGACTTCCAGGACAACATGATGAGCGTGGATGGCCTCGTCGCTGACTCCGCTATACAGCTTGTCGCAATGCCGTTAAAGTCTGATTATCAACAGAATATCTACATTGACACGGTGTGGCTTTCGTCGCCGATTTTGCAAAAAGGTCTTGCGAACGAAATCAATGTGCGCGTTGTAAACGAAAGTGGAAAAGACATTAACGGTCTTCCTGTTAATTTCGAAATTGATGGTAAGTCAGTGGCATTCAATACAATAGATATCCCGGCAAACGGCAAAAACGAGATCGCGATGCAATTTGTTTTGAATGAATCTGGTGAAAAGACTGCTGCCGTTTCAATCAACGATTACCCAATCACATTTGATGATACCTATAATTTCGTTTTGAACGTGCGACCAATCATAAAAATCGTGGAATTATCAGGTGTAGAGACGCACGGCCGTGCGTCTCTACAATCGGTATCGCCGATTGCAACGTTGTTTTCAAACGATTCGTTATTCGATTATCATGTGATGAATCCATATCGCATCGACCAACAATATCTTGCTGATTGTCAGATGATTATCATCGATGGCGACGCTAATTTGAATGAAACGATGTGGCAAACGATAATCGATTTTGCAAAAGACGGTGGAAGTGTTGTTGTGTTCCCTTCAGAGGTCTCTGAGCACTCTGAGAGCTCCGAGTTCTCTGATGACACTTTATCAATCAGTGCCATATCATCTAATCACGAATTCTTCTCTGATATCTTCGTTTCAATTCCTAACAACGCTGACCTGCCAAAGGTTTACAAACACGTTCAAATTGATAAAAAACATTTTTCTAATACATTGTCACTCATTTTATTACAGAATGGTACTTCATTCTTTACTTTAAGTAAAATCGGAAGCGGAAATATCTTCAGTTTTGCATCTCAACTGGGTAAAGATTGGACCAATTTTGCAGATAATTCGCTGTTCGTTCCAATCATGTACAAGATAGCGATGCTAGGCGGTCAGATGGGTCGTTTGTCTTATACTTTGGGTATTGACAAAGACATTGTAATTAACGATTTGACGGCATTTTCGGAAGGCGATATCAGAATTCGAGACGAACAAGGCAATTTTGAGATGATTCCGATGGTGGAAATGTGTAACAATCGAGCGCTGGTAAGGCTTTACGACGAACTGCCTGGTGCCGGATTCTACACGATCAATAAAGGTGATGAAATCATCGAAACAACAGCTTGGAACGATAATCGCAAAGAGTCTAAAATGAAGTTTTTGGATAGGGAAGAAGTTGATAAATTACTGAAAGACAATGGTTTAAATGTCCTTGCCGTGATGAAGTCTGACGAAATCCATTCCAACGACGTGATGGAGATGATGATTCGCCACTCGATGATATGGAAATCGTTCATCCTCTTATCGTTGATATCTTTGTTGATAGAAATTTTGGTTTTGAGGTTTTGGAAATAAAAATTTTTACTATCTTTGAGGTTTGAAAAAGAAAGCGAGCAATATGAGTGATTTTGACGACGAAAATATTGACAATCAGGAACTTGAAGAGATAAACGAGATTGGTGACGATGTAACGCAAGTGCTTGACGGCTTCGATCCGACGGCGGAAGAGGAGTCGGGAATGCTTGTGCAGTCGGGCGATGGATATAGAATCGTGCCGCTGAAGGGTATGTTTGAGAACTGGTTTCTCGACTATTCTTCATACGTCATCCTTGACCGTGCTGTGCCTGAGATTGACGACGGTTTGAAGCCTGTGCAGCGCCGTATCCTGCATTCAATGAAGGAGATCGACGATGGACGCTACAACAAGGTGGCTAATATCGTGGGAAACACCATGAAATATCACCCTCACGGCGATGCTTCCATCGGCGACGCACTCGTGAATCTCGGTCAGAAGGACCTTCTCATCGACTGCCAAGGTAACTGGGGCAACATCCTCACAGGCGACGGTGCAGCTGCTCCTCGTTACATCGAGGCACGTTTGTCGAAATTTGCTCTCGACGTGGTTTTCAACCCGAAAACGACTGATTGGACGTTCTCTTACGACGGTCGTAACAAAGAGCCTATCTCGCTTCCTGTGAAGTTTCCATTGCTGCTTTTCCAAGGCGCTATGGGCATCGCAGTGGGGTTGAAATCGGAGATTCTGCCGCATAACTTCAACGAACTCATCGACGCCTCCATCGCTTACCTCAAAGACGAGCCTTTTGAGCTGTATCCTGACTTCCAAACAGGCGGTCTCATTGATGTTAGAGGCTACAACGATGGCGGTCGCGGTTCGAGAGTGCAGGTAAGAGCGAGAATATCGCAAATCGACAAAAAGACGTTGGTAATCACTGAGATACCTTACGGAACTACGACCGAAACCTTGATTCAGTCAATTACTCAAGCAGGCGAGAAGGGTAAGATTAAGATTCGCCGCGTTGACGATAACACTTCGAAAAACGCTGAAATCGTTATACATCTCGCTCCAGGCGTCTCTCCTGACCAGACTATCGACGCTCTTTACGCTTTCACGAAGTGTCAGGTCAAGTTGAACAGCCTATGCACCTGCGTAATTCATAACGATAAGCCTGAATTTACTACCATTTCGGCGATTTTAAGACATAACACCGACCATACTCTCGACTTGTTGAGCTGGGAGCTTCAAAATACCCTCGAAGAACTTGAAGGTAAGTGGCATTGGATTTCTCTCGAGAAGATTTTCTTCGAGAAACGCATTTATAAGATCTTGGAAAAAGACGCGCCAAGCTTTGACGCTCAATTAGATGCGATTGAAAAAGCGTTCGATCCATATCGTGAACAGCTGAAGAAGGAAATCACAAGTGAAGACGTGGTGAATCTTTGCGAGAAGCCGGTTCGTAAAATTTCTAAATTCGATATCAAAAAGGCTGAGGATCAATTACTTGACATTGAAAAGCAGATTGAGCAGGTGAAATACGACCTCGACCATATCGTGGATTACACCATCCATTATTTCGAGGAGATGAAGCGTAAATACGGCAAAGGACGCGAGCGTAAGACCGAGATCCGTAACTTCGACAACATTTCCGCAGTTGCAGTCGCTGCTAACAACGAGAAACTGTATGTCAACAAGGAAGAAGGATTTATCTGTAACTCAGCAGGAATCAAGAAGGAACAGAATAAAGACGCTTACGGTTTCGTTTGCGACTGCTCCGATATCGACGATGTCATCGTGTTCCGTGAAAATGGTACATTCTCGGTGGTCAAACTGCAGCCTAAACTGTTCGTCGGACCTGAGAAGATTATCTACGCCAATATCTATCATAAAGGCGACAAACGCACTATTTACAACATGGCTTATCGCAACGGAAAGCCAGGAAATCCTTACTATGTCAAGCGTTTCTATGTCGACGGTATTACTCACGACAAGATTTATGACTTGACGATGGGCGAGGCAGGCTCGAAAGTGGCGTATTTCTCAGCAAATCCTAACGGTGAGGCAGAAGTCATCAAGGTGATGTTGCGTCCTGCTCCGAAGCTCAAAAAGCTGTCGTTCGACTACGATTTCGCCACTTTGGACATCAAAGGACGTGCAAGTCGTGGCAATAAGCTCACAAATCACCCCGTAAACCGCATTTTTAAGCGCGAGGAAGGCGTTTCGACCCTCTCGGCACGTGAGATATGGTATGACGACACTGTGAAGCGTCTGAACGCCGATGGACGCGGTGTTTCGATTGGCCGTTATTCGGGCAACGACAGAATAATGCAGATTCATGCCAACGGCGAGTTCCGTCTCACAAACTTCGACCTCTCGACGCATTTCGATGACGATATGACGATGATTTTCAAGTTCGAACCTGAAACGATTTTCACCGTTTTGTACATCGAAGCTGAAACTAAGTTAATGTATATCAAGAGGTTCACTGTTGAAGAAGATACACCTTTGAACAAACGAATCTCGTTTATCGGCGAAGGCGAAGATGCCAAACTGATAGCAGTCAATATGGATCTGTTGCCAAAACTGTTGCTGAAATTCAACGACGGTGTTAGCGGCAAACACTTTGAGGATGAAGAACTTAACGTTGATGAATACATCGGAGTGAAAAGCTATAAGGCCAGAGGAAAACGACTTTCAGTCCATGACGTGAACTACTACGAATTCCTCGAGCCGTTTGAGCCTCCAGTAGTTGAAGAGGAGCCGGAACCTGCGGAAGAACCTGTGGAAGAAACGGTAGAGAACTCTGAGAACTCGGAAAATACGGAAGAAAAAGAAAACTCTGAGATCTCCGAGAACTCTAACGAAAACGACGACAATAAAGACGGTCAGTTAACGTTATTCTAACAATGAAAAAGCTCATTTTGATATTATCCGCAGCGGTTTTGTTGTTGCTTGCTTGCTCGGAGCAGCAAGGTGTCGCACGTCGTTTTGTTAAGAACAACAGCAACACAGTGGTGGCTTTGTACGTTCCGCAAAAGCTGGTTAAAAGGAACATGCGAAACGATTCCATACCCGAACATCTTGCCGATTCGTCGCTTCAAGTGCATATCGAATACCTTGAAAAACAAGTTAAAGTAATAGATAAAATAGATGATGATAAGTTCTTGGATATCATTTATTTAAATATGAAGAAAACTTTAAGGGATTATGGCTTGACGGTGGAGTATTGGGAGGATGGAATCGCACAACCAGACTCAACGCATTGGGTTATTGAGATACCTCGTATCGAGGTGACGGAAGCATGGGAGAAGCAGAAGTTTTGCGGATGGGTTTATGATAATCGTTACTGCATGGATGTGCCTGTCGATATGGTGAATGTTGCTGTATGGTTTGATCTTGCAAATGACACCACTTACACAATGGCATTTACCGAACAGAACTATTTTAACGATACTGATGTCACGTTTGACATTGATTATCAAACGAATAAGGTATATGCAAAGACCTATTGCGATACTATAAGCATCGATGGTTTTTATAAGTTTGCCTCAGTTTTAGGTCGCCTTTATGCCGGCTATTGCTATGATTTCATGATGAACAAATACATTGATAATCATGAAGTTGGCACTATTGACACAATCAATCGCTACCGCTACGATCCTTACGAGCGCTATTTCTACAAAACGGATAGGGATTATTTAATTGAAATGAAATAACTGCTAATGGCTAAAGACTAACGTCTAAGGTCTAATGTCTAAAGTCTAAAGTCTTTTGCGGCCCTGAATCTCTTTGATTTTCGCTTTCATCTCGCTGGGTTTCACGTCCATGACTTTGCCGTCGAAGACGATGCGGATGCTGCCGGTTTCTTCTGAAACGACCAAAACGATGCAGTCATGGGTTTCTGAAACGCCGATTCCAGCACGGTGACGGAGACCGTAACTGCCTGGTAATCTTGTCTGTTGCGTGATAGGAAGGATGCAGCGTGCCGCCACGATTTTGTTGTTGGTAATGACCATGGCACCGTCGTGTAACGGACTGTTTTTGAAGAAGATGTTCTCAATCAATGGCTTGCTGATGATAGCGTCGATGACCACACCGGTGTCGATAATGTCTTGTAAATCATTCTCTTGCGTGAGAAGAATCAATGCGCCGACCTTGTCACTGCCCATCGAGATGCACGCATCGCAGATAGGGTCGAGGTCGGTGTCGTCAGCCTCTTTGTATTTCACTCCGAGACGACCGAAAAACCTGCGGAAACCGATGGCAAACTTGGATGTTCCGATGCTTAACAGGAACCGGCGGATTTCAGGTTGGAAGATGATAATCAGTGCGATGAAACCGACGTTGACGAAAGCTCCGAGGATGTAGGTGAGGAGCTCCATGTGTAGCAAAGTCACGATTTTGAGGCCGATAATCACCGCCACGATGCCGATGAAGATGTTGATCGCAGTGCTTCCTTTTACCAGTGTATACAGGAAATACAGCAACAATCCCACCAAAAAGATATCCAGAATGTCCAAGACACGAATCTGAATAAAAGCGCTTATCATCAAGTCAACCATAACGTTTGAATTAACTCACAAAAATACAAATATTTTTTATATGGGTCGCCTGACGGCGAGAAATCTTTCAAAATCTTATAAAAAATCTTTCAAAATCATCTTCCATTCATCTTTTTTTGTCGTCTTCGGCGAGAAATCTTGTTGTTATTTCGACTGGAGTGTAACGCAGTGGAACGGAATGGAGAAATCCTTGTTTAACGAAATCATTCAATTGTTTACGTAAATAAAGGATTTCTCGACTACCATCTCACTGTGTTCGATGTTCGCTAGAAATGACGGAGTGTGTGAGTTTCACAGCTTCGACAGCTTCTTTCACGTCATGAACGCGTAAGATGTCGGCTCCGTTCATTAAAGCGATGGTGTTTAGCACTGTTGTGCCGTTTAATGCCTCTTGTGGTGTAAATCCTAATGTTTTATAAATCAGTGATTTACGGGAGATTCCAATCAAAATAGGCAAACCATTGACGCGATATTGGTCGAGGTCGCGAAGCAAAGCGAAGTTACATTCAATAGTCTTGTTAAACCCGATTCCTGGGTCGAGAATGATTTGCTGCTCACCATATTTCAAGAGTTTATTCACTTGATTTTCAAGGAATTGACGGACTTTTTCGTGAACATCTTCGCTGATGATTTCTTCATGATGCATTCCTTCAAGCGTGCCGGTGATGTGCATCAAAATGTAAGGAATATGATTTTTGCCGATATACGTAATCATTGCCTCGTCGAAGAGTCCGCCCGAGATGTCGTTGATGATATCTGCTCCTTCTGCAATGCATTGAGCAGCAACACTCTGGCGGAATGTATCGATGGAAATCGGGATATTTGGAAACTCTTTTCTAATGGCTTTTAAAGCAGGAATGATGCGTTCAATTTCCTCTTTGTCGGAGATGCGTTCACTACCAGGTCGGGTGGAAAAGGCTCCCAAATCGAGGATGTCGGCACCCTCGCTGACCATCTTTTTACAATGTTCAATTACAGCTGTAAGTCCTTGATACTTACCGCCATCGAAGAAAGAATCGGGCGTCACGTTCATGATTCCCATCACAACGGGACGGTCCCACGAAAAAATTTGTTCTCTACTCGCTATTCGTAACATAAAAATGTGTATTTTTACAAACGCAAAATTATAAAATTTTTTCAATGAAGAAAGATACGACAGCAGAATATCAGCAAGTGGTGGCGCAGTGCCGCGATATTTTTGATAAAAAGATGAAAGATTACGGTGCGGCATGGCGTATCATGCGCACAGAGTCGCTCACCGACCAGATTTATATCAAGGCAAACCGCATCAGAAGTCTGCAGAGAAAGAAGGAACATCTTGTAAATGAAGGCATTGAGCCTGAGTTTATCGGCATCATCAACTATTCAGCTATGGCGATAATCCAGCTGCAACTAGGAGTTGTTGAACAGCCCGATTTGGACTTCGAGAGAGCTTCAGATCTTTACAAAAAGGTTCTCGACGAGGCTTTCGACCTGATGTCGAAGAAAAACCACGATTACGATGAAGCTTGGCGCAGTATGAGAATCTCGTCAATGACTGATTTGATTCTTATGAAGATATTGAGAGTCAAGGAGATAGAGGATAACAACGGAAAGACTTTGATTTCGGAAGGACTTGATGCTAACTATTACGACATGATCAATTATGCTGTTTTCTGCATGATTTTGATTAACGAAGGAAAGAAATAATGACAGGTTCGGCAAAGAAAACGGTGGTTGCGGTATGCAGGATACTCGTCGGATTGCTGTTTATTTTCAGCAGTTTCACGAAAGGTGTCGATCCGCTTGGCACGAAGTACAAGATGCTTGAATACTTCGCCGCTTACGGTATCGAGTGGATGAACGACGCAGCTCTGGTGCTTGCTGTGGTGATGATTTTGGCGGAGTTTATTGTTGGTATCTGTTTGCTAACCAACGTCTTGCCGCGCCTCGCTACGCTCGGCGCGACCCTCCTCATGATATTTTTCACAGCCACCACATTGTTCGATGCCTTATACAACCTCGTTCCAGATTGCGGCTGCTTCGGAGCGGCGATAAAACTCACCAACTGGCAGACGTTTGGTAAAAATATCGTTATCGATGCTGTGCTTTTACCTGTTATTATCAATAATAAGTCGCTGAAAAACAATAGATTAACGCTTGGTGGGCAATGGACGCTTGCAATCATATTTATGATTTGCTTCACATGGTTTGAGATTCATAACATCCGACATCTGCCGGTAATCGACTTCATGGACTGGAAAGTGGGGAAGGACATGAGTCCGAAAGGCTACGACGCAGGCAAGATTTTCGTGACGTACGAAAACAACGAAACCGGTGAGACTCAAGAGTTTGAGTCGCCGAACTACCCTTGGAACGACAGCGTTTGGATGAGCCAGTGGACCTTCGTTTCGCAACGTTCTGAAGGTGGCTCCAACGCACTCGGATTCGCCATCTTGGACGCTGAAGGCGAGGATGTGACGCATATTTTGTATGATACAGAGAATCTGTATGTCTTCGTGGTTCCATATCTTGAAGAGATGACAGAACAAGATTTCGAGAACTGCACAAAGATGACGGAAATGGCTTATAATCAGGGATTTGAATATATCTGGCTGACAGCCGCATCTCCTGAATATGTTGAGAAACTGAACGAAGAATATCTGATTTTCAACGATGTTTATTATGGCGACGAGCTTGAGCTGAAGACCATGGTGCGCTCGAATCCGGGTTTGATGCTGATTGATAACGGAGTCATTAAAAATAAGTGGTCTAAAATCGATTTTCCGCTTGTGAAATAATATGTTTGCGTACATTGTGAGAAAGATACTCTACGGAATCCTCGTCCTCTGGGGCGTGGCGACGCTGGTGTTTTTCCTTTTCACAATCGTTCCCGGCGACCCGGTTCGCATGATGCTCGGCCAGCGTGCCGATGAACAGGATGTGCAGGCAATCCGTCACGAGCTCGGTCTTGACCAAAGCATTGGGAAACAATACGTTGACTATCTCAACGACCTCTCGTTTATCTCGTTTTACAACGAAAACAAAGATTTATCGAAATACGAGCCGTATGCCCGAATCGCGACTGTCGGCAACACTAAAATCATTTTTAAAACGCCGTATCTTCGTTATTCCTACCAGAGCAAACGCCCAGTGGGTACCATACTTGCAGAGGCTTTTCCAAATACTTTGATACTCGCTTTTGTGTCGATACTCTTCGCATTCGTGATAGGAGTGTTGCTTGGTGTGCTGACAGCCATTGTTAACAGCGATTTCCTGAACCGTTTGACGTTGTTTATCACCACGATAGGGATGTCACTGCCGTCGTTTTTCGCTGCCATCCTCATCGCATGGCTTTTCGGTTTCGTTTTGGAGGCATATACTGGTCTCAGCATGACCGGGAGCCTTTTCTCCGTTGACGATTACGGCAATGGAGCCTATCTCGACTTGAAAAACCTCATTTTGCCTGCGTTGACGCTCGGTTTGAGGCCGTTGGCGGTCATCACCGAGCTCACCAGAACCACCTTGCTTGAAGTGATGTCAATGGATTACATCCGCACTGCAAAAGCCAAAGGCTTGAAGAAATGGCGAGTCATCGGCGTTCATGCTCTCCGAAACGCTCTGACACCTGTCGTTACTGCCGTTTCCGGATGGTTTGCATCCTTGCTGGCAGGTGCCGTCTTCGTGGAATATGTCTTCGACTGGAAAGGAATAGGCGTGGTCATCGTCGATGCGCTCGACAAATTCGACTTCCCCGTCGTAATGGGCGCAGTATTGCTCATCGGAGTGATGCTTATCATTATCAACATCGTTGTTGATATTATTTATGGGGTTTTGGATCCAAGAGTGAGAATAAAATAAAAATATATCAAATATTTTTTGATAGTAGAGTATTATTTAACAACTATGACAAAAAGAGTAGTAACAAACATCGGTGATGTATTTTGTGCAAAGATTGACAATTACAAAATATACTTGCAATATATCGCTAATGACTTATCACAACTAAACAGCGATGTTGTAAGAGTTTTTAAAAAAAAGTATCCACTTGAAATTAATCCGGATTTACCAGAAATAATAAATGGAGAAGTCGATTTTTATGCTCATTGTGTTACAAGTGCCGGTATTAAAAGAGGTTTGTGGGAAAAAGTTGAGAATATAAAAGAAGTGGGGGTGATTTATGACATCATGTTTAAATGCAAGGAAGATTATACTAGACCAGACATTCATAATGATTGGAGCGTCTGGAAAATCAATCAAGAAACATTACATGTTGGAGAATTATTAGACGAATATAAAAGATCCTATCTTGGTTTAATCTTTCGCCCTGAAGATATAATACATAAATCAAAGACAGGTAGTTACTTAGGCGTTTTTTCGGAATATTAATATTCGCTAAAGTATTATATCATAAATATCAAAGAAACATATAAGTACATCCGCAAAAACGACCTGAAAGGAATACTATTCCCATGTATAAAGAATTCGACGACGAAAAACAAGCATGTGAAGAATACTTGAAAAGATTAAAGGATTTGAAATACATTAGATAGTATTACAAACAAATATAAATGAAATTATTTTATGAAAATTTTCCTTTTGCTAACATGTTTGTTAATCACTTCATTATTTCTTAATGGATAGATTGTTATTAAAGATAGTCAATATGTTTGAGATTATTACTATTATGAAGGCACACCATCCTATTAGCCTCAGGCAACGCCTGGGGTAAAATGTAAAATATATATATTTGTTTTCATACGGTGAGGCGCGCCGTTCCGGCGCGCCTCACCGTTGTTTTATATAATAAAATCATAACATAAACCACCATTAAACCCCAGGCGTTGCCAGGGGCTAATAATGTTTCGTGCCTCCGGCACGACGGTTCTTCCCATAATTGATTATTCATCCGAACAGCATTTGTAACATTTTTGGCAAAAATTCCAGTTATTTGCCAAAAATGTTATATCTTTGTACCCGATTTCGAATCAAACACCAAAAGAGCATCGTAAAATTTTAAAGAAGATAAAATCGCTTAATGGCGAAATGGAATTGTATTGTTTAATAAATTTAAGAAATGCGTATGAATATACCTTTTGAAAACAGTAAAGAAAACTTTAAAATTAGAGAAGAGATAATATCTCAAGTGTATCGCAGATGGATAGAAGCAAACCCTGACAAACGCGTTTATAATCGATCGTTGAAGGATTATATAAACATTCGTTATCTGTCAATAACCGAAACGATGCGTCATGCGGCTAAAAGTTATACATCAACATTGGCTTTGCTACAACTGGATACAATTTTGCGTTATGCGGTCAAAGTCGGGAAACCAAAACCAACAAAAAGAGGAAGTAAAAATCAGGATAGTTTTGTTCAAATTCAAGTTATGAAATATGATTTGGTTGGCATAGGAATGGTAAAAATGACTGTCGGTATTAAAAAGTCGGGGGAAAAGATACAATATTGTATTACAATGATAAAGGCATAAAAAAAGAAACCGACAGGTTGGCTCTCTCCTAAGAGGTCATCACCAAATTGTGGACGTCTAAACTGGACTGTTCCCCTATTGATTTCTGACTGCAAAATTACAAACAATTTTGATACGTGCAGCCTGTTTTTACAATATTTTTATTTTTTTTCACTTCAAGTGTAAGATTTCATCATTTTCTGCGATATTAATGCAAACGAACGAACGTGATGACGGCTGAAGAGTTCAAACGGGACATTTTGCGACTGCAACCTAGATTGCAACGTATTGCTGAGCATATCGTCGGTGACCCCGACAGCGCAGCGGATGCCGTGCAAGAAGCCGTAATCACATTGTGGAAGCAACGCTCGTCGCTGCAAAGTCAGGATTTGGAGAAACTGGCACCGACCGTCGTTAAGCGGCGCAGCATCGACATGTTGAGAAGACAGCATCCAACCGTGCCTGTCGATGCGGAAACCCTGATGCTGACTGAATTGCCATCTGACGACTCGGAAGAACGTTATCAACTCGCCATAAAACTCGTTGACAAACTGCCCAAACGCCAGCGCGACACTATTTTGATGAAATACGAGAACGGCCTCAGCGTGGAGGAAATCGGGGAAGCGACCGGCATGAGCAGCACCCATGTGTATGCAACACTTTCGCGCGCTTACAAAGCATTGCGGGAAGCCATAAAACAATATAAGGAGGAAATATCATGACACCTGAAAATGAAATGAACGGAGAATTACGCCAACTGCTCGACAGCTTGGAAGAACATGGAAAGAACGTCCGTCGACAAAAAGAACTCGGCGACTTAATCGACCGTCTTGCAGAAGAGGAGAAACCGATGGTGATTCCTCGCAAACGTGCGAAACTCGTCCCGATATGGTGGGCGATGGGCGCTGCAGCGGCTATATTACTGCTTATGTTACTGATGAAGCCGAATGGGAACGAAAATTCTTTGCATAATGATATTCTTGCGGAAGTGCCGGAAACTGTTGATTATATTATCGATTCCGTCAAGATTGAAAATGAAAATACTATTATTGAAGAAGCTGTCGTTCACAAAGAACTATTAGCTGAAAACACAACGGTTGTTCAAAAAACACAGATTAAGAATAAAAATGGTAAGGCGGAAGTCGTTGAAACAGTTGAGGAACAGCCCATAGTAGCTGAGATTATTCCAATACAACCTTCAGATTCAATGGTTATTGAAACAAATACTATAATATCTGAAAATGAAACGCCTTCAGACGTTCAGAAACCCCAGCGAAGAGTCATCCGGAGCCTCAACCTGGTGTGCTATGAATGTCAGAAGGAACCCGATAATTTTCAATACCAGGCTGTCAACGTTCAACCCGAGAAGACACTTTTCGGTCAGCCGCAAGACCCGAACATGAAAGACGGGGCTTTAGCATGGCAAGTTAAAATCAATTAAAACGTAAAACAATGAAACACATCATCTTAACAATAGCAATAGTTTTAGCCGCACTGACAGGCTTCGCTCAGGAAGAAGTCGCCATCGAGCAATACATCAACCAGAGTGTCAAAAAGCTGTATATCAACCCAGGATGGGATGTCCGCCTGATTCATGCCGAAACCGACAGCACTTATCGTGTGGCAATAGTCACCACTGAGGATTTCGTAGCTTTAGCCTACAACGTCCAGCTGTGCAATCTCAAAGACCGTACATTGACGATTCTTGAAAATACCAAGATGCCACAAGGCACAATGGTTGAGATAGAAGGTCCGATGACGTTTGACATGATTGCTCTGATGAACAGAGCAACTGTTGAAGCTGACAAAATCATCGCTCCCCAACCAGAGCAGACCAATTGTCGTCAGAAAAGCATATTTGTAGCACGTTATGCCAATTTGCATATCAGAAATTATCAAATTCCAAACCAAGACTGCTTGTCAAACATAGAAATTTGGGACGATGCTAAATGTACTATTGATACCATTTCAGGTGATGGATATTCTTATGTGACAACTTATAATACAACTGATTTTCAAATTGTTACCAATAATTTAAATGGGGAAATCATTTTAGACGAATACGATGAAACACCAGGCTGGCATTATCAGAAAAAAGATTCGAGAGTGATTAGAAACAAGGAGGTCGATGGAGAGATTGTCACAACAAATCGTATAAGGTTTTGGAAACCTAATCTCAATGTTTGGGCATCTTTCGGCTATCGCTGGGGCACAAATCCACCAGATGCGAATAGTCCGTTGCTGGAAGATGGTACACTGTCAATTAACGTAGGGGCAAGCACTGATTTTCAGCTGAGCTACCGTTGGAGTTTGAGTACCGGAATCTTATTAAACGCAAATCGTAAATCATTATGCCATCAAGTGAAATATGAAGACGACGCTCTAGTTGTGATTGATGGTCAGGAGGATTTCGAGCGCAATCGTTTAAAATCCTATTATATTGGTGTTCCTGTTGTTTTCAACTATTATCTTGGCAAACGACAAACCGAGAGTATTTCATTTGACATTTTCTGCGGTCGCTTAATCGGGGAAGAGCTTCGCACCAGCAAAGACGCCACCAATTTGTTAGGATTAACCAATTGGAAAGGTGAAGTCATCAAAAACACATTCAATCCATGGAAACTTGAGGTAGGTTTCAGCTTCAACACCAACATGCTGGGCATCTTCCATGGCATCAGAGTGTTCGCAAACCTTCTGCCTGAATATAAATCAAGTGTAACAAGCAGCGAAATCAGGAATATAGGAATTGAGATTAAGTTCTAATTGTTTTTTTTCTTATCTTTGCAAAAAATTAATCATTTATTGTAGTTTTTCCGTCACTATTGCGTCTAATAGGCAAAAGGTTTTAGACCATGAAGGAGAAAGAATTAGAGTTTAACCGAATCGTGAAGGCCAACAAGGCCGCCATTTTCACTGTGTGCTACCTTTTTTCAAAGGACCAGGACGAGGTGAACGACCTGTTTCAGGAAACGCTTATCAACCTGTGGCGCGGATTCGACGGCTTTCAGGGCAAATGCGACGTTAAGACCTGGATTTGGCGCGTCAGCCTGAACACCTGCCTCACATTCGAACGGAAAAAGAAACGCCGCGTGGATACGTTGCCGTTGACAATGGACATCAATCTGTTTACCGACACCGACGACGACACTCGGCAAGTGCAGATGCTTTACCGCCGCATCAACAAACTTGGAATGCTCGATAGGGCAATCATCCTGCTTTGGCTGGAGAATATGAGCTACGAGGAAATCGGTGAAATCATAGGCATCTCCACCAAAAACGTCTCCGTAAAACTGGTCAGAATCAAGGAACAACTGAAGAAAATGTCGAACGATTAAAACGCAAAGTTATGGAAAACAACGAATTAGACGAAATGAGGGCGCAGCTTGCCACCTTAAACGAGAAGCTGGAAAAGGAAAGCATCGTAAGCGATAAGCATATTAGCGAAGCCACTAAGAAACACATTTCGGAAATGCAGCGTAAACTGCTCATCAGAATGATAGTCGTGGCTGTCCTGACACCTTTTATTTGTTTGTGGATAGGTTGGTATTTTTTGCCTTGGTGCTTGGGTGTTATCTCATTGAATCTCTATATCTATCTGAAAACCAGAAGGTGGAATCTTGAATCGTTGAATGTGGCTGAGAATTCGAAACGAATCCACAAAATGATGAAAGTTTATAGGAGAGCAAGACGGCTTTTAATGATATTCTTCTGTATGTTTTTGATACTCGTTGGAGTCGCTGCCCTTCTCATTACAGGGGCATCAATAGAAGGTGTGGGAGTATTTTCAATGTGCCTTTATGTTAATATAATTGTCGTCGGCCTATATTATGTTATAGACAAAATTGCTGTCAGACCCGATGTTGAACTTGTTTTGGAAGGAATTTTGAAAGAATTGGAAGAATAATGGGAATAAATAATTAACCTATGAAATACAAATTTTTACTACTGTTGGCTTTGTTGCCAATCACTGTTATTGCTCAGCAATCAAACATCATTTACACCGATTCGGTGGTGATGAATTCGAAGAAGTATCTGAAAGGCAATGATTATCAGAAGGATTTCCTGCTTTTCTTGAGTATGCTCGAAAATACCCATCCGGCGTTTGCAATGGAAAATCCGCCGCTTGACATCAAGAAAATCAGAAAAGTAGGGTATAAGGAGCTGAAGAAATTCAACGATTCGGAAAAATTCGCATTGTATCTGGAATCGATTGTCTCACAGCTGCACGACGGACATACCTATATTTATTGCAATTATCCGAGCGACACTATCTTCCCGATGGCGTTCAAATACTTGAACAACGAGTTTTTTATCCAAGGCGTTGAAGAAGGTAATGATGAATTTATCGGCAAAAAGATAATGACAGTCAACGGTTTTGATATGTACGATGTGATGATGAGCTTCGGTTCGCTGTTGTCGTGCGACAATGACATTTTTCTGATTGAGCGCTTTAATTGTATAACAAAATTTTGCTGGAAAGATAACAAATACAACACTCAAGAAGCGTTGACAGTCACATGCGACGACGGTAGTTCGTTGAATCTGAATTATTTAAGTGCCAAGGAAATCAAGTGGAAATGTGTTGAAACAAAACCTTTGCAGTCGCCGTATCAAAAAACTCAAATGCCTTTCAGGTATGAGGTTTATCCGGAAAACGGCATCTGCTATCTGCAATTTAGCTCGTGCAAGGATAAAAACACCTTGCGTTTTCAATTCCAAGCGAGAGGTTTCAACGGTATGACCGAAGAGGAGTTTGAAGAGAAAATCAAGGATATTCCACAATTTGACATGTTTTTGGAGGAGGTTTTCGATACTATCAAAAAGCTTGATATTCAGACGCTTGTGGTTGATGCTCGAAGTAACAGTGGCGGCAACAGCATGCTGTGCGACCAGCTTCTTTCGTGGCTGAAACCTGTTGATGAAATTAAGTCGTTTGACTCGCAGAAACGCATTTCAAAACTTATGGAGGCCAATTATCCTAATGCCGTGGGCAATCTGTTCACAATGAACACTGATGCCGACAAGGTTTTTAAAGGTAATGTGTATTTCATTCAGGATAATGTCACTTTCAGCAGTGCGGCAATGTTGATAGTGATGGCGACAGATAACAACATCGGCACCGTTATCGGCGAAGCAGGCTCATATCGCCCATGTCATTTTGGCGATGTTCTCAGCTATGAATTGCCCAATACACATGTGAAAGGAGGCGTTAGCCATGCTTATTTCATGCGACCCGACAAAGATGCCTGTGGCGAAAATAGTCTGATCCCGACAATTCATATCCAGCGAACCTGGCAAGATTTCATTGAAGGAAACGACCCATGGTGGCAATATATACTTAACAATCAATGATTTACTTTTCAGAATATGCAAAAAATCAGGCCTTGCGGTATGCGAAGCATATCCAGACTGATTTTTGCATATTCTGAAAAAAATCTTTTCATTTTTTGTAATAAACTCCCAATTTCGATGTCTAAACGGTTGTAATTTGATCGAATTATGATTGAAAAAGAGAAACAATTTGAGAATTTGGTGAGAGAGCACAAGCGCACGATTTACACTGTCTGCTACATGTTCTCGAAAAACTCCGCTGAGGTTGACGACCTCTTCCAGGAAATCCTCATCAGACTGTGGAAAGGCTTCGACAGCTTCGAGGAGCGCAGCAGCGTAAGGACATGGATTTACCGTGTGGCACTCAACGCCGCCATCAACAACGACAAAAAGGAACGCCACCGAGTGCAAACCGTTCCGCTGACCCTCGATATCGACCCTTACGAGGCCGACGACCCGTCGACACAGCAAATCAGACAGCTCTACGACCGCATCAACCAGCTTGATCTGATCGACCGAAGTCTGATACTCCTGTGGCTCGAAGGCATCACCTACGAGGAAATCGGGGCAATCATCGGCATCACGCCGAGCAACGTGGGAGTGAGGCTGCTCCGCATCAAAGACAAATTGGTGAAAATGTCAAACAAAAAATGAAAAAGGAGATTTATAATGGAAAACAACAATCTTAACGAACTCGAACAGCTTAAAGCCCAATACGAAACGCTGAAACAGCAATTCGACCAGCAGGAAATAGTCAACAAACGACTGATGAAGTCAGCAATCCAAACCAACGTCGACTTCTTTGAAAGAAACCGTAAGGTGGCGATGTTTGTCTATCCGATTATTGCGGTGCTGATGTATATTTATTTAGAAGTTCTGGGATTTCGCACTTCTGCAATTATCCTGGTCATATTGATGGCGATAGCTACATTTGTCGAATTCTGGCTAACTAGAAACACACGCCAGCACGTGGTTGACAACTCCGACTTGCTTACGCTTTCCCAAAACATGCAGAAACTGAAGATTGGTTACTCCATCTATATTGTTATCTGGCTATTTGTATGCTTTGTGCTTGGTGCTGTGATTACAATAAAATATGCGACAAATCAGGGTATTAGTCTTACGAATGCGATGTGGGTACTTGGTTTTATGGGAATGCTTTTGCTGGTTTTTGGCATCGTGGCTTACCGTACTTTTTTAGGTCATTGCAACAATGTGATCCGACAGATTGATGCCATCGAAGGACGTCCTACAACCAAGAAAAACATGACATTCTGGTACTTCATGGGTGCATTGACAGTGTTAATTGCAGGAGGTTTATTGGTCACTTATCAAATGCTTAAACCAACCGTTTATACGCATCTTGAAAATGATGTTTATACTGAAGGAAAGTTGGAGTTTAGGGCGTTGGATACCGACTCGTTAGTTTTTAATAATGAAGGTAAGCACATTATTCATACACTGCATGTTGATTATCGCAATCAAGGTGAGTCAACGCCGATTATCGTGCAGCTGACTCCGGAAGCCGGTCAAGAATGGTATCAGTTCACTTCAAAGGCTAAAGGTCATAATATCGGGCTCTTCCTTGACGGTGAGTTGGTTCAGAAATATTACATCCAGAATGCTATCGACAATGGCCATTTCTACCTCAACACCGATCCTGATTGGAGTAAAAAAGAGATTGAAGATTTCTGCAAGCGATTGATTAATAATTAGGGGAGATGTTTTAATGACATGAGAACAAGAGTCTGGAAACTGCGTTTCAAAGGCCTCTTTTATCTCATGTCATTAAAACAAATAAAAATTATTATTATTTTTGCAAATCAAATACTTAATCCAATGAAAACAAAAGTATTTATTCCATTATCATTGCTATTTATATTAGCAACAATGTGTTTTTCGTGTTCCGGACAGAATGGAATTTCGAAAGAAGAGAAAGCTCAGATTAAGGAAGTTATTGAAAATCATGACAAAACCCTGATTTACATCTGGAGCGAAAGTTGTGGAGCTAGCAAAAACATGTTCAAAACAAACATCAAGCCTTATCTTGAAGGTCTTGAGAAAAACAATGTCGGCATGGTCTTTATTTATTATGGAAAAGAGGAGGATGTTGCCAATTTAAAATCAGATAATCGACTGATAATAAGTAGTAATTTGCCTGCTGCATTTGGTAAAATGAATGCTAACAGAACCATGAAAAAGCTTCTGAAAGACTACAAAAAGTTCAATGGTTATCCGATTCCAATCCTTATCGATAAAGACGGTTTTGTGCTGAACTACGACGCTCAAAGCAATTATTACAGCTATTTTGAGATATTCCAAGCAGCGAAATAATAGGATTTTACCCCAACTATTTAGGGTTTTAGGAATTGACACAAGGGGTTTAAAATTGTAATTTTGCACCGTAAAACTTCATTCTATGAAAAAACTCTCATTCCTATATGTCATATTAGTCCTATTGGTCCAATATGTCCTATCACCAGTTACAGCATCCGCTCAAAACGATAAAGTCCTGAATATCAATGTCATTGTCTCCGATACCACAGGCAAAGTCCTCAAAGACGTCGCGATTTATAACTCCAAACAAAACCTTATCGGAATAACCAACAATTTCGGAACTACAACAATATCAGCGCGTTTAGGTGATGCAGTGGTGTTTTCTCACATTAGCTACGAGCAGAAAACAATGAAGGTTTCCGATGAGAATATGCTTGTCATTTTAAATGCGAAAACCAACATTCTCCCTGAAGCCGAAATCGTTGAAAATGTACCGCATCTGGCTTACAACAACAAACAAGTTTGGGTTTCTGATTACAAGGTTAACAATGCAGGAATGTACCTCATCCTCGACAGCAATTCCGAGCATTCGCTGATATTTCTGAGTCATGAGCAGGACACTTTGGCAAGGGCGAAAATCTCTAAAAAATACGATTATCTCTATGAAGATGCTTTCGGAAATATTCATCTTTTGAGTAAGGACACGGCTTATCAGACTTATTACGATGGCGAGAAGTTGAATATGCTTTATCCTGTTGACATTCAAACCTTTAAGCAGAAACTGATGCCCGTTCAGGTTATCACCGACAGCCTGCTCGTTTTGCAGAGATACGGCCTCTATGTGGCAGGAGATTTTGTATATCAGCGTGAATCGTAACAATAAGGAAACCAAAGTGTTAGCCGACTGCTACGGTCCGACAAGAGAGTGGGGGAGAACATATTACAGGGATATTGTAAAAGATGGCGTTATCGACGCAGTTCAAAAAGAGAATCCGCTGTTCCCAAACATTATGGAAATGCTTGGGATTGAACAAACCAACACATTCGGAGATGACGCGATTGAAAACACTTACGTCGATTTTGAAAGCAGCCAGCGCGCGAGATACAGATTGCAGCCGATTTATAGCCCGATTGCGTTTTTCAATGATACTATCTATGTGTTTGATTTAGAAAAAGATAAGCTTATAAAGTTTACCGAAAACGGCACTTTTGTGAAAGATGTTGACATCAGTTTTCACCGCACGACATATCGCAAAAACAGCCGCATCGGCAACAATTGGGACAGAAACATTATTATCGACAAAGCTCTCGGCAAATGCTACGCACAATTTTCAAAAGACGGCCATGTCACTTTGAAAGAGATTGATTTACAGACTGGTACAACAAATAAAATTTTCGAACTGACACATCATGTCTTTCCCGAAAACATCCAAATCCATAACGGAATCGTTTATTACAAATTCATCGACGTCCGCCAGACTGTTGGTCGCGACTGCCGCAGTTTATATAAAATGCAGCTTAAATAACTTAATCATATGAAACTAAAGCATATAATCCTTTTTATTTTATTGGTTTTATACTTCTTATTTGTGCTTATTCCGATTCGTATCTCAGCTCAAAATCAAGTGATTTTAGGTATCTGTCTCGATAACCGCAACAGGCCTATTCGCGATGTCGGTATCTATACCATCGACTCGACAATTCTTACCGTAACCAATAACGACGGACTCTTTTCGCTGAAATATTCAAAGCCTGGCGACACTATTTACGCGAGTCACGTGACATTTGAAAATGTTGTTTATATTATTGATAGTCTTGATGTTAATAAGCGAATAGTGCTGAAGATGAAACCGACCAGCCTGCAGCTGCCTGAAGTTGAGATTGTCGACAACGCGCCTCATGTGGCTTACAACAATAAGGTGGTTAGTGTTATGGATTTTGAGATAAACGAGAAAGGCATATACCTCCTTGCGCGCCGTCGTCGTAGCAACTCCCTGCTGCATCTCAACTTCGACTGCGACACCATCACCGAGCTGAAAATCAGCCCCGATTATTACAATATCTACAAAGACGTTTACGGCGAGATGCAACTCATTTCTGACGAAGACGTGTGGCAGATAGGGCATAAGACCATTAGAGACCGTGTCTTCGAGATGGAACTGATGTACCGCACTCCAACCAGCCGTTTTGTCAGTCTTTTCAAGAATATAGTGTGCGCCACCGACAGCCTTCTCATTGGCGGACGATATGTTTTCTTCGGTCAGGAGATTTACTATTATTACTTTAACATCGGGGGCGACCAGCAGGCTCACGAGCTTCATCATTGCGTCAACGAAGAGAATCGCGATCTGATGATCAACCTGCTCAATCCGCGATTCGGCACGTTTTACCGCTCGGCAGGATTTCTTGATCCTAAGCCCACTTACGACCCGGTTTTCGCTTACGACAACAGGATTTATCTCTTCTCCTTTGACGAAGATAAGCTGTTTGTTTACAATAACTTAGGAGAAGTCATTGAAGAATATCCTTTAACGTTTCATAAATATAAACACTGGCGAGGCGACATGCGCGTCATCAAGAAATGGGACAAGAAAGTGATCTTGGACTGGGCTACAGGCGACTTTTACACCACCTTCACCGACGGCGGCGTCACCACCATCAAGAAAGTAGACCTCGAGCACGGAACCGCCCGCAATGTGGCAGTGTTGGGAGGCTTCCCATTCATCGAAAACCTCCGCATCTACAACGGAAAAGCCTATTTCTTGTTTAAAAACGACAACACAAGAAACAACCGACTGTTTGAAGTGAAGATAGAGTAGAGGCTACTCTTCGTCAACGTTCCATTCCTGCACCGAGACGCACACTCCGATATATTTTTCAGGATATTCTTTCACAAATTTCCTGTCCTGCACTTTGTGCGATACGCTCAGTCGGAACCATTTCCCGTTATATTTATAGAGGCAGGCGAAGTAAGCATACGATTTATCTGTGGTAGGGGCTTCTGTTATTTCCTCTCCGATACGAGTGTCGCCCAACGAGCCACTTTTATAAACATGACCGTCGCTGGCGGCTTTTTTCGCTGCTTTATAAACCTGTTGCAGATAAGCCGTTAACGTCTCGGGAGACACTACTTTTGTTGTCGTTCCCGTATAGAAAATCACTTCGTCTTTCAGAGGACGGTTTTCTGAGCGTGGGTTGGTCTTTTGTTCACTTATTTCAATAGCAAACGAAGGCACGAGCTTGTTGCTTTCAAGTCCTGCAAATGCAAATTTGTCGCCAAGGTCGAGGTCGTTGCCGCCCAAAAGAGGCAAAGCCCATAAAGCAATAATTGATAAAATTTTCAGCATATTTTTAAGTTTAAAATTATCTCTTGCAAAAATATATCATTATTTTCAGTTTGTCAAGTCTTTTTTAGTTTAATAGTTTACAGTTTACTGTTTAAAAGATAACGGATGATAGATAAAAGAGAAAAAGTTCTAGAAATAAAACGGGATTTAGAAATCTTTTAATTTTCACTAAAATGGATAATAATCTCGAAAAGTCAGTAATTATTTACAGAAGCGAAGACGGAACTATTCAACTTGAAGTGCAACTTTATAATGGAACCGTTTGGATGAATCGACAGCAAATGTCGACTTTTGTGAAGTTGAGTATTCTGAAAGGGGAGTTTATGGGGAAACTATTAAACTGTAAACTTTTAAACAACTCTAAACTTTTTCAAAATTAATATACCTTATTTAAAAATTAATGCTAATTTTGCACCGCAACTTGGGGAGAAATCCGAGTTGTTTTAAGAAAGCGTTTGCAGCTATTCGGAAAGCTTCAAGAACCTAGGAAATTCAAAGAGTCCAAACCGAATGAATAAGTCGCAAACGTCTATGCTTTTTAGCATGGACGTTACTTATCTGGTTTGGTGGGCATTCCTAGGGCCTTTGAAGCATGATAATAACGTTTCATGCTTTTTTTATGTTCTTTGAAACAACAACAAAACTAATAACTAACAACAAACAAAACTAAAACTAAACAAAATGAAAAAAAGATTTACAATCTTAATCGCAGCGATAGCAGCGATAATGCTAATTACCCAACCGATTAAGGTACATGGACAGGCAGGTACTAGTATACTAACTTTTACCGCAGCTTGTGGTGGATCAGGAACGGCTGATGATGGTGCTGTATGGACGGTCACTTCTGATGCGGCAGAATCTACTTTTGATGAAGATAGAGGTATTCATTATGGGACTGGTAAGAAATCTGTTTCATACATCACATTAACAACTGATGATATTGATGGGATTATTACTAGTATTGTTGTAAATGCAAGTGGTAATAATAGTCCAACGTTAAGTGTTACTGTTGGTGGAGAAAGTTTTGATGATGCAGCCACAGGTATCACAACATCCAACACTGCATATACATTTGAAGGATCTGCTTCGGGCGCAATTGTAGTTGATCTTCGAAAATCATCAGCAGCAACGGGAGCTCTTTATGTTAAGAGCATTGCGGTAACTTATACAACAGGTGACACATATACTGTTACATATGCCACAGGCGATGGTGGTAGTGGTACGGTTCCTACAGATGGTACTGCTTATGCTGAAGGATCCACAGTTACTGTAAAAGATAGAGGAGGTGTTACTCATGAAACTCTCGGTTTTAGAGGTTGGTCAGATGGCACAACAACATATCATCCAGGTGAAACATTTACAATGGGTTCTTCTAACGTCACACTAACAGCAATATGGACGACCAAATGCACATTCGCTTATAATGGTAATGAGAATACTGGAGGATCTGTACCTTCAGGCTATTACACAACATATGGAACTGGTGCAAAAGTAAAAGTAGTTGGAAATACTAACAGCCTGGATAAAACTGGTTATGCATGGGAAGGTTGGAATACAGAAAATGATGGCTCTGGAACTGATTATGTTGCTGGTAATAGTTTTATTATTTCAAGCAACATAACCCTATATGCTAAATGGAGGTTATTGGAAACATATACTCTTGTAACTTCTGCTGGTGATATCATACCAGGCAAACATTATATAATCGCAAGTTCAAAAACTGTTGGTGCCGCTACTGCAATGGGAGCACAAGGTTCTACTGGAAATAATAGAGTTGCGGTTGATGTTGTTGTTTCTTCGGTTTCAGAAAAGACAACAAAAATAAAAATAACAGAAGCAACAGGGCTTAAAGAATTTGTCATTAGTGGTAATGGAACTAATCCTAATTATTATACAATTTATGACGAAAGTATTTCTCAATATCTCTATGCTGCTAGTAGCTCTAGTAACTATTTGAAAAATCAAACAATAAACGATGCAAATGGTAAATGGACTATCACTTTTGGTGCTTCTGATAATGCTATTATCACAGCACAAGGATCGAATACCCATAATATCATACGAAAGAATTCATCAAGTGCCATTTTCTCTTGTTATGATAAAAATCAAAATGATGTATATTTATATAAGAAAGATAATGATCAACACATCACTTACTATAGTCCAACAACTGTTTCTTCATCTCAAACTGTTACAACTCCAACAACAATAGGGAAGGGCGGTGTTCTTGATATGGGCTCTAATGCACTTATCATTGGTGTTGGCGGCAGCCTCACAATCGAAGACGGTGGTCAACTCATAACAACTAGTGCTGTGAATGCTACTATTGAGAAAAATATTACAGCTGCATCTAAAGATATTGCTGACCACTGGTACACAATAGCATCTTCAGTAGATGCACCAGATTTTGCCGATGTTACCAATCTCATAACAGATGGAGAATACGATTTATATCGTTATGACGAATCTTCGTTCACATGGCAAAACAGTAAGAAAATTGTGGCAGGAAATCCTCAGTTCTCATCGTTTGAAAACGGTCGCGGATATCTCTATCGTAAAGCCGGCAACAAGACTATTAAATATGTTGGTACGATCAATACCGGTGATTTAGAGAATTATCCACTTTCATGGGCATCAACAAATGCTGATTTGAAAGGATTAAATCTCATTGTGAACCCGTTCCCGCATAATATTTACAAAGGTTACGGAGGTGCTATTGATAATGCTAAGCTCAGCGATAAATTCTATTATCTTGAGAATAACGGCACATGGCAGGTTGGCACATACACAACAGCTATCAAACCTGGTATGGGTATAATTATTCAGACTAATAGTGCTGGTGACATCACTATTAAAGATGATGCAACTCCGGCGACAGCAGAACATGCCCCTGCAAAAGCCAATAATGACGAAATCATGCTTACAGTAAGCAACAGCCAATATCAAGATGTGGCTTATGCTGTGTTTGGTGACAGATATGGTTTGAAAAAGATTGTGCATCGAAGCGCAGAAGCTCCAATGCTTTATATTCCTCAGAATAACAGAAAGTATGCAGTAGCTATGATGAGCGACGATACAAAATCGTTCAATCTCAACTTCAAAGCAATGACGATGGGTAGCTATACACTGAGCTATAAGTCAAAAGGTGATTTCGATTATGTTCATGTTATAGACCGTCTAACTGGCGAGGATATAGATATGCTTCAAGGTGAGTATAGCTTTATTGCAACACCATATGATAATGAAAACCGATTCATTGTAAGACTTGGTTATATGCCAAATAATGAAGGTACAGAAAACGAAATCTTTGCTTATCAGAATGGTAATAACATTCTTGTAAGTGGAGAAGGCGAATTGCAAGTGTTTGATGTGACTGGAAGAATGGTTGCAACACAACATGTTAACGGTGTTGAAACAATCAACGTACAGTCACATGGTGTTTACATCTTCAAACTGAATGAGAAAGTTCAAAAAATTGTTGTTCGTTAAATTATGAAAGGAGAAATATAATGAAAAAGATATTATTTGCAATCGCTATTATAATGACACTCGGTATTACAGCTTATGCACAAAATAAAAATGATGCTTTTATTACGGAATGGGGCAACAATAACAACCGTTTCACATGGGGCGATGATTTGGATCTCATTCTTCCCACAACCTTAGGTAGTACAAACGACGTACCAGCTCCTCTCGGCAACGGCCTCTTAGTCCTTACCGCTCTTGGTGCTGGCTATGCTGTAACAAGAAAGAGAAATAAATAGTAATTATTATCATAGCGCAGGGTGGAAAAACCACCTTGCGCATTTTAATTTAAAATTAAATAATATGAGTAAATATAGCTATGGTCCTGAACGAAGACCAGGAGAATCAGATGAAGAATATATAGAAAGACAAGAAGATGAAGAGAGCTACATTGAACATCTCAATAATAACTAACATATTTGTCTTATAAAAAGAAATTGCCACACAAATATCTTCAAAATGACTTTAAGTTTTGTATGGCTTCAGCCCTCAGTAATGAGGCTTAACCCCAAAGCTACAGCAATGTAGTTTTAACATGTTTAGTTTTTGGGCCTCCCGCTGTGACGGCGCGGGGCCCTTTTTGAAAAACACTCGCTGCAATAGGCTTTATCGCTACAGGGTTTTACCAGATTTCCGACAAAAGATAAAGCCCGGCAGCGAGATTTTTTAGTTTAATAGTTTAAAAGTTTACTGTTTAAACTGCTCTGAACTTTTTTGACAAAAACTTCTTGACAAATTGCTGATTTTGTTGTAATTTTGCAGCAAGAATAAAACGGGATTTAGTAACCTTTTAAATTTTTAAAAATGGATAATCAGATTACTTTACCGGCAGATGATCAGCAATCGGAAAAGTCAGTAATTATTTATAGAAGCGAAGACGGAACTATTCAACTTGAAGTGCAATTATATGACGAAACAGTGTGGCTAACACAGGCACAGATGGCCGTTTTGTTTGAAACAACAAGAAACAACATTACCATACATGTTGGTAACTTGTTTAGGGAAGGAGAGTTGGAGAGAATTTCAGTATGTAAGGAATCCTTACTAACTGCTTCTGATGGGAAACCATATAAAACCAAGTTTTACAATCTGGATGTGATAATTTCTGTTGGTTATCGAGTAAAATCAAAACGCGGTACAGATTTTCGGAAATGGGCTAATAAAATAATCAAAGATTTCATCTTAAGGGGCTATGCTGTAAATAACAGACTGGATCGTTTAGAGGTGAAAGTTTACAAACTTGAGGAGAAAACTAATATGATGGAAACCGAAATAAAAGGTCAATTGCCACCTCATGAAGGCGTTTTCTACGACGGTCAGATTTTTGATGCATATACTTTTATTGCGGATCTGATACGCAAAGCTCAGAAAGAAATCATCCTTATTGACAACTATATTGACGATTCAATTCTGAAGATGCTGAACAAACGAGCAGATGGAGTTTTAGCTACAATTTATACTGCTCATATTTCTGAAAATCTGAAACTGGATTTATCAAAGCACAACTCTCAGTATCAACCAATAAACATTGAGCATTTCAACAAGTCTCACGACAGATTCTTAATTATCGACAACAACGTTTATCTCATCGGTGGCTCAATTAAGGATCTCGGAAAGAAAGTGTCGACTTTTGTGAAGTTGAGTATTCCCAAAGGGGAGTTCTTGGCTAAGATATTAAACTTTTAAACTGTAAACTTATAAACAAAAATTTACTATCTTTGCACTTTCAAGCAATTAATTAAAATCATCATATTATGAAAAGAAATAAAATCGTTGCCGGCAACTGGAAAATGAACCTCGATTTCGAGGAAGCCCAAACCCTAATTGAAGACCTCGAAAATCTTCTCGAAGACAAACAACCTTCGTGCGAAGTGATAATTTGCCCTCCATTCCCTTACCTCGAACTCGCTACCGACGAAGCTTCGGAGCATGAATTGTTTGAAGTGGGCGCACAGAACGTAGCCGCTTGGGAATCAGGCGCTTACACCGGCGAGATCTCTGCCAAGATGCTCGACTCGATAGGAGTGAGCTGCTGCATTATTGGTCATAGCGAGCGCAGAAAATATTTCGGTGAGGACAACAAAACTCTTGCCGCAAAGGTTAACTTGGCTCTGCAATATGAAATAGTGCCGATTTTCTGCGTGGGCGAGGTCCTTGAGGAGCGCGAAGCCAACAAGCATTTCGACGTGATACGCAAACAAGTGGAGGAGGGACTGTTCCATCTCGACATAGCTGATATTGAGAATGTTATCATCGCCTACGAACCTGTATGGGCTATCGGAACAGGTAAGACCGCAACCCCGGCTCAGGCTCAGGAAGTGCACGCTTTTATCCGCAAACTCGTGCAAGAGAAATATGGCGACGACATCGCAAGTCAGATCCATATCCTCTACGGCGGCAGCTGCAACGCTAAGAACGCGTCTGAACTCTTTGCCCAGCCTGACGTTGACGGCGGTCTGATCGGCGGCGCATCGCTCAAGGCTGAAGATTTTGTGAGTATCTGCGAACAGGCTTCTAAGTAACTGACAATGAATTATATAGCCTATACTTTCTCGAATCCTCATAACGAGGCTTTGAAAGATATGTTTGCCGAGCTGCTTGGCAATATCGGCTTCGACAGCTTTATGGATGCTGACGAGGGCTTTACAGCTTACTGCACCGAGCCTTCGTTCGATAAGGAAGGTCTGGATTCAATACTCGCCATGGAGCAATTTGCTGATGTTCAAGTGGTTAAGAAGGAACTGATTCCTGATCAGGACTGGAACGCCACATGGGAGTCGTCGTACGAGCCTGTGGTGATTGACAACACCTGTCGCATCCGCGCGCCTTTCCATGAGGCCGACAGCAGCTATAAATACGACCTTTGCATTGAGCCTAAGATGTCGTTCGGCACCGCGCATCACGAGACGACGGCACAGATCATTAAGCTCATGCTTACCGAGGATTTCAAGGGTAAAGACGTGCTGGATATGGGCTCGGGAACGGGCGTTTTGGCAATTTTAGCCAAGAAACTCGGTTCGGCGAAGACTGTTGCCATCGACAACGACGAATGGGCTTACCGCAACGCTCTCGACAACGTGAAACTCAACGATGAGAACGAGATTATTGTTGAACTCGGCGATGCCAACTCGTTGAACAACAGACAGTTTGACATTATCATCGCAAACATCAACCGCAATATTCTGCTGCGCGACATGCACGAATACGTGAAATGTCTGAAAAAAGGCGGCAAAATTTTCTTCAGCGGTTTCTATGAGGCTGACTTACAATTGATTAGAAACGAGGCTGAGCGTCTTGGTCTTTCTTATCTGAATCACATCAAGAAGAACGAGTGGACGGCGGCGGTTTTCATCAATAAATAAAAAAATATAAAAAAATAGGCTGCAATTCAAGAAAAAGTTGTAATTTAGCAGTCCGAAAAATTATTGAGATATGAAATTTATTCTTTCGAGTTTAAAGCTTTTAAAAGCAATCCAGGCACTCAGTGGTGTCATCAATTCAAGCAACACACTGCCGATTTTGGACGATTTCCTCTTCGATATTGCTGAGGACGAGCTCAAAATCACGGCATCTGACCTTGAGACGACGATGACTGTCAGCATTAAGCCTGACATGGTGGAAGGCAAGGGCCAGGTCACCATTCCGGCACGTCTGCTTATCGACGTGATGAAGAATTTCCCTGACATCCCAGTGTCATTTAATATCGACGAAGCAACTCTCGCTATCGAAATCACGACAGGCGAGGGACGTTATAAAATGGTTGGCCATAAGAGCGACGAATTCCCGCAAGTGCCAGTAATCGCTGAGCCTTCAGTGTGGGATATCCCTGCCGACGTGCTCGCTTGCGGCTTCGAGAAGACAATCTTCGCGACAGGCAACGACGAGATCCGCCCAATCATGACAGGTGTGTTCATGGCTATGAGCGACACATGCCTCACCTTCGTGGCAACCGACGCCCACAAGCTCGTGCGCTACAGAAGAATGGACGTGAAGTCGGATGCAGCAGCATCGTTCATCGTGCCTAAGAAGCCTATCAACCAGTTGAAGAACATCTTGGCTGGCAGAGCAGATGAGCCAGTGCATGTTGAGTTCAACAACACCAACGCATCGTTCACATTTGGCGAGTATAAGCTGATTTGCCGCCTCATCGAAGGTCGTTATCCTAACTACGAGGCAGTCATCCCGACAACAAATCCTAACAAGCTTATCGTTGACCGTCAGCTGCTTAACGCTGCTATCAAGCGTGTGGCTATCTTCTCAAGCAAGGCGACACACCAGATTCGTTTCAAGATCAGCGGTCAGGAGTTGGTTCTTACAGCCGAAGACCTCGACTACTCGAACGAAGCTAAGGAACGCCTCACCTGCAACTATTCAGGCGAAGACATGGAAATCGGCTTCAGCTCGAAGTTCTTCCAGGAGATGCTCGCAAACCTCAGCCAGACTGAGATTCAGCTCGAGATGTCGGCACCAAACCGCGCCGGAATCATCACCCCAGTCGACAACCAAAACGCCGACGAGGACATCCTGATGCTGCTGATGCCAGTGATGCTTAACTAAAAAAAAGACCGAGTTTCACTCGGTCTTTTTTTTTATTGCTCTTTAACAGAAATCGTCGCCGTTCCCGTAATCGTAAGCGGTATTTCCATACCTTGATCTGAGACTGTCGCCGAAACGTTATTCTCAAGCGAACACGTCATTATGATGCCTGTTTGTGCATTGATTGATGCTGTGCCGTTGTATGTACCGGAAATATCTTTGGCGTCAATGGTTCCTGTGAAGCTGACGTCGACGCTTTTTTTTGATATGGCTGTGACGGTGTATATCATATTAACGCTGACATCAAAATCGCCGATTTCCTGAGTCTTTAAAAAAGTCCACTGGCTTCCGACGCTTAATTCTTCTTCAGGAAGCTCAATAATCACATTGCTTAACTGACTCATATCATTGTCATCAGCCTCTGTAAGATGACCCAATGCATCATAAGTCACATAGGTCGGCTTCTTGATGATGGCGTCAAACTCTTGTGCCTGATTTGCTATCATCGGGCTGTTGTTTTGAGGATTTTCAGAGTCATAATTGAGAGTCACGCCCATGGTTGTAACAGCCATTTTTATAGCGTCGATCTGAGTGCTAAGAGTAATGCTATTATTCGAAACCTCTTTAGCGCTAAAACTCTGTTTCATATCCATTTTTTGAATGGAATTCATCGCATGACCTTGAATCTTCATGGTCGTTGTTTGATTTGTCTTGGAATCAATAACATAAGTCTTGCCCTTTGTAGGATTAAGTCTTAATGTGATTCCTTTGCCTGCCGTAAATGATAATGTTGTCAACGCAACAAGCATCAATACTATCGGAATTATTGTTTTTTTCATTTTATTAGGATTAGTTTGTTTTTATAAAAAATTGTAGAGACGTCATATTATGGCGTCTCTACTGATTTAAATCGTTTAAAGTTGTGGACCGGCTTTCACCAATGCCTTGCCAGCGTCATTCGTCGTGAACTTCGCGAAGTTCTTGATGAATCTGCCGGCGAGGTCTTCTGCTTTCTTGTTCCAATCTTCAACATTGGCGTATGTGTCGCGTGGATCGAGAATCTTCGGATCAACGCCTGGTAATGCTGTAGGAACCTCGAAATCGAAATACGGGATCTTCTTGGTTGGAGCCTTCTCGATTGAGCCGTCCAAGATGGCGTCGATGATGCCACGTGTGTCGCGGATCGAGATACGTTTGCCTGTGCCGTTCCATCCGGTGTTGACCAGATACGCCTTGGCGTGGCTCTGTTCCATACGTTTCACGAGTTCCTCAGCATATTTTGTTGGATGCAACTCGAGGAATGCCTGGCCGAAGCATGCGCTGAATGTTGGGGTAGGCTCGGTGATGCCACGTTCTGTACCTGCCAGTTTTGCAGTGAAACCGCTCAGGAAGTAGTATTTGCACTGGTCTGGAGTCAAGATTGAGACTGGTGGCAACACTCCGAAAGCGTCAGCTGAGAGGAAGATCACGTTCTTTGCTGCAGGACCTGATGACACCGGACGCACGTTCTTCACAATCTTCTCGATGTGCTCGATAGGATAGGAGACACGTGTGTTTTCGGTCACGCTCTTGTCTTTGAAGTCGATCTTGCCGTTGGCGTCGACAGTGACGTTTTCGAGCAATGCGTTGCGTTTGATGGCGTTGTAGATATCAGGCTCGCTCTCTTTGTCGAGGTTGATGACCTTTGCGTAGCAGCCGCCTTCGAAGTTGAACACGCCCTCGTCGTCCCAGCCGTGCTCGTCGTCACCGATAAGCAGACGTTTCGGGTCGGTCGAAAGGGTAGTCTTTCCTGTTCCTGACAAACCGAAGAAGATAGCTGTGTTTTCGCCCTTCATGTCAGTATTTGCTGAGCAATGCATTGAAGCGATGCCCTTCAACGGCAGGTAGTAGTTCATCATTGAGAACATACCTTTCTTCATCTCGCCGCCGTACCAGGTGTTCAAAATGACCTGCTCGCGCGATGTCACGTTAAATGCCACACAGGTGTCGCTGTTCAATTCTAACTCTTTGTAATTCTCTACCTTAGCCTTCGAAGCTGTGTAAACAGTGAAGTTCGGTTTGAACTCTTTCAGCTCTTCCTCGGTTGGCTTGATGAACATATTAAGCACGAAGTGTGCCTGCCATGCCACCTCCATGATGAAACGCACAGCCATGCGGGTGTCTTTGTTGGCGCCGCAGAAAGCATCGACAACGTAAAGGTTCTTGCCTGAAAGCTGTTTCTTTGCGAGAGCTTTCACTTCTTCCCACACTTTCTCGCTCATTTCGTGGTTGTCGTTAGGATAAACAGGGGTGTTCCACCACACGGTGTCCTTCGAGTTCTTGTCCATGACGATGTATTTGTCCTTAGGCGAACGGCCGGTGTAGATACCAGTCATCACGTTGACAGCCTTGAGTTCGGTCTCAACACCTTTCTCAAAACCTGTCAAAGCCGGATTCATCTCGTCTTTGTAAAGATCTTCGTATGAAGGATTATAATAAATTTCCTTGACATCCTTGATGCCGTAAGAGGCCAAAGCCTCTCTCAATTCGTTGATGTTTTTAGCCATATCTTTTGTATTGATGAATTAATCCTAAATAAAATGCAAAGTTCCAAATAATATTTCAAAAAAGCAACACTTTGAAAAAATAAATTTTTTTGACGTTTAAAACAGATAAAATGTGTAATTTTACGGCTCAAAATTTTAGAGATGACATATTTTTTATTCTATTTCATATTATATCCGCTCTCGATATTGCCATTGGCGCTTCTTTACGTGATTTTTATACCTTTTTATATATTAATGGCATTTGTGATAAGGTATAGACGTAAGATTATCGACGATAATTTTGCAAAATCGTTTCCGGAATGGAGCAGGCGAGAGGTGAGGATGGCGAGAAACAAGTATTATTGGCACTTCATGCAGCTTGCCGCCGAAATGCTAAAGATGTTGACGATGAGCCGTAAAAACGTGATGCGCCGTTATCATTGCTCAAATCCTGAATTGGTAAATAAATATTTCGACCAAGGCAAGAGTGTCGTTCTGATGTCGAGCCATCACAACAACTGGGAATGGATGGTTTTGAGTGTCGACATGCAGTTCAAGCATCACGGAATAGGGGTGGGGGCGCACAATACGAATAAGGTCTTCGAAAAGCTAATCAACAGAGCCCGAACACGTTATGGCGACCAAGTCGTGTTTCATGACAACGTCCGCGAGGTGATGGCATATCATGAGGAAAATCACATTCCAGCCGCCTACATGATTCTCTCCGACCAGAATCCTTCCAACCCTGAGCGCTGCTATGTCACTGATTTTCTGCATCGTCGCACAGGTTTTATCCGTGGCTCAGAAGGCTTTGCGCGCAAATACAACCTCCCTGTTCTATATTACGAAGTAATCAAGGAGCGCATCGGCAAATACCGCCTCGACGTCCATGAGATCTGCGAGAACCCCAACGACCTCCCTGAAGGTGCCATCATGCAGAAATACGTCGAATTACTGGAACAAACAATCAAAAACCACCCATATTATTGGCTGTGGAGTCACAGACGGTGGAAACATAAGTTTGATTAGCCTTAGAATAATTAACAACTTTAATTATTGATACTAATTCCCGTAAGGATGCTGTTCTTCTGCCGCCATCGATGGCAGGTCATCTTCGTCGTTGGGAAATACACCGATTTCATATAAGTATTCTGGAGCGAAGCCTATTTCGTTGTTCCAATCAACCGTGAATGGGTCTAATTTAAATGAGCGGAAAAAGTCTTTGTCTTGCAATTTCTTGCATATTCCTTTTTGCATCAAAGGCACAAAATCGACTATTCGAACAGCTCCATTGTTGAAGGTGAGGCGAAGTTTATAATCCTCAATATATTCAGCGGCTATTATTGCCAAAATATCATTATTTTTCATCATCTTAATGGTTTTATATTTATAGCGGATTCGCTGTTTGACAAGCGATTCCAGTTATCCAGCAATTCATCTCTGTGAAGTTCAAGCCATTCTCTTACTAGACGCTTTGCTTGTGGTGGCAATGATCCTTTAATAATGGTTCCGTCTTTTATTGATATCAGAGCTGACAAGCCATCATAGTAAACATGAAAATGTGGTGGGTTGTGGTCACCAATAAACATGTAAATAGCGATTCCATAAAATTTGCTAATTTCCGGCATATTTTTGTAACTTAAAAACAAGCAAAGTTACGATTATTTTTTAAACATGCAGCCAGATGGATGAAATTTTTTGCAACATTGGTTTACAAATCTGCGAGCATCCAAACGACCTCCCTGAAGGTGCCATCATGCAGAAATACGTGGAATTACTGGAACAGACCATCAAAAACCACCCATACTACTGGCTGTGGAGTCACAGAAGGTGGAAGCATAAGTTTGATTAAAAGATAGTTATAAAACATTAATTATCTGCAGAACAAACTAATCGCACACTTTGACCTATATCATTGCCCATATGGTGGCAATCGCAATCAATGAGATAAATGCTAAAGTGAACACAATAGGAATACCATTTTTCACAATATGTGGCTGACCAATAGTAACCATCAAGATTGTCATAGCTTATTACGTTCATAAATCGATTACCAGCAGCAGGTAAGAAAACAGCTCCATTGGCCTCAAAAATATTAATCCAATCATATTGTGATATATAATTTATGTTTTCAGCCCCATTTAACATATTAAAGGCTTTAATGCTATAGATGGAGCTGTCCCAGCTATCTGGAATCAATACAATTCCCCAAATTCCATTTATACTAGCTAGAACATATCTTATACCAGAATTAGTATTTCTCTTGTCAAAAACATAATCCCATTCGTCTTTTGTCAATGTTCGCCATTTCTGTTCTGCCCCATTTGAAATCGTATTTAAACCCCAATCATAAAAAGTTTTATATGAATTAGCTTTAGTTGAACTTTTCGACGGATTATTTCCAGTACCCCATCCAAAAAGATCTATCCAACCATTGTAGTCATTAGATATATTTTTATTATTCATTCCTATATAATCCCATTGATTTTCTGCAAAACGCCATGTTTTTGTTGAAGCCTTATATTGAAGATTGCCTTGAGAGAAATAAACTTGTTTTGTTGGACTTACTGAAAACAAACCATTAATTGCGCCATTAGGACAATTCTCTAAAATTGCATCTATTTCAATAAGATTACCATTGTTTATTGTGACTTGTTGTTTGAAATCTTTCATGTTTTTATGGCATATCTTTAAGTTGTGCATGCCATATTTGATATTGTTAATAGTTAATGGCGTCGAACCACATTCAACATCATCAATATAAACAATTGCTTCAGAAGGATCTGACACGATATTAAGATTCCCATATTTATATGGCATATCAATTCCAAAATTAGTAGATTCGCCTTCGTTAATAACCATGGTTTTTGTAACATCCTCAAACCCAAATTTCGAAACAGTAATTTCATATTTTCCAGCAGGAATCATATTATTTGTATATGGTGTTGTTTGATTCAAAGGTCTTCCATTCAATGATATATCTGCACCATTTTCAGGACTTGTTGTTATGGTTAATGACGCCCAGCCATTGCTTATTGCTTCGGTTTTATTTACAAGTGTCATCTCATAACAACATTTCGGTTTTAAATCAAAAGGCAGTGTGAATTCAATTGAACTATAATCAGGATGGGATATCTTCAAATAATCAGCATATTGTGCAGTTAAATATACCCAAACTTCACCATCTTTGTACTCCAACATAATGAAAGTGCCGGCGTTACCGCTGAATTTAAGCTCACGACGCTGCTTATCGTTAATATTCTCAGTCCTAACTTTAATTACAGCAAACGGCAAATTGTTGTCATCTGTTTGATAATTATCGTCAGGATTGATATTTACGAATCCTGGAACTTCTTTAAAAGAGCCTTCTTTTACCTCTAACTGAGCAAAAAGAGAACATGTTGATAATAGTATTGATAATAGGAGTAAACATTTCTTCATAATGATAGCTTTATAAAAAAGTGGACTCCATTATTCAGCCCACTTGTCCCAATCAGTATCTTCCAAATACTTTTCAACTTGCTTCCTCAACTCTGGAATATTATTTACAGTTGTTTCATACAAAGTAGAAGCATTAACACTGGCATATCCATGAACCAGAATATGTCGCATACCTTGAATAATTTCCCAAGGTGTCTCTGAATGGGCTTCTTTAAACTCTTTTGTAAGCATATATGCCGCTTCGCCAACGATTTCGACGGTTTTCATTACGGCATAATACGATTTGACATCTTTTACGAAGTCATCGTATGACATTCCTTTTACGATGCTTTCCGCTATTTCGGAATAATGCCTAATGTCCTCAAGCCTTCCTTTATCTCTAATTCGCTCTCTCATAAATCAGTTTTTTGTCCTGTTCTGCACTTGCGCTGGCGTATGGGCGCAACGAGCCTTCCTCCACCAAATCAACTTCCTTGTCAAGCATTTTCTTCAAATCCTGATACATCTTTGCCATCGTAAACAATGTGAAAGGCTTGCCCGAGCGGTCTGGCACAAAAAGTACATCAACATCACTGTCTGATGTCTCTTCACCACGAGCGTACGAGCCAAATAACCATGCTTTCAAAACAGGTTGCGTTTTGAAATAATCGGCTATCAGATCTATCATGTTTTGCGTACTCATGACATATATTATATTAATACAGCGCAAAAATACAACTATTTTCTGAAAAAGTCAAGAGTATTGTGAAAAAATAAGATTTCTCCACTCCGCTTCGCTCCGGTCGAAATGAAGGGGAAGGGTAATAAAAACACGTAGAGACGTCACACCGTGGCGTCTCTACTAATGTCTAACGTCTAAAAACTAATGTCTAAAGACTATTTTGCTCTGTCAGCCTTAATTGCCGCCTGTGCAGCAGCCAGTCTTGCAACCGGCACGCGGAATGGTGAGCATGAAACGTAGTTCAAACCTGCGCCGTAGAAGAACTCTACTGATGCCGGGTCACCACCGTGTTCGCCGCAAACACCGCACTTCAGGTTGTTTCTTGTCGAACGTCCGCGTTCAACACCCAACTTCACCAGCTGGCCAACGCCTTCCTGATCCAATGTGTTGAAAGGATCGGCAGGGATGATCTTCTGGTCGATATAAGCATGAACGATTGAGTTGACGTCGTCGCGTGAGAAACCGAATGTCATCTGAGTCAAGTCGTTGGTACCGAATGAGAAGAACTGTGCAACTTCAGCAATCTTGTCTGCCACCAATGTTGCGCGTGGAATCTCGATCATTGTGCCGTACATGTACTCAATAGTGACTTTGTATTTCTTTTCAATCTCAGCCTTGACGCGTTCTGCGATAGCTTTCTGATTTTCAAGCTCTTTCACGTTGATTGTGAGAGGAACCATGATCTCGAGATGTGGATGTTTCTTCTCCTTCATCAACTGTGCTGTAGCCTCAAACAAAGCACGGAACTGTGTCTCTGAAATCTCTGGATAAACGATGCCGAGACGTACGCCGCGGAGACCCATCATCGGGTTGACTTCCTTCAGCTCTTCGATACGTTTCTGGAGCTTCTTGAGAGTGATGTTGTACTCAGGATCTGCAGCAACAGCTTTCTGCTTGTCGAGTGTATGAGGCACGAACTCGTGTAATGGTGGGTCCATCAAACGGAAGGTGACAGGTTTGCCGTCCAAAACCTTCATGGTGGCTTTCACCGATTCGAGGATGTATGGCTCGAGTTCTGCCAAAGCAGCCTTACGTGCTTCTGTGGTGTCAGCAAGGATCATCTTACGGAGTTTAGCAAGAGGTTTCTCGCTGTTCTTGCCGTAGAACATGTGCTCGATACGGAACAAGCCGATACCTTCAGCGCCGAAGCTGACAGCTCTCTGTGCGTCGTCCGGGTTATCAGCGTTGGTGCGGACACCCATCTTACGATATTTGTCGACGAGCTTCATGAACTCCTGGAAACGTTTGTTCTCTGTTGCGTCGATGGTCTTCACTGAACCGTCGTACACATAACCCTTTGTTCCGTTGAGCGAGATGATGTCGCCTTCTTTGTATGTCTTTTCACCGATTTTTACAGTGCCTTCTTTCTCGTTGATATGGACAGCCTCGCAACCTACGATGCAGCATTTGCCCCAGCCACGTGCAACCAAAGCTGCGTGTGAGGTCATACCGCCACGCTGTGTGAGGATACCGTCAGCAGCACGCATACCTTCAACGTCTTCTGGGTTGGTCTCTTCGCGGACGAGGATGTTAGCCTGCTTTGCGCTTCTGTATTCCATAGCTTTCTCGCTGCTCAATGCGATTCTACCCACCGCGCCGCCAGGACCTGCCGGAAGACCGTGAGCCAAAACGCTCTTGCTCTTCTCGTCTTTTGCGTCGAGGATAGGGTGGAGGAGCTCGTCAATCTGGTTGACACCGAGTCTCATGACAGCTGTAGCCTCGTCGATTCTGCCTTCGTGAAGCATGTCGAGAGCCATGTTGACTGCTGCAACGCCAGTGCGTTTACCGACGCGGCACTGCAACATATATAACTTACCGTCCTGAATTGTGAACTCGATATCGAGCATGTCTTTGTAGAAGTTCTCCAATGTTTCACGAACGTCGCACAGCTCTTTGTAAGTCTGTGGCATAAGCTCTTCCATTGAATGCAACTTCTTGTTTTTCTCGTTCTTGGTGGCTTTGTTCAATGGGTTAGGAGTGCGGATACCTGCCACGACGTCCTCGCCCTGAGCGTTGATCAGCCATTCGCCGTAGAACTTGTTGTCACCTGTTGCAGGGTCACGTGTGAAAGCAACACCTGTTGCTGAGTTTTCACCCATGTTACCGAACACCATGGTCTGCACGTTGACAGCTGTTCCCCAATCCTCAGGAATACCTTCGATTCTTCTGTATGACACAGCCTTCTTGCCGTTCCAGCTCTTGAACACGGCTCTGATACCGCCTTCAAGCTGCAGCTCTGCGTCATCCGGGAACTCTGTTCCGAGTTCTTTCTTAATGATCTTCTTGAAATCCTCAGCCAAAGCCTTGAGCTCAGCAGCTGTGATTTCTGTATCTGACTTGTAACCTTTCTTTGCCTTGAAAGCATCGAGTTTGTCATCCAAAATCTTACGGATACCTTTGCCTTTCACAGGCTCTCTGTCTTCAGCCTTCTCCATGACGACGTCAGCGTACATCATGATCAAACGGCGATATGAGTCGTAAACGAAACGTTCGTTGTTGGTTTTTGCGATCAAACCAGGGATAGTCTTTGAGCAGAGACCGATATTCAAAACGGTGTCCATCATACCTGGCATTGACTGGCGCGCGCCAGAACGGCATGACACCAAGAGAGGATTCTTAGCATCGCCGTATTTCATGCCCATGATTTTCTCCATATTCTTGATTCCTGCGTGAACCTCATCCATCAAACCCTTTGGAAGCTGGCAGTTGTTAGCATAATACGCTGTGCAGCATTCAGTTGTGATTGTGAGACCTGCTGGAACCGGTAAACCTAACAGACACATCTCTGCCAAGTTTGCACCTTTACCGCCCAACAAATTCTTCATTGTTGAGTTACCCTCGGCTGTACGGTTGCCGAAAAGATAAACGTACTTGGTTTTTCCCATTTTTCTATAAAATTTATTGTTCTACTATATGATTTTCAATTTTTTTCGAAGCTTTTTTGCTCGTTTTTTTGAAAAGCGCAAAATTAGTAAAAATTTGTTAATTTTTCTAAAAATTTTTAACATTTTTTTGTATTTTTGTAAAAAATAGAAACAACGATAATATAATTGTAAATAGATGAGTAATAATACTGATAATCAATCAAATAAAAGTTTTGGATGTTTGCCGAGTATTCTTGGCTTTATTGTTGGATTTTACGCGCTAGGGCCTATTGGTGCTATCTTAGGTGTAGCTCTCGGTTCGTTCTTGGGTGGAGGTTATTCACGGAAAGATACTGAGTTTCTTGGACATACACCAAAACAAAGGGATTTCTCTTCAAGTTTGCTGGTTCTTTCAGCTGCTGTGATGAAGGCTGATGGCACTGTGAAAAAGTCTGAACTTGATTATGTTAAGCAGTTTTTCTTGTCGAATTTCGGACAGGAACAGGCTGAGAAATATATTCTCACTTTGCGTGAAATTCTTAAGCAGGATATCCAAATAGCCGATGTGAGTCAGCAGATTGGTCGCTACATGGATTATTCGTCACGTCTGCAACTGCTTCATTATCTTTTCGGTATCGCTTCCGCAGATGGTCAAGTGCATGAAAATGAGGTCAATGTAATCGAATCGATTTCGCGTTACATGGGCGTCTATACCTCTGATTTTGAATCAATTAAGGCGATGTTCGTAAAGCAGGTTGACGATGCTTATACAATTCTCGGCATAGATCCATCTGCATCAGATGATGAGGTTAAGAAAGCTTATCGCGAAATGGCTAAGAAAAACCATCCTGATAAAGTGGCTTATCTTGGCGAAGATGTGCGCAAAGCTGCAGAGAAGAAATTCCAGGAAATCAACGACGCTTACGATAGAATCAAGAAACAGCGTGGAATGATGTAACTACTTATACAAACGCCATTTTACTCCAAAAACGATTTTCGAATCCCTCATCGGGTAATGAGGTGTGGTAAAATATCTGTTGACCTTGGTTAAACTGTAGATATTGGTATATCCAACGTAAATGTTTGCGCGTTTCAATTTAATTGTCAGATAAAAATCCAAGAACGGATAGTTTCCGATTTTTACGTCATTCTGAAGATAGAATGTCCTCGTAGCAGGCATGTATGCATCAGCGTAATATTCTGTGAAATAATTGAGGACAACGGCTGGCTGAATCAGCGAAATTCCTTTCACAAGATTGATGTTCCAGCCAAATTTCACCTTTCCATAATACAAAGGAAGATGTACAATATTATCATGATCAGTGACTTGCATTGATGCGAATGCGCCAATCTCGAAATATTTCACATTGATGGTAAGTTTCGCATAAGTCGATGTGATGTAAATGGTTCCAGTGTGTTGCACCGGCTTCGCGTTTTCACCGAAATAAATATAATGATCGATAGTTGTCTGCTTAATACCTAATGAGAACCAAGGAGTTTCATAGGCTCCCTGCAATTTCAAATATGTCGATGGACTGAAATCGTTGCTCCATCTGAAATTGTTTGAATAATAAGTTTCTTCAAACCAATCCGGTGATTGTCTTGAAAGATTCACATCAAACACTAAAGCACCAATATTTCTCTTGTAAGTACCCAAAAACTGCTTCCACTGGCCGTTTAAAATGAAATCTCCCGCATGATAATCACTCAAAATAAGCTCGCCTTTACCAGTGATTCTTGTCGATTTAAACAGATTGATAATAATCCCGGCTTTTGCCCTGATATTTTGATAGGCCACTTCACCAAATTGTTCTCCTGTCAAAATCTCTTTGTATCCTTTGTGATGCGTGTAATTATGCTCGGCACCGAATGTCAGATAAAATGGAATATCGTTGCTATATTTACCATAACTCAATGAGTTCCAACTAATTTCATTCTTTATCGTATAAAAAGTAAGACTGTCTAAAGTCTCCTCTGTATTCAAAACAGGATCATATCCGAAATAAAAATCTGAAGTCGGATCAGTGTCTTTGTAAAGATATCTATTTCTTTGATAATCAAACGAATAGTTAATTCTACCGAGCCCAATTTTTTTCTCTGTCTGAATGTCAGAATTGCTTAAAACAAAGTATTGATTAATCCCAAATCCTGATACCTTTATTAAATTGCTTGCGCCACTCAAATTTACTGGGATAACGGTTTTGTCCGTTTCAACCAAATTTACAAAAATTGAATCGTTGGTAATACCACCGTTTTCGTAAACATCGACCTTATTGGTGACATAATAACCGTTTACACCATAACGTCCATCTTTAGTATTCCAGCGGAAATTACCAACAAAATAAAGGTCTTGCGCATAACTTCTCTGATAGACTGAAGGCGCATAATCTATATTAAAATTCAGCGTAACAAAAAATCTTGGTAAAAATTCTCTGCAGAAAAGAACGTTTAAATGCTGTTCTTTTTTGCTTCCCATCATGTAGCTAATCTCTGTAAATGGCTGATAAACAATAGGGTAGAGGATTTTAGATTTTGTGATGATGAATTTGTCGTAAGATATCAGATTGTTGTTGAAACCGATAGAAGTAGGGAAGTAGAACTCCAAATTGTTATGAGCATGTCCAGAGTTGCTCAATTCCTGATAATACTCATAAAGTGGATTAGTCGGGTCGTAAAATGAAGCTGAAAGGGTAGTGGTATCCCAAATTTTTATATCTCCAAGCTGTTGATTATCAAGCTTATCATAAAAATATCTCACTAACGTGGAATCAACTCTTGTGGAATCGTTTTCATGTAAAAGGGTAGTGCTAGCCATCAAAAAATGGCAGTTTATCACACCTATTAATAATAATATGACCCTTAAAAATTTCACGATGCAAAGATAGTAATTTAGTTTAAAAGTTTACGGTTTACCGTTTAAAAGTTTATTTTTCTTTAAACAGTAAACGGTAAACGGTAAACAAAAAAAGGAGCCTTTGGGGCTCCTTTATGGGTTTGGCGACGACCTACTTTCCCACAAGCTGATGCAGTATCATC